>NZ_JAERWK010000001.1 GCF_016918035.1 Nakamurella leprariae | reverse complement strand
GGGCGGCGGTGGCCTGGGCGGGGCCGCGCCCCCGGGGGGGGCGGGGGGGGGGGGGGGGGCCGCGGGGGGGGGGGGGGCGCCCCCCCCGCCCCCCCCGGGACCACACCCGCGGTCAGCTGATGCCGGCGTCCGCGCACTTGGCCGCGTAGGCCCCCGTGCAGAGCTCGGCCGCGGTGACCCCGCCGCCGTCGACGACGTCCTTGACGTTGTCGATGGTGACGGCCTCGGGCTCGAGCAGGATGGCCGGGACCTCACGGTCACCCTCGGGATCCTGGGCCACACCGGTGGTCTGGCCCTCCTCACCCGAGGCCAGCGCGATGGCCAGTTCGGACAGCGCCGCCGACTCCTTGAGCGCCGACTTGAACACCGTCATGCACTGGGTGCCGTCCATGATGTTCTGCAGGCCCTGTACCGACGCGTCCTGGCCGGTGACCGGGATGGTCAGGCCGTTCTTCTTCAGGATGGCGATGGCGGCCTGGCCCAGCGTGTCGTTGGCAGCCAGGACGCCGTCGATGGCGCCGGCCTGCTGGGTGAACATCTGTTCGAAGATCGTGCTCGCCTCGTCCGGATCCCATTCCGGCACGGACTGTTCCGCGACCTGGGTGTACTGCGTCAGCGGATCGAGGACGTTGTGGGCGCCCTCGGCGAACAGGGTGGCGTTCGAGTCCGTCGGCGATCCGTTCAGGAACACGATGTTGGCCGGCTCGTCGCCCAGACAGTCGGCCAGGCCCTGGCCCTGCAGCTCGCCGACCTTGGTGTTGTCGTACGAGACGTAGTAGTCCGCCACGCCGCCCAGGGTGAGGCGGTCGTAGTCGATGGTCTTGACGCCCTGCTGCGCGGCCTTGCGCTCGATCGCGGCACCGGACTCGTTGTCCAGGTTGACGATGGCCAGCACCGTGACGCCGCTGGTGATCATCTGGTCCGCGATGGTCTGCATCTGGCCCTTGTCGCCGCCGGCGTTCTGGATGTCGTACTCGACACCGGCTTCCTGGAAAGCCTTCTCGAGTGCAGGGCGGTCGGCCGCCTCCCAGCGGGGGGAGGACTTGGTGTCCGGCAGGATGACCCCGATCTTGCCTTCGACGGCTCCCCCGCCACCGGCGCCGGCCGCGGTCGAGCCACCGGCCGAGGACGATCCCGGCGACGAGGCGGCCGACGAGGTCGTTCCCGCCGCGCCGCCTCCAGAGTCACCGCCGCAGGCCGCCAGCCAGAGCGAGGCCACGGCGAGCAGACCAACGACAGCGGTGGTCTTGAGACGCATACGACTTCCCCTTCCAGGGTGGACGAGCCCCACTCGTGGCGAGGCCTCGGAGAGGCCGGTCGGTACCGAGGGTCTCGGAGACCGACCGGAGGACTTCCCGCGGATGACGGGAAGCGACGGAGGGACGGCACCGCGGGGGGCACCGTCGCAGGCAGGCAACGCTGGACGGGACGACCGGTCCCGTGGTGGCCGACACGATCGACGCCGATCGACACCGATCAGGTCGGTGGCGCGGCGCCGGCGACCGGGCAGGCGATGAGCAGGGACGCAGGTTGCCGCACGCCGACCGCCTCCGCCCGTCCGTCACCGAGAGGTGCACCCGACGACGGGCGAGGTGCCGGCTCGTCGTCGAGGCCATGCTGCGCGAGCACCCACGGTCCTCGCCCGACCTCGGAGCCGGACCAAGTCGATGATCCGGACCACAGTAGGTCAGTGACTGCACAAAGTATTGACCGCCCCAGGACGTGTCAATATGGTCTCTCGATGAATCCGTTCAGTGCCTGAACGATCGCGGGTCGGATCTCTGGCCTCCGTCCGGCCCCCGCCGACTCCACTCCTCCGACCGAACGGACGGGCGACATGACCGACCACCGCGGTGTCCGGTTCGAGCTCGGCACCGGCATGCTCACGGTGACCGTCTCGAGCCGAGGCGCCCGGATCTGCCGGATCCGGTGCCCGGACGCCGACGGGCTCGTCGCGGATGTGGCCGTCGGCGCCGAGGATCCCGCTTGGGCCGGTCAGCCCGGGTTCTTCGGGGCCGTCGTCGGCCGGTGGGCCGGACGGATCGGCGGCGGCGGCTTCGTGTTGGACGGGATCCGGCACCGGCTGCCGGCGGACGACGGCGGAGCGACGCTGCACGGCGGGCCGGGCGGGTTCTCCGAGCGTGAGTGGGTGGTGCGTCCCGTGCTCGACGGTAGGACCGACCAGTCGGTCGACCTCGCTCTGGTGAGTCCGGACGGCGAGATGGGCTTCCCCGGTCGGCTGTCGGTGCGGGTGCGGTACCGGGTCCGCGGGGACACCCTCGACGTGGCGTTCACCGCGACCACCGACGCGCCGACCGTGGTGAACCTGACCAGCCACCCGTACTTCAACCTGGACGGGCGGCCCGGCTCCGTCGCCGATCACCGGGTCGAACTGGCCGCCGACGCCGTCCTGCCGGTGGACGCGACCGGCATCCCGACCGGCGCGCCGATCCCGGTGGCCGGCACTCCGTTCGACTTCCGCACCCCCGTCGCCCTGGGCGCCCGGTGGCGGCAGGACGACGACCAGCTGCGTGCGGCCGGCGGGTACGACCACTGCTTCCGGCTGGACCCGGACCGCCCGGCCGGCGCTGTCGCCGCCCGAGTGCACGCCCCGGCCAGCGGCCGGACCCTGGAGATCGTCACCGACCAGCCGGGACTGCAGCTGTACAGCGGCAACCACCTGGACGGCACGCAGCGCTCACGCCTGGGCCTGCTGCGGCAGGGCGACGGGGTCTGCTTGGAGCCGCAACGGTTTCCGGACGCCCCCAACCACCCGGAGCTGGGGGCGTCGGTGTTGCGGCCCGGTGAGATCTACCGGCACCGCACGTCGTACCGGTTCTCGGTCAGCCGGTGACCGGCTCAGTGACCCGCGGGTGTCCGGTCCGCACCAGGGTGACCAGTTCCCCGGCCACTTCGGCGAGCGGCAGTTCCCGCCGTTCCCCGGTGGCCCGGTCCCGCAGCTCCACCACCCCGTCGGCCACACCGCGGCCGACCACCACGATGGTGGGGATGCCGATGAGCTCGGCGTCGGCGAACTTGACCCCGGGCGAGGCGTTGCGGTCGTCGAGCAGCACCCGGACCCCGAACCCGTCCAACGCCTCGGCCAGATCCTCGGCCGCACCGGAGATCTGCTCACCCTTGCCAGCGATCACCAGATGCACGTCGGCGGGGGCGACAGCGCGCGGCCAGATGAGACCTCGCTCGTCGTGGGAGTTCTCGGCGATCGCGGCGACGGCCCGGGAGACACCGACCCCGTAGGAGCCCATGGTCACGGTGACCAGCTTGCCGTTCTGGTCCAGCACCTTGAGATCGAGGGCCTCGGCGTACTTGCGGCCGAGCTGGAAGATGTGCCCCATCTCGATGCCGCGGGCCAGGCTGAGCGGGCCGGAGCCGTCGGGAGCCGGGTCACCCTCGCGGATCTCAGCCGCGTCGATGACGCCGTCCGGGGTGAAGTCCCGCCCGGCCACCAGGTCGAAGACGTGCCGGCCGGGCTGGTCGGCGCCGGTGAGCCACCGGGTGCCGGGAATGACCCGGGGGTCGACGAGGTACCGGATGCCGCTGGCGTTCTCGGTGCCGAGCACGCCAGGCCCGATGTAGCCCTTGACCAGCGTGGGGTGCTTGGCGAACTGGGCCTCGTCGAAGGCCTCCACCTCGGCCGGGGTCACCTGTGCCTCGAGCCGCTTGAGGTCGACCTCGCGGTCACCCGGCACCCCGACGGCCAGCGGCTCGGTGGAGCCGTCCGGGTGGCGCAGCAGCACCAGCACGTTCTTCAGGGTGTCGGCCGCGGTGAACGGCCGGCCCAGTGCTGCCTCCGCGTACCGGTCGTCGGCCCGTTGATTGGCGTGCGCGACCAGGGTGTCGATGGTCGGGGTGTCCGGCGTGTCCTCGACGTGCGCGGCCGGGATGGCGGCGATCACGTCGTCGGCGATCGGATCGGGCACCGGCACGGTGACCGCCTCGACGTTGGCCGCGTAGCCTCCCGGCGAGCGGACGTAGGTGTCCTCGCCGATCTCGCAGTCGGCCAGGAACTCCTCGGACGCGCTGCCGCCCATCGCGCCGGAGGTGGCGGCCACGATGACGTACCGCAGACCCAGGCGGTCGAAGATGCGGATGTAGGCGTCCCGGTGCCGCTGGTAGGCCGCCTGCAGTCCCACGTCGTCGACGTCGAAGGAGTAGGAGTCCTTCATGACGAACTCGCGGCCGCGCAGCAGGCCGGCCCGCGGTCGGGCCTCGTCGCGGTACTTGGTCTGGATCTGGTACAGCGAGAGCGGCAGGCCCTTGTAGGACGAGACGATGTCCTTGACCAGCAGGGTGAACATCTCCTCGTGGGTCGGCCCCAGGAGGTAGTCACCGTTCTTGCGGTCCTTGAGCCGGAACAGGTTCTCGCCGTACTCGGTCCAGCGGCCGGTCGCCTGGTAGGGCTCCCGTGGCAGCAGGGCCGGGAAGTGCACCTCCTGGGCGCCGATGGCGTCCATCTCCTCACGGACGATGGCCTCGACGTTGCGCAACACCGTCCAGCCCAGCGGCATCCAGCTGTAGATGCCCGGGGCGGCGCGCCGGACGTACCCGGCGCGCACCAGCAGCTTGTGGCTGGCCACCTCGGCGTCGGCCGGGTCCTCCCGCAGGGTCCGCAGGAACATCGTGGACAGCCGGGTGATCACGGATGGCACTCCAGGGCAGACGGCAGGGCGGGGCTGGACAGTCAGTGCACGGCGACCGGGGCTGATCGCCGCGGGTCAGCCTAGTCGGCCCGCTCGCCCCGGGACGTGCCGCCGCCGGCGGCCGGAGCCGGTCCAGCCGGCGGCGGGCGTCCGGGGTCCCGGCACCCTCGGGCCATCCGGGACTGGTGCCGCGGGACCGTCAGGCCGTGGCGGGCTGCGGCGCCCCGGCCAGTTCGAAGTCGAGCAGCGGCACCACGTCGCGGAACCGGTCCAGGCCCTCGCGGTAGTCGTCGAAGCTGACCAGGATGCCGCCGGTGCCCTCGACCGCCGCCAGCTCGTTGAGCGTCGCGGCGACGGTGGCCGGGGAGCCGGCGATGAGGCCGTTGGTGAGTGAGGCCGCGTTGGCTGCCAGCAGCTGCTCGGCGGCCGCCTGGGAGGAGGTGCCGGTGCTGTCCACCTGGTAGTTGCCGGCCATGTTGCCGGCGGCGACCCGGTCGGTGCCCGCGTTGTAGTGCTCGACCTTGGCCCGGGCGCCCGCGTCGGTGTCGTCCAGCACCAGTTGGCGCAGCACGATCGAGGACACCGACCGGCCGGTGACCGCGGCGGCGGCCGCCAGTTCCTCGTTCGCGGTACGCAGGCCGTCGGGTCCGGCGGCGTCGGTGAAGTTGAAATCGGCGTACTCGGCGGCGAAGCGCCGGCCGCGGGGCGAGGAGCCGGCCGCCACGATGTCGATGTGATGCGCGGGTGTCGGCCCGAGCCGGCAGTCCTCCAGCGTGAAGAAGTCACCGCGGTGGTCGCTCTGCCCGGTCTCCCACAGCTCGCGCATGATCGAGACGTACTCGCCGGCGTAGTCGTACCGCCGCTGGAAGTAGTCGTCCCCGGGCCACAGCCCCATCTGGGAGTACTCGCTGCGGTTCCAGCCGGACACGATGTTGATGCCGAACCGGCCGGGTGCGATGTCGTCGATGGTGGCGGCCATCCGGGCCACCACCGCCGGGTGCAGGGTGAGGACCGCGACCGAGCAGTACAGCTTGATCCGCTCGGTCACCGGCGCCAGCGCCGACATCAGCGTGAACGTCTCGAGGGTGGTGTCCCAGAACTTGATCTGGCCGCCGAAGCCGCGGAACTTGACCATGCACAGTGCGAAGTCGAAGCCCATCGCCTCGGCGCGCTCGACGACGCTGCGGTTGAGCTCGTAGGTGGGCTGGTACTGCGGGGAGGTGGTCGACGGGATCCAGCCGTTGTTGCCGGTCGGGATGAAGACGCCGAGCTTCATGGGTTCTCCAGAGAGGCCGTGCCGCGCCGGGCGCCGAGCAGTTCCTCGACGCTCCGGCACGGCCGCGGTGGGATGGACTCAGGGTCAGCTGGACGGCTCGAGCGTCCAGTAGCGGATGCCGATCTCGGGCGAGTACGAGATGCCGGTGATGCCGTCGGCGACCACCACGGTGCGGCCGGTGATGACCAGCGGCAGGAAGGACGCGTCCTCAGCGGCGGTGGCCTGCAGGCCCACGTACGCCTGCTCGCGCTCGGCGGACGGCTCGGCGAACTGCTGGGCGTCGGCCACGGCGTCGAGCTCGGCGTCGCTGAAGCGCGGGTAGTTCAGCGCTCCACCGGTGCGGGAGTAGAAGCTCACCGGCGACTTCGGGTCGTCCAGGTAGATGCTCAGGTTGAACATCGCCATGGCGCCCTCGCTGACCGGCTCGCCCTCCGGTGTGGTGGCCCGGGTCAGGATGGTGTCGAACATCGCCGCCGGGGTCTGCGGCTGCAGGGTGACCGTGATCCCGATCTGCGCCAGTGAGGTCTGGATGAGCAGCGCCATGTCCTCGTAGGCCGGCTCGGCGTTGCTGTAGAGCAGGGGGACGCTGATCGCCGGGTTCCCCGCCTCGGCCATGAGCGCCTTGGCCTGGTCCAGGTCGGTGCGGTACGTGCCCCAGGCCTCGTCGTACCCGGGAGCCTTGAGGTTCACGTAGGACAGCGACCGCTGGGCCCGGTCGAAGAAGATCGAGGACACGATCTGGTCGTACGGGATGGCGTACGCGACGGCCTGGCGCACCCGCTCGTCGGTGAACGGCCCGGAGTCCTCCGCCATCTGCAGGTGGATGAAGTCGGGGGTCGCCTGGTGGTCGACGGTCAGGCCCGCCTCGTCGAGGTCGTTGAGGTCCTTCTGCGTCAGTCCGAACAGCGCCGCGTTGACCTGCCCGCCGCGCACCAGCGACGCGATGTTGCCGTTGCCGACGATCCGCACCGTGACGGTGTCGTAGGCCGGCGCCTCGGACCAGGAGTCCGGCACCGCCTTGAGCACCATCTGCTGGCCCGGCGACCGGCTGTCGATGAAGTACGGCCCGGTGCCGGCGGCGTTGGTCTTGAGCCACTCGGTGGCGTACGGGTCGGCGTCGGTGGCGTGCTCCTTGACCGTGACCGAGTCGACGATGCCGTAGTTCGGCATGCGGACCGTGGCCAGGGTCGTCTCCGAGGCCGGCACCGGATTGCCGGCGACGTCGGTGACGCTCATCTTGACGGTGTGGTCGTCCACCACGGTGATCTGCTCGGGGTCCTGGATGCCGCCGTTGGACAGGTCGATGGCGCCCGCCCCGGCCATGGCCCGCTCGTAGCTGTAGCGCACGTCCTCGGCAGTCAGCGGGTTGCCGCTCGGATGGAAGGTCACGTCGTCCCGTAGATGGAAGATCATGTCGCTGCCCTGCAGCTCGTACGACTCGGCCAGCGAGGGCGCGGCGTCCAGGCCCTTCCAGACCAGCGAACCGCTGTCGGTGGTGTCGAAGTCGTACTCCAGGAGCCGCTGGTAGATGTTCATCGTCAGCTCCTTGTCCTGGTCGGTCGAGACGTTGCCGGGATCCAGGGTGGCGACGTCGGACGGCCAGGCCGTGACGATGCCGGTCGCCGTGGCGCCGGAGGCGGACGTCCCGCCACCGGATCCGGACGTGCCGCCGCCGCAGGCGGTCACGGCGGTGCCGATGGCCAGGGCGCTCGCCAGGGCGACCAGGCGGGTGCGCAATCGCGTCATGAGGTGCTCCTTGGGTGTGCCGGGGTGGCTGGGTGATCGAGCGAGTCCGGCTCGAGCAGGCCGCGCCGGGAGACCTCCGGCGGGCAGGCGACGAAGCGGGACCCGGGGACGGGCAGCAGGGCGGGGCGGTGCTCGGAGCAGTCCGGCTCGGACACCGGGCAGCGCCCGGCCAGCCGGCAACCGGGCGGGACCCGCAACGGACTGGGGATCTCGCCGGCGAGTTCGAACCGTTCGGTGGTGACGCCCCACTCGGCCACCGGGGCGGCCGAGATCAGGGCCTTGGTGTAGGGGTGCACCGGGTCGCTGAACACCCGCTCGGTGGGGCCCTCCTCGACGATGCCGCCGAGGTACATGACCAGCACGCGGTCGGCGATGGACCGCACCACCTGCAGGTCGTGGGTGATGAACAGGTAGGCGACGTTGCGCTCGGCCTGGATGCGGGCGAGCAGTTCCAGCACCTGGCCGCGCACCGAGACGTCCAGTGACGCCGTCGGTTCGTCCAGCACGACGACCTTGGGGTCGACCGCCAGGGCCCGGGCGATCCCGATGCGCTGCCGCTGGCCGCCGGAGAGCTGGTGCGGGCGCCGGTCGGCGAAGTCCGCGGGCAACCCCACCTCGGTGAGCAGTTCGGCCACCCGGGTCCCCCGCTGCGGCGCCGACAGCGAGCCGAGCAGCCGCAGCGGCTCCTCCAGCATGGCGCCGACCGTCATCCGCGGGTTCAGTGACGAGCGCGGGTCCTGGAACACCATCTGGATGTCCCGGTAGGCCCGGGACAACTGCCGCCCGGAGAGCTGGCCGAGCGAGAGTCCGTCCAGTTCCACCGATCCGGACGTCGGGTCGACGAGCCGGGTCACGCAGCGGGCCAGGGTCGACTTGCCCGAGCCGCTCTCGCCGACCAGGGCGACGGTCTCCCCCGGCGCGATGGCCAGGTCGACGTCGTCGACCGCGGTGAGCTCGGCCGTCCGGCCGCCGTCGCGCACCTTGAACTGCTTGCGCAGTCCCACCACGTTCAGCACGGGGTGGGAGACGACCGCGGTGCTCGGTGCGGCGGTGTTCACGGCGCTGGTCATCGGGCCTCCACGAGTCGGCTGGCGGCCAGCAGGTCCCGGGTGTACTCGTCCCGCGGCGCGGTGAAGAGCTCTTCGCAGGTGGCGATCTCGCGGACGGTGCCCGACCGCATCACCACGACGTCCTGGCAGGTCTGGGCGACCACGCCGAGATCGTGGGTGATGAGGCAGGCGGTGAGTCCGGAGGAGCTGATGAGCTCGACCAGCAGGTCCATGATGTCGGCCTGGATGGTGACGTCGAGGCCGGTGGTCGGCTCGTCCAGCACGAGCAGTTCCGGCTCGCTCACCAGAGCCATGGCCAGCATGACCCGCTGGGCCATGCCGCCCGAGAACTCGTGCGGGTACTGGCGCATCCGCCGGAGCGGGTCCGGGATGCGGACGCGCTCGAGCATGTCGAGCACGACCTGCTCGGCCTCCTTGCGGCCCAGCCGGCGGTGCGCCCGGCACACGTCGATCAGCTGGTGGCCGACGGTGAACACCGGGTTCAGCGCCGCCCGTGCGTCCTGGAAGACCAGGCTGATCCGGTTGCCGCGCACCCGCTCGAAACTGCGCGGGCCGCCGGCGAAGAGGTCCTCGCCATCGAACAGCATCCGGCCGCCGGTGCGGACGAAGCCGCGGGGCTGGACACCCAGCACGGACAGTGCGGTGAGTGACTTCCCGCTCCCGGTCTCCCCGACGACCGCGGTGAGGGTCGAGCGTCGCAGGCCGAACGACACTCCGGCCAGGACCTCGGTCACCTCCCCGTCCGGACCGCGGAACCCGCCCCGGTAGTCGACGACGTCCAGCAGATTGCCCTCGGCCAGTGCGACGCTCATCGCTGCTCCCCCGACTCGGTCAACCCGTCTCCGATCAGGTAGAAGGCGGCCGAGAGCACCAGGATGGCGATCCCGGGGAAGGTCGAGATCCACCACTCACCGGACAGGATCGAGTCCTGGCCGCGGGAGATCATCGAGCCCCACTCGGCACTGCCCGGTTCGATGCCCAGGCCGATGAACCCGAGGCTGGCCACGATCACCGCGACCCAGCTGGCGTTCACCGACGAGAACCCGATGACCGGGGTCATGCTGTTGGGCAGCAGATGGCGGAACAGCACCCGGGACCGGGAGTTGCCCACCATCCGGGCGGCCTCGGCGAACTGCCAGTGCTTCTTGGACAGGATCTCGGCGCGGACCAGCCGGACGTAGTTCGGGATGCCGACGATCGAGACCACGACGATGACGTTGAGCGTGCCCGGGCCCACGGCGGCGACCATGAGCATGGCCAGCAGCAGCGCCGGGAACGCCTGCAGGATCTCCATGAACCGCATCACCACGGTGTCCACCGCGCCGCCCACGAAGCCGGACACCGCGCCGACGACGGTGCCGACGACCAGGGCGATGAGCACGGCGGCGAGCGTGATGCCGACGTCGGTGGCGGCGGCAGCCATGGTGCGGCTGAAGACGTCCGCACCGACCCGGTCGGTCCCGAACCAGTGCTCGGCGCTGGGGGGCTGGTACGGCAGTCCCACGCCGCTCGCGTCGGGGTCGTAGGGCGTCCAGAACATCGAGCCGACGGCCACCACCAGCAGCACGGTGACGATGACCAGGCCCACCGCCATCGACCCGCGCCGCGGCAGCCGGGTCAGCCGGCGCCGACGCGGAGCGTTCGCCGCGGTGTCCGGGCTCGCCGCGCTCTTGTTCGGAGTCAGGGTGAGGTTCACAGTCGCACCCTCGGATCCACTCGGGCGTACAGGAGGTCCAGCAGCAGGTAGACGACGACGTAGAGCACAGCGGCGTACAGCACGAAGCCCTGGATGGCGGCGAAGTCGGACTGCTGGATGGCATCCAGCGCGTACTGGCCGATGCCCGGCCAGGCGAAGACCCCTTCGACGAGCACTGCACCGGAGAAGGCGAAACCGATGACACCGGCCAGCATGGTCAGCACCGGCAGCAGCACGTTCTTCAGCGCGTACCGGTAGTGGATGGTCCGCTGCGGGAGGCCCATCGCGGTCGCGGTGCGCACGTAGTCGGCGTCCAGCGCCTCCAGCATCGCCGTGCGGACCGTCCGGGCGATCGGCGCGAAGATGGCGAACGCCAGGGTGATCAGCGGAAGCGCCAGCTGCTGCAGGGCGGCGCCGGCGACGGCCCACTGGCCCGACAGCAGCGCGTCGATGACCACGAAGCCGGTGGTCTGCGGTGGGTCCACCAGGCCGACGGGCAGCCGGCCGACCGGTCCGGGCGCGATGCCCAACACCACGAAGAAGATCCACAGCAGCATCAGGCCGACGAAGAACTGCGGCAGCGCGAGACCGGCCACCGTGACGAAGCGACCGGTGTGGTCGAGGATCCCGCCGCGGCGGACCGCGCCGACGATCCCCACCACGACACCGACCAGCGTGCCGATGATCAGGCTGTAGGTGGCCAGCTCCAGCGTGGCGGGCAACCGGCTGAGCAGGTCGTCCCGCACCGGCTGGCCGGTGGAGAACGACGTCCCCAGGTCACCGCGGACCAGCTGGCCGAGGTAGGTGACGTACTGCTCGAGCACCGGCTTGTCCAGGCCCATCATCGCCCGGACCTGGTCACGGGTGGCCTGGTCGGCCTGCGGCGAGACGTAGAGATTGGTCGGGTCCGGTGAGACGACGCGGGCCAGGAAGAAGGTCAGCGTCACGACGCCCAGCACGACGACCAGGGCGCCCA
Source organism: Nakamurella leprariae (assembly GCF_016918035.1). GTDB lineage: Bacteria > Actinomycetota > Actinomycetes > Mycobacteriales > Nakamurellaceae > Nakamurella > Nakamurella leprariae. The sequence goes on along the minus strand of NZ_JAERWK010000001.1, from coordinate 211,778 downwards.
CCAGCCGGCTCAGCACACTGCGGCTCCGGCCGAACAGTGCGGACATCGCTCCCCACCTCCTCCCGGGTGCCGTCGTCGGGGTGGCCATGTCAGACCGCCTTGCCCAGGGCGACGGCCGGATCGAGCCGGCGCAGCAGCAGCTGACCGTGCGTGCCCTCGTCGACCATCACGCCGTCGCGGACCACCACCCGACCGCCGAGGACCGTGTGTGCGGGCCAGGCCTCGACCACCCGGTCGTTCCACGGGGTGTAGTCGCCCTCGTGCAGCTCGGCCGGGTCCAGCACGCGGCGGGCGGTCGGGTCCAGCACGGCGAAGTCGGCGTCCGAGCCGACCAGGATGGCGCCCTTGCGCGGGTACAGGCCGAAGATCTTGGCCGCGTTCTCGGCGGTCAATTCGACGAGCTTCTTCAGGCCCATCCCGCGGCGGTGCACCATCTCGGTGTAGAACAGGGCCAGCTTCGGCTCGACACCCGTGACGCCGCCGAAGGTCCCGTCGATGGTGCGGGCCCGGTTCTTCTCCTCCCACAGGCAGCAGACCCCGTCGGTGCCCGAGGTGTGGATGGTCCCGTCGGCCACGCCGTCCCAGATCGCCTCGACGTCCTCGTCGAACTTCAGCGACGGGTAGATGTGGTACTTGTGCCCGTCCGGCTCGGCGTAGCGGTCGGCGGTGGCCATGCTCAGCACCGCGAGGGTCTCGCCGTACGCGGCCACTCCCTTGGCCCGGAACCAGCGCAGCGCGTCGACGCCGAGCTTGGCCGTGACGTGGTGCAGGTACACCGCCGAGCCGGGGATGTGCGAGGCCATCCGGAGCACGTGGTGGAAGGCCAGGTCCTCGGAGATGGTGGTGTGCACGTCGGGCATGTACACGATGTCGGTCTTGCCGGCCTCGAAGTGCTTGCGGTACTGGTGCATCACGAGTTCGTCGTCCTCGGCGTGGATGTCGACGATCCCGCCGGCCTTCGCGGTGGCCGCCATGATCTCCCAGAGGGTGCCGCCCGAGGTGCGGAAGCCCGGCATGTCGGTGGGCGTGATGTCGGTGGTGAAGATCTTGAAGCTGGGGAAGCCCTGCTCCACGATCTCGCCGATCTCCGCGATGGCCGCGTCGTCGGACTGGTCCGAGAGCACCACGTGGAACCCGTAGTTCGTGTAGGAGGTGCCCTCCCACTGCTGGACCATGTCCTGCACGGTGGCCAGCGGGGACTTGATGCCGGGCCACACGAAGTCGATGAAGGTGGTCATGCCGCCGTAGAGCGCGGCCTTGCCGATGATGTCGCGGCCCAGCACGTTGGGCATGCCGTACGGCGCGTTGGTGTGCACGTGCGGATCGACACCACCGGGCAGCACGAGCTTGCCGGTGCAGTCCAGGGTCTCGGTCGCCTCGGGCAGGGTGCCGGGCGCCGAGAGCATGGCGATGCGGCCGTCGGCGACCCCGACGTCCAGCAGGGCTGGGCCTTCCGGGGTGACGACGGTGCCGCCGATGAGGGCGAGGTCGAGCATGGGGTCCTCCTCCAAGAGAGCGTGGGGCATCGGCGCCGGGCGACGACCGGAGGTGATCGGGGCAGCACTGGGCGCGGGCAGCGGTGAGCGGGCTGGGGATGTGCGGCGTCGGCGACGCCGGCTGCGGCGGCAGGGGACGTGGGGTCGCCGGCCGGTGATGGCCGGAGACGCTCCCGGTCGTCACGACGCGGGAACCAGGTGAGGCGGCGCCACGGACCGCGACGGTCTGCGACGAGCGGTGGTGCCGGTGGGTCGGTCTGGGCTACTGCAGTGGGAGGTTCCGGGTACTGGGGCGTTCCTTGGCGAAGACGGTCCGTTCCAGCTCGACGAGATGCGCGCGCATCGCCTGCTCGGCGCGCGGCCCGTCGCCCGCCTCGATGGCGTCGAGGACGGTGCGGTGCTGTTGGATCTGTTCGAGGCGCATCTCCGGGGTGCGTAATGCGTGGTCGTTGATGAGCGTCCACAACGGGTGTCGCTCGACGTCGACCAGTTGGGCCACCACCTCGCCGAGGAGCTGGTTGCCGCAACAGGCGGCGAGCCGGGAGTGGAAGGCGAAGCCGAACTCGCGGAACTGCAGGGCGTTGCTCTCGTGCACGGCGGCCTCGGCGCGGTCGATGAGCTCGCGCAACTCGACCAACTGCTCCGCCGAGATCCGTTCCGCCGTCAGTCGTGTCGTCACCGGCTCGAGGAGCCCGCGGCTCTCGATGAGATCGCGGGGCTCGCCGTTGAGGATGACGTCGTGCTCGTCGATGGCCATCGGCTTGGTGGAGACGTAGACACCGTCGCCGTGCCGGATGTCGATGGCACCGATCAGTTCCAGGACCAGCAACGCCTCCCGCGCCGTGGAGCGCGAGACACCCAACATCGTGGCCAGGTCCCGATCGGCGGGCAGTTTGGAACCGCGCAGGAACCGCCCGTCGGCGATGCCGGCCAGGATGGACTGGGCGACCTCAGCGAACCGGCGCTGCGGAGCGGATTGGTCTGACCTGTCCATGTCCAGAGGTTAGACCGGTGCTTCCGCCGGTGTCACGCGACGGGGCGTGTGCGGAACTCCACCGGGCGCTGACCTGCGACGACACCCTCGTCACCACCGTGCATCGACTCCGTAACGCGGCTGGAACATGCAGGCGTTATCGCACGCGCGAGCACGGATCGACAGGCCGACCGCCACCGGCCCGCCCTGGATCGCCACACGGACCGGAAGGGAGGACACCGGGCCGAGCCTCCGGTGGCGGCGACCATCGCGATGGACGTGGCCACCGCCGCGGCCGCGGGTGCTGGGACCGCCGGGGACCTGGCGGCGGGGCGAGGGGGTGGTGGGGTGCTGTGCACCGCGGTGGCCGCCGTGGCCACCGGGCTGGTCTCGAGCGCCTCGTCGACCCGGTGCACCCACAGCTCGCGGATGGCGATGCCGGGGGCGCCGAACCGCTCGCCGGGCGTGGGGTGTTCGGCGAGCAACGCATCGGTCGCCGCCTGCTCGCGGATCAGTGGAACCGGAACGCCGCGCACGAGGTGGCCTCGACCCGAGTGGATCGGTGCCCGCGTGGCGGTGTGCGTCGCCGCGTGGGCGGCTCAGCGATGCCGGCGGTGGGCCACAGCAGCCCGGGCACGTCCCCGTCGGCCGGGAAGTGGAGGGAAACGGTGGTCGGGTCCGGGTCCGGACGGCGTCCATCGGGCATGGGAACTCCGATCGGGATCGGCCAGTCGGGTGACGAGAGCCTGCGCGCTGACCGCACGGGGGCTCGGGCAGAACCCTCCTGGCACCGTACCCGGTGGGCGATCACCGCGCCGGGCACCGATCGCGGGGTCGGTGCGGGGTCGGTGCGGGTCGGTGTTCAGCGTCTGACGGCCGGGCGAGCACCCCCGAGATCAATCATCGCGCGCGACCGCGCAGGATGGCGTCCGCCATCGCGACGACAGGAGTTCCCCGGTGTCCACTGCAGGTCCCAGCCCGACGCTCACTCTCAACAACGGCGTGCCGATGCCCGCCCTGGGACTGGGCGTCTTCCAGAGCACAGCCGAGCAGACGGCGGACGTCGTCACCACCGCCATCGCCGCCGGTTACCGGCTGATCGACACCGCCGCGGCGTACTTCAACGAGGAGCAGGTCGGCGAGGGCATCCGCCGGTCCGGCATCGACCGTGAGGACGTCTTCGTCACGACCAAGCTGTGGATGACCGACCACGGCCGGGACCGCACCCGGAAGGCGTTCGACGCCAGCCTGCGGCGGCTCGGACTCGATCGCCTGGACCTGTACTTGATCCACTGGCCGGAGCCCGCCAGCTGGTCGCAGACCGTCGAGTCCTGGCTGGTGTTGGAGGAGCTGCTGGCCGAGGGCCGGGTCCGGGCCATCGGCGTGTGCAACCACCACCCCCACCACCTGCGGGACCTCATCGACGCCGGCTCGGTGGTGCCGGCAGTCAACCAGGTGGAGCTCCATCCGTTCTTCAACCAGCCACGCGTGCGCCCGTTCAACGCCGCGCACGGCGTCATCACCCAGTCCTGGGCGCCGATCGGCGGCGGCCGGGTCTACAACGCCGGCCGCCCGGACGCGCCGCACAGCCCGCTCGAGCATCCGACGATCACCGGCGTGGCCGAGCGCTTCGGCAAGTCCTCCGCCCAGGTCGTCATCCGCTGGCACCTGCAGCACGGCCTGTCGGTCATTCCGAAGTCGGCGGACCCGCAGCGGATCGCGGAGAACATCGACGTCTTCGACTTCGAGCTCAGCGCCGACGACGTGGCCGCCATCGACGCGCTCGGCACCGCCAACCGGGCCGGTGGTGATCCCGAGGTCGTCGACCGCCGGCTGCACTCGGTGACCATCGACAACGACTGAGTCGGCGGCCCTCCACTCGAGGACGAGTCGATCAGCGCAGCGCCACGCCCGGTTCCGGTCAGTGATCATCACGGCAGCGACGTGGGCAGCGCCGGTCGGTGTCTCGCGCCGCCCCGTCCACTGCTACTGTCCGATTTGTCGTGATCGACTGCTGGTCTCGAAGAGAGGGCCCGACGATGAGCCTGGCCGATCGCTCGCAGGATCCCGAGCACCGGGTCCGCGGGATGCGCCGCCGGCGATCGATCGTCTTCGGGATCGGCATGATCGTCGCGCTCGCCCCACTGATCACCCTGCCGGCGACGACCACCGCGTCCCAACGATGGTGGGCGGTGGGCGTCACCGCACTCGCGGCGCTGTCGTGGGCCGCCGTCCAGGCGATGACCGGCCGCGGCCCGATCGACCAGGACGCGGGCCGACGACTGCCCGGCGGCGCGCTGGGCGCCATCCTCGGCGCGGTCCTCGTCGCGACCCTCGCGCCGTCGGCGTTCCCGACTCCGCTGTGGATGGCAGCCATCTGGATCTTCGTCGCAGCCTTCGCCGGCAGTTCGCTGGTGACGGTGGTGACCATCGTCCTGCGTCGCCGCCTGCTCGCCCGCGGCTGACCTGCCGAAAGGGCGCCCTGTCCGGCGCCGCGCTGCCGGAGCGGCGCCGGCGGCATCGGTCGGACGCCGAAGCTGCGAGGAACCTGATCACCACTCACCCTCGGCTCGGTGCCGCCCATGTTCCACGTCAGTTCCGTCCGGAACCGCGCGTCGATCCAGCGCCACGGTCTCGACTGGACGCGCATGCTCGACGCGCCGGGCATCGCGGGCAGTCGAGAGCCGGAGGCCACCGGCGTGTACCTCGTCCCGGACCGGTTCACGGCCCAGTTCTTCGTCCGCCTGAACAACACCGGTGGCCCCGTCGACGTCTGGACGGTCGACGACGTCCCGGCTGACGACCTCGTCGTCGACGACTGCACCGGCTTCGGCTACGTCCCGTACCGCATCGGCCGAGACCGGTTGACCCTGCACGACCGTGACCTGCCACCCCCACCACCGCCACCGGTCGTCATCGACGCCGCCACCGGTTCTGGCCGGGTGGTGGGCGCCCTGACCATCACGTCGGCAGACGGCATCGCGACCGAGCAGCCTCTGTACCTGTACCCCCGAGGTTCCGATGGATGACGCCCGGGCTCCCTCGTGTCTGCGGCGGGGATCGTCGTCCCCGTGAGTCACGTGTTCGGCGGTGTCTGGACGGCCGGCGTCGTCGCGCTCATCGTGCTCCACTGGTACTGGTACGCCCGGACTCCCGAGTGCGAGCGGCCGGGACGCGGCCGGGACGCGGCCGGCTCTCGCCCCGGCACCAGCGGATCCACCAGCGGCTGATCATGGCGTGGATGGCGGTGGCGGCGCCGTTCGTGGTCGTCGAGCTCGTGCGATCGTTCGGTTGACCCGGTTCGGGCACCGACCCGGCACGGGCGAACACTGATCGATCGCGATCGTGGTGGTGCCCGATCCGCGCACGAGGACCGCTGACAGCCGGGAGGACGCGTGACGCAACCGGTCGGTGGACGCACCATCCGTTCCCTCGCCCTGCAAGTCGTCTGGTGGGGCGTCGCGCTGGTGCTGCTCGTCGCGGCCACGGTCCTGGTCTGGTCGGTCTGGTTCGGTCTGGAGGAGCAGTCGTACGCCGGGCCCCCGGCCTGGCAGGTCTGGGGATTCGCCGGAACCCTGCCGGTCATCGCCGTCGCGGCGTCACTGCTGCGCGTTCCGGCGCTGATCACGGTGCCGGCCCTGTCGTTCACCACCGCCGGGGTCACGATGTCGGTCCTGCCGCCCGACCAGACTGGACTCTCGATGGCCGGGGTGTTCTTCGTCTGGCTCGGCACCCTGGTGTGGACCGGGATCGTCGTGACGCCGTTCGAGGTCCGCCGGCTCCGGCGGGCTCGCGGAGCCCTCGAGACCCTCCGGGATCCACCGTGGCCGTCCTCGCACCCGAGCTGATCAGGCGCAGCATCCGTCCGGAAGCCGTCGACGATCGAGCTCGGCCGACGGCGCGATCCGCCGTGGCGCACCGATCACCCGGGTCAATGCCTCGGGCGGCATCGCCGGACGGGACTGGAGATCGATCCGGCGGAGGCCGCACTGGTCGCAGCGGACGTACCGCAGCAGACCGGCCGACGTCCGGTGCTGCGACTCCGTCACCCACGCGTGCTCGTGCCTGTCCGCGCTCGGACCTGGTGGAAGGGCTCCGGGGTGGGTGAGGTCGGGGCTCGTCATGGTCATGCCACGACCATGCTGTAATGGCCTTGTGCATCTCAACCCTTACGGCGAGTACGCCGTGCGGTTGGCCGCCTCGCTGGCCAACGACTGGCCGGCCGATCGGGCGGGCATCGAAGCCAGGACACGAGAGTTCGGCATGACGATGGACTTCCCGGTCGGACCGGGCGATCACGAGCAGACCCGTCGCGTGATCGACGACTGGTTGACGGTCGTGGACGCGTCCTCGCCGGATGCACGCGCGGTCGTGCTCAACGCACACATGGCGGCGGTCACCGCGTACCCGCGACTCACCGATCACGACGGCGAAGGGTGGCACCTGCACTACCGGGACGACGGCCAGACGCTGCCGGCCACGCTCCAGGCCGTGATCAGCGTCGGGACCGCCCTGCACCTCGTCACGCGCGGCGTGCACCGGCTGCGGCGGTGCGAGGCCGCCCCGTGCCGGGCCGTCGTCGTCGACGTGACCCGCAACGGCCGGCAGCGCTACTGCTCGGTGCGCTGCGCCAACCGGGCCGGCGTGCAGCGGCACCGGGCCCGTACCGGCACGGGCACTCCGGGGGCGCCGAGCTGACCGGACGTCCCTACTCGGGCCCGCCCGGCCGCGCGCACCGGGGAACGCGCGCGTCGTCCGGACGGTGTGGTCCGAGCGACCGAAGGAGGGTGTCGAGCTCGACCATCAGGTGCGACAACCGACTCCGTCCGGTCGGAGCCTCCGGGTACCGGCGGAGCACCGCCGCGACCACCGGCGAGGCGCGGTCGCCCGTCGATCGGAGAAGTGCCGTCGCCACAGCGGCGTCGCCACCGGCCCGGAGCTCCGCCACCCTGGCCGCGCACGCCGCCGACCGCAGGATGTGCCCGACCTGGGTCGCCCGCGCGATGGGGTGCAGGAACGCGGCGGCCGCGGCATCTCCGCACGCCCGAGCGGACAGGCGCGCGACCTCATCGGCGACCTCCCGCGCGGCCCGGTGGGCGTCCAGGGCGGTGACGCGCTGCAGGACGGACCGCGGCGCGCCGTCGGCGAACACCTGGGCGGCATCGAGCGCTGCCCGTGGGCGCCGGTCCTCAGGTGCCACCCGCGTCGCGACATGACCCTCCGTCCCAGTCGTCCCGACAGCCAGGACGCGCGGCGACACCGCCGACCGTGCAACCCGGTTGCCGCACAGGTGCGGGACGGTCGCCGGCCGAGTGGATGTCGACGGGACCGGACCAGCTCGTCATCGGGGCACGCCGGGCTCACCGGTGAACAGCGCCACCGTCTCGCCGGACGCGGTGCGCATCCGCAGCCGGGGCCGGTGGTGCCGCGACGAGCGGAACAGCACGGCCACGAACCCGTCCTCGCCGACCTCGCAACTCTGCACGTCCAGGTCGCTCTCCACCGTCAGCAGCCGCCCGTCCAGCGCGGCCTGCCCCATGAACACCGCCCAGACGGCGGCGGATGGCTGCTCGACGACGTCCGGCAGGTCGGAGGAATGCAGGCAGTCCCACATGAGCTTCGGCGGCACCGCCGAGCGGGGCTGCCGCGGCACCGCCGGCTGCGAGGTTCCGGACACGAGCGACGGCACCACCCATCGACCGTCGCGGGCGGTCACGATGACCGGGTAGCGGGCGCGGGACGTCTCGGCGACCACCGCCGCGACCGTGCCACGTCGCTGGAAGAACCGGACTGACAACGGCTGCCCGTCCGGCGCCAGGACCGCGCGCACCGCGGCAACAGCGGGATGCTCATCGCCGGGCCAGTCCATCGTCGCAGGCTCGGCGACGGTGCGGCGCCGCACCTGCCAGTTGATCGACCTCCTCGGCCGGTCGGTGTGGTGCTCACGTCGTGGCGGCGTCCTCGTCCGCGAACTCCGCCTGCTGCGGTCCGATGACCGGGCCCGGGCGCCGTGGTTCTCGGACCCCGGCACCGCCCTCGTCATCAGGGCCGAGGTCGACGTCGCTCGAGTGGTACGCCAGGGTGCGGGCTCCCTTCGTGCGCTTGGGACGGCGTCGCACCCCGCGACTCGTCGGCGAGTCCGGTTCGATCATGACCAACCTCCCGTCGCCGCGGCACCGCCCTGCGACGAGGCTCGCAGCCGTTCGTCCTGACTGCTTCGACGGTAGCGGTGATCGACTCGGTGCCTCTCCCGGCATCTGGGGTGACCACCGGATGATCCGGCCCGACGCGACACTGCCCGACGTGACGCGGATGATCACCGACCTCTAGCGTCCCGCGGAACTCCCCGTGATCAGCGTCCCGCGCCGGGGGCCGGCCCCCGAGGAGAACCCCGATGCCGAGTCGGTCGCGTCGCTGCCTGGTCTCGCTGGTGCTGCCCGCCCTGCCGGTCGCCGGCTGCGGGGGCGAGGCGGCGGCCTCGCCGAGGTCCACCGCGTCCGGTCCGGCGGTCGAACTCGACGCCGCGACCGAGGCCCGGCTGCAGGCCGCGTTCGAGCATGCCTTCGCCACCACCTTCGCCGACGGGATCCCCAACGGCGACACGATCACCATCCGGCAGCTGCTGTCGACATCGGCCGGCGTCCGGAGCGACACCGCGGGCACCGACCTGATCGCGCGGTTCCAGGCCCACCCGATGACCCCGTGGACGATCGACCAGACCATCGAGCTCATCCGGACGCAACCGGCCGATCACCCGCTCGGCACCAAGCACGTCTCCAGCGACTCCAACGACGTCCTGCTCGGCCGGACCTTGGAACTGGTCACCGGACGAGGAGTCAGCGAGGTCATCCGGACCGCGGTCATCGAGCCACTCGGGCTGACCAGCACCCGCATGCCGGCCGACGACCAACCCGGTGTTCCCGGACCCTCGCTGGACAGCTCCATGCCGGTGGACGGCCGGCTGGTGGCGGTGCCCGAGCTCAACCCCGACGTCGCCTGGGCCGCCGGTGCCGTGACGTCCACCGCCCCGGGCCCGGCCCGCTGCGCGGAGGAGCTCACCGCCGGCGCGCTGATCGGTCAGCTGTCCCCAGAGCAGCTGCCGAGTCGATGATCGACCGGTTCGGCGACCACTGGCGGGCGGTCCCCCGTGTCGCGAAGGTGAGCTGGGCGTCGCTCGTGGTGCTGCTCGTGCTGAGCCTGGTGATCGGCGCCGTGGCGTTCCCCGACGGCGGGCGGGGCTTCGCCTTCGCCCTGGTCCCGGTCGGCCTCGACCTGGTGCTGGTCGGCGTACTCACGCTGACCAACCACCGCGGCACCGCAAACGCACTCCTCGGGATGCAACGCGCCGTGGCGCGCCGCGTGCCGTCGCTGCTGCCACCCAGTCGCGGGCTCAACGCGGTCATCGCCACGCTCTTCGTCGTCCTGGGCCTGGTCATCGCGATCGGCGGCCCGATCCTGACCTGACAGGGCGAGACCCGCAGCAGCCAGCGCAATACCGTGATCCGATGCCCGACCCCGCCGCAACGCCCACCTGGACCGTCGACCTCCGCACCCGCTTCGACGACCTGCTGGACGAGTACCGGCAGGCGCTCCAGGATGCGCTCGCCGACCTGACCGAGGACGAGGCCCGCGCCCGACTGGTGCCGTCGAGGACGACGCTGCTCGGCCTGGTCAAGCATGTGACCTACGTCGAGGCGGTCTGGTTCGACCATGCGATCACCGGCCGGTCGCTGCGGGAGATCGGGGTGGGGAGCACGCCGGACTCGTCCTTCGTGCTGGCGGAGGACGACACCATCGCCTCGGTGACCCAGGCGCACCGCCGTACCTGGGCACGGTCCCGCGCGCAGCTCGCGCCGCTGCAGCTGGGCGACGTGGTGCACGGCGGCAAGGGCGAGCGCACCGTCTGGGCGCTCGTCGTGCAGGTGCTGCGCGAACTGGCGCAGCACGCCGGTCACGCCGACATCCTGCGCGAGCAGGTCCTCGCCGCCCGTGCACCCTCCGGGTGAGGCCCGGCCACCGATGGCTGCGCCGCGTCGTAGCCTGACCGGGTGCGCCATTTCGACCTGGTCATCATCGGTACCGGCTCGGCCAACAGCATCCCTGGCCCGGAGTTCGACGATTGGAGCATCGCCGTCGTCGAGGCCGACAAGTTCGGCGGGACCTGCCTGAACGTCGGCTGCATCCCGACCAAGATGTATGTCCACCCGGCCGACGTGCTCACCGCTCTGCGCGACGTGGCCGACCTCGGCGTCCACGCCACGGTGCAGGACGCCGACTGGACGGCCATCCGCGACCGGGTCTTCGGCCGCATCGACGCCATCGAGGCGGCCGGCCGGGCCTACCGCACGGGCGACGAGACGCCCAACATCACCGTCTTCGAGGGCTTCGGCGCGTTCACCGGTCACAAGCAGCTGGAGATCCAGTTGAACGACGGCGGCGTCGAGACCATCACCGGCGACCGGTTCGTCATCGGCGCCGGCTCCCGCGCCGTCGTCCCCGACTACCCCGGCCTGGACGACATGCCGCTGGACGTCGTGCACACCTCGGACACGATCATGCGGATCGAGCAGCTGCCCCGGTCGCTGGTCGTGGTCGGCGGCGGCTACATCGCGGCCGAGTTCGCGCACGTCTTCGACGCCTACGGCACCACGGTCACCCAGCTCGTCCGAGGTCCGCGGGTGCTCAAGCACCACGACATCGACGTCTCCACCGCGTTCACCGAGCTGGTCGGCAAGCGGTACGACCTGCGCCTGCAGACCGAGGTCACCTCGGTGGAGCCCGGCCCGGACGGCGGCGTGCTCGTCCACCTCGACGGGCCTGACGGGCCGGGCCAGGTGCAGGCCGACCTGCTGCTCATCGCCACCGGCCGGGTGTCCAACGCCGACCGGCTCAACGTGGACGCGACGGGCGTCCCGGTCGCCCACGGCCGGGTGGTGGTCGACGAGCACCAGCGCACCCCGGTGGACGGCATCTTCGCGCTCGGCGACGTCAGCTCGCCGTACGCGCTCAAGCACGTGGCCAACCATGAGGCGCGGGTGGTCAAGCACAACCTGGCCCACCCGGACGAGCTGATGGTGACCAACCACAAGGCAGTCCCGGCCGGCGTCTTCACCCATCCGCAGATCGCCTCGGTGGGGTGCACGGAGGCCGAGGCCAGGGACAGCTGTGAGGACCCGGCCATCGCCATCCAGCGCTACGGCGACACCGCCAACGGCTGGGCCCGGGAGGACACCACGGGGTTCGTCAAGCTCATCGGCGACAGGTCCACCGGCCTCATCATCGGCGCGCACGTCATGGGCCCGGAGGCCGCCACGGTGATCCAGCCGATCATCCAGGCGATGGCGTTCGACCTGCCCGCGCACCAGATGGCGCGTGGCCAGTACTGGATCCATCCCGCGCTGCCCGAGGTGGTGGAGAACGCGCTGCTCCAGTTGCCGGTGCCGCCGGTGCGGGTGCAGCCGGAACGGGTCGGGGCGGCCGGCTGGGCGGACATGGAGTGAGCTGGGGATCGCGGGGCCGGGTGCAGGCCCCGCACCCTCAGGGCAGCGTCAGGATCTCCACGCCGTCGCCGGTGACCAGCAGGGTGTGTTCGAACTGGGCCGTCCACGACCGGTCCCGCGTGGTGACGGTCCACCCGTCGTCCCACTGGTCCCACTCGGTGCCGCCCAGGGTGATCATCGGCTCGATGGTGAAGGTCATGCCCGGCTCCAGCACGGTGGTGACCTCAGGTGCGTCGTAGTGCAGCACCACCAGCCCGGAGTGGAAGGTGCGGCCGATGCCGTGGCCGGTGTAGTCGCGGACCACGCCGTAGCCGAACCGCTTGGCGTACGACTCGATCACCCGGCCGATGACGTTCAACGCGCGGCCCGGCCGCACCGCGCGGATCGCCCGGGCCAGCGACTCCTGCGTCCGTTCCACCAGCAGCCTGACCTCGGGGTCGATGTCGCCGGCCGGGAAGGTCGCGTTGGTGTCGCCGTGGACGCCGTGGACATAGGCGGTGACGTCGACGTTCACGATGTCGCCGTCCTCGATCACCGTGGTGTCCGGGATGCCGTGGCAGATCACCTCGTTCAGCGAGGTGCAGCACGACTTGGGGAAGCCGCGGTAGCCGAGGGTGGACGGGTAGGCGCCGTGGTCGAGCAGGAACTCGTGCACCACCGCGTCGATCCGATCGGTGGTGACGCCGGGACGGACCGCGCGGCCGCCCTCGGCCAGCGCCTGCGCGGCGATCCGCCCGGCCACCCGCATCCGCTCGATCACCTCAGGTGGCTGCACCCACGGGTCGTCGCTCGGCGCCGGAGCCGGCTGGCCGACGTACTCCGGCCGCGGGATCGACGCGGGCACCGATCGGGACGGAGTCGGGCGGCCGGGTCGCAGCGGCGGGCGGGGGTGGATCGTCGTCACGGCCGTCCAGCCTACGACCGCCGCACCGGAGGCATCAGTCGAGCGGGATCGACGCCAGGAAGTCGGCGATCAGCTGGTTGGTCCGACCGGAGAGCTGGCCGTCCTCGATGAAGGCGACCACGGCCAGGTCGTGCCGGTACGCCACGGTCCAGGCGTGGGCCCGGATGGTCCCGTCGGCGGCCTGGTACTCGGCCGTCCCGGTCTTCGCGTGTACGTCGCCGAAGGGCAGCAGCACGGCGGCCGTGCCGTCCAGTGAGGCGACCGCGGCCATGAACGATCGCACCGCCTCGGTCACCGCCGGCTCCTGGGCCGGGGCCGGCCGGTCCACCGTCGTGGTCGTCCCGCGGATGACCGTCGGCGTGGGCATCGTCCCGGTGGCCGCCGTCGCCGCCATCAGCACCGCCGAGAACGGGGTCATCAGGACCTGCCCCTGACCGAACCCGTTCTCGGCCCGCTGCACGGGCGAGTCGCTCGGCGGGACCGACCCGGTGAGGGTGGTGATGCCCGGCACCACGAAGTCCAGACCCACCCCGTAGTGCTGGGCGGCGGCGGTCAACGTGTCGGTGTCCATGGCCGAGGCCAGGTCGGCGAACGTCGTGTTGCAGGAACGGGCGAACGCCTCGGTCACCGGCACGGCGCCCAGCGCGAAGGTCTGGTTGTTGTCGATGGCCCGCCCATCGATCACCGTGGTGCCCGGGCAGTCGACGGTGCTGGTCGGGGTGATCCGGCCGTCGTCCAGGGCGGCCGACGCCGTGACGATCTTGAAGATCGACCCTGGTGGGAAGCGGCCGGTCAGGGCCAGCGCGCCCTGGGCGTCAGCGGCCGCGTTCTGCGCCGAGACCACGATCTCGCCGGTCGAGGGCTGCATGACCATGAACACGGCCGGTTCGGGAACCGGAGCGAGCACGGCCTCGGCGGCCAGCTGCAGGTCGATGTCCAGCCCGAGCGTGACCTGGGCGCCGTCGACCGCGGGGGTGTCGCCGAGCACCTCGACGACCGACCCGGTGGTGTCCGTGCTGACCACGCGCACGCCGGGCGTGCCGGCCATCATCGGGTCGGTCACCTGGGTGACCTCGGCCAGCAGCGTGCGGGCGAACGTCCTGCTCGGCGGCAGGTTCCGCACCTGGGAGGGGAAGGCCAGACCGGGCAGCGCGTCGAGCTGGGCGGCGATCGGCCGGAAGTCCGCGTCCCGCAGGTTGACCACGGTGTAGGCGACCGGATCGGCCGGCGGGGTGGACCCGGACGTCGCCGGGGTCGACCCGGTGGTCGCCGTTGCCTCGCCGGTCGCGGTGGCGGTGTCCTGCGCCGCCTCGGCCTGGGCCCGGGCCACCCCGGCCTGGATCGTCTCCGCGGTGATCGAGGAATCGATCGGGGCGAGCAGACCGGCCAGTTGCTGGGCGGTGGCGGGCAGGTCGGGCACCTGATCCGGGAACAGCACCACGGACGTGACGGTGACCGGCCCGGTGATCCGCTGGCCGGTCCGGTCCAGCAGGGTCCCCGGCTCTGCCGCGGTGGTCTGCACGACCACCCGCTGCCGCGGGCCGAGTTGCGGGTGCACCGCGGCCGGCGACCAGTCCAGCTTCCAGTCCCCACTGCTGCGGTCCCACTGCCACGGCACGTCGTAGGTCCACGCCGCGCCGTCGGGCAGCGCCCACTGCACATGCGCGGTCGTGGTCGCGGTGTCACCGGTCACCACGGCCGGGTCGGTGGTGACCGTGACGGACTCGGCGCCGGTGCTCTGCACCACCTCGTCGATGAGCTGCTCAGCCTCTCCTGGAGCGTCGGTCGCGGCGGCCAGCGCCGCGAGGTCGAGCTGCTCCCATGCCTGGTCGAACGCGGTGATCGTCGCGTCCGGGCCGGGCGGCGGGGCGGGATCCGAGGTGCACCCGGTGACCACGACGGCCGCGGCCACCACCACCGGCCACCACCGCGCGCATCGGTGCCGCCGGCCCGCTCGCCCGTTCGTCACCGTCATCGGCCCGTGCCCGCATCCACCGGTGCAGTATCCGTGGCCGACCGCACCGCCCTCGCTCGGCGCGCCCCGCGCGTCGCCGCCCCCCCACCGCGCCGGCCGGTTGATCTGGTCAAATGCTGATCAGTGCGGTCTACTGCACAGCGGTCCGTGTCGGGGTGACTCGGGCCGTTCTGGGGCCGGCGACACGTGGGGGCACGGGATGTCGAGAAGTACTGGGGTGGGTCCAGCCGATCAGGGGTCGGTCGGAGCACGACCGGAGGGCGGTGGTCAGTCGAAGTGGCTGGCCCTGCTGGCCATGCTGTTCGCGGTGTCGATGACGTTCATCGACCAGACCATCGTCTCCATCGCCTCACCGGACATCCAGTCCGAGCTGGGCCTGAGTCGCGACGGCTCGCAATGGGTGATCAACGGCTACCTGCTGGCGCTGGCCGCCGGGTTCGCCCTCGGTGGCCGCATGGCCGACGTGCTCGGCTCCAAGCGGATGGTGCTGGTCGGCATCATCGGCTTCGCGCTGTCGTCGGCGCTGTGCGGGCTCAGCCCCAAGGGCTCGCTCGCCGAGACCTGGATCATCGTCTTCCGCATCACCCAGGGCCTGTCCGCGGCGGTCATGATCCCGGCCGCGCTGGCCGTCGTGGTGGCGGCCTTCCCGATCACCGAACGCGGCAAGGCGCTCGCCATCTTCTTCGGCGTCAGCGGTGGCCTGACCGCGGTCGGCCCGATCGCCGGCGGCTACCTCACCCAGTGGACGTGGCGGGCCATCTTCTGGGTCAACCTGCCGATCGCGGTCATCGCCATCGTGCTGGCCGTGCTCGCGCACATCGACCAGCGCGGCAACAAGCAGCGCATCGATTGGCGGGGCGCGGTCATCATCGCCGCCGGCATGGCGCTGAGCGTCCTCGGGTTCGAGCAGGCCAACTCCTGGGGCTGGGACAGCGTCTGGACCTGGGTGTGCATCGCGGCCGGTCTGGTGCTGATCGTGGTGTTCGTGCTGGTGCAACTGCGGACGCCGGTGCCGCTGATGAAGGTGCGCATCTTCCGCGACCGCGCGTTCCTGGTCGACAACGGCGTCTTGTTCTTCTCGATGATGGCGTTCGTCCCGGTGTTCTTCTTCGCCAGCGTGTACTCCCAGGTCTCGCTCGGCTTCAACGCCACCAACGCCGGCCTGTACCTGCTCGTCTTCTTCGCCGGCTTCGCCCCGGCGGCGCAGATCTCCGGACGCATGCTGGACGCCCGCGGCGCCAAGCTGCCGATGATCATCGGCGGCGTGCTGGGCACCGTCGGCTTCGCGCTCTGGGCGGTCAAGGCCACCGACCTGAGCCTGGGTGCCCAGTGGTGGTCGATCGTGCTGGCCGGCGCGGGCATCGGGTTCATCCTCGGCCCGTCCAGTACGGACGCGGTGAACCGGGCCATCGACGCCTCCTACGGCGAGGTCACCGGCATCTCGCAGACCGTGAGGAACTACGGCTCCGCCCTCGGCATCGCGGTGCTGGGCACCCTGCTGGGCAACGTGCTGTCCAACCGGCTGACCACCTCGTTCGAGTCACTGGGCATGTCCCCGGCGGACGCCAGCGCGGCCGCGCACGAGGCAGCGAACACCGGCATGGGCGGTGGCGGCGCCCACGGCACCGACATGTCGCAGCTGCCCGCCCAGATGCAGCAGGGCATCGAGACCGCCGTGGCCGACGACTTCGCCGTCGCCACCCAGGCCGTGCTGTGGGGCATGGCCGTCGCCCTGGCCATCACCCTGGTGGTGGCGCTGCTGCACCCGGGCGGCAAGGTCACCGGGGCCGCACCCGGCGGCGGCGCCTGAACCCACGGCCGCGGTCACCCCGCCCTGCCGGGGGGACACCACCGGCGGCAGGATGACGGGATGGATCGCAGGCTCGGCGGCGGCATCGCGTTGCTCGCGGCGCTGTTCGCGGTGGTCGTGGTCTCCGCCGTGGCGCAGACCGGGGCCGGCCACGCGGTCGCCGAACCGGTTCGCCCGGTCCCCCAGGTCGGCGACTGCCGACTCATCGGGCCGGATGACGGGACGCCCGGGTCCGTCGACGGGACCGCCGGCCGACTCGTCCCCTGCGACGGCGCGCGCTCGGGCGAGGTGGTCGCGATCGTCACCGGGACCGGGCCGGAGGTACCACCGGGGGCCCTGCGCCGCGACGACGGCTGCCGGCGCGATGCCGCGGCCTGGATGGGATGGCAGTCCGCGGACGCCGGCATCGGGACCTGGTATCCGGTGGCCACCTTCGACGGGATGCTGGCCGGCCCGGACGCCCGGCAGCGTGCGTCCGGCCAGCGATGGACCGCGTGCGTGCTGATCGCCGCGTCGCCGCTCGGTGGCACCGGCCGGCTCGACGGATCGGCCCGAGGAGCGTTCGCGCAGTCCGGTGCTGCCGTCGCCCCGTTCGCACTGTGCCGGGACCAACCCGATGGCGTCCCGGTCAGCTGCCTGGATGCCCATCGCGTCGAGGTCTTCGCGTCCGTGGACATCGCCCCGGGATCCACCGACGACTGGCTGCAGCAGACCTGCCGTGACCAGGTCAGCACCGCCACCGGCATGACCGACCCGACCGCCGGCGGCGCCCTGGTGGTGGCCGCCCACATCCCGACAGTCGCCGTCCCGGACGACGCCGCCGCCAACTTCTCGGCGGAGTGTGCCGTCACTGTGACCGCGGGCTCCGACCGGGTCCTGGTGTCGACGTTGCGCAACCTCGGGACGGCGCCGGTGCCCTTCGACGAGTGATCGCCTGGAGATCAGGACGCCAGGTCGGGCCGTGGTGGGTTCTGCTCCCCCGCCGTCACCGCGATCGGCAGCCGGTTGCCCGGCACCGGGGCCGGGCAGGTGCCGTACGCGGTGAACGCGAACGGCATGTTCACCGCGCGGTTGAAGTCGACGACGATCCGCCCGTCGGCGTCGGGGGCCGCGACCGACAGCGCCCGCCACCGCGCCGTGCTCACGCCGTTGGTCTCGTCGGAGAACTGCAGGGTCAGACCGCCGTCCGCACCCCCGGCCACCTGCAGCCGTTGCGGTGCCTCGACACCGGGCAGGTCGACCTCGATCTCGCCGACCAGGGAGGTGTGTTGTCGCAGATCGTCACGGGCGGTGGTGACCTCGACCCGGCGCGGCTCCGGGTACGGCAGGAACCGGCCGGGCCGGACCCACGCGAGATCGACGGGGAAGGCCGGGATGCCGGTGAACCCGGTGCGGGTGACGGCCTGCGGATCACGGGCCCGCACCGCGTAGCTGCCGCCCCGCAGGACCAGCTCGATGATCACCTCGCCGGCCCGGAGCCACGGCAGCGACCCGGCTTCCGGCACCTCGGCGCGCTCGCTGCCCGTCACCGGTCGGCCGTCGACGATGGCGGTCAGGCCGTCAGCGGCGGTCGCCGTGACCACCGCCGCGCCTCCCTCGGTCGACCACGCACCGGGCAGCCCGTCCAGCGCGGCCGGGGCCTCGGGCAGCCACCAGAAGCCGGTGATGCTCAGCCAACCGTGCTCGGCGGTCAGGTCGTGGTGGCGGGCAGCGTGCCAGGACGTCCACTGCTGCTCGAGCGCCTCACGATCGAGGTCCGTCGTGGTGCGCTCATCGGTGGTGCTCATCGTTCCTCCGTGGTCGTGGCAGGCGCGGTCAGGCGACCGAGGCGGCGGGCGTCGGAGCGGCGGCGTCGAGGCGCGCGACCTCCTGTCGGACCAGCGGGATGACCTGCCGACCGAACGCGACCGCGTCCTCGAGCAGGTCGTACCCGCGCGCGGACAGCAGCCGGATGCCCAGGGCGTGGTAGTCGAGCAGCGCGGCGGCCACCGTCTCCGGGGTGCCGACCAACGCGGTGGAGTTGCCGCCGCCGCCGGTCAACGCGGTCGGCGCCGTCCACAGCGCGCGGTCGTGGCGCTCGGCGCTGCCGGCCACGGCCAGCAGCCGCTGCGAGCCGGCGTTCTCCGGGCCGCCGGACCGCAGCTGGATCGCGCGCCCGGCCGCGGCGGTCCGGGCCGCCTGGGCCTGCTGGGCGGAGACGATCCGGCTCAGCACGCGTTCCGCCCGCTCCCAGGCCTGCTCCTCGGTGTCACCCAGGATGGGCCGGAAGGCGATCTGCAGCTCGGGCCGGGACCGGCCGGCCTCGGCCGAGGCCGCCTCGATGGCCGCGATCTGCTCGCTGGTCTCCGCCAGCGGTTCCCCCCACAGCGCGTAGACGTCGGACTCGGCCGCGCCCACCCGGTAGGCCGCCGCGGACGAGCCCCCGAAGGAGATCCGGGGACGGGGCCGCTGCACGGGGCGGACGCCGGACACGAAGTTGCGCAGCTGGTAATGCTGACCGTCGAAGTCGAACGGCTCGTCCGAGGTCCAGGCCCGCTTGACGATCTGCAGGTACTCCCGGGTGCGGTCGTACCGGGAGTCCTTGTCCAGGTGGTCACCCTCGGCGGCCTGGTCTGCGGTCGACCCGCCGGTGATGAAGTGCACCTCGACCCGCCCGCGGGACAGGTGGTCGACGGTGGCGAACGTCTTGGCCGCGAACGTCGGCGCCGACACATTCGGGCGGTGGGCCAGCACCAGCCTGAGACGTTCGGTGCGGCCGGCGATGTGGGCCGCCACCACGGACGGGTCCGGCGAGCCGGAGTGGTAGGCGAACAGGATCCGGTCCCACCCCGAGTCCTCGTGGGCGCGGGCCAGCGCCGCGGTGTAGTCGAGGTCGAGGATGCCGCCGGGGCGCAGCGTCACCTCGCTCCCGGCGTTGGTCGCGGCGATGCCGAGAAACTCGACGGGCATGGGGCTCCTTCCAGGGTGGGTGGGACGAAGGGCTCGGCGGGACGGTCAGCGGGCGGCGGTCAGGTCGCGGCGCAGCGACGGCAGACCGAGGTTGTCGCGCAACGTGGAGCCCGTGTACTCGGCCCGCAGCGAGCCGCGCTCCTGCAGCAGCGGCACGACCTGGTCGACGAAGTCGTCGAGCCCCCAGGGCACCAGGTGAGAGCCGATGATGAACCCGTCCGAGCCGTCCTGCTGCACGAAGTCGTCGATCTGCTGGGCGATCTCGCTCGCCGTGCCGACCAGTGGCCCGCGCTCGAACTGATCGATGACCAGCTCGCGCAGGTTCAGCCGCTTCGCCTCGGCCACCTCTCGGAAGTGCGCCACCGTCTTGAACCGGTCCTGCTCGATGAGGGCCCGGCCCTGGATGAAGTCCGGCGCCGTGGGGTCCGGATCGATGTCCGGGAGCGGCCCCTCCGGGTCGTACTGCGACAGGTCCCGGTTCCACACCTGTTCCAGCAGGATGAGTGCGGTCTTGCCGTTGACCTGCTGGTTGCGCACCTCGTGGTACTTGTCCACGGCCTCGGCGTGGGTGTCGCCGATGACGAAGCTGCCGGATGGCAGGATCTTGAGCTCGTCGGGCGACCGGCCGAACCTCTCGGCCCGGGCCTTGACGTCGCGGTAGAACTCGCGGGCCGCGATGATCTCCCCGAACGGCGAGAAGATGGCGTCGGAGTTGGCCGCGGCGAAGTCCCGACCCTGCGGCGAGACACCGGCCTGCAGCAGCACCGGGCGGCCTTGCGGGCTCCGCGGGACGGTGAACCGGCCACGGATGTCGAACTGCGGTCCGCGGTGCTCGAACCGGCCGACGTCACCGCGCCGGACGAACTGCCCGCTCTGCTTGTCGGCGACCAGGTCGTCGTCGTCCCATGCGTCGAACAGCGCCCGGGTCGCGGCGATCATCTCGGCGGCCCGCTCGTAGCGCAGCTCGCGCGGCAGGAACCCGCCGCGGCGGAAGTTCTGGCCGGTGAAGGCGTCGAACGAGGTGACCAGGTTCCACGCCGCCCGGCCGCCGGACAGGGCGTCCAGCGAGGCGAACTGGCGGGCCAGCTCGTACGGCTCGTTGAAGGTGGCGTTGATGGTGCCGGCCAGGCCGAGGTGCTCGGTCACGCCTGCCAGCGCGGCCAGCACCGGCAGGGTGTCGGGCCGGCCGACGATGTCCTGGTCGAAGACCCGGCCGTTGCGCTCGCGCAGCGCGAGACCCTCGGCCAGGAAGAAGAAGTCGAACTTGCCGCGCTCGGCCGTGCGCGCGGTGTGCTCGAACGAGCTGAAGTCGATCTGGCTGCCGGCCCGTTCGTCCCACCAGGCGGTGTGGTGGTTCACGCCGCCGAGGTAGGCGCCGAGGATGACCTGCTTGCGCGGTGTGTGCCCCATGGTGGCTGTCCTTCTGGGAATGGTTCGGTCGAGGGCTGATCGAGTGGTGGGACGGGGCTCAGACCGCGGCGTACCGGTTCGGCACGGTGGTGGGCAGGCCCAGGTGACCGCGCAGGGTGGCCTCCCGGTACCCGGAGCGGACCAGCCCGCGCCGCTGCAGTTCCGGCGCCAGGTCATCGACGATCCGCGGCAGGTCGTCGGTGGCCACCGCCGGACGCAGCCGCACTCCGGCGTAGCCGAGCCGATGCCACGTCTCGATCTGGTCCGCCAACGCCGCCGCCGACCCCACGGCGACGGCGGCGTCAGAGGTCAGCGGGCTCCCGGCCCGTTCGTCCAGCCGGGCGAGGCGGTCCACGGCCGACTCCCCCGGGCCGTCCAGGAGCACCACCAGGTCGGCCCACACCTGCAACGGGGCACCATCCCGCCCGACGGCCGCCTCGGCGGCCCGCACGTCGGCGAGCACCCCGACCGCATCGGCACCCAGCGGGGGTGTCACGAACACGAGATCGCCGCTGCGAGCGGCCAGCTCGTAGGGGACGCGCTGGTGGGCCAGGACGGCCACCACCGGTTGTCCCTGCGGCGAGCGCGGCACGATGCCGGGGCCGCGGACGCTGAACCAGCGCCCCTGGAAGTCGATGGTGTGCACCTTGTCCCGGTCGATGAACCGGCGGGTCGCGACGTCGCGGATCTCGGCGTCGTCCTCCCAGCTGTCCCACAGCCGCCGGACGACCTCGACCGCGTCGACGGCCTCGTCGAAACGCTCGGCGACCGAGTCGGGCAGCGTGCCGGCCGTGATGGCGGCCAGGTCGATCGGCTCGAACTGCCGGCGCCCGAACAGCGCTGCCTCCGCCCCGTGCCCGCCGACCCGCACCTGCCAGCCGCCGCGGCCGTGCGAGACGTGGTCCAGGGTGGCCACCGCTTTGGCGACGTGGAACGGCTCGGTGTGGGTGGTGGTGACCACCGGCACCAGGCCGATGTGCTCGGTCGCCGTCGCCAGCCGGGATGCGACCAGCGACGCGTCGAGTCGGCCACGGACCTGGTCGGTGCGCTCATCGGGCCCGGCCGGATCGATCGGGGACGTGCTGGACTGCAGGGTCAGGGTGTCCTCGATGGTGATCAGGTCCAGCCCGCCGCGCTCGGCGGTGCGGGCCAGGTCCGCCCAGTACCGGGCGTCGAAGAGCTCGTCGGGGCGGGCGCTGGGCTCGCGCCAGGCGGCGGGATGCCATCCCGCACCGTCCAGGGCGACGCCGAGGTGCAGGGCCGGGTCGGCTGCGTCAGTCATGTGGTGCTCCAGGGGAGGTCGGCGGGCGTCGGGTCGGGCAGGTCACCGGGTCCGGGGAGCCGCGTGGCGGCTCCCCGGACGGCGGCCTCACTCGGCGATGAAGGCGTCGGTCAACTGCGAGAGCCGGGAGTCGGCGCCGAGCACCACACCGTGCACCGACGGATCGGCGCCCAGCACGGTGGTCAGCTCGTGCACCGGGATGGTGTGGCCGCGGGTGACCAGCAGTTCCTGCGCGGTGGCCTGGAACTCGGCCCGCTTGTCCGGGTCGGCGGTGCTGGCCTGGCCGACCAGGGCGGCCTCGAGCTCCGGGTCGTCGATCTTGTAGTAGTTCGACGACGCGGTCGAGTACTGGGTGCGCAGCACGTCACCGTCGGCGCGTGACAGGTTGCCCCAGGCCAGGTCGATCTTCCCGTCCTTGATGGCGGCCAGGTAGTCCGGCACGGTGCCGGTCCACAGCTCCGCCTCGATGCCGACGTCGCGCAACTGCTGCTGGATCAGTTCCAGGGCGCCCTGGTTCGGGCCGAAGTTGCTGATGTAGCCGATGACCAGGTGCAGTGGCTGCCCGTCCTTGGTGCGGACGTCGCCGTCACCGCCGGTCCAGCCGGCCTCGTCCAGCAACGACGCGGCCTGCTCGGGGTCGAAGGCCAGGTCGGCGGACAGGTCCACCCAGCCGGGCGTGTTGGCCGCCAGGGGCGACGTCGCCACGGCGAAGTGGTCGTCCAGCACGGCGTCCCGCACGTCGGTGGCGTTGATGGCCCGGGCGATGGCCAGCCGGACCTGCTCGTCGGCCACGATCGGCTGGGTCTCGACCGCTGTCAGGCCGAACGAGATGCCAGGATTGGCGCGGACGACCAGGTTGTGCCCGGCCGCCTCCAGGCCGGCGTTGTCCTGCGGCGCGACCCCGCCGATGACCTGCACCTGACCGGAGTCGAGACTGCCGGTGCGGACTCCGGACTCGGGCACGATCTTGAACACGACCTCGTCGAGGTGGGCAGCGCCGGTGTTCTCGCGATCCCCCGGGCCCCAGTCGTAGTCGTCACGCTTGGTCAGCACGACCTCGGTGTTCTTCGTGTAGTGGTCGAGGACGAACGGTCCGGTGCCGATGACCCCCTCGCCGGTGGCCCGCTGGTCGAACGGGATGGCGAGCGTCGACGCGGCCACCGGAGCCAACGCGACCGACGACACGCCCTGCAGGAAGGAGCCGTTCGGCGCGGTGAAGTGGACGGTGAAGGTGCGGTCGTCGGTGACCTCGGTGCGGTCGTAGGCACCCAGGAACTGGGCTCCGGCCTGCGCGTTGGCCCCGGCCGCCTTGATGTCGTCGAAGGTGGCCTTGACCGACTCGGCGGTCAGCGGGGTGCCGTCGGAGAAGGTGACACCCTCGCGCAGCGTGAAGGTGAAGGAGGTCGCGTCGTCGGAAGCCCCGAAGGTCTCGGCCAGCCACGGAATGATCTCGCCCGTCTCCGGGTCCTGCTCGGTGAGCGAGTCGAACAACTGGCGGGTGACGTAGAGGGTGTCGTTGCCGCTGCCGATGCCGCTGGGATTCAGGCTGATCGGATCGTTGGCCACTGCGAAGCTGAGGCTGCCGCCCTCGGTCGGGGTGGCGTCGGCGGAGCTGGTCGCCGAGTTGGTCACGGCGCCGCCCGAACGGGTGCCGGCGGCGTCGCCGGAGTCGGCGGCATCGGATGATCCGCAGGCGGAGGTGAGCAGGACCAGCGCGAGAGCAGGGGCGGCGAGCAGGGCGCGTCGTCGCAGGTTCATGGGAGGGCTCCTGGAGGAGGGATGCGGACTCGTGGAGTCGGGTGGAGGTTCGGTCAGGCGGGTCGGGACGGTCCGTGGGGCCGACATCGGCGCCGACCGGGCGCGCCGGGCGCCACCATGTCCGGCATCAGACCCGCCCCCGTCCGGGGATGGCCTCGAGCAGCGTGCGGGTGTACGCGTGGTGCGGATCGGTGAAGACGGCTTCGGTGGACCCGGTCTCGACCACCCGGCCGCCGCGGAGCACGGCCACGTCGTCGGAGATCTGCCGGATGACGGCCAAGTCGTGCGAGATGAACAGATAGGCGACGCCCAGTTCGTCCTGCAGATCGACCAGCAGCTGCAGGATCTGCGCCTGCACCCGCACGTCCAGGGCCGAGACGGGCTCGTCGAGCACGACCACGTCGGGACGCAACGCCAAGGCACGCGCGATGGCGATGCGCTGCCGCTGCCCGCCGGACAGTTCGGCCGGGCGGCGGTGCTCGAAGTCTGTGGGCAGTCCCACCAGGTCCAGCAGCTCGACCGCGCGTTCCCGCGCCACCGTGGCCGACTCGCCGTACGAGCGGAGCGGCTCGCCGATCAGCTGGGCCACCGACCAGCGGGGGTTCAGCGAGGCGTACGGGTTCTGCTGCACCAATTGGAACCGGCGCCGCACCACCCGCAACCGGCCGGCGGACAGACCGGTGATGTCCTGCCCGTCGAACCGCACGGTGCCGCCGGTGGGCTCGACCAGCCGGAGCGCCAGCCGGGCCGAGGTCGACTTGCCGGAGCCGGACTCGCCGACCAGGCCCAGGGTGCGACCGGGGTGCAGCGCGAACGACACGTCGTCCACGGCCCGGATCCCGTGGTGCCCGACGCCCGGAGCCGGGAACGACTTGACCAGGTGCTCGGCGTGCAGGATCGGCGCGGTCGTGCTCGATCCGACGCGGCGTCGGATGGACCCGATCCCGCTGGTGCGCAGGCTGGGCGCCGCCTCCAGCAGCGACCGGGTGTACGGGTGCTCCGGCCGGGACAGGATCTGCCCGGTCGGACCCTGCTCGACGATGCGCCCGCCGGTCATCACCACCACCCGGTCGGCCCGGTCGGCGGCGACCCCGAGGTCGTGCGTCACCAGCAGCATGCCGGTGTGGTGCTCGGTGATGAGGTCGCTGATGCTGTCGAGGATCTGGCGTTGGACGGTGACGTCGAGGGCGCTGGTCGGCTCGTCGGCCACCAGCAGGGCCGGACGACCGACCAGGGCGATCGCGATGAGCACGCGCTGTCGCATGCCGCCCGAGAGCTCGTGCGGGAACTGCCGGGCGCGGACCTCGGGGTGGTCGATCCCGGCCGATCGCAGCGCCTCGACCGCGATCTCCCGCGCCTCGGCCTTGCGGGCGACCTTGTGGATGAGCAGCACCTCGGCGACCTGGTCGCCGATCCGCTTGACCGGGTTGAGCGAGACGGTCGGGTCCTGTGGCACCAGCCCGATCCCGATGCCGGAGACGGCCCGCCGGGCGCGGCGTCCCAGGGCCAGCAGGTCCTGCCCCTGCCAGTGGATGCTGCCCGCGGTGATCTCCGCGGTGGTGGCCAGCAGACCGGTCACCGCCAGTGCGGTGGTCGTCTTCCCGGATCCCGACTCGCCCACCAGCGCGACGGTCTCCCCCGCGGCGATGTCCAGGTCGACGTCCTGGATGGCCGGCACCGGACCACGGCGGGTCCGGTACTGCACGGTCAGGCCGCGGATCCGCAGCACCGGTCCGGAGGGACGGTCGCCGCTGCCGTCCACCGCCGGTGCGGTGGTGAGGTTCCTGGAAGCAGCCGTCGACGTCATCGCCGCACTCCGTCCTGACCGCCCAGCGCCCGGGACAGCCGTCCC
Organism: Nakamurella leprariae; assembly: GCF_016918035.1. Taxonomy (GTDB): domain Bacteria; phylum Actinomycetota; class Actinomycetes; order Mycobacteriales; family Nakamurellaceae; genus Nakamurella; species Nakamurella leprariae. Next base: position 185,869 of record NZ_JAERWK010000001.1, on the reverse strand, counting down.
GCCGCCAGCACGGTGATCGCGATGGTCAGACCCGGCATGGTGGTGAGCCACCATGCGGTGCTCAGGAAATCGCGGCCCTGCGCCACCAGCGAGCCCCATTCCGGCGCGGGTGGCACAGCGCCGTAACCGAGGAAGCTCAGCGCCGACACGGCCAGGATGGCGGTGCCGAACTCCAGGGTGGCCAGCACCAGCACCGGCCCAGCCGCGTTGGGCAGCACGTGCCGGAAGAGGATCCGGCTCCACCGCGCACCGCCGGCGCGGGCCGCCTCGATGTAGGCGCTCTCGCGCACCCGCAGCACCTCCGAGCGCATCACCCGGGCGCAGGCGGCGACGCTGGTGATGCCGACCGCGATGGCCACCTTCACGGTGCCGAAGCCGAGGGCGGTGACCAGGGCCAGCGACAGCAACAGCGCTGGGATGGCCAGCAGCACGTCGACGATGCGCATGAGCACCTCGTCGAACACGCCGCGCACGAAGCCGGCGACCAGGCCCAGCAGCGAGCCGACCACGATGCCGACCAGCACCGCGAGCAGCGCGGAGCCCAGCGACAGGGCGGCGCCGTGCACGACCCGGGCGAACAGGTCCCGGCCCAGCTGGTCGGTGCCGAACAGGTGCGCCCAGGACGGCTCCAGCAGCTTCTGCCGCGGCACCGCGCGCAGCGGGTCCACCGAGGTGAGCAGGGTCGGGATGAGCGCGGCCAGCACGACGATCACCAGCCAGACGACCGACAGCACCAGACCGGGCCGGCGGACCACCCCGCCCAGCCACTCGCCGAGGCCGGCGCGGCGCGACGGGCGAGGCGACCGGGTCGGGGTCACCGGGCCGTTCGGTCGTCGGTCGGTCGGCTCCTGGGTGTTCGTCGCCGCTTCGAGCAGCGGCACCTCGATCGTCATGTCAGCTCACCTCCACCGGCGCGGGCCGGGCCACGCGACGGGTCGAGCGCTGCAGGGTCCGGCGATCCAGCAGCGGGTACAGCAGGTCGACGGCCAGGTTGGTCAGGACGAAGACCAGGGCACCGAAGAGCACCAGCCCCTGCACCACCGGGGTGTCCTGGGCCGACACCGAGGTCGCGGTCAGCCGGCCCAGTCCGGTGCGGGAGAACACGGTCTCGGCGACCACGGCTCCGGACAGCAGCTGGCCCACCAGCAGGCCGGTGATGGTCAGCGTGGGCAGGGCGGCGTTGCGCAGGGCGTGCCGGAACAGCACCCGGACCGAACCGGCGCCCTTGGCCCGGGCGGTGTCCGACCAGGGCTCCCCCAGCGACGAGTGCAGGCTCTTGGCCAGGATCTGCGCGATGACCGCCGAGGTGGGGATGGCCAGGGTGATGGCCGGCAGCACCAGCGAGCTGAAGCCGTCGTTGCCGATGGCTGGGAAGAGCTCGATGCGGAACGAGAACAGCTGCAACAGCATCAGTCCGACCCAGAAGCCGGGCACGGCCACGCCGAGGGCGGGCAGGTTCAGCAGCGCCCGGGACAGCCAGCGGAAGCGCACGCCGTTGGCCAGCACGGCCAGCCCGCCGCCGAAGACCACCGCCAGGATCAGGGCCAGCCCGGCCAGCGCCGCGGTCGCCGGCAGGTTCTCCAGCAGCAGCGAGGTCACCGACTGGCCGTTCTCGAACGACCGGCCCAGGTCCCCGGTCAGCGCGTGGCCGAGCTGGGTGAGGTACTGCGTGAACCACGGCTGGTCCAACCCGTAGTCGGCCTGCAGCGCGGCGATCTGCTCGGGCGTAATGTCGCTGGCGGCCGCCCCGAGCCGCACCTCGACGGCGTCGCCGGGCAGCGCGTAGAGGATGACGAACGAGACGGTCCAGGCCGCCCACAGCACCAGGACGGCCTGGCCGAGGCGACCCAGCACGTAGCGCCCCATCACGCCCGCCAGGCCTGGGCCAGCAGCTGGTAGCTGCGAACCCGGTCGGCGTGCCCGGCGGTGATGGTGGTGATGAGCAGCTCGTCCGCCCCGGTCGCGACCTGCAGGGCCTGCAGCTGGGTGACCACGCTGTCCGGCGCCCCGACCAGCTGGGTGCGGACCCGATCGTCGACCAGGGCCAGCGCGGCCTCGTCCAGCGGTGCGGCCGATGCCTGCTCCGGGGTCGGGAACACGATCGCCCCGGCGCCGGAGCGGATGCTGTGCACCCAGTGCCCGTAGCCCGCGGCCAGCTCCCGGGCGGCCGCGTCCGTCTCACCCACGACCACGTCCGCGGACACCACCACGTACGGCTGTGCCAGGTCGGCCGACGGGCGGAACGCCGCGCGGTAGGCGGCGATCGAGTCCAGCACCCCGGCCGGGGCGACGTGGTAGTTGGCGGCGAACGGCAGGCCGTGGCGACCGGCCAGGTTGGCCGACGTCCCGGCGCTCGAGCCGAGCAGCCAGACCTCTGGCCCGGTGGCCGGCACCGGGCCTGGGACGTCGAAGGTGACGCCCTCGGCGTCGGTGTACTTGCCGGCCAGCACGGCCAGGATGGTGTCGACCTGGATCTCGAAGTCGGCCGGATCGGCACCCGGGAATTCCAGCAGGCGCCGGATGCCCGCGAAGCGCGGCGCGGCCAGCAGCGCACCCCAGCCGGTGAAGGGCGCCGGGATGAGCAGCCCCTCGGGCGTGATGCGTTCGGTCGGGTCGGACGGAGGTGGCGGCAGCGCCGGGCGGCCTCCGGACCGGCCCAGCCCGAGGTCGATCCGGCCCGGGTGGGCCAGGGCCAGCAGGGCGAACTCCTCGGCCACCGACAGCGCGGTGCGGTGCCCGAGTTGGACGGCGCCGGACCCGAGCCGGATCCGGCTGCTCACCGAAGCGGCCAGCGCGATGAGCACGGCCGGCGACGACCCGAGCACGCCCGGGTTGAGGTGGTGCTCGGCGAACCAGTAGCGGCGGTAGCCGGCAGCCTCGGTCGCGCGGACCAGGTCGAGACTCTGCTGGAGGGCCTGCTCCGGGCGGTCGGTGCCGGTGATCGGCACCAGGTCCAGCACGGACAGCGGAACCCGTGGCACGGCAGGAGCACTCATCGGAAGGCCTTCCGGTGCTGGATGTCCACGACCGGGGCCGGCCACGGCGGATCGGGGATGGTGCGGCGCAGCTCGGGTGCGACGCCGGCCTGGAACAGCTCGAGGCTGGCCCGGTGCTGGACCGGGGTGAGCCCGGCTGTGTCGGCCTGCACGTGCAGCGTGGTGTGGCCGAGCCGCTCGTGGTAGCGGCCGACCTTGTCGACGACCTCCTGCGGGCTGCCGATCAGCGCCGAGCTGCGCGCCAGATAGTCGTCGAAGTCGGCGAACGGCGACTCGATCCCGAACCGCGCGAACTGGGCGGACTGGGCCTGGAAGATCGGCCGGTACACCTCCCGGGCCTGCTGGGAGGTCGGCGCGGTGTAGTGCCCGGCGCTGCCGGCGCCCACCACGACGGCCTGCGGGTCACGGCCGTGGTGCACCCACCGCTCGCGGTAGTGGTCGATCAGTGCGGCGTACGGCTCGACCGGGTTGGTGACGTTGGCTGAGAACACCGGGTCGCCGTACTCCGCGGCCAGCTCCACCGACGCCTGCGAGGTGGCGCTGCCGTGCCAGATCCGGATCGGCTGCTGCAACGGCTTCGGCCACACGGTCGCGTCGGTCAGCGGCACCTGGCGGATGCCGTGTGCCGACGGCGTCCAGGTCACCCGCTGCTCGGTCCACAGCCGGCGCAGCAGCCGGAAGTTCTCGGTGATGGTGTCCCACTGCTGGTCACGGGTGATGCCGAACAGCTCCGCCTGCTCGGGTCCGTTGCCCTTGCCGATGATCAGCTCGAGCCGTCCGCCGGACAGGTGGTCCAGCGTGGCGTAGTCCTCGGCCACCCGGACCGGGTCCAGCACTGACAGCAGCGTGACCGCGGTGAACAGCCGGATCCTCGCGGTGACCGCCGCGATGTGGCTGAGCACCACCGGCGGCGCGGTGGAGATGAACGGCTCGTGGTGCCGCTCCCCCACCCCGAACCCGTCGAAGCCGAGTTCCTCGAACAGCACGGCGGTGTCGACGACGTCGGCCAGCCGTTCGGTCACCGACGGCAGGTGGCCGGTGAGTGGGTCCGGGGTGTGGTTGATGAGGGTGATGCCGATGAACTTCACGTCGGGCTCCAGGACTGGGCACGCGGACCCGGGCCACGACGGGCGGAGGGGTCGCACGGGGACGCCGGCGGACGCAGCCGGGAACGGCTGCGGGACGGGACCACTCGGAGCGTCCGCCAGGCGCGGACGGCTCAGGTCGAGCGGTCGGTCAGGCCGGACAGGCCGCGGTGCAGACCAGGGCGAGATCGATGTGCCGGCGGCGCACCAGCGCCGGGGCGGACGCCAGGTCGCGCACCCCTCGGGACTCCGTCATCGATGTCACTCCTGCTGGAGGGCCACTCCGGCGGGAGTGGCGAGTGCTTGCGGGGAGGGTCCTCCACGCCTGGTCTTCACCTGGGGCACCCCGCCACTGTGTGAGGGTTGCCGTCCGACGAGCCAGGGCTTGACGTCGGAACTCATGACCGCAGATCGGAAAGTAGTTCATGGGCGGAACGGAAGTCAACGGTCCCGGCCGCGGTGTGGCGCACACCGCAGCTCTGGGACACGGCCGGACCCGATGCCGCACAACGACTCTGACGGATCCGGCACGACGGTCAAACGGTGGTGACCAGCTCGGCCGGCTCGACGTCGGGCTCGTCGTCCAGGCAGGCGGAGGCGCCGGAGGCGAGGTCGCGCAGCACGCTGCCGCCCAGGAACGCCGGCAGCGTCCGGGTCTCCGGGAACGGGACGACCGCGCCGTCGGCGGTCGCGTACGTCCAGCGGGGACCGTCCGTCAGCAGCGCGGCCAGCGCGCCCAGCAGCCGGTCGATCGCCCGCTCGTCGGTGTCCAGCCCGACGCTCGCCCGGATGGCCGTGGCCGCCCCGGTCAGCCGGCGCAGCAACGGGTGGGCGCAGAACCGCCCGTCCCGCACCCCGATGCCGTGCTCGGCCGACAGGTAGGTCGCGACCTCCTCGGCCGTCCAGCCGGGCACCGTGAAGGTGACGATGGCGACGGTGTCCTCGGTCTCGCCGGCGGCTCCTCCTGTCTCGTCGTCCTCCTGCCCCCAGATGCGCAGCGGCTCGATGCCCAGCTCGGCCAGTCCGGTGCGCAGTCGTTGCAGCAGCGCCGCCTCGCGGGCCTCCTGCTGCGCCTCCGGCAGCGCGCCCAGCACCTGGCAGGCCTTGGCCAGCGCGGCCGCCCCGATCAGGTTCGGGCTGCCCGCCTCGTGCCTGGCCGGGGAGTCGGTCCAGGTCGCGCCGTCGACCGTCACCGCGCGGACGGCCCCGCCGCCGGCCAGGTGGGGCTCGGCGGCGTCCAGCCAGTCGCGGCGGCCGATGAGCGCTCCGGCCCCGTAGGGCGCGTAGAGCTTGTGCCCGGACACGGCCAGGTAGTCGATCCCGGTCGCCGCCAGGTCGACCCGGCGGTGCGGCAGCAGCTGGGCGCCGTCGACGGCCAGCCGGGCGCCGTGCCGGTGGGCGATCTCGGCCACCCGGCGCAACGGCAGCGACTCGCCGGTGACGTTCGATGCCCCGGTGACCGCGACCAGCGCGGCCGTCGTCCGCCGCAGCTCCGCCTCCAGCGCCGCGAGCGTCGCGCCGACGGTCGGCTCCGCGACAACCGTTCGCCCACCCCCAGTTCCGAGCCACGGCAGGAAGTTGGCGTGGTGCTCGATGTCGAGCACCACGGTATCGCCGGGCACCGACCGGGCCAGCAGGTTCAACGAGTCGGTGGTGTTGCGGGTGAAGATGACGACGTCGTCCGCACGGGCGCCGACGAACGCCGCGACGGTCGTCCGCGCCGCCTCGTACACCTCGGTGCAGACCTGGGACAGGTAGCCGGCGCCGCGGTGGATGCTCGAGTACAGCGGGAGCAGCGCCGCCACGTGCTCGGCGACCTCACGCAGCGCCGGGGCACTCGCGGCGTAGTCGAGGTTGACGTAGTCGGTGGAACCGCCCTGCACCAGGGGCACCTCGGTGCCGGTGCCGACGAGCAGTGACTGCGCAGCGTGCTGAGTTGAGACCTGGGACATGGAACGCCCTTCCGAACCAGGGCTCTCGTGCCGGGAGCCCGCGCTTGCCGCTGCGGGATCGCAGCCGGCCGTGTCCTCACCCGGGGCACCCCGCCGCGGTGGGAGGGTTGCCGGCCAGCAAGCCGGGGCTGTGCGCTGGCACTCGTGACAGCGGCGAAGCTAGCACAGGCGATGGGCCGCGAGCACGCACCGGACCCGGACGCGAAGTGCGCCCGGGGCTGGTCGACGGTTGCCCACTCGGGTTGGAAGGACACGGCAGCGCGTCAGAGCACCGGCTTCCCGCCGGTCACGCCGAGCGTCTCGCCGGTGACGTAGCTCGCCTCCTGGGAGGCGAAGAAGACGTAGGCGGGCGCGACCTCGGCGGGCTGCCCGGCCCGGCCCAGCGGGGTCGATTCGCCGTGCGACGCCGCCTTGTCCGACGGCATGGTGGCCGGAATCAGCGGTGTCCAGATCGGTCCCGGGGCAACGACATTCACCCGGATGCCCCGGTCGGCCAGGCCCCCGGCCAGTGCCTTGCTGAAGTTGACGATGGCCGCCTTGGTGGTGGCGTAGTCGAGCAGCTCCGGCGACGGCTCGGTCGCCTGGATGGACGCGGTGTTGATGATGGACGACCCCGGCTGCAGGTTCGGCACCGCCTTCTTGCACAGCCAGAACATCGCGGTCAGGTTGGTCGTCAGCACCCGGTTCCACTGCTCGGTGGTGATGTCCTCGATGCCGCCTGGCTGGACCATCTGGTACGCCGCGTTGTTGACCAGGATGTCGATGCCGCCGAGTTCGCGGACGGCGGTGTCGATGATCAGCTGGCAGTGCTCCTCGTCGCGGATGTCACCGGGGACGAGCACGGCGGAGCGGCCGGCCTCGCGGACCAGCCGGGCCGTCTCCTGGCCGTCCTGCTCCTCCTCGGGCAGGTAGGAGATCAGCACGTCCGCGCCTTCCCGGGCGAAGGCGATGGCCACCGCGCGGCCGATCCCGGAGTCGCCACCGGTGATGACCGCCCGCCGCCCGGTGAGCTTGCCGCTCCCTCGGTAGGTGTCCTCGCCGTGGTCGGGCCGGTCCGACATCTCGTCGGTCAGCCCGGGATGCGGGATGTTCCGGCCGTCGTCGGTGTCGGGCTGCGGGTACTGCTCGGTGGGATCGGCGGGAGTGTGCTGATCGTCGGCCACGGTCGCCTCCTGGTGTGCGCGGGGGGCGACGTCCGCGAGCGGACGCCCGCCGCCCCCCGATCGGTTGCAAGGGTCGAGCTGGTCAGTGCCCGATCCGGCTCGCCTCGAATCGACGGGTCGGGCCGACGGGCGCGCGCTGTCCTCAGCCGGAACCGTCCGCTGTCCGGCCCCGAGGCAGCGACGGGACGGACCGTCGATCTCCACACTGCGCCGGAGGCCTCCCGGCGTTCGATGGTGGCGATGCACTCGGCGCCCGCATCGGTGTCGTCCATGGCGTGGTCGTCCATGGCGTGGTCGTCCATGGCGTGGTCCGGCTGGCTCAACCGGCCGGCGCCGCTTCCCCGGTCGACCCGCTGGTCGTCCGGGCGGCGGGCGGAACGCGCGAGCGGACCACCAGCCCGAAGGCCAGCGCGATGAAGAACATCACGACGCCGTACACGCCACCGGGCAGCGACATCTCGACGCTGCCGATGACGGCCTGCGCGATGACCACGGCCAGAGTCGCGTTGTGGATGCCGATCTCGAATCCGCTGGCGATGGCCTGCCGCTGACCGATCCGCATCGTCCGCGGCACCAGGTAGCCCAGCGCCAGGCTGATCACGCAGAACAGGGCGGTGATGCCGGACAGCCGGCCGAAGTGCTCGGCCAGGATCTCACGGTTGGCGACCAGCGAGCCCCCGACCACCGCGACCAGGATGACCAGCGACAGGACGCGGACCGGCCGGTCCATCCGGTGGGCGAACGCGGGACGCAGGTGCCGGACCAGCATCCCCAGCAGCACCGGCAGCAGCACGATGGCGAAGACCTCGAGCGACTTGGTGAACTGCAGCCCGATGCCGGCCTCCCCGGGCAGGAACCGATTCATCGACAGGTTCACGATGACCGGCAGCGTGATGACGGCGATCACCGAATTGGCCGCCGTGAGGGTCACGTTGAGGGCGACGTCCCCGCGGAACAGATGGCTGTACAGGTTGGCCGTGGTCCCGCCGGGCGATGCCGCGAGCAGCATCATGCCGACGGCGAGCACCGGCGGCAGGTCGAAGGCCAGCACCAGCCCGAAACAGATCAGGGGTAGCAACACCACCTGGCAGAGCAACGCGACAGCGACCGCGGCGGGGCGGTGGGCGACCCGCCGGAAGTCGGCCACGGTCAGCGTCAGGCCCAGGCCGAGCATCACGATGCCCAGCGCCACAGGCAGTCCCACGGTGGTCAGCGTCGACCCCATGACCTGGGAGTGTGCTCCCCCGGTGGCGGGTCGGCCACCGGTGCCGGGGACCTGCGGAGCAGGACCGTCTAGAAGAGCACGGAGGCGAATGTGCCGACCTGGTGGAACCCGGCCCGCCGGTACGCCGCCCGGGCGGGCGCGTTGTGGTCGTTGACGTACAGCGAGGCCAACCGGCCGAAGTCGCGCTGCACGGCCCGGACGACCGCGGCGGTGCCCGCCGCGGCCAGACCCTTGCCGCGCCACTGCGGGTCGACCCAGACGCCCTGGATGAGGGCGACCGACCGGGACAGCGCGCCGATCTCGGCCTTGTACACCACCTTGCCCTCGTGGAACCGGGCGAAGGCACGACGCTGCCGGATCAGTTCGGCCACCCGCTCGCGGTAGGCATGGCCACCGTCGCCGGCCCGCGGGTCCACGCCGACCTCCTCGGTGAACATGGCCACCGCGGCCGGGAAGTATGGATCCAGCCGGTCGAGGTCGACCACCTCGACGAGCGGATCGGGGTCGACCAGCGGCGGGTCCGGGCACACCAGCAACGGCTGGTCGGCGCGCACCTCGCGGGCCGGGCCCCAGCGGGACTCGAGCCGTTCCCAGATCGGCAGCACCAGGGCGGCCGGGCCCAGGATGGTCGCGCAGCGCCGGCCGCGACGGCCGGCCATGGTGGCGAACGCCCGGAGCGCGGCGGCGTCGCCGGCGAGCGGCACCATGGTGCTGCCGGCGTAGCAGAGCCCGTCCCGGCCGCCGGCGATGCCCCAGAACTGACCGCCGAGGGCGACCGGGTCCATGCCGGCGATCTCGTACCGCGCGGCCACCAGGCACGCCGACACCGGGTCGGCCCGCAGCACCCGTGCGACCTGCTCGGCGTGCTGCGGACCCAGCACCCGTGGAACCCCGGTGGTCAGCACCGTTGCCTCGCCCCGGAGTTCAGACCAGCTGCACGGACGGTTCGCCGGAGGGCGTGCCCGCGGCGCGCATGTCCTCGGCCAGCCGCATCGCCTCGTCGATGAGGGTCTCGACGATCTGCGACTCGGGCACGGTGCGGATGACCTCGCCCTTGACGAAGATCTGCCCCTTGCCGTTGCCGGACGCCACCCCGAGGTCGGCCTCGCGGGCCTCTCCCGGGCCGTTCACCACGCACCCCATCACGGCCACCCGCAGCGGCACGTCGAGCCCTTCGAGCCCGGCGGTCACCTCGTTGGCCAGGCGGTACACGTCGACCTGGGCGCGACCGCAGGACGGGCACGACACGATCTCCAGGCCGCGTTCCCGCAGGTTCAGGGACTCCAGGATCTGCAGGCCGACCTTGACCTCCTCGGCCGGCGGCGCGGACAGCGACACCCGGATCGTGTCGCCGATGCCCTGGCTCAGCAGCGCGCCGAACGCGACGGCCGACTTGATGGTGCCCTGGAACGACGGGCCGGCCTCGGTCACGCCCAGGTGCAGGGGGTAGTCGCACTGCTGGGCCAGCAGCTCGTACGCCCGCACCATGACCACCGGGTCGTTGTGCTTCACCGAGATCTTGATGTCCCGGTAGTCGTGCTCCTCGAACAACGAGCACTCCCACAGGGCCGACTCGACGAGGGCCTCGGGGGTGGCCTTGCCGTACTTCTCCAGCAGCCGCTTGTCCAGGCTGCCGGCGTTGACGCCGATCCGGATGGGGATGCCGGCGTCCTTGGCCGCCTTGGCGATCTCGCCGACCTTGTCGTCGAACTTGCGGATGTTGCCCGGGTTGACCCGGACGGCGGCACAGCCCGCGTCGATGGCCGCGAACACGTACCGCGGCTGGAAGTGGATGTCGGCGATCACCGGGATCTGCGCCTTCCTGGCGATGATCGGCAGCGCCTCCGCGTCGTCGGTGTCCGGGACGGCGACGCGCACGATCTGACACCCGGAGGCGGTCAGCTCGGCGATCTGTTGCAGCGTCGCGTTGATGTCCGCGGTCTTGGTCGTCGTCATCGACTGCACGGACACCGGCGAGTCACTGCCGACGCCGACCCCGCCGACATCGAGCTGCCGGGTCTTGCGGCGCCGGGCCAGCACCGGCACCTCGCGCTGGGCCGGGGTGGTCGGCATCCCCAGCCCGACCGACGGGCGGCCCGGAGCTCCCGGACCGGACATGGAGATGGTGGTCGGTGCCATGAGCAGGTCTCGATCCTTCGTCAGCGGGAGATCGCACGGGCAAGGTGTCTGGAGGTGGAGCCGGTCAGCCGAACAACCGCACCGGATTGACGACGTCGGCCACGAACGTCAACGCGAAGAGCCCGATGAACAACAATGCCACCACGTACGCCACCGGCATGAGTTTGGCCACGTCGAACGGACCGGGGTCGGCCTTGCGGCGCACCCTGGCCCAGCCGCGGCGGATCCACTCGATGACCGCACCCAGGATGTGACCGCCGTCCAGGGGCAGCAGCGGCAGCAGGTTGAGCAGGAACAGGCTCATGTTGAACCCGGCGACCAGCTGCAGGAACAGCAATGCCGTGTCCTTGACCGGAAGTCCCTCGGCCAGGATCTCACCGCCGATGCGCCCGGCGCCGACGATGCCGATCGGGCTGTCCTGCCCGCGCTCCTCGCCCGAGAAGATCGACGCCCACAGCGGCGGGATGCGAGCCGGGAGGTTGACCACCGCCTCGGCCGCACGGCCGATGTAGTCGCCGGTCGCGCCCAGCGCCGCCCCGAAACTCTGCGGCTCGTAGTCGAAGACCGGGCTGAGTCCGAGGAAGCCGACCGTCTCGGTGCCGACGACCGTGCCGTCGTCATCGGTCGTCGCGACCTGGTTGGGCACCGGGGTGACCGCCAGGGACAGCGGCCGGCCGTCCCGGACGATCTCCAGGGGCACCGTGCGGTCGCTGGTCACCCGGATCAGCTCGCGGACCTGGTCCCAGTCCTGCACCGACACGCCGTCGTAGGCGACGAGTACGTCACCGGGCTGCAGCCCGGCGGCGGCGGCCGGAGACGCCGGCCGGCCGGCACACGGGTCGCTGCCCGACGCGGACGCCGGATCGGTGGCCGACACCACGCACTCGCTCACCGAGCCGACGGTGGTCGTCGGCGCCGAGACGCCGATGCCCATCAGCACGATCAGGAACACTCCGAACGCGATGAGCAGGTTCATGAACGGCCCGGCGAACATGATGACGATCCGCTTCGCCGGGTGCAGCTGGTAGAACTGCCGGCCGTCGTCGGTGGGCAGCACCTGCTCGCGGTCGTTCTTGCGGGTGTCCTCGACGATCTGTCGGAAGAAGCCGACCGGGCCCATCGCCGTGCTGGTGATGCGCTGCCGGCCGTGCTTGTCCGGCGGCACCATGCCGACCATCCGGATGTATCCACCGGCCGGGAGCAGCTTGAGCCCGTACTCGGTCTCGCCGCGGCGGCGGGACCAGATGGTCCGGCCGAAGCCGACCATGTACTGGGTGACCCGGACGCCGAAGAGCTTGGCGAACGTCAGGTGGCCGAGCTCGTGCAGCGCGACCGACAGCAGCAGGGCGATGGCGAAGAGCACCGCGCCCACCGCGTACCAGATCCAGGTCATGCTCGTCGATCGTCCTGCCTGCCGGGCCGCTGCCGGCCTGTGTCGTGGAAGTGCGTCGTGCCGGTCGGCCGGAAACGGCCGGTCAGCGGCGGGCGACCAGCTCGCGGGCCCGCGCCCGCGCCCATCGCTCGGTCTCCAGGACGTCGTCGAGGTCGCGCGGGTTGCCGGTCCATCGGTCGGCCTCGTCCAGGATGCCTGCCAGCACCTGCGGAATGCCGGTGAACGGCAGTGAACCGCAGGTGAACGCGGTCACCGCCTCCTCGTTGGCCGCGTTCCAGGCGGCCGGGACGGTGCCGCCGGCCGTGCCGGCCGCCCGGGCCAGCTGCAACGCCGGGAACGCCTCGTGGTCGACCGGCTCGAAGGTCCAGGCCGCGGCGGTGCCGAAGTCGCAGGCGGGCGCGACCCGGTCGAGCCGCTCCGGCCAGCTCAGACCGAGGGCGATGGGCAGGGCCATGTCCGGTGGGCTGGCCTGGGCCAGCGTCGACCCGTCGTGGAAGGTGACCATCGAGTGGATCACCGACTGCGGGTGCACCACCACCTGGATCCGCTCGTACGGCACTCCGAACAGCAGGTGCGCCTCGATGAGCTCCAGGCCCTTGTTGACCAGGGTGGCCGAGTTGATCGTCACGACCGGACCCATCGCCCAGGTGGGATGGGCCAACGCCTCGGCCACCGTGACGTCGGCCAACTGCTGCCGGGTGTGCCCGCGGAACGGTCCCCCGGAGGCGGTCAGCACCAACGCCGCGACCTCGGACCTCCGCCCACCACGCAGGCACTGAGCCAGCGCGCTGTGCTCGGAGTCGACCGGCACGATCTGCCCGGGCGCGGCCAGCCCGGTCACCAGCGACCCACCCGCGACCAGCGACTCCTTGTTGGCCAGGGCCAGGGTCCGGCCGGCGCGCAGCGCGGCGATGGTGGGCGCCAGACCCACCGAGCCGGTGATGCCGTTGAGCACCACGTCGGCCTCGACGATGCTCACCAGCTCGGCGGCCGCGCCCGGCCCGCGCAGCACGGTGCGGCCGGGCAGGTCGACCGGTTCGCCGCCGGAGACAGCGATCACGGCGTCCGGGTGCTCGGCCGCCTGTGCCTGCAGCAGGTCCGGTCGGCCGCCGCCCGCGGCCAGTCCGACGACCTGGAACCGGTCGGGATGGCGGGCGATCACCGCCAGGGCCTGGGTGCCGATCGATCCGGTGCTGCCCAGCAGCACGACCCGGCGGCGGGTCCCGGGAGCACGGTCGGCAGGGGTGGCGGGCGGCTCGGTGGACACGTCCAGGAGTCTGCCGCACCGGCCGGCCGCGGTCGTCGTGCGACGGGACGACGGTGCCGGGCGCCGGGCCGGCGGACGATACTGGCCACGTGGCGACCCTCGGCAGCGTGAGCCCCCGATGGGTGTGGATCGGGATCGTCGTCGCACTGGTGGCCTCGGTCGGCGTGGCCGTCGCCCTGGTCCACGTCACCGGGACCGGCGGGGCCGCAGACCCGGTGACCAGCACCACGTCCGGTGCGGCGGCGCCGTCGCCGGAGCCGTCGGGTCCGATCGCGCCCGACCCGGGCACGACGCCCCCGCCGAGCACCACCGGCGGATCCAGCACCGACGCCGGCGGCCCGCCCGACCCGACGGGCGCCGGCCCGACGACCGAGCCGGCCGTCACGTTGCCCGGATCCGACGTCGAGTTGCCGGCGCAGTACCGGGGCCGCGCCGATGTCACGGTCACCGTCCTCGGCGCCTGCGCCGACACCGGCGGCACCTCGACGTACTCGCTGCCGGTCGACCTGGCCCTGGACCGGCCGGCCCGGTGGGGATCCGAGCGGCCCATCGATCAGCTGCGGTTCAGTCTGGGCATCAATCCCACCGGAGTGCCCAACGTGGCGGCGTACTCGGTGGTGCCGGACGGCACGGGAGCCCCGCAGCGGTCCTGGTCCATCACCGTGGCGCCCGGTGACGCCGGCCGGACGACGCTGGACGGGCGGGTCTTCACCAACCGCCCGGTCGACGGCGTCATCCCCAACCTGCTCATCGACGCCGAGACGGACCTGCTGCCATGCGATGACGGGTCGGCGGTCAGGGCGCCGCGGGCGCTCGCGCCGGGCGCGACGGTGACCGGTTGGGTGGACGCCGGACGCGCCGAGCTCACCCTGCAGGCCGATACCGTGGACGGCGCCCGCCGGCTCACCGCGGTGATCCTGGCGGACCGGGTGCCGTTGGCCGAACCGACCGGCGCCGCGCAGGCCGGCTGACGGGGCCGGCCTGAGGACACCCGGTGGGACCTGTCCCGGCCCGGTCACCGGTCCGTGAGAACATGGGCGCCGTCTGTCGCGCCCGCGCGTGACGACGTCCGAGTACGGCATGCGAATCAGAAGAGGTGCCCGTGGCCAACACAGTCGAGCAGCCCACCGGCGGCGAAGAGGGTGCCGCCACGCACGTGGCCGGCAGCACGCTGGAGATCCCCGAGCACCCCGCCGTCCGCTACAACCCGGACGCACCCAGCCAGGACTGGGGCTGGCACGGGTCGTGGCGCGAGTTCGCACCGCGCGGCAGCAACATCCTGCTCGTCTCCGGTGTCGTGGTCCTCATCCTGATGTTCTTCATCGGCAATCACGTGTCGAACGTCGAGAACTACTGGCTCTGGGCCATCGCCGCGCTGATGGTGGTGTGGATCGCCTTCCGCACCCGAGCGCTCAAGCGCAAGCAGTCGCGGCGCCCCTGATCCGACGCGGACGGGCCGGTCCGGCGGGAGCACCGCCGGACCGGCCCGTTCGTGTGTCCTGGGTCAGACGCCCTCGGCGGCCAGCTGCCCGCAGGCCGCGGCGATCTCCTGACCGCGGGTGTCGCGGACCGTGCAGGACACGCCCGCCGCCCGAACCCGACGAACGAACTCCTGCTCCACCGGCTTCGGGGAGGCGTCCCACTGCGAGCCCGGCGTCGGGTTCAGCGGGATGAGGTTCACGTGCACCAGCTGGCCGAGCGCCTCGCGCAGGATGCGGCCCAGCTCGTCGGCCCGCCAGGCCTGGTCGTTCACGTCCCGGATCAGCGCGTACTCGATGGACACGCGCCGACCGGTGCGGTCGGCGTACCCGCGGGCCGCGTCCAGCACCTCGGCGATCTTCCAGCGTTGGTTCACCGGTACCAGGGAGTCGCGCAGCTCGTCGTCCGGGCAGTGCAACGACACCGCCAGCCGGACCTGCAGCCCCTCCTCGGTGAGCTTGCGGATGGCCGGCACCAGCCCGACCGTCGAGACGGTGATCGACCGGGCCGAGATGCCCAGACCGTGCGGCGCCGGGGCGGCGATCAACCGGATCGCCCGCAGCAGCCGCGAGTAGTTGGCCAGCGGCTCGCCCATCCCCATGAACACGATGTTGGACAGCCGGGCCGGGGCGCCGAGCGCGCCGTCGCGGGACGCCTTGGCGGCCAGCCGGACCTGCTCGACGATCTCCGCCGTCGACAGGTTGCGCTGCAGCCCGCTCTGACCGGTGGCGCAGAACGGGCAGGCCATGCCGCAGCCGGCCTGTGAGGAGACGCACAGCGTGACCCGGTCCGGGTACTGCATGAGCACCGACTCGATGAGGGTGCCGTCGTGCGCCCGCCACAGCGTCTTGCGGGTGGTGTCGTCGTCACAGGCCAGCGAGCGCACCTCGGTGAGCAGCTCGGGCAGCAGGGCGGTCACCAGCGCGTCCCGGCCGTTGGCCGGCAGGTCGGTCATCTCAGCCGCGTCGCGGGTGAGGTTGCCGAAGTAGTGGCGGGCGAGCTGGTCCGCGCGGAAGGCGGGCTGGCCGGCGTCGGCGACCGCGGCACGGCGGGCGTCGGCATCGAGATCGGCGAGGTGGGTCGGCGGCAGCGCCCGGCGGGGGGCGGTGAACACGAGCGGCAGGGACTTCGTCATGGCCTGATCAGTGTTCCACGCCGATCGGCCCAGGTCCGGGGCCCGCCGCGGCGCGGAGGCGCCCCGGGGCCCGGTTGGCGCGAGACGACGGTCACACATAGCGTGCCGGTGCACACCGTCCGCGCGTCCCCCGACCGCACGCCGACCCCTGGAGGACACGCCCCATGACCGGCAGCAGCAGCGACCTGATCACCGCCGACCTCGTCGTGCTGCAGCTCCGGGCCAGTGACCGGCAGGATGCCATCCGGCAGCTGGCCGGCCGGTTCGCCGCCGCCGGCCGGGTCACCGACCTGGACGGGTTCCTGGCCGACGTGGCCGCGCGGGAGCAGCAGATGGCCACCGGCATGCCGGGCGGCGTGGGTCTACCGCACGCCCGGTCCGCGGCCGTCACAGCACCCAGCCTGGGGGTGGCCACCGCACTGGACGGCGTCGACTTCGGCGCCCCGGACGGACCGGCCACGCTGATCTTCCTGATCGGGGTGCCGGACGGGGCCGGCAGCGAACACCTGACCATCCTGGCGTCGCTGGCGCGCCGGCTGGTCCGGCCGGGCTTCCGCCGGACCATCGTCGAGGCCACCGACCCCGAGACCGTCGCGCACTTCCTGCGGGAGCAACTCGCGCCGCGCTGACCCGACCCGCCGGCCGCCGCCGGCACCGTGTCCACCGTCGTCCCCCGGAACGAGGAGCTCGCCCGATGCCCACCCGAACGGCCGCGGTCGCCTCGCGAGTCGGCCTGCACGCCCGTCCCGCGTCCCTGTTCGTGCAGGCCGCCACGGCCACCGGTCTGGCGGTGACCATCGCCCGGGCCGGCGGCGTGCCCGTCGACGCCCGCAGCATCCTGCTGGTCATGGGGCTCGGCGCCCGGCACGGCGACGAGGTGGTGCTCGAGGCGCACGGCGAGGGGGCCGAGACGGCGCTGGACGCACTGGTCCAGCTGTTGCAGACCGACCACGACGCCTGAAGCGGTGACCCCGGCACGCTGGCCCGGGATCGGCGTCGGTCGCGGCGCGGCCATCGGCCGGGTCGTGCAGCTGGCGCCGCCGGTCCGTCCACCGGTGGACGAGGCGGCCGGCGACCCGGTCCGGGCGATGGCGCAGGTCCGGACGGCCACCGGAGCGGTCGCCGGGGCGCTCCGGGACCGGGCGGCGGGCACCGACGCCACGACCGCGGCGGTGCTCGAGGCGACGGCACTCATGGCCCTGGATCCCAGCCTGCTCGCGGACGTCGAGGCCCGGGTCGAGCAGGGCGTTCCCGTCACCCACGCGGTGGACGCGGCGGTGGAACGGTTCTGCGCAGTGCTGATCGCCGGCGGTCCGGTGCTGGCCGACCGAGTCACCGACCTGCGCGACGTCCGCGACCGACTCGTCGCACGGCTGCTGGGCGTCCCGGAACCCGGTCTGCCCGTGCTGACCGGGCCGACCGTCGTGGTGGCCGCCGACCTCGCCCCCAGCACGGTGGCGGCGTTCGATCCGCGGCTGGTCGTCGCGATCGTGCTGGAACTGGGCGGGCCGACCAGCCACACCGCCATCCTCGCCGCCGAGCTCGACCTGCCCTGCCTGGTCCGGGTGGCCGGCGCCCGCACCATGCCGACCGGTGCATTGGTGGCGGTGGACGCGGCCGCGGGCACGACCGTGCTGTTCCCCGACGCGTCGGTGCGCGCCGCGGTGGCCCGGCGACGCACTGCCCGCGCCACCGGCCGGACGGCGACCTCCGGCCCCGGGGCGACCCGCGACGGCACCCCGGTGCGTCTGCTGGCCAACGTCGGCACCGTTGCCGACGCGGTGGCCGCCGCGGGTCGGGACGTGGAGGGCGTCGGCCTGTTCCGCACCGAGGTGCTCTTCCTGGACCGCACGGTGGCCCCGTCCGAGGCCGAACAGGCGGACGCCTACGCGGCGGTGCTGGCCGCGTTCGGTGAACGGCCCGTGGTGGTCCGCACCCTGGACGCGGGTGCCGACAAGCCGCTCACCTTCACCGCCGGGGAGCCGGAGGTCAACCCCGCGCTGGGCCGGCGCGGACTGCGCACCGCGGCCCGGTTCCCGGACCTGCTGGACGACCAGCTGCGGGCGCTGCGCCGGGCCGCGGACCGGACCGGGACCGAGCCGTGGGTGATGGCGCCGATGGTCGCCACCGCGGCCGAGGCCCGGTGGTTCGCCGATCGTGCCCACGCCGCCGGGCTGCCGACCGCCGGGGCGATGGTCGAGGTGCCGGCGGCGGCCCTGCGCGCCGGGGCCATCGCCGCGACCTGCGACTTCCTGAGCATCGGCACCAACGACCTCACCCAGTTCGTCATGGCCACCGACCGCGCCGCCGGATCGCTGGCCGAGCTGCTGGACCCGTGGCAGCCGGCCGTGCTCGACCTGATCGCGGCGACCGGGGCGGCCGGGCGGTCGGCCGGCATCCCGGTCGGGGTGTGCGGCGAGGCCGCGCGGGACCCGCTGCTGGCCCTGGTGCTGGTCGGATCGGGGGCCACCAGTCTGTCGATGGCCGCACCCGCCGTGCCGGCCGTCCGGTCAGCGCTGTCCCGCACCGACCTCACCACCTGCACGGCGATGGCCGCGGCCGCCCGGACGGCGGAGTCGGCCGCGCACGCCCGCGCCGCCGTCGAGGCGATGGCGGATCCGGATCTGTTGGACGGGCGCTGACGGACGCGGATCAGGACGTGCCGCGGCCGGTGCGCACGGTGGTGTCCTCGGCTCGGTCGTCGAGGCCGTGGTCGGGTTCGAGGGCGTCGGGATCCGCCGTGGTGGCATCCGCGGCGACCGGCCGGGGCGGACTGGACGTGGCCGCCGGCTCAGTCCCGGGGTCGTGGTCGGCGTCGGCGTCGGCCAACGGCGCGGGGTCCACCGTCACCGCCGCCGCCAGCAGGCCGGCGTTCGGCAACCGCATGAGCCCGGCGTCGGTCTGCACGGACGTGTACATGACGCTGGCCTCGATGATGGTGCCGTCGAACGGCCCGCCGAGAGCGCCGGTGTGCACGCGCACCCGCTGCCCGGGGACGTACGGACGGGCGAAGAACAGCACCATGCCGGCGAAGAAGTTGCCCAGTGTCTGCTGTGCGGCGATGCCCAGCACCACGCCGGTGAGCGCGCCGCCGACCAGCAGGTTGCCCAGGTTCAGTTGCAGCACCGTCATGGCGCCGATGAGGACGATGACGTAGCCGACGATCAGGGTGACCAGGCGGATGGCCGACGCGGCGGCGACCCCGCCCAGGTTGCGGCTGACCCGGGCGAGTTCCTTGGCGATCGACCGCACGGCGACGATCCCGGCGATGACGAACCCCAGGGCCAGGCCGATGACCAGCACGAGGCCCCATCCCGCGGGCATGCTCACGGTCCAGCCGAAGATCCACGCCCCGACCCGGTCCGTGCCGGTGTAGTCCCCCACCCGAGTGCCGACCGCGAAGCAGGCGAAGGCCAGGATCGTGGCCGGGACTGCCTTGATCAGATTGATCCGGCCGGCCCGCGGATCGACGCGGCTGAGCGTGTCGCGGAAGCCGCTGCGCTCATCGGGAGGCGTCGGCCCGGTCGGCGGGCTGGTCGGCGGGCTGGTCGGATCGTCGGTCGATCGGGCGGTCGGGGGACCGGCGGGGGGAACCGTCACCCGTCCATGGTGGCAGTGGCCGCCGTCCTGGAACCCCGGCGCCGATCCGGTGCAGCGCCCGCGGTCGGGATCATCGGTAGCGGCGGGCGACCTGGTCGGCGTGCCGGCCGTAGGACGGCCCGTGGGACACGGCGTGGACCAGCAACGGGTGGAGCTGGTGCAGGCCGGTGCGCTCCGGCCAGTCGGCCGGCAGGTCCGCGGCCTCGGCGTACGCGGCCTGGATCCGCGCGAGCTGCGGCGCGCCGAACAGTTCCAGCATGGCCAGGTCGGTCTGCCCGTGGCCGCCGTGTGCAGCCGGGTCGATCACCACGACGCCGTCCGCGGTGAACAGCACGTTGCCGCCCCAGAGGTCGCCGTGGATCCGGGCCGGCGGGCGGTCGTCGTCGAAGTCGCCGGCGTGCAACCGGTCGGCGACCCGTTCCACCGCCCGGAGTCCGTCCGCGCCGAGGTGGCCGATCTCGGCGGCGCGCCGGGCGTAGGGCAACACCCGCAGGTCGGCGAAGGACGCACCCCACGCCTCGAACGACCGCATGGGCGACACCTGCCGACCGATCCACGCGTCGCCCTGCCACCCGGGCGGCGGCGCCCCGAACGCCGCGGCGCCGGCGGCGTGGGTGACGGCCAGCGCGGTCCCGAACGCCTCGGCCGCCGCCGCGGTCGGCGGCACCTCGCGCAGCCGCTCCAGGGTGATCGTCCCGGTCCCGACGGCGCGTACGCGCACCGTCCGGGCGCCGCCGTTCGGTTCGGCCTCGGCCAGCCAGGCCAGTCCCGCGGCCTCGGCCGCGAAGAACCCGTCCGGTGCGTCGGGGCGCCGCTTGACGAAGCCGCCGCCGGTCGCGTCCGGGTACCCGTCTCCCCTGCTCATCGGGTCACCGCCGTCACAGCTCCCACAGCCGCAGCAGCACCTCGGTGTCCTGCAGGTCGTCCAGCAGCAGGTCGGCGCCGAGCTCGGCCATCGACGCCGCCGGACGGCGGCCGGTGCCGACCAACGCGCAGCGCACGCCCAGCAGGCGGGCGCAGGTCAGGTCGCGGGGCGTGTCGCCGACGATCCAGCAGTCCCGCAGCGAGTGCGGTCGCCCCGCGTCGGCCAGCCGCCGCAACGCCGCAGCCGCCACCTCCAGCCGGTCCCGGCCGTCGTCGCCGAATCCGCCGAGATCCGGCTCGATCGGCGGGTCGAGCTGCGCCGCAGCCAGTTTCATCCGGCCCACCAGCGCGAGGTTGCCGGTGACGACGGTCTGGGTGACGCCCGCCCCGGCCAGCTGGGCCACCAGCTCGGGGACTCCCGGCAACAGGGTGACGTGGGCGTCGAAGTCGCGCACCCGCTCGGTCGCCAGGTCCCGGAACCGGGCCAGCACCGGCTCGACCAGCGCCGCGTCGGCGCCGACCGCGTCGAGCAGGGCGGCGGCGATCTCCGGGTCGATCCGACCGCCGAAGTCCAGTCCGTCCGCCACCGGCCGGGCACCTGCGACCTGTTCCACGGCGTCCAGGAACGCGCCACCGGCGACCCAGCCGGCGGTCAGCAGGGTGCCGTCGATGTCCCACAGCACCGTGCCGATGCGCGTCACCGGTGTCCTCCGTCGTCGTCCACGACCGCGACGGTAGTGAGCGTGACGCCGGGAGACCGACGGGACCGGTCGTCGGACCGGTCTCGCCGGTGATCGCGCCGGGGAGATCGCGACTGGGAGATCGCGACTGGGAGATCGCGACGACTACCGTGCGATCCATGTCCGAGATGCTGGACCCCTTCCTCCCGACCTTCGACGGCCCGGCAGTCGTCCGGTCGGTGAACGTCGGCGCGGCGAGCACGGTCGGGTCGCGCGGCCGGGTCACCGGGATCGACAAGCGGCCGGTGGACGGGCCGGTGGGCGTGCGCGCCCCCGGGCCGCGCGGAGTGGGCTTGGGCGGACTCGCCGGGGACACCATCTGCGACCTGGCGCACCACGGCGGCGACGACCAGGCGGTGTACGCGTACGCCCGGGAGGACCTGGACGTCTGGCAGCGCGAGCTCGGCCGCCCGCTGAGCGACGGCGGGTTCGGCGAGAACCTCACCACCGCCGGTCTCGACGTGAACGACTGCCTGATCGGCGAACGGTGGCAGGTCGGTCGGACGCTCGAGCTGGAGATCAGCGACGTGCGGATCCCGTGCCGGACCTTCGCCGACTTCCTGGCCGAGCGGGCCTGGGTACGCCGCTTCACCGAACGGGGCGCGCCCGGGGCGTACCTGCGCGTGCTGACCCCTGGGTCGGTCCGCGCCGGCGACGCCATCACCGTGCTGTCCCGACCCGACCACGGCGTCACCGTCCGTACCGCGTTCCGCGCCCAGATGGACCGGCCCGACCTGCTTCCCGAACTGGCCACCGCGCCGCAGCTGTCCCCGGCGACCCGGATCAAGGTGCTGGCCAAGCTCTCTGCCCCGGATCGGGCGTCCTGACGTGCCGGAACTGCCCGAGGTCGAGCGGGCCCGACGGTTGCTGGCCGACCACGCCCTGGACCGCACCATCGTCGACGTCGACGACCGCGACGAGTTCGTCACCCGACCGCACCGCCCCGGCGAGCTGCGCAGCGCGCTGACCGGCCGGACCCTGACTGCGGCCCACCGTCGCGGCAAGTCCATGTGGCTCACCACCTCGCCGAACGGAACCGACACGGACGGCCCGGACCTGGGGATCCATCTCGGGATGGGCGGCGTGCTGGTCGTCCGGGACGCCGACGGCTCGGTGTTCCTGGACGGCGATCCGAACCCCACGGCGCGGCCGACGGTCGACGACGGCCCCTACGGCGCGGCCTCGCGCGCCGCCGGGCCGCACAAGCCCGAGTGGGACCGCTTCGTGCTCCGCTTCGCCGACGGCGGGACGCTGGCGCTGTTCGACAAGCGGCGCCTCGGCCGGGTGCGGCTGGACCCGGCCGTCGACGGGCTGGGCCCGGACGCCCTGGGACTGCCGCGGGCCCGGTTCCGCGACCGGATGGGCCGCTCCACCGCTCCGGTGAAGGCACGGCTGCTCGACCAGTCGGTGCTGGCGGGCGTCGGCAACCTGCTGGCCGACGAGGCGCTGTGGCGGGCGAAGATCCACCCCGCGACCCCGGTGAGCGAGCTCGACGACCCGGCGATGGACCGGCTCCACCGCAGCCTCAAGGGCGCGCTGGACGACGCCATCGCGCAGGGCGGGGTGCACACCGGCCGGGTCATCCCGGCCCGGGTCAAAGGCGGCCGCTGCCCGCGCTGCCGGGCGGCGATGGAACACGGCACCGTCGGTGGTCGCTCGACCTGGTGGTGCACCCGGGAACAGGTGCGCTGACGCCAGGTCAGCCCCGACGCGTGGAGGAGCGCGTGCGACGATCCGCCGATGACGTCGTCCCTCGCTGCCGCGACTGCTCCGGATCCGATGGTCGGAGCCCGCGATCGCTCGTCCCTCGCTCCCGCGACTCCTCCGGATCCGATGGTCGGAGCCCGCGATCGCTCGTCCCTCGCTCCCGCGACTCCTCCGGGTGCCTGGCCCTCCCCGCTCACCGCCGAGGACGCCGTCGCCGCCGGCCGGTCACTCGAAGCGGTGCGGTTCGCCGGTGAGCAGGTGTGGTGGTCCGAGGGCCGGCCGTCCGAGGGTGGCCGGGTGGTGGTGTGCCGGGCCGGCGCCGACGGGGAGCCGCCCGTGGTCGACCTGCTGCCCGCACCGTGGAACGCCCGCACCCGGGTGCACGAGTACGGCGGGGTGTCCTGGATCCCGGTGCCCCGGTCGCCGGCCGACTCGACCGACCCGACCGACGAGGTCCCGCTGCTGGCGTTCGTGGAGTTCACCGACCAGCGTCTGTACCTGCTCGACCCGCTGCAGCCGGACGCGGCGCCCCGTCCGCTGACCCCGTCTCCCGACGAGCCGGCCGGCGTCCGGTACGGCGACTTCAGCTGGGACCCACAGCGGTCCCGGCTGCTGGCCGTGTGCGAACGGCACCTCCCGGCCGCGGAGGAACGGCCCCGCATCACCCGGACGGTCGTCGGCATCCCGGTGGACGGGCGCGGCGCGCTCGACGCCGACCTCGTCGAGGACGTGCTGCGGGACGTCCCGACCGCAGACTTCCTGGCTTCCCCGCAGCTCAGCCCGGACGGCCGCGAACTGGTGTGGATCTCCTGGAACCACCCCGCCATGCCATGGGACGGCACCGTCCTGCACCTGGCCGAGATGGGTCCCGGAGGGCGCGCGACCGGAGCGCGATCGGTGGCCGGCGGCCCGAACGTCAGCGTGGTCGAGCCACGGTTCGTCCCGTCGAACGACGCCCGGGTGCTCATCGTGGCGCAGAGCGACGCGACCGGCTTCTGGCGTCCGACGCTGGTCGACCCGCACGCCGGCACCGCCACCCCGCTCACCGACCATCCAGCCGACTTCACCGGGCCGCAGTGGCAGCTCGGGCACGGCTCGTGGGGCCGACTGCCGGACGGCACCGTCATCACCGTCCCGGCCGGCCGGCTCGGCGTGCTGGCCGCGGACAGCACCGAACCGGTCCCGGTGGACGAGCGGTGGTCCTGGTGCGGCGACCTGCAGATCGGTCCGGACGGGTCGGTCGCCGCGGTCGTCGGCGGCGACCGGATCGCGACATCGGTGGTGCACCTGCCGCCCGGGCAGCTCGGTGCGCCGCAGGTGCTGCGCCGGGCGACCGACACCGAGCTCGACGCGGCCTGGATCCCCGAGGCAATCACCCGGACCGTCGACGGCGTGCACGTGGTGATCCACCCGCCGACCAACCCGCACCACACCGCCGCTCCCGGCACCTCACCCGCGGTCCTGGAGATCCACGGCGGCCCGACCGCCCAGTGGCCTCGGGTCCGGTCGGCCCGCACCGCGTACTTCACCAGTCGCGGCTTCACCGTGGTCGGGGTCGACCACCGCGGTTCCACCGGCTACGGCCGGGAGTACCGGGACGCGCTCCGCGGCCGGTGGGCCGGCGCGGACATCGACGACGCGATCGCCGTGGCCCGGGCCCTGCTGGCCGACGGCACCATCGGCGCGGCGCTGATCGCCGGCGGATCGGCCGGTGGCCTGACCGTGCTGGGCACGGTGACCCGTCCCGACCACCCGTTCGCCGGTGGCATGTCGTCCTACGGCATCGCCGACCTGGTCGCTCTGGGCGAGCACACCCACGACTTCGAGTCCCGGTACCTGGAGTCCCTGCTGGGTCCCGACCGGCAGGTGTGGGTCGACCGGTCGCCGCTCACTGCGGCGGGCACGCTGCGCACCCCGGTGCTGCTGCTGCAGGGCGGGCTGGACCCCGTGGTGCCTCCGGAGCAGGCGCAGGTGTTCGCCGACGCCTGCGCCGCCCGCGGGGTGCCGCACGCGCTCGTGCTCTTCCCGCAGGAGAGCCACGGTTTCCGGGCGGCGGCGGCCCGGGTCACCGCGCTGGAGGCCGAACTGTCGTTCGCCGGTCAGGTGCTCGGATTCGAGCCGCCGGGGGTGCCGCGGTTGCCGCTGCGGACCGGGGACTCAGGCCAGGCCGAGTGACTTCATCCGCTCGGTGTGACCCATCTGCAGGCGGCGGAACAACGCGGCGATGCCGGCCAGGTCACCCGAGCCGCTGATGATCAGCTCGGCCAGACTCTCCCGCTCCGCCACCACGTACTGGGCCTGGGTGATCGCCTCGCCGAGCAACCGGCGCCCCCAGAGGGCCAGGGGGCCGGCGATGCGCGGGTCGGCGGCGCACGCCTTGCGCACCTCGCGCACCGCGAAGGCGGAATGCCCGGAGTCACCGAGCACCTCGAAGACCAGGTCCCGGGTCTGCGGGTCGAGCCACTCGGCGACCTCGCGGTAGAAGTCGGCGGCCAGACCGTCGCCGACGTGCGCCTTGACCAGCGACTCCAGCCAGGAGTGCGGGGCGGTGGAGTCGTGGAAGGCGTCGAACGGTCCGGTGAACGGCGCCATGGCCGCCTCGACGGCCACGCCGCGGTCGGCCAGGCTGCGGGCCAGCGCCCGGAAGTGGCCCATCTCGGCCGCCGCCATCTGGGACAGCGCGATCCGGCCCGACATCGTCGGGGCGTACCGGGCGTCCGAGGCCATCCGGTCGAACGCGGACAGTTCGCCGTAGGCCAGCACCCCGAGCAGGTCGACCTCCGCCTGCTCGTGCGCCACCGCGGTGCTCGCGCCCTCGTGCTGCTGCACGTCCATCCTGGTCGGTTCTCCTCACGCCGGAACCCTGCGATTGTGCCCGGTCCGGCTGGCGGCCGGGCCACCGCGGGTGCGCGCGCCGCCGGATGACCGCGCCCGGACGGGCCGACGGATGTCACATCGTGTCGTTCCTCGTGGTCAGCCCGGTCGCGCCGGTCGAGCACGTACCATGCTGGAGAACGCAGGGTGTCCGCGTCTGATCAGGATGTCTGATCAGGGCGAGTCGGATCACGACGTCGGACCGCTCGGTTCCTGCACCAGCAGATCAACTCTGTGCGCGCGTCGCCCGCCGGCCACTCCCTCCCGGAGTCCGGTGCGGCAGCAGGCACGCCGGCCGACCGGCCCGGGTCGCTCCTTCACCCGCTCGCCCTCGCGAGAACGCGCGCGAACGTCGAGGAAGGCACGACCCCACATGACCCACGCACACCCCGAGGCCGACGTCCAGCCGGCCGAGCAGCCCGCCGTCACCAGCACCGATGTGGAGCTGATCGAGGAGTCGGCGATCGCCCCCGAGGACGCCACCGCCTCGCATCCGCTGCAGGCCGACGCCCCGGTCGAGCCGGAGTCGCCCACGTTCGCCGAGCTCGGCGTCCTGGAGCCGATCGTCCGCTCGCTGCACAGCGCCGGCATCGAGCGCACCTTCGCCATCCAGGCCCTGACCCTGCCGATCGCCCTCGGCGGCGGCGACCTGATCGGCCAGGCCCGCACCGGCATGGGCAAGACCCTGGGGTTCGGCGTCCCGCTGCTGCAGCGGCTCGTCGCCACCACCCCGGCCGGCGAGGACGGCCGGCCGGCCGGCGGTCGCGCGCCCCGCGGCCTGGTCATGGTGCCCACCCGTGAACTGTGCGTGCAGGTCACCCGTGACCTGCACGACGCGGCCAATCACCTGGACCTCAAGGTCACCGCCGTCTACGGCGGCCGGGCCTACGAACCGCAGATCGCCGCGTTGAACGCCGGCGTCGACGTGGTGGTCGGCACCCCGGGCCGATTGCTCGACCTGGCCAACAGCGGTTCGCTGCAGCTCGGCGCCGTGCAGGTGCTGGTCCTGGACGAGGCCGACGAGATGCTCGACCTGGGCTTCCTGCCGGACATCGAGCGGGTGCTCGGCATGGTGCCCGACCAGAAGCAGACCATGCTGTTCTCGGCGACCATGCCGGGGCCGATCATCACGCTGGCCCGCAGCTTCATGCGCCAGCCCACCCACATCCGGGCCGAGATGCCCGCCGAGGGCGCCACCCACCGCACGACCACCCAGTTCATCTACCGCGCGCACGCGCTGGACAAGGTGGAGATGCTGGCCCGGGTGCTGCAGGCGCGGGACCGCGGGCTGACCATGGTCTTCACCCGTACCAAGCGGACCGCCGCCAAGGTGGCCGACGAGCTGACCGAGCGTGGCTTCGCCGCCGCCGCCGTGCACGGTGACCTCGGCCAGGGCGCGCGGGAGCAGGCCCTGCGGGCGTTCCGGAGCGGCAAGGTCGACGTCCTGGTCGCCACCGACGTCGCGGCCCGCGGCATCGACGTCGAGGGCGTCACCCACGTGGTCAATTTCCAGTGCCCCGAGGACGACAAGACCTACGTGCACCGCATCGGCCGCACCGGCCGCGCCGGTCGGACCGGCGTCGCGGTCTCGTTCATCGACTGGGACGACATCCCGCGGTGGAAGCTGATCAACGACGCCCTCGGCCTCGATGCGGCCGACCCGGCCGAGACCTACTCGACCTCGAAGCACCTGTTCACCGACCTGGACATCCCGGAGGGCGTGACCGGCCGGTTGCCGCGGGCGCAGCGGACCCGTGAGGGCCTGTCCGCGGAGGCGGTCGAGGATCTCGGCGAGACCGGCAAACGGCAGAAGGCCCCGTCCGGACGGCGTGACGGCCGGTCGGCCGACGCCGCCGGACCTGCCGACAAGCCAGCCGGCGAGGGTCGCTCGCGGCGGACCCGGACCCGGACCCGCAGCGGCCGTCCCGCCGACACCACCACGGCTGGCGGCAAGGCCACCGAGCACGCCGCCAAGGAGACCGGTCCCGGCCCGGAAACGCCGACCGACGAGACCGGTCCGGCCCCGAAGCGCCGCCGGGCCCGCCGCCGCACCCGCGGCGGCTCCGGCAATGCCGCCACCGAGGGCGGGACCGCCGGTCCGAACGACTCCACCGGTGCCGCCGAGGTCGCCGCTGCCGCGGAGCCCGCGACCAACGCCTGATCACCCGCACCACCCCGCCCGCCCCGGTCGCCCTCGCTGGGCGGCCGGGGCGTGGTCGTCCCGGGGGTCCCGTCACGGCCCGTAGGCTCGGACCGTGATCTCGAGCCCGGCCCGGCGCCGCCGCGTCGACCGCCTGGTCGCCGCCGGTCTGGCCGTCGCGGTGCTCGCCGTGGCCGCGGTCGTGTGGCTGACCAGCGACATCCGGGCCACCACGCTGCGGGCCGGCGGGGTCGTCCCGATCCCGGAGCTGCCGAGCCAGGTCCCGACCGCGCTGACCGAACGGTGGGAGCTGGGCACCGATGCCCGGCTGGGGGCGGTGGCCTCGCCCTACGGGGTCGTGGTGACGGCCAGCGAGCACGCCGTCACCGGCTGGGACGCGACCACCGGAACGTCCCGCTGGTCCTACGAACGGTCGAACCGCTCGCTGTGCACGGTCCGGTCGGGCGACGTCGACACCCCGGGCGCCACCGTGGCCGGGCAGGTCCGCGGCATCGCGGCGGTGTTCGAGGTCGGCGACCACTGCTCCCAGGTGCAACTGCTGGACCCGGTGACCGGCGAGCGGACCTACTCCCGGACCGGGCCGTACCAGCCGGGCGGTGCCCTGGCGTTCGGCGGCCCGTACGCCGGGTGGATCGGCCCGACCCTCGTCGAGGTGTGGCGCAACGATCTCGTCCGCACCATCCAGTACGGCGACCAACCGCAACCGACCAAGCCCGGCTCCAGCCGGAACGGCTGCCTGTTCACCGACATCGCCCTGGCCGACACCCAGTTCGCCACCGTCGAGCACTGCTCGACCGGCACCCAGGCCTCCCCCAACGCCCGGCTGGTGATCAACTGGGCGACACCCGGCTCGGCTCCCGACAAGCCGTCCGACCAGGACGTGTTCAAGCACACGCCCCGCGCCGACATCGACACCGGGTCACCGGCCGCCCGGATCGTCGGCATCACCGCCGACCGGGTCGCCGTGCTGGTCTCTGCGCCGGAGCCGGCCGTGGTCGTCTACGACGCGGCCGGCACCGAGACCTCCCGCACCCCGGTGCCCGTCCCGGCCGCCGCGATCGTGCAGGCGGACGTACTGCCGACCACCCCGGAGCAGGTGGCGGCCGGCGCCACCGAGGTCCCGGTGGCGATCACACCGGCCACCGAGGCCGGACCGGTCCGCTACTCGCTCGTCGGGGACGTGGTGCTGGCCGTCGCACGCGACCAGGTACAGGCCCCCGCCCCGGCGACCACCGCCGCGACCACGCCGTCGACCGAGCCGTCGACCAGCGCCACGGCCAGCTCGGTGGCTCCCGGCGCGGCGCTGCCGGGCGCGGCCGAGGCCACCGTGGCCACCGACGACCTGCAGGTCCGCTGGACCCGGTCCGGGGCGCTGGGCACCCCGGCCACCGTCGCTGGGTCGGTCCTCGTCCCGACGGCCGGGGGTTACGACGTGGTGCCCGCTGGCTGGACCGGTGGGGTGAGCCGGCTCGGCAGCCTGGACGAGGCCACCGGTACTCCGGTGAGCAGCATCCCGGTCGTCCGGGGCGACGGAGCGGGCCGGGTCGACGCCGTCGCGGTCGGCTCGATGGTGATCGAGGACCGCGGCGCGACGGTGGTCGGCCTCAGCCCGTGACCGGCGCGGTGGTCGAGCGGTTCCACGGCGCCGACGCCGGGTCGTTGCGCCAGCGCGCCCACGGGTCGTAGTCGACCTCGAGCGGTTCCTGGGGCGGGCGCAGGCCCTCGGGGACGTGCTGCAGGTTGATCCTGATCCGGTACCAGACCGAACTGCTGCCGCGCATCCCGTCGATGAGCACATCGGCCGGCTCGAGCAGCGCGGAGACCTCCGGGTGGCGCTCGCGCCAGCGAGCGAGCCCGGCCACCGCCTCCGGCTTGGTCTTCGCCCGCGCGATCTCCACCAGCGGCATCATCCGCATCCGCGTGCCACTGCCCTTGGGCGGCTTCTCGGCCGGGCCGAGCTCGCGGGCCAGTGCCAGCAACCCGTCCAGCGAGCCATCGGCCCGCTCGATGCCGGCCCACGGGTCACCGATCTCGCCGAACCGCCGCAGCACGGTGGGCACGGTGAAGGCGGCCGGATCGCACGCTTCGACCTCCGACCAGTCCAACGGCGTCGACACCCGGGCGTCCGGGGTGGCCCGCACCGAGTACGCCGAGGCGACCGTCCGGTCCTTGGCGTTCTGGTTGAAGTCGACGAAGACGCCCTGCCGCTCCTCCTTCCACCACCGGCTGGTGGCCAGGTCCGGCGCCCGCCGTTCCACCTCCCGGGCCACCGTCTCGGCGGCCAGGCGGACGTCGCGGAACTCCCAGCGGGGCAGGATCCGGGCGTAGACGTGGAAGCCCCGCGAGCCCGAGGTCTTGGGCCAGCCGGTCAGGCCGTGGTCGGCGAGCACCTCGCGGACGACCAGCGCGGTCCGGGTGATGTCGCTCCACGGCACGCCCGGCACCGGGTCCAGGTCGATGCGCAGCTCGTCGGGCCGGTCGAGGTCCTCGGCCAGCACCGGGTGCGGGTTCAGGTCGATGCAGCCGAGGTTGACCACGTAGGCCAGGCCAGCGGCGTCGTCGACCACGGCCTCCTCGGCCGACGTGCCGGAGGCGTAGCGCAGCGTCGCTGTGCGGAGCCAGGACGGGCGGTTCTGTGGCACCCGCTTCTGGAAGAACGCCTCCTCGTCAATGCCCTTGACGAACCGCTTGAGGATCATCGGACGACCGGCGACGCCGCGCACCGCCCCGTCCGCGACGGCGAGGTAGTAGTCGACCAGGTCGCGCTTGGTCAGGCTCGGGACCGGGAAGACCACCTTGTCCGGGTGGCTGACGGTGATCTCCCGCGCTGATCCGTCGGCGGACGTGAGTTGGAGGACCGCCCCACCCTGCTTCGCAGGCTGCTGCTCGGTCGGCTTCTTCCCGGTCACCGCCAGCCCCTCCCGCTCAGCTCCACCAGCCCCACCACAGCACGGTCACGCCGATCACGACGACCACCGCATCCAACAGCAGTCGGACGGCGCCGGCACGGGCGGTGTCGCGGCCGCGCACCTGGACCAGCACCTCGGCGAGCACGCCGGCCCCCAGCGTGACCAGCACCCGGTCCCAGCCCGGTCCGGTCGCCAGCCCGAGATCCGTCGCGTCGGCCACCGACGGGGACAGCGTCTGGGCGATCAGCAACACCAGGCCGAGCACCGTCAGACCGGCGGCCAGGGCGCCGGCCACCGCGTCCAAGGCCCGGACGGCCCCCGACGGCCGGGGCCGACCAGCCGGGTCGGGGACGGGCCGGGCGCCGGCCGGCCCGTCGAGGCCGGGCGGGACCGGCAACGGCGCCGTCCGTGGCACGTCGGCGGGAGCGTGCTGGTCACAGGCACGGTCAGGCGGCCAGGAGCCGGGTGCGGTCATCTCAGGGCACCGGCCCCAGTGGCGGGGTGACCCCACTGCTCGCGGCCACGATGCGGGCCAACTGGGCCGGCGCGGTCGTCTCCTGGCCGAGCCGGATGGTCTTGTTGGTGCCGTGGTAGTCCGAGGAGCCGGTGGTGATCAGGCCGAGGTCGTCGGCGATGGCCCGGAGCTCGTCACGAGCCGCCTCGTCGTGGTCGGGGTGGTCGACCTCCAGTCCGGACAGGCCGAGTCGCTGCAGCTGCTCGATCCGCTCGGGGGTGAGGACGCGCCGCTCGCCGCGGCCTCGCGGATGGGCCAGCACGCTCACCCCACCGGCCGCGGCGATCATCCGGACCGCGGTGGCCAGGTCCGTGTCGGGCTTGGGCACGTAGTACGGCCCGCGGCCGGCCAGGTAGCCGGAGAACGCCTCGGTGACCGAGGACACCACCCCGGCCTGGACCAGGGCCCGACCGATGTGCGGGCGGCCGACGGGTGCCCCGGCGGCGATGGTGAGCACCTGGTCGTTGGTGATCGGCACGCCCGCGGCGACCATCTTGTCGACGATGGCCGTGCCGCGACGCAGCCGCGCCGCCTGCAGCCGCCGGTGCTCCGCCACGATCACCGGATCGTCCGCGTCGAACAGGTACCCGAGCAGGTGCACGCTCACCGGTCGACCGTCCGGGGACCCGCCGAGCGGATCCTGGGTGGAGAACTCGGCAGCCCGGATGACGGTCAACCCGGCCGGTCGCGCCTCCTCGACCGCCGCCCAGCCGCCCGTGGTGTCGTGATCGGTGACGGCCAGGACGTCCAGGCCCGCGGCCACCGCGGCCCGGACGAGGTCGGCGGGCGGGTCGGTCCCATCGGAGCGATCCGAGTGGGTGTGGAGGTCGATGCGCATCGATTCCCATCCTGCCTTCCCCAGCGATCGTCCCGGTGCGCGGGCGGACCGGTGTGTTCACCATCCGTTCGACTGCGGAGAGTAACTTCCGCCTCGGCGCAGCGTCATCGTCTTCATCGCGGCGTCCCGGTCCGGGGCCGCTGCCTCCGGCCGGTGGACGGACCTGGGACCGGTGCGATGGCCGGTGCGCGAGCAGGAAGAGGTCGGACATGCGGATGATGCCGGCACCGCGTCCCGAGTGGACGCCGCTGGACCTGTTGGCCCGCAAGCACGGCGACGCCGCTCCGACCGAACCGCGGCCGGGGACGGTCGTCGGGTGCGAGGCGTACATCGACGGCGTGCCGCACCCGGGTTGCGCGACCCCCGAGGCAGCCCGGCAGGCGATCGCCGAAGCCGGATCGGGGTTCGTCTGGATCGGCCTGCACGAACCCACCGGGGCCGACATGCAGCACCTGGCCGAGGTCTTCGACCTGCACGAACTCGCGGTCGAGGACGCCGTGCACGCCTACCAGCGCCCCAAACTCGACGCGTACCGCCACAGCCTGTTCATGGTGCTCAAGACGGTCGCCCACGTGGACCACGCGACCGGACTGCTGGGGTCCACCGAGGTCGGCGACCGTCGCGGCGCGCTGCGGCACCGGCCGGCCCCCGTCGGGCACACCTACGCCGAGGCCGACCCCGCCCGGACCAAGGCCAACAGCGTGGAGATCGTGCAGACCGGCGAGATCATGGTCTTCCTGGGCGCCGACTTCATCATCACCGTCCGCCACGGTGACCACTCGAGCCTCATCGGTCTGCGGCAGGAGCTGGAGAGCCGACCGGAGCACCTGCAACTCGGTCCCGCCGTGGTGCTGCACGGCATCACCGACCGGATCGTCGACGAGTATTTCGCGGTCGCGGAACAGATCGAGCAGGACATGGACGACCTCGAGACCGCCGTCTTCTCCCCCGGCGCGCCCGTGTCGGTCGAGCGCATCTACAGCTTCAAGCGGGAGATCATGGAGCTGCGCCGGGCCGTGGTGCCGCTGGCCCTGCCGCTGCGGACGCTGACCAACGGATCCAGTCCGTTGGTGCCGGACGAGGTCCGCCGGTACTTCCGCGACGTCGAGGACCACGTGCTGCACGTCTCGGAGCAGATCGGCTCCTTCGACGAACTGCTCACCAACCTGGCCAACGCACTGCTGGCCGAGGTCGGGGCGCGGCAGAACGAGGACATGCGCAAGATCTCGTCCTGGGCGGCCATCGCTGTGGTGCCGACCGCGATCGCCGGCATCTACGGCATGAACTTCGACGACATGCCGGAACTGCACTGGCAGTACGGCTACCCCGCCGTCCTGCTGCTGATGTTCTGTTTGTGCTTCGGCATCCACCGGTTGCTGCGCCGCCGCGGCTGGCTCTGACCCACCCCGGTCCGAGACGGCGACGGCCCGGCCACCCGGCAGGGTGGTCGGGCCGTCGGTCGGCGACGTCAGGTGGAGTCAGCCGCGGCGGCCGAGCTCCATCTTGGCCAGCAGGTCACGGGCCTGCTCCGCGGTGCGCGGCTGGCAGAGCACGTCATAGAGGCGGGCGACGACCTGGGACGCCGAGGTGAAGTCGCGACGACCCTTGGCCAGCGAGAACCCCAGCCAACCCATGACGGCGCCGAAGATCGCGCCGATGGCGATGGCGGCGAGGATCAGGATCAGGAGGCTGCTCTGCACCGGGGCGAAGAAACTCATCAGCAGGCCGACGAACAGCCCCATCCAGGCACCGGACGCGGCGCCCGCGGCGGCCAGCTTCTTGGCCGTCAGCCGGCCGGTCACCCGCTCGACCATCTGCAGGTCGGACCCGACGATGGTCACGTCCTGGATGGAGAAGTCGTTGCGCACGAGGTGCTCGACCGCGTTCTGGGCCTGCGCGTAGGTCGGGTAGCGGGCGACCACGAACCCGGTCGGTGGCGTGGGCAGGTTCGGCACCGTCGCCGATGCCCGGAAGCCCATCGGTGAGGTCATGACGTACGGACCCTTTCTCGTGCGGGCGGTGGCCGGGAAGACACCCATCGCGCCTGTCCCGGTTCCGCTCGACTCCACGGACGGCCCCTCCCGCGACGAGCGGGTGGAGCCGGCCGTTCCATGCTGACACAACCGGCCGGAGCAGCACCTGGACGGGCACGCCGGAGCCCGGCGCACGAGGACCACTGTCCTGGTTCCGCCGGTGAGTGGCATCGGCGCTGCATGAGAACCGTACGTGCAGCGCGAACGGACGTGACCGCCCCAGCACGTACCCTGACCGATGTGGACAGCGCCGTCCGGGCGGGACCACGTCGGGCGGCGGAGCCGGGCCGCGGTCGCGTGCGGATGGGTACGGACGAGCAGGGAGCGCATGACCGTCACCGTTGAGCAGATCCGCGGCGCCCTCGCCGGGGTGAAGGACCCTGAGATCCGGCGGCCGATCACTGATCTGAACATGGTCGACACGCTGTCGGTGGACGCCGCCGGCGGGGTCGACCTGACCGTGCTGCTGACCATCGCCGGCTGCCCGTTGCGCGACACCCTGACCAAGGACGTCACCGCCGCGGTCCGGGCCGTGCCCGGAGTCTCCGACCTGCGGCTCACCCTCGGGGTGATGACCGACGAGCAACGCGGCCGGCTGCGCGAGCAGCTCAAGGGCGGCGCCACCAAGGACATCCCGTTCGCCCGGGCCGAGTCCCGCACCCGTGTCTACGCCGTCGCCTCCGGCAAGGGCGGCGTCGGCAAGTCCACCGTCACGGTCAACCTGGCCGTCGCGCTGTCCGCCCGTGGTCTGCGCGTCGGCGTGGTCGACGCCGACGTCTACGGCTTCTCCGTGCCACGGATGCTCGGGGTCACCGGCCGCCCCACCCGGGTCGCCGACATGATCATGCCGCCGGTCGCCCAGGGCGTGAAGGTGATCAGCGTCGGCATGTTCGTCGACGGCAACACCCCGGTCGTCTGGCGCGGCCCGATGCTGCACCGGGCGCTCGAGCAGTTCCTGGCCGACGTGTACTGGGGCGACGAACTGGACGTGCTGCTGCTGGACCTGCCCCCCGGCACCGGTGACGTCGCCATCTCCAGCGCCCAGCTCATCCCCACCGCCGAGATCATCGTGATCACCACCCCGCAGACCGCGGCGGCCGAGGTCGCCGAACGGGCCGGCGCCATCGCGTTGCAGACGCGGCAGAAGGTCGTCGGCGTGGTGGAGAACATGGCCGGCCTGGTCCTGCCCGACGGCACCCGCGTCGACGTCTTCGGCACCGGCGGCGGCGAGCAGGTCGCCGCGTCCCTGTCCCGGCTCACCGGCACCCAGGTCCCGCTGCTCGGCTCCATCCCGCTCGACCCGGACGTCCGCGAAGCCGGCGATGTCGGCCTGCCGGTCGTGCTGCGTGACCCACACTCCCCCGCCGCCCAGGCCCTGAGCACCGTCGCCGACCACCTGGCCACCCGACGCCGCCCACTCACCGGGGTGTCCCTGGGCATCTCCCCCGCCGGCCGCCGCTGAGAGCTCGCCGACGGCCCGGCGATCAGGTCGCGTCGGGGTCGAACGGCGGACGTTCACCGGGCTGCAGCGAGACGATCGCGCGACCCGGACGTGACGCCGCGGGGCGGGACGGCCCGCCCGGGGACGGGGTGGGCACCGCGGAGGCCTTCGGCGCCGGTGCCGGTTTGCGGAAGTCCGGCTGCGCCGGGGCTGCGGCCGGTGCTCCCGTGGGCCTCGCCTTGGCCGCGGTGCCGGCCGAGCCGTTGCCGGTGGAGGCGTCACTGGTCGCCGCGGCGGACTGGTCCAGGCCGAGGAAGCCGCCGATGCCGCCGGAGAACTCGTCACCCAGGATGTTCTTGCCGATCAGCCGCTTCGGGTGCAGGTCGCGCAGGTCCCGGAGTTCCTGCAGCTCCTTGAGGGACTGCAGATCGGCCACCTGGCGGCGGAGCTCCTCCAGTTCAGGACCGAGCTGGGTGCGCAGCTCGGCCTGCGCGCCGGCGGCCAGACCCCGGACCCGGCGCAGCGAACTGGTCACCCACTGCACCGCGGTCGGGATGCGCTCGGGCCCGATGACGAACAATCCGACGAGCACGATGATGGCGATCTGACCCCAGGACAGGCCGAACACGTGGCGGTTCCCTCCTGGTCGTCCGCGGCTGTCGTCCGCCGCGGAACGGCGGAGCAGCTGCTGGTGTCGTGGTGCGTCGGCGGCGAGCCTCGGCTGGCCGCGATCCGGCGTCAGGTCAGGATAGCCAGCCGACGGTCCGGTTCCGGGTCGGTGCGATCGTCGTCTCGTCCGCCGCGGGGTCGCGGCGACCGCGGGTCACACGATGCACCGGGTCGGTCACTCGGACCCCAGAACGACCTGGATGGTCGTCTCCCGCCCGTCCCGGACCACCACGACCGGCACGGTCTCACCCGGCTGGTGCGCGCGGACGGCGACGATCAGTTCGTCGGCGTTGCCGACGTCGCGGTCGCCGACCCGGGTGATGATGTCGCCCTCGGCGATGCCGGCGGCGGCGGCCGGTCCCGACGTCTGCACGTTCTGCACCTGGGCGCCGTCGGTCACCCCGTCGGTCGCGGACCTGGCGTTCACGCCGATCGACGCGTGCGTCACGGAGCCGGTGGCGATGAGCTGCTGGGCGATGTCCCGCGCGGTCTCGATCGGGATGGCGAAGCCGAGGCCGATCGAACCGCTCTCCTGACCGCCGAGGGTGCGGATCGCCGAGTTGATGCCGATCACCGCACCGGTCGCGTCGACGAGCGGACCGCCGCTGTTGCCGGGGTTCACCGCCGCGTCGGTCTGGATGGCGTCGATGACCGCGTCGGTGTCCGAACCGCCGCCCTGCAGCCGCACCGGCCGGTCGACCGCGGAGACCACGCCGGTCGTCACCGTCCCCGCCAGGCCCAGCGGCGAACCGATCGCGATCACCGGGTCACCGACCGCCAGGCTCGCCGAGTCGCCGAGCTGGGCCACGACCGCGCCCGTCACGTCGACCTTGACCACGGCAAGATCGGTGAGCGGGTCGCGCCCGACGATGGTGCCGGGAACCCGGGTCTGCTCCTCGTCGTCGAAGACCACGGAGAGCACCGCACCCGCCGTGGTGGCTGCGGACGACACGACGTGATTGTTGGTCAGCACGTACCCGCCATCGATGACGACGCCGGAACCGGTGCCCCCGACGTCCCCGGTGCGCACCTCGATCGAGACGACGGACGGCAGCACCCGGCCCGCGATCTCGGCGACCGAGCCGGGGTCGCGCACCACACCCGGCTGGACCTGGGCGAGTTCGACGTCCGGATCGGTGAGTGCGCCCGGCGTCCGTTCCACCACCAGCGCCCCGATCACCGCCCCCACGGCTCCGATGAGCATCGCTGTGACCAGCAGCCCGATCAGGGTGCTGAGCCGCAGGCGCCGTTCGAACAACGCCTCGCGCAGCGTGAAGCGACGCAGCGCCGCCGGCGGCTCCGGATCCGGTGATGCCTCCGGCGGCCCGGCCAGGCGGGTCGGCTCGTGCGGGTTGCGCCAGCGGCGCTGCGGATCGTCGTCGTCCCGGGTGGGCCCGTCGTGCCGCGTGACGCCGACGGTGCCGGGCTCACGGGACAGGTCGTCGGTCACCCCCGGTGGACGACCGAAGGCGGATCGGACGGCGTCCGGCAACGGCGGTGCGGTGCCCACCGCACCGCGGCCGGTCCCATCCGGACGGGGTGGCCGGAACGAGCCGTGATGCGCGTCCGGTCGGCGGAAGACCGACGCGACGGCCGGGTCGATCGTCGGCGTGACGGGTCCGTGCTGGGGCCTCCGACCCGGGACGTCCGCGTCGGCGGATCCGGCGCGCGGCCGATCGCCGCCCGCGCCGTTCACGGGCTCGCTGCCGTCCATGTGTGCTCCTGCTGCTGCGCGCCTGACCGTCCCGCCCGTCCCAGGCTACGGGGCGGCCGATGTCGTCCTGGGCGGTGGCGGTCGGCTGCGCGGGATGCCGCCGGGACGTCGATCGATCGGGTGAGCGGCGGGGTCAGCTGCGCGGATCGACGCTCCACCGGGCGACGACGCCACGGGGAGCACGCTCCCGCAACCGGGGCAGCCCGGCACGGCTGCGCTCGACCGGAGCCACCTCGGCGCGGACCGCCCCGGGCTGGCATCGCCCGGGCACGGCGATCGGGATCGACCGCAGCGCCTCCCACAACGACCGCGGCATGGCTGGCGCCTGCGCGGAGCGCAGGAACTCCCGAGCGCTGGCCTGCTCGGCAACCTCCTCGGTGCACCGGGTGCACCGGTCGAGGTGGGCGGCGGCCCGCTGGTACGCCGTCAACGGCATCTCGCCGTCGGTGAACGCGACGATGGCGTCCAGGGTCAGGTGGTCGTCGAAGACCGCCACGGCTGCACCACCTTCCGGGTGTCGCTGGACTCGACGTGCGCCGCTCGCCTCCGTTCCAGGCCGGCTCGCAGCGCCTGGCGGCCGCGGTGGATCCGGGAACGCACGGTCCCCAGTTTGACCCCCAGCGTCGCACCGATCTCTTCGTACGACAGCCCCTCCACGTCGCACAAGACCACGGCGGCACGGAACTCCGGCAGCAGGTCGTCCAGGGCGCCCTGCAGGTCCGGATCGAGGCTGGAGTCCGCGAACGCCTGCTCGGGCGAGGGCTCCCGACCGACGATGCGATCGGTCTCCTCGGGCAGCGCCTCCATGCGGATGCGTTGACGACGACGGACCAGGTCGAGGAACACGTTGGTGGCGATCCGGTGCAGCCAGCCCTCGAAGGACCCCGGCCGGAAGGTGTCGAGCGAACGGAACACCCGGATGAACGTCTCCTGGGTGATGTCCTCGGCGTCGTGTGAGTTGCCGGCGAGTCGGTAGGCGA
This sequence comes from Nakamurella leprariae, assembly GCF_016918035.1. GTDB lineage: Bacteria > Actinomycetota > Actinomycetes > Mycobacteriales > Nakamurellaceae > Nakamurella > Nakamurella leprariae. The sequence continues at coordinate 146,991 of NZ_JAERWK010000001.1, read as the reverse complement.
GCCGGTACACCCGGTCGCCGTGCTGCCGGACGATGTCGTCCCAGGACGGCGGGGTCCACTCGACGGGGGCGGCGCCCGCGTCGTCGAGGCGGTCCGGATCGACCTGATCGGCGCTGCTGGGCTCGCCTGGTCGCCCGATCGCCGAGCGCGTCGGGCCGTCTGCGGCCACGGCGGACAGTTCGGACAGGACAACCACCTCCGGGTGAGCCGGCACGGTCGCCGACCTCACAATTGTCGCGACCGCCGATGTGAGCGGGGTGTGAACGGCACCCGCTCGGGTGGGGTACCGGTGCTGATCTCCGCCTGATCGCCCGGGTCCGTCGTCGTGGGGCACGACCCGGAACGGCGCGGTGCGTCACCCCCGGTAATCTCAGCGAGTCGCGCGCCCGCCGTCGACCCCGGTGACCTGTGTCGGGGTCCGGACCGGCTGCCGCCCCGAGTCAGGAGGTTCCCGGTGACCACCAGCCGGTCGTACGCAGAGTTCTTCGTCCCCGAGGACGATGCCGTGCTCGCGGCACGTGGCCGCGCCGCCGAACTCGGCTCGGTGCCGCTCGGGTCCGGCGCCGCAGCCGCGCTGAGCTTCCTGGCCGCCACGCTGGCCGCCCGCACCGTGGTCGAGGTCGGCACCGGGACCGGGGTGAGCGGCCTGCGTCTGTTCGCCGGGATGAGCCCGGACGGCGTGCTGACGTCCATCGACCCGGAGGTCGAGCACCAGCGGGCCGCGCGCCAGGCGTTCGCCGACGCCGGCATCGCCTCGACCCGCACCCGGCTGATCAACGGCCGTGGGCTGGAGGTGCTGCCCCGCCTGACCGACGGGGCCTACGACATGGTCCTGGTCGACGGCATCCGCACCGAGTACCCGCAGTACGTGACCGAAGCGGTCCGCCTGCTGCGCCCGGGCGGCGTGCTGGCCCTCAACGGTGCGTTGGCCGGCGACAAGGTGCCCGACCCCACGCAGCGCGACCCCGACACCAGCGCCGTCCGCGAGGCCGGGCGACTCGTCCGGGACGACGAGCGGCTGCTGCCGGTCATGCTGCCGTTGGGCGACGGCCTGCTGGTGGCGGTCAAGCGCCGGTGATCGCGCGGCGTGTCCGCGGCGCGATGGCGCTGCTGGGCGCCGCGTCGGTGCTGCTGGCCGGCTGCGGACCGGGCGGCCGCGCCTCGGCGGCCGATCCGACTGCCACAGCGACCACGGTGTCGACCGCTGTGCCGACCACCGCGCCATCGAGCAGTGGTGCCGTCTCGACGGTCTCGACGACCACGGTGTCGACGACCACCTCCTCGACGACCAGCGCCGCATCGGCCGCGACCCCGCCACCGTCAGCTCCCGACCAGGGTGACGTGCCCGGACCGGAGGGCACCGGTCGCTGCGCGGTGGACACCCGGTACACCGACGAGCCCGCGACCGGGCTGCTGCCCGAGGTGGCCGCGGCGTGGGCTGCGGTGCTGGCCGAGGCCGCCCAGGTGGGCGTCGACGTCTGTCTGGCCGACGGCAAACGCAGCCGCGCCCAGCAACAGCAGATCCGCGACGAGTACGTGCGGGACTACGGCGAGGCGATGGCCGAGCAGTACACCCTGCCCCCGGAGCGCTCGGCCCACGTGACCGGGACCGCCGTCGACGTCCAGCCGCGCGCCGCGTCGAACTGGCTGGAGGGCTCCGCCGGTCGGCTCGGCTTCTGCCGGACGTACGACAACGAGCCGTGGCACTTCGAGTTCGACGCCACGTTCGCCGTGACCGGGTGCCCGGCCCGACTGCCCAGCCCGAACGGTTGATCCCCGCTGCCGAGGCAGCGCGGGCCAGCCCACCCGGACGCTCAGCCGGCGACCGTGACGCCCTTACCGACCACGGTGATGCCGCTCTGACTCACCGTGTACCGCTGCCGGTCGACGTTGAGGTCGACCCCGAGCATGGCGCCGTCCGGCACCACCACGTTCTTGTCGAGGATGGCGTTGCGGATGACCGCGCCGCGGCCGACCCGCACCCCGGGCAGCAGGACCGATCCCTCGACGTGACTGCCGGACTGGATGTGCACGTCCTCCGAGATCACCGACCGCTTCACCGTGCCGCCGGAGACGATGCTCCCGGGGCCGACCATCGAGTCCAGCGCGGTGCCGTTCTCGACGAACTTCGCGGGCGGCCAGCCGACCGGCAGGCTCAGGATCGGCCAGCGCCGGTTGTAGAGGTTGAAGATGGGATGCACGGACACCAGGTCCATGTGCGCGTCGTGGTACGCGTCCAGCGTGCCGACGTCCCGCCAATAGCCGCGGTCCCGGTCCGTGGTGCCTGGCACCTGGTTCCGCGCGAAGTCGTAGACGTGGGCGGTGCCCTTCTCCACGAAGGCCGGAACGATGTCGCCGCCCATGTCGTGCGCGGAATCCTCGTTGAGCGCATCGGCCCGCAGCGCCTCGATGAGCGAGGCGGTGGTGAACACGTAGTTGCCCATCGAGGCGTACGCGATGTCCGGGTCGTCGGGGACGGCCGGCGGATCGGCCGGCTTCTCCAGCCAGCTGTCGATCCGGGTGCCGTCCTCGGTCTGGATGACGCCGAAGGCGGTGGCTTCGCGACGGGGCACTCGGATGCCGGCGACGGTGCACTCCGCGCCGGAATCGATGTGGTCCTGCACCATCTGCGACGGATCCATCCGGTACACGTGATCGGCACCGAAGACGACCAGGTAGTCAGGGTTGTCGTCGTACACCAGGTTCAGCGACTGGAAGATCGCGTCGGCGCTGCCGGTGTACCAGCGCGGGCCGAGCCGCTGCTGCGCGGGCACCGGCGTCACGTAGTTGCCGATGAGTTGATCAAGCCGCCACGTCGTGGTCAGGTGCCGGTCCAGTGAATGCGACTTGTACTGCGTCAGCACGCAGATCCGCGTGTACCCGGCGTTCACCAGGTTCGACAGCACGAAGTCGACGAGTCGGTAGTTGCCGCCGAACGGAACGGCTGGCTTGGCCCGATCGGCGGTGAGCGGCCACAGGCGTTTGCCCTCGCCACCGGCCAACACGATGCCGAGGACCCTGGGCTTGGAGACCATGCCCGAACAGTAGCGGTCGCAGCGGACATCGGCGCGCACACCATGGGGCGGATCAGCGCGCCGTCCGCGGCGGCGCTACGTTGCCGAAGTGCGGACCGCCATCCTGACCCGTGAGTTCCCGCCGGACGTGTACGGCGGCGCCGGCGTCCACGTCGAGTACCTGGTGCGCGAGCTCCGGGCGCTGATCGACGTCGACGTGCACGCCTTCGGCGATGACCGGCCCGGCGCCACTGGCCATCGGCCCGGCCCCGGCCTGGCCGACGCCAACGCAGCACTGAGCACGCTGTCGGTCGACCTGGACATGGCCGCGGCGCTGGACCGTGGCGTGCGTGCGGACGTGCTGCACTCCCACACCTGGTACGCCAATCTGGCCGGCCAGGTGGGCGGACTGCTGACCGGTGCGCCGCACGTGATCACCGCGCATTCGCTCGAGCCGCGGCGCCCGTGGAAGGCCGAGCAGCTGGGCGGTGGCTACCGGTTGTCCAGCTGGGTCGAACGCACCGCCTACGGGGCGGCAGACGCCATCATCGCGGTGTCGGACGGCATGCGCACCGACGTGCTCGCCGTCTATCCGGAACTGGACCCGGCCAAGGTGCACGTGATCCGCAACGGCATCGACACCGCGATCTACCACCCGGTGGATGCCCGAACGGTGCTCACCGATGCGGGTGTCGACCTGGACGCCCCCATCGCGTCGTTCGTCGGCCGCATCACCCGACAGAAGGGGGTCCGGCACCTCATCGCGGCGGCCCACCAGTTCGATCCGGGAGTGCAGCTGGTGCTGTGTGCCGGGGCTCCCGACACGCCCGAGATCGCGCGGGAGACCGCCGAGGCGGTGGCGGAGTTGCAGCGGAGCCGACCGGGCGTGTTCTGGTTCGACGGCATGCTCACCCTGGACCAGGTCACCCAGGTGCTCTCCGCGTCCACCGTCTTCTGTTGCCCATCGGTGTACGAGCCGCTGGGCATCGTCAACCTCGAGGCCATGGCCTGCGGGGCGGCGGTGGTGGCCAGTGACGTCGGCGGCATCCCCGAGGTCGTGCAGGACGGCGTGACCGGGACGCTGGTGCACTACGACCCGGACGACGAGACCGCCTTCGCGACCGACCTGGCCGCGGCGGTCAACGCACTGGTCGGTGATCCGGCCGAGGCCGCTGGGTTCGGCCGGTCCGGACGCCAGCGCGCGGAACGGGAGTTCTCCTGGACCGCCGTGGCCGAGCGGACGGTGGAGCTGTACCGGCAGGTGCTGCGCTGATCGAACGGAGCAGCCGGCCGACCCGTGTCGGATCGACTCCGGCCCGGCGCCGGTGGAGGAACGACCGGCGCCGGCGCACGAACGTCAGCCGTCGGTCAGTTGACGACAGCCTTCAGCGCATCGCCCAGGGCAGCCGCCTCGTCGGCGGAGATCTCGACGACCAGCCGGCCGCCGCCCTCCAGCGGAACCCGCATGACGATGCCCCGCCCCTCCTTCGTGACCTCCAGCGGTCCGTCTCCGGTCCGGGGCTTCATGGCCGCCATCTGCGACTCCCTCCACTTCGTTTGCACGTCCGGCCGACGGGCCCACGTCCGTGGACCGGTCGACCGAGCGGCGCTCATGCCAGCCGGGCGGTGTTCCGTCCGGCACGTCCCGCACGCCGCGCGGGAACTCCATTCTCCCTCATCACAGCCTCGCTGCGGAAACCGGACCCGCCGGACCGGGCGCTGATGCTCGCGCGGCGGCGGGCGAACCTGGTCGGCCGGCGGTCGATCATCGTCGGCCTGACGGTGGTCGGCGGAGCCGGCTCGCTCCGGAACCCGGACCGGGCGCGCTGACGTAGCCTGGGGCGGTGACTCTCGGAGACCTCGGCGCCCTGTTCAACCCGGGCATGCGCCATGAGCTCGCTGAGCGCCGCTCCCGGGCGATGCGCCGTGAGGAGGAGGGACACGGCCGCGACGGCGACCTGCGCATCGACTTCGAGTCAGGCGTCGCCGTGATCAACGTGCAGCAGCCGGACGCCGAGGCTGCCGAGCCTGAGGACGACGACCCCGGCGCCGACGGGCCCGACGCCGCCGGAGCGCAGGACGCCCCGGACGACGACACGGTTGAGGCGAACGGCCGAGCCACCGGCCGGGACGCCTGAGACCCACTCCTGATCGTCCGCGGGGTGGTGTGGGGGACGGCGCTCCCCTCAGCTGGAGGTCGGCGCGAGCCAACACGCCTGAGCGTGGTCGTTGACCATGCCGGTGGCCTGCATGAGCGCGTAGGCGGTCGTCGGTCCGACGAACCGGAAGCCGCGCCGCTTCAGCTCGCGCGCCATCGCCGTCGACTCGTCGGTCCGGGCCGGCACGGCGCCCGGGGCCAGCGGCGCGGACCTCGGCGCGGGCGCGAACGACCACAGCAGCGCGTCCAAGCCATCGGGCAGCGCGGCCGCGGCCCGCGCGTTGCCGATGGTGGCCTCGATCTTGCTCCGGTTGCGGACGATCCCGTCGTCGGCCAGCAGTCGTGCCACGTCGTCGTCGGAGAACGCCGCCACCGTGGCCATGTCGAAGTCGGCGAACGCCGTCCGGAACGCCGGTCGCTTCCGCAGGATGGTGATCCAGCTCAGGCCCGACTGGAAGGCCTCCAGACTCAGCCGTTCGAACAGCGCCGCGTCACCGTGCAGCGGTGTCCCCCACTCCTGGTCGTGGTAGGCGACGTACTCGGGGGCGCTGCCGGCCCATCCGCACCGGCCGGGGTCCTCGGCGGGCTCCGGAGCGGACGGCTCCGGCCCGGTCGCTGCGTGCGCCGGGGTGCTCATGCGCGCCCTCCGCCGGTGACGGCGGTGGTGCCCGTGGTGGCGGCGGCCGCATCGGCGCGGAGCTGCACGGCGAGCCGGCGCAGGGAGACCTGCAGTCCCACCCTGGCGACCGGCCGGACCAGCGGCCAGCCGAGCCGGCCGACCAGCCCGAACGGCAGGTCGAGATGTTCGGTCCAGGTCACACGACACGAGTCGTCCCGCGCGGCGTCGATCTCGAAGATCCCGACGCCCCGGACGAAGTCGGCCTCGTGGGCGGTCACCCACCGACGGGGCGGGTCATATTCGGTCACGGTCATCACGTCGAGGAAGCCGACGCCGGCGACCCCGGTGAAGGCGGCCAGCCGGGCACCGACCTGTGGTGACGGCGCGGGCGCGGTCAGTTCGTAGAGCCGCGTCGCGACCATCCACCGTTCCTGGCGGGCCAGGTCGGTCACGGCCGTGAAGACCTGGTCGGCCGACGCGCGCAGCACCTTCGACGCGGACACGGTGACGGTCATCGCTGCGGCTCCTCGTGGCTGGTGGACAGCGATCCGGATGCGGCGGCCGACGGCCCGGCGGGTGGTCGGATCGGCTCTGACGCCGCCCCGCCGGCGTGCGAGGGGACCGGGTCGCCGGCCGTTCCGCCGGGCGGCGTCGCCTCGGCGGCGACGTCCGTCCCGGCTCGTGGACCGTTCACCGCGTCCGGATCGAGTTCACGGAGCCGGGCGCGGAGCCGGTCGAGTTCACCGGACAACCGGTGCAGCGTCCAGTCGACGTCGCTCATCCGGTAGCCGCGGACCGCCAGGCCGAACCGCACCTGCTCCACGTCGCTGCCGGTGATCGGGCCGTCCGGCAGGTGCGCGGGCGACGTCCGGGGCGGCAGTGGCGCCATCTGCTCCCCACGGCCGAAGACCACGACCGCGATGCCGAACACGGCGAGCCCGATCACGGCCGCGATCAGCAGGTACTGCAGCAGGGTCATCACGGTGCCGATGGTGCCACGGGGTGCCGACAGCGCTCCGAAGGTGGAGGTGCAGGCATCCGCGGGCGGACCGGGACGGTTCAGACGAGCCCGCGGACCGGCGCGACCGGCGGCCGGGTGCCGCGGATGCTGGCTGCCATCTCGACGACCCGCCGGGTGGCCCGGACCTGATGGGCGCGGAAGACGGCGACCCCCTGCCACGCCGCGATGGCCGTCGCCGCCAGTGTGCCCTCGACCCGCTGGTCGACCGGCAGGTCCAGGGTCTCGCCGACGAAGTCCTTGTTGGACAGCGCCATCAGCACCGGCCAGCCGGAGGCCACCAGCTCGGCCGACCGGTGCACCAGCTCCAGCCCGTGCCACGTGTTCTTGCCGAAGTCGTGCGTCGGATCGATGAGCACGCCCGCAGCCGGAACGCCGGCCGCCACCATCCGGTTCGCTGCGGCCGTCGTCTCGGCGAGCACGGATGCCACCACGTCGGCGTACGCCGGCCGGAACGGGTTGGTCCTGGGCACCGCGCCCCCGGTGTGCGAACACACGATGCCGGTGCCGAACTCGGCCGCCACCTCGACCAACCCCGGGTCGGCCCCGGCCCAGGTGTCGTTGATCAGATCCGCGCCGGCGGCACAGGCGGCGCGGGCCACCTCGGTGCGCCAGGTGTCGACGCTGATCACCAGGTCCGGGAGCTCGCTGCGCAGGCGTTCGACGAACGGCACCACCCGCCGGATCTCCTCGGCGACGTCGACGGCGGCTCCGACGCCCGCCTTGACACCGCCGACGTCGACCAGGTCGGCGCCCTCCTCGACCGCCCGGTGCGCCGCGGCCAACGCCGGGGCGTCGTCGAACGTGGCGCCACCGTCGTAGAACGAGTCGGGGGTGCGGTTGATGATCGCCATGACGGCGGCCCGGTCGGCCGGCAGCGCCCGCCCACGCAGCACGACGGCTGGGCGCGGTGCCGGCTCCCCCGTCGATCCGCGCTCGTCGGTCCCGGTCCGGTGCGGCGCCGGCTCGACGGCAGGTCGCGGCCCGGTGCGGTCGTCCGAGGGGGGTCCGGGCACCCGCCTAGGCTACGGCCGGACCTGATCCGACCGACATCGGTGGCGGTCGGAGCGACACCACGACGACCTGTCCTGAGGAGATCGACGATGAGCACCGTGTTGGTGACCGGAGCCAGTGCCGGGTTCGGGAACGCCATCGCCCGACGGTTCGTGTCCGAGGGACACCGGGTGATCGCCACCGCCCGGCGGGTCGACCGTCTCGCCGCGCTGGCCGAGGAGCTGGGCGAGGCGGTGCACCCGGTGGCGCTGGACGTCCGTGACCGCGCGGCGGTGGAACAGGTGGTGGCCTCCTTGCCGGAGCCGTTCGCCACCATCGACGTGCTCGTCAACAACGCCGGCATGGCGCTCGGCATGGAGCCCGCGGCCGAGGCCGATCTGGACGCCTGGGACCAGATGGTGGACACCAACTGCAAGGGCGTCATGTACTGCAGTCGCGCCGTGCTGCCCGGGATGGTCGAGCGCGGGCGCGGCCTGGTGGTCAACCTCGGGTCGATCGCCGGCAACTGGCCCTACCCGGGGGGCAACGTCTACGGCGCCACCAAGGCCTTCGTGCAGCAGTTCAGCCTCAATCTGCGCGCCGACCTGCAGGGCACCGGCGTGCGGGTGACGTGCATCGAGCCCGGCCTGTGCGGTGGCACCGAGTTCTCCACGCTGCGGTTCCGGGGCGATCAGGACCGCGCGGACGCCCTCTACGCCGACGTGGAGTCCATCTCGGCCGACGACATCGCCGAGTCCGTGTACTGGGTGGCCAGCCTGCCCGCGCACATGAACATCAACACCATGGAGATCATGCCGGTGGCGCAGAGCTTCGGGCCGCTGCCGGTCTTCCGGGGCTGACCCGGACGGTCGGGTCACCGGCGGCCGGCGGGGCTCGGTGCATCGTCGGGCTCGCCGTCGGTCGCCGACCGGATCAGTGCCGCCAGCCCATCGGCGTCCAGCATGTCCACCGGCATGACGGTGCGGTCCTGACGGACGTAGTGGAACGCGGCCCGGACCTGGTCCAGCGGCAGGTCGAACAGGTCGGCCACCGCCAGGCGGTAGACGGCCAGTTGCACCGCGGCGATCCGTTCCTCTTCCGGGTCCGGTCGCCGGCCCGTCTTCCAATCCACGACCGTGCGTCCGCCGTCGTCGTCGACGTAGACGGCGTCGATGCGGCCGCGCAAGGCCAGGCCTCCGACCGTCACCGAGAACGGCAGCTCCACGGCGACCGGTGTGCGGCGCGCCCACGACGACCCCTGGAACGCCGCCTGCAGGCGCTCGAGTTCCGGGTCGTCCCGCGCGCCGGGATCACCAGCACCGGGCAGGTCACCGAGGTCCAGCATCGCCTGACCGGCGCTCTGCCGCTGCAACCAGTCGTGGAAGGCGCTGCCCCGCCGCCGGGTCCGCAACGGCGGGACCGGCAACGGTCGCCGGACCCGGAGCGCCAGCTGCTCGGGATCGCGAGCCAGGTCCACCAGCGCGGACACGGTGAGCCCGGCCGGCAGGTCGACCGTCATCGACGTGCTGGCTGCGGTCGCGGTCCGTTCGGCCAGCAGCAGGTCGACGTCGCGGCGCCAGCCGTCGATGTCGTCGTCGATGCCGTCGCCCGGCGCTCTCGGTTGCGCGAGCGGATCCGCGGGTGGCGGAGGCGCGTCGGGCTGATCGGGCTCGACCCGGCGCATCGCCTCGACCACCAGGCGTGCCCCGGCGGTCGCGGTCGTCCGCTGCCCGCCGAGCGGGTCCACCGGCCACGTGGCCGAGCGCGGCACCGCAGTCATGGGGTTGATCGCCTCCGGCTCAGGCGGGTCCGCCCAGCAGTCGACCTCGACCCCCGGCACACCGGACAACTCGGTGAGGAACTCGCTCGGCCCCAGCGGCTTGGCCGTGCTCGCGCCCCAGTGATGCCCCGACAGCAGCAGCATCGACTCGGCCCTGGTCACCGCGACGTACATGAGGCGCCGCTCCTCGTCGAGCCCGGCGGCCTTGAGTTCGTCGACGTGCTCGCCCAACGCCCGGGCCAGCTCGCCCTGGTCGCCGCCGACGGGCAGATCCAGGACGGGGACGTCGGACCGGTCGCCCCGCAGGTCCGGGGGCAACTGGGCGGCGTCCTGCAACCAGTGTTCGACCCGGTTGCTGGGGAAGACGCCGGCCACCAGGTGCGGGACCGCGACGGTGTCCCACTCGAGGCCCTTGGCGCCGTGCACGGTGAGGATCTGCACCGCGCCGGGCGTCACGGTCGTGTCCCCCGGCTGCAGCCCGTCCTCGCGTTCCTCGGCGGTGGCCAGGTAGTCGAGCAGTTCCGGCGGGCCGACGCCGGACGCCGCGACGTCGGCGACGACATCGGCGAAGGCGTCGAGGTGGACCCGGCCGTCCGGACGGTGCAACGCCGTCTCGACATCGATGCCGATGGTGCGCTCCACGTCGGCCACCACGTCGGTGAGCGGCTGGTCGAGCCGCGACCGGAGCCGGTCCAACTCGGCCGCGAACCGGCTGAGCCGGCGGTGTCCCGTTGCTGAATAGGCCGCGGGTTCACCCAGGTCGGCCAAGGCGTCGACCAGGGACATCGGCTCGCGTTCCAGGTCGGCGAGGTCGATCGTCCCGGCGGGTGGCCCGGCTGCGCCCGGATCCGCCGGGGCCGGGTCGGGAGCGGGAACCACGGTCGTGGCGGCGTCGCGGGCCAGCAGCCGCGCACGGTCGGCCAGCACGCGCAGGTCCGCCATGCCGATCCGCCACCGCGGCCCGGTCAACAGCCGCAGCACCGCATCGCCGGCATGCGGGTCGACCAGGACGCGGAGCGTGGCGATCACGTCCGCCACCTCCGGTTCGTGGATGAGCCCGCCGAGTCCCATGACCTCGACGGGCAGGCCACAGGCCCGCAGCGACTCGGCCACCGCCGACATGTCCCGGCGTCGCCGCAGCAGGACCGCGGTCGTCGGGGTCGGCGTTCCGCCCGGGGTTGACTCGGCCGACCAGCCGGCGGCCTGCCAGCGTCGGGCGATCTGATCGGCCAGCCAGTCGTTCTCGTCGTCGACGGTGGTGAGCAGACCGGTCACCACCCGCCCCACGGGGGCCCCGGTCCGGCCGCGCAGCTCGTCGACCAGCACCGTGGACGCCTCCCGCAACGGCGCGGAGGTGACGTTGGCCAGGTCGAGCACCCGGGCCGGATTGCGGAAGCTGGTCAGCAGCGACATGACCGGGGCCGGCCGACCGTCCCGGTCGGGGAAGTCGGTGACGAACCGGGCGAGGTTGGCCGCACTGGCGCCACGCCACGAGTAGATCGACTGCACGGGGTCGCCGACGGCGGTCACCGCCGGCGGGACTGACCGCTCCTCGCGATCGCCGACCCGATCGGGGTCAGCCCCGAACACCGCGCGCAGGATCACCCGTTGGGCGTGCCCGGTGTCCTGGTACTCGTCCAGCAGCACCACCCGGTACCGACCACGGACACTGCGCCGGACCTGCGGGTACTGCCCCACCAGCCGGGCCGCCTGATGCATCTGATCGGCGAAGTCCAAGGCCCCGGCGCGACGCTTGGCCTGCTCGTAGGCATGCACCAACGGCAGGATCCAGACCCGGTCCTGCAAGCTCTTCAACGGGCCGGCCAGTTTGGTGTGCACCGGGTTCCGCTGCCGCGGGGCCGGTGGCGCAGAGCGCAGCAGCGTCACCAGCTCGGCCAGTCGGTCGGCCACCGCGTCGACCGACACGAGATGGTCGGCGAGCCCGCCGGCCAGGGCGAGCAGCCGTTCGGTCACCGTGTCAGCGGTGAGCTCCGTCTCCAGGTCACCGTCCCACCGGCTGACCACGCGGCGGGCCAACTGCCAGGACGCCGTGGCGGTCAGCACCGTCTCGGACGGCTCCAACCCGACGAGCGGCCCGAACTCGTTGATGAGCTGGCCACCGAAGGCGTGGTAGGTGAAGACCTCGGGCTCGCCCGACGCGGCGGCGAGCCGGGCGCGGACGCCCTCGGGAAGCCCCCCGGCCTCCTGCAACATGCGCAACCGCGCTCGGATCCGGGCACCGAGCTCACCAGCGGCCTTGCGGGTGAACGTCAGACCCAGGACTTCCCCCGGTCCGACCACGCCGTTCGCGACCAGCGAGACGACCCGGGCCGCCATGGTCTCGGTCTTGCCGGAACCGGCACCCGCCACCACCAGGGCCGGACGGAGCGGCGCCTCGATGACGCGGGTCTGTTCCGGCGTCGGCCGGGGCAGACCCAGGACGGTGGCCAGCTGGTCGGCGCTGAGCCAGCCGGCCGATCCCGGACGGGCGGCCGCCGGATTCCGCCCGCTCATCGGGTCACCTGCCGGCCTTCGTCACGGAGCGGGCAACTGGATCTGACCGGGCACCGTTCACACCCACGGTTCTCGGTGGCGGTGAGCGCCGTGCGCGTCAGCGCCCCGGCCGAGTCCAGGATCAGCTCCCGCCACCGCTGCGCCTGTTCCTCGGTCAGCGGCGGCTGCGCGAGGACCTTGGGCCGACCGCTGCGCAGGTAGACCAGTTCCGCGCCGCCGGGTGCCCCGGTGACCCGTCCCGGATCGGCGTCGGTTCCCGCCGTCCGGGCGCCCGCGCCGTCGGCCAGCGCGACCTGGTAGGCACCCAGCTGGGCGTGCTCGGCGACCTGCGCCCGGGTCGGCACGCTGGCGCCCGTCTTGAAGTCGGTGACCACCAGCGAGCCGTCGGACCGCCGGGACAGCCAATCCATCCGGCCGGCGATCCGCGCCGCCGGGGTCTCCGGGCCACCGGGCACCTCGGCGACGACCTCGAGTTCGGCTCCGACCGGCGTCCGGTCCTGCTGGTTCTCCGCGAGCCACTGCTCGGCCGCGTCCAGCATGGTGAGCAGTCCGCGGCGCGTCCGCGCCCGCAACCATCCGGCGAGTTGTGACTGGCCGGTCAGGAAGTCGTCGACGCGCTGCACCAGCTCCTCCCGCGGCACACCGTCGGCCAGTCCTTGGACCAGCGCGTGCAGCAGGATGCCCTCAACCTGCGCGGTGCCGGTGGGTCCGCCACCGCCACGCGCCTGCAGGACCCCGCGGAGCTCGCACGTGGTGATGCGCTCCACGGCCGACGGCGAGACGGGCACCGGTCGATCGGTCGGCAGGGCAGGCTCGTCGGTGCTGGTCCCGGCCAGGCCCCACCACTGGCCGGGGTGCGCCCCCGGGACGCCCGCGGTCGCCAACCGCGCGAGCTGTTCGGCGGCGCGTGCCGCCGTTCCCGGTGCCTCCTCCGGGTCGACCACGGCCCGGCGCAACTCGGCGACCAGGTCGGTCAGCTGCGTCCCGCGGCGCCGCCGACCACGTCGATCGACCGGCCAGCCGAACAGGATCTCCGCGTCCGCCCCGACCAGTTCGGCCAGGAAGCGGGACGGTTCGTCCGACGCCGACCGGACGGCGGTGACCAGCAGCCGCCGACCCGCCCGGGTGCAGGCCACGTAGAACAGGCGCCGTTCATCGGCCAGCGTCGCGGCGGGCACCGAGACCGTGCTGGGCAGACCGGACGCCGCGGCGAGCAGCTCGCCGGCTCCCAACAGGTCCGGTCGGGAACGCAGGTCGGGCCAGCGGCTCTCCTGGACGCCGCTGACCGCGACGACGTCCCACTGCAGACCCTTGGCCCCGTGGGCGGAGACCACGCGCACGCCGTCGGCGCCGACCCGCCGGGCCGGATCCGCGTCCGCGAGTCGCTTCTGGTCGATCAGTTCGAGGAACGCTGCGACCCCGGCCATCGGCAGCCGCTCGGCGAAGTCGGCCGCCGTCCGGAACAGCGTCACCACCGCGTCGAGGGTCGCGTCCGCCCGGGCGCCGGACCGTCCACCGGCCAAGACGTCGGCGAGCAGGGAGTCGGCCAGACCGGACAACTCCCAGACGGCCCAGAGCGGCTGTTCGGCGTCGGTGGCATCGATCTGGGCCCGGGCCGCGTCCAGCATCCCGGACAGGTGGTGGACCGCCGTCCGCTCCGGATCGGCCACCGAGTCCGGCAGCGGCGCGCCCAGCAGGGTAGCGGCCAGTTCGTCCGCGGTCGTCGGCCCGGCAGGCCGACGCGACCGGATGGCACGTCGCAACCGCCGGAGGGCGATGGCATCGAGTCCCCCCAGCGGACCGGTGAGCAGCTCGGTCGCCCGCTCGGCGGTCAGGCCGACCGGGTCGGCGGCGCAGCGGAGGACCAGCACCATCGCCCGGACGGTGGGATCCAGCTGGAGCACGGGAGCGGTCTCCTGGGTGACCAGCGGCACACCGGCCGTCGAGCAGGCCCGTCGCAACGCGGTGATCCCAGCGCTGGGTGACCGCATCAACACCGCCATCCGGGACCAGGGCACCCCGTCGTGGATGTGGGCCCGGCGCAACTCGTCGGCCACGAAGGCGGCCTCCGACGCGGCCGAGGCGAGGATGCGGACCTCCACGGACCCGGACGGACCGGGCACCGGAACGGCAGGTGCAGGCACCGCGACCCGTGGAGGGTGCAGGGGACCACCCGAGGACGGCGGCAGCGTCGACTCAGGGAGCGTGGTCGGCAGCCGCAGCGTCCGGTGCCCGGCGGGACCCGGCAGCCGGTCGGCCAAGCGACGGGTCGCCCCGATCACCGCCTCGGGCAGCCGGTGGGAGGTGGACAGCACGATGGTGCGGTCCACCGACACGGTCTGCAGGGCCTCCCGGTCCGACCCGCGGAAGCCGAACACCGATTGGTCCGGATCGCCGAACACGACGAACTCGTCGGCACCGTCGGCGAGCCGCTCGACGAGCGCCGCCTGCGCGGGATCGACGTCCTGGTACTCGTCGACCAGGATCCGGCGGAACCGGCGTTGCTCGCTGGCCAGGGCGGTGTCATCACGGAGCACGGCGAGGGCGGCCGTGGTCAGCTCGGCCTGGTCCAGCGCCGCGCCGAAACCGCTGCTGCCCTGCCGCAGATCGGCCACATCCTGGTACTCACGCGCGAAGGCACCCGCGGCCTGCCATTCGGGTCGGTGCCGGCGCCGGCCCCACTCGGCGATCCGGGCGGGGCTGAGCCCCCGTTCCGCCGCTCGCATCATGAGGTCGCGCAGGGACGCCGCGAACCGCGCGGAGGTGAGGGCCGGCCACAGACTCGGCGGCCACGGGCCCCCGCCTTCCGCGGCGTGCCCCGCCAGCAACTCCCGGACCATCTGGTCGGAGTCACCGGCGACCAGCAGTCGCGGCGCCGCCTCGCCGGTGCGGTCCGCGTCGCGGCGCAGCAGCGCGAAGGCGTACGAGTGCAGCGTGCGGACCAGCGGCTCGCCGGTGGTCCGCCCGGTGCGGTGGGCGATCCGGTCGGACAACTCGGCCGCGGCCTGCCGGGAGAACGTCAGGACCAGGATCTGGTCCGGATCGACGGCCGGGCGACGCACGCGATCCGCGACCGCCTCGACGAGCGCGGTCGACTTGCCGGTACCGGGGCCACCGAGCACCCGGAGGCGCCCGCGATCGTGCTCGACGACCGCCCGCTGCTCGTCGTCCAGCACCACCGGCGGCTCCGCCGCCCGACGGCGCAGCCGCAACCGGCACCCCGGCGAACCGTCCGGTGCCATGAGCGGCCCCGGCTCCAGCACCCGGCCGCCGGCGGAGACGCGCGACCGGCCCGGTCCACCCGGGTGTGCTGTCACCCCGAGCGCCGCCTGCGCCGTCCCCACCGTGTCCACCATGGCCAGGATTGCACCACCACCCACCGACAGTCGGCCGTGACGAGCCGGCGACCGTGATCGGCCCACCTGCTCCGGCTTCCCGGAGACCCGGTCACCACCGCACACTGTCCGGGTGGACGAGGTACTGGCGGACCGGATGCTCGAGGTGGTGCGCGCGGTCCCCGCCGGCACTGTGGTCACCTATGGGGACATCGCCGCCCGGGCCGGCTCGCCGTCCGCACGACTCGCGGGATGGGTGCTGTCCAACCTGGCTGACGAGTCGGTGCCCTGGCACCGGGTGGTGCGGGCGGACGGCCGGATGGCGGCGCATCTTGCGGTGGAACAACGGACGCTGCTGGCCGCCGAGGGCGTGCTGTCCGTCGACGGTCGCGTCGACCTGCGCCGGTTCCGCCACCGGCCCGGGCGCGACGACGGTCTGAGCGGTTGAGTTGTCCACATGGGTGCCAGTTGTCCACCGACCGGACCGGCCATCGATCCGGACGCGGACGGCCTCCACCGTCACCGACATGACCGACGACCGTCCGCCCGCCGCCCAGACCCGCCCCGCCGTCCCGTCGCCCGACCCGTCGGGCGGCAGTCGCGTCCGCCTCTCCGGGGTCGTCGGACTCCTGGCGGCCGTTCCGGCCACCCTCGGGTTCCATCCGTCCGACAGCCTGGTGATGGTCTGCCTGACCGCGACCGGGGAGCTCGGGCCGGTCGCCCGGGTGGACCTCCCGGTCGGGCCGTCGGGCGGCGTGCCGTACCAGCGGCTGGCGTCCTTCGCGGCCCAGCACGCGGACTCCGTGGTGCTGCTGAGCTACCGGACGCGCGCGGCGATCCCCCGCGCGCTGCCACGGTTGGCCGGCGCACTCCGGCAGGCCGGTGTCCCGCCCCGGGACCTCTGGGCGGTGCACGGGGGTGCGGCCCACCGGGTGGATCCGGTCCGCGGGGTCCGCGACCCGTCGGCGGCGCCGGTGCCGCTCCCGGGCCGGGACGATCCGCAGGTGCTCACCATGCAGGCGCTGACCGCGTTCTCCGGCCGGGCGATCCTGGACTCCCGGCGGGAGCTGTGCCGGACCATCGCTCCCCCGGACCGGGAACGGCTGACCGCCTTCAGCCAGGCGTTGAGCCGGACACCTCGTCGCCTGCCGGACCTCTCCGGCATCGGGACGGCACCGGACCGCCGGTCGCCGACCGACCGGCGACCGGGTCCGGTGGACGTGGCCCTGCGCCAGGTGGAACGCACCGGTGACGTGGACGCGCCCGCCGCGGCCGCGGTGGTGGTGGCCATGCAGGAACACCGAGGTCGGGACGCCGTGATCAGCCGGGCGATCAGGGAGCCCGATCGGCCGTGGGCCGCGATGCTCTCGGCGTGCGCTCGCTGGACCCCGGACCGGGCGGCCGCCCAGCTCTGCGCAACGCTGACCGTGGTGGCCTATGCCGAGGGCGACGGCGCCCTGGCACAGGTGGCGGTCGATCGATGCCTGCGCGCCGATCCTTCGCACGGACTCGGCACCCTGCTGCTGTCGACCATCCAGACCGGCCTGCCGCCGGTGACGGTCCGCGGGATGCTCGCTGGCCTGGATGATCCGCCGTCCGGCGATGCGGTGGGCGGCGCACACCCGGGGATGCCGGGCCGATGACGTCCACCGCGGTGGTCGGCTCAGTCGCGGTGGTCGGCGGACCGGACGAGCAGGACGGGATCGAGCAGTTCGGCCGCGGCCAGCAGTTCCACCAGACGCGCCGGCCCGTCGGCGGGCGGCTCGAGCAACGTCTGCGCCAACCGGAACAACATTGCGCGGCGCAGCAGTTCCGGCCAGTCGGGGAACCGCCCGGACCATCGCTCCGCGAGCTCGAGTCCGGCGCCGCCGTGTGCGATCCCGTCCACGACGACCAGCGCGCTCGCCCACGGCGCCGGGCGCCACAGCGGCGTCAGGCCCACCACCGCGGGCGGCGCGGCGCCGGCGAACAGGACGTCGCCCGTCAGCTCGACGTGGACGACCTGCAGCGGCAGGTCCAGCGGTCGACGCGCCGCGGCCAGGCGCTGGAACAGGCGGGCGCCGTGACCGGCACCGATGACGCCACCGGGCT
The DNA here is from genome assembly GCF_016918035.1 of Nakamurella leprariae. Taxonomy (GTDB): domain Bacteria; phylum Actinomycetota; class Actinomycetes; order Mycobacteriales; family Nakamurellaceae; genus Nakamurella; species Nakamurella leprariae. The sequence continues at coordinate 129,469 of NZ_JAERWK010000001.1, read as the reverse complement.
CGACGGCGTCCCAGGTCAGGTGATCGGCCAGACCGACCGCGCCGGTGCGATCACGCAGGAACCGCGGCTCGGGCAGGCGGGAGAGCGCGTCGTGCAGCGACAGCGACACCGCGATGAGGTCATCGAACCGTGGCTCCGGGTCGCCGGTGACCACGCGCTGGGCCCGCCAGCCGGCGATGACCCACCGCCCGTCCGAGGCACGGACCGGCCGGGCGAGCCGCAGCCCCGGCACGTCGAGCTGGTCGAGCACCCCGGAGGTCCAGGCGGCCTGGACCGCGGAACCCGTGCGGACCGGGACCACGACGAGGTCGCCGCACCGCCATCCGGCGACGCCAGGACCGTCCGACCACGCACCTGCGTCGGTCGGGGATCCGAAGGCGGCCAGGACATGGCCGGGTGGAGCGCTCACCACGAGCGGCACGCTACCGCGATGATCGACGACCGCCACGCCGGCGGACGCCGGCGACGGCCGGAGCGGTGGCACGTGGGCGCCACCGCTCCGTTCCGTCGGGACACACCCGGTCGCTCAGTAGGTCGGCAGCGACGGATCGACCTGCTTGATCCACGCGAGCACGCCGCCGCCGACGTGCACGGCGTCGGCGAAGCCGGCCTTGTGCAGGACGGCCAGCGCCTCGGCGGAGCGACCGCCGGCCTTGCAGTGCAGGACGATCGGCTTGTCCTGCGGCAGCTTCTCCAGCGCCTCACCCGAGAGGATGTCGTTCTTCGGGATCAGGACGGCGCCGGGGATCGACACGATCTCGGCCTCGTTCGGCTCGCGCACGTCGACGAGCAGGAAGTCCTCCTGCGCGTCGATCCGCTGCTTGAGCTGCAGCGCCGAGATGGTGTGACCGGAAGCGGCCTCCGCGGCCTCGTCGGACACGGCCCCGCAGAACGCCTCGTAGTCGATCAGACCGGTGATCGGCTCGCCTGCCGGATCCTTGCGGATCCGGACCGTGCGGTAGGTCATCTCGAGCGCGTCGTAGACCATGAGCCGGCCCAGCAGCGGCTCACCGATGCCCGTCAGCAGCTTGATCGCCTCGGTCACCATGATCGAACCGATGGACGCGCACAGCACGCCGAGCACGCCGCCTTCGGCGCACGAGGGCACCATGCCCGGCGGCGGCGGCTCCGGGTAGAGGTCCCGGTACTGGACGCCCTCGCGCCCGTTGCCCGGTTCCGCCCAGAACACGCTGGCCTGGCCCTCGAACCGGTAGATCGACCCCCACACGTACGGCTTGCCCAGCAGCACACACGCGTCGTTGACCAGGTAGCGCGTCGCGAAGTTGTCGGTGCCGTCCAGGATCAGGTCGTACCCCGCGAAGATGTCCATCGCGTTGTCCGAGTCGAGACGCTCGGTGTGCAGGACGACCTTGACCAGCGGGTTGATCTCGGCGATCGACTCCGCGGCCGACACGGCCTTGGGCTTGCCCACGTCCGACTGGCCGTGGATGACCTGACGCTGCAGGTTGGACTCATCGACGACGTCGAAGTCGAGGATGCCCAGCGTCCCGACACCAGCCGCGGCCAGGTACAGCAACGCGGGCGATCCCAGGCCACCGGCGCCGACCACCAGCACCTTGGCGTTCTTCAGTCGCTTCTGCCCGATCATCCCGACGTCCGGGATGATGAGGTGACGCGAGTAGCGCTCCACCTCTTCCTTGGTCAGCGAATCGGCCGGCTCGACCAGCGGTGGCAATGACACGGGATCTCCAGCGGGGAACGTCGGGTCAGAGGCAGACCCTCACGGCAATCTGGGGTGACAGTCTGCCTGATGGCAACGTCGACGCGGTCGCGCTTCTTCCCGGAGCGGGCGGGACCGCCTGCGCGTCAGCCGGCCACGACCGGCGGCGCCCCAGCCGCGGGGTAGGGGTACGGGTTCGGCACACACACCTTGCCGTCCGGCGGGATGGTCTGCGGATTCAGCATGGCCAGGTCGTCGTTGGACACGCTCCAGGACTGCTGCATCATCACCGGCGCGGCGCCGCCGGCGGTGGCGCACGCCTCGTGGCCGTGACCGATGGCGTGACCCACTTCATGGTTGATCACGTACGTGCGGTAGCCCGCCAGGTCGGTGCCGTAGACCATCGAGCCACGGAACCAGCGCGAGTTGTTGATGATCACGCGTCCGTTCGACCCGTCGTAGCACGACGGTTCCAGCTGGATGTAGAACCCGCACGCATCCCCCGCGTGCGCGACCTCCTGGCTGGTCAATGCGATGACGAGGTTGGGCGCGGCGTTGGGATCGCTGCCGTCGACCCGCTGGAAGCTGACGGCTCCCCCGGCCGTCCACGACCGTGGATCCGAGAGCACCGCCTCGACGTCGACGGCGAACTGGGCGTCGGCGGCCGGCTCCTGGATGCCGTCCTCGACCTGGACCTGGTATCGGACCACCCGGCCGCCGGCTCCGACGACCGGGCCGCTTCCCGGCACGGTGTGCCAGGTGCCAGCGCCACGGGCCGTGAACGGCGCGCCGGACGGCAGCGCACCGGACGGCACCCGGTCGGCGTCGGGGGTGTGGTTGGCCGGATCCGGGGCCAGCGTGGTCGGCGCCACCGGCTCGTCGACGGCGGACGGTGCCGCGCTCGGGGTCTCGGCGCTGGATACAGGTGTGTCCGCGTCGGTGATCGCCGGGGCCGCCGCCCCCTCCGTGGACGGCGGACCTGGGCTCGCCGTGTCGGCCGCATCCGCATCGACGCGGGTGATGTCATCGGAATCACCGGTCACCGCCGGGTCCGCGGACGACGACGGGGTCAGGGTCGTCACCGGGACAGCTGCCGTGCCCTCGCCCGTGCCACCGCCCCCCGCGACGATCTGCCAGATCACCACCACGGTGATCACCAGCAGGACCGGAATCGCGACGACCCGCCAGCCGAGCCGCCCGGAGCGGGGACGTGCCTGCCCACGCGGGTCGCGCGCGGCCGAGCGATCAGCCGGCGACGAGCGGACGGCGGTCGACGCCCGACCGGCTCCTCGCGGGGCCGCGGGTGCCCCGGACCTCGACGTCGACACCCGGCTCGAGTCGCCTGCGCGCGGGCGCGGGCGGGACGACTCCCGTCCCCCTCGTGACCATGACTGCGAACGGTCCGGGGGAGGCTCTGTCACGGCGCCGACCCTTGCACAGCCGACGGTGCGCCGTCGGGCGACGCGCCCGCCGGTGGGCGGATCACACCGCGTCCCCCAGCCGCTCCCGGCGCCACAGGGCGGCGACGGCCGCCGCCGTGATCGCGGGAAGTTCCATCTGGGCGACGTGCCCGCACTCGGGCAGCACCAGCAGACGCGCGTCGGGGAAGGCGTCAGCGGTGCGGCGGCTCAGCCGGACGTCGACCAGCCGGTCCCGCGTGCCCCAGACGACCAGCACCGGGACCTGGATCCGAGCGGCGGTGGCCGGGAACGACCACCGCCCCAGGCGGCAGTAACTGGCGATCAACGACCGCAGCGACCCGAGCGTCGAGGTGTGCACCCACGGCAGGCCGAAGCGCCACCCGAGGTCGTCCGCCGCCGCCTGCAGGTCCTCATCACTGAGCAGATCAGGTCGGCCGAAACAGGTCCGGGCCAGCCCCTCGGCACGTCCGCGCGCGGTGATCCGGGCCAACCGCCGGGACGCCACCGTGTCGATGCCGGGCAGCATGACCATGGCCAGCCGCGGATCCGCGCCACGATCGGTGGTCAACCGCAGATCGGGCACCGCCGGGGAGATCAGGGTGAGCGTCGCCACCAGGTCGGGATGCCGGGCCGTCAGCGCGGTGACGACCATGCCACCCAACGAGTTCCCGACCAGGTGGACCGGCCGGTCACCGGTCACCTGGCGGATCGTCGCGGCCAGCAGATCGGCGTCGGCGGTCAGGGAGTAGCGCTGGCCCGGCGGCGGATCCGAGTGACCCGAACCCGGCAGATCGATGCTGTAGCCGACGGCCAGCGGAGCCAGGGTGGCTCCGAGGCGCGACCAGTTCGTGCTGGAGCCGCCGAGACCGTGCACGTACCAGGCCGGCACGTCCGGATCGGGGGTCGCGATCGGCTCCGAGCTGGGCTCGGGGTCGCGGTCCGAGCGGACCATCCGTTCGTGCCGACGGACGAAGACGCCCCGTCCGTCGACCAGCTCGGTCCACCCGGGCGGCGCGGGGTCGACGAAGGCCGGGACCTCGGCCAAACCCCGATCGTCGGTCGGGGCATCGCTCCAGGCCGCGAGTTCGTCGCGGGGCGGCGGTCCCGCCATCAGCAGGGCCGACCGCGGAGCCTCGGCCGGAGCGGACACGGTGCGGGTCACCCGACCATGATGCCGATCCGGCCCGTTGTCCCCATGCCGTCAGCCATCCACACCGCAGCTGGCGGCCCACGACGTCGGGCCGGGTCCGGCCCGACGATCCCGGCGTGCCCATCTCCCCGTCGCTCCCCCGGCCTCCTGTCCACGCCCTCGTCCGGTGCGGTCCGCTCGCCAGACGTCCCAGGTCCCGGTCATGACCGGGCAGCTCTCGGTGGACACCGCGCTGCTGCGTCGGTCGTCGCGATCGCTGCGGGCGGCGGCCCAGCACTGGCGGGCCGAGTCGCCCGATCCGTCAGCCGTCATGGCCCCACCGGTCGCGGCGTCGATCGGCGACACCGCGACGGCCGTCGAGGCGATCTCACTGCTGCAGCGCCGGATGCGTTCCGCCCTGGCCACGGCCCGGTGGCTCGGGCAGATCGCTGACCACCGCGCCGATCTGCTCGACCGGACGGCGAGCGCGTTCGAGGCGACCGGATGAGCACGGCGACGGCTGCCGTTCCGCGGCGACGTCCGTGAGTGGCGACCACCTGGTCACCCAGTGGGCCGAGGCGCTGCGGATGCCGGATCCGATGCCGACGGCCAGGATGCTGACCGCGCTGACGCCGGAGACGGTCGGCGCATGGTTCCGGTCGGTCGGCCGCACGGTGACCGGTCTGCGCACGGGTGCGGACGACATCCACACCGCCGGGGCAGCAGCCGCAGCCGGCTGGAGCGACCCGGTCGCCGGCGAAACGATCATCCGGCTCGGCCGCGACGTCGAGACCACCGCCGCGATGATCGAGGCGCAGCTGCTCGCGGTGGAGACCTTCACCGACCGGGTGGCGTCGATCAGGGTGGAGGCCGAGGCCGCCCTGGCGATCACGACGAACCAGCTGACCACCGATGCAGGTCCTCGGCCTGACGTGCTACTGGTCGATCTGGCCCCGGACAAGCCGATCGCCGACCTCGCCGTCGGCGCCATCGCCACGCTCACCACGGCACTGGCCCGGCTCAGCGACACGCTGGACGCGGCCGCCCGGCTGCTCATCGCGGCCTTGCGCGACGACCCCGAGGAGCTCCAGGAGGGCTGGACCGATCCGTCGGCCGGCGGGCCGGCGCTGGCCCTGACCGCCGCCCGTCGCGAGCTCGACGACATCGACCAGGACAACCGGATGCGGCTGCTGCTGGATCTGAGTGCGGTGGACCACACGACCGCCACGACCGCCACCGGCATCCATCGCGATCTGGGCGCCGCCATCAGCTCCCGGCCGACACAACTGGTCCTGTACGAGTCGGCGCACGCGCTGACCCAGGCCCGTGCCGCGGTGGCGGTCGGCGACCTGGCGTCCGCCGACCACATCGCCGTGCTCGTGCCCGGGGTGAGCAATTCACCCGCGAACATGGCCGGGGCGCTCCAGGACGCGGCCGGACTGGCCGACCGGATGGAACAGGTCAGCGGCGAGCAGTCCGCCGTCCTGGTCTGGTTCGGCTACGACATCCCCGGGTCGACCAGCGACGACGGGATGGGTGGCTTCGCCTCGGACCCGTGGGTCATCGACTGGCTCAAGGGCGCCGGCGGCGCCGCGGTTCTCGGGCGGTTCGGGTCCGTCGACGTGGAACAACGGCTGCTGGCCGATCTGGGGCGACTCCGGCCGCTGATCAGCGCGGACGTCCACCTGACCGGTATCGGGTTCTCCGCCGGATCCACGGTCGTCTCGGCGACCGCGGTGGCCGGCGCGCCGTTCGACGACGTGGTCCTGCTCGGATCGCCGGGCGCCGGGACGGCCACCAGCGTCGACGACTACCCGATGCCCGAGCCCGAGCACCACACCTGGGTGATGGGCTTCGAGGACGACCCGGTCGCCCAGGTGGTCCCGGGCTTCGGCGTGGACCCGGACAAGCCGGACTTCGGCGCCCAGGTGCTGGAGCCGGAGCAGTTGACCTCCCGCGAGGTGCTGCCGCTCGCCGGGTTGGTGCCGTTGTCGTTGGTCCCGCGGTTCGGGGTCGGTCTGGTCCGGATGCACCGACAGGACCGCTACCTGCAGCAGCCCCAGGTGGCCGAGGTGGCGGCCGGTCGGTACGACCGTGCCCGGCGGACAGACCGGTGACCGCGCGTCGCGCCGGTGTCGGGAACAGGAGCGAATCTGCCGTCGGGTGCTCCGGTCCGCGGTCCCGAACGCCATCGGACTGGGCCGGCCGGGCAGGATGACCAGGTGCCGTCGTTCTTCCGATCCTCCCGGCGCCGGGCCGCCTCCGCCGACGGCAGCCCGGCCGTCCCGCAGCCGACGACGCCCACCTCCGGACCTCCGCCCGCGTCCGGGGCCGCGCCCGGGCCTGTGGGTTCCGAGGCGACGACCGCACTGCTCGACCATCTGCGGGACCGGCGGGTGGCCGCTGTGCGGACGGACGGCAGCTGGTGGACCGGAGCCGACACGATCGACGACGACGCGGAGCTCGCCGATGCAGTCGCAGCCGGGGTCACCGGGTGGCTCGACCTGGGCGGCCGCAGGGCCACCACCTCGGGAGCCACCACCTCGGGAGCCACCACCTCGGGAGCCGCCTCCGGACGCGCCGACCGGGCCGGCATCCGACTCACCGTCGGCCCCGGCACCCATCTGGCCACCGCCGCGACGGCCACCCTGGCCATGCTCGAGGACCTGGCTGCCGCGGGCGTCCCGGCCGTCCCCACCACCGGCGGCCCCGGCACGCTGTGGGTGCTGCTCTCCACCGTGGGCACCGCCGCGGCGGCCGATGAGGTGGCGCGATCGGCCGTCCACCGACTGGTGACCGACCGGCCGGAGAGTGTCACCACCGACACGGCGCAGGCGCAGGGGCGGGCGGGGGCGATGATCTTCGACGGCCGGGACGGACGGTGGGCACCGGTCCCCTACAGCCCCACCGTGCCCGCCGCTCCGGGCGCCATCGGAGCTGGGGCACCGTCGCTGGCACCGGACGATCCGGACCTGTCCTGGGACGGCTCCGCCGCGGTCATCCCGCTGCACCCGGACGAGATCGCCGCGATCGCCGCCGGGATGCCATTGACGGTCGGGGCCGCCGACCTGCCCGCGCGACTCCGGACCCGAGGCGATCTGGCGGCCGTGCTGCGCTGACGACGGCGGTGCCGGAACTGGTGCCGGAACTGGTGTCGGTGCGGCCACCCCCGGCTCAGCGGCTCAGCAGCTGCGGACCGCAGTGCGACGGCCCCCGGCACGTAGGGTCGACCGGGATCGGACCCGTTCGGCTCGTCGACGGTCACGCTGGGTACCTGTCCGCCAGGCGGGCGCCCGACGACGACAGCGCGCGACCGACCGACCGGGTCCGCCGCACCGCCGACCGTCACCACCCGGAGGACGCCGACCGATGACCGACGCCGACGCCGGACCCAACGGCGCCCACACCGGGCAGACCGCGCAACGGCTCTCCCGCGGGGCACGGCGGGCCCAGCTCGTCTCCGTGGCCAAGTCGGTGTTCGTCTCGCAGGGCTACCACGCCACCGCCATGGACGACATCGCCGAACGGGCCGGTGTCAGCAAACCCGTGCTCTATCAACACTTCTCGTCGAAGCTTGAGCTCTACCTGGCACTGCTGGCGGAGTCCGCCGAGGAGATGGTCCGGCTGGTCACCGGCGCCATCGACCGGACCACCGACAACTCGCGCCGGGTGCACGGTGCGGTCGACGCCTACTTCTGTTTCGTGGCCGACAACGACGAGGCGTACCGGCTCATCTTCGAATCGGACCTGCGCGGCCAGCCCGAGGTGACCGAGATCGTCGACCGCGCGGGCGAGCAGTGCATCGCCGCGATCGCGGAGTCCATCGTGGTGTCCACCGGTCGCGATCCCGACGAGGCGCGGCTGCTGGCGTCGGGACTGGTCGGCGCGTCCCAGGTGGCGGCCCGCTACTGGCTCAACCAGATCCCGTCCGTCGACCGCAGCCGGGCGATCGAGGCGGTGTCGATGCTGGCCTGGCGGGGACTCGCAGGCTTCCCCACCCGACCTGCCTGATCGGTCGCCGACCGGACGTCCGGCCGGCGACCGCAGTGCGACCGTGGTGCGAACACGGTCGCACCACGGTCTGACGGTCAGCCCTGGACGCCGAAGCCGACCCTGCGCTGGCCGTCCGACGGCGCGATCTCGACGTACGCGATCCGCGCGGACGGCACGATGAGCTTGCGGCCCTTGTCGTCGACCAGGGTGAGCAGCCCCGTCGGGTCGGCCAGCGAGGCAGCCACCTGGGACTCGATCTCCTCCGGCGTCGCCGCCGAACTCACCGTCAGCTCGCGCCCGCTGTCCGCCACACCGATCTTGACGTCCACGCCACCCTCTTCTCGTCCGTCACGAAGTCCCGGTCCCTGCGTCCGGCGGGCAGCGCGCCCGCCGGTCGGGCACCGGCCCTTCCAGGCTAGTGCAGCGCATCCGCCGCCCGACGCGACGCAACTGCGCCCACGGTGAACACCCGCCCCAGAAGTGTCGGCGCACAGGCCAAGTCGCCGCACCGATGGACGTCCTGCCAGAGCGACCGACGAACACTCAGAACAGCCGGAACGCGTCCGACTCCCGCCCGCGCAACTCGTCGTAGTCCAGCACCACGCAGCGGATGCCACGGTCCTCGGCCAGCGTCCGGGCCTGCGGCTTGATCTGCTGCGCGGCGAACACCCCGGTGACCGGGGCCAGCAGCGGGTCCCGGTTCAGCAGCTCGAGATAGCGGGTCAGCTGCTCGACACCGTCGATCTCGCCGCGCCGCTTGATCTCCACCGCCACCGAGCCGCCACGACCGTCCCGGCACATCAGGTCCACCGGGCCGATCGGCGTCGGGTACTCCCGCCGGACCAGCGACCAGCCCTCGCCCAGGGTGGCGACGTGCTCGGCCAGCAACACCTGCAGGTGCGCCTCGACACCGTCCTTGGTCAACCCTGGATCCACGCCCAGGTCGTGCTGCTGGTCGCTGAGCACCTCGTCGAGCGTGATGAGCAACTGCTCACCGGCCTTGTTCTCCACGACCCAGCGGCCGGGCTCCTCGACCAGCCGGCACGGCGGCGACATCCAGTTCAGCGGCTTGTACGAGCCGCCGTCGGAGTGCACGAGCACCGAACCGTCGGCCTTGATCATCAACAGCCGGGTCGCGAGCGGCAGGTGAGCCGTCAGCCGTCCCACGTAGTCCACCGAACACCGGGCCACCACCAGTCGCACCCGACCACCCTAACGGCCGCTGCCGAGGGAGCCGGGTGTGCCACGACCGAGCCGAGCCGAACTTCAGATGTCCTGCCCGATGCGCCGGACGTCGGCCCCCAACGCCTGCAGGTCCTCGACGAAGTGCGGGTATCCGCGGTCCACGTGGAAGACGTCGTGCACCTCGGTGACGCCCTCGGCCACCAGCCCGGCCAGGACCAGGCCGGCACCGGCGCGGATGTCGGTCGCCCACACCGGGGCACTGGAGAGCTGTTCGCGGCCGGTGATGGACGCATGGTGGCCGTCGGTCCGCGCATCGGCGCCCATCCGGATGAGCTCGTCGACGAACTTGAACCGCGCCTCGAACACGTTCTCGGTGATGAGCGAATGCCCCTGCGACACCGCGGCCAGGGTGAGCGACATGGGCTGCAGGTCGGTCGGGAACCCCGGGTACGGCATGGTGATGAAGTCGACGGCGCGCGGCCGATCGGGCATCCGGACCCGGAACGACTCGCCGCGGGTGTCGATCTCGGCCCCCGCGGCCTGCAGCCGTTCCAGCGGCGCGGTGAGGAACGCGGGATCGACTCCGGTGACGCTGAGATCACCACGGGTGATCGCCGCAGCGTAGGCCCAGGTCCCGCCGACGACCCGGTCACCCACGGTGCGGTGCTTGATCGGCTGCAGCTTCTCGACGCCCTTGATGGTGATCGTCGCCGTGCCGGCGCCCTCGACCTGGGCTCCCATCTGCTGCAGCATCACCGCCAGGTCGATGATCTCCGGCTCGCGGGCGGCGTTGTCGATGACCGTGGTGCCCTGGGCCAGGACCGCAGCGGTGAGGATGTTCTCGGTGGCGCCGACGCTGGGGAAATCCAGCGTGATCGACGCGCCGACCAGTCGATCCGCGGATCCGACGACCTTGCCGTGCTCGATGCCCATCCGCGCGCCCAGGGCCCGCAACCCACTCTGGTGCATGTCCAGCGGCCGGGACCCGATCGCATCCCCGCCCGGCAGGGCCACCTCCGCCCGGTGGCATCGGCCCATCAGCGGTCCCAGCACGCAGACCGAGGCGCGCAGCCGCCCGACCGCCGGGAAGTCGGCGTGCCAGGACAACTCGGCGGGGGTGTCGATGTGCACGGAGGCGCCCTGGATCTCGACCGTGCAGCCCAGACCTCGGAGGATCTCGGCCATCAGCGGGACGTCCAGGATCTGCGGGCAGTTGTCGATGACGGTGGTGCCCTCGGCCAGCAAGGCGGCGGCCATCAGTTTCAGCACGCTGTTCTTGGCGCCGGCGACGGCCACTTCCCCGTTCAGCCGCGCCCCGCCACTGACCAGGAAACGCTCCACGCCCCGACTGTAAACCGGTTGTCGGGCTGCTCCTCGCACGCTCGCCGCCGAGGGCCGCGGTCACCGCCACGGCCCGGGACAGCGTGTGTCGGGTCGACCATGGGCTCCGTAGGGTGCACGTCATGGCTGTGCACCTCACCCGCATCTACACCCGGACCGGCGACGACGGGACCACCGGTCTGGCCGACTTCTCCCGGGTGCACAAGACGGATCCGCGGCTGGTCGCCTACGCCGACTGCGACGAGACGAATGCGGCCATCGGCCTGGTCCTGGCCCTGGGGAACCCGTCCCCGGAGATCGGCGCGGTGCTGCGCCGCATCCAGCACGACCTGTTCGACACAGGAGCCGACCTCGCCACTCCGGTCGAGCCCACCGAACTCGACGACGCGCCCGGCGCCACCGAGCAGGACGGCCGGCCGCGCCGCGCGGCCCCGCTGCGGGTCACTGCGGACTACGTGCAGCGACTGGAGACGGCCTGCGACCGGTTCAACGAGGACCTGGCGCCGTTGCGTTCGTTCGTGCTGCCCGGCGGGACACCGGCCGCGGCGCTGCTGCACCAGGCGCGCACGGTGGCCCGGCGCGCGGAACGGAGCGTGTGGGCGCTGGTCGCGACCGACGGCGAACGCACCAACCACCTGACCGGGCACTACCTCAACCGGCTGTCGGACCTGCTGTTCATCCTGGCCCGGGTGGCGAATCCTGGCGGCGACGTGCTGTGGGTGCCGGGCGGACCGCACCGGGACGAGCTCGGGGCCTGACCCGCCGGTCGGGGCCGCAGGACGGTCGGTCCGGTCAGCGCTCCGGGTCGCGCGGTCCAGGCGACCGGCCGTGCGCCGGTGAGGTGGTCGGGGCGGACTCGATCCAGGACCGCACCCCGGTGAGCGCCTGCTCGGCCAGCGCGAGTTCGATGTCCGCCCCGTCCTCACAGCACCGGACGATGACCGAGTCCACCGGCAGCAGATCGGGTTCCGCGCCGACCGGGGATCGCTGGGCGCCCAGCTCCAGCCGGCCGCGGCGGAGCACCTTCGAGGCGGTGGGCAACGGCGAGAACGAGCGGTACAACAGCCATCGGTCGCCGTCGAACCGCCCCTGGCCGAGTGACCAGCCGCGGCCCGACCGGGTCAGGTCGCCGCGCCAACAGACGTCGATGGCACCGGAACGGAGCAGCCAGGAGCGGCGGATCGCGACGACGACGATCCAGATGACCACCAGGATCAGCACTGTCAGCCCGGCGATGGTCCCCAGCGTCCCCATGTCCACCGTCTTGATCACCCGGTTCCGCGCGCCGACGCCTGGATCAGATGGATTCCCCGGTCGCCAGCAGCTGGGCCTGCGCTCGACGCAGTTCGCGCTCGGTCTCGGCGGTCTCGCCACCGCGCGCCCTGGCGGCCTCGTAGGCGGCCCGCGCGTGGGTCACGTCGATCTCGTCGGACAGCTGGGCCTCCTCGGCCAGCAGCGTCACGGCGTCCTTGGTCACGGAGAGGAACCCGCCGTGCACGGCCACACCCAGCACATTGCCGTCGGGCTCGATGATGCGGGCGGCGAACCCCTCGCGCAGCTGGGCCAGCACCGGTGCGTGACCGGGCATCACGCCGATGTCTCCGTCGACCGTCCGGGCCACCACCATGCGGGCCGGGCCCGACCACACCTCACGCTCGACAGCGACCAGGTTGACCTGCATCTCAGCCACGGATACTCCCGTCTCTGCCGAACGATCCCTCGACCGGCTCACTCGTCGTCACGACGGCGGCCACACGGACGCGGCAGCACCCGCGTCTGGTCGGACTCCCGGGGAGTCTAACCGAACGAGGTGGAGACGGGTCCGGGGCCGACAAGGCTCACACACCGGACACTCGAGACCGCAGGAACGGCGCGCAGAGTGTCCGGACGAACACGAAAGCCGCCCGGGACGTGGAATCAGCACGCCCCGGGCGGCCTTCGGTACTGCACTGCACCGGGACCGGCGCCGGCCGGACCCGGGTGGGCTCAGCCCTCCAGGGACTTGGCCTTCGCGAGCACGTCCTCCATGCCGCCGACGTTCAGGAACGCCTGCTCGGGGATGTGGTCGTACTCGCCCTTGGCGATCGCGTCGAAGGACTCGATCGTGTGCTTGAGTTCCACGTACGACCCGTCCTGGCCGGTGAACTGCTTGGCCACGAAAAAGTTCTGGCCCAGGTAGCGCTCCATGCGGCGGGCGCGCCCGACGAGGAGCTTGTCCTCCTCGGACAGCTCGTCCATGCCGAGGATGGCGATGATGTCCTGCAGCTCCTTGTACTTCTGCAGGATCCGGATGACCTCCTGGGCTACCCGGTAGTGCTCGTCACCGACGTACTGCGCATCCAGGATGCGGGAGGTCGACGACAGCGGGTTCACCGCCGGGTAGATGCCCTTCTCGGTGATCGCCCGGTCGAGCTCGGTGGTCGCGTCGAGGTGGGCGAAGGTGGTCGCCGGCGCCGGGTCGGTGTAGTCGTCCGCCGGCACGTAGATGGCCTGCAGCGAGGTGATCGATCGGCCACGGGTGGAGGTGATCCGCTCCTGCAGCTCGCCCATCTCGTCGGCCAGCGTGGGCTGGTAACCCACCGCGGACGGCATCCGGCCGAGCAGCGTGGACACCTCCGACCCGGCCTGGGTGAAGCGGAAGATGTTGTCGATGAACAGCAGCACGTCCTGGTTCTGGACGTCGCGGAAGTACTCGGCCATCGTCAGCGCGGACAGCGCCACCCGCATGCGGGTCCCCGGCGGCTCGTCCATCTGGCCGAACACCAGGGCGGTGTCGTTGATGACGCCCGACTCGGTCATCTCAGTGAAGAGGTCGTTGCCCTCGCGGGTCCGCTCCCCCACCCCGGCGAACACCGAGGTGCCACCGAAGTTCTTGGCGACGCGGGTGATCATCTCCTGGATGAGCACGGTCTTGCCGACGCCGGCCCCGCCGAACAGACCGATCTTGCCGCCCTGCACGTAGGGGGTCAGCAGGTCGATGACCTTGATGCCGGTGACCAGCATCTCGGTCTTGCCCTCGAGCTGGTCGAACGACGGGGGCTTGCGGTGGATCGGCCAGTGCTCGGCGTCCTCGGCGGTGCCGGGGACGTCCAGGCAGGCGCCCAGCGCGTTGAAGACGTGGCCCTTGACGGCGTCGCCGACCGGCACCGAGATCGGCCGGCCGGAGTCGGTGACGGTGGCCCCGCGGACCAGGCCGTCGGTCGGCTGCATGGAGATGGCGCGGACGATGTCGTCACCGAGGTGCAGGGCGACCTCGAGGGTCAGCACCCGGTTGTCGCCGAGGCCACCCACGGTGACGTTCAGCGCGTTGAACAGCTCCGGGACCTCACCCCTGGGGAACTCGACGTCGACGACCGGGCCGATGACCCGGACGACGCGGCCGGTGGTGGACGGCGCCTGGGTGGGCGCGTCGGCGAACGTGGTCATCGTTGTCCCTCTTCACGATCGGAACGGACTTCGGCATGGAGTGCGGTGGCGCTGCGGGTGGTACTGCGGGGAGCGACGGTGGAGGCGGACATTAGTCCTCCTCGTTGGTGGCGGCCGCGAGAGCATCCGCTCCGCCGACGATCTCGCTCAGCTCCTGGGTGATCTGGGCCTGACGGGCCTGGTTCACCTCACGGCTGAGGCTGCGGATGATGTCGTTGGCGTTGTCGGTGGCGCTCTTGCACGCCGCCCGCCGGGCCGCGGACTCCGAGGCCGCTGCGTCGAGCATGGCCGCGTAGATCCGCGACGTCACGTACTTGGGCAGCATCTCGTCGAGCAGCAGGTCGGCCGACGGCTCGAACTCGTACGCCGGCAGCAGCTTCGACGCGCCGTCGCTGGGCGCGCTGGCGTCGACGTACTCGATCTCCATGGGCGCCAGCCGCCGCGCCCGCGGGGTCTGGGTGATCATCGAGACGAAGTGCGTGGAGACGATGTGGATCTCGTCGATGCCCTGGTTGCCGTCCTCGTCCTGTCCGTCCGAGCCGGCGATGAACGCGGGCAGCAGTGCACTGGCCGCGGCCTCGGCGTCGGCGTAGCTCGGCTGCTCGGAGAAGCCCGTCCAGGACTCGGCGATCGCCCGCTGCCGGAAGGTGTAGTAGCCCACGCCCTTGCGGCCGACGATGTAGAGCACCGGCTCCTTGCCCTGGCTGCGCAGCAGCGCAGCGAGCTCCTCGGCCGCCTTGATGCCGTTGGCGTTGTATCCGCCGCACAGCCCGCGGTCCGAGGTGATGAGCAGGATCCCGGCCCGCTTGGCCGACGACCGTTCGACCAGCAGGGGGTGGTCCAGGGTGGAGACGTTCGCGAGCGCCTCGAGCACTTCGGTGATCATCTCCGAGTACGGCGCGGCCGCCTGCACCTTGGCCTGGGCCTTGGCGATGCGCGAGGTCGCGATCATCTCCATGGCCTTGGTCGTCTTCTGGGTCGACCGGACCGACTTGACCCGCTGGCGGAGCACCCGCACCTGAGCGGCCATCATGCACCCCCGGGGTGTCGACGGGCGGCCCGGCCGCTGAGGACCTCAGCGGCCGGCACCGGGAACGATTGCCGAGCTGTCACCGCGCTCGGGCTCACTGCTTCGGCTGGGCGCGGCGGACCTGGATCTTCTCCTGGCCCACCTCGCCCGCGTCCATCGGACGCGCCTCGGGCTCGCGACCCAGGATGGTGCCCTCCGAGGTGGTGAAGCCGTCGGAGAAGTCCTTGAGCAGGCCGAGGAGCGCAGCTTCCTCGTCCTTGTTCAGTCGCTTGCTGGTGCGGATGGCCTCCAGCGGGCTGTTCGGCGCGTGCCGCAGGAACTGGAGGAACTCGGCCTCGAACCGACGGATGTCCTCGACCGGCACCCGGTCCAGGTGACCGCGGGTGCCCGCCCAGATGGAGACGACCTGCTCCTCCACCGGGAACGGCGAGTACTGGCCCTGCTTCAGCAGCTCGACCAGACGCGACCCACGAGCCAGCGAGCGCTTGGAGGCGGCGTCCAGGTCGGACCCGAAGGCGGCGAACGCCTCGAGCTCGCGGTACGCCGACAGGTCCAGACGCAGCGTGCCGGACACGTCCTTCATCGCCTTGATCTGCGCGGCGCCGCCGACCCGGGACACCGAGATGCCGACGTTGACGGCGGGGCGAACCCCCGCGTTGAACAGGTCGCCCTGCAGGAAGCACTGGCCGTCGGTGATCGAGATGACGTTGGTCGGGATGTACGCCGAGACGTCGCCGGCCTTGGTCTCGATGATGGGCAGACCGGTCATCGAGCCTGCGCCCAGTTCGTCGGACAGCTTGGCGCAACGCTCCAGCAGCCGGGAGTGCAGGTAGAAGACGTCACCCGGGTACGCCTCGCGGCCCGGCGGGCGGCGCAGCAGCAGCGAGATGGCGCGGTAGGCCTCGGCCTGTTTGGACAGGTCGTCGAACACGATCAGGACGTGGTTGCCCTGGTACATCCAGTGCTGCCCGAGCGCGGAACCCGTGTACGGGGCCAGCCACTTGAAGCCGGCGCTGTCCGAGGCTGGGGCGGCGACGATCGTCGTGTACTCCAGGGCGCCGGCGTCCTCGAGCGCCTTGCGGACACCGGCGATCGTGGTGCCCTTCTGGCCGATGGCGACGTAGATGCAGCGGACCTGCTGCTTCGGGTCACCGGTCGCCCAGTTGTGCTTCTGGTTGATGATCGTGTCGACGCAGACGGCGGTCTTGCCGGTCTTGCGGTCACCGATGATCAGCTGGCGCTGACCGCGGCCGATCGGCGTCATGGCGTCGATCGCCTTGATGCCGGTCTGCAGCGGCTCGCCGACGCTCTGCCGCTCGACCACCGAGGCGGCCTGCAGCTCGAGCGGCCGGTTGGTCTCGGCCTCGATGGCGCCGAGGCCGTCGATCGGCTGGCCCAGCGGGTTCACCACGCGGCCGAGGAAGGCGTCGCCGACGGGGACGGAGAGGACCTCGCCGGTGCGGGTGACCTCCTGCCCCTCCTCGATGGTGTTCGCGTCGCCCAGGATGACGGCGCCGATGGAGCGCACCTCGAGGTTCAGCGCGACGCCCAGCACCCCACCGGGGAACTGGAGCAGCTCGTTGGCCATCACCGACGGCAGGCCCTCGACATTGGCGATCCCGTCCCCGGTGTCGGCGACGATGCCGACCTCTTCCCGGGTCACCTCGGGGGCGTAGTCGGCAACGTAGCTGTCGATCGCGGAGCGGATCTCGTCTGCGGAGATCGTCAACTCGGTCATCGTCGTCCCGTTCTTTCAGTGCTGTTCAACGGCTGGCGACCGCTTCTGCGCGGCTGGTCATGGTGTTGTGGTGGAGCCTCGACGCCTCGGGGACGTCACCGACGCACGGGGCGCCGGATCAACGCGAGCATCACGAGCCGGCCAACGACCGCCGCAACGACTCCAGTCTGCCTGCGATGCTGCCGTCGATCACCTCGTCGCCGACCTGCACCCGCAGCCCGCCCACCAGCGCGGCGTCGACCTCGACGTGCAGTGAGACCTCGCGGCCGTAGATCCGGCCCAGGGCCGCGGTCAGCCGGCGCAGTTGGTCGTCGGTCAGCGGCCGGGCGGTGCGGACCACCGCGACGACCTTGTCGCGACGCTCCGCGGCCTGCTCGACCAGGTCACGGACGCCGTGGCTGAACGACCGGCCCTCGGGGTCGCGGGCCAGCGACTCCAGCAGGTCGACGACCAGCGGAGCGGCCCGTCCCTGCAACAGTCGGTGCACCAGCGAGGCCCGCGCCTGCGGGTCTGCCGTCGGGTCGTCCAGGACGACCGACAGCGACGGATTGGCGTCGACGATGCGGGCGAACCGGAACAGCTGGTCCTCGACCTCGTCGAGCTCGCCGCTCCGCTCGGCCAACCGGAACTGAGCCGTGCGGCCCAGTCGGCTGACCGCCTCGTGCAGGTCGCGGCCCGAGGACCACTGCTGCGCGACGACATCGCGGACGACCTGGACGGCGTCGTCCACGACCTTGCCGGCCAGCAGACGATCGACGATGCCCTGCCGGGCCTGCTCCGAGAGGGTGTTCTCCGAGAGGGTCCGGCGCAGCGGCGCCTGCTGGAGCAGCAACTGCGACACGGACCGCAGGTCCGTGCCCAGCTGCTGCAGCGCCTGGTCGTCGAGCTGCTCGGTGCGATCGAGCAGACGCCGGGTGGTTGCGGCCAGGGCGTCCCGGCTGGCGAGGTGCTGCATCAGCGCTCCAGCTCGGCCAGGAACCGTTCGACGGTGCGGTTGGCCCGCTCGTCGTCGGTCAGCGACTCACCCACGATGCGACCGGCCAGGTCGACCGACGACCGGCCCAGCTCGGTGCGCAGCTCGGCGACGATCTGCTGCCGCTGAGCCTCCAGCTGGGCCCGACCCGCGGCCGAGATGCGGTCGGCCTCGGCGTGCGCCTGGGCCAGCATGTCGTCGCGGATGGCCTGGGCCTGGGTGCGGGCGTCCTCACGGATCTTGGCCGCCTCTTCCCTGGCCCCGGCCAGCTGCTGCTGGTACTGCTCCAGGGCCGCCTGCGCGTCCCGCTGGGCGGATTCGGCCTTCTCGATGCCGCCCTCGATCGCCGCGGTCCGGGCCGCGTAGGCCTTCTCGAACTGGGGCCAGACGAACTTGCCCAGCACGACCAACAGCACGATGAAGCCGACGGCGCCCAGGATCACCTCGCCGATCGGCAGGCCGATCGGGTTGGTGGCTTCGCCTTCGGCCGCGAGGGTGTCGACAATGCTCATGGTGTCTCCTCGGGTCGGAGTCGGACGTCGAGGATCAGGTCAGGATGAACGGCACCACGAAGCCCAGCAGGGCCAGCGCTTCGGAGACCGCGAACCCGAGGAACGCGTAGGTCCGGGTCAGGCCGGCCGACTCGGGCTGCCGGGCGGTCGAGGAGATGTACGAGGCCCACACGATGCCCACACCGATACCGGGGCCGATGGCGGCAAGGCCGTAACCGACGGTGCCGATGTTGCCGGTGAGCTCGGCGAGGTACTCAGCTGCCATTGGAGTGCGTCTCCCTTTCGGTGCTTTCGCGGTGCGTCCGCCGTGGAGCACTGCAGGTCGTGGAGCGATTCCTGGCCTGCGGGGTGCGGACCAGAGGTGGAACGGTCTGTCGTCGGTCGGGGTTCGACTCGATGATCAACTGCGGGTCGGACGGGCCGGTCGGTACACCGGCGTCAGTGCTCGTCAGCCAGAGAGGATTCCAGATAGATGGCCGCCAGCAACGTGAACACGTAGGCCTGGAGTCCACAGATCAACAGTTCGAAGAACACCAGGCCGATGCCGCCGACGGCCGGGAGGATCCCGAGGAGGAAGTTGGTCACGCCACCCGAGGTCCACAGGTAGATGGCGCCGAAGCCGGCGATGGTGATCAGCATGTGGCCGGCGAACATGTTGGCGAACAACCGGACGGCCAGGGTGAACGGCCGGAGCACGATGTTCGACAGGAACTCGATCGGGATCAGCAGGATGTGCATGGCCGGCGGGATGCCCGGGATGTAGCACATCATCTTGAAGAAGCCGAAGAACCCGTGCTTGCGGATGCCGACGTACATGTAGAGCACCCAGACGACCAGGGCGAGCAGCACCGGGATGGCGAAGTGCGAGGTCACCGGCAGCTGCGCCACCGGGACGATGCCCCAGATGTTCTGGATGAAGATGAAGAGGAACAGCGTGGCCAGGAATCCGGCCCACGCCTTGCCGTGCTTGCCGAGGATCTCGATCGCGATGCCGTTGCGGATGAAGCCGTAGAGCGACTCGCCAGCGAACTGCAGCTTGCCCGGCTTCATCGCGGCTTTGCGAGAGGCGGCCAGGAAGAAGGCGCAGAGGATGATCACGCCGAGGATCAGCAGCACCATCGCCTTGACGGAGGCGATGACGGTGCCGTCACCGATCCGGTCGAAGAAGAAGGAGTGCTCGACCGTGGGGGCGACGAATCCCTCCTCCTCGCCCTCCGGCGCTGCCAGCAGGCCCTGCGCAAGCAGAGTCAGGGACACTCGGTCTCCCTCCGGGTGCTGATCGGATCCGCGTGCTGTGTCGCGGGTCCGGCAGTCTCGTCTCGTGGCTTGGTCGTCTTCACGGGCCGTGGATCCGCGTGACCGGTAGCGGATGCCCTGGCCACCACGGCGTAGATCCCGAGCGCCATGCCGATCATCAGGCCGATGGGAGTCATCAGGCGGGTGCCCCACCAGAGGTCCAACAGCCAGCCGATCCCACCCCAGACGACGAAACCGCCGATCAGGGTGGAGATCACCGCCCAGCCTTCGTTCGACCCAGCGGAACTGGGGCGCTTGCCGGGCAGGAGGATCTGTTTCATGGCACCGCGGACACTATCAGTTGCCCTCCGGTGTCGTTGCACTCGGACGGGCAACTTTCTACCGTTTGTCGAAGATGCGACGTGGATCACTCCGTACGGCGTTCTCTCACCAGCGTCGGCGCTTGGTGCCGCCCTGGTCGCCCGCCTTGGGCGTGGGTGCGTCCCGGGCCACCGCCGCGTCGACGTAGAAGATCTTGGTGGTCAGCACGGAGCGCAACTGCATGCCCAGCCAGCACAGGACGCCCAGCCCGATCGCGCCGGCCATCCACCGTGAATCGATCACCGAATCCCGCGGCAGCAGCACCATGACCACGCCGAGTGCCACGATCTTGATCACGTAGGTGATCATCGCGATGAGCATCACCTGTTTGGGGTCTTCGCGGCCGATCTTGGCGATCACCACGGCCGAGACGGTGAAGAAGAGCCCGACGATGGCGGCGCCGACCGACACGCCCAGCACGGCCGACCAGCCCTGCACCAGCCCGCCGACGATGCTGAGCACCACGGCGCCGGCGACGAGCGCCGTCCAGGAGCCGGGCAGATGACGGAGCGTCCAGGCTCCCGCCGCGGCCGACCGCTCCATCGCGGCCACCTCGCGGGATCGCTCGGACAGGTCCACCGGCGCGCCGGGCGCGCGGCGGCCCGCCGAGTCATCGGGGCGGGCGGGCGTGGAGTCGGAGGACATGCGCTGATTGTCGCTGATCCACCGGCTGGAGACGCCCGTCCGGCGACGGTCGGTGCCGGTCAGGAGGCCAGGTCGGCCGCGTCGCCGGCGACCGCCTGTCGCCGCCGGCGTCCGAGGCGACGGGCGCGCACCCACGGCCAGGCCGAGCAGGTGGCCGCGACCAGCACGGCGACCAGGACGCCGGTGCCGTAGACCCAGCCGTCCCGCTCCAGGTCGACGAACACCAGGCCGACCGATCCCCCGGCCAGCACGGCGGCCCACATCCAGAAGATGAGCACGGCCTGCCGATGGGTGTGACCGATGGCCAGCATCCGGTGGTGCAGGTGCTGCTTGTCGGCGCTGAACGGATGCCGGCCCTGCCGGGTGCGCCGGATGACCGCCATCAGGAAGTCGAGCACCGGGATGAACACCACGGCCAGCGCCACGATGAGCGGGGCCAGCGCGGCGATGGTCGACCGCGGACCGAACGCCGAGGGATCGATCTTGCCGCTGGCGCTGATGGTCGCGCCGGCCATGGCCAGCCCGATGAACATGGCGCCCGAGTCGCCCATGAAGACGCGCGCCGACGAGAAGTTGTGCGGCAGGAAGCCGACGCACGCCCCGACCAGCGCGGCCGCGATGAGCGGCGGTTGCGAACCGTTCAGGTCGTTGGCGGACAGGTACAGCTGGCGGCTGGAGAAGACGAACACCGCGATGCCGGCGATGGCGGCCACGCCCGCCAGCAACCCGTCCAGCCCGTCGATGAAGTTCATGGCGTTGATCAGCACCACGGTGATACCGATGGTGATGAGCGTGCCCTGCACCTGGTCGAACCCGACCGTGGTGCCGCCCGAGGGCGAATCCGGGTCCGGCAACCACAGCAGTCGCCACTGCACGCCGAACAGCACCAGCACCCCGGCGGCCAGGATCTGGCCGGCCAGCTTGGTGACCGGGTCCAGGTCGAACCGGTCGTCCAGTACCCCGACCAGGCAGATCACCCCGCCCGCGGTGAGCACACCCGCGATCTCGGACGACGCGGTGTAGGCGTTGCCCAGCGTGGCCAGCTGCATCGACAGCACCACCGCGGCGGCGAAGCCCGCGTACACGGCGACGCCGCCGAGGCGCGGGATGGGCGCGGTGTGCACGTCGCGGTCGCGGATCGGGGTGACGGCACCCGCCCGCTGGGCGGCCCAGCGGACCAAGCCGGTGAGCAGGAAGGTCACCACCACCGCGGACCCGAAGACCAGTGCGTACTCCTTGAGCGGCAGTTGGTACTGGGTCATCGCGGCGCAGCGTATCCCCGCCGTCCCGTCCGGACGTCGATGCAGCGCCGCTGACGTGGCCGGTCACCGCGCGCGGTGACGACCTCCCCGAGTCCGCTGATCACGCTGTCGGGGGGCCGTGCTTCCATGGGCTGGTCGCGCCCGACCGATCCACGACCGGGCGCGCCCGTGTGTCGACCCACCGCCGAGACGACCTTGTTGGAGGTCCGACCCAGTGAGCACGCCCGCGCAGCCCGATCCCAGCGGTCCCCGTCCCTCGCCGGGACCAGGCCCGGGCCCGTCCTCGGGTCCGGGTCACGGCTCCCCCGCCCACGGCACCGGCGCACCGCCCCCCACGTCCGCGATGACGATGCAGCCCGGACCGCCGCCCGGACCGCCGCCCGGGCCGGGCACGCCGCCCCCGGCGTGGTACGCGGGGCCGGCCGACCGCGGACCGGGGCAGGGACCGGGTGGATGGCCCGCAGGGCCCGGCCCCACCGGGCCGTGGCCGGGACCGCAGGGCCAGGGCGGACCCGCCCCAGGCCCGCCGGGATCCCCCGGCCACGCCGGCCCGAACGGCGGTCCGGCGCTCGGCGCCCCGGCCGCCCCGCCGGGGGTGACGCCGGCCGGCGTGACCGTTGCCGCCCACCTGGTCACCATCGTGTTGATCGCGTTGGGTCTGGCCATCCCGTTCTCCGACGACAACTTCTTCTCCTCCAGCCTGGCCTGGTCGGTGTTCGCGATGGTGGCGGCGCTGGTGCAGGCGGCGCCCCTGCTCATGCGCGGCCCGGACGGCCGACCGACGCGCACCGGGTGGCTGGTCGGGGCCACCGCGGCCGGCGCGCTGGTCGGGTTCTGGGTGCTCATCGCCCTGCCCGACATCACCAGCAACCAGGGGTTCGTGCTCTCGCTGGGCACCGCGACCGCGGTGCTGGCTGTGGTGGCGTCGCCCGGCCGCGCGGAACGATGAACTCCTCCGGTCCCCCGGTCGCCGCTCCAGCGACCGGCGTTTCCGCGGCCGCGCGTCCTGGTTCCGGGTGGCCGTGGCTGCTGGTGGCCGGCGCCCTCGGCGTACTGTCGCTCGGCCTGGCCTGGTGGCCGTCGGTCGGCGTCGCCTCGACGATCTACACGGCGGGCTCCTGCTACACGGACGCCGACGGGTACTTGCAGTGCGAGCCGGGCATGGTGTTGTTCGGGTTCGGATCGGACGGCATGGTGCCGGGCGCGTCGACCGGGGCCCGGGTGTTCCTGACCGCCGCCGCGGCGTTCATCTGGTGGGGCTACCGGCGATGGTCGGTGGCGTTGGTCCGGATCGGCGTCCTGGTCGCCGCGTGCGGACTGGTCATCATCGGCCCGGCCGTGCAGTCCGGACCGGTGGCCTACCTGCTCGCGGTCGTCGCCCTGGTGGTCGGACTGCGTCGCGACGGATGGTCGCTGCTGGGCCGGGACGGCGAGGAGGCGCGGCGCCGGCTGGTCGGCCGGCTCACCGCGGCATCCCCGTCACCGGTCCCGGAGGCGGGCGTCAGCCCGACCGGTCGGCCGTCCGCACCTCGCCGATGACCTCGCGCAGCTGGTCGACGCCGACGGCGCCCTCCCGCAGGACGGTCGGCACCTCGGCCGTGAGATCCAGGACGGTGGACGCGACACCGACCGGCGCCGAGCCACCGTCGAGGTAGACGCTGACGTCCTCGCCCAGCTGGGCGTAGGCCTGGGCGGCCGTGGTGGCAGGCGGTTGCCCGCTGCGGTTCGCGCTCGAAACCGCCATCGGGCCGACCGCCCGGAGCAGGTCCAGCGCCACCGGGTGCAGCGGCATCCGCAGCATCACGGTGCCCCGCGTCTCGCCCAGATCCCACGCCAGCGACGGTGCGTGCTCCAGCACCAGTGAGAGCCCGCCCGGCCAGAACGCCTCGATCAACGTCCGGGCGAGCGGCGGTACCGCCATGACCAGGCCGTCGATGGTCGTCCAGGATCCGACCAGGACCGGGACAGGCATGTCCGGGCCACGTCCCTTGGCCGCCAGCAGTGCCTGCACGGCGGCAGGGTCGAAGGCGTTCGCACCGATGCCGTACACGGTGTCGGTGGGCAGCACCACCAGCTCACCGCGGCCGGCGGCCTGCTGGGCCGCGGCGAGCCCGTCGCGGCGGGCGACGGGATCGGCACAGTCGTAGATCATCGCGACTCCTGGGTGTTCACGGAGGACGGGCCGGCCAGCGGGACGCGCCGCGCGGTGACGAACCGCGGCCGGCCGGTGAGATCGGGATGGTCCTGGACCTCGGCGAACAGCCGGCGGCGCCCGATCAGCTCGGGCACCACCTCGCCGTGGCTGTCGTCGTGCTCGATGGCCAACACGCCACCGACCCGCAGGAGCGCGGCCGCCACCGGGATGAGCGGGAGGATCACCGAGAGCCCGTCCGGCCCGGCGAACACCGCCTCCGGCGGGTCCCAGTCCGCCACCTCGGGATCGACCCGGGTGCCGTCCGGCACGTACGGCGGGTTGCTGATCACCAGGTCGGCGCGGCCGTCGAGGTCGGCGAGCACCCGCTCGTCCAGCACGTCGCCCGCTCGCAGCTCGACCTGGCCGCCGCCGGCCGCGCGGTGCGTGCCGACGTTCCGGCGCGCCCACGGCAACGCCGCCACCGATCGCTCGACCGCGACGACCTGGGCGTCCGGGCGGGCGCGGGAGACGGCCAGTGCGATGGCACCGGTCCCCGCGCACAGGTCGACCACGAGCGGGGCGGCGACCGACGCGATGGCCTGCACGGCCCACTCCACCATCGACTCGGTCTCCGGCCGGGGCACGAAGACGCCCGGTCCCACGGCGACCTCGACCGGGCCGAGCACGGCGGTGCCGAGCAGGTGCTGCAGTGGCTGCCGGGCGGCGCGCCGGGTCACCAGGTCACGGAAGGAGTCCCGCTGGTCCCCGGTCAGCAGCGGGTGCAGGCCCAGCCGTCCCCGGTCCACGCCCAGGACGTGCGCGGCCAACCACCGAGCGTCGGCCACCGGACTGGCCACGCCGGCCGCGGCCAGCAGCCGCTCGGCGGCCGACAGTTCAGCGCGCAATGTCACCGGCCCGGCGGCCGACGATCCGGACCGTTCGGCCCCCGTCATCGGGCTCCCCCTCCGATCCGTTCGGTCCGGTCGGCCTGGGCGAGCGCATCCAGGACGCCGTCGAGCTCCCCGGCCAGCACCGCGTCCAGGTTGTGCGCCTTGTACCCGACCCGGTGATCGGCGATGCGGTTCTCCGGGAAGTTGTACGTGCGCACCCGCTCCGACCGGTCGACCGTGCGGACCTGGGAGCGACGGGCGTCGGAAGCCGCGTCGGCGGCCGCGGCGCGAGCCGCGGCCAGCAGGCGGGCCCGCAGGATGCGCAGCGCCTGTTCCTTGTTCTGCAGCTGTGACTTCTCGTTCTGGCAGGACACCACGATGCCCGTGGGCAGATGGGTGATCCGGACGGCGGAGTCGGTGGTGTTGACCGACTGACCACCCGGGCCCGACGACCGGAAGACGTCGATGCGCAGATCGTTGTCCTTGAGCTCGATCTCGTCGGTGGTCTCGTCGGCCTCCGGGGCGACGAAGACGCCGGCCGCCGAGGTGTGGATCCGTCCCTGGGACTCGGTGACCGGGACCCGCTGCACGCGGTGTACCCCGCCCTCGAACTTGAGCCTGGCCCAGACGCCGTCCGCCGGGGCGGGCGATCCGGGCGCCTTGACGGCCAGGGTGACGTCCTTGTACCCACCGAGGTCGGAGTCCGAGGACGACAGCACCTCGGTCCTCCACGACCGGCGCTCGGCGTACCGGACGTACATGCGCAGCAGGTCACCGGCGAACAGGGCCGACTCCTCGCCGCCCTCCCCCGCCTTGATCTCGATCAGGACGTCCTTGGCGTCGTCCGGATCGCGCGGCGCGAGCAGTTCGGCCAGTCGGTCCTGCAGCTCCGACCGTTCAGCGGCGAGCTCTTCGGCCTCCTCGGCGAAGGCCGGATCCTGCGCAGCCAGCTCGCGTGCAGTGACCAGGTCGTCCCCGACCTGTCGCAGTCGGCCCGCGGTGGCCGCGATCGGGGTCAGCTCGGCGTACCGCCGCCCGAGTCGGCGGGCCTGCGCCTGATCGGCGTGGACGGCCGGGTCGGCCAGGGTGCGTTCCAGTTCGGCGTACTCGTCGACCAGGGCGGCCGTGGGATCGGCACTGTGCCCGTCGGTCATGGTGCTCTCCTGAGGGACGACGCGTTCGGCGATGGTGCTGGTGCCCGGACCCGGTTCCGGCCCGGAACGCCGAACGGCGCCCGCCGGCCTGCTGGCCGACGGGCGCCGTAGGGTTCGGTCAGCGGTTGCGCTTGCCGTACCGCGCCTCGAAGCGGGCGACACGACCGCCGGTGTCCAGGATCTTCTGCTTGCCGGTGTAGAACGGGTGGCAGTTCGAGCAGACCTCGACGGTGATCTTCCCGCTGGTCTCGGTGCTGCGGGTGGTGAAGGTGTTCCCACAACCGCAGGAGACCTCGGTGGTGACGTACTCGGGGTGGATGCCGGTCTTCATGGTGTCCTCTCTCGTGGCTCCGGGTCGCCGTCCGGACTTCGGCCGCGCGGATCCCCGTCAGGAACGACGTGGTGTCTCCGAGCGGCATCGGGCGGCGTGAACCGGGGCCGGGCTCGACCTGCCAGTGTGCCACATACAGGCACCTCCGCCTGAACGTCGCCCGCCTCCCCGGCATTCCCACCGTAGGGAGCCGGCCGGAGCCGACGAGGGCGGTCAGGGCAGGTGGATGGCGATCCCCGCCGCCGCACGGCGGGGCAACCGTGCCAGCGGACCGGGCCACTGCCGGGTGGACAGCGTGGTCAGCCAGGCCGTGATGCCGTACTTGCGCACCAGCGCTCGGATGACGTCCTGCACCCGGTCGTCGGGCAGTCGCTCCGCGCGGGCCGTGATCGGCTCACCGATGGGGGTCCCACCGATGGAGCACGGCTGCACCAGCACGTCGGACGGTCGGCGCAGCCGCTTGATCTTGCCCGCCCGGGGGTTGGACCAGACCAGCAGTGCACCGGCCAGGTCACCCCGGCCGGGCGCGATCCAGACCGGAGTGGCCACCGCCGCCCCGGACTTCCGGAACGTGGTGAGCAGCACGTAGGACGTGCGCGCCAACACCTCTCGGGCCAGGACCGGACTGGTGGGCACGATCGCGGCTGCCTCCTGCGGCATGATCAATCGCCGGGGGTGGACTTGGCCACCTGCATCAGGAACTCGACGTTGTTGCGGGTCTTGCGCAGCCGGTCGAGCACCACCTCGAGGGCCTGCTGGGTGTCCAGCGCGGCCAGCACCCGACGGAGCTTGACCACGATGGCCAGCTCGTCGGGCGAGAGCAGCAGGTCCTCCTTGCGGGTGGAGCTCTGGTCGACGTCGATGGCGGGGAACATCCGCTTGTCGGCCAGGCGCCGGTCCAGCTTGAGCTCGGCGTTGCCGGTGCCCTTGAACTCCTCGAAGATCACCGTGTCACCGGCCGACCCGGTCTCCACCAGCGCCGAGGCGAAGATGGTGAGCGAGCCGCCGTTCTCGATGTTGCGGGCCGCGCCGAGGAAGCGCTTCGGCGGGAACAGCGCGGTCGAGTCGACACCACCGGACAGGATCCGGCCGGACGCCGGCGCGGCCAGGTTGTAGGCGCGGCCGAGTCGGGTGATCGAGTCGAGCAGCACCACCACGTCCTTGCCCATCTCGACCAGGCGCTTGGCCCGCTCGATGGACAGCTCGGCGACCAGGGTGTGGTCGGCCGGCGGCCGGTCGAAGGTGGAGGCGATCACCTCGCCCTTCACCGACCGCTGCATGTCGGTGACTTCCTCCGGCCGTTCGTCGACCAGCACCACCATGAGGTGGCACTCCGGGTTGTTCGTGCTGATGGCGTTGGCGATGGCCTGCAGCACCGAGGTCTTGCCGGCCTTGGGCGGCGAGACGATGAGCGCGCGTTGCCCCTTGCCGACCGGCATGACCAGGTCGATGACCCGGGTGGTGAGGATGTGCGACTCGGTCTCCAGGCGCAGCCGCTCGTTCGGGTAGAGCGGCGTGAGCTTGGTGAACTCGGGGCGCTGCTTGGCCGCCTCGGGCTCCATGCCGTTGACCGAGTCGAGCCGCACCAGGGCATTGAACTTCTGCCGCTGCTGCTCGCCCTCCCGGGCCTGGCGGACGGCGCCGGTGACGGCGTCGCCCCGGCGCAGGCCGTACTTGCGGACCTGCGAGAGCGACACATAGATGTCGTTCGGGCCGGTCAGGTAGCCCGAGGTGCGGATGAACGCGTACGAGTCGAGCACGTCGAGGATGCCGGCCACCGGCAGCAGCACGTCGTCGTCGCGCACCTCCGGCTCGGCACCGCCGCCCTCGCCGGCCAGCCGGTCGCGGCCCCGCCGGTTCCGCTCGCGGTAGCGGCGGCCGCGGCGGCCGCGGCCGTCACCGTCGTCGTCCTCGTCGGCGGCACGACGCTGGTCGTTGCGGCCCTGACCCTGGTCCCGGGACTGGTCCCGGCCCTGGTTGCGCTGGTCGTTGCGGCCCTGCTCGGGCCGTCCGTCGCGATTCTGGCCGGCGCGCTGGTCGCGCCCGTCGGCGCGGTCACCCGAGCGCTCGGCGCTCCGGTCACCCTCGCCGCGGTCGTCGGTCTGCTCGACCGTCGCGCTCGCACCCTCGCCACCGTCCCGGTCACGCCGGTTGCGCCGGTTGCGACGGCTGCCGCGCGAACCGTCCTCGCGGCCCTCGCCCTGGTCCCGACCGTCCCGCGGGCTGATCGGCGGCAGGTCGAGCTGGAGTGATTCAACGGTGGGTGCGGAGCGGTCGCGCGACTCGTCTCGGTCGGCGGCCGGAGCGGCGACATGATCATCGGCGCCGTTCACCGCGGCCGACCGCTCGGTGTCCGGTCGATCGGCGTCAGGACGATCGGTGTCACGACGTTCGGGGCGCTGCGCGCGGTCCGCATCGGCTCGGGTGCCACCGGTCTCGGTGGCCGGCGCCGCGGAGGGAGCCGTCGCCCGGTCGGGGGACGCATCGGGGGTGGTGACGGTCGGCGCGGGCCGGCTCCCGCTGTTCGTGGTGCCCGAGGCGCCACCGGTCTGCCGGGCCGAGATGGCCGCGACCAGGTCACCCTTGCGCATCCCGGAGGTGCCGCGGATGCCGAGCTGACCGGCGATCGCCTTCAGATCGGCCAGCACCATGCCCGACAGGCCCTCGCCGCGCTGACGGACGCGGCGAGGCGCCGCACCGGTCTCGGTGTCCGCGGGCAGCAGGGTTTCGAGCGACTCCGTGGTGTCAGTCACGAAGATCCTTCCTGTCCGGCCGATGAGTTCGGCCGGGATCGTGCGCCGTCAAGACGTGACGGCTGCCGTCCCGCGTCAGTCGAGGACGCGGTGAGGTTCTGCGGATCACCGGGGTCGGGTTCTGGCATCGCAACGCGAGAGGGCGGGCGACAGAGCACTCCGGCGGCTGGACGCTCATCCCCGCTCACGCGAACGGGAGAATGGAGGCGATCGACAGAAGACGGAGGGAGTACCCCCTGCGACTCCGGCTCGTGAGTGCGGGTGAAGGACGCAAGGCCGGTGATCTGTCCGCCAGAGTAACCGCGGACGGGATGACCAGCAAGCACGACGCGCGTGTCACACGTCGCGTTCCATCGTCGGGGTGATGGGAACCGTCGCGGCCGGGGTCACCGGACGGACGTCAGCAGGCCGGATCGGCCTCAGCCGGCGCACTCCGCCCAGACCCCGCCCGGACGACCGTCGTCCGCCCGGACCTGGCCGCCCGTGCGGCAGATGGCGACGTCGCGCACGGTGAAGCCGTCCGCGGGGAGCTGCCCGGCGTCGAGCAACCGGTGCACCTCCTGCTGCTGCGACTGGTCGCACAGCACCAGCACCGATGGTCCGGCACCGGAGACGACCGCGGGCAGGCCGGCGGCGCGCAGGTCCGCGATGAGCGTGGTGGACGCCGGCATGGACGCGGCCCGGTACGGCTGGTGCAGCCGGTCCGCGGTGGCCGGGAGCAGCACCGACGGATCCTGGGTGAGCCCGAGGACGAGCAACCCGGCGGCGGCGGCGTTGGCCGCCGCGTCGGCGTGCGGCACCGTGGCCGGCAGCAGACCGCGGGACTGCTTGGTGGACGACGAGGCCGCGGCCTCGAACGCGATGGGCCGCAGGTCGGGGTGGACCACGGGTGACACCACCCGGGTGCCACCGTTCGGTGCGGGATGGCACAGGGTCAGACCGCCGAACAGGGCCGGGGCCACGTTGTCCGGGTGTCCCTCGAGCTCGCAGGCCAGGTCGAACAGATCGGCGTCGGACAGCGTGCGGTCCGGCTGCGCCGGATCCGGGGTCGGCAGCAGCGCCCGGCCCAGCAGCAGACCGGCCACGATGGCGGCCGCCGACGACCCCAGCCCGCCGCCGTGCGGGATGCGGTTCCAGCACCGCAGGTGCACCCCGGGCAGCGTCTGCCCGACCGTGGCGAAGGCACGGGACATGGCCCGCAGCACCAGGTGCGACTCGTCCAGCGGCACGGCGTCGCGTCCGGGCCCGTCGATCTCGACGACGAACCCGCCAGCGGTGGGCCGCACGGCCATCTCGTCGTGCAGGTCGAGCGCCAGCCCGAAGCTGTCGAATCCAGGCCCCAGGTTGGCCGACGTCGCGGGAACCCGGACGTGCCACCACGTCTCGGACCCGCCGGCATGAACCTGCGGCTCCGTCACGCCAGGTCCAGCGCGGCCGCCACGGCCTCCGCGGCGACCGGGACGACGACCGGGTCGGTCATGGTCAGCATGGCGGTGTCCGGGTCCTTGAGTCCGTTGCCGGTCACCGTGCAGACGACCACCAGCGGCCCGGCGGCGGTCTTCCGGTCCGCGAACAGCCGGCCGTCAGCGGCGACGGCGAGCAGGCCGGCCACCGACGCGGCCGACGCGGGCTCGACGAAGACACCCTCGTTGGTGGCCAGCAGCCGGTAGGCGTCCAGGATCTGCTCGTCGGTGACCGCGTCGATGAGCCCGCCGGACTCGTCGCGGGCCCTGAGCGCCTGCGCGCCGGAGGCCGGGGCGCCGATCCGGATGGCGGTGGCGATGGTGTCGGGGTTCGGCACCGGGTGCCCGAGCACCAGCGGCGCGGCCCCGGCCGCCTGGAACCCGAGCATGCGCGGCGTGGTGGCCACCACGCCGTCGCGCTGGTACTCGGTGAAGCCCTTCCAGTACGCGGTGATGTTGCCCGCGTTGCCGACCGGCAGGCAGTGCACGTCGGGCGCCCGCCCGAGCACGTCGCAGATCTCGAACGCGGCGGTCTTCTGGCCTTCGATGCGGACCGGGTTCACCGAGTTGACCAGCTCGATCTCCGGGTGGGCGGCGGCGGTCTTGCGGGCCAGCTCCAGGCAGTCGTCGAAGTTGCCCTGCACCTGCAGGATCCGGGCGCCGTAGGCCACCGCCTGGGCCAGCTTGCCGCTGGCGATCTTGCCCTGCGGGACCAGGACTGCGCTGTTCAGCCCGGCTCGCGCGGCGTACGCAGCGGCCGAGGCCGACGTGTTGCCGGTGGATGCGCAGATGACGGCCCGGGCCCCGGCGGCCAGCGCGTGGGTGACCGCGACGGTCATCCCGCGGTCCTTGAACGAGCCGGTCGGATTGGCCCCCTCGACCTTGAGCCAGACCTCCGCGCCGACCCGGTCGGACAGCGCACCGGCCGGCACCAGCGGAGTGCCGCCCTCCTGCAGGGTCACCACCGCGGCGCCCGGGGGGACGGCCACGCGATCGGCGTAGGCGTGGATCAGCCCCGGCCAGCCCGGGGAGGCCAAGCCCGCCGACACCGTGCCGCTGGTCATCGTGGTGCCGCTCATCGCAGCTCTCCCATCACCCGCATGACCGAGGTGACCCGGTGCACCGCAGGCAGTTCGCCCAGCTGCGCCACGGTCGTGGCCAGCACCGCATCCGGCGCGGTGTGCGTCACCGCGACCAGCTGCGCGTCCGTGCCGCGGCCCATCTGCCGGACGTCGGAGATCGACACCCCGGCGGCCGCGAACGCCCCGGCCACCGCGGCGAGCACACCGGAACGGTCGTCGACGTCCAGGCTCACGTGGTACCGCGCCGGGACCTCACCCATCGGCTGGACCGGCAGGTCGGCGTGGGCCGACTCCCCCGGGCCCCGCCCGCCGACCAGCCGGTTGCGGGCCACCGCGACCAGGTCACCCAGCACGGCCGACGCCGTGGGGGCACCGCCGGCTCCGGGGCCGTAGAACATCAGCCGCCCGGCCGATTCGGCCTCGACGTAGACCGCGTTGTAGGCCCCGTCGACACCGGCGAGCGGATGGGCCACCGGCAGCATCACCGGGTGCACCCGGGCCGACACCGCCTCGCCCCCGCCCACCGAGACCCGTTCGCAGATGGCCAGCAGCTTCACCACGCAGCCGATCTCCCGCGCCGCGCGGATGTCCGCCGCGGTCACCCCGGCGATGCCCTCGCGGTGCACCTGGTCGGCACCGACCCGGGTGTGGAAGCCGATGGAGGCCAGGATGGCGGCCTTGGCCGCGGCGTCGAAGCCGTCGACGTCCGCGGTCGGATCGGCCTCGGCGTAGCCCAGTCGAGTGGCCTCGGCGAGCGCCTCGCCGTAGCCGACGCCCTGCTGGCTCATCGCCGACAGGATGAAGTTGGTGGTGCCGTTGACGATCCCCATGATCCGCGAGATGCGGTCTCCAGCAAGGGATTCGCGGATCGGACGGATCAGCGGGATGGCTCCGGCGACGGCTGCCTCGAAGTACAGATCGGCGCCTGCCGCGTCGGCCGCCTCGTACAGCTCCGGGCCGTGTTCGGCCAGCAGCGCCTTGTTCGCGGTGACCACCGCCGCGCCCCGCCGCAAAGCGGTGAGCAGCAGTTCGCGCGTGGGCTCCAGGCCACCGATCACCTCGACCACCACGTCGACGTCCGGCCGCGCGACCAGCGCCGCGGCGTCGGTGGTCAGCAACGCGGCCGGGACGTCGGGGTGCCGGTTCGGGCGGCGGACGGCCACCCCGGCCAGCTCCAGCGGGGCGCCGATGCGCGCGGCGAGCTCGTTGCCGTGCTCGAGCAGCAGCCGGACCACCTGGCTGCCCACCACCCCGGCCCCGAGCACCGCCACCCGGACCGGTCCGCCGACCTCCCGCGCGTCCGGCCTCATCGGCCGCTCCCCCGGCGCGCGGTGTCGCGGAACACCTTGAAGGCGTAGCCGAGCAGCGTGACCACCACCAGCACGGCCAGGATCGCGATGACCACCTTGAGCCACTGCGGCATGTCGGGTGCGACCAGCACGACCACGATGAGCACTGCGGCGATCACCAGCAACACCACGCCGGGGACCAGGGACGGCTGTCGGGCCGGTGCCGGCGTGGTCTTCGCAGGGCGGTCCGGCTCGGGTGCAGTGCTCACCAGGTCTCCAGGCGCATCAGGTCGTCGTCGGTCTCCCGGCGGAGCAGGGTGCGGGCGGCACCGTCGGCCACCGCGATCACCGGCGGCCGGGGCACCCGGTTGTAGCTGCTCGCCATCACGTAGCAGTACGCGCCCGTGGCGGCGACCGCGAGCAGATCCCCCACCGCCAGGTCGGCAGGAAGGTAGCAGTCGCGGACGACGATGTCCCCGGACTCGCAGTGCTTGCCCACGACCCGGCAGCGTGTCGCCGGGGCCGTCGAGGTCCGCGAGGCCAGCGTCACCGTGTAGGCGGCGTCGTAGAGGGCGGTCCGGATGTTGTCGCTCATCCCGCCGTCGACCGACACGTACCGCCGCACCACCCCGCCGTCGAGGACGACGTCCTTGATGGTGCCGACCTGGTAGACGGTCACCGTGCCCGGGCCGGCGATGGCCCGGCCGGGCTCGACGGCGACGTCCGGCACGACCAGGCCGGCGGCCTGGCACTCCCGGCTGACGATGTCCAGCAGCGACGTGGCCATCACGTCCGGCTGCGGCGGATCGTCCGCCGACGTGTACGCGATGCCCAGGCCGCCCCCCAGGTCGAGCACCGTGATGCTGTCGGCCAGCGCCGGATGGTCCTCGAGCAGCTGCCGCAGCAGGCTGACCACCCGCCGGGCGGACACCTCGAAGCCCGACGGGTCGAAGATCTGCGAGCCGATGTGCGAGTGCAGTCCGATCAGCCGCAGCCCGGGCAGGGCCACGATGCGGCGGACGGCCTCCTGCGCGTCGCCCGCGCTCAGCGAGAAGCCGAACTTCTGGTCCTCGTGCGCGGTGGCGATGAACTCGTGAGTATGCGCCTCGACGCCGACGGTGACCCGGATGAACAGCCGGATGGGGTCCGAGTCGGCGTCGGAACCACGAACGAGCCGTCGCCGCTCAGCGATGCCGGCCAGCCGGCCGATCTCGTCGTACGAGTCGACGACGATGGCGCCGACCCCGACCTCGGCGGCCAGCTCCAGCTCGGCGTCGGACTTGTTCGAACCGTGGAAGGTGATCCGGTGGGGCGGGAAGCCGGCCCGCAGGGCCAGCCGCAGCTCGCCCCCGGTGCACACGTCCAGCGACAGGCCCTCCTCGTCCAGCCACCGCACCACCTGGGTGCACAGGAACGCCTTGCCTGCGTAGTGCACCGCCTCGGCCCGGCCGTAGGCGTTCACGAAGTCGCGGCACCGACTGCGGAAGTCCTGCTCGTCGAGCACCATCATCGGCGTGCCGTGCTCGGCGGCCAGGTCGCGGACGTCGTTGCCGGCCAGCACCATGGCGCCGTCGGCCCCGCGCCCGGCGTGCCGCGGCCAGATGACCGGGTCGAGCCGGTTCAGGTCGGCCGGCAGCGCGTCCAGCGGGCGATCGTCGACGTGTTCCCCGGATCGCGGTCCGGCGGGATGGACGCGGGCGGACATCACATGCGCTCCGGGGCCGAGACACCGAGGACGTCAAGGCCGTTGGCCAGCACCTGCCGGGCCGCGCGGCACAGCCAGAGTCGGGCCACCGTGTGCGCAGGGGCCGGGCCTCCGTCCTGTTCATCCCCCATGGGCAGCACCCGGACCGCGTCGTAGAACTTGTGGTAGCCGGAGGCCAGGTCCTCCAGGTACCGGGCGACGCGGTGCGGCTCGCGCAGTTCCGCGGCGGTGCGCAGCAGCGCCGGCCAGGCCGCGAGCAGGGCGATCAGCTCGGACTCGCGCGGGGTGTCGAGCAGCATCGGATCGAAGGCGGCCGGATCGTCGTACCGCGGGTCGATGCCGAGGTCGGCGGCGTTGCGGGCCAGCGACGCCAACCGGGCGTGCGCGTACTGCACGTAGTAGACCGGGTTGTCGTTGGTCTGCTTGGTCCACAGGTCCAGGTCGAGGTCGAGGGTGGTGTCGACCGAGTACCGGATCAGCGCGTACCGCGCGGCGTCCACCCCGAGGGCGTCGATCAGGTCGTCCAGGGTGAGCACCGTCCCGGCCCGCTTGCTCATCCGCAGCGGCTGCCCGTCGCGGACCAGGTTGACCAGCTGCCCGATGAGCACCTCGACCACGGACGGGTCGTCGCCGAATGCAGCGGCGGCGGCCTTGAGCCGGGAGATGTAGCCGTGGTGGTCGGCGCCGAGCATGTAGATGCACAGGTCGAAGCCGCGGGAGCGCTTGTCCAGGAAGTAGGCCAGGTCGCCGGCGATGTACGCCGGGTTGCCGTCCGACTTGATGACGACGCGGTCCTTGTCGTCGCCGTACTCGGTGGAGCGCAGCCACCAGGCGCCGTCCCGGGCGTAGAGGTGCCCGGAGGCCTTGAGCCGGTCCACCGCGGCCTGCACCGCACCGCTGCTGTGCAGCGAGTCCTCGTGGAAGTAGACGTCGAAGTCGGTGCGGAACTGGTGCAACGTGGCCTTGATGTCGTCGAACATCCGGTGGACGCCCTCGCGACGCAGCAGCTCCTGGGCGTCCGCGTCGGCCATGCCGTGCAGGGCGGGCTGGTCGGCGGCGATGGCCGTGGCGATCTCGGCGATGTACTCGCCGCCGTAGCCGTCCTCGGGAGCGGGCTCGCCGCGCACCGCGGCCAGCAGCGACCGGGCGAACCGGTCGATCTGCGCGCCGGCGTCGTTGAAGTAGTACTCCCGGGTGACCGCGGCACCCTGGGCGCTCAGGATCCGGCCGAGCGCGTCGCCGACCGCCGCCCACCGGGCGCCGCCGATGTGCACCGGACCGGTCGGGTTGGCCGAGACGAACTCGAGGTTGACGGCGCGACCGGCCAGGGCGTCACCGGTGCCGTACCGCTCGCCCTCGGCCACCACCCGGGCCACCGTGGCGGCGGCGGCCGCGGTGTCCAGGGTGAGGTTCAGGAAGCCCGGGCCGGCGATCTCCACCTTGGCGATGCCGGGCGCCGAGGCGAGCCGGTCGGCCAGCACCTGGGCCACCGCCCGCGGCGACATGCCGGTCGGCTTGGCCAGTCTCATGGCCAGGGAGGTGGCGTAGTCGCCGTGCTCGCGGGATCGGGGCCGCTCCACGGTGATCTCGGTGGCGGCCAGCGCGGCCTGCGCTGCGGCCGGACCGACGCCCTCAGTGCTGTCGGGGACGGCCTTCGGGGTCAGGTCACCCTCGGCCACCGCCGCCGTCAGGGCAACACGGAGCACGTCGACCAGGGACTCGGGATTCACCCGTCCATCTTAGGAAGCCGCGACGAGCCTTCCGACCACGCTCCCGAGCGGGCGCGAGGGCGCTCCGGGAACGCCCGATCACGCTGCGCGTTCACAGCCGGGCCACGCGCGCGGTCCGTACACTCCGCAGCGGCCGAGGTCAGGGCCGGTTCGACCGCCTCGCGGGCGGTCGGCGCGGCGATCGCGGCGTCGAGCACGGGGCGTTGTCCCGGGCCGGCTGTTCCTGTCCCACCGATCCGACCGAGGTTGCGCTTCCATGATGGCCAGCGGCAAGTCCGCCAAGAAACGACGCTCCGCTCCCCCCGCGCTGGTCAGCCGACGGCAGGGCCTGCCCTGGCTGACCATCGGCGCGGTGGCGGTGATCGTGGCCCTCGCCGCGGGCATCTTCATCGTCGTCTACAACCAGAACCGGTCCAACGACCAGGCCGCCGCCGAGGTGGCCGCCTGGACGCCGACCGAGGAGAACCGGGACCCGTCGACCGACATCCCGGGCATCTACGTGGGCGCGGCCACCGTCTCCGAGGACGGCCGGTTCAGCTACGACGACTACGCGGCCGCCCTGCACGTGGGCGCCGACGAGCGGGTGGCCTACAACCGCTTCCCGCCGGTCGGCGGTCCGCACGACGGTGTGTGGGCGGCCTGCAACGGCGTCGTCTACACCGTGCCGGTCCGTGACGAGAACATGGTCCACACGTTGGAGCACGGCGCGGTCTGGATCACCTACAACCCGGACACCGTCGCCGACGGGGATCTCGAGGTGCTGCAGGGCCTGGTGGACGGGCAGACCTACATCTCGCTGAGCCCGTACCCCGGTCTGGACAGCCCGATCTCGCTGCAGGGCTGGGCGCACCAGCTCAAGGTCGACTCCGCCTCCGACGAGCGGGTCCGGCATTTCATCGCTGCCGTCCGGCTCAACCCGTACATCTACCCGGAGACCGGTGCGACCTGCTCGCAGCCGACCTTCGACACGGTCAACCCGCCGGCGTTCGACGCGTCCCCGCGGGGCGCCGACGCGGTTCCGATGAGTGGCGCCGGGGCCACCGAGGCGACCAGCGAGATGTCGGCCATCGACCAGAGCACGCTGCCGACCACGACCAACGGCGTGCCGGTGGAGACGGGCAGCCAGACCGAGACCGCCCCGGCGTCGTCGGCGGAGACGCCCGCCGAGACCTCGGCCGAGAGCCCGGCCACCTCGGGCAGCTGAGCCGATGACGAGCGCGGCACCCCACTCGCCCGGCGCCCCGGAAGCGCCGGGCGGTGACCGCACGCCCGAGGCGGGCCAGCCGCAGCACCGGCCGTCCGGCCCGCGGTGGGGCGGGCGCACCACCACGCTGGTGCTGGCCGCCGGGGCGATCGTGCTGCTGCTGGTCGGCGCGACGATCGGCATGGCACTGAAGCCCGGCACGTCCACGGACGCGGTGAGTGTGCCGGCCTCGGACTCGGTGGACGCCGGGTTCGCGCGCGACATGATCGTGCACCACACCCAGGGCGCGCTGATGGCGCACTACGCCCAGGAGAACACCGACGACCCCGAGATCGCGGTGATGGGTTACGACATCGACGCCACCCAGACCGCCCAGCTGGGCCAGATGCAGGGCTGGCTGGCGCTGTGGCAACTGCCGCAGGTCACCGGCGAGCCGCCGATGGCCTGGATGGGCAGCGACGGCCACGCGCACGGCAGCGGCACCGGGGCGACGGCCTCGGCCCCGGCAACCGGATCGGACGGCGCGATCATGCCCGGCATGGCCACGAACGCCGAGATCGCCCAGCTGCGTGACGCCCGGGGCGAGGCGTCCGACGTGCTGTTCCTGCAGCTGATGATCCGGCACCACCAGGGCGGGGTGCCGATGATGCAGGAGGCCGCCGACCACGCCGGCAACCCGATCGTGCGCAACTTCGCCGGCAAGATGCTGGAGACGCAGCAGAGCGAGATCGCGGTGATGACGCAGATGCTGCAGCAGCGCGGCGCCGAGCCACTGCCGGCGTCGTGAACGCTCGCCGGAGCTCGCCGGTGGGCGGCCGTGCGACGGCCGGACAGCAGGCGGGAGCACCGCCGCGGATGCGGTAGAGTTCCTTCCCGCGCCCCCGTAGCTCAGGGGATAGAGCACCGCCCTCCGGAGGCGGGTGCGCAGGTTCGAATCCTGCCGGGGGCACATCGGAGCGGGGCGGCACCGCACAGGTGCCGCCCCGTTCGGCGTTCCCGCCGACGGTCGGTCAGACCTCGTCCGGCCAGGGCAGGCCGAGATGGCTCAGGTAGCGCCGGGCGGAGCGCCGGACCGCCGCCTTGCCGTCGGTCGGGACGACCTTGCCCCACCACGCGCCGTACACGGCCTCGAACGCGAACGGCTCCAGCATCCGCACGGTGCGGACCACCGTGTCCGGGTGCTCCGGGATCAGGTTCGGGTAGCTGTACATGAAGGACACCCACCGGGTGTCGTTGACCACCTGCACGATGTCGCCGGAACACAGTGCGCCGCCGGGGATCTCGCTGACGGTGGCGTCGGCGTGCAGCACGGTGCCCCCGGCGAAGTGCACGCCGGTGTTGATCAGCGTTCTGCCGGGCAGGATCTCGCGGGTCGTGCCGTCCCAGCGTTCGACGCCGCCGGTCCGCCCCAGCCACTGTTCGTCGGCCCGGTGCACGAACACCGGGACGCCGCCGAACGCCCTGCTCCAGGACGCCACGGCGCTGTAGAAGTGCGGGTGCGACATCGCGATGGCGGCCACCCCGCCGAGCGCGTCCACCGCGGCGGCGGCCTCGTCATCGACGAGCGGCACGCAGTCCCAGAGCAGGTTTCCCTCCGGCCCGGGCACCAGCAGTGCGCGCTGCCCGATGGCGAACCCCGGCGTGGTGCCGATGCCGGTCAGGCCTGCGTCGGTGCGCACCTCGACGCGGTGCCCACCGGCGGCCAGCTCCCCCATCGACGTCCAGCGCTGGCCGTCGGCCGGCACCCACTGCCGGTCGTCCGCACAGATGGGGCAGACCGCGGGCCGGTCACCGGCCTCGCGCTGCACCCCGCACGTTGCACACACCGGCAGCTCGTCGTCCACGCCCACCCGGGGCGATCGCTCTCCTGGTCGCATGCCGGCATCCTGGCCCGCGCGCCGCGGTCCGGCAGCCAGGGACAGCCGGGGGGCCGGGGGGGCCGGGGGGCCGGGGGTATGGCCAGCCCCACCCTGGATCGGGGGGTGCGCACCATGGGACCGACGCGGTAGCCGGACCAGGCTCGATCCATGACCACACACCCGTTCCCGGCCGCCGGCTCCGCCGCCGACCCGCTGCACGTCTCGTCCGGGACCGGCGACCAGCCGGTCCTCGGCTCGCTCGCGACCACCTCCGGCCGCCCCGTGTCGGTCGGCCATGGACCCGGCCTGGCCGCGTCGGTCGCGTTCCTGCTGCTCGGTCTGCCGCTGGGCATCGTGTCGTTCACCCTGCTGGTCACGCTGATCAGCGTCGGGGTGTCCACGGCGATCATCTGGGTGGGCCTGCCCGTGCTCGCCGCCGCCGTGCTGGTGGTCCGAGGCCTGGGCCGGATGGAACGGGAGCGGGTGGCCGGCATGCTCGGGGTGCGGCTGCCCGAGCCGGTCGACCGCATCACCGGCCGCACCGCACGACAGCGATGGCAGCAACGCCTCGAGGACGGCTCGACCTGGTCCTCCCTGGCCTACCTGCTGCTGCTGTTCCCGCTGGGCATCATCCAGTTCACCGTGGTGGTGACCCTGTGGGCCACCGGTCTCGGGGCGATCACCCTGCCGATCTGGTACCGCTTCCTGCCCGAGGGCGCCATGCACTTCCCCAGCGACGACGAAGGCCACCGCTGGCTGACCGTCGACAGCTGGTGGTCCGCGCTGCCCTGGAGCGCCGCCGGGGTGCTGGTCGTCGCCGTCGCCATCGTGGTCACCCGCGGCCTGGTCCGCGGCCACGTCGCCCTGGCCCGCAACCTGCTGGCCGGCCGGGACGGGGCGTGATCGCCATGCGCCCGTCCCCGGACCCCTCCCCGGACCCGACCCCGGTCGCGGACGGCGGGCGGCGGCTGGGTCCGGCCCGGTCGGTCGACCGGCGGGCCATCTGGACGACCCCGGCCGCGACGCGGGGGCGGTCCCGGACGGCGACCGGCCCCGCGACCGGGCGGCGGACTCGGGGGCAGGATGACGCCGTGTCCACCGAACGGCCGCAGCCGGAGGCCGGTCCCGTCCCGGCGGACCCGGCGTCCGGCGCCGGCCCGGCGCAGCTGGCCGAGCGCCGGCCCGGCGCCCTGCGGTCGGTGGCGTACTTCGTGGTCTCGTTCCCGCTGCGCATCCTGACCTTCACCCTGGTCGTCGTCGGCGTGATCCTCGGCGTGGCGACGGTCGTCGTCTGGGTCGGCATCCCGATCCTGATCGCCACCACCACCCTGATCCGCGGCCTGGCCCGGCAGGAGCGGGCCTGGGTGCGCACCGCGTTGGCCATGCCGGTCCCCGAGCCGGCGCCGGGGCCGGAACCGGCCGGGGTCCTGGCCCGCTGGCGCCGCGACGTGGTCGATCCCGCGACCTGGCGGGCGTTGCTGTACTTCCTGCTGGTCCTGCCGCTCGGCACCGTGCAGTTCGCCATCACCCTGGTGGGCGTCGTGCTGGTGCCGGTGGCCGTCTGGGTGCTGCCATGGATGGCCTGGCTGCACTGGACGCTGGCGGTCGCGCTGCTGGGTCCGAAGGCCTCCGGCCGCTGGGAGCAGCGGGCACAGGCGCTGCAGGCGTCCCGCGCCCGTGGCGTGGATGCGGCCGAGGCCGAGCGTCGCCGGATCGAACGGGACCTGCACGACGGTGCGCAGCAGCGGTTGGTGGCGGTGGCCATGACGCTCGGACGGGCCAAGGCCCGGCTGGACGCCCAGGCCCCGGTGGACGGCACCGGCGGACCCGGATCCGTCACGCAGGAGCACGGCGACCGGTTGACCCGCGACCTGATCGACCAGGCCCACCTCGACGCCAAGCTCGCGGTGGCCGAACTGCGGGACCTGGCCCGGGGCATCCATCCGGCCGTGCTGACCGACCGCGGGCTGGACGCGGCGGTGTCCGCCCTGGTGGCCAGGTCCGACCTGCCCGTCCAGATCGACGTGTCGCTCCTGGAGCGGCCACCGGCCGCGGTCGAGACCATCGCCTACTTCATCGTGGCCGAGGCGCTCACCAACGTGACCAAGCACGCCGAGGCCACCGCAGCCCAGGTGCGGATGTGGCGGACGGAGGCGTCCGTGGTGGTGCAGGTCACCGACGACGGCCGGGGCGGCGCCGCGGCGCGCAGCGGTGGCGGCCTCGCGGGGCTGGCCGACCGGGCTGCGACCATCGACGGCGTGGTCACCGTGGTCAGCCCGGCCGGCGGCCCCACCGTGGTCCGCGCCGATCTGCCATGCAGTTGGTGAGCTGGACGCGACGCGGATCCCGCGGATCGTGGCGCTGACGCATGCGGCAGGATCGGGCCGGTGCGGGTGGTGGTGGCCGAGGACGGCGTGCTGTTGCGGACCGGCCTGGTGCACCTGCTGGCCGACGCGGGGATCGAGACGGTCGCTGCGGTGGGCGACGGGCCGGCGGCCCTGGCGGCCGTGGCCGAGCACCGTCCGGACCTGGTCGTGATGGACGTGCGGATGCCACCCACCTTCACCGACGAGGGACTGCGCGCCGCCCTCGCGCTGCGCCGCGGGAGGTCGCGGCTGCCGGTGCTGGTGCTGTCCCAGTACGTCGAGGAGAGCTACGCGGCCGACCTGCTCGCGGACGGCGCCGGCGGCGTCGGGTACCTGCTCAAGGAGCGGGTCGCCGACGTCACCCAGTTCGTCGACGCGGTGCGGCGGGTGGCCGCCGGCGGGACCGCCGTCGATCCCGAGGTGATCGCCCAGCTGATGGCCCGCGGCCGGCGGAACCGGGTGCAGGACCTGACGCCTCGCGAGTCCGAGGTGCTCGGGCTGATGGCCCAGGGATTGTCGAACGCCGCGGTGGCCGACCGGTTGGTGGTGTCGGCCGCGGCGGTCGAGAAGCACGTCGGCAACATCTTCGCCAAGCTCGGCCTGCCGACGGATCCCTCCGAGCACCGCCGGGTCCGCGCAGTGCTCGCCTGGCTGGGTCGCTGACCGCCCCGGACCATCAGCCCGGAGGCGTCACGTCGCCGGGTACTCCTCCTCCTCGCCGCCGGCGACCGGCACGGCCTGCTCCTGGACGTCGGCGGCGTCCGCCTCGTTCGGCAACGAGTCCGGGGCGTCCAGCTCACCCAGGCCCGCGTCCGGCTGATCGGGATCGACGGACAACGGCTGGTGCTGTTCCACCCAGTCCGCGTCGGGGGCTTCCAGGGCCGAGTCCTGCGGGCTGCTCATCGGGATCTCCTCCGATCGTCGGGCGTGGACGAGGTGCAGGTTCCCGCCACCACCGGCAGGCAACCGTCCCGACCCGGTGCCGGAGCACCCGGCCGACCGCGGGTCGCCGCTCCCCGTTCATCCGAGAGGCCGACGATCGGGCTGCCGATCGCATAGAGTGACCCTTCAGTCACCGTGTGTCGAGGGAGGCAGATCCGTCATGCACCAGGCACCGAGTTCGGTGGTCGAGGTCGACACCGCCGCCGCGACCTCGACGAACGGGACGGCCACCGGGTCGGGCATCGCGCTCACCACCGGCGCTCCCGGACCGTCGGAGGCACCCCGGCGGACGTCGGGCCGATCCCCGCGCTCCGGTCCGGCGGCGCTCACCCGACCCCGGATCCGCGCCTCCCTGCGGTCCTCTGGCGCCACCCCGGCCGGACACCATGTGGCAACACTGCACCTGCGGAGTCCGCAGGCGTCCGGCGACTGGTGCGACTGGTTCATCGATCACGACACCCTGACGGTCACCCTCACCACCGCCCTGGTCCGCGGCCGGGCCGGGGTGTCGGCCAACGCCACCGCTCGCGCGGCCCTGCGGGCCGACGCCGGTTCCGGAGCGGGCGACCACACCGGCGACCACCCCGCCGACCGGCTGGGCACCGCATTCGCGGCGGCCCATCGGGAGCTGATGCCCCGCGCGGCGTTCGTCACCGCCTTCGCCGCGTCGGTGGACGCCGCCGGGCGGGTCGGGTTCGTGGACGCCGGTCACGGGCTGACCCTGCTCGTCCGTGCGGACGGCACCCGGTCCCTGCTCGGGACCCACAGCCTGCCGCTCGGCATGTGGGAGGGCTCGACCTGGCCGGTCCGGTCGGTGCACCTGCAGCCCGGCGACGTGCTGCTCGCATTCAACGACGCCGTGCTCGACCTGTTCACCGGCGACCTGGCCGGCGTGCCGCTGCTGGCGCAGATGGTCCGTGACGAGGGAACACCTCAGCGGGTGCTGGACCGGCTGGCCCGGGCAGCGGGTCGGGCGGCGGCCGACCGCGGCCGCCGCGACGGCACGCCGGCGCCGCTGCTGGCCGTGTGTGTCCGGCGCGA
Source organism: Nakamurella leprariae (assembly GCF_016918035.1). Lineage (GTDB taxonomy): Bacteria > Actinomycetota > Actinomycetes > Mycobacteriales > Nakamurellaceae > Nakamurella > Nakamurella leprariae. Next base: position 85,573 of record NZ_JAERWK010000001.1, on the reverse strand, counting down.
CGCTGTGCCCAGCGCACCGGACGCCCGCTCGATGCAGCTGGTGGCGGCGACCACCCGGGTCTGAACCGGGTGCTCCGTCGCTGACAGTGGTGGGCGCGACAGGGTTCGAACCTGCGACCGCCCGGGTGTAAACCGGGTGCTCTCCCGCTGAGCTACACGCCCTCGAGCCGCGTCGGCCCGTCCGGCCGGTCCGGACCTGTGGGGCCGGAATGGCGGACGGGTGCCGCGTGCGGCCCCAGTCCTACCAGATCGCCGTCCCACCGGAGGCCGATCGGGGCATCCCGGACGGGTGTCCTCCGGCGCCCGTCACCCCGGATCCGACCCGAACGTGACCGCCCGCACGGCCGCCCGCCAGGCCGCCGTGTCCCGCGGCACCCCGACCGGCCCGAGCTGGGCGAACCTGACCATCCCGGTCGGGTCGACCAGGAAGGTGCCGCGGCGGGCAGTGCCGGACCGTTCGTCGAAGATCCCCCAGGCCCGCGCCGCCGCACCGTGCGGCCAGGCGTCGCTGAGCACCGGGAAGCCGAACCCCTGGTGGCGCGCCCAGGCGGCCAGCGACGGCACCGGGTCGGTCGAGACTGCCAGCACCTGCACACGGGCGTTCTGGAAGCTCGGCAGGTCGGCCTGGACCGCCTCGAGCTCGCCGGCGCACACCGGCGTCCAGGCGGCCGGGAAGAACACCACCAGCGCCGACCGGCCGGAGGCGGGAACGGATGCCAGGTCGACCGGCGCTCCGTGCTGGTCCCGCAGCGCCATCCCGGGCGCGCCGTCCCCGACGCCCACGGGCCGGTCCGGCGGGAGGCTGCCCGTCGTGCCCGGCCCGGCGCCGGTCACCGGCGGGGCCGACCCGCCCTGGACCGTGCCAGCCGCGCGATCATCCAGCCGGGACTGCCGGGCACCGTCGTCGTCTGGGCCAGCCCGGCCGTCCGCGTCGCCTCGGCGATCTCGCTGGGGTCCACCGCGCCCGGACGTCCGGTCTTGGGCGTCAGCAGCCAGATCACCCCCGACTCGGCCAGCAACGAGATGTTGTCGACGAGTGCGTCCGTCAGGTCGCCGTCCTGCTCCCGCCACCACAGCAGCACCGCGTCGAGGACCTCGTCGGCGTCCTCGTCGAGCAGCTCGCCACCGACCAGCTCCTCGACGGCGTCACGCAACTCGTGGTCGACGTCGTCGTCGTAGCCGAACTCCCCCACGGTGTCGCCCGCCGACAGGCCCAGGCGGGCAGCGACCGATCCCGACTGCGCCACCTCACCCACGCTCGCCCACCGCACCCTCTCCCACCGCTGCGTCCGTGGCCGTTGATCGAACGCGTCGACCCACCGGACGCTGTCCCTGCGTCATGGCTGATCACCTTATTCGGCCGACCGCGTCCGGAGAACCCACAACCCCGTCGAACGCGCCGTCGGATGGCCAGGGATCGCCCGTGTCGAGGCCTCGCCAGGGACATCTCGGACAGCCGCGAGGGGTCGAGCGGGACGCTCGAGCGGGCCAGCGGACCACCGCCCCGGCGGATGGTCCAGGATGGACGGTGCCGCGGACGACCGGAGGCAGGACCACCGCCGCTCCGACCACCGCGCGATCACCCGTCCGGCCGTCCGGCTCCACCAGGGCCGCGGCCGAAGCGCACGAGGAGAGCGGATCACAGTGACAGGCACCCTGGACCACCCGGATCTGGCGGCCGGACCGGCCGCCGACGGCTCCGGCGACGCGGGACCCGCTCGCCACAACCTGATCCGGGACGGCATTGCGGCGCAGATCCCGGACCAGGATCCGGAGGAGACCGAGGAGTGGTTGTCCTCGTTCGACGCCATGGTCGACGCGGACGGCCGGCAGCGAGCGCGCTACCTGATGATGCGGATGCTGGAGCGCGCCCGGGATCGGCACATCGGGCTCCCGGCCCTGACCACCACCGACTACATCAACACCATCGCCACCGAGGCCGAGCCCGACTTCCCCGGTGACGAGGAGATCGAGCGTCGCTACCGGCGATGGATCCGGTGGAACGCGGCGGTGATGGTGCACCGCGCCCAGCGACCGGGCATCGGCGTGGGCGGTCACCTGTCCACCTACGCGTCGTCGGCCAGCCTCTACGAGGTCGGCTTCAACCACTTCTTCCGGGGCAAGGATCACCCCGGCGGCGGCGACCACGTCTTCTTCCAGGGCCACGCCTCGCCCGGCATGTACGCCCGCGCCTTCCTGGAGGGCCGGCTGTCGGCCGATCGACTGGACGGCTTCCGGCAGGAGCTGTCCCACCCCGGCGGGATCCCCTCGTACCCGCATCCCCGGTTGATGCCGGACTTCTGGGAGTACCCGACGGTGTCCATGGGCTTGGGCCCGATGAACGCCATCCAGCAGGCCCGGATCAACCGCTACCTGCACCACCGCGGCATCAAGGACACCTCGGACCAGCACGTCTGGGCGTTCCTCGGTGACGGCGAGCTCGACGAGGTCGAGTCGCGCGGCATGATCCACGTGGCCGCCCTGGACGGTCTGGACAACCTGACCTTCGTCATCAACTGCAACCTGCAGCGCCTGGACGGCCCGGTCCGGGGCAACGGCAAGATCATCCAGGAGCTGGAGGCGTTCTTCCGCGGCGCCGGCTGGAACGTCGTGAAGACCATCTGGGGCCGCGAATGGGACCCGCTGCTGGCCGCAGACCGCGAGGGCGCGCTGGTCAACCTGATGAACGCCACTCCCGACGGTGACTACCAGACGTACAAGGCCAACGACGGCGCCTACGTCCGTGACCACTTCTTCGGTCGCGACCCGATCACCAAGGCGATGGTCTCCGACATGACCGACGACCAGATCTGGGGACTGAAGCGCGGCGGCCACGACTACCGGAAGATCTACGCCGCCTACGCGGCCGCGACCCGGCACGTCGGCCAGCCGACGGTCATCCTGGCCAAGACGATCAAGGGCTTCCACCTCGGCTCGTCGTTCGAGGGTCGCAACGCCACGCACCAGATGAAGAAGCTGACCCTGGACAACCTCAAGGCGTTCCGGGACGAGCTGCAGATCCCGATCGACGACGCACAGCTCGAGGCTGACCCGTACCAGCCGCCGTACTACCACCCCGGCCAGGACGCCGAGGAGATCAAGTACCTGCTGGAGCGGCGGCGGGCGCTCGGCGGATTCGTGCCGGAGCGTCGGGTGACGGCGAAGCCGCTGGCCATGCCGGACGACACGGTCTTCGACGTCATGAAGCGGGGTTCGGGCAAGCAGGAGGTCGCCACCACGATGGCGTTCGTCCGGCTGGTCCGAGACCTGTTCAAGGACGAGGGCATCGGCAAGCGGATCGTCCCGATCATCCCGGACGAGGCCCGCACCTTCGGCATGGACTCGTTCTTCCCGGCGCAGAAGATCTACAACCCGCACGGGCAGCTGTACACCGCGGTGGACGCCAACCTGATGCTCGCCTACAAGGAGTCCGAGCAGGGCGTCCTGCTGCACGAGGGCATCAACGAGGCGGGTTCGACGGCCGCCTACACGGCCGTCTCGACCAGCTACGCCACCCACGGCGAGCCGCTGATCCCGATGTACATCTTCTACTCGATGTTCGGATTCCAGCGGACCGGCGACGGCTTCTGGGCGGTCGGCGACCAGATGGGCCGCGGGTTCATCCTGGGCGCCACCGCGGGTCGCACCACGCTGACCGGTGAGGGCCTGCAGCACGCCGACGGCCACTCGCACCTGCTGGCTGCGACGCAGCCGCACATCGTGGCCTACGACCCGGCCTACGGCTACGAGATCGGGCACATCGTCAAGGACGGCATCCGCCGGATGTACGGCGAGGCCACCACGGACGCAGCGGGTGCGAGCGTGCTCGGCGGCGAGAACATCTCGTACTACATCACCATGTACAACGAGCCGTACCAGCAGCCGGCCGAGCCCGACGGCCTGGACGTCGAGGGTCTGCTCAAGGGCATCTACCTGCTGTCCCCCGCCAAGGACACCGACGGCCGGGCCCGGGCCCAGCTGCTGGCGTCCGGCGTCGGCGTGCGGTGGGCGCTGGAGGCCCAGCAGCTGCTCAGCGAGGAGTGGTCGGTCGCCGCCGACGTCTTCTCGGTCACCAGCTGGTCCGAGCTGAGTCGCGAGGCCGAGGGCGTCGAACGGGCCCGGCTGCTGGATCCCGGTGCGGCGCAGCGCGTCCCGTACATCACCCAGGTGCTGCAGGACCGGCCGGGCCCGGTGGTGGCGACCAGCGACTACCAGCGCGCGGTGCAGAACCTCATCGCTCCGTGGGTGCCGGGTGAATACGTCGCGCTGGGCGCGGACGGTTTCGGCTTCTCCGACACCCGGCCGGCCGCGCGTCGCCACTTCCTCATCGACGGCCCGTCGATGGTGGTGGCCACGCTGGCCGCGTTGGAGCGGCGCGGCGAGTACCGGGCCGGCGCGGCGGCCGAGGCGGCGCAGCGCTACCAGCTCGACGACGTGCGGGCGGGCCGGTCCGGCAACGCCGGCGGCGAGTCCTGAGCCCTCGTCCACGGGCTCCCAGTACGGCGCGGTCACACGATCGCGCCGTACCACCGGAGCGACCGGAGCGCCCGGCGAGATCGGGCGTTCCGGACATCTCGCCCGGCTGGTCTGGCTGTGATCACCAAGGGCGGTGACCGGCCCGGAATTGCCCGCAGATGATCTCGAACAGGGCTGGTCCACCGATCAGCACACGTTGTACGCTCCGTCCGTTGTTGCTCTTCTCCTTGGTGCCGCAAGGCATCCGGCGGGGGTAAGCGCATCCCCCCGGACGGAGAAGGTCCGCCCGGGGTGTTCCACCCCGCGGGGGTCCGCGGACAACGCTCGAGGAGAGCAAGCATGGCGCAGGGCACTGTGAAGTGGTTCAACGCGGAGAAGGGCTACGGCTTCATCTCCCCCGACGACGGTTCCGGTGACGTCTTCGTCCACTACTCCGCCATCAACGGCAGCGGCTACAAGTCCCTCGAGGAGGGGCAGCGGGTGACGTTCGAGGTCGAGCAGTCCCCGAAGGGGCCGCAGGCGACGGGTGTCACCCCCGCCTGAGCTTCCGATGATGCACCGGCGAGGCCGGTACCCGGGTCCGTCCCGCGGTACCGGCCTCGCTGCATTCCCGCCCCGTGTGGTGGCTGGCCGGCGGGGCGACCCGCCGGTGGTTCACTGACCCGGTGACCGACCCGGACCCCGACCCCGACCCCGAGGTCACCGCCGCGCGGCTCGGGTCGTTCCCGACGCCGGGCTCCGCGTCGCGGTCGGCCCGGGCCAGCACCGCTCCGGGGGTCAGCGACGCCACCCTCACCGCCGTGGAGCGCGCCGCGGGTCGGCTGGCGCGGCTGTCGGTGGCCCTGATGGACCAGCGGCTGTCCTGGTTCGGCGATCTGTCTGCCCAGCAGCGGTCCTGGGTCACGCTGGTCGCGCAGGCCGGCATCTCGGGCTACACCCGGTGGGTCAACCACCCGGCCGCCGGGCAGCGCATCACCGGCGAGGTGTTCAGCGCGGCCCCGAGGGAGTTCACCCGCAGCCTGCCGTTGCGCCGCACCGTCGAGCTGCTGCGGATCGCCATCGTGGTGGCCGAGGAACACCTGCCCACCCTGGCCGACGGCCCCACCGAGACCGCCGCATTGCGCGAGTCGCTGCTGCGCTACAGCCGTGAGGTGGCCTTCGCCGCGGCATCCGTGTACGCCATCGCCGCCGAGACGCGGGGCGCCTGGGACGCCCGGCTGGAGGCGGCGGTGGTGGACGGGATCGTCCGCGGCGAGGACCCGGCCACGCTGTCGGCCCGGGCCGCCGCCCTGGACTGGGACCCGACCGCGGCCGTCCGGGTGGTGGTCGGCACCGCTCCGGCCGGCGACCGGGCCGAGGTGCTGGACGCGGTGGCCGACTGGGCGTCGGGCCGCCGGGCCCTGGCCGGCGTGCAAGGTGACCGGCTGGTGGTCGTCGTCGCGGCCGGACCGGGAATCGATCCGGACGCCGATCTGGAAACCGCGGTGCGGGATCCGGAGTTGTTGCAGCACTTCGGGTCCGGACCGGTGGTGACCGGGCGGTCGGGCACCGGGCTGCGCGGGGCGACCGGATCGGCGGCCGAGGCGGCCGCGGGACTGCGGGTGGCGTCGGCCTGGCCGGCGGCGCCCCGCCCCATCGACGCCGACGACCTGCTGGTGGAACGGGTGCTCGCCGGCGACGAGCGGGCGGCCCGCCGGCTGCGCGGCACGGTCTACCAGCCGCTGGCCGCCGCCTCGGGCGGCCTGCTCGACACCATCGACGCCTACCTGACCGCCGGCGGTGGGCTCGAGCCGGCCGCCCGGTCGCTCTTCGTCCACCCCAACACCGTCCGGTACCGGCTGCGCCGCGTCACCGAGATCACCGGCCGCGATCCGTGGCACCCCCGGGACCTGGCCGTCCTGCGCACCGCCGTCATCCTGGGGCGGCTGGCCGATGCCACCGGCGATCCCGACGTCCGACCCTGACCACGATCAACTTGGCGCAACCACTGGATGCCGTTGGAGGATCCCTCCAAACCGCCCGGTGCGACTTGGTGTGGCGCGGCAGCGCGGCGACGCCCCGGGCGTGATTGGGTGAACCCGTGCTTGCGATCGTGTGTCCCGGACAGGGCGCCCAGAAGCCCGGCATGCTCACCCCCTGGCTGGAGGTACCAGGCCTGGCGGAGCTGCTCGGTCGGTTCTCCGAACGGGCCGGCCTCGACCTGCGGCGGCTCGGCACCGAGGCCGACGCCGAGGAGATCAAGGACACTGCGGTCACCCAGCCGCTGATCGTGGCGGCGTCGCTGCTGGGCGCAGCGCGGCTGGCCGTGCCGCCGGGCGGCGTCGTGGCCGGCCACTCGGTCGGTGAGCTGGCCGCGGCGGCCGTCGCCGGCGTGCTCGCTCCGGCCGACGCGGTCGCCCTGGCCGGGGTGCGCGGACGGGCCATGGGCGCAGCCTGCGCCGAGGCCCCGTCGTCCATGGCCGCGGTGATGGGGGGCGATCCCGACGCGGTCACCGAGGTCCTCACCGGCATGGCGCTGACCCCGGCCAACGTGAACGGCGCCGGGCAGATCGTGGCCGCGGGCGCGACCGCCGCCATCGAGGCGCTGGTCGCCGAGCCGCCGGTGGGCACCCGCGTCATCGCCCTGCCGGTGGCCGGTGCGTTCCACACCGCGTTCATGGAGCCGGCCCGGCCGGCCCTGGGCGAGGCCCTCGCCGCCCTCACCCCGCGGGATCCGGACCGGCCGCTGCTGACCAACGCCGACGGCAGCGTGGTGGACGGCGGCCGGGCGTTCCTGGACCTGCTCGGCGCCCAGGTGACCCGGCCGGTCCGCTGGGACCGTTGCATGGCCACGCTCGCCGCCCTGGGCGTGACCGGCGTGCTGGAGCTCCCGCCGGCCGGCACCCTGGTCGGCCTGGTGAAGCGGGAACTGGGCGGGAAGACCGCCGAGCGACCGGTCGAGACGTTCGCCCTGAAGACGCCGGACGACCTGGACACGGCCGCCGAGTTCGTCGCGCGGCACGCCGAACCCCGGCAGTCCGACACCGATCACGAGACCGCGGAGGTTCCGGCATGACGGGCATCAGACTGGCCCCCACCTCCCCCGGGTCCCGCATCGCGGGACTGGGTCACTACCGACCGGAGAAGGTCGTCACCAACGACGATCTCGCGCAGATCATGGACACCAACGACGAGTGGATCCAGTCGCGGGTCGGCATCGCCGAGCGCCGGTTCGCCTCACCCGAGGACACCGTGGCCACCATGGGAGCGACGGCCGCGGCCAAGGCCATGGCCGAGGCGGGCATGACCCCGGCCGACATCGACACCGTCATCGTGGCCACCTGCACCGCAGAGGTCCAGGTCCCGCACACGGCGACGCAGGTCGCGGCACTGCTGGGGATCAGGGCGCCCGGCGCCTTCGACCTCAACGCCGCCTGCGCCGGGTTCTGTTATGGGCTGGCCGCCGCCGATCACGCGGTGCGGACCGGCAGCGCCCGCACCGTGCTGATGATCGGGTCGGAGAAGCTGACGTCCTGGACCGATCCGGCCGACCGGGCCACGGCGATCATCTTCGCCGACGGCGCCGGCGCCGCCGTGGTCACCGCCTCCGACACCCCCGGGATCGGACCGGTGGCTTGGGGCAGCGACGAGCAGCACACCCAGACCATCCACATCCCCGACCGCAGCGGCCGGCTGTTCCAGGAGGGCCAGACGGTGTTCCGCTGGGCGACCAGCGCCATCGCCCCGGTCGCGATCGAGGCCGCCGAGCGCGCCGGAGTCTCGCTGGCCGACATCGACGTGCTGGTGCCGCACCAGGCCAATCTGCGCATCATCGATGCCGTCGCCAAGAAGGTGATCGCCGCGGGGGCGCGCCCCGACCTGCTCGTGGGCCGGGACATCATCACCACCGGCAACACCTCGTCCGCCTCGATCCCGATCGCCCTGGACCGGATGCGGGCCGCCGGACAGGTGCGCTCCGGTGCCCTCGTCCTGGCCGTCGGCTTCGGCGCCGGGTTGACGTTCGCCGGGCAGGTCTTCGTGTGCCCGTGACGGACCGGCTCCGGGTGCGTCAGGCCCGATCGGGCGCCCCCGGTGCGGCACAATGCGGCGCAGCGCGTCGGCCGGGGTCGAGGCCACCGCATCTGCGACCACCACGATGCAGCAGGTCAGCCACCGGTGGCCGCAGCGGCAGTGCCCCCCGACGCCGCCGCCCGATCGACTCCCGATCCGGCAGCCGCAGTGCCCCAGTTGGAGAACCGAAAGGAAACACCGTGAGCAACGAGGACACCCTCACCGGCCTGGCCGAGATCGTCGAGGAGGTGGCCGGCGTCAGCGCGGCGGACGTCACCGCCGACAAGTCGTTCACCGACGACCTGGACATCGACTCGCTGTCGATGGTGGAGATCGCCGTCCAGGCCGAGGACCGCTTCGGCGTCAAGATCCCGGACGACGAGCTGGCCAACCTCAAGACCGTGGGCGATGCCGTCGCCTACATCGAGAGCCACAGGGCCTGATCCGCCGGGGGGCCCCCCCCCCCCCCCGGGGGGGGGGGGGCCCCCCCCCCCCCACCCCCCCCCCCCCCCCCCCCCCCCGCGGCGGCCCCCCCCCCCCCCCCCCCGCCCCCCGCGTCCCACCCCGCACCCTTCCCAGCACCGCAGACGTCCCGGACCTCCCCGACCGGGCGCCGACCGAGAACCCTCGGTCACCGAACCACCGGTCGCCCCGCTGCGGGCGCCCCGCCCCACCACGGAGGATCACGATGAGCACCGACCACGACGTCGTCGTCACCGGGATCGGCGCGACCACCCCGCTGGGCGGGACCGCCCCGGAGACCTGGCAGGGCATGCTGGAGGGCCGCAACGGCATCCGGCCGCTCACCGAGGAATGGGTGGAGCGGTTCGGTCTGCCGGTGCACGTGCACGCCCCGCTGGCCGTCGAGCCGACCGAAGTGCTCCCCCGGGTCGAGGCCCGGCGACTGGACCGCAGCCAGCAGGTCGCACTCATCGCCGCCCGCGAGGCCTGGACCGACGCCGGCGAGCCCGAGCTGGACCCGGAGCGGCTGGGCGCGGTGGTCGGCACCGGCATCGGCGGGGCGCTGACCCTGCTCGGGCAGGACGACGTGCTGGAGACCGACGGCCTGCGCAAGGTCGCCGTGCTGACCATCCCGATGCTGATGCCGAACGGGCCGGCGGCGGCCGTCGGGCTGTGGGCCAAGGCCCGCGGCGGCGTGCACGCCCCGGTGTCCGCGTGCGCCTCCGGCGCCGAGGCGCTGGCCTGGGCCTACCGGCTCATCAAGTCCGGCGAGGTCGACGTGGTCATCGCCGGTGGCGCCGAGGCCGTCACCCACCAGCTGCCGGTCGCCGGCTTCGCCCAGATGCGCGCCATGACCAGCAACGCCGACCCGGAGACCGCCTGCCGCCCGTTCGACACCCACCGGGACGGCTTCGTCCTGGGCGAGGGCGCCGGGATGATGGTGCTGGAGCGCGGCGAGTTCGCCCGCGCCCGCGGCGCTCGGATCTACGGCCGGCTGGCCGGCATCGGCATGTCCAACGACGCCTTCCACATCACCGCTCCCGAGCCCGACGGCGAGGGCTCGGCCCGGGCCATCGGCAAGGCCCTGCGGACCGCCGAGCTGACCACGATGGACATCGGCCACGTGAACGCGCACGCCACGTCCACCCCGGTGGGCGACGTCGCAGAGAGCAAGACCATCCTGCGGGCCATCGGCGACCACCCGGTGGTCACCGCGACCAAGTCGATGACCGGCCACATGCTGGGCGCCTCCGGTGCCGTCGAGGCCATCGCCACGCTCATGGCCGTGCACGACAACACGGTGCCGGGCGTGCGCAACCTGGTCGAGCTGGACCCGGAGATCAAGGTCGACGTGGCCACTGAGACCCGATCGGTGCCGCTGACCGCCGCCGTGAACGACTCCTTCGGCTTCGGCGGCCACAACGTGGCCCTGGTCTTCACCGGCGCCTGACCCCGCCCGCGCCGGTCGGTCCGTCCGCTCCGTGCCGCGGGTGACCGCGGCCGGTCAGGCCGCGGCGTCCACCCGGTCGACCAGGGCCTGGTGCTCGGCCGAACCGACCACCTCGAGCCCGGGCTGCGGGGTCCGGGCGCCGGCGATCCGCAGCGCGGTGACCCGGGTCGCGGCCTCGGCCAACCGGGCCGGGTCCAGGGATCCGTCCCGCACCGCGGTGACGACGCCCTGGTGGGCCGCCTCCGGGTCGACCGGCATCAACAGCAGGTCCTGCCCGGCCGACAACGCTTGCACAGCAGCGGCCGCCGAGTCGTAGCGGTCGGCCACCGGGTCCATCTCCAGGGCGTCGCTCACCGCGATCCCGCCGTAGCCCAGGCCCTGACAGCCGGCGACGTCTCCGGTGCCGCGCAGCAGCTGGGTGACGACCCGAGGGGACAGGCTGGTCGGCCCGAGTGCCCCGTCGACCGCGGGCAACCGGACGTGCCCGGTCATGACCATGGCCACGCCGGCGTCCACCGCAGCCCGGAACGGCGGGCGTTCGTGCTCGTTCCACTGCGCGCAGTCCTGGCCCAGGGTGGGCAGTGTCTGGTGGGTGTCGGCCGCGAGCGAGCCGATGCCCGGGAAGTGCTTGACCGTGGCTGCCACCCCGCCGGACTGGTAGCCGATCACGGCCGCCGCGGTGAGGGCGGCGACCCGGTCGGGGTCGGTGCCGTAGGAGCGGTCGCCGATGGAGGACGCCCCGGAGACCGGGAGCACGTCGGCGACCGGCGCGAAGTCGACGGTGATGCCGACCGCTCGCAGCTCGGCCGCGGCGGCGGCCGCGGTCTGCCGGGTCAGCTCGGCCGCCGTGGCCAGGTCGTCCACGGCACCGAGCTCGTCGGCGCCGGGGAAGGCGGTGAAGCCGTTCACCAGCCGGGCGACCGTGCCGTACTCCTGGTCGGTGGCGATCAGCGCCGGCGGTCGGCCCGCCAGCACCTGGGCCTGCACCGCGTCGGTGACCGCCCGCACCTGCGCGGGCGTGCCACCGGTGGTGCCGTCGACGACGCCGCGGCTGCCCATGAGGATGACGCCGCCCAGGTGCAGCCGCGCGACGAGGTCGGTGCCGACGGCGTGGGCCGAGTTGGCCATGATGACCGCGCCGGCCCGCTCCTCGTCCGTCATGCCGGCGACCAGCTCGGTGGCCGCGCGCAGGTCGTCGGCCGTGATCGGGCCGGGCCCGTCGGGGTCCGGTTCCGGGGTCGGCGCGGCGGTGGGCGTCGGCTCGGGGCTCGGCGGCGGGCTGGCCGTGGCGGTGGGCGCCGACGCGCCGGTCGACCGCCCGTCCAGCGACGAGGACACCGACGCCGACACCGACGAGGACGTCGACCGCGGCGCGGTCTCTGACACCGAGGACGGCGACATGACCGCCGTGCTGGCGGTGGTGCGGTCCTGAAGTGCATCGCCGGTGCCCGAGTCGCAGGCGGCGAGCAGTACCGCCGCGGCGGTCGCCGTCAGTACCGGCCGCCACCGCCGGGCCGCCGTCCGGCGGACGGAGCGGGCGGGTGGTCGGGTCATGGGCACTCCGTCATCTGCTGATTGGTCGGGTCGATGCCGTTGATGACCAGCCTGCCGTCCTGGTCGGCGAACAGGTACGTGAGGTCCCAGCTGATGCACGCGACCGGCAGGTCCGCCGGCGCGTACGCCGGGTGCTGCTGGGAGGCGAACCACACCCGGGCTCGCAGCGGCCGTTCCTGCACGTCGACGATCCGGATCGCCGAGTCGGCCGTGGTCGAGTAGCGCTCGGTCCACCACTCGGCCTGCTGGGCGGCGCGCTGGCCCGGAGCCACCGCGGACGCCCACCGCGACCAGTCCTGCTGGTTGATGCCGTCGAAGTAGTCCTGGAGCACGGCCTGGATCTCGGCGGACCGCGGGTGGTCGGCCGCCCCGGCTGCGGGATCGGTGAGCTCGACCGTGCCGCTGCCGTCCGGGACGGACGGCTCCCACGGGGCCACCGCGGCCGTCAGCGGCCGGTGCCCGAGCGTCCACGCGGTCGCGGCGCCGGCGACGGCGATCACGGCGACCACGGTCGCCAGGACGACGGTGAGTCGTGACACGCTGCACTGCACGGGTGACGGCCTCCGGAGGATCAGCACGGCGGGGCCGCCGGTGCGGATCCCGGAGTGGTGGACGCCGTCCCGGCCGGGGCGGTTGTCCCTCCGTCGGGCGATAGCACTGCGATCGAGGACACGCCGAGCGACACACCGCTGCCGCGGAACGATCGACATCGGGTACTGGACGGGTCGGTGGCCGAGTGTGCACAATGGTCAAGGAACATCACTGGCAGTGACAGCCAGGCCGGTCCGCCGGCCTGCAAGTCACGTCATGCATGGTCCGGGACACCCTGGCACCGCACGCCGCACTCGATCACCTCGTTGGGGAAGACGCAGGAGATCGAACGGAGGTGGACGGTGGTCACTCGCGGGGTGGTGTTCGTGCACGCGGCGCCGGCGGCGCTGTGCCCGCACGTCGAATGGGCAATCAGTGGCGTGCTCGGCGCACGGGTCACGCTCGCCTGGACGGCGCAGCCGGCTGCGCCGGGGCAGTTGCGCGCCGATGTGAGCTGGACCGGCGATGCCGGCACCGGCAACCGGCTGGCCCAGGCCCTGCGGACGTGGCCGATGCTGCGCTTCGAGGTGACTGAGGAGGCCAGTCCCGGCAACGACGGCGAGCGCATCTGCCACCTGCCGAACCGTCCCATCTGGCGTGCCCCCATGTCGGCCAACGGCGACGTGATGATCGGCGAGGACCAGGTCCGGGCCGTGCTGGACCGGGCGGACGGCTGGGAGTCGGCCCGGCACGCGCTGTCCGCGCTGCTGGGCGCCGACATCGACCGTGAGCTGGAGCCGTTCCGCCGCGCCGGCGAGGGCTCGGTCGTGACCTGGTTGCACCAGGTCGGCTGACCCGGGCGGGAACTACCAGCGGGGCGTCTCCCACAACGGTCCGTCCTGGGCACGGGACGACCAGCCGCCGGAGCGGCGGCTGTCGGCTCCGGCCAGCGGACCCAGCACGGCCAGGACGGCGAGCACGAGGACGATCAGCAGCAGAGTCATGCCGATGACACTGGCCCGGCCGATCCGACCAGTCCATCTGTTTGTTCTTCACCGAATTCGGTAGCGTTCCTGCATGCTCGATCTGCGGCGCCTGGAGATCCTCCGCGAACTCGACCGGTGCGGCACGGTGGCCGCCACTGCGGCCGCCGTGCACCTGACGCCGTCGGCGGTGTCCCAGCAGTTGGCCGCGCTGTCCCGCGAAGCCGGCACTCCCATGCTGGAGCCGGACGGGCGCCGGGTCCGGCTGACCGAAGCCGCCCGACTGCTGCTGGGTCACGCGCACGCGATCTTCACCCAGCTCGAGCACGCCCAGTCCGACCTGGCCGCCTTCCGGGACGGCGACGGTGGCACCGTCCGGCTCGGGTCGTTCCCGTCCGCCATCCCCGCGCTGGCCGTGCCGGTGCTGCGCCGGGTCGCGGCCACGTCCCGGTTGCGGGTCGAAGTGCGCGAGGTGCAGCCGGAAGAGGCGGCCGACGCCCTGCTGGGCCGACGGGTCGACGTCGCCCTGATGCTCACCGCCGGCGACCTGGACCCCACGGACGGCGACACCCGGCTGGCCAGCGAGCACCTGCTCGACGACGTGATGGACGTCGTGCTCCCCCTGGGACACCCGCTCGCCGATGACGACACCGTCGACCTGTCCTCGTTGACCGACGAGGACTGGATCCTCAACATCCCCGGAGTGCCCTGCTGGCAGATCACTCTCGCCGCCTGTGAGGCGGCCGGCTTCCGTCCGCAGGTCCGGCACATGGCCGACGAGTTCAGCGGCTCCATCGCCCTGGTCGCCGCCGGGGCCGGGGTGGCCCTGCTCCCCCGGCTGGCCCGGTCGGTGGCCGCACAGGCCCCCGTCGTCGTCCGGCCCGTGCGGGGCACCCGGCCGGTGCGCCGCATCGGCTCCCTGGTACGGGCGGGCACGCAGCTGCAGCCGCACATCGCGCCGGTGCTGGCCGCCCTGCGCGCGGTGGGCATCACGGCCGGCGACGAGGCTGCGCTGACAGCCGTCGGATCCTGAACGGTCTCCTGGGCGGCCCCGACCCGTGGCGGACGAAATCCTTGCCCGCGACCGGCTCTCGTCCGTCCGACGCGCCCGGGCCCGCCGGGGGTTGTTGACCAGCCGGTCGATGCATCCTACATTCGTGGCGTGCGTCACCTCCGGGTGTGCGCCATCTCCGTGTGATGATCGGCCGGATGCCCTGTGCGGCACGGCCGGCCGGTCGTCGGTCGCCCGGTGAACCCGCCGGTCGCGGCGCAGGTCCGGACCACCTTCCACCGACGTGAGGTGACGCGCCATGACGCTGGACGACGCCGTCCCTCGGCGCCGGCCCCCGATGCCGGCCCGCTGCCTCGCCGCCCACTCCGGCACCTCCACGCACTCCGGCACCTCCACGCACTCCGGCACCTCCACGCACTCCGGTACCACCACCCACGCCGCTGCCGAGCACCCCGCCTGACCCCTTCCCGAGGAGGACGACGATGTCCGCTGCCGAAACCGGTCCCGCAAGTCCCGAGGTCGCCGCGCGCGGCCTGCCCGACGAGGTCCCGGACGGCGGTGGTGCCGATCGGAGCCTCCCGACCGCGGTCGACGTCGTCATCGTCGGCGCCGGTTTCGCGGGCATGTACCTGTTGCACCGCTTCCGGGGCATGGGCATGTCGGCGCTGGTGTTCGAGGCCGGCACGGACGTGGGCGGCACCTGGTACTGGAACCGCTATCCGGGCGCCCGGGTCGACGTCGAGAGCCTGTCGTACTCCTACTCGTTCGACCCGGACCTCGAGCAGGAGTTCGAGTGGCGAGAGCGCTACCCCACCCAACCGGAGATCCTCGCCTACGCCCGTCACGTGGCGGACCGCTTCGACCTCCGGCGGGACATCGTGTTCCGAACCCGGATCACCGCGGCGCACTGGGACGCCGACGACGCACGCTGGACCGTGCGCACCGAACACGAGAACGCCGTCACGGCGCAGTACCTGGTGATGGCGTCCGGGTGTCTGTCGGCCTCGAAGCTGCCGGAGATCCCCGGCATCGACACCTTCAAGGGCGAGACCCACCACACCGCGCACTGGCCCCATGACGGCGTGGACTTCACCGACAAGCGGGTCGGCCTCATCGGCACCGGTTCCTCCGGCGTGCAGTCCATCCCGGTGATCGCCGCCCAGGCAGACGAGCTGACCGTGTTCCAGCGGACGCCGGCCTACAGCCTGCCCGCGCGCAACCGCGCACTGCGGACCGCCGAGATCACCGACATGAAGGCCAACTACCGGGCCTGGCGACAGGCCCAGAAGGAGTCCGGGTTCGGCGTACCGACGCCGACCGCCACCCGCTCGGCCCTCGAGGTGTCGGACGCCGAACGCAGCGCGATCTTCGAGCAGGCCTGGGAGAGCGGCAGTTTGGTCAACCTGCTGACCAGCTTCAACGACATCTCCACCAGTCAGGAGGCCAACGACACGGCCAAACGGTGGATCCACGACAAGATCATGTCCATCGTCAAGGACCCGCAGACCGCACAGGACCTGTGCCCGGACTACCCGGTCGGTACCAAGCGACCCTGCCTGGACACCGACTACTACGAGACGTACAACCAGGACCACGTGCACCTGGTGAACCTGCAGCGGGAGCCGCTGATCGAGGTGACCGAGCGGGGCATCCGGACCGCCGCCCGCGAGTACGAGTTCGACATCATCGTCTACGCCACCGGTTTCGACGCCATGACCGGCGCCCTGACCAACGTGGACATCCGCGGGCGGGACGGCGTCTCGCTCAAGGAGACCTGGCAGGCCGGTCCGCGCACCTACCTTGGCCTGGGCTCGGCCGGGTTCCCGAACCTGTTCATGATCACCGGACCGGGCAGCCCGTCGGTGCTCTCCAACATGGTCGTCTCCATCGAACAGCACGTCGACTGGGTGACAGACGCCATCGCGCACCTGCGCGCGCAGGGCCTGACCACCATGGAGGCGACCCCGGAGGCCCAGGATGCCTGGGTCGACCACGTCAACGAGATCGCCAGCCACACCCTCTATCCGCGGGCGAACTCCTGGTACATGGGCGCGAACGTCCCGGGCAAGGCCCGCGTCTTCATGCCCTACGCGGCCGGAGTCGGCGAGTACCGGAAGGTCTGCGACCGGGTCGCGGCCGACGGGTACGACGGCTTCGTGCTCAGCGCGTGACCGGCGGCCGACGATGCTGTCGACCGTGTTGTCGACCGCCGCCGCGAGCGACTTCTGGCCCGGCGGCTCAGGGCGTCCCGTCGTCGTGATGCCAGAGCGAGGCCTCGACCGCAGCCCGGTACTCGACGTAGATCTGCCGGTACCGGACGACCGCGCTGATCCGGTCGCCCGCCTCCAGCAGTTCGAGCGTCTCGCGGTAGCCGTCGATCCACGGTTGCCAGATGGGGCTGTCCGGGCCGAGCGACTGGAAGCGCAGCGAGCGGGCGACGACCAGGTCCACCAGCGACTGCAGCTCGCGGTTGCCGCCGGCCATGATCACGATGGTGCTGAAGTCCGCCCCGGACGCCCCGGCCGCCGGCACGTTGCCGGTCCGCAGCGCGTCGACGTACTCGGTGAACCGGAGCCGCATCTTGGCGATGTCGTCGTCGGTGAGATTGTCCACGCCCCGAGCGAAGCCGGTGCCGGCCAACAACTCCATCACGTCGACGAGCTCGAGCGCCTGCTTCTGGCTGAACCCGGCGACGGTGCGGGTGCGGTTGGGCGAGATGTCGATCAGCCCCTCGACGGCGAGCTGGGTGATCGCCTCCCGCACCGGGGTGATGCTCACGCCGAGCCGGCCGGCCAGCTCGGCGTCCTTGAGCAGCGTGCCCGGAGGCAGCGCTCCGGAGGCGATCTCGGCCCGGAGCCGCTGCGTCACCGCCTCCCGCCGCGTCGGCGGCACCTCGAACGACGACACGACCACACCCCCGTCCTCCCGCGGCCGCCGGCGCCGACGGTCGACGTCCCGATCCTGGACCCGATCCTGATCCTGCACCCCGACCCGAGTGAGTCCCCACGAACCCTGGAGAGCCATGTCGACTCGTGACCTGATCGATCCCGACAGCCGCATCCCGCTCGACGGCCTGCTGAGCGTGATGCCCGGCGGGTTCAACGCCATCGCTGACATCGTGGCCCGCCGGGCCACCGTGGACCAGATGTTGGCGTCCATGCCGGTGGTGGAGAACCCGAACGTGGCCAAGGAGGACCGGGCGGTACCCGGTCCGGCGGGCGACCCTGACGTGACCGTCCGCATCTCCCGGCCGAAGTCCGCCACCGGGACGCTGCCGGGCATCTACTACATCCACGGCGGTGGCATGGTGCTGGGCAGCGTGGCCGGGGAGGACGCCACGGCCAGCCGGTTGTGCGACGAGGTCGGCGCCGTCGTCGTCTCCGTCGAGTACCGGCTGGCCCCGGAGCACCCGCATCCCGCGCCGGTGGAGGACTGCTACGCCGGACTGGTCTGGACGGCGGAGCACGCCGCCGAGCTCGGCATCGATCCCGACCGACTGGCCGTCTACGGCGGGAGCGCGGGCGGTGGGCTGGCCCTCGGCGTCGCTCTGCTGGCCCGCGACCGGGGCGGCCCGGCGCTGCGATTCATGATGCCGATCTACCCGATGATCGACGACACCAACACCACGCCGTCGTCCCAGGAGATCGTCGACGTCGGCATCTGGGACCGGGCCGGCAATCTCGAGGCGTGGGCCTGGTACCTGGGCGGCAAACCGGCCGACCAGTACGCGGCACCGACCCGGGCCGCGGACCTGTCCGGCCTGCCGCCCGCCTTCATCGACGTCGGCACGGTGGACCTGTTCCGGGACGAGGACATCGCCTTCGCCCAGCGGCTCATGCAGGCCGGGGTGTCCTGCGAGCTGCACATCAACCCGGGCAGTTACCACGCGTCCGAGACGTTCGCCCCCGACGCCGCACTCACCCAGCGGATCTGGGCCATGCGCATCGACGCGCTGCGCCGTGCGTTGACCTGACTCGCTCGTCCGGGGGCGGCGGGCGCCCCCGGACGAGCGTTCGCAGCGGGTCAGGCTGGAACGGTCAGGCGACGCCGAACTCGGCCGGCGGCAACCCGACGGCGTGGCAGATGTCTCGTACGGCGCGCTGCTCGTCGGCGTCGAAGTTCCCGTCGGCCCCACCGACGATGACGCCGATCTGCACCACTGCCCGGGCCTGGTCGGGCTTGCTGCGCAGCTTGCCGACCGCCTGCAGCACCTCGATCTTGCCGAAGTCGTAGTCCTGGGTGAGCTTGCTGCAGTACCGGTCGAACGAGTCACGCAGCTGGCCGGCGTCGAACACCGAGAGCACGTCATTGCTGCCGATGAACGCGGCCGTCTTCTGCCGCTCCGCCGGATCGATGGTGCCGTCGGCAGCGGCGATCAGCGCGCACGTGGCCATGCTTGCCTCGGCGAAGTCCTTGGAGCGGAACTGTCCGACCTTGGTCTTGAGCTGGTCGCCCGCCAGGAGGCCCTTGCTCTTGAGGTTGTCCAGGAAACCCACGGAGTCCGTCCTTCCCTGCGGCTCCGGTCCGTCCGGCCGCAGGCTGCCAACGGGTGGGCGCCGGGACGGGTTCCCGTCGCAGTGATCGTCACCCGCAGCCCGGACGGACCGACGGTCACGCCCGGCCGGGGCTCCGGTGCGCCTGCCCCGTGGCGGCCCGACGCCCGGGCAGGATCGGCGCATGGCCGTCTCCCGACCACGCCGCGCCCGGGCGGCGCGCAAGCGTGCGGTGCGGATGGGCCGCGTCGAGCACGACCTGACGCCCAACCAGTGGGCGAGGCTGCTGGCCCTGTGGGGCGGCTGCGCGTATTGCGGCACACAGGGCGCCGCGCTGCAGCGCGACTGTGTGCTGGCCATCTCCCGCGGTGGCCGGTACACGGTGGGCAACGTCGTCCCGGCCTGCGCCTCGTGCAACGCCAGCAAGTGCAACGACGAGGTCACCGGCTGGCTGCGGCGCAAGCGGCTCGACGAGCAGACGTTCCTGACCCGGAACGCCCAGGTGCAGATCGCGCTGCGGGACCCGGCTGAGCCGGCCTGAGCCGTCCGGTCCGGGTCCGGCGGACCGACCTCGCTGTGAGCGCGGTGAGAGCGATCCTCGAGACTGTCGTGCGTCGGCGCAGCCGCTGTTCGACGCGCTCACCGTGCCCAAGGAATACATCCTCTTCACCAACGCCGAGGGCGCCGGCGAGCACGACGAGGGCGGCGCCGCGGTGCTGTGGGCGCAGCGGATCTACGACTGGCTGGACGAGACGATGGGCCGCTGATCGGTGGCCGTCCCGGTGCGGTCGGCCGGGGCGGCGGGGCGGGAGGGGACCGCGACGTCGACAGCGTCGACGGTGGCCATCGCGAGGGCGGCCGGTGCGAGCCCGGCCATGCGCGCGGCGCTCGCCCGGTGGCGGTCGAACTCCGCTCCCCCAGCTCGGCGCGCAGGGTGGCCAGACGCGGCGCGGTCCCGGGGTGCCACGGCCAGCTGCGCCCGGGATCTCGCTCCAGGCCGCGGACACCGCGTCCGCCCGGGCGGCTCGTCGAACTGACCGGCGTGCAGCAGATGGGTCCCGCGGGACTCGAAGGAGTCGGCAACGTTTCCGCCTGCCCAGTCCGACCTGGGCGCGCAGCACCGCGTCGCTGTGCCGTACTCCGGCCGGACCGTCACCGGCGAGCTGGGCGGCGATGGACCGGGTCGCCTCCGCGAACAGCACGGCGAGACCGTTGCCGACCAGCGTGTTGTCGGTCACCACGGCGGCCGCCAGCGCCTGGGTCCATCACGGCGGTCGCCGCCGGGGCCGACTCGACCACGTCGTCGCCGAACGCACAGCAGGTCACCACCACCACCACCACCAGCAGCAGCAGCAGCAGCAGCCGGGCAGCGTCACGGGTGGCGTCCGGCGGCGGGTCGGCCAGCACCGGCACCGCGCGGGCGAGGCTGGCGACGCGACGAAAGGACCGAAGGCCGTCGCTACCTCGGCCTGGACGTCCTGGCCCGCTGCCGCATGCGGCCCGTCACCACCAGCACGGAGGTGACCGACCAGACCACCGTCCCGGCGCTCAGCACCTGACCCCAACCGAAGATCCCGCGGCAACCGTCACACACCACGCCACCGGACTTGACCTGGTGGGCTGGGCAGCTGTGCGGATTCAACAGCCCAGCCCTCAACGCTGATCGTCGCCGGGTCCGATCAAGCGCCGTAGCCACGTGGTGCCCCGCCACCGGCACACTCACACCCTCCGGACTGGCAGTTCTTCCGCGGGGCGGCGGGGCGCCACCATCGGACGGGACGGCCCGGGGGGATGGGATCGGTGGTCGACCGGGTCGGGTGGGCCGCCGGTGGTGGCCAGGGCCCAGGCGATGTCCCGCACTTTGACGTTCAGCGTCTGCGACAGGCGGGCCAGTTCGGTGAACGCCTGCTCGGCGGTGATCTTGCCGCGTTCCATCAGAATGCCCTGCGCCTGACCGATCAGGTTGCGGGTGTCCATCGCGGTCCGCAGGTCCTGCTGCTGCTGGCGAGCCTGCAGCGCGATGGCCGCGTGGCTGGCCACCAACACCGCGATCTGCTTGTCGTCCTCATCGAAGGCGCCCGCGCGCCGGGCGTACAGGTTCACGGCCCCCAACTCGCGGCCTGGCACTGACAATGGCACCGCCAGCATCGAGGCGACCCCCAGCGCCGCCGCCCGCAGCCCGAAACCGGCCCACCGGTCGTCACCAGCAAGGTCCGCGCTGTCGATGATGGCCTGTTCCCGGATGGCCTGCAGACACGGGCCCTGGCGCAATTCGTACTGCAGCTCATCAATGCGGGTCACCACCCCATCGGTGACCGCCGGCGAGGTGGCCACCCCACCGCGCATCAGCGTGATTCCGGCGTGATCGGCCCCGGCGACCGCCTCCACCGCCGCGTGCACGATCCGCAGCACCGTGGCCTGTACATCCGGCTCGGCCTGCAACCCGCGAGCCACGGCACTGAGCGCACGCGCCAGCTCCCACCGATCCACAGCCGCCCCGTTGCGGCGATACGTCGGCCCGACCGTCAGGCCCTGGCCGCCAGACTCCACATCATTGATCTCCGCCATCACCGGCACCTCCATCACGACGAAGCACACACCCGAGCCGCCGCTACGGCACCCAACTTTCCGTGAATCGGTGCACGGGACATCATGACGCGCCGTCGAGCGGAGCCCGACCTGGTTCTCCGGACAACACCGACGTGCCGATCACGGCGCGCTGACGGTGTTGACCTGCAACGGTCTGAGGTAGCGAGCTGACATGCCTTCTGCGCTTCGTCGGGTGCATCCCCGCTTGAGTCACCGCCCGCACCCCAGGCCCCTGTCAGGAAGCCGTGGCGGCATGGCCGGGCGCGGCGGGCGGGTCGATCTGGTGGTTGTCGTACCACCGGTCCGGGTCCCACTGGTCGGTCGATCCACCGAGGAACCCCCCACGGAGGCCGGGTCGCGCTCGTGGTGGGGGTGGACCTGAGCGCGGGCCTGACCGTCGTGTTGGTGTCGGTGGCCGAGCGCATGGCGTACGCCCTGGTGGCCGGGATGGATCCGCCGTACGGCCCCACGGCCCGGATGTCGGTGGGGCCTGTTCAGTCGTTCCAGGTCGTCGCGGCCCGGGAGCGGCGCTGCCGTCCGGGCGCGGCAGCCTTCCACGACGGCCCTGCAAGACCCTCGCCGACATCGAACACGCCAGGTCTGGACAGGTT
The DNA here is from genome assembly GCF_016918035.1 of Nakamurella leprariae. Lineage (GTDB taxonomy): Bacteria > Actinomycetota > Actinomycetes > Mycobacteriales > Nakamurellaceae > Nakamurella > Nakamurella leprariae. The sequence continues at coordinate 63,362 of NZ_JAERWK010000001.1, read as the reverse complement.
GAATCGCCTGGACGAGGCGATCCACCCGGTCGGCGGCATCCAGGCGGGCCGGGCGACCGAGATGGCTCGCCTCCAGAACGCACGATCGACGGCTCGCTCCCCGACGATGATCCGAGACAGGAGGTCCGAAGGCAGGACGGCCCTGAGTCAACTGGACTTCGAGCTGTCCTCAGAAGCGCCATGTCGTCTCAGGAACCGTCGTTCGGAATCACCAACCGGTCGAGGCCGACCTTCACTGTCGGTCAACACGATCACTGCTCGAAGTGACGCCGAGACAGCGCCGTTGCTCAGTACGTTGTACCGCAATGTGAATGAGGTCCTACCGATGCGCTCGACGCACATCTCCACATCAACCGATGCGGTCCCGTACCCAATAGGTCGGAGATAGTCACACTCGACGCGTGCCACGACAAACCCTCGGTCGAGCACATCTACGCCGCACTCGTCACGCCACAGGCTCATGAAATGGATGCGATGCTGCTCGCAGTAGCGCACGAAGTGAACATGGTTGACATGACCGAACACATCGTGATCGGCGAACCGAACCTCGACCGGGATGCTCAGCGAGAATTCCAGCACTGCTTCAGACATCGTCACTCTCCGATTCCGTTGATCGACCCCGTGCATTTGCTCAGCAGTAGCTTCGCGCGAGGATCCGGAGAAGCCAGATCACGCGCGTCAGTCGGTTGCCCTTCGCTCATGGATACCCACTGCGCTTCGGCTGGGACGGGCAGCATGACAATCTTCCACATCGGGGCTGCGCTGATCGCGCCTCCGTGAGCACCAGGCAGCCGTCCCGTGACGGCGACAGAGTCGAACGGAACCGGAACGGGTGAGGATACCGGAACAAGACTGCCACTGTTCCAGCCGCTACCGAATGGGCTCCGATATGTATGGACATGGCACTGCAACCCATGGCGCGCGCCCCAGAAGCGACCACCAGCACGCCCCATCGGCAGTCCTTCATGTCCGCAGCACTTCGTCGTCGCCCGACGTCTCGCTCCGGTGGGCTTCTGTCGTCAGGCGCTTCGACTGATGTCCGACGCCCCCGGATCCACGTCGGTCGAACCACGGCCGGGAATGCCGGCCGGCTCGACCAGTCTCATGGCCATGTCGCCGAAGTGGTAAGCGACCTGGGCCATGGACAGGTTGAGCGCAGATTGCGCGGCTGACTGCGTTCCCATGCTGAGCAAGGTCGGTACGAGCAGCTCGACCGACGCCACCCGGAAGTGACCGCTGGCACAGCCGCGGTTGATCAAGGCAAGCCAAGAATCTTCGTACTGGGCGATGCGATCGGTGACAACCCCACGAGGTTGTTCGTCGAGGTGGTGCACTTCCAGGGCGAGCACGCGAATGAAATGCGGGTGCTGGGCTTGGAACAGCACCTTCGCTTCCACGGCTCGCCGGAGTTGCAGCTCGACGTCGGGGGTGGAGCTGATGGCCTGGAACTGGGCGTCCACCAACCCGTCGAGGGCGCTGTCGATGATGGCGCGCAAGACGTCGGCTTTGGAGTGCACCCGGTTGTACAGGCTGGGAGCATGCAGTCCTACGGCGTCGGCGATGTCTCTCATGCTGGTGCCCCGGTATCCGCGGTCGGCGAACAGTTGGGCCGCTGCTTCCACGACCTGCTGGTACTTCGTCGAGCCGGTCACGTGACCGAGGGGGTGGTAGGGCGCCCCAGATGCTTTCTCTGCCATGTCCTTTCGCCTCCCTGCAACGTCCGGTGCGACCGCTTGAGCGGCGGAGTCAGCTGAGCCGCTCAATGGCCATGGCCATGCCCATGCCACCGGCCACACACGCTGATGCGACGCCGATCTCGCTGTCGGTCCAGCGCAGTCCGTTGATCAGCGTCGAGGTGATCCGGGCTCCGGTCATCCCGAACGGGTGTCCGATGGCGATGGCGCCGCCATTCACGTTCAGGCGATCCATCGGAAGCTCGAGTTCCTGGGCACACGCCACCACCTGGACGGCGAACGCTTCGTTGATCTCGAACAGGTCGACGTCGTCCACGGTCATGCCGCTGCGCTGCAAGACACGCTGGATGGCCGCGACGGGACCGTAGCCCATGATCTCTGGAGACAGGGCGGTCACGGATGTCGCGATGATCCGCGCCAGCGGGGTGAGCCCGAGGTCCCGCGCCTTGGTGTCGCTCATGACGATCAGCGCTGCGGCGCCGTCGTTGAGTGGGCAGGCATTGCCGGCGGTGACGGTGCCGTCCGGTCGGAACACCGGCGTGAGCCCAGCGACGGCGTCGAGCGTGACGCCGGCACGGGGGCTGTCGTCGCCGGTGACCACCGTGCCGTCCGGCAGCGTGATCGGGCTGATGTCCGTGGCCCAGAATCCCGCTGCGATGGCACGTTCCGCCCGGTTCTGGCTCCTGACGGCGTACTCGTCCTGTTCCCGACGCGAGATTCCCGTCAGCTGTTGGATGTTCTCGGCGGTCTGCCCCATCGAAAGGTACACGTCCGGCAGCGACTGCTCGGTCCTCGGATCCACCCATGTGGAGGCGCCTGCTGTTGTTCGCTGAGCCGATCGCGCCTGGGCGGGGGCGAACACCGGGTTGGTGAGCTCCACGCCGGGGATCGCATCACTGCTGCCCTTGACGAAGCTGCTGACCACTTCGACTCCGGCTGAGAGGTAGGCGTCGCCCTCGCCGGCCTTGATCGCGTGCAGGGCCATCCGGGTGGTCTGCAGCGAGGACGCGCAGTACCGCGTGATCGTCGTGCCCGGCAGGTGGTCGTACCCCAGCATGACCGCAACGGTGCGTCCCAGGTTGGATCCCTGCTCGCCCCCCGGCAGCCCACAGCCGAGCAGGAGGTCATCGATGTCCCGCGGGTCGAGCTGCGGTACCTGGTCGAGTACGGCCCGGATCACCTGGACGGTCAGGTCGTCGGCTCGCACGGACCGCAGCGAGCCCTTGTTGGCTCGTCCGATCGGCGAGCGCGCCGCGGCAACGATCACGGCTTCGGCCATCACCACTCCTGGTCGGTCGGGACTTCACGATTCGATGTGGCGGCGGGGTCGAGTCGGCATGCTCGTCCGGCACCTGCCGTGATGGTCGACGGGTCGACACCGGTGATCACTCGACCGTGCTCGCCATCTCGGAATTCTCGATCACCGCGTCCTGCATCCGCACGGTCGTGTCCGCGAGCAGGTTCGGGTCCACCGCCGATCCGGCGCTGATCAACCGTCGCGCGACCACGTGCTCCCCCGGCTTGCTGACACTCTCGGCCCACACCAGCCGGCCGTCGCGCAGGTACAAGAGGGAGAATCCGCCCGCTTCCGGGTCGCCACGGAGGACGACCTCGTCGTGGTCCTGCGCCAAGCCGGCCATCTGCAGCTTGAGGTCGTACTGGTCTGACCAGAACCACGGGACCGCGTCGTACGGACGACTGAGATCGCCCGTGATCGTCCTGGCGGCCACCGTGGCCTGGTCGATCGCGTTCTGCACGGAGGTCAGCACCCTGGAGTGACCGGCGAGGTCACGGTGCTGGGCGCAATCCCCGGCCGCCAGGACATTCGGCTGTGTCGTCTGAGCGAACTCGTCGACCAGGATGCCGAGCCCCATGCCAAGGCCCAGGTCGACTCCGAGGTCGGTCGTCGGCACCGCACCGATCCCCACGACGATCAGCGACGCCGGGATGGATTCACCGGTGGTGAGCAGGACACCGCCGGCCTCACCCGGCGTCCCCTCGATGATCTCGGAGACCGAGGAGTTCAGTCGTACGTCGACCCCGCGGGCGCGGTGCTGCCGGAGGAAGAAGTCCGCGACCCGCGGGGACACCGCGCGTCCCATCAGCCCGGCCGTCGCCTCGACGAGGGTGACGGTCTTGCCCAGGGCAGCGGCGGTGGCCGCGAGCTCCAGCCCGATGAACCCACCACCGAGGACCACGACGTCCTCGACGCCGTTGAACGAGGTGGCGATCGCGACCGCGTCCTCGACGCTGCGCAGGGTCAGCACGTTCCGCAGTCGCGCTCCCGGGCCGGGGAACGGCCGAGGATGAGACCCGGTCGTGAGCACCAGGTGCTCGAACGGATACCGCCGCCCCAGGTGTCCGACGGCCGACCGGGCCGACCTGTCGATCTCGACGATCCGATCCCCGGTGATCACCTCGATGTCCCGCTCGGTGTAGAAGGACTCGACCCGAAGCGCCAGCTGGTCGACCGTCGTCCTGCCGGTGACGAATCCCTTGGACAGCGGCGGCCGTTGGTACGGCAGGTGTTGTTCCTCGCCGATGAGGGTGATCGCTTCGGAGTACCCGTGCTCACGCAGCGAGGCGGCCGTCTGCATGCCGGCCTGGCAGGCGCCGACGATGACGACGCCGCTCACATCTGGCTCTCAGGGACCTCGATGCGGACGCCGTCGGTCTCGTCCGACATGGTCAGCTGGCACGACAGGCGACTGTTGGGCAGTCGCTCGCATGCCGTTGTGTCGAGCAGTTCGTCCTCGAACGACCCGACCGGAGCGAACCGGCCCTGCAGCCGCTCCTCGACGTACACATGGCAGGTCGCGCAGGAACAGGCACCGCCGCAGTCAGCGACGATGCCCTCGATCCCGTGCTGTTGCGCCGCCATCATGACGCTGGTGCCGGGCTCGACGTCCACCTGCTGTTCGGTGCCGTCGGGCTCCACGAAGAAGATGCTGGGCATTCGACGCTGCTTCCTGGGTTGACCGGTCGTCTGGCGACCTCGACGGGCATGGGTCATCACGGCTGCGCTGCACGGCCGACGAGGCGGTGCCGCAGCATCCTGCGGGCGAGTACGTGCGGGTTCAGGCGGGCCGCGGAGCGGTGGCCGCCTCCGCCCCGGGATGGCCGAGGTCGGGACAGCTGTCCGCGTGGGCGTCCCGATCGAGACGGACGAGGTCCATCGCGAACTCGACGTAGATCTGGGCGATCTCCTCGGCGGAGTGGTCGCCCGTACTGCGGAACCATTGACTGACTCCGAGGCCCATGGCCACGAGGCTGAACGACGCGAACTTCACGGAGCCCTGCAGGAAGTAGCCCTTGGAGTGGCCGCGCGACAGGATCGCCTCCAAGGACCGGGCGTACTGGTCTCGCTGGTCGTGCACGACCTGCATGCGTTCGTCGGTCAGGTGCCGCCACTGGGTGTTGCCGATCCGTGCCTCGCCCCGGTGGTGCGCGAGATACTTGACGTGGTTGGTCATGAACACCTCGAGCTGAGCGACCGGACACGCACTGACCGCCTCGGCGCGGGCGGCGTTGCCGAGGATGTCGCCCATCGTGCGCGAGATGATCTTCCACAGCATCTCCTCCTTGGAAGATGTGTGGTTGTAGATCGCGGCCGGGCTGACCCCGACCTCGGCGGCCAGGTCGCGGATCGAGACGCCGACGAATCCGTATTTCGCGAACAGCCGTACGGTCGCACGCTCGATCGCGTCAGCCGAACTGCGTCTGGCCATCTCTCACCAACCAAGGAAGGGGAAGGGGCGGTGCTGGATCAGTGTCGCTCGGTGCGACCAGGAAGAGCGTTGCGCATTCGTTCCGCCGACATCGCGTCGCTCACACGCCGGCCGACCGGGGGACACCGCGCTCGACGCGATAGCGCTCGGTCGCGGCGGCCTGGGACTTGGCCGTCGCCTCGACGCCGGCACCCTTGAGGTCGAGCAACCGCCGGTAACTGGCGTCGATCGGCTCGATGGCCCCGGTGAAGTGAGGCATCACCCGCTCCGCGAACAGCTCGTAACTGCGCACGGTCGCGCTGTGCGAAGCGTAGTCAGCCCCCTGCAGCAAGTAGGTGCCGTAGCCACCGGACTTCTCCTGCAGCCGCTTGAGCTGGGCGACGGCCATGTCTGGAGTGCCGATCACTCCCTTGCCGGTCGCGTTCATGGTGTCGACCAACTCGCTGATGTCGGTGAAGTCACCCGTCGTGGTCGGTGAGACGTGCTTCATGTAGTTCATCAGCCACAGGAAGCCGTGCTCCATGTTCTTCTTGGCCTGCTCGAGGCTCTCGGCGATGTGCATCGGGCCCATCAACCGCCAGGTCGACCGGTCGGCGGGCTGACCGTACTCACGCGCCTCGGTCTCCAGCACGTCCCAGTGCGTGGCCAGCCGGTCGACGGCGGCGGGATCGGTCGCGGCCAGCGACAGCAGGCTCAGCCCGAGGCGCCCCGCGAGCTTGGGGCCGGTGGGTGAGATCACCGCGGTGACGGCGATGTCGAACTTGGAGTAGGGACGCAGCTGCAGCGCACCCTCCCGGAGGGTGAACCAGTCGGACTCGTGGGTGACGGTCTCGCCGGCGAACAGCCGCAGCATCACGCCGAGCGCCTCCTCCATCCGATCGCGCTGCGTCGCCGGATCGATGCCGAGCATGGCGGCGTCCTGGAGGAGCTGACCGGGTCCGACACCGAGCATGACTCGGCCACGGGTCATGTGGTCCAACTGGACGATCCGGTCGGCCAGCACGAACGGATGGTGGTAGGGCAGGGACGACACGCCGGTGCCGAGCATGATCTGCTTGGTCCGCTCGGCCGCGGCCGCGATCATCAGCTCAGGAGAGGCGATGGTCTCCACGCCACTGGAGTGGTGCTCCCCGAACCAGACCTCGTGGAAGCCGAGGGCATCGAGGTGGTCGACCAGCTCGAGGTCACGACGCATCGCCAACGTCGGATTGATGCCGACCAGGTGGTACGGACCGAGGAAGACGCCGAAGCGCATACCTTCCGCCTTCGCGAACCCCATGTTCCAGTCTCCTCACGGCACGCCCGGTGACCACCCACGCTGGCGGCCCGAACATGCACGAACGTTCGTTCATCTTACGCGACTGTGCTACTCCCGTCAAAGTGCCCTCCGACGGGACCGGCCGGGCTGCGTGATACCCATCCGGTGTCGTGGATCGAGATCGTGCGCCGGGCACCAGACCCGGATCAGGCGGACCGGGTCACCGCACGGGCTGGCGCCCCCTGGTAGCTGACCTCGTCGTCGGTGGCCAGCAACCGGAAGCCCTTGGCCGTCTCGAGCTCCTCGAGGGCATGCGCCGAGAGCCCGGCGGCCCGGGCGACGAAATTGATCGCCCGGATGATGTCCGGCGGCATCCCGATGTCGATCGCCACACAGGCGATGGCGCCGTCGACGTTCATCGGGATGGGCCGGCCCTTGCGCTCGGCGATGACGGCCTCGGCGGCAAGGCCGACAGCCAGGGCATTGCCGTCGACACCCAGCTCGAAGGCGTACTCGATCAGCCGGCGCGCCCGTGGGTCGCCCTCGGGGTGCAGCGGCTGGCCGTAGCCGGGGATCCGCTCGCCGCGCTGGACGTAGTGCTCGACGAACGACTCGGCGGCTTCCCGGGCCTGCGGTGCATCCACGGTCACCGGGCCCTCGAGTCCGGCCATCGCCCGGAGCAACCCGTTGCCCATCTCGATGCCGACGCCGCCCTGGACGTCGCCGAAGGTCAGGATCCCGGCCGCGACCGCCGCCTGCAGCGGACTCCCACAGGAGGCGACGGTCCGGGTGATGGCCGAGGACGGCGTGATCCCGCGATCACACGCCGAGATCATCAGGGCGTTCAGCGCCCGGCCGGCCGCGGGTGACGGCAGCTCCCCCACCGTCAGCAGGTAGAAGACCTCGGCGAAGTCGACGTTCCTGGACAGGTCGGACAACTCGTATCCGCGGATCCGCACCCCCTCGGCGGATGCCTCGGTGATCTTGGTCTGCCAGCGCGGTTGCGTGGTCATCGACCGTGGACTCCCTTCGCGTGGATGGGTCGGGGCGCACGCGGCGGTGCACCCAGGACGAGAATTCGCGCCGGTCAACGGCGTTCGAGCCCGACCGGATCGAGCGCCACCGGGTAGGCGCTCCAGTGCATCGGTCGCGTGTGGGTCGTGGCGGGCACCGGGACCAGGTCGGGATGCGGGCGGACGCCGGCCTGGAACAGTGCGTGCACCATTGCGGGCACCAACCCGTACGGCCGGCCCCGCCGGTTCTCGGCACTGGCCAGGATCCCCGCCGCGACCCGCTGACCCATGCACTGGTGCATCCCGAGGCCGAAGCTCAGTCCGACCGGCCGGGCGCCGTTCGGCGTCGGACGGTAGGGATCGAACCGGTCGGCGTCGGCACCGAAGATGGCCGGGTCGTGGTTCACCTTGGTCGCGTCGATGTGCACGATGGTGCCCACGTCCAGCGTCGAGCCACCGCGGGTGACCACCGGCTCGGTGACCTGCCGCAGGATGTCCGGCGACGGTGGGTACAGCCGCAGCGCCTCGAGCACGAACCGCTGCACCAGGCCTTTGTCGGCGACGAGCCGGTCACGGTCCTCGGGATGGCGCTCCAGCCAGTCGAACGTCAGGTGCATGGTCCGCAGCAACGTCGAGGTCGAGCTGTTGCTCCCGGCCATGACGTAGACGGCGATCTCGTGCAGCACCGTCTCGTCGTCGAGACCGATCCCGTCACCACGGGCCAGCACCGCGGTGAGCACGTCAGCGTTGGTCCTCGGGTCATCGGGACCGTCGTACCCGGCCAGCAGCCGGCGGCGGCGCTCGATCGCCGGCTGCAGGAACTCGATGTCGAAACATCGCAGCGCCTCGGCCGCGTCCCGCCGGACCTCCTCCGGGTCACGGGTGGTGTGAGCGATCACCAGCGCCTCGGAGAAGGCCCCGATGAAGCTCGAGAGTCGCTTGATGTCAGCCGTGTCCGCGACGTCGACGCCAGCCGCGGCGGCCGCCGTGGTGATCATCCATTCCACACCGGTGACGGCCAGGTCGGCCTCACCGTCATCGATCCGCGGCGCGAGGATGATGGGGATGGTCCCCGGGAAGATGTCGTTCTCGAAGGCGCTGATGGCCGCGAGCGAGAACACGGGGGTCTCGAGCTGCCGCCGAGCCCGGTGTTCGTCGCCGTGCAACGTGACCAGGCTCCGGTCCATCAGGTAGGACCCGTCGTAGAGGGCCTGGCGCAGCGACGGTGTCTGCAGCAGCTCGCTGGCCTCGGCCCACGTGTCCACCTCGTGGACCGGCGGTCGCGCCGCGGATGGATCGGTCCGGATCGACGCAGCATCGTTGCTCGTCATCGCTCGTCTCCTCAGCAGAACCGGTGTCGGTCAGATGATGCCGCGGGCACGGAGCTCGGCGAGCTCGGCCGGGGTCCGTCCAGGGAGCTGCAGGAAGACCTCGTCGCTGTGTTCCCCGAGGGAAGGCGGCGGATCCTGCCGCGCGGCGTCATAGTCGGACCACAACAGCGGCGTACGCACCGACCGGACCGGTCCCGCAGCGGGATCCTGCAGTTCGAAGAAGATCTCACGAGCGGCCGCGTGTTCGGCGTCGTCGACCTCGTCGATGGTCTGGATGGAGCCGGCCGGCAGGCCCTGCGCGGCGAAATGGGCCACGACCTCGTCACGGGTCCGCTGCATCGTCCACTGCTCGGCCTCCACCTTGATCAGGTCGTGGAAGCGCTGCGCCCGTTGCAGGGTCGTGGCCAGCCGTGGATCGGTCACCAGATCGTCCCGGCCGATCGCTGCGCAGAACCGTTGCCACATCGCGTCGGTCGGAATCACGACCGAGACGGCCCCGTCCTTGGCCCCGATGATGCCCAGCGGCGAGTACAGGTCGACACCGGGCTTGGGCACGTACCCGGTGAGGGCGTGCAGCAGCAGCGGGCGCTCGACGAGCGAGACCATGGTGTCGTACATCGCCTGGTCGATGAACGTCCCGTGCCCGCTCGTCGCCCGGCCGACCAGCGCGAAGCCGATGGCCAGTGCGCCGAACACCCCTGTGTAGATGTCGGCCATCGCCGCGGACCCGAGCGTCGGCTCCCCGCCGGGCTGGCCCACCACCGAGGCGAAGCCCGACATCGCCTGCACGGTGGCATCGAAGGCCCGCAGGTCGGTGTACGGACCGGCGTGGGTGTCCATCCGCCCGTACCCGCTGATCGCGCAGTAGATCAGGCCGGGGTTGGAGGTGCGAAGGTCGTCGTATGCGATGCCGTACTTCTTCATGGCACCGGGATGCAGATTCTCGATGATGACGTCGGCGGTGTCGGCCAGGTCCCGGAACAGCTGCACGCCCTCGGATTCGGCCAGATTGAGGGTGACGCTCTTCTTGTTGCGGTTGTACCCGATGAAGCCGCCGCTGGTGGTGCGGCCGTCCTTGACGTAGAGCGGGTCGTAGTGGCGGCGAGGATCGCCGACCCCGACCCGTTCGACCTTGATCACCTCGGCGCCCTGGTCGGCCAGCACCATCGCACAGTAGGGCGCGGCGATGTACTGCCCGACTTCGAGCACCCGGATCCCGGTCAGTGGTCGTGCCATGAATGACTCCCGTGGGTGGACATGATCAGTCCTCGTCGGAACTGCGGATGGGGCTCGAGGTCAATGCGCCGCCGTTGACGAAGATCGTCTGACCGGAGACGTAGGAGGCGTCCGAGCTGGCCAGGAACGCCACCACGGCCGCCAGTTCGGACGGTCGGCCGACCCGGCGGAGCGGCGTCCTGGCAGCGACCGCGCGGTGTTGCTCGTCAGGATCGCGCCCGTTGCCGGACGCGATGGTGTCGGTCATGGGCGTGGCGAAGAATCCGGGACCGACCGCATTGACCCGGATGCGTTGCGGGCCGAGTTCGATCGCCAACGTGGCGGTGAGGCCCATGACGCCTGCCTTGGCCGCAGCGTAGTTGGCCTGACCAGCGCTGCCCAGAGCGGACCGACTGGCGATGTTGACGATGGAGCCACCGCCGAGCTCGATCATGCCGGGCACGAACGCGCGGGACAGGTAGAACATCGCGGTCAGGTTGACCTGCACCACCGCATCCCAGGCTTGGTCGGTCAGCTCGAGCAACGGTGCGTCGCGCAGGATTCCGGCGTTGTTGACCAGGACGTCGATGGGGCCGCCATCGCGGAGCACCCGGTCGCGGAGGTCGGCGACCGCGGTCGGGTCGGACACGTCGCAGGTCAGCGCGACGGCGTTGCCGCCGGTCCCGACGATGCGCTCGCGGGTGTGCGCGCCGGCCGCGCAGTCGCGATCGACGACCAGGACCTGCGCGCCCTCCGCGGCCAGCCGCTCGGAGATCGCCGCGCCCAACCCACTCCCGGCCCCGGTGACCAGGGCCCGTCGCCCGCGGAACCGCGTCGCCTGCACCGGCTGGTGATCGATGGCGACAGTCATCGCGTGTGCAGCTCCTGACGGATCCGCTCGAGCACCGCCGGGTCCTCGATGGTGGGCGGGACGTCGACCGCCGCCCCGTCATGCAGGTCCCGCAGCACCTTCCGCAGGATCTTCCCCGATCGGGTCTTGGGCAACGCCTGATGCACGGTGGTGGTCCGGAAGGACGCGACCGGCCCGATGCGGTCGCGCACCAGCGCGACCAGCTCCGTCCGCAGTTGTTCACGGTCGACGGCCGGCTCCGAACGGATCGTGATGAATCCGTGCGGCAGCTGCCCCTTGAGCTCGTCGTGCACGCCGACCACCGCGGCTTCGACGACAGCAGGATGCCCGGTCAACACCGCTTCGATCGCTCCGGTCGAGAGTCGGTGGCCGGCAACGTTGATCACGTCGTCGGTCCGACCCATGACCTGCAGGTAGCCGTCTTCGTCCACGAACCCTCCGTCGCCCGTGGCGTAGTACCCCTCGAAGGCGCTCAGGTAGGACGAGCGGAACCGGTGCTCGTCGCCCCACACGGTGAGCAGGCAACCCGGTGGGAGCGGGAGCTTGAGGCAGATGGCACCCTCCTGCCCGGGACCGACCTCCCGCCCGTCGGTGTCCAGGATCCGGACGTCGAACCCCGGGACGGGCACCGTCGGTGATCCCGGCTTGATCGGCATCGGCGCCAGTCCACGCAGGTTCGCGGCGATCGGCCACCCGGTCTCGGTCTGCCACCAGTTGTCCACGACCGGGACGCCCAGCACCTGCCCCGCCCACTCGTAGGTCGCGGGGTCGAGTCGCTCGCCCGCCAGGAACAACGTCTGCAGACTGTCCAGTCGGGCGACGGCCGCCCCGCTGCCGTCGGGGTCCTCCTTGCGGATCGCCCTGATCGCGGTGGGGGCGGTGAACAGTGCCTTCACGGCGTGCCGCTCGACGACGCGCCAGAACTGCGCGGCGTCCGGAGTACCGACGGGCTTGCCCTCGTAGAGCACCGTGGTGGCGCCGGTCAGCAACGGCGCGTAGACGATGAACGAGTGGCCCACCACCCAGCCGATGTCCGAGGCCGCCCACATCACCTCGCCCGGCCCGACGTCGAAGATGTTCGGCAGCGCCCAGGTCATGGCCACCGCGTGACCGCCGTTGTCCCGCACGATGCCCTTGGGCTTCGCGGTGGTCCCGGAGGTGTACAGGACGTACAGCGGGTCGGTCGCGGCCAGCTCGACGCACTCGGCCGGCTGGTCCGCACCCAGGGCCAGGAAGTCGTGCCAGTCCAGGTCCCGGGCCGGGTCCAGCGCCGCGGTCTGCATCGGCCGCTGCAGCACCACACACCGAGGTGGGACGGCGGTACTCATCGCGACGGCGGCGTCGAGCAGCGGCTTGTACGGCACGATCCGGGTCGGTTCGACACCACAGGACGCCGACAGCACCAGCGTCGGCGCGGCATCGTCGATCCGGGCCGCGAGCTCGTTCGCCGCGAAGCCACCGAAGACCACCGAGTGGACCGCGCCGATGCGGGCGCAGGCCAACATGGCCACGACCGCCTCGGGCACCATCGGCATGTAGATGAGGACGGTGTCACCCCGGGCCACGCCGAGCCGACGCATCGCACCGGCACAGACCGACACGGCCCGCAGCAGGTCCGAGTAGGTCATGGTGGTCGAGGTCTCGGTGACCGGGCTCTCGTGGATGATCGCCGGCCGGTCGCCGTGGCCGTCGCGGACGTGACGGTCGACCGCGTTGAAGCAGGTGTTCAGCGTGCCGTCGGGGAACCACCGGTGCAACGGCGCCTGTGAGGCGTCCAGGGCGACGGTCGGTGGCTGGATCCAGTCCACGGCGCGCGCGGCGTCGAGCCAGTAGCCCTCCGGGTCCTCGGTGACCCGGAGGCGCGCCCGCAAGTACGGGTCATCCGCGGTGTCGGTGGGCATGTCTGCTCACCTCCCCTCGAGCGGTAGGCCGAGGATGCTGGCCCCGCCGTCAACGGCCAGCACGGTCCCGGTGATGTAGCTGGCGCGATCGCCGACGAGATAGCAGACGGCGTCGGCGACCTCGTCAGGCCGGCCGTAGCGGTCCATCGGGACCCGGGCCCGCACGGTGGCCTCGGACTGCAGACCCAGCGCACGGGCCCGCTGGGCCAGTTCCGTGTCGATGAACCCGGGCGCCACGGCGTTGACGCGCACGCCGTCCGCGGCCCACTCGACGGCCAGGTGCCGCACCAGGGAGTTGACTCCGCCTTTGGCTGCCCCGTACGCGGTGCGGTTGGCCAGTGCCATGCTGCCCGAGTACGACGACACGGCGACCACGCTGAGGGGGCCGTCGCGGTGCTCGTACGCGACCCGGGCGCTGCGCATCACCGCGGTGAGGTCGACGGCGAGCACCGCATCCCAGTCGTCGTCCGAGAGCGTGGCGATCGGGCCAGGCCGGTTCATCCCGGCGTTGGCCACCATCCCAGCCAGACGGGCACCGGACTGCTGGGCCGTGCGGACCGCGCGACGCAGGTCGTCGGTGGACGTGACGTCGCCGATGACGGTCGTCACGCCCGGGACCGGCCGGTCGGCCCGGGTCAGGTCGAGCGAGACGACGTGGTAGCCGGCGGTGACCAGCGCCGCCGCGGTCGCAGCCCCGATGCCGCGACCACCACCGGTGACCACGACGGCCTGCCCCTGTGGGGACACGGGTTCAGAGGGCATGAGCACTCCCGGCATGTCCGAGGTAGGCGGCCATCACTTCGGGGCGGGACAGGTCCCGGGGCTCGACGGTGAGCTTGATACCGCCGCCGTCCAGCAGCTTGACCGATGAGCACACGTCCTCCAGCAGTCCGCGGTTCTGCTCCATGAGCAGCAGACCGACGCCACTGTCCCGGATGGAGCCCAACACCCGGGCCAGCACGTCGATCGCCACGGGAGCCAGGCCCAGCGACGGTTCATCGCACACGATGATCCGCGGTGACTGCACCAGGGCGCGGGCGATCGCCAGCATCTGCTGTTCGCCGCCGCTGAGGCTGGCGGCGAGGTCGGCCTCCTTGGTCCGCAGCACCGGGAAGTGCTCGGTGACCGCGTCGAAAGCGGCCGGGGTGAGCCGCTGGCCGACGCCGTACGCGGCGACGACCAGGTTCTCCCGCACGGTGAGCTGCCCGAAGACCTGACGACCTTCGGGCACCAGCGCGATGCCCAGGCCGGCCCGCGCGCGGGACGACAGCGGGGCGATGTCCGCACCGCCGAAGGTCACCCGGCCGGCTTGGGGCCGGAGCTGCCCGGCGATGGTCAGCGCCAGGCAACTCTTGCCGGCGCCGTTGCGACCGATGACCCCGACGGCCTGGCCGGGTTCGACGTGCAGGTCGATGTCCTCGAGGACGGCGACGTCGGAGAGGTACCCGGTGGCGACGGACGTCAGGTCCAGCGCCGCGTCACGGGGTGGCGTCATGGGTGCTCCTTGTCCCGAGGTAGGCCACCTTGACCGCCTCGTCGGCGAGGACGGTCTGGGTCGGCCCGTTGGCGATGAGACGTCCAGCACTGAGGACGGCGAGCTCGCTGCACAGCGAGGCCACCAGTCCGACGTCGTGCTCCACCAGGCACAGGGTGAGGGTGGGCCGGTGCCGTCGGATCTCCTTGAGCGCGGCCACCAGGTCGACCCGTTCCCGGGCGCTCAGCCCGGCCGCAGGCTCGTCGAGCAGGAGCAGCGACGGCGCCGACATCAGGGCCCTGGCCACCTCAGCCAACTTCTGCACCCCGTAGGGCGCCTCCGAGGGCAGGTGCTCGGCGTACTCGTCACATCCGAGGCGCCGCAACCACTCTGCGCCGGAATCGCTTGCCGGCGGCGACGGCGCCTCCGCTGTGGGGCGGTGCGCTGCGCCGACCATGACGTTCTCCAGGATCGTCAGGCTGGCGGCCAGCTGCGGGTGCTGGAACGTGCGGCTGAGTCCCTGCCGGATGCGGTGCCGGGCCCGGACTGCCTGCAGATCGTGGCCGTTCATCACGACCGATCCCGCGCGGGGTCGGTACAGGCCGGACAAGACGTTGAGCATCGTGCTCTTGCCGGAGCCGTTCGGGCCGATGAGGCCGAGCCAGACCCCTTCACCGATCGAGAAGCTGACCTGCGCCAAGGCGTCGACGCCCGAGAAGGTCATGGTGAGGTCACGGACCTCGAGTCCGGTGGTCACGATGCAGCCCTCCGACGTCTGATCAACTCGGTCATCTTGGGCGCGGCCCGCTCGATCCATTCGGCCAGACCCCGGCCCCCGGCCAGCAGCGCGATCAGCAGGATGGCGCCGAAGATGATGCCCGTGGCCGCCGGTGGCACGACGGACTGCAGCTCGACCGGGAGCAGTCCGACGAACAGACCGCCCAACAGGGCACCCCAGACACTGCGCGGCCCGGCGATGACACCCCCCACCAGGATCCACACCCCCAGCATGAAGCTGAACCCTGTGGGTCCGATGAATCCCACGGCCAAGGCGTACAGCACTCCGGCGATGCCCCCCAGCGTTCCGGCCCAGGTCCACACGACCACCTTCACGGTCCGGTGGCTGATGCCGGTCGTGGTTCCGGCGAGCTCCGCCTCGCCCACCACCAGTGCGGTCGTGCCCGGACGAGCGTTGAACAGGTAGAGCGAGAGCGCGCCGAGCAAGACGAAGATCACGACCACCGTAGTCAACATGTCCCAGGTCGACCCGGACAGCTCGAGCCCGAACGGCGCGAAGTCGTACGGAGCGGACGTACCCTCGTCGCCCCCGGTGATGTCCTTGAGGTAGATCGCCAGGGTCGGGATCGCGTAGGCCAGCGCGAAGGTGGCCAGCGCGGTGAAGATGCCCCGCAGCCGGGTGGTCGGGATGGCGATGACCGCCGAGACCAGCGCGGTCAGCAGCACCGCCGTCACCGCCGCCAGCGCCGGGTTCATCCCCTGGGCC
Source organism: Nakamurella leprariae (assembly GCF_016918035.1). GTDB lineage: Bacteria > Actinomycetota > Actinomycetes > Mycobacteriales > Nakamurellaceae > Nakamurella > Nakamurella leprariae. Next base: position 47,373 of record NZ_JAERWK010000001.1, on the reverse strand, counting down.
GAGAACCAGCAGAACCCGTAGGCACCCAGGGCCATCGTGACGCCGCCGCTGAGGTTCATCTCGCCCAGCAGACCCAGGACGGCATTGTTGCCCAGGATGGCGATCGCGTAGATGACACTGAGGATCACCGCGTACCGCACTGACGGCGCCGACGCGAACCCGAACGCCAGGACGGCGACGGCCACCACCGCCAACGTGAGCAGGCGGGCCGGCACCCGGCCGCGGCCGGTCGACGCTGCGGCTCGCGCACTGAGCCGGCGACGCGGGCGCCGGGCCGACTCCTGCGTCTCCACATCCTTCTGGAGCGTCATCACACCCTCACCAGGCGACGGCGACCGAACAGGCCGTTCGGTCGGATCAGCAGAACGAGCAGCATCGCCGCCCACAGCACGGTGGGCACCAGGTTCGGATCGACGTAGGCGCTGGTCAGGTTGGACAGCACACCGATGCTGACGCCCGCCACCAGAGCCCCGAAGATGCTGTCGAACCCGCCGATGACGATGGCGCAGAAGCCGAACACCAGCAGCGTGTTCACGCTGACCGGGGACAGCGACAGGATCGGCGCCACGAACAGGCCGAGCACCCCGGACAGCGACCCGGCCACGATCCAGCCCACCAGCTTGAGCCGCTTGTCCGGCACGCCGAGGATCTGTCCGGCGAACCGGTTGTCGTTGACCGCCCGCATCGCGATCCCGATCCGGGACCGCCGGAAGAAGAATCCCAGTCCGATGAAGATGGCGGCACTGGCCAGCATCCCGACGATGTCGGACCAGCCGAGGCGGACGCCCGCGAAGTCGAACGCGGCCGCCGAGCTCACCTCCGGGAACGCCCGCGGATCGCCGCCAACGGTGACGTTGAGGATCCCACCGATGATGAGCCCGACACCGATGGTCGACAGTGCCGCCGGCAAGTGCCCGTGACGTTCCAGGGGGATGGTGATCAACCCACCGACGAGCCCGCCGAGCACAGTGCTCACCAGGATGACGGTGACGGCAGTGAGACCGTATCCCCCGCCCGCCTTGTACGCGGCCAGGCCGACGAAGAGGCCGACCGCAGCGATGTCCCCCTGGGCGAAACTGATGTATCCGGACGTCCGGAAGATGACCACGAGTCCCGCGCCCGAGAGCGCGTAGACGATTCCGACGACGACACCCAAGACGATGCTCGCCTGGAGCAGGTCCACGATCGTCCCCTCCTTCCTCGTTTCAGATCCTGTGCCGGTGATCGGTCACTCGGGCAGCGGGCTGTAGTCCTGGTCGGTCTCGAACTTGCCGTCCACCAGGGCGAGGATCTGGGCGGAGCGGGCGCCTTCGTGCCCATCCGTGGTCCAGTTGATGCCCTTGATGTAGTCGTTGTCGATCGACATGTTGTTCATGACCTTCTGGATGTCCTCGGAGCTGGGGACATCGCCGCCCGCCTCGTCCACCGCGGCCTGCAGCACGGTCAAGCACACCTCGCCGATCGTGTATCCGGCGATCGTTGCGCCCGAGGAGGTCTCGACCTCGGGGAAGTACTTGTTCAGCGTTGCGACGTAGTCCTGGCCCACCGCAGACTCGGGACTGATGTACGGGGTGGCGAAGAACGCCCGCCCGTCCAGGGCGCCGCCGGTGAGGTCCAGCAGCGTCTGGTTCTGCGAGGCGTAGGACAGACCCCACTTCGGCTGGTAACCGATCTTCTCGGCCGCGTTGATCAGCTGGCCCGCGACGTTGGCCTGGGCACCCGGCATGATCACGAAGTCCGCATTCGTGCCCTTGAGCTGGATGGCCTGAGCGCTGAAGTCGGTCGCCGAGACATCGAACTTGACTTCACCGGCCGGCTGCGCACCGACCTCGGAGAGCGCCTTCTTCGCTCCCTCCAGGGCTGAGGTGCCCAGGATGTCCTCGCTGTAGGCGATCGCGATGTTCTTGGTGCCCAGCTCGTCCATCGCGTAGTCGGCCAGCAGCCCACCGAGTCCGTCGAACGGCGAACTCACCAGGTAGGAGTACTCACCGGCGAGTGTCGGCGCGCCGGCGTTGACGATCGACGGAACCTTCCGCGCCGCCAGGTAGTCCTTGACCGCGCCGAACGGCACGGAACCCTGTGGGCCACACATCATCGCGACGTTGTCCGACTCGACCAGCTCGCGGGTGACGCCCGGAGTCTTGGCCGGATCGTACTGGTCATCCTTGACGATGAACTCGAGTTTGTGACCGTTGATCCCGCCGGCGTCGTTCAGTTTCCTGATCGCCGCCTCAGTGGCCTTGACGCCCGACGAGGAGGAGACGGCCGGACCGGAGAGCGGCGAGAAGGCACCCAACTTGATGGTGCCGCCTCCGGAGCCCTGGTCACCGCCACCGTCGGCGGTCCCGCCGCCACAGGCGGCGAGGGTGGTGGCCACCAGTGCGGCGCACAGCGTGATGCGAAGTGACCGTGTCGACATAACTCTCCTTTGAGTGGGGTGTCGGCGACGACAGCTCACGAATTCCTCGCGAGCGGGCAACTGCAGTGGTTCATGGTGAGCAGCGGAACGAGAGCGCTGACGCGCCCTCGGGGGTGAGGAGCGGCCGTACTGACGGAGTCATCGGCACCTCGTGGATCAGCGACCCAGCCAGTTCGGTGCACGGCGCTCACGGAAGGCCCTGGGCCCTTCTTGCGCGTCATGACTGTGATAGATCGGCTCGAAGATGGCGTCCGCAGCGTCTTCGGCCGCGGCCTCCCCCATCTCGTACGCGAGCTTGACGACCTGGAGGTGTCCCTTGACGGTGAGCGGCGCGTTGGCACAGATCACCGACGCCATCTCTCGCGCGACCTCGAGGGCGCAGCCCGGCTCGGCCAGGCGGTTGACCAAGCCAAGGTCGTACGCCCGTTGCGCCGAGATCGGCTCGGCCAGAGTGAGCAGCTCGACGTACACCCGCCTGGGCAGCATCGACGCCAGCCGGACCGACCACGGCGCACCGCGACCCACTTTCGCCTCCGCGATGCAGAAGCTGGCATTGGTCGACGCGACGCACAGGTCAGCCATCTGGGCGAGCAGGAAGCCGCCGGCGTAGGCCGCACCGTTCACTGCTGCGATCACCGGCTTGCTCAGGTGCACATTCCGTCCGAGCCGTGGCGTGAAGTCCCGCGGCGGGACCGTGAGGTTCAGCTCAGCCATCTCCTTGAGATCTGCACCCGCTGAGAACGCCCGGTCACCCGCACCAGTCACGATGACGACCCGACAGTCGTCGTCCGACTCCGCTTCTCTGAAGGCGTCGAACAAGCCGGTCCTGACCTCGCCATTGAGCGCGTTCCGGCTCTCCGGCCGGTTGATCGTCAGTTCGAGGACAGCTCCGCGACGCTCGACCAGCAGGGCAGTCACGACACTTCCACCTGCTCACGCGAAGAGTCGCCCGCCTCGATCCGTCCATGGCTACGATCGGCGATCACTGACGGTACGTGCGCCACCCGGGCCCGGAAGTACTCGCCGAGACCCTTGGCCTGCGCGTCGAACCGGAGAGTGGCTGACACTCCGCGTCCCAGGAAGTCGTAGACGACGAAGTTCAGCGCACGCAGATTCGGGAATTCGTGACGCGCGACCCTGTGCTGACCCACCTCGGGCAGCAGTGCCGCCAAACGCTCCGTGGTCAGCCAGTCCGCGAGCCATCGGTAGGTCTCATCGTCCTGCGCCCAGACGCCGAGGTTGGCGATGCCCGCCTTGTCGCCGCTGCGAGCACCCAGCAGGTTCCCGAGCTGGATCGGTCGAGAGGGTTCCTCGGGCTTCGTGCGCGCGGGGGAAGGGACGCGAGAGCTCGTGTCGCGGGCGGGCTGTGCAGCGGCGTCGAGGGTCCATGCCGCCCACGGGACCGAAACCTGCTCCCCGTCACCGAGATCGACGGTGATGTCCACCGACTCCTTGCTGATGAGGCACGGCCATTGGATCCCCACCTGACGAGGCCCGGTCGGTGGTGAGGTGAAGTACAGCCCGGGGACGCTCGAGATTCCCAGCTCGACGATCCTGTCGGAGAACTGCTCACGGCCCACGCGCTCACTGTTCGAGTCACGGGCCGCGACCACCAGCCAGGACGTGGCACGGCCGTAGCTGTCCGGATCGAACCGCTCACCACCGATCACCGAGATGTCGAACTCGTCGAACTCCGAGACCTCACCGAGCTGGACCCTGAGCTGATCGGTGATCCACGCGATCTTCTCGCCTTCGTTCGGACCCGTCAGCCCGAGCGTCATCTGGTTGCGATAGCCGCCATGGTAGGACAACGACAACTTCGTCCACGGAGTCGGCGGCAGACCGCGGACACCGAACATCCTGACGCGATCATTGCCGAGATCGTCGAGCTGGACCGAGGTCAGGTCGACGACAACATCCGGATTGTGGTACTCGCTGGAGGTCACCTCGTAGACCATCTGAGCGGTCACGGTGTCGCGGTTGACCACGCCGCCGGTCTCCGCCACCTTGGTGATGACCGAAGAACCGTCTGCGGAGATCTCGGCGATCGGCATGCCCGGTACGCCGAGCTTGCCTTCCCGGTCGAAGAAGCAGTAGTTGCCTCCGGTCACCTGGGCGCCACACTCGATCGCATGGCCCACTGCAACTGCGCCGGCCAAGGCGTCGTAGTCGTCCGTCGACCACTCGAAGTGGGCCATGGCCGGGCCGAGCACCAGCGCCGCATCGGTGACGCGACCGGTCACCACGATCTGAGCGCCGCCGCGCAAGGCGGCGACGATACCGCCGGCGCCGAGATAGGCATTGGCCGTGATCACCTGGTCGATGGCAACCGGCAATCCTTCGCCCGTGTCGAGGTTCACCAGTCGTTCACCGGAGTCCGCCAACCGGGAGAGCTCGTTCTTGATGTTGTCGCCGTAGACTGCAGCCACCTTCATCTCGACACCGGCATTCGCGCACAGGACCCGGATCGCGTCGGCACAGCCGACAGGGTCCAGACCACCGGCATTGGTGACGACGCGAACGCCGTTGGCGTGGATCCACTGCAGGTTCTTCTGCAGCTCCTCGACGAAACCGGTTGCGTAGCCGGGTTTCCCGCGGGCCATGTTCTTGCCGAGCACCAGCATGGTGAGTTCGGCCAGGTAGTCGGCGATCAGGAAGTCGGTGGACTCCCGCTCGAACGTACTGAGCGCACCGCGCCGATCGCCGTAGTAGCCGCCGAACGCGCCGATGCGTAACGGAGTGCCAGTCACTTGACTCCTCGTCTGGATCATCGATCCGGCCTGCAACCCGTCGTCAACGGTGGGGCGGTCGGGAAATTCACGGTTGGGACAGAGCACTGTGCCCGGGTCGGGCATCAGGGCCGGTGGATGTTCTTGGGCACGCGACATCATCGCAAGAGCAGTGACTCTCGTCGGTCGCGTCTCCCCGGGGGAGGGAGCGCACGCCTGCGGACGGTCGTCAGTCGGTGGTGGTCTGGTGGAGCCTCAGCGAGATCGCCCTGGTGGGGCAGAGTTCCTCGGCGGCGATCGCCGCGTCGGTGGCTTCCTGACCGTCGACCGAGGCCGGCGCGACGGCGAGACCTGAGTCCTCGTCGACGTGGAAGATGCCGCCAGCGACGCGTTCGCAGTAGCCCAGACCCTGGCACATGGTCGTGTCGACGTCGATGTCGGCGGCGCGATAGGTGGCCATGATCAGACCTTCCGGAACAGGACGGGGACCGAGGAGTAGGCGTCCTCGACCGAGTTGCGGTTGCGCTGCGGCGCACGGTCGGGGTCGAGCTCGATCCCCCGCTCGTACAGGGCGCGCAAGATCTTGACCATGGTGCCGTCAGTCGCCTGCTCGGGATCCACCTTGTTGGCCAAGCCCGTGACCAGCGGCCGACCGATGCACATGTGCACACCGTTGCCGAAGTTCAGCCCCCAGGGCTGGGTGCCTCGCGGCAGTTCCCGGTTGATGTCGAACACGTCCGCGTCGTCACCGAACTTCTTGGTGTCCAGGTTCGAGTGGGTGAAGAACAAGCAGACCTCCTCACCGGAGGCGATCACCCGGCCGCTCTTGAGGGTCACCTCCTGCACGGCCTTGCGGGACAGCGCAGGCGCGGGCAGGTGCAAGCGCAGCGACTCGGTGGCGATGCGCCGGAGGAACTCCGCGTCCCCCAGCCGCGCCCGGTCCTCCGGGTGCGCGACCAGCCACTCCTCCAGGTGCACGAAGGCGTGCGGCAACGCCTGGGTGGTGGTGGCGCTCGCCGCTACCAGGGCGAGCACGCACTCCCGCCAGATGTAGTCCTCCCCGAAGCCCTTCTCGTCCTCGTGCAGCGCGAGCAGCATCAACAGGTCCGTCGGGCCGTCGGCGACCTGACGCTCACCGGACCGGATCGCGGCGGCCAGTGCCCGCCGCCGCTCCAGAGCCGGACGCAGGAACTCGGCGACGCACTCGTCGAGCGTGCGGATCCCATCGGCCAGGACCACCTCGTGGGGGCGGTTGGACCACTCCACCGCCGAGGCCTCGGCCAGGATCGCCACCTGCGCGCGGAACCGCTCGGTCTTCTCCTCGGTGTCGACGCCGTCAACCCCGGTGACCAGGGCGGTGATCCGGGTCAGCATCGCCCGGACCAGCGGCACGAGGTCCGTCCGGACGATGCCGTCGTCGTCCTGGAACGCCTTGAGATCGTTCATGAGTCGTTCGATCGGCGGCATCAGCGCCTCGGACTCCAGGAACTGCAGGGCGCCTCGCGAGAACAGCGTCGAGATCATCGCGCGGCGTTCCATGTGCTCAGCACCGTCAGTCAGCAGCAGAACGTCACCGTAGACGGGAGCGCTCTCCTTGTGGGAGTTCTGGATGAAGTGCGGGGAACGCAGCACCTCCATGACCTCGTCGTAGTCCTCGATACGGGTCTGGTCGGCATAGGGCGGAGCTTCGAACCGGAGCAAGGTCGTCTCCTCAGGACGGCGGTCGTCGGCTGGCGGCGGTCACAGACTCCGCAGGATGATCGGCATGGACTCGTACGTGTCGTGGACGGAGTGCGTCTGTCGGCGGGGCGGACGGTCCGGGTCGAAGCTGAAACCGGCGGCGTAGATCGCCTTGACGATCTTCACCATGGTGCCCTCGGTGCTCATCGACTCGTCAGCGTTGTTGACCTGACCGGTGACCAGCGGGCGACCCAGGCACATGTGGATGCCACTGCCGAAGTTCAGTCCCCACGGCTGGGTCCCCTTGGGGATCTCCCGGCTCAGGTCGAATCGCTCGGCGTCGACCCCGAACTTCTGCTCGTCCCGGTTGGCCGACGTGAAGAACAACGCCACCTGCTCGCCGGCGGCGATGGTGCGTCCCGACCTGAGTACGACGTCCTGGGTGGCGATCCGGGTCAGCGCCGGCGCGGGCTGGTGCAGCCGCAGACTCTCGGCGACCGCTCGCCGGACGAAAGCAGACTCGGTGACACGGGCCCGGTCCTCCGGATGGTCCTGGAACCATTCCTCAAGGTGCATCAGGACGTGGGGCAGCGCGTGAGTGGTCGTCTGAGACGCCGCCACCAGAGCGAGAATGGCCTCTCGCCAGAGGTAGTCGCCGTCCAGGTCCGACCACTGGTCGGCGTGCAGGGCCAGCAGGGTGAGCAGGTCGGTCGGCAGATCGGACCGCTCGCCCTCCCCGCGCTGGACCGCGTCGACGAGCACCTGGCGTCGCTGCATCGACGGCCGCAGGAACTCGTCGATGATCCTGCCCTTGGCGTCCACACCCTCGGCCACGACCTCGTCGTGGTCCCGCAATGACCACTCCACCGACGCGGCCACCCCGAGCCTGGCCACGTAGTCCTGGAAGACGGCCGTCCGCTCCGGGGTGTCGACACCGTCCACACCGACCACCAGCGCGGTGATCCGGGTCAGCATCGCCCGCGCCAACGGCACGAAGTCCAGGCGGACGATCCCGTCGGCGTCCCGGGACGGGACGAGGTCCTGCATCAGCTGCGAGATCACGGGCAGCAACGCGTCGCTCTCATAGACCTGCAAGGCAGCGCGCGAGAAGAGCGCCGAGATGAGACCTCGGCGACGCAGGTGAGCCTCGCCATCCGTGAGCAGCAGCGAGTCACCGAAGAACACCAGACTCTCGCCGTGGGAACCCTGGCGGAAGCCGGGGGAACGCAGGATCTCGTCGACGTCGGCGTAGTCGTCGAACCGCTGGAGTCCGGCGTAGGGCGGAGCTTCGAACCGAGTTGCCATGAGCTCTCCGTTGAGTCGGCGGGCGCTTCCGAGCGCCGGTGTGGCGGCTTAGATGAGCGATCGATCGTTCACTTTAGGGAGTGGTCGCGAGCTCGTCAATCCCCGCGGCTCGAAGACTTGACCCGCGAACTGGCCCTGTTTGGGCTCGATGGGCCGACACGGTCGGCGGGTCGAAGTTTCGACAGCATGTCGAATGTGGACGATCGTTCGTTCTGGTAGGCAACCATTCACGCCGACGGACCTGCCGATCGGGAACGACTCGAGCCGGACGGAGGGTTCCCGGCCCGGCGGACATCCCGACGCTCGGAGAACCGGCAGTGACGGTCGCGGGCCAGACAACGCCCCTCCCTCATCGCGGATGATGGTCGGACGACTGACTCACGCTGCCGGTGTTCGCGGACAGCTTGCCGCGCGTCCGACCGCTCCGCACGTCGAGTTCGAGTGGCCACGTCGGCCGACGCGCGGCTTCCAGCCGGGCCCTGCCGGCATCGTGACCCGGTCAAGCCCGCTGACGTGGTGTGTGGCGGTCGCCGCGCGATCTTCGGTCCGGGTGTGGCGCCGGGATGGTGGTGTGGGTGACCACCTCCTGGCCGATGTCGGTGGTGTCGCCGACAGGCGGCAGCGGGCCGGGACCTCCACGCCGACGGAGCGGGCCTGGAGGTCCACTCGTCGTGTCGTTCGGCCAGGACTGCGCCGATCAGGCGGATCACAGCGTTCCGGTCGGGGAAGATGCTGACGACGTCGGTGCGGCGGCGGGTCTCGCGATCGAGCCGCTCCCTGGGGTTGTGGACCAGATCTGTCGCCATTCCCTCTGGTCGCCCACGGGCGTGCACGTTCACGACGCGGCCGCCCTCGCGGACCGTGAGCACCAGGGCGTTGGTAGCGACGAACGTGCACGGGCCGGCATCCAGCAGGCGGTGCCGGAAGGCCTCACCTACCCGTCGAGGTCCGTGGCCATCTCGGAGACCTGCAACTTGGGCAGCCGGGTGATCCCGAATCTCTCGACCAGCTCCTCCATCCAGCGGGTGGACACCCCCAGCAGGGAGCAGGTGGCGACCACGCTGGTCAGCCGACTGCGAGCTGGCCACCCGCAGCGGCCGGATGGCTTCCACCCGGCCGTCCGGGACATCGGCGCCGGCAGCGACCCCGCTCACCACCGACCGCGCGGCCCCGAAGGCGTCAATGGGGTCGGACTCACCCCCGGGCACGCCGCGCCCTGCGGTCCGGCAGGTCGACCTCGATCACGCACACCTCCCGGCTGCGCACCCACCTGGCCAGGCCGGCACCGGAGGCGCCGGTGCCCTCCGCGCCCACCTGACGCAGCCAACCGAACCCGCCCAGCCACGCCAGCAACGGCCGCTGGCCCGCAGGCGGAGAGGAAACCCAGCGTCACCCAGCTCGCGTCCGACCTCGTCGATGACGGCGGCTTGGTGGGTCACGAGATGGGTGTCGACGCCACCGGTGACAAGTCGGTTCCCGGAGCCATGCTGGTCATGCCGTTCCTTGCGCTCGCACCGGACAGTTCGGCACGCACCCGCTCCGGCGAGTCGGACGAAACAGTGATGCCGAACAGCGATGAGGCCTCTCGCACAGGCTCCTGTGAGGTCACGAACACCGGCTCGGTCGCGTGCAACGGCTCACCGGCCGGGCCGACGGACCTCCTGGCAGGACAACCTGCGGCGTCTGTCCGAACTCGAGGCAGACCTGGCCGGTGGAACCACTCCGGGAGGACCGTGAGGGCTCTCGACATGATCACGCGACGGCCGACCTTTTCGTCGCCGGCCCCGCTGGTCACCAGGGCCGTCGCACACCACCTTGATGGACGCGACTCGGAGGCCCGAGGGCGGGCCGGAGCGGTTCGACCCCTCGATGTGAGGATGTCTGGATCCTTCGCGGTTGATCGGTCGCTCAGCGTGCTCGCTCCCGGCCGCGAGTACGCCCGTTCGTGCAATTGTCACAACTGGTCCCTCGTGCCGACTGATCCACGTGTCATCATCGCCAGAGGCGCAATGCTCTTGCTGTTCCGCGCACAGCAATCATCAGGTTACGATGCCCCCAGGGGAGGAACGGGCTGAATGGAACTGCCAGCAGGTGCACGAGGCCTGCGCTGGCCTTCCTTCTTTCCGGGAATGACGCGGCAACGGCACTCCGGTCGTGTTCGTCTGGGGTGGGTGACGATTCGCGGCTATGACTGTTGGACGGGGACGATGAAGCTTCGATTGCGGATCGCGTCGGTCTGTGTGGTCGTCCTGTGCGTTTCCTGTTCGGGCCGCACTGCAGAGCAGTCGGTTGACGAAGCATGTGATCTGGCGGGCACGGGGATGGTACAGATCGCCGGGCTGATGGAGGCAGGTCATGTCTTGTTGGCCAGCGGGGACGCCGACGCCGCCGATTATGGGCGTGAGCTGGGGATACAAGCTGAGGCCACCGGCGACCAACTGACCAACGATTCGGTGGGCGATGCATATTCGCCCGTGAAGGAAGCACTCGATCGTGTGGCGAACACCCTGACGGAAGCGGGATCATCACAGGCGCTTGCCGATCAGGCCGCGGCGGCGGATGTCGCCGCAGGAGCGCTCTTGGAACTGTGCGATGAATCTACGACCTGACTACACGCTCTCCGTCGAAGTGATGCTCCGGAGATGAGACCGCCGGGAGGGAAGGCCGTGGCACAGGATGGTCGGTCGGTCCGGGAGTTGTCAGAGTCGGGCGGGAAGTCGATGAACCTGGCAAGATCAATGTTGGCGGTGTTGGTCGCGGTCATGCACCTGAGCGGCACAACGGTCGCGGTACATGCTCAGGAACGGCCGAGTTGCCCTGACAGGATTCTCCCGTACAACGTCGATCCATACATTCACGAATTCACGCCGCCGTTGGCGCCCGGGCAGAGCCTGCAGGTGTCCGGAAAGATGCCCCGCGGAACCCAGGTCGAACTGCGTGTTGGAATGGAACGAGTTCAAAGATCTGTGTTCAATCCGATGTCCTGGAAGTACGACTGGAGGATCAGCGTCGACACCGGTTCCCGGGTCAACAATCTCGAATTCTGCGACGAGAGCGAAGATTCCTACGATCTGAGCACCTACACCTCGGGGAACCACACCGTCTATTACAACAGCAACCGACCCAACCTCACGCGAGTGTGGGTATGGACCAAGGACGATTAGTCCGGTCGGAGCCGACCGGCCCGGCTGGGATCGGTCGGCGATCAGGCAGTGGGTCGGACGGCGGTCTCGACTGGGCGGGACCGGCCGATGGGCCGGCGATGGTGCCGAGGGAGCGCACCGGCTCCGAACGGGAGACCGGAGCGTCCTCAACCGGGGTCGGGAACGAGACGGCGTCCTCACCCTGCCTGCCAGTTGACCCGGGTGAATTCGGACATCGACGTGATGGAGGTCGCCACGTCGGTGCCGGTGGTGTCCAGTGACGCGATCCCGCCGGTGTTGTCGAACGGCTCCACGCTGACCCGGGCCTCGGCGGCGATGACGGTCCGGCCGCCGCGCTCACCTTGGCGCGGATGGTGTTGGTGTTCCCGCGCCGGGCGAAGGTCATCCACACGTCGGCCAGGACCGGCCTGGAGAAGCTGTGCGGGCCCATGCCGATGCACTTGGACGGAGTGAGGAAAGGTCATCGACACCGTCGGTTCGCCGAGCGGCTCGAGCTCGCGCGGCAACACCTCGAGCAGGGACTCGCGGGTCACGGTGTCGTTGACCATCGCGACCATGCCGTTGGTGTAGTCGTACGGGCCTGAGCCGTACAGCGGCGCGAGGAAGGGCAGCCCGCGGAAGCCGGGAGCCGACACGTCACCACTGGGTCGGCGGCCGCTCCCCCGTCGGTCGACTGCGATGCGGGCTCGAGATCAGAAGTGGTGGGCTCGGCGTCAGAAGTGGTGGGGTCGCCACGTGGTGACCTCCGGTCCGCCGGCGGCCTCGTCGCCACCCCGATCCGCACGACCGGTCCGACGCCACCGGACGATGATCAATTGCGTGACGGTCAGGACGGTGGCCAGATGCTCGGCGCCCCCCGCTGGCTGTCACACCCGTCCGGCCCGGTCACAGCGACCCCGCGACCACGGGCGGGCTGTACCAGCTCCCGTTCGACGTCCAACTCCGCCGCCGCCGGCGGCCGACCCTCCGGCTCATCCGATGATGGCTCCACGAACACCAGAGTCCTCGGTCATCACAAGCCTCTGCACCTCGACCAGGCCGGGCCGATCTGGCGAGGTGAGGCTGGTCTGTCTGCGATGGCGGTCGGCTCGCACACCGCCACACATCCAGTCTGGCCCCGTTGTCCGGAAACGACGTGTGTGCTGATCGCAACCTGGTGACGGCCGCAGTGTGTGACGGGGTTTCGAAGAGCGCGGGGCGCTCGAGGTCGGTCACGCGCCCTGCACGCCGTGCCCGACGAGGGCGGCCGGGACCACGATGGAGTCGAACTGTTGCTCGGTGAGGTGGCCGGAGGCCAGTGCTGCCTGCTTGAGCGTCTGGTCGTTGGCCAGGGCGTTCTCGGCGATGTGGGCGGCGTTCTGGTAGCCGATGACCGGGCTGAGCGCGGTGACCAGCATCAGGCTCTCGCCCACGTAGCTCTCGATCTTGGGTCGGTTCAGCTCGGTCCCGGAGACGGAGTACTTCACGAACTTCTCGATACCGTCGCCCAGGATCCGCGCCGAGTGCAGGAAGTTGTTGATGATCACCGGGCGCATGGCGTTGAGCTCGAAGTTGCCCTGGGAGCCGGAGAACGCGATGGCGGCGTCGTCACCCAGCACCTGGATGCTGATCATGACCATGGCCTCGCACTGGGTCGGGTTCACCTTGCCCGGCATGATCGAGCTGCCCGGCTCGTTCTGCGGCAGCAGCAGTTCCGCGAAGCCGTGCCGACGGCGGTGCCACCGGCGGTCAGCTCGAGCAGCCCGCCGCGACTGTGCTCGATCTCCTGGATGCAGGAGCGGATCTGGGCGGGCGTAGCCGGACCACTCCTGGCCGAATGCGAGTCGCCACCCTCCGCAACGATCACTCGATCGAGTGACGAAGTGCGGAGCGGTCTGAGGAGCGGCGCCCACGGTCCACTGGTGGCCGACGGACGGAGTCGCGGAGATTTCCGACCCGCCGGTTCAGGTCAGGTTCGCCTCGTGCAGGAGTTCCTCGATGTAGGTGCCCTTGAGGTGCTTGAGGCCCCACTTCTCGGCCAACGAGGAGAGCCATGGCAGCTCGATCTCGTTGAGGTCCTTGCGGTCGTTGAGGTAGTACACGGTGCGCAAGAGCATCCGCACGTCGAAGGAGGAGGCGAAGACCTCGGGGACGCCACGGTCGACCTCCAGCAGTGTGTAGACGGCCTCCATCGCGGTGCGCACTGAGTACTCGGTGGTGAAGACGGTGTCCCGCTCTGTTTCGGCGAAGTTGCCCAAGAAGGCGAGGTTCTTCGAGCCGTCTGGGACGACCTTCGGCCGGTCACCCAGCGCTCGTGGCATGAAGTACGAGGTGATGTAGGGCATCGAGCATGGGATGGTGCGCGCCGAGTTCGTCGCGATGTCCAGGATCTCCTCCTCGGGCACCCCGAGGTGGTAGAGCCACTCCTGGCACAGCTCCGAACCGGTGCACTCGGTGATCGGCTTGGTGATGTGGTTGCCCGGGCGGTCGGAGAACAGGCCGTACAACCACACGATGACGTCCTGGTCCGGCTGCGCGGCGAAGTGCGGTTGCCGGCTGATGCTGAAGCCGTACAGCCAGTTCGAATCGGTGACGTTCACCGGCCCGCTGGTGACCAGCGAGCCGCTGTGCGGATCCACCTTCGTGATTCGCTCGAGGTAGGGCAGGACGCGATCGTCGGTGAGTGTCACGGTGGCCGAGATGACCCAGTTGGCCTCGGGAATGTTGTCGCAGAACTTTTCTGGACGACCGAAGGCGGGGTGCTGCGCGGCCAGCCGCTTCCACAACTTCCAGCTGCTTCCCAGGTCCCGGCAGATCGGGGCGGGCGTGTCGTTGTCGCCGAACGACGTGCTCTCGGTGATCGACCCGTTCGTGACGAACACCAGATCGTCCTGCGTGAGCTCGAGCGTCTGTTCCTGGCCGTCGACCTGCAGGACCAGCCCAGTGGCGACTGCTGTGCCGTCGATCTGTTGCACGACCACGTCAGTCACCTGGGTCCGGTACTGGATGGTGACCCCGTGGCTCTGCAGGTACCGGGTCAGCGGCAGGATCAACGACTCGTACTGGTTGTACTGCGTGAACTTCAGCGCGCTCATGTCGGACAGGGTGCTGATGTGGTGGACGAACCGCATCAGGTACCGACGCATCTCCATCGCGCTGGCCCACGGTTCGAAGGCGAACATCGTCGCCCAGTAGGTCCAGAAGTTCGAGTCGAAGAACTCCTGGGTGAAGACCTCGTCGATCCGGGTGTCCTGCAGGTCCTGTTCCCGGGTCAAGCAGAGGTGCAGCACCTCCTGGATGGCCTTGCGGCTCAGCAGCAACTGTCCGTCCGTCGGGATCCGCTGCCCGCGCCGGTGGATCAGGCGGGTCTTGGACAGGCTCGGGTCCTGCTTGTTGAGCCAGTAGAACTCGTCGAGCACCGAGATCCCCTCGGTCTGCAAGGAAGGGATCGAACGGAACAGGTCCCACAGCGTCTCGAAGTGCGCTTCCATCTCGCGGCCGCCCCGGATGACGAAACCCTTGTGACGGTCGAAGATGCCGTCCATGCTTCCGCCGGCCACGTCCAGCTCCTCGAAGAAGTGGATCCGCTCTCCCGGCATCTGCGCGTCCCGGACGAGGAAGGCAGCCGCTGCGAGGCCCGCGAGGCCCGAGCCCACGATGTACGCCGACTTGCCGTCCACCCCGGCCGGCTTCTGCGGCCGTGCGAACGCTTCGTAGTTGCCGTTGCTGTGATACACGCGGAACTCCTTCGGCTTGTGCTGGCTCGGTGTCGGACCGACGCTCGGACGGGCGGGCCACACCGGAGCCGCCCGCGTATCCCACCGAGGGTGTTGCTGTCACTGCCAGGCGTCTCAGCGCATCGAGCCGTGCGTCGCCCCCCCTCCCCCGGCACAGTGCCGTTCGGTCTGCGCAAGCGGGAGAACTTCGACCATCCGCCAGTCACCATAACAGTGAGTATTGACGCCAGCACTCTGAGTAATACAGGCTGACAGCGGCATCCGGTGAGACGGAGGAGACATCTGATGAGTGCGCGTCCTACGGCGTTGACCGACCCGCTGCGCAACCGCGGCACTGCCTTCACCCTGGAGCAGCGGGCTCGACTCGGCCTGACCGGTCGTCTCCCCGCTGCCGTGGAGACCCTCGAGGAGCAAGCCGCCCGCAGCTACGCGCAGCTGCGGCGCTACGACACCGATCTGGAGAAGTACGTCTTCCTGGACTCGCTGCACGACCGCAACGAGACTCTTTACTACAAGGTGATCGGCGATCACCTCTCCGAGCTGTTGCCGGTCGTCTACGACCCCACCGTGGGCGAGGCGATCAAGAAGTGGAGCACGGACTACCGCCGCTCCCGTGCGGTGTACCTGTCCATCGATCGGCCGCAGGACATCCGCGCGTCGTTCGAGTCGCTCGACCTGAGTCCTGACGACGTCGACCTGCTGGTGGTGTCCGACGCACAGGAGATCCTGGGCATCGGCGACTGGGGGGTGAACGGCACGGACATCTCGATCGGCAAGCTCGCCGTGTACACCGCCGCAGCGGGGATCGACCCCAAGCGCGTCATCGCGGTGAACCTGGATGTCGGAACGGACAACGAACTGCTGCTCAACGATCCGACCTACCTGGGCAACCGGCATGCCCGGATCACCGGCGAGCGGTACGACCAGCTCATCGACGCCTACCTGACCACCGCCGCCGAACTCTTCCCGAACGCCCTGCTTCACTTCGAGGACTTCGGTCCGGGCAACGCTCGCCGGATCCTGGAGCAGTACCGGGAGAAGTTCCGCATCTTCAACGACGACATGCAGGGCACCGGCGCGATCGTCATGTCCTGCGTGATCTCCGGCCTGAAGGTCACGAAGCAGACCTTCGCCGAGCAGCGCCTGCTGGTCTACGGAGCGGGCACGGCCGGCACCGGCATGGCTGACCAGATCTCAGCGGCGATGGTGCGTTCCGGTCTGACCACCGAGCAGGCCCGCTCCCGGGTGTGGCTCATCGACCGCCACGGGTTGGTCACCGACGACATGTCAGGCCTGCCCGACTACCAGCAGGCCTACGCCAGGCCGGCCGCCGAGGTCGCCGACTGGACACGCACCACCGACGGCAGACTCGACCTGGTCACCACGATCCGGCAGGTGAAGCCGACGATCCTCATCGGCACCTCGACCGACCACAACGCCTTCACCCCGGCGGTGATCGACGCCATGTGTGCCGGGGTGGATCGACCGATCATCCTGCCACTGTCGAACCCGACCGAGCGGATCGAGGCCATGCCGGTCGACATCGTCCCGCAGTCGAAGGGCCGGGCTCTGGTGGCCACCGGCATCCCGGTTCCTCCGGTCCCCTACGACGGCGTCGATCACGTCATTGGACAGGCGAACAACGCACTGCTGTACCCGGGTCTGGGCTTGGGCACCATCGTCTCCGGCGCCACCCACGTCACCGACGGGATGCTGCTCGCGGCCGCCGAAGCGGTGGCTGGTCAGGTCGACCCGACCCCTCTCGGAGCTTCGCTGCTGCCCGACGTGGAGAACCTGCGCGCCTCGTCGGCCACGGTCGCGCTCGCTGTCGCCCGGGCCGCCGCCGCCGACGGCGTCGCCACCCATGCCCACGATGACCTCGTCCAAGCCGTCCAGGACGCCATGTGGCAGCCGGTCTACCCGTCGGACATCGACCCGACCTGAGCCTGTCGAGGTTCGCGTCTCAATCAGGCGCTGCCCTGTCTCAATCAGGCGCTGCCAGATGGTCCGCGTCCTTCCTGTTGACGGTCGTGCTGCCGATCCTCGGCAGGCTGCTCGATTGCGCCGGAGGCGGTGATGGACCCGAGAAGTGCGAGCCGCTCGGCCGTCTCGGTGCCGGGTTGGGCGTGATAGATGACCACCATGATGCCGTCGGTACCGCTGACGGCGAGCTTCTCGCGGTCGAGGCGAAGCAGGCCCACGACCGGATGGTTCAGAGCGACCGCGGCGCCAGTCCGTTCGGCGACGTCGTGTCGGGCCCAGAGCTTGCGGAACTGGGGGCTGGCCAGAGACAACTCGCCCACAAGCTGGATCACGCGGGCTTCTTCAGTGCGCCGTCCGACCGCCCGACGGAACCCGGCGAGCAGGGCCGCAGCGGCGCGCTCCCAATCTTCGAAGAGGTCCTGTTCGGCCTCGTCGAGGAACACGTCTCGCAGCCGATTCGCCCCTGGCACGAGCCGTGGCGAGATGGCGGCAGCGAGAGGGTTCGCGGCGAGGACGTCGAGGTACTTGCCCTCCGCGAACGCGGGGAACGGCAGCTGCTCGATGAGCCTGACCGTGGTGTGCGGAAGCATCTCGCGGCGGCCCTGTGAGCGCCTCGGGCGGGGCTGCTCGGCTGCGAGGCTGAGGAGGTAGGTGTCGTCGTCGAGTTGCAGGACGCGACCGATGGCCTCGAGGACCTGGACCGACGGCCGGCGATCGCGTCCTTGTTCGAGGCGCAGGTAGTACTCAGCGCTGATGCCGGCGAGCATCGCGACCTCTTCACGGCGAAGGCCGGGCACGCGTCTGGTGCCCAGGACGGGAATTCCCACCCGATCGGGGGTGACGAGCTCGCGCCTGGCTCGGAGGTACGCACCGAGCGTGTTCGGCTCGTCGGTCATGCCGATGACTCTAAGAGCCGTTGGGGGCTTCCTGGTGCCCCTGCCGGTACCAGTGTCAGCAGGGCTCTGGATGGGTGCTGACCGACGGGCGACGCTCGTCACCACAGCGCACGCTGCTCGCAGACTTCCTGACGAAGTTGCTCACCTCTGAGAGGGTCTTCATGTCGCACGTTCTCGTCACCGGCGGCTCCGGCTTCATCGCCGGGCATGTCATCGTCCAACTCCTGGGACAGGGACACACGGTGCGCACCACCGTGCGCTCGCTGGCCAAGGAAGACGCCGTTCGCGCCGTGCTGCGCGAAGCCGGTCTGACTCACGATGAGGCGTTGAGCTTCGTCGAGGCCGACCTGGTGAGCGACGCCGGCTGGGCCGAAGCCGTTCGCGCGACGGACTTCGTCATCCATGTCGCCTCACCCATCCACACCGGCAAGGTCAAGGACGAGGACGAGGTCATCGCCCCCGCCCGCGATGGGGCCCTGCGAGTTCTTCGCGCAGCCCGGAACGCCGGGGTGCGACGCCTCGTGCTCACCTCCGCGTTCCACGCCGTTGGGTTCGGCCACGGACACATCGATCATGTCTTCACCGAGGACGACTGGTCCCCGCTCGACGGTCCTGGGGTGGATGTGTACGGGCGCAGCAAGATCCTCGCTGAGCAGGCCGCATGGGACTTCATCGCACAGCCCGGCTCCGAGATGGAACTGACGACGATCCTGCCCGTCGCGGTGATGGGTCCGGTCATGGGCAGCGACATCTCGGGTGCCAACCACATCATCCAGAGCAGCCTCAACGGTGACATGCCAGGCTACCCCAACATGTTCGTGCCGATCGTCGACGTACGCGACGTCGCAGCCGCCCACGTCGCGGCGATGACCGCTCCCGGCGCGGCTGGCCAGCGATTCCTGATCGGCACCGGTGAACCGGCGATCGCGATGAAGGAGATCGGCGCGATCCTCCGAAGCGACCTCGGCACGAAGGCATCGAAGGTCCCGACCCGCTCGATCCCCGACTTCATCGTCAAGGCGACCGCCCTGTTCCGCGACGAGTACAAGTCGGTCGCCGCCGACCTCGGCTACACCAAACGTGTCTCCAACGACAAGGCCCGCACCATCCTCGACCTGACCCCCAGGCCGGCCCGCGAAGCGATCACCGCCGCCGGCCGCAGCATGATCGACCGCGGACTCGCCGGCCGAGTCAGCGCGCGGGGACAGTGTCACAGGCGAACGTGACCGGAACGAGGCAGCGAGGCCCGTCGACCAAGTCCTCACGAAGGCCTTCCACCGTGCCACATCCGACGCACGACTTGGAGAGTGCCGTCAACGCCGGAAGTTTCGATCGCAGCTATCGTTGTGCGGCGTTCGACAGGTCCGCCCACTCGTCCCACGTGTGGATCCGGCTCGCATAGACGTCCTTGATCCGGGGAAGAACCCAGTTGCCGAGAACGAGCCGCAGCGGAGGTTCCTCGGCGTCGACCACGGTCATGATCGCTTGCGCGGTGGCAACGGCATCCCCTGTCGTGGAGGGGTCGAAGGATGAACGGACCGCGCTTCGGACGGCGTCGTACTCCGGCATCGCTGTCGCAACCTTGGTCGCGGAGCGGAAGCCGGTGGTGTAGCTGCCTGGCTCGAGGATGGTCACCTTGATGCCGTGGTGGGCGACCTCGCCGGCGAGCGCTTCGCTCATGGCCTCGACGGCAGATTTCGTTGCCACGTAGGCGCCGCCGGTCGGGAAGCTGGCGATCCCACCGATGCTCGACACGGTCAGGATGCGTCCCGCGCCTTGTGCCCTGAGGAGGGGAAGAACGGCCTGGATGACGGAAAGGGTGCCGAACACGTTCGTGTCGAAGTTCGCCTTCGCTTCCTTGAAGTCCAGTTCCTCGACCGCTCCGGTGTAGCTGTAACCAGCGTTGCTCACCACCACATCGAGTCGACCGAAGTGGGCGTGCGCCTCACCGACAACCCTGAACACGGCGTCACGGTCCGTCACATCCAGTGTCCGGACGAGCGCGGCGGCACCGAAGCGCTCCTGCAGATCGCTCAGCGAGTCGACGCTGCGTGCGGTTGCCGCCACCTTGTCGCCGCGCTCGAGGGCCGCCTCGGCCCACAGCCGACCGAACCCACTCGACGCACCGGTGATGAACCACACCTTGCTGCCCATGCCCTACTCCCCAAGTTGCACTCAGTGCGAATTCTGCCAACGATACACTGGGTGCAAGGATCAGGTGGCAGTGCCGATCGACTGGAACGTGCGGGGAGGCGGCGACGTGGTGAGCGCCACTCGCGAGGACAAGAAGACGGCAACGCGCGCCCGCATCGCCAAGGCGGGACTCGAACTCTTCGTTGAGCGCGGCTACGACGCAACGACCGTCGACGAGATCGCCGAAGCCGCCGGTATCGCGCGCCGCACGTTCTTCTACTACTTCAAGACCAAGGACGAGGTGCTGTTGGCGTGGCACGGGGCAGGAGCGGTCTCCTCGGGGCTGGTATCAGCGATGCTCCGACAATCGACCGAGCAGGCACCGTTCGATGCCGGCAAGGCCTGCATCATCGACTTGGCCGCTCGGTACGAGACCGAGGAATCGAAGGCCATGGACGCGCTGATGCGGTCCTCTGCCTCCCTTCGCGCACGCAAGGACGCCACCGAGGTACAGCTCGAAAGTGACATGGCGGACGCCATGGTCATGATGTGGCCGGACCCGGCACGGCGTGCCGAGCTACGCATGGCCTCGATGATCGCCGTTGGCGTCCTACGACTCTCTCTTGAGGAGTGGCGCGGTGACGACTCCGCGAACACCCTCACAGCAACGCTGGAGCGACACTTCTCCGACCTGGAACGTCACATCCTGCGCACCTGACTGTCCATCGAGGTTCGTGGGCGTCCCCTCGGGCCTGCCCGGGTGGCGCGTGACGCACTGTGACACGGAAGGCGGCCACGTTGGCGTCCGTGCCATTCGCTCCCCCGGTGTCGTGCATGAACTCCTCCAGGACGGCCAGCCCATGCGGTCCCCACTGTGGAGTCAGTGCTCAGCGACACTCAGCTGGCACTCAGCTGGCACTCAGCGCTCCGCTCGGCGGGCATGTCGTCGGGCAACTCCTTCGGCGCGCCCTGGCGATCGGCGTCGACGGTCCAGGTGACCTCTTGGCGCGAGGGACCACTCCGTCAGGGGCTCTGCACTCGCGGCGGATGAGGTCGGACAGCTTCCATGGGATCCGGGCCGACACGCTCGTGATGCGCGCTGTGGCTCAGGAATCTCTTGCGATGCGGCGGCTCGTCCGCCCCGACGATCCGGCCGCGACTGACGGGGCTGGAAGCCCAGGAGCCGCATGACTGTGGGCGCCTCGGTCGAGATCTCCTCGCACATGCACTGTGCTCGAGCGCCGCCGTCCAGGACCACCGGTCGGTCAACGTCTCCAGCTGAGTTGCCGATCCAGTGCAGTGCAGTGCAGTGCAGTGGTCATCTCGAACTCGTTCTCGACACACTGGGGACGCGACCGAGCAGGACGAGTGATCGTCGTATCACCGGGTCGACCGAGCAGCGATGTCAGCACCGGGCCGGTGAGGACGCCTGCGCCCAGAACCGCTTCGGGATCCGGCCCGCACGCCGGGCGTGGAAGCCCGCCTCGACCGCCGCGGCCATGGCCTGCGCCATGCGCACCGGGTCGTCGGCCCGGGTCACCGCGGTGGCCAGCAGGACCGCATCGCAGCCGAGCTCCATGGCCAGCGCGGCGTCGCTGGCCGTGCCGATACCGGCATCGCAGATCACCGGGACACCGGCCCCGGCCACGATCATCTCCAACGCGTGCGGGTTGGAGACGCCCAACCCAGACCCGATCGGCGCGCCCAGCGGCATGACGGCCACGCAGCCGACATCCTCCAGTCGGCGCGCCAGGATCGGATCGTCGGTGGTGTACGGCAGCACCACGAACCCATCGTCGACCAGGCGCTGCGCGGCCCGCAGCAGTTCCACCGCGTCGGGCAGCAGGGTGTGGTCGTCGGCCACCACCTCGAGCTTGATCCAGTCGGTGTGCAGCGCCTCGCGGGCCAGCTGGGCCGTGAGCACCGCCTCGGCGGCCGTGTGACACCCGGCCGTGTTCGGCAACACCGAGATGGCGTGCCGCCGCAGCACTTCCAGCACGCCCGATCCACCAGCGGGATCGACGCGGCGCATGGCCACCGTGGTCAGCTCGGTGCCGGACGCCAGCAGCGCCGCCTCCAGCACCGCCTGGTTGGGGGCGCCGCCGGTGCCCATGATCAGGCGCGAGTGCAACGTCCGCCCGGCGATCACCAGATCCTCGGTCGAGGGTCCGGCGGCCACCGCAGCCACGGTGTCGGTCATGTTGGTCCTTCCTGGGCACGGGCACTGTGTCGGGTCGGGAATGGACGGCGGCTCCGCGGTGGTCAGCCGCCGGGAACGGCGGACAGCACTTCGACCTCGGCGCCGTCGACGACCTCGCTGGCCCATCGTGCGCGAGGCACCACGGCGGCGTCGATCGCGACGGCCACGCCCTCGGTCGGCAGGTCGAGCACCGCCAGCAGGCCTGCCACGGTGATGCCCCGGTCGAGCTGGTGTCGCTCGCCGTTGACGGTCACGGTGATCATGCGAACCTCCCGGGTGCGGCCGCCGCCACCTCGGCCAGCGGGGACCGGTGGAGGTCCGCCAGGACGGCGTCCGCGGTGAGCGGTGCGAGCAGGATGCCGTTGCGGCCGTGACCGGTGGCCAGGACCACCCGGTCGTCGAGCCGGCCGATGAACGGGACGCCGTCCGGGCTCATGGGCCGCAGACCGGCGGCATGTTCGGCGAACTCGAACTCGGCCAGGCCAGGCAGCACGGCGGTGGCGTCGGCGAGCAGGTCCCGGACACCGCCGACTGTGACCGTGGTGTCGGCCCCGACCTCGTGCTGGGTGGCGCCAACCACCAGGCCGTCCGACCTCGGTACCAGATAGACCGACCGGCCATGGACCAGGGCCCGGACGGTGTGACGCGGCCCAGGCACCGCGCCGGGACGTGCTCGCAGCCTGAGAATCTCGCCCTTGACCGGGCGGATCGGTAGTGCGCCGGTGGACCGGAGAGGGCCGGTCAGGGTTGGACTGCCGGTGCCGGCGGCGATCACCACCTGATCGGCGCCGCGGACGCCGTCGTCGTCGAGGTCGGACACGGCCCGCTCGACCGTCCTCACACCAGCCCGATCCGCGGCCGCCCGCAACGCGGCCAGCAGCGCCCGGTTGTCCACCGATCGGTCCTGCGGGACGGACACCCCAGATCGCAGAGCTGGGGCGAGACCCGGTTCCAGCACTCGGAGCTCGTCGTCATCGAGCTGGGTCACGAGCCGGCCCCGACCCGCCAGGTACGCGACCGTGCGAGCCAGTTCGGCGCGGTCCCCGGCGTTCCATCCGACGACGATCGTGCCCTCGGCGCTGAGCCCGCAGGGCCGGCCGGCCGCGGCCGTGAGCTGCTCGGCGAACGCCGGCCACCGCCGCAGCGACTCGCTGCCCAGCTCGAGCAGTGCATCCTCGCCCGGATGTCCTTCCGTCAGGGGCGCCAGCATGCCGCCCGCGACCCAGGACGATCCGCGGCCGGGACGCGGATCGAACACGGTGACGGACCACCCTGCGACCGCCGCCCGCCAGGCCACCGACCACCCGATGACGCCGCCTCCCACGACGGCCAGCTGCCCGTTCCCCGGTCCGCCCGTCGGTGGGTCGGTCGGCGGTGGGCTGGTCGGCCCGGATGGATGGTGCGACACGACGCTGGAGCCCCTTCCTTCGCCGGCATGACCCGGATCAGGTTCGACGGTCGGGGCCGAATGCCCCCTCTCAGTCCCGCCGCTCCGGGACTCCCGTGGTTCGGCGTCACTTTACCCATCGCTGCGCGGGTCCGACAGGCCTGTCGACATCGGGTGCCGGCGAGCCGGTCTGGGGTAGCGTGCTGCCGCATGTCCATCACGAGCCGATCGTCCGACGATCTCCTGGAGCCGCGCGCGGCCGGTGCGGACACGACGGGCCGCCGGGCGCGGCTGGCTGCAGCCCGGCTGTACCTGTGCACCGATGCGCGCCGTGAGCGCGGCGACCTGGCCGATTTCGTGGACGCCGCCCTCGCCGGTGGCGTGGACGTCATCCAGTTGCGTGACAAGGGCTCTCGGGGTGAGGCCCGGTTCGGTCCGCTCGAGGCAAGACAAGAACTGGCGACGTTGGCCGTGCTCGGGAACGCCGCCCGGCGGCACGGATCCCTGCTGGCGGTCAACGACCGCGCCGATCTGGCGCTCGCGGCGGGGGCGGACGTCCTGCACCTCGGGCAGGACGATCTACCGGTGCCTCTGGCCCGCCGCGTCGTCGGACCCGACGTGCTCATCGGCCGCTCCACCCACGACGCCGACCAGGCCGACGCGGCCGCCGCCGAGCCCGGCGTGGACTACTTCTGCACCGGTCCCTGTTGGCCCACGCCGACCAAACCGGGCCGGCCGGCACCGGGCCTGGACCTGGTGCGCAGCACCGCGGCCCGGCGGCCGGACCGGCCGTGGTTCGCCATCGGCGGCATCGACGCCGACCGGGTCGCGACGGTCCGGGACGCCGGCGCGACCCGCATCGTCGTCGTCCGGGCGATCACCGAGGCCGACGACCCGACGGCAGCGGCCCGCGGGCTGCGCGCCGCCCTGCTCGACTGAACTGACGTGTTCGTCGTTCGAGGCATGGCAGTCACGGTCCACACCGGCCCGGTACGGCAACGGGGGTCAGACTCCCTCAACGGCAGGGCGATCAGCACTTTGGGTACAGCACGGACTGCCTCGCCGGGCTCTTGGTACCGCCGCCGAACAGGTCGCCGACTGCCATTGATACCGAGGACGGCTCGACGAGCGCTGTACGTCCGACCGCCATCCGTGGACGTGCAGCGGCTTCCCGGCCATCGCGAGCATCGTCTCGTACTGCGACGGGTGCCAGTGGATCAGGGCTGTGGATCCTCGACCCACCTGGCGTATCTTGCTCCCGCAACTCTGGCGCTGTCGGGAACCTCACTCGGGCCTGCGAAGCGCAGAGCTGGTCGTGGTGCACCGTCATCCGCGCTCGCCGGCTCGGGCGTGGGCTGGCGAAGCCGAGTCGGCAGGCCAATCAGGCCGCCAGTTGGCTCCAGCAAGCTGCGGCACCGCCCGAGGACCGACACGACCGACCATCGCTGCGCGTCCGCAGCGGAACGCCCGCCCGCTTGGCCGCCACCGTCAACGGCACCCCATCGAACACGTGCGGGCCCAGCACCAGCGCACGATGCGCCACTCACCGTCGGGAGTGACAACTCAACGGGATCTAGATCGTGGCCGGAACCAGTGGCGGGTGGAGCTGGTCAAGCTCGAGGAGTTCATCGAGGAGGCCTACCGGCGCACGGCCGTGAACCTGTCGTCGCTGCCGACAACGCCCCGAGGACGTACAGCCAGCGGCATCCTGCCATCCCGATACAGGGTGGCATGTATTCAGCCGTCGCTGTACCGTTTCGTCGTGCAGACGATGACCCATGGTTCGGTGCTCGCCCGTTTCGGGCACGCACTGTCCGACCCGACCCGCACCGAGATCCTGCTGTCGCTGATGCAGGCTCCCGGCTACCCGGCCGAGCTGGCGGACCGGCTTGCCGTCTCTCGGCAGTCCCTGTCCAACCACCTGGCCTGTCTGCGTGGGTGCGGCCTGGTCGTGGCCGTCCCGGAAGGCCGGCGGGTCCGGTACGAGCTGGCCGACGCCCGGTTGAGGCATGCCCTGGCTGACCTGATGGCCGTGGTGCTGGCGGTCGACCCCGAGCACTGCGCCGCCGCCGGCCAGTCAGGCTGCTGCTGATGCCCACCGACCTCACCCTCACGAAGGGGCCGTCGGCGGACGGAGCCGGCGCGCAACGGCAGCAGGTGCTGCAGCGGCGGGTCCGTTGGTTCGTGGCCGCCACGATCGCCTACAACCTCATCGAGGCGGTGGTCGCGATCACCGCCGGGACGATCGCGTCGTCGGCTGCGCTGGTCGGGTTCGGTCTGGACTCGATCATCGAGGTGACGTCGGCGGCCGCGGTGGCGTGGCAGTTCGCGGGCCGGGATCCGGAGCAGCGGGAACGGATGGCGCTGCGGATCATCGCCTGGTCGTTCTTCGCGCTCGCGGCGTACGTGTCCATCGATGCCGTCCGGACGCTGTTCGGGGCGGCCGAGGCGCAGCACTCCACGGTCGGGCTGGTCCTGGCCGGTGCCAGTCTGATGATCATGCCGGTGTTGTCCTGGGCGCAGCGGCGCACCGGTCACGAGCTGGGCTCCCGCTCGGCGGTCGCCGACTCCAAGCAGACGCTGTTGTGCACCTACCTCTCCGCAGTGCTGCTCGTCGGCCTGGCCGTGAACAGCCTGTTCGGCTGGTCCTGGGCGGATCCGATCGCGGCGCTGGTCATCGCGGCCGTCGCGGTCAAGGAAGGCCGGGATGCATGGCGGGGCGATGCGTGCTGCGCCCCCGGAGCCGACCTGCACCACCATGACGGCGACGTCTCTCCGCCGGGTTCCAGTGGTGGTTGCGACGGAACCTGCAGCTGCTGCGCCCGGACGACGCAGGCGGTGTCCCTTGATCCGGTCCCACTGCGCCGCGGGCGATCGGCGGTCGAAGACCCCGATGGCCCTGCGGACGGCCGCGGTCGGTCGGCTCGGTAGTCCAGTACCGGCCAGCAGCACACCCAGGGTGGTGCTGGCGATCAGCTGGTGGGCGTCCCGAGTCGCAGGGTGCGCAGCTCGCCGTACAGGACGGCGAGCTGCGCTCGCCGGTCGGCGCTCTCGGTGGTCAGCGTCCGGTTCCGGGCGCTCGCCAGCGACAGCCGATGCAGCGCATCCCGTTCAGTGGCTCACTCCCCGGTCGGCGCCGCCGGCGGTGATGGTGGCGGTGGTGATGGTGGTGCCGGTGAGCGGGGCTGGTCGACCAGCGAACAACAGCTCCTGAGAACACCACCAGTGCACACACTTCCGGCTGGCCACGGAACCAGCGGCGGCGAACTCGCCGGTGATGAACCGGTAGCCGAACTCGCGGTCGTCGTGATGGATGTCGATCGCGGCGTTGATCAGGTGCGCGTCGCCCCAGTTCGCGTTGGCTGACCGGGTCGGCCTGCCACCGGGAGAACTCCTGCTCGGAGCAGCCGAGCACCCGGCAGGTCACCGCGACCGGGATCCCGATCAGCGGCCAGGTCTTGAACCAGCGGGTACATCCTCTCGGGAGGACATCCCGAGCGTCAGAGGCGGATCCTTCCAGCAAGGCCTGAAGCCTCACACTCAAGGAGTCAACCGAAAGTCTGGGCAGTCCGAGGTGCCCAAGAAGCGGGTCAGGCTCCCCTTTTCTGGTGGCTGCCACGGCGAACGGCCGAGCTCGGGTCACGCGGTGTGCGAGTCAGTCGGTCGCGGCCATCCTGGCGATCCGCCGGTCACGTGCACGGCGGAGATGATTCATGGCGGCTGTCCGGGCGGCCTCTGCGTCTCTGGCATCGATGGCGTCGACGATGAGTTGGTGGTCGACCGAGTTCAGTCGGGCGTCCTTCGCGGTCAGCTCCTCGTGGTGCGGCACCATCGAGGCCATCGCGTGCAGTCGATCGGTCTCGTCCACCAGGGTCGGGTTGTGCCAGCAGCGCTTGAGCACCTGGTGGAACTGACGGTGGGTGTCCTTGAGGTTTGCGGCCGTGTCGGCGACCTCGGCCGCGGCGTGGGCCGCGTGCAGTCGCGCGAGGTCGACGGAGGTGCGCCGCTCGGCGGCAGTGGCCGCACCCCAGCCTTCGAGCACGATGCGGGCGTCGTAGATGTCGACGATCTCGTCCACCGTGCGGATGCGGACCTCGAACCCGCGGCCGCGACGCTGCAGCAGGCCGTCCTGGGTCAGCCGGACGAGCGCCTCCCGAGCCGGCGTGCGAGAGATCTCCAGTTCGGCGGCGATCGCGGTCTCCAACAGCACGCTTCCCGGCCGATGGCGCCCGGCCAGCAACGCTGCCCGCAGCTCCGCGTAGGTGCGGTCACCGATGCTGGGGGCGGCCCCCTCGAGCCCGGGCGAGCTGGTTCGGTCCACCACCGGGGACTCGGTCACCGCATCACGTTCTTCCTCTTGTGTGCCGTCCCGACCACTCTAGGTGTCCCGCCACGACCCTGCTATCGTATGCACCAGAGTTTGGATGTGTTGGTTCGGATGCTAACGTATCCACTGGCGCGAAGCGTGAGGCGAGCGAGGATCGCTGGCCGCGCCTGCATGACATTCTGCTGTTCGCAATACGTTTCATGTGTCGATACTCGACGGAGCTTGCCCCGCCGCCTGTGTCGAGGACCAGTGATAGGACTCGCAGTCGCCCGGATTGACCGGGTGGCGACCACGGCCCTAGCATCGAGATCGGTCAAGAGTTCCAGCGACAAGCACCGGCTTGCTGGACGGCAACCCTTCACTGCGATGGGGTGCCCCGGAACGAGACCCGGCGTCGCGCCCGCGACGCAAGCGCTGACGAAAGGCACGACGCGATGACTCACGAGCCCAGAGGCCTGCTGACCTCTCGACGACGTGTGGTCGACCTCCTGCAGACGGCCAGCAGTCTCTGTTGCCAGCACCGTTGGTGATCCGCCGCAGCTGAGCCGATCCACGCCGCGCCGGTCCGGGCGGCGATCCCGACGGCGTCCGGACTTCCGGTTGACACCACTGTTGTGCCCCGTATCCGTCGTGTCCGGCCAGGTCGTTGCGGCGACTCGTCGTCGGCTCGGCCCGCCCTGCGCACCCTCGGTGCCGGTCCCCCGTCAGCACACCTCTCGCAAGGATCCCCGTGTCGAACGCCACGGCCTCCACGGCACCCGCCGGTCGACCGTCGGGCCAGCTCCGTTCACCCATCGGTGTCCGACATCTGGTCCGCCGTCTGCTGACGGGACTCATCGCCGTCTGGGGCGCGATCACCATCGTGTTCTTCGCCCTGTACTCCTCGAACAACCCGGTGCTGCTGCTGGTCCCGCCGGACGCGCCGCCCGAGGAGACCGCCCGCCTCACCCGGTTGTACGGCTTCGACCAGCCCGTCCCCGTGCAATACGTGAAGTTCCTGGGCAACGTCGTCACCGGAAGCTTCCCCGATTCCCTGCGTTACGGGCAGGATCCGCTCACCATCGCGCTGCAGAAGGTGCCGGCCAGCCTGCTCCTGGGCGCGGCCAGTCTCGTCCTGGGCGTTCTGGTCGGCGGGTTGATCGGCTACGTCGCGGCCACGGCACGGTACGCCTGGCTCCGCCGGGTTCCGTTGAGCATCGCCACCGTCGCGGACGCCGTGCCCACCTTCTTCGTCGGCATGGTGCTCATCCTGGTCTTCGCGGTCACCCTGCGCTGGGTACCCACCATGGGGCGCGGCGCCGGCGGTGTCACCGGCATGATCCTGCCGACCATCACCCTGGCCATCGCCTTCGTCCCGGCCATCTCCCGAGTGTTCCGCACCGCGCTGCTCGAGGCGCTCCGGGCCGACCACGTCCGAACCGCGATCGCCAAGGGAGTCAGTCGGCCGATGGTCGCGCTGCGCCATGTGGTGGCCAACGCCGTCGGTCCGACGCTCAATGTGGTCGGCATCCAGGCGGGAGTCCTGTTGGGCGGCGCCGTGGTCACCGAGTCGGTGTTCGGCTGGCCGGGGATCGGCCAGCTGTCCATCAACGCCGTGCAGAACCGTGACTACCCACTGGTCATCGTGTGCGTGCTGATCATCGCCATCGGCTTCGTGCTGATCAACCTGGTGGTCGACGTCCTGTCCGTGCTCATCGAACCGAGGCTGCGCGCATGAGTACCGCCACCGCCGTCCTGCCCGAACTGGACGAGCGTCCCGCCACTCGCGTCCGCCGACCCAGCATCGGCTGGGCTGGTCGGATCGGCGCTGCGCTGCTGGTCGTCATCGTCGGGGTGAGCCTGTTGGCGCCGCTGCTGGCCGGCGACCCGCTGCAGCAGGACCTGGCCAGCATCCTGGCCGCGCCGTCCAGGGCCCATCCCCTCGGCCTGGACGAGGTCGGCCGGGACGTGCTGGACCGCGTCATCTGGGGCGGGCGGACCGCACTGTCCATCTCGCTGACCGCCGCCTTGATCGCCACCGTGCTCGGTCTGGCGCTGGCCCTGGGGTCGGCGCTGTTCGGCGGCTGGGTCGACACCCTGTGCAGCCGCATCGCCGACGTGCAGCTGGCGGTCCCGACCATCGTGCTGGCCATCGTCGTGCTGGCGTTCGTCGGCAACTCCTTCGTTCCGATCGTCGTCGTGCTGGTGCTCGGCTCCTGGGTGCTGACCTTCCGGGTGCTGCGCGGGCACGCCCGCACGGTGGTGGAGCAGCAATACATCGAGGCCGCCATCGTCGCCGGTGCGGGTCGGTCGGCGCTGGCCCGGCGCCACCTGCTGCCCAGCGTCGCTCCCCTGTTCTTCGTTGCCTTCACGCTCAGTGCATCCAGCGCCTTGATGCTGCAGGCCAGCCTCGGGTTCCTGGGGTTGGGTGTGCAGCCGCCGCGCCCCGACTGGGGGGCCATGGTCGCCTCCGGCCGGGATGCGCTGTCCGCAGCCTGGTGGGTCGCCACCGCCCCGGGGGTGGCCATCGTGCTGACGGTGCTGGCCCTGCAGCTGTTCGGCGACGGGCTGGCCGAGCGCTACCTCGGCGGCGCCCGCAACTCCGAGGGTGCACGATGACCGAAACCCTGCATGCTGCCACCGCGGCCCGCGGCCATCGTCCGGACCTCGAGCCCGCCCCGACCGTCCTGCAGATCCGTGAGCTCGTCGTCGGTCCGAGACCGCAGGGCGGCGGGGCGGCGACTCGGAACCTGGTCGACGGTGCGTCCCTGGTCGTCCACCGCGGCGAGATGGTCGGCCTGGTCGGCGAATCGGGCTCGGGCAAGACGCTCACCGCACTCGCCGCGGCCGACCTGTTGCCGGCGGCCCTGCAGATCCGGGGTGGACAGGTCTTGGTCGACGGGGTCGACGTCGCTCCCCTGGGCCGGCGAGCTGCCCGCCGCCACCTGTCGAGCTCGGTCGGCATCATCTTCCAGAACCCGACGTCGTCGTTGAATCCCCGGCTGCGCATCGACGCCCAGCTCCGGGAAGCGCTTCCCCGTGGAACCTCCCGACAACAGCGCCGAGAACTGACCGGCGACCTGCTCGGTCAGGTGGGCGTCCCCAACGTGGTCAAGACGCTGGGCGCCTACCCGCACGAGCTCTCCGGTGGGCTCAATCAGCGGGTCATGATCGCCATCGCCCTGGCGCGCCGGCCCGGTCTGCTCATCGCCGACGAGCCGACCACCGCCCTGGATGTGTCCGTCCAGGCCCAGGTGCTCGATCTGATCGACCAACTGCGAGCGGATCTCGGTATCGGCGTCCTGTTGGTGAGCCACGACATCGGGGTCATCGCGGACCGCACCAGCATCGTCTCGGTCATGTCCCAGGGTCGGATCGTGGAGACGGGGGACACGGCCGAGGTCCTTCGGTCCCCCCGGCACGACTACACCAGAAGGCTGCTGGCCGCGGTGCCGCAGCGGCTCGCTCCCCTGCGTTTGAGGTCCGCCGAGCGGGACGAGTCACCCGTGCACCTGGAGATCACTCAAGCCCGCCGCAGTTTCGTGGTCCGCGGGCCGGCCGGCAGTCGGCATTTCACCGCCCTGGACGGAGTCGATCTCACCCTCCGGCAAGGCCAGGCCATCGGTCTGGTGGGCGAGTCCGGTTCGGGCAAGACCACGCTCGCACGTGCCGTGGTGGGCCTGGAGCGGCTCGACTCCGGAACCATCCGCTACCAGGGCCAGGATCCGGACGAGCTGGACCGAGCCGCCCACCGCCGCTGGCGACGTGACGTGCAGTACGTATTCCAGGACCCCTACAGCTCGCTCGATCCTCGGCTGACGGTGCAGCAGACGCTCCGGGAGCCGTTGGAGCTGAACCACAGCGGCCTGGCCAGGGCAACCGTCAACCGGCGGGTCGAGGAGTTGCTCGACGAGGTCGAGTTGCCCGGGGCGTTCCGCACCCGTTTCCCGTCGGAGCTCTCCGGCGGTCAGCGCCAGCGGGTCGGCATCGCGCGCGCCCTGGCCAGCGATCCGGCGTTGATCGTGGCGGACGAACCGGTCTCCGCGCTCGACCTCTCCGTCCAGGCCAGGGTTCTGGCCCTGTTCGGACGGCTGCGGCAGGAGCGGGCTCTCAGCTTCCTGTTCATCTCGCACGACCTGACCGTGGTGCGGTACCTGTGCGAGGACCTGGTCGTGCTGCGTCGCGGCACCGTCGTCGAACAGGGACCGACCGAGACGGTGTTGCGACAGCCCGCGCATCCCTACACCCGCAGTCTCGTCGACGCCGTGCCCGGACGGGCCTTGTCGACCCTGCCCGCCCCGACCGACGCGCTCGACGGCGTCGACCCAGCCACCCGAGAAGAAGGACCGTGAACACACACCTGCGCCTGCCCCGACGCGGACGATTCCGCGCTCTGGTCGCCACCCTCGCCGTTGCCACGCTGAGCTTGTCGGCCTGCGGTGGCAGCGCCGACCAGACGACCTCCGACGGCACCACCAGCGTCAGCGGGGCGGCGTCCGAAGCCCCCACCCTGCGGCTGGGGCTCACCCGTGCCATCACCAACGTGCATCCGCACAAAGGTGGCTCAGCCGATTCCCAGGGGTCCATCATCGGCTCGATCTACGAGGCGCTGACCAAGGTCACGGTCGACGGCGAAGCGGCCCCGAGCCTGGCCGCCGCGTGGGAACAGCTCGACGATCTGACCTGGACCTTCACCATCCGACCGGACGCGACATTCTCCGACGGCACCCCGGTCACCGCCCAGGACGTGGCCTGGAACTTCGAGAAGCTCCTGGACAAGGAGTATGTCGGTACCGCCGGCGCCTCACTGCGCAAGTTCACCTCGAGTGTCACGGCGACCTCGGACGACACGGTGACCTTCTCGCTCGCCGCGCCGGCCATCGACCTCCCGTCCCGGCTGTGGAACCTGTACATCGTGTCCCCCGCCTACGCCGAGTCCGGCGCGAACCTGGACCTGACCGCGCTGGGCAGCGGCCCCTATGTGCTCGATGACCTCGACCTGGAGAACGGCGCCCGCCTGTCGGCCAACCCGTACTGGACGGGTACCCGACCGGACTTCGACACCGTCGACTACCTCGTCCTGGCGTCCGAGGCGCAGCGGGTCGCGGCCGTGCAGGCGCACGAGGTCGACATCGTCCTGAACCTCGCGCCGCTGTCCACCGACGGTCTGGGCGGTGACGACTCCACGGTCATCCTGGAGCAGGGCGCGCAGCCGTTCGTGCTGGCCATCAACGAGCGCAAGTCGGGGAGCCCGCTGGCCGAGGCCACGGTGCGCCAGGCGTTGAACTACGCCACCGACAAGCAGTCGATCATCGATGCGCTGCTGAAGTCGGCGGTGGTTCCGCTGCCCGGGCAGGTGCTGTTCGAGCCGTACGGGGAACAGAACCCGGACCTGTCAGCGTACCCGTACGACCCCACGAAGGCGCGAGAGCTGCTGTCGGAAGCGGGATACTCCGACGGACTGCAGCTCGAGCTGGACGTTCCGTCCGGCACCTACGTGGCCGCCGAGGCCGCCGCCCAGGCCATCGCTGCCCAGTGGGCCGAGGTCGGCATCACGCTCACGCTCACCGTCACGCCCTTCCCCGCCTGGGTCGAGCGACAGCAGGGCGACGACGACCAGGCCTCCGACCTGGTCTACATCAACTGGGGCGGGTCGTCACCGACCGACCTGAACGGCAAGCTCGGACCGTTCACCTCGACCCACATCCAGGGCCACGTGGACGCACCCAACTACGACGCGTTCTACGACCAGGCGCTGAAGGCGACCACCTGGGAGGAACGTCAGACGGCGATCAACGAGGCGCTGCGGGTGTACCACGACGAGGCGCACACGGTCTTCCTGTACGCATCCCCGTTCACCGGGGTCGTCTCGAAGTCGGTGACCTGGGAGCCGCGCGCCTTCCGCTACCTGTACGCCTACGAGGTCGGCCGGGCCTGATCTGTCTGTTGATCACCGGGTGGACCGGGCCCCGGCCCGGTCCACCCCCCGGTCCGAAGGAGACCCATGTCCGTGCCGTCCGAACCGAGTCACCCCCGTCAGCTGATCCTCGGCGCATTGATCAACGGTGGCGGCAGTCACCCGGCCGCCTGGCGGTTGCCCGACAGTCGGGTCGAGGAGGCGTATTCGCTCTCGTTGTTCGCCGACCAGGCCCGCTGGGCCGAGGAGGCGAACCTGCACCACCTGTTCATCGCCGACGGCCCGACCCACGACGAAGGACGCTTCCCCACCCGTCCGTTGCGCTACCTGGAGGCCCTGACCGTGCTGGCGGTCCTCGGCGGCCGCACGACGAACATCGGTCTCATCCCGTCGATGTCCACCACCTTCAACCACCCGCACACGCTGGCGCGACAGCTGGCCTCGCTCGACCACCTCACCAGCGGCCGGGTCGGCTGGAACATCGTCACCTCGTTCGGCGGCGCCGAGCACTTCGGCCCGGCGCCGCTGCTCGAACATGATCTGCGCTACGAGCGGGCCACCGAGTTCCTCGAGATCGTCCGCATGTTCTGGGACAGCTGGGACGAGGACGCCCTGGTCATCGACCGCAGCACCGGCGTGTTCGGAGATCCCAGCAAGGTGCACGCCGACACCTACGACGGTGAGTACTTCTCCGTCCGAGGTCCGCTCAACCTGCCACGCTCACCCCAGGGGCATCCCGTCCTCGCCCAGGCCGGCGCGTCCGGTCCCGGTCGGACGGTCGGTGCCCGTTTCGCCGACATCATCTACACGGCCACGCCGACCGTGGCGGAAGGGCAGGAGTTCTACGCCGACGTCAAGGCCCGCGCGGCGTCTATGGGGCGCAACCCGGACCACGTCAAGATCCTGCCCGGCTGTTCGCCGACGCTGGGGGGCACCGAGCAGGAGGCCCGGCGCCGGGCCCGTGAGCTGCTGGAGTACCTGGACCACGAACGGTCCCGAGCCCAGGTCGAGTTCATGCTGGGCGGCACCTCCATCGCCCACCTCGATCTCGACGAGCACATCCCGGCCGAACTCCTGCCGGACGTGGGCGCGGTCAACATGGTGCAGTCGCGGTTCAAGATCTTTCGCCAGCTGGCGCTGGTGGAGCGGTACACGCTGCGTCAGCTCATCGAATTCGTCGTCGCCGGCGGTGGCCACTGGTCCCCGGTCGGGTCCGTCGAGCAGGTCGCCGACCAGATCGCGTTCCGCTTCCACCACGGCGCCGCCGACGGCTTCAACCTGCTCCCGGTCTACCAGCCGGGCGGGTTCCGGCAGCTGACCACCGAGCTGGTGCCGGAGCTGCAGCGGCGCGGACTGTTCCGGACCGAGTACGTCGACGGCACGTTCCGCGACAACCTGGGCCTGCCGCGCCCCGCGCAGGATCGCTCCGTCGCCGCCCGGACCGCGGGGAGTCGCGCGTGAGCCCCGGTGCGGTCCCGGCGGTGACCGCCGTGCGGGACGTGCGTTGGGAACTGGCCACCGCGCTGCGGTTCTTCGGCGCCCAGGGTTGGGAATTCGGGTTCAACGGTCACGTCTCGGCCCGGGTGCCCGAGGATCCAGACCTGTACTGGGTCAATCCGTTCGGCGTCTCCATCCGCTCGATCACGCCGCAGGACCTGGTCCTGGTCGACGGTGACGGCGCGGTCGTCGAGCCGCGGAACTCGCACCGCATCAACGGCTTCACCGGCAATCTCACCTTGCACCAGCAGGTTCCCGAGGCCGCGGTGGCCATCCACCTGCACACCCCCCGCGGCTTCGCCTGGTCGGCGCTGGGACGGCCGCTGCTGCCGGTGACCACCGACAGTGCGCTGATCACGCGGCTGCAGGGCCTGACGGCCCGCAACGTCGGGGTGAGC
This sequence comes from Nakamurella leprariae, assembly GCF_016918035.1. Classification (GTDB taxonomy): domain Bacteria; phylum Actinomycetota; class Actinomycetes; order Mycobacteriales; family Nakamurellaceae; genus Nakamurella; species Nakamurella leprariae. The sequence continues at coordinate 11,643 of NZ_JAERWK010000001.1, read as the reverse complement.
ACCGACCCCACCCCGGTGGAACTGGTCCAGCGCGGAGCGCGGGTGTTGCTGCGACGCAACCACGGCTTCTGGACGGTCGGTGGGTCGGTGGCCGAGGCCGCCTTCTACCTGTGCGCCGCCGAACGCGCCGCCGAAGCCAACCTCGCCCTGCTGGGGGTCGACGGCATCCACCTGCTGGACGAGCACTGGGAGCGTCACTGGACGCTCACCCCCGAGGTGGCCGCGGGCCACTTCGAGAACGTTCTCACCGATGCGGAGGCGCACGCCCGATGACGCTCACTCAGCCCCACGGACTCTCCGTCCTGGCCCGAGGCCTGACCGACCCCCGGGGCTTCGGCGATGCCAGTCTGCTGGCCGACGCCCCGCCCGACACCCTTCGCCTGCTGGCCGGCACCGCAGCGGCCGAAGCGCTGCCGATCGAGGACATCGCCCGGGCCTCCGCCGCGGTGTGGACCGATCGGCAGACCGGTGTGGCGGCGCTGCGCTACACCCAGACCCCGGGCTTCCCGGGCCTGCGGGAGTGGCTGGCCCGCCGGGAGGGAGTGGACGCCCGCCGCATCGTCATCACCAACGGTGGGATGCACGGCCTGTCCCTGGCCGTCCTGACCGTCGTCGAGCGAGGCGCCACCGTGGCGGTGGACGACCCGGTGTTCCCGCTGTTCGTCCGCGCTCTGGAGGTCTCCACCGACCGGCTGCTCCCGGTGCCGGTGGTCGCCGACGGGCTGGACGTCGATCACCTGGCGGCCCGGCTCCGGGCCGGGGAGCAGGTCGCGGCGGTCTACACCGTGCCCGACTTCCACAACCCGACGCAGGTGACCCTCTCCGCCGAGAAGCGGGTGGCGCTGGTGGCACTCGCGGAGCGGTTCGGCTTCTACCTGATCGTCGACAACCCCTACCGGGAACTGCGCTTCGCGGGGCAGGACCAAGGGGTCGCCGCGTTCAACCAGTCCGACCGGGCGATCCACGTCAACACCTTCACCAAGACCCTCGGAGCGGGTTGGCGGCTGGGCTGGCTGGTGCTGCCCGAGCACCTGGTGGCGCCGGTGGTCAAACTCCGCAATCGTGGCGACTCGCACACTCCCACCGTCACCCAGACGCTGATCGAGAACCTGGTGACCGACCATCCCGGGTGGTACGACGACGTGGTGGCGCGAGCCAATCTGCTGTACGCCGAGCGGTCACACACCCTGATCGAGGCACTGCACACCCAGCTGCCCGGAACCTTCAGTACCACCGCGCCGGAGGGCGGGCTGTTCCTGTGGCCCCGACTGACCGATCCGACGGTCGACGCCGCCGCCTTGCACCAGCGCGCGGCCGCCCACGGGTTGGCCTATCAGCAGGGCGGGTTCTTCGCCGTCGGGCCGCAGCGGGAGTCGGAGCGACACCTTCGGATCGCCTACAGCAATCACACTCCCGCCCAACTGCAGGAGGCGGTGCGTCGACTGGCCCTGGCGGTGCACGGATGAGTCTCGCCGTCGGGCTCGACCTGCGCGGCTTCGGCTCGGACTCCGCTGATCTCATCCACACCGTCACCGCGGTCGAGGCGGCGGGGTTCAGCTTCGTCACCTTCACCGACTCGCCACTGCCCGCCGACGACGGGACCCCGCTGGTGGAGGCGGGCACCCGGGCGGCGTTCGTGGCGCTGCACACCGACCGGCTGGGGCTCGTCCCCCAGCTGCAAGTGACCACCACCGAGCCGTTCCACCTCAGCACCCAGCTCAGCACCCTGGACCACCTCAGCGCGGGCCGGGCCGGCTGGTGGGTCGGAGCGGTCAACGACCCCGCGGCGCTGGCCACCATCGGGACGACCCCCCGGACCCAGGCGGAGCTGCACACCGAGCTCTCGGAGGTCGTCCAGGTCGCCCGGCTGCTCTGGGACTCGTGGGAGGACGACGCGGCCATCCGGGACACCGCCAGCGGGCGGTACCTGGACGCCGACCGGGTCCACCACGTGAACTTCGTCGGATCGACGTTCTCCGTGGTGGGACCCCTGATCACGCAGCGATCTCCGCAGGGTCAGATCGTGGTCCTCGTCGAGGAGCGTCACCGGCTCGATGCCCAGGCCGACCTGGTGCTGCTGGACGATCTCGACAGCACCACCTTCGCCGACCGGAGCCGGCAGGTGCGTCAGCACGCGGCGTTGCCGCTGGCCCGCATCGACCTCGCGGAGGTCCCCGGGGCCGACGAACTGGTCAGCCTGATCCGTGAGATCACCGCCGGGGGTGCTTCGGGCGTGCTGCTGCGCCCCCGCTCGCTGCCCCACGACCTCCCGGTGCTGGCCGATCGGGTGCTGCCCGCGCTGATCGACCTGGCGTTGTTCCGGCCCCCCGCGGCCGGCGCCACGCTGCGCTCCACCCTGGGCCTGGGCCGCCCGGTCAACCACTTCTCGACCCGATGACGGAGACCGACCGATGACCGCCCTTGCCGTCGACCTGGACCGACGACCGGACACCGGCGCCGCCTACGACGTCGTTGCCCAGGTCCACCTCGGGGTCTTCTACACCGGCGTCGGACCCCAACTGGTGTGGTCCGATCCGGACGGACTCGACCACACCGCGGTCAGCACCTACTTGCGGATCGTGCAGTTGCTCGAGCGCGGGCTCTTCGACGCCTTCTTCCTGGGCGACGGTCAGCGCGTTCGCGAGAACCGGGGCCGCATCCACGACCTCGACCCCTCCGGACGTCCCGATGCGATCACCCAACTGTCCGCGCTGGCCTCGGTCACCCACCGGATCGGGTTGGTGGCCACCCAGAACGCCACCTACAACCACCCCGCCGAGCTGAGCCGGCGACTGGCCGGGTTGGATCTGCTCTCCGGCGGTCGGGCCGGCTGGAACATCGTCACCACCGACAACGCCTGGACCGGGGCGAATTTCCGGGCCGGCGCATGGCTCCCGCACGAGCGTCGCTACGAGCGCGCCGCCGCATTCGCCGCGACCGCCACAGCGCTGTGGCAGTCCTGGGGCGCGGACGTTCCGGTCGAGGCGCACTCGGAGCTGGTCCGGACCACGGCGCGAGCCACCGTCCCCCCCAGCCCGCAAGGTCGTCCGGTGCTGTTCCAGTCCGGCGACTCCAGCGGCGGCCGTGACCTCGCGGCCGCCCACGCCGACGTCGTCTATTCGTTGAACACGGAGTTCGACAGTGCGGTCAGCTACGCCAAGGATCTCCGGACCCGCCTGCGGGCCTGCGGCCGGAGCGTGGATTCGGTGCGCATCCTGCCCGGCGCCACCGTGATCCTGGGCGCGACCGAGGCCGAGGCCACGGACAAGGCGCGGTGGGTGCTCGAGCAGCAGATGTCGCCGCCGCGGGCGCTCGCCTTCTTCGAACAGTTCTGGGGCACCGACCTGTCCGGCTACGACCCCCACGGTCCGCTCCCGGACATCGAGCCGTCCCCGGACGAGCTCGACCCGTCCCGCGGCACCATCACCCCTGAGCGGCGGACGGGAAAGACCGCGCTCATCGCCTCCTGGCGGGCGATGGCGGCCGAACGCCGCTTGTCGATCGTGCAACTGGCCCGGGAGGTCGGGACCCGGCGTGCTCCCTTCGTGGGGACTCCGGGCCGGGTCGCCGACCAATTCGCCCACTACGTCCGGACCCGGGCCGCCGACGGCTTCAACCTGGGCCCGCACACCATCCCGTCCTCCCTGGAGGACGTGGTCAACCTGCTGGTGCCGGAGTTGCAGGAGCGCGGGGTGTACCGCAGTGCCTACACCGGGTCCACCCTGCGCGAGCATCTCGCACTGCCCGCGCCGGCCGGAGCGGCGTCATGAGCACCACCACGCCCGGTGACCTGCAGACCGATGTGCTCGACAACGCCAGCTGGCACTCCTTGACCGGAGGCCACGCGGCCCTGGCCATCGGTCGCCGCCGAGCCCGGCGGTATCCGGATGACCGCGCCGGCTTCGGGGCGGTGGACGACCCGTCCGATCCGGCGGCGTGGGCCGACCTGGCCGACCTGGTGGCCGTCGGGCAGGAGATCTCGATCAGCGGCCCGGCGGTGGTGGCTCCGGACGGCTGGCCGGTGGTGCGGGCGCTCGACGGTGTGCAACTGGTGGGCGACCAGGTGCACGGCGCCGACGACCCGGACATCGCCCGGCTGGGGATGGATGATGCCGCAGCGATGGCCGAGCTGGTCGACCGCACCCGACCCGGCCCCTGGCGACCCCGGACACCGGAACTCGGCACCTATCTCGGCATCCGGGCGGAGGGTCGGCTCATCGCGATGGCGGGCGAACGACTCCGGCCGACCGGCTGGACGGAGATCAGCGCCGTCTGCACCGATCCCGACTTCCGGGGACGTGGGCTGGCCACGCGGCTCGTCCTGGCGCTGGTGCTCGGCATCCGCGAGCGGGGCGAACAGCCGTTCCTGCACGCCTCCGCCGACAACGTGACCGCGATCCGAGTGTACGAGAACCTCGGGTTCCGGCGCCGAATCACCACCCGACACCTGCGACTGCGTCCCCCGGGAGCACCCCGATGACCGATTCCCCCCGCAAGCAGATCCATCTGGCGGCCCACTTCCCCGGAGTGAACAACACCACCGTGTGGACCGACCCCGCCTCGGGCAGCCAGATCGACTTCGCCTCCTTCCGGCACCTGGCCCAGACCGCGGAGCGTGGCCGATTCGACTTCCTGTTCCTGGCCGAAGGTCTGCGACTGCGGGAGCACGCCGGACGGATCTACGACCTGGACGTGGTCGGCCGTCCGGACAACCTCACCATGTTGGCCGCCGTCGCCGGGGTGACCGAACACCTGGGACTGGCCGCGACCGTGAACTCCACCTACCACGAGCCGTACGAGCTGGCGCGGCAGCTCGCCACGCTGGACCACCTGTCCGACGGTCGCGCGGCGTGGAACATCGTCACCAGCTGGGACGCCTTCACCGGCGAGAACTTCCGTCGCGGCGGTTACTTGCCGCACGACGAGCGTTACCTGAGGGCCAAGAACTTCCTCGAGGCGGCGGTCACCCTGTGGCAGTCGTGGACCGACGCCGGCTGCGAGCCCGGGCGGTTCCAGATCCAGAACCGACACTTCGACATCAGCGGACAGTTCAACGTCCCACCCAGCCCTCAGGGCAGACCCGTCATCATCCAGGCCGGCCAGTCCGACGAAGGGCGTGAGTTCGCCGCGTCGTCGGCCGACATCATTTTCTCCCGACACGCCAAGTTCGACGACGGACGGGCGTTCTACCATGACGTCAAGTCCCGCCTGGTCAAGTACGGACGAGCATGGTCCGATCTGCTCATTCTGCCGTCGGCGTCGGTCGTGCTGGGGGACGACGACCATGAGGCCAGGGAGATCTACCGCGAGGTCCGGCTCGCCCAGGTGTCACCGGCCACCGCGGTGGCGTTCCTGGAACAGCTGTGGAACACCGACCTGTCCGGCCACGATCCGGACGGTCCGCTACCGACCATCGACCCCGTGGACACCGATCTTGAAGGGCTGATCACCCAGGGACGTTCCAGCGTCCGATCTCTCATCCAGGACCGAGCGGCAACGGCCAGACAGTGGCGTGAACTGGCCGAGACGCGACAGCTGTCGACCCGCGAACTGGTGATCGCGGTCACGGAGCGGCAGTGTTTCGTCGGCTCCGCGGCCACCGTGGCCGACGAACTGGATCGCTTCGTCCAGCAGGACGCCGCCGACGGATTCGTCCTGGTTCCGCACCTGACGCCCACTGGGCTGGACCGCTTCGTCGACGAGGTCGTCCCGCTCCTGCAGGAACGTGGCTCCCATCGCACCGAGTACCGAGGAGCCACCCTCAGGGAGAACCTGGGCCTGCCGACCCCGCCCGGCACCTGGTCGGGCTCATCGGCGCTCGTTCCCGACAGCAGGTCAGCCGACACCGCTGCCGATCGGTGACCGCGCAGCGACCGGCGCTCCACGCGACCCGCCCGGTGCCCAGGCCCAGCGGATCACGACCACCCCCGCAGCACCGGAGCGCGGCGTTGGTTCCTTACGCTCCCATCCGACAGCACTGCTCCGGGAGGGACCCCACGTGATCACGACAGAACTCGGCGACGGCCTGACGGTCTCAGCGCTCGGCTTCGGTGGCATGTCGCTGACCGACATGTACGGCCCGGTCAGCGACTCCGATGCGCTGCGGACCCTGCACCACGCTGTGGACAGTGGCATCACCCTCCTCGACACCGCGAACGGCTACGGGGACGGCCGAAGTGAGATCACCATCGGGAAGCTGTTGAAGACCCGCCGCGACGAGATCCAGCTCGCCACGAAATTCGGGATCGTCAAGAACCTCGGGCCGAGTCAGCGAGGGGTTCGCGGCGACCGCGAGTACGTCCGCGAACAGGTCGAACTGAGCTTGGCGCGGCTGGGCACCGACCGCATCGATCTGTACTACCAGCATCGGGTCGATCCCGCCGTCCCCATCGAAGAGACGGTCGGCGCGATCAAGGAACTGATCGACGAGGGCAAGGTCCTGCACATCGGGCTGTCCGAAGCCACCGGCGACGAGATCCGCCGCGCCGTCACGGTTCACCCGATCGCCGCCATCCAGTCGGAGTGGAGCGTGGTGTCGCGGGACGTCGAGCGTTGGGTCGTCCCGGCCGCCACAGAGCACGGCGTGGGATTCGTCTCCTACTCCACGCTCGGGCGGAAGTGGCTGACCGGCCTGCTCGACGCCGACGAGTTCGTCGCCGGCGACGTCCGGTTCAACATCACCCGGTACAACCGGACCAACCTGGCCTACAACCAGCCCGTCCTGGACGAGTTCCTGGCCATCGCCCGGGACGCCGACCTGACCGGTGCCCAGTTGGCCCTGGCCTGGTTCTACGACAAGGGACGCCGGCTGGGGCTGCCCGCGGTGTCCATCCCCGGCACCCGCTACCCCGAGCGGGTCACCGAGAACCTCGGTGGCCTGGACGTCGAGCTGTCGGACGACCTCGTCGCCCGACTCGACGCTCTGGCGGTCCAGGTCCGTGGTCACCGTTCGGCTCAACCGGGCTCCGTGTCCTCGGCGCGCGAGTAGCCGCCGGCGGTCCGAGCCCGTGGGTACTTCCCCACCGAGCAGTCCGCCATGAAATGCCTGTACCTGGTCACCCGATCACTGGAGCCCACCCGGACCGATCAGACACCATGGGCCGTGCGCTAGAAGCCAGTGCTCAACGCCCTCGCCATCACCTTGGCAGACCGCATCCCAACGGCACAGGACCGCTGACATGCCCACCGCCAGCTACACCGGAAGAGCGACAGTCTCGGGGTGACAGGCAGGACCGGACTGATGGAGTCACCGGACTCGGCGAACGGAGCGCGGGACGCTGTGGATCAGTGGTGTCATGCCTCGGGATGGGCCTGTTCCTCGGCGGCGTCGAATGCTGGCGCGAGTGGGGCCAGTGCCGTACCGAGCTGGTCAGTCAGTGAGCCAAAGGGTACGACGAGTCCTCCGGTATCGAAACCTTCCGGCGACGTGTCGTCACCGGCCGGCTGGAGCCAGTTCTCGACCGCGATCCGGACCGCAGCGGCGACGCTTGCCGCAAGGACGCGAGCAGTGTGTGCTCCAGCGTCAGGCAGGCGCGCGGCGATCGCCGCCGTGAGAGGGAGCTCGATGCCCGCCGAGGCGTCGAGGAATGCCTTCCGTAGTGGGCTCCAGGTGGTGATCAGGAGCAGTGTTTCGAGTTCATGCTGACCGGTGGTGGTGTACTGCTCGACCACTGCCTCAGTGACGGCGTCCGCTAGGCGGACTGTTGGCGGCCGGCGGGCGACGGCTGCCGCGACTCGCGTCTCCCGGCCCGCGGTCACTGCTGAAACGATCGCCTGCTCCCGGCTGGCGAAGTAGTTGTTGTACGTGCGCGGCGAGACCCCGGCCGCCGCTGCGATGTCCTCGACCCGCACCTTGCTTGCCCCGTGCTCAAGGGCCAGGCGCAGGGCTGCCGTCCGGAGCGCCTCGCGCGTGGCCTGTCTCTTGCGTTCGCGGAGCCCGGGAGTCGTCACTATGACAGCCTCTCAGCCAGGCTGCGAACACGCAAACTTGCGCACACGCAGGTATGCTACCAGTCTCGGCATCTCGAACCCCACAGACCGACAGAGAGACGTCGTCATGCGAGCCAGAGGAATGACCTACGACACCGGCTTCGTCACGGAAGGCCAGATCTCCCGCCAGCCCTTTCATCCGGACGTTGTCCGCCGGGAGCTCGAGATCATCCGCGACGACCTGTACTGCAACGCGGTTCAGATCATCGGCGGCGATCCGGACAGACTGGAGCTGGCCGCCCACGCGGCCGCCGACCTCGGTCTGGAGGTGTGGTTCTCGCCCTACCCGCTGGAACTGGAACCGGAGCAGATCCTTGGACTGTTCCGCGACTGCGCCGTGCGAGCGGAGCGGCTCCGGCAGCAGGGGGCCACCGTGGTCTTCGTGGCAGGGGTCGAGCTCAGCGTGATGAACCACGGATTCCTGCCCGGCGCAACTCCCGAGGAACGAGTCGAGCAGCTGATGAGTCCTCCCGAGCGGCGGGCCGAAGCAATGCGCGAACTCGGTGCTCGCATGAACACCTTCCTCGGCGAAGCCACGGCCAACGTCCGGGAGCTTTTCCATGGTCAGATCACCTACGCGTCCATCCAGTTCGAACAGGTCGACTGGACTCCCTTCGATGTGGTGACGTTCGAACTGATCCGCTCGGCCGAGGTCGCCGACCGGTTCCGAGAGGCGGTGCGCACCCTTGTCCAGAACCCCAAACCAGTTGCTGTCACTGGCTTTGGAACAGCCGCCTACCGCGGCGCCGGGAACCGCGGCGGGCGGGTGCTCGAAGTGGTCGAGTACGACTCGACGACCAAGACTCCCGTACGGCTCAACGGCGTCTACGAGCGCGACGAGGCCGGCCAGGCTGAATATCTGAGCGAACTACTCGGAATCTTCGAGACCGAGGGCGTGGACAGCGCGTTCGTGTACTTGTTCGCTTTGGCGGGCTTCCCGCACCGCCCGGACGGCGACCCACAAGACGACTTGGACCGGGCGAGCGTGGGCATCGTCAAAGTCCTCGAAGGGCACCGGGGACAGACCTACCCGGACATGGAGTGGGAACCCAAAGCCGCGTTCGCGGCCGTAGCGGCACGCTATCAGCGATGACAGGCAGAACGCCCGCGACCACGGCATTGACCGAGCCAGCGCAGACGACTACGACTGCAGACCGACGGAGAACGTCGGCAACGGTGCAACCCCGCGTGCGGCGGCCGAGGGACGCCGCTCGTGTCATGTTCGGTACGGTGCGCCGACGCGCCGCTGGAAGCGGTCACGGAGCGAGCATCAGCGAACGTCTGGTGTCGTGGGTGAAGGGGACTCCCACGATGGTGGACCACAAGCGTCGCAGCTCGAGCGAGCAACGAGGACGGGATAGTCACGGCGAGGATCCCCGCCAGAGTCTGGCTGAGCAGCTCAGTGAGGTGGCCAGGTCGCTGCAGGCCGAACCGGACTTGCATCGAACGTTGCAGGGCATCGTGGATTCGGCCGTGGCGAACGTCGACAATGCGCAGTACGCCGGGATCACGACGGTCAAGGGGCGTGACATGGCGACGCCCGCGTTCACTGACGAACTGGTCGAACAGGTCGATCGTGTCCAGTACGAGACGGGTCAAGGCCCGTGCCTGGATGCCATCAGGACCAACGCGACGCTGCGATCGGAGAACCTTCGGCACGACGAGCGTTGGCCGGAATTCGGCGCCAAGGCCGCCGACCTGGGGGTGCGATCGATGCTGTCCGTGCAGCTGTACGTGGACGAGCACGACCTCGGAGCGTTGAACCTGTACTCCTGGCAGGTCGGTGCCTTCGGCGACGACGACGAACAGGTCGGGCTGCTGCTGGCCAGTCCCGCCGCCATCGCCATGGTCGGAGGCGCCGAACAGCAGGACAATCTACGGACCGCGCTCGTGAACCGCGACATGATCGGCCAGGCCAAGGGCATCCTCATGGAACGGCACAAGATCACTGCCTCTCACGCCTTCGAGCTGCTCAGGCAGGTCTCCCAGGACACCAACCGCAAGCTGCACGAGATCGCCCGGCGCCTCACCGAGACCGGCGAGAACCCCAGCGCCTCGGCGCCACCCCCACTGACCGGCCTCTGTCGGCCGCGCGTCACTGGCCCGGCCGGGGTGATCCGCGGCCGGACCGAGTCAGCAGGGCAGTCGCCGACCTGAGTGACGGGGCCACGTCGATGCAGGTCCGCCGAGTCCGTGACCGGGAACCAATGAGCCGAACGGGTGCCTTCATCGTTCACCGTGCACGAAGCAGCGACGATACGTCCTAGAGTCACTCGGTTGACCGCGTCTTACCACGGCGTAGGTCGACCGGCCGGATGGTCGACAGCGGCCCTCGACGGGGCGATCCGTGACGCACTTCAAGACCTTCGCGCCTGCATCCTCATCCCGGAACGGGACATCGTCGATCCCCGCATCGCAGCCGCCCAGCCCGACAACAGAGGCGAACGACGTCCTGACCGGTGTGGTGGCGCGGCTCGCTCGGACCGCCGTCGAGGACGCGCCCGCCGATGTGCTGCTCGTCGAGTTGTGCCGCGCGGCGATGGCGGCGTTGGACTGCGACGGCGTCGGGGTCATGGCGGCCGACGGTGCCGGCACCCGGTTCATGTCCGCCTCGGATGACGGCCTGCAAGCGCTTGAGATGGCGCAATCGCGGCAGGCCGCCGGTCCCTGCCAGGACAGCTGCAGACCAGCGCCATCGTCTTGGCCGTCGGCCCGGAGCTGCTGCAGCGGTGGCCGGGCTACGGCTCGGTCGCAGTCGACGTCGGCATCCACCGCGTCACCGCTGTCCCGCTGCTCAGTCGCGGACAGTGTTGGGGAGTGCTGGACCTGTACCGCCGGCAACCCGAGCCGTTGGACGCGACCCAACTCGAGCGAGCCCAGCTCCTGGCCGATGTCGCGGTGTCGTTCCTCGTCATGGCGCACGATCGGCAGAAGGCGCGGGCCGCGCAGCACATCCTGGCCAACCGACTGCTGCATGACGAGCTGACCGGTCTGCCGAACCGGGTCCTGGTTCATGAATTCATCACCCACGCACTGACCTCCGCCGAGCGACACGGCACCCTCGGTGGCGGTCCTGTTCGTCGACATCGACCATTTCAAGGGCATCAACGACACCTTCGGGCACCGGATCGGTGACCTGGTCCTGCGGACGGTGGCCCAGCGGATGAAGCGGGCGCTGCGGTCATCGGACACCCTCGCCCGGATCAGCGGCGACGAATTCGTGGTGGTCTGCGAAGACCTCACCGACGCGGTGAGCCCGCTGCGGGCCGTGGACCGTCTCGCCGACCGGCTTCGCACGGCCGTGTCAGCGCCCATCGGCTTCGACGGGGTCGGTGACGGCGCCGCCTCTGTGGCGGTGACCGTCAGCGTCGGCGCCGCACTGAGCCGCGGCGGTGTGGACACAGCCGATCTCCTGCATCAGGCCGACCTGGCCATGTACGCGGCCAAGACCCGCGGCAGCAACACCAACGTCATCGTGCCCGCCGCCGATGCACCCACCGACACGCTCGAGGCGAGCCGCCGCCTGCTGTCGCCGGATCTTGAATCCTGACCCTCTGGGGTTCCGGGAACGTTGACCCCCTCCCGACGCTGGGGAGGTGCTGAACGTGGAGGACTGGGCGGAGATCCGTCGGTTGCATCGGGCCGAGGGCGTGC
>NZ_JAERWK010000033.1 GCF_016918035.1 Nakamurella leprariae | reverse complement strand
GCTCCCGGTGCACGCACTCGGCCACCTCCGGGTCGGCCTCGGCCAGCGACGCGTCCAGCCCCGGCCACGGCCGACCCCCACCCGACCCACCCACCCGAACGCCCTCACTCGGCGGGGTACTCACGGTCGGGGCGGCGGTCGGTGTGCTCATGCTCAGGTCTCCTCCGAGGCGGCGTTGTGCCCGACCTACGGTAGTGAAACGAGCAGGCCGGGTCGAACCACCGGGGTGTGTGCCCTGGCGCTGGTCAGGCTGAGCGGACCGCCGGCCGGAACCGGGCGCCGGGGTGGTCGTCGCGCAGCCGGTCGGCATCCGGTGATCCGGCCCCCAGCTGGGCCCGAAGCGTCCCGGTGCCGGCCTGCTCGGGCAGCCGGCCGCGGCGGCGCAGCTCGGGCATGACCAGCTCGGCGAAGTCGGCCAGGTCGGTCGGTGCGAAGAGCGGCTCGAGCAGGAACCCGTCGAGACCGGTGCGGTCGGCGAGCTCCTCGAGCCGGTCGCTCACCCCGACCGCGTCGCCGGTCACCTGGAACCCGCGGGTGCCCTTGCCGCGCAGGTCGTCCAGGATCTCCCGCACGGTGGGGCCGCCACCCGGCGCGGACAGGAAGCGCTCGATGTTGCTGCGGCCCATCTGGCCGACCGGGCCGATGTCGCCGGCCCGCTCCAGCGCCTGGGCCAGCGGCAGGGTGGGATCCAGGGAGAGCAGGTCGATGCCGGTGTTGCCGGCGTACAGCGCGTTCACCACCTGGTCGGTCTGCAGGGCGTCGAACTCGGCCCGCTGCGCGGCGGCCCGCTCGGCGGTCGCGGCCACGGTGACGCTGGCCCCGCTCATCAGGGTGATCGCCTCGGGGTCCCGGCCGGCCTCGGCGGCGCGGCGCCGGATGTCGGCGACGTTGGCCGCGGTCTGCTCGACCGTCGTGGCCTGGACGAACACGCACTCGGCCCAGCGCGCGGCCAGGTTCCGTCCGGGCGTGGACGTCCCGGCCTGGAACAGCACCGGCGTCCGCTGCGGCGACGGTGGCACCGACAGGAAGCCGCTGGTGCGGAAGTGCGTGCCCTCGAAGTCGACCCGGTGGATCCGGTCCCGGTCCAGCAGCACCGGACCGGTCGGGTCGGCCAGCACCGCGCCGTCCTCCCAGCCGCCCTCCAGGTACCGCAGGGTCAGCTCGACGTACTCGTCGGCCATCGCGTAGCGGTCGGCGTGGTCGGTCATCCGGTCCTGGCCGAACAGGCCCGCGATGGTGTTCTGCGACGAGCCGGTGACGACGTTCCAGCCGATCCGGCCGCCGGTCAGATGGTCGAGTGTGCCGAAACGGCGGGCGGCCTGGATCGGGTGGTCCAGACCGGTGGACGAGGTGACGACCAGCCCGAGCCGCTCGGTCGCCGCGGCCAGTGCGGACAGCACCAGCATCGGGTCCAGGATCGGGAAGTTGACCCCGCCGGTGACCGTCGCCTCCGGCAACTCGCCACGCAGGGTCGGGAACCCGTAGCTGTCGGCGAAGAACAGGAAGTCGAACCCGGCCGCATCGAGCATCCGGGCGTAGTCGAGCCAGAAGTCCAGCTCCGCGAACCGGTGGGTCTGGCTGCGCGGATGCGGCCAGCTGAGCGTGCCGCCCACCTGCGGTTGCATGGCCTCGAAGACGCCGAGGCGGAGCGGGCGGGCAGACGACATGCGGGGACCTCCAGAGCGGCGGAGCGGGGTGGCCGGCAACCAGTGAACCATCTGGTTCAAGCTTGTTCCAACGCGATGCCGACGCCGCCGACGGACGTCACATCAGCGCAGCAGTGCACGCAGGCTCGCCTCGGCGGCCCGGTCCACCAGCGCCCGATCGCCGGTGCTGATCAACGTGGCCTGCAGCCCGCGCCACACCGCGACGAACTGCTCGGCCAGCACCCGGGCCTCGTCCGCCGACCGGCCGTCGGACGCCAACGCGGCGGTGACCCGGGCCGTCCACTCGGTGCCGATGACGCCGAGCAGCCGGGAGAACCGCTGCTGCTCGAAGCCGGCCAGCCCGAACACCTGGAAGAACAACCGGTGGTAGGGCAGGAGCTCCGGGTCGGCCAGCGTCCGCCAGACCCGGGCCAGCCGGTCGGCCAGCGGCACGGCCTCGTCCTCGAGACCGTCGAGCAGGGTGGGCATGCGGGGGAAGCGGTACTGCGCGGCCTCCAGGGCGCTGACGATCAACTCGTCCCGGCTGCCGAAGTAGTAGAGCAGCATCCGGTTGTTCGAGCCGACCGCGGTCGCCACCCGGCGCAGGGTCAGCTCGGCGATGCCGTGGGCGAGCACGAAGTCGACCACTCGGTCCAGCAGTTCGGTGCGTCGATCGGGACCGTCGGGAGGAGCTGCCACGGACGTCACGGTAGGGCAGCGGTCGGCCCGTCCGGCGGAACGGCAACGGGGCCGGGCGGAGATCCGCCCGGCCCCGTTCACCTCATGCAGCAGGTGCCGCGAGCGGTCAGTGCATGACCACCGGGGCAGCCCCGGCCTGCTGCACCGCGGGCTTGCGCGGCAGCATCAGGGCGGGGATGAAGCAGAGCAGCATGAGCACCGCGGCGACCCAGAACGTGGACGCGAAGGCCTCGGCGGCCTGCACCGGCACCTCGGACTGGACCTGCGGGGTGAACGCCGCGATGGCCTCCTGGTTCCCGGCCGCCGCTCCGTTGGCCAGCTCGACGGCCGGCTTGTTCTGCAGGCTGTTGGTGAGCAGCACCGACAGCAGTGCGGTGCCGATCGAGCCGGCCGACTGCTGGATGATGTTCATCAGGGTCGACCCGCGGGCCACCTCGACCGGGCGCAGCGCGGCCAGCGCGCCGGTCATGATCGGCATCATCGTCGAGCCCATGCCCAGGCCCATCACGAACAGCGCCCCCAACAGCACGATGTACGGCGTGGTGTTGGTCAGCTGGGTGAACACGCCCATGCCGCCGACGATGAGGACCAGACCGAACAACACGAACCGGCCCGGGCCGTACTTGTCCACCAGGCGGCCGACGATCGGCATGGTCACCATGGCGCCCAGGCCCTGCGGGGCGAGCAGCAGGCCGGCATCCAGGGTGGTCTCCATCCGGACCTGGATGAAGTAGGACGGGAAGAGCAGCCCGGCGCCGAAGAACGCCACCGCGAACAGCGACATGGTCAGCACCGCGGCGGTGAGGCTGCGGTGCCGGAACAGGCGCAGGTCGATGAGCGGGTGGTCCTTGCGCAGTGCGTGCCAGACGAACGCGGCCATGAGCACCACGCCGACCACGGCCGGGATGATGACCCGCGCGGACGCAGCCGTGCCGGTCTCCGGGATCGACGACACACCGAACAGGAACAGGGCGAGGCCGGGCGAGAGCAGCAGCATGCCGACGAAGTCGAACGACTGACTCGGCGTCGGCACGTCCTTGTCGAACACCCGGGCGGCCAGGATGACGGCCAGCACGCCGATCGGCAGGTTGATCAGGAAGATCCAGTGCCAGCTGGCGATCTCGATGAGCCAGCCGCCCAGGATCGGGCCGGCGATCGGGCCGAGCAGCATCGGCACCCCGAGCACGGCCATGACCCGGCCGATCCGGGCCGGACCGGCGGCGCGGGTCAGGATGGTCATGCCCAGCGGCATGAGCATGCCGCCACCCAGGCCCTGGACGACCCGGAAGATGATCAGCGACTCGATGCTCCAGGCCAGCGAGCAGAGCACCGACCCGAGGGTGAACGCGGTGAGCGCCAGGATGTACAGCCGTTTGGTGCCGAACCGATCGGCCGCCCAGCCGGTCAGCGGGATCACGGTGGCCAGGGCCAGCGTGTAGGCGGTCATCGTCCAGGCGACGGTGGAGTACTGGGCGTCGAAGACCTGCTGGAAGGTCGGCAGCGCCACGCTGACGACGGTCACGTCGAGGATCGACATGATCGCGCCGAGGACGGTCACGCCGGCGATCTTGAGGACGCCCTTGTCGAGGCGGTCGTCGGCCGGTGTGTCGGCCTGGGACGGGGAGGCGGTCACGCGCGGCTCCTGAGCTGGGAGGAAGGACTGCTGGTGATCAGGGGAGCTCGACGCTGAGCACACCGGTGCGGTCCCGTACCGCGCAGGCGCGGTCCGGGCAGGTGGAAGGGCGGGCGCTGCCGTCCGGGAACAAGGACTGCGGACGCGGGCCGGACTCATCGTCCGGCTGGACGAGCAGACGGTAGGCGTCCGGCCGCGCCGGACACCACGCAATTCGCCGGCAGTTCACACAGTTCTGCCGTGGGCGGACGCGACCACTCATGCTAGCCGCGGCCGGAGACCGGCCCGCCGGCCGTCCCGCTTCCGGGCCGCCGGATCAGTCGCTCGGGTGATCGGCCTCGCGCCGGGTCACCGGGACTGCAGGTAGGCCACGATCCCGGCGGCCAGTCCCCGCGCCACCAGCGCCTGGCCCTCGGCGGAGCTCATCAGGCCGGCGTCCGCCGCGTTGCGCATGTTGCCGGCCTCGATCATCACGGTGGGCCGGGTGGAGAGGTTGAGCCCGGCCAGGTCGCCGCGCGCCCACCACCCGTCGCTGCCCAGATGGTTGTTCGGCGACAGGCCCGCGCCGGCCAGGCCGTCGATGAGGTGCTGGGCGAGTTCGGCGGACGCCGCCGCCGTCTCGCTGTCCGCCGGGGCCCGCTCGGCGGTCATCACGTAGAACCCCTCGGCGGACGGGGCGTCGCCGTCGCCGTGGATGGAGACCACCGCGTCGGCACCGGCCTGGTTGCCGATGGCCGCCCGCTCGTTCACGCACGGCCCGACGCCGTCGTTGCTGTCCCGGGTCAGCACCACGGTGATGCCCTGCTCCTCGAGCATCGGCACCAGCAGGGTGGCGACCTCCCAGTTGAACCGCGCCTCGGCGTACCCGTCGTCGGTCGAGGTGCCGGTGGTGTTGCAGGGCTTGGTCTGGCCGAACCCGGCGTCCACCGGGGCGTTGATGATGCCCGGGCTCGCCCCGTTGCCGCCGTTGTGGCCGGGATCGATGACGACGACCCGACCCGCCAGCGCGCCGGTGCCCGTGCCCCGGTCGGCCGGTGCGGGAGCCGGCGCGGGGGTCGAGCTGGGGGTCGGCTCGGCGGTCGGGAGGGACGGCGAGGTGGTCGGCTCGGCCGGCTCCGGGGTGGGTGTGACCGGGGGCGGTGCGGTCTCGCTGGTGGGCGAGACGCTGGACGGGCTCGACGGGGGCTCGGCGCCGGACGTCGGCTCGACCAGGTCGGGGACCGTGACCGCCTCGGACGGATCAGCGTCCGGGGTGGTCGAGGAGGTGGCGACCGGCGACCCCGAGGAGACGGTGGGGCTGCCGGCGACCGAGTCGCCCGGGGAGCCGCAGCCGGTCAGCAGCACGCCTGCGGCGGCCGCGACGGCCAGCAGGGAGCGCAGTCGTCCGGGGTGAGTCTCCAGGCGCATGCGGCCCAGGGTGACACGCTCACCCGGTCCGGTCCGGTCCGGTCCGGTCGGGGAGGGCGGCGGACGCGTCGGAGTGGGACGCGCGGTCCCGCGGGTCGTCGATCCGCGCGCTGTCAGGGTCGGCCCGTAGGATCCGGACGGTCCGATCGGACGAGACCGGGCCGCCCCACACGGTGCTGAGCTCGGCGTCGACGCCGACCTCCGACGACCCGGCTGAGCCGCCCGATCCCACACCGTTCGCGGCACCGGCCCATCCCTCCCAGCGACAGGAGCGCCCCGATGTTCCCTGGTGGCATGCCCGACCTGGGCCGGCTGATGCAGCAGGCCCAGCAGATGCAGGCGGAGATGGAACGTGCTCAGGCCGACCTGGCCGACCAGGTCTTCACCGGCTCGGCCGGCGGCGGCCTCGTGACGGCCACCGTCACCGGGGCCGGGGAGCTGCAGTCGCTCGACCTGGACCCGTCGGTGGTCGATCCGTCGGACACCGAGACGCTGGCCGACCTGATCGTGGCCGCGGTCCGGGACGCCGGACGCCGGGCCCAGCAGGCCGGGACGTCGAGCATGGAATCGGCCGTCGGCGATCTGGCCGGCATGTTCGACCTGTCGGCGCTGGGCCTGGGCGCGGGGAGCGCCGCCGCGCTCACCATCGACGACGACCTGGACGACGATCCGAACGATGACCTGGATGACGATGACGACCTGGACGACGACCTCGACGACGGGGACGACGAGCTGATCGCCGTCGTCGTCGACGAGGAGACCGGGCCGTCGGACGAGCCGGCCGGGGACCCGGACGTGCCGGAGCGGCTGGCCGAGTTCGGTGACCTCGAATCCGGCGCCGACGACGACACCGGCGGCACCGGTCCGGAGACCGGCCCGACGGACAGTTCCGGATCAGGATCCGCGCCCGGATCCACGCCTCGATCGACCCGAACCGGCCAGGGGGCCTGACCACCCGTGTACGAAGGACCCGTCCAGGACCTGATCGACGAGCTGGGCCGGCTGCCCGGGGTGGGTCCGAAGTCCGCACAGCGCATCGCCTTCCACCTGCTGACCACCGACGCCGCGGACATCACCCGGCTGCAGTCGGCGCTGCAGCGGGTGAAGGACGACATCAAGTTCTGCGAGGTGTGCGGGAACGTCGCCGCCGACGTGCGCTGCCGGATCTGCGCCGACCCCCGGCGGGACGAGGCGGTGATCTGCGTGGTCGAGGAGCCCAAGGACATCTCGGCCATCGAGCGGACCCGGGAGTTCCGCGGCCGGTACCACGTGCTGGGCGGCGCCATCTCGCCCATCGACGGCATCGGCCCGGACCAGTTGCGCATCGCGCCGCTGCTGACCCGGATCGCCGAACCGGAGGTGCGGGAAGTCATCCTAGCCACCGATCCCAATCTGGAGGGTGAGGCGACCGCGACGTACCTGACGCGGTTGCTGCGCAGCTTCCCGGATCTGCGGATCACCCGGCTGGCCAGCGGGCTGCCGGTCGGTGGCGATCTCGAGTACGCCGACGAGGTGACCTTGGGCCGGGCGTTCTCGGGACGGCGCGCGGTCGACGCCTGACCGCGGTGGTCCGGTCGACACCTGACCGCGCGACCGCAGGAATGCCGTGGTCGGGGCATCGGCAGGTCGCCTAACCTGTACCCACCGGTCGGTACAGAGACCGGTTCGTGACCGGCCGCGGGCCGGTCGTCCTGAGGAGCGGCATGGCGGTGTTCGGTGTCTACGCCCGGGTGCTGCGCCTGCCCGGCGCCTGGCGGTTCTCGCTGGCCGGCTCGGTCGCCCGCATCCAGATGTCGATGGTCGGCCTGGGGGCCGTGCTGCTGGTCTCGGCCGAACGTGGGTCGTACGCGGTGGCCGGCACGGTGTCGGCGATCTACGCCCTGGCCACGGCGATCATCGGTCCGCAGCTGTCCCGGCTGATCGACCTGCGTGGGCAGCGCCGGGTGGTGCCGATCCAGCTGGCCGTCCATGTCCCGGCCGTGGTCGGGATGGTCGTCCTGGTCATGACCACGGCGCTGACCTGGCCGATCTACCTGCTCGCGGCGATCGCCGGGGCCGGGCAACCGGTGATCGGGCCGCTGGTGCGGGCCCGCTGGTCGGCGATGCTGCGCACCGACGGCACCCGGCTGCGCACGGCGTTCGCCTGGGAGTCGTTGATCGACGAGGCCGTCTTCATCCTCGGGCCACCGCTGGCCACCCTGCTGGCGCTGTCGCTCTTCCCGAGCGCGGCGGTGCTGGTCGCCACCGTGCTGCTGGTGATCGGCACGCTGGTCCTGGTCGCCCAGACCCGCACCGAGCCGGCACCGGCGCGAGCGTCCGGCCGCGGCGGCCTGCGCGGCCGCCCGGCCATCGCGCTGCCGGGCATGGCCACCCTGGTCGTCGTGCAGGTGCTGATGGGCGGCATCTTCGGGGCGATGGAGGTGGTGACGGTCGCCTTCGCCAAGGAGGCCGGCACCCCGGGCGCGGCCGGCGTCATCCTGGCGCTGTACGCCGTCGCGTCCCTGCTGTCCGGTCTGGTCTTCGGCGCCCGGACGATCCGGGCGCCGCTGCGGGTCCAGCTGCTCGTCGCGCTGCTGGCCCTGGCCGTGGTCACCGCGCCGATGCCGTTCCTGGGGTCGGTGTGGCTGGTCGCGGCCGGGCTCTTCGTGGCCGGCATCGCCTGCTCGCCGGTGCTCATCTCGCTGGCCGCCCTGGTGGAGCGGATGGTGCCGTCCGACCGGCTGACCGAGGCGATGGCCTGGACCACCTCGGGGATCGCCGTCGGCATCGCGGTGGCCACTCCGGTCGCCGGGGTGATCATCGACTCGGCCGGGGCCTCGCCGGCCTACTGGGTGATGACCGGCTGCGGGATCGGGGCAGCGCTGGTCGGACGGCTCGGCGCCCGTTCGTTGCGGCGGGCCGAGTCCGGCGCCGCCGTCCGGCCGCAGGTCGTCGCGGAGTCCCATCCTGCCGCGACCTCCTGAAGCGCCGCCCGGGCCGCTGCCCGTGGGCCTCCCGGTCACGAGCCGTCCCGATGTCCGCAGGTACGGTGCCCGGGGCGGCGGCGCGGGCGGCGCCGGATGCACGACGACGGGAGTGGTCCAGGCGTGGGAACGGTCGATGAGCGCGAACGGCAGCACGACGACCAGCAGTCCGCGGTGTTCGGGGATGCGGTCGACGGCACCGACGGCACGGTGTTCGCCGGCGTGGACCGGCGCGGCCGGCACGGGCTGGGCCGCATCACGCTGAACCGGCCGCGCGCGCTGAACGCCCTGGACCACCGCATGGTGCGGGGCATCACCGCCGTGCTGACCGCGTGGACCGACGCCCCGGAGGTCCGGGTCGTGGTGCTGCAGGGCGCGGGCGAGCGGGGTCTGTGCGCCGGCGGTGACATGCGGGCGCTGCACGGCGCGGTGGCCGGCGGAAACGCCGACGACCTGGCGCAGGCCCGCTCGTTCTTCCGGGACGAGTACCGGTTGAACGCGTTGATCGCCCGGTACGCCAAGCCGGTGCTGGCGCTGATGGACGGCATCGTCATGGGTGGCGGGGTCGGGCTGGCCTCGCACGCCAGCCATCGCGTGGTGACCGAACGGTCCCGGGTGGCCATGCCGGAGGTGCGCATCGGCCTGGTGCCCGACGTCGGCGGGACCTGGCTGCTGGCCCGGGCACCCGGCTCCACCGGGCTGCACGCCGCGCTCACCGTGGCCGACCTGACCGCGGCGGACGCGATCGCCATGGGGCTGGCCGACGCCCAGGTGCCCGCGGACGCCCTCGACGACCTCCTCACCACGGTGGCCGAGCTGGGCATCGAGGAGGGCTGGACAGGCAGCATCTCGAACGCGGCCGAGCCCGAGGCCGTCGCGGCCAGCGCGATCCACGCGCAGCGGGACTGGATCGACCCGTGCTACGCGGCGCCGACGGTGCCCGAGATCGTGGCCAGGCTGCAGGTCCGGCCGGAGCCGGCCGCGCAGGCCGCGGCGGCGGCCATCACCGCCGGCAGCCCGAGTTCGGCGGTGCTGACCCTGGCCGCGATCCGCGCCGCGGGAACCGATGCGGTGCTGGAACAGTCGTTGAACCGCGAATTCGCCGTGGTCACCGCCCTGCTCACCGGGCACGACCTGGCCGAGGGCATCCGGGCCCAGCTGATCGACAAGGACCGGAACCCGCAGTGGTCGCCCGCCACGCTCGACGCGGTCGGGGAGCAGGACGTCGAGCGGACGTTCCGGCCCGCGGACGACGAGCCGTTCCCGGGGGTCTGACCACGTCGCGGCCGGACCGGCGGGAACGGCCTGGTCTCAGGCCAGCAGCAGGTTGTCCCGCAGCATCCGGTGCTCGAAGGTGTCGCGGGCCAGGCCGCGCTGCTTGAGCTCGGGCATCAGGCCGTCGAGGACCTCGGTCAGGTAGTGCCGGGTGATGAGGCCACCGCCGCCGGCGAAGAACAGGAACCCGTCGCCGCCGACGAACTCCATGGCCTCCTCCATCTCGTCGGCGATGGTCTCGGGCGTGCCGACCAGGGTGAGCGATTCGGACTGGCTGGACCCGCTCAGCAGCTCGCGCAGCGTCTTGTCCGGTCCGGACCGGCGCAGGTCCTCGACGATGCTGGTGATGCCGCGCGGGTCGGCCGCCTCGGGCAGCGGCTGATCCAGGTCGAACTGGGCCCAGTCGACCTGGCCGCTGGACATCAGTGCCAGCTTGCGCATGATCGCGGCCGGATCCTCGTGGTACATGCGGTGCGCCTTGGCCTGGGCCTCGGCCACGGTCTCCCCGATGATCGGGGTGATCATGTACAGCAGCTTGCACGAGTCGGGGTCTCGGCCGAGACGTTCCATCCGCTGTCGGATGTCGTCCCGGTAGGCCTTCATGCCCTCCTTGCCGCGGGGCGAGGAGACGATGACGTCCGCGTGCTCGGCGGCCAGCCCGCGGCCGGCGTTCGAACCGCCGGCCTGGGCGATGACCGGGCGGCCCTGCGGCATCGGCAAGGTGTTGAGCGGGCCCCGGGACGAGTAGTAGTTGCCCTGGAAATCGATCGGGTGGACCTTGGTGTGGTCCACGTAGGTACCGGTGGCGGCGTCCATGACCAGGGCGTCCGGCTCCCACGACGCCCACAGCTGCTTGACCAGGTCGACGAACTCGTGAGCCCGTTCGTAGCGGTGGTCGTGCTCGAAGATCTCGTCCATGCCGAAGTTCTGCGCCGCGCGGTCCTCGGCCGACGTGACGATGTTCCAGCCGATGCGGCCGCGGGTCAGGTGGTCGAGGGTGGCCATCGACCGGGCCAACAGGTAGGGCGGGTACAGCGTGGTCGACATGGTGACCACGATGCCCAGGTGCTCGGTGGCGGCGCCGATGGCCGCGGCCAGCGGGATGGGGTCGTTCTTCGGCGAGCGCGAGGTGTACTTCATCTCGAGTTCCATGGACCCGCCGAAGGTGTCGGGCACCATCGAGGAGTCCTCGAGCATGATGAAGTCCACGCCGGACGACTCCAGCATCCGCCCCATCTCGACGTAGAAGTCGCCGGTCACCCAGTCGCCGGGGCTGGTCCGGGCCCACGGGGTGTTCCAGGCGGTGGGCATGAAGTTGACGAACCAGCCGTAGCGCAGGCGGTCACTCACGGGGCAGCTCCAGTTCTCGGCAGACTCAGCCGAGCAGCAGGTTGTCCTTGAACAACGTGTGCTCAGGGGTGTCGCGGGCCAGGCCGCGCTTCTTGAGCTCGGGCATGAGGCCGTCGAGGACCTCGGTGAGGTAACGGCGGGTGATGAGGCCGCCGCCGCCGGCGAAGAACAGGAACCCGTCGCCGCCGACGGACTCCATGGCCTCCTCCATCTCGTCGGCGATGGTCTCGGGGGTGCCGACCAGGGTGAGGGACTCCGACTGGCTGGCTCCGCCGATGTGCTCGCGCACGGTCCTCTCCGGCGCGATGCGGCGGTACTCGGCGATGGCCGAGGTCTCGTCCACGTCGGGTGGGAACGGCTGGTCCAGGTCGTACTTCGCCCAGTCGATCCGGCCGCCGGAGGACATCAGCGCCAGCTTGCGCTGCACCGCGTCGTCGGTCTCGGTGTACATCCGCCGCCACTTGGCCTGGGCGTCGGCCACCGTCTCGCCGATGATCGGGGTGATCATGTACAGCACCTTGCAGGTGTCGGGGTCGCGGCCGAGCCGCTCCATGCGCTCCCTGATGTCGTCCCGGTAGAGCTTCATCCCCGCGATGCCCTGCGGCGCGGAGACCAGCACATCGGCGTGAGCCGCCGCGAGATCGCGTCCGGCGTTGGACATCCCGGCCTGGGCGATGATCGGCCGGCCCTGCGGCATGGGCAGCGTGTTGAGCGGGCCACGGGAGGAGAACCACTGACCCCGGAAGTCGATCGGGTGGACCTTGGTGTGATCGACGTAGGTGCCGGTGGCGGCGTCCATGACCAGGGCGTCCGGCTCCCAGGAGGCCCACAGCTGTTTGACCAGGTCGACGAACTCGTGGGCGCGTTCGTAGCGGTGGTCGTGCTCGAAGATGGTGTCCATGCCGAAGTTCTGCACGGCGCGGTCCTCGACCGAGGTGACGATGTTCCAACCCACCCGGCCCCGGGTCAGGTGGTCCAGCGTCGACAGCGCCCGGGCCAGCAGGTACGGCGGGTACAGCGTGGTCGACATGGTGACCACCACGCCGAGTTTCTTCGTGGCGGCGCCGATGGCGGCGGCCAGCGGCAGCGGGTCGTTCTTGGGCGACCGGGTCGTCCACTTCATCTCGAGTTCCATGGACCCGCCGAAGGTGTCGGGCACGGTGACCGAGTCCTCGAGCATGATGAAGTCGACGCCGGAGGACTCCAGCATGCGGCCCATCTCGACGTAGAAGTCGCCGGTGACCCAGTCCTGAGGACTGGTCCGGGCCCACGGGGTGTTCCAGGCGGTCGGCATGAAGTTGACGAACCAGCCGTAGCGCAGGCGCTCGGTCACGGCTCAGAACTCCATCAGGTTGTCGCGGAAGTGCTCGTGCGTGTACTCGGTGCGGGTCAGCCCGCGGGCCTGCAGGGCGGGCACGAGACCATCGCAGATGTCGCCGATCTGGCGACGGGTCCCGCCGCCGGAGATGAGGAACCCGTCGCCGCCGACCTCCTGCATCACCTCGTCCATCTGCGCGGCCACCGTGGCCGGGCTGCCCACGAACGGGAACGACTCGATGCTCCAGGTGGAGGCGACCTCGCCGAGGGTGCGCCCACCGGTGCCCATCCGGATGAAATCGGACAACGTGCTGCGGTGCCCGTTGGTGCTGACATCCGGGATCGGCTGGTCGAGATCGAACGTGGAGAAGTCGTTCTCGGTGAGCGCGGACAGATGGCCGAGCGCGGCCTCGGCGCGTCCCCGGGCCACGGCCGGGTCGGTCCACCGTTCCCGGACGGCGTGCGCCTCCTGGTCGGTGGCGGCCACGGTCGGCATCACGATGAACAGCACCTTGCAGGTGTCGGGCTTGCGGCCGAACCGCTCCATTCGGGTGCGGATGTCGTCCCGGAAGGCCTTCATCGCCTCGACGCCCTGCGCGGAGGCGATGATGGTGTCGGCGTGCGCGGCGGCGAAGTCCCGGCCGCGCGGTGACCCGCCGGCCTGGCAGAACACCGGCCGGCCCTGCGGGGAGCGCAACGTGTTCATCGGACCGCGCACCTTGTAGTAGCGGCCCTCGTGGTGGATCGGGTGGATCTTGGTGTGGTCGACGTACTGGCCGGTCTCGCGGTCCATGACCAGGGCGTCGGGCTCCCAGGAGTCCCAGAGCTTGGTCACCACGTCGACGAACTCGTCGGCCCGGTCGTAGCGCTCGTCGTGCGGGGGCAGCGTGTCCATGCCGTAGTTCTGCGCGGCGCGGTCCTCGCTGGAGGTCACGATGTTCCAGCCGACCCGGCCCCGGCTGATGTGGTCCAGCGTGGTCATGGTGCGGGCCAGCATGAACGGCGGGTAGAACGAGGTGGACATGGTGGCCACCACGCCGATCCGCTCGGTCGCCGCGGTCAGGTACGGCACCAGTGGGATCGGGTCGTGCTTGGGCGCGTACAGCGCGTGCTTGAGGTCGATCTGCGACGAGCCGGCGTAGGCGTCGGAGACCATCGAGGAGTCCTCGATCATCATGTAGTCGAACTTCGCGCGCTCCAGTGCCCGGATGAAGTCGACGTAGTAGTCGCCGTTGGCCCAGGTGCGGCCGTCGTTGCCGGAGAACGGTGTGTTCCACGCCGGCGGGCGGAAACTCATGAACCAGCCGAGGTGGAACGGGGCGGCGCCCATGAGGAGATCACTGACCTTCCGGAGCTGGCGCCGGCACTGCCGACGCGATGAAGGCGACCCGGTCGGCCCGGTATCGCGCGATGTTGAGGATGGCCGCGGTTCCCGAGGCGTCGGTGAGCAGTTGCTCGCGCAGCACCAGCGCCGCCCCGGGGGCGACGTCGAGCATCGACGCCGTCCAGGGGTCGGCGTTGATCGCCTCGACCATCGTGGTCGTGCGAGCCAGCGGCACGCCCAGCAGTCGTTCGAAGGACACCGACGGCGCCTCGTACTCCTTGTTGAACCGGTCCGGGTCGACGTCGCCCGGCAGGTAGGTGGCGACGATGCACACCGGCTCGTCGTCGACCTTCACGATGATCTCGATCATCTGGGTGGTGCCGTCCTCGGCCATGCCCAACGTGCGCCGCAGGTCCGCGCCGAGTTCGACCGGTTCGGCGGCCAACCGCTCCGACGTCACTCGGGGGCGGAGGTCGTCCTCGAAACCATTGCCGAAGCCGATGATCTCGTCCGCGGAGACCTGCAGCATGCGGCGGGCCACCAGCGTGCCGACGGCCGGCCGGCGGACCACCAGGCCCTCGTCGGCCAACGCCTGCAGCGCCTCTCGCAGGGCGTTGCGGGCCACTCCGAGGGAGCGGGTGAGCTGGAACTCCACCAGGGCGTCGTTGGGGGCCACCAGTCCGCGCCGGATGGAGGCCCGCAGCACGTCGTGCGCCTGGCGGATGGAACGGTCCCGATCCTGACCGACCCGTCGGGCGGACGTCCGCGGAGGGCCCGGCCGACGGTGGTTGATCATCGATCGTTCTCCTGGGGGTCGGGCGGACTGGACCGTGCGTGGCGGTGACGCCGGAGCGTGCGGACGCCGTCGACCCGACACCGTCGGCTGCGGTCAGGGAGCATCGTGCCGACCGATTGTTTCCGCCGTGATACGAGTTCGGTGCGGAACAGATTGCGCCGGAACCCGTCCCCGCCCGGGCCCCGACGGGTCGCCCCGCCGCCCGCGTCGCCGGGCTGCCGACGTCGGTACCGGCGCAACCGACGGGTCACGCCACCGTGCCGGGCGAGAAACAGCCGACTGGGACAAAGGACTCGGCCGGCGACGGGTCGGCCACGGGAGGAGCCGGATGCCGACCCAGCTGGACGCAGGACCGACGGTGCTGACCGCGGGACCGACCGAGGTGCTCGCCGTCGCTGCCCGGGACGCCGTCGAGGTGATGCGCGGGGCGGTCGTCGCCCACGCGACGGGCGAGCTGCACGCACCGGTCCGGCAGGAGGTCCGGGCCGGCGACGGCGCCTTCATCCTGACCGCAGGCCGACTGGCCGGCGTCGCCACCGGCTTCCGGGTCGGCAATCCGCTGCCCGAGGGCACCGGCGAGGCCACGGTGGTCTTCACCGGCCCGTCCGGCGGTGACACCGTGGGCCTGGTCGTCGGTCGCGATCTCGGACGGCGCCGCACCGGCGCCCTGGGCGGGGTGGCGGCCGACCTGTGTTCCCGGCCGGACGCCACCGTCATCGGGTTCGTGGGGGCGGGGGAACAGGCCTTCACCCAGCTCTGGGCGATCGCGGCGGTGCGCCCGCTCACCGCCGTCCGGGTGTGGTCCCGGTCGATCGACACCGCGCAGGCCTTCGCCGTCCGCGCCACCGCCGAGCTCGGCCTGCCCGCCGAGGTGGTGGCCACCGCCGAGGACGCCGTCCGGGCCGCCGACATCGTCGTCATGGCCACCCCGTCCTGCACCCCGTTGGTCGAGTCGACATGGCTCGCGCCGGGCACCCACGTGCACACCCTCGGCCCCAAGGGCACGGCCGAGGGCGAGTGCCCGCACGCCCTGGTCGATGCCGCCGACCTGCTGGTGTCCGACTCCCCGGACCAACTGGCGGCCATGGAGGGATCGCGCGAGCGAGGGACGAGCGAGCGCGGGTCCCGACCATCAGACATGGAGAACGCCGGAGATGTCGCCGACCGGCCGTGGACCAGGGGCCGTCCGGCGACGTCCCTGGGGGAGATCGCGACTGGACGCGTTCCCGGCCGTGCCGGCGCCGACGACATCACCCTCTACGCCTCCGTCGGCCTGGCCGGCACCGAGGTGCTCCTGGCGCGGCACGTGCTCCGCCTGTCCTGACCTGCAGACCACTCGACCCCCACAGAACCGGAAGAAGGTCCCCCATGTTCCATCTCGGTTGGTTCCTCGGCGACAGCTACGGCATCCACCCGTGGCTCGGCCCGTGGAACGGTCACAGCAAGGACGAGTGGATGAAGCCCGGCCTGTACGTCGACCTCACGACGTCGCTGGAGCGGGCCGGCTTCGACTTCCTGTTCATCGAGGACACCGCGATGGTGGAGGACACCCTCCACGGGTCGATGGAGACCTCGTTGAAGTACGGCATCATGGCGCCGAAGAACGATCCGCTGCCGCTGATGCCGCTGCTCACCGCGGCCACCCGGCACATCGGCATCATCTCCACCATCTCGACCATCCAGTACCCACCGTTCCTGGCCGCCCGGATGATGACGTCGCTGGATCACCTGACCGAGGGGCGGGCCGGCATGAACGTGGTCACCTCGGTGACCAACCGCGTGGCCCAGAACTTCGGCTACGACGAGCACATGGAGCACGACGAGCGCTACATCCAGGCCGAGGAGTGGATGGACGTCTGCACCAAGCTCTGGAACTCCTGGGACCCCGACGCCTACGTCGGCGACACCGAGACGCCGATGCTGGTGGACCACACCAAGGTCCGTACCATCGACCACGTCGGCACGTACTTCAAGGTCCGCGGGCCGCTGAACACCATGCCCGGGCCGCAGCACCGGCCCGTCATCGGCCAGGCCGGGAACTCGATCCCCGGGCGGGATCTCGCGGCCAAGCACGCCGACACCATGCTGGCCTTCGGCACCAGCGTCGAGCAGATGAAGGCGTTCCGGGAGGACATGCGCCAGCGCATGATCACCGCCGGGCGCAAGCCGGACGACCTCAAGGTGATGTTCCTGGCCACGCCGATCATCGGGGCGACCGACGCGGAGGCGCAGGCCAAGGCCGAACGGATGTCGAAGGCCGCTGCCGAGGCGCCGCTGGACACCAAGTTGTGGGGACTGTCCTACGTCAGCGGCGGCACCGTGGACTTCGGCAAGTTCAGCCTGGACGAGCCCCTGCCGGAGATCATCGGCAACGGTGAGCAGAGCTCATTGGCCCGGTTCTACGAGCGCTCCAAGGGCAAGACCTTCGGTGAGGCGCTGGCCACCCGAGGCAGTGTCGGTGGCGACCTGGGCCTGGTCGGGTCGGCGGACACGGTCGCGGTCAAGATGGGCGAGATCATGGACGAGGTCGGTGGGGACGGCTTCCTGATCTACCCGGAGATGAACCGGCTGACCATGGCCGAGATCTGCGACGGGTTGGGTGCGGCGTTGCAGAAGCGTGGTCTGGTGCGGACGAACTACGAGTTCCCCACCTTCCGCGAGAACCTGCTCGCCTTCTGATGATCGAGCCGTCGTGAGCATGTTCCACCTGGGGTGGTTCCTCGGTGACAGCTACGGCATCCATCCGTGGCGGGGGGCCGGGGGGGGGGG
>NZ_JAERWK010000032.1 GCF_016918035.1 Nakamurella leprariae | reverse complement strand
ACCGCCTCGTCCACCACGCCGAGGTCCTCACCCTCACCGGCGACTCCTACCGCACCCGCCAACGCCGCGAACTGCTGGCCAAACAGAACCGGGCGAACCGGGACTGACCAACCGCCCGGGGGTCAACTTTCCCGGAACCCAGCGGGGTTGATTTTCAAGATCCGTTGACACCTGCTCGAAGCGCTGCCTCGCGGCGAACTCGAAGTGTTCTACCAGCCGATCACCCGGCCCAACGGCTCGGTCGTCGCCGTTGAAGCGTTGCTGCGTTGGCGCCACCCTGAGCGTGGCTTGCTGGTGGCTGGGGAGTTCATCGCGTTGGCCATCGCCTCGGGTGCGATGGTGAGTATCGGGCACTGGGTGATCTACCAGGCGCTCGCCCAGCTCGCCCGGTGGCTCGAGCAGTACCCGACGTCGGCGCCGGCGTTGGTGTTCTGCAATCTCAGCCCACAGGAGGTTCTTGACGCCGACCTCCGCGGATCCATCGCCCGGTCACTGCATCGACACGGTCTGACCCCGGACCGGCTGGGCCTGGAAATCACCGAGATCCACCTCGCCGACTCCCGCTTGGCTGACACCCTGGCCGACTACGAGGCGTCGGGACATTCTCTGGCCATCGACGACTTCGGCACGGGTTACTCGTCGCTGTACCGGCTGGTCAGCCTGCCCGTCTCCTACGTCAAGATCGACCGCAGCCTGGTGTCCGGACTGCCCAGCAACCAACGTTCCTGCGCCCTGGTCGAAGCCGCCCTGGTGATTGCGGACAAGCTGGGACTGCAGGTCATCAGCGAAGGAGTCGAGACCCCACAGCAGGCCCGCTGGCTCAACAACGCCGGATGCGGGCTGCAACAGGGCATGTTGCACGGCCATCCCATGACAGCCCACGACATCGACCTTCGCCTGAACATCAGTCCGGCATTACTGCCGGGACAATGACCTGGGACTGTCGCTTTTTCGGTGCAATTGGCGGGGGCATGTCAGCCGTCCTGAAGCGCCCCAGGTTCTCCGCCGCTCTTGTACGGGGCGCGGCTCTGGGTTCAGGGTCGCGTAGTGGGCTTGCTCGAACCACTAAGGTCATCATCCGAAGGGTGCCGTGCAGGCGGCGGTTGTTGTACCAGTCGGCCCAGCCGGTCAAGCCCGTCGGCTCGGGCGAGCGCCGTCGACGATCTCTCGGGCGGTCCGCCGCACCATGCGGCCGTACGACCAGCAACGCTACGACCCGGTACTCGCGCACGGCCGGGCCTGGGGCCGGGCCGGGCGGCCGCGAACCGGCCGGATCGGGCAGGACCCCCGAGTTGCGCGCGGCCATCCAGGACACGCTGCGCCTGGAGTGGAGCCCACAGCAGATCGCCGCCTGGCTGCGTCGGCAGTTCCCGGACCGGCCGGCCTGGCACGTGCGCCACGAGACGATCTACCAGGCGCTCGATCACGGCGGAAAGGGCGGCCTGGCACGGGAACTCACCCGTCGGCTACGGACCGGGCGGCCACAAAGCCGGTTCGCCCACGGCGACCGTGCCCAGCGGCCGCGCCCGCGGCTACGCCAACTCACGACAGCACTTGCGCCACTGACCGTCGGGACTGACAACCGAGGGCCTCGATGACCGGCGTGGTGTGGGTGCTGGCCTTTCAGGTGGTCCCGTAGGCCTGACCGGACCGCTGTTCATGCCGCCCACCACCGCGGAGCTGGGAAGCGTGCTGCCGGACGCTCCGGCGCCGCCTCCAGAGTGTGCAGCACACGACGACCGGTCGCTGGCGTCCACGCTTCGCGGCGTTCGGTGCGCTGACCACCACATCCCGCACGGCCAACAGATCACGCTGGTCATCACCGCCGTCATCGCCCTGGCCAAAGCCGCCGTCGGCTCCAGGCTGAGCCGGGCCTCCTAGCCACGTCATTTGCCACAGGCCACCAGCGACACACGCTGTTCCGGGCCAGCACCTGACCCGACACCATGACATGGACCGGACGCTCTGGCGTCGGACCGGACACGGTCAAGAATTCCGGTCATCGGCGGGCCGTCCTGCGGGTGCGACCACCGCCCAGTGCACCTGGTGTCGCTCGACCTTGCCTGAGATGGCCGCTCGGGCGCACGCCCGGCCCTGCTCACGCAGTGAAGCCGCCACGGACAAGATGCCAGCGGCAGCGGCCTCCGCGGAGCCGTCCCAGCCGGTGAGCACGCCGTCCTGCCTGCTGCGGCTCAGGGTCGAGTGGGCACCCAGCGCCAGCTCATCGCTCATCGCCAGCACCACGACGGGGCCGGCACCTGGCAATGTCTGCAGCAGCGCTGCAGCGGCGGCCTCTCCCAGCTTGCGCTGGTTGCGCTGCACCACGGCGATCCGCACGTCGTCCCAGAGCCAGCCGGCTTCGATCAACGCATCGCGATAGCCGGCCAGTCGTGCGCCGGTGACGGGGAAGGGGACCGCCTCAAGGTCCATCAGGTCGGCGGGTAGGTCGCGGCCCCGAAGAACGCCGTCGGCGCGTCGCCGGTCCAGGGGGAAGCTGATGACGACGGGGGTCGCTTGGTCCAGTGGCGTGGCCGACGCGACCGCTGCTGCCGCCGCACGGTCATCGGGTCCGATGCACACCAGCCCCCGGTGGGCGGGGCCGCCCTGGATGGCAGCCGGTCGCCCGCTGCGCGCGACGGCGGCCAGCACCGGGTCGTCGGCCACCGTGGTCCACAGCACGTATCCGTCCACCGCCGCAGCCAGCACCCGGTCCACGTCAGAGGCATCCCCCCGGGTGGGGATCAGCACCACACCGAAATCCTCGTCCACGCTGACATCGGTGATCCCGGCCAAGAACTGCGCCGCCTGCGGATCGTCGAACAGGTACGACAGGTGCTCTCCGACCACCACCCCCAACTGCTGGGTCCGCCCCGAACGCAGGGCGCGGGCGGTGCTGTCCGGGCGATAGCCCAGTTGTGCCGCGGCGTCCAGCACCCGGGTCCGGGTGGCCTTCGCGACCCGCGCCGGCTGGTTGAAGGCGTACGAGACCGTCATCGGCGCCACCCCCGCATGCCGGGCGACGTCCTTGACGGTGGGACGCCGGCGAGCGGAGGGAGGCATCGCAACACCCTATCTGTGTATCGTTACATTCGTGAATTGCGAAACGAGAGATCTCCCCGTCTCCATCCTGAGTCCGCTGCCGCAAGCGTCGCTGCCGAGCGTGCGCGCGGCCGGCGGCGGACGCGTGGTCATGATGGGGTCGGACCTGACTCAGCGCACGGACGTGAGGTGGTCGGCCTGTTCGGCGGCCGCGGCCGCCCAGCTCACCCTCGCCTTCACCTGGGCTCGCGAGCCGGCACCGGAGCGCAACACCGTCAACGCGGTCGTGCCGGGACGCATCCCCGCCCAACGTCACGCCGGTCTCGCCCCTGGATTTCTCGTGGGATGGACCGACCGGGTGCCGCTCCGTCAACTGCGCACTTCCGCGACGGTGGCCTTCGGGACGGGGTGGCTGACCTTCGCAGGCGGCGCCTTCATCACCGGCGAGCAGATCACCGTCCACGGCGAGCACGGACTCACGTGATGCGCAGCAACGCGAGCGCTTCGACGTCCCGCCCACCCGCTGCCGGGGTCGGCGCCCGGGTCCACCTGGCGCCCTATGCGGCGTTCACCGCATTCGGGATCTTCTGGGGTGCCTGGGGCGCCGCCTTACCCACCCTGCGCACCCAAGCCGGGGTCAGCGAGGGCCAGCTGGGCACCGCCCTGCTCTTCGTCGGCCTGGGAGCACTGCCCGCGATGGCGCTCACCGGACGCGTGGTCGACCGGTACGGGCTCCGTGTGGCGGCATGGCTGCTGGCAACACTGGCCGGGGCCGGCCTGGTCATCACCGCCGGTGCCAACGGGGTGGTGCTGCTGATCGTCGGGATGCTCCTGACGGGGGCCGCCTCCGGAGCCGCGGACGTCGCCATCAACACCGTCGCCGTGCGCGCCGAGCACATCACCGACAAGCCGCTGCTCACCCGATCCGCAGGCGTGTTCTCCGTCGGCGTGGTCCTCGCCAGCCTGTCCACCGGAGCGTTGCTCGGAGCGGGAGTGTCATTGGTGGGAGCCTTTGCCGTGGTTGCGGCGGTGATGTGCGGGCTGGCCACTGCGGTCGGGCGGACGAGTGCCTCGCTGCAGCTGCCCGGTGATCAAGGCGATGCCGCGACCCGTCGGGAGCGCGGCGCAGCTGCGGACACCAGCGCCGGCTCAGCCCGCGGCGTCCGCAGGTTCACCGGCCTGCTGCGCCGGAACAGCCCGAGCGCTTCCCTGCTCGTCGTGGGACTGGTGGCCGCCGTGGCCTACGCCATCGAGAACGCCCACCAGAGCTGGGGAGCGGTGATGCTCACCGACGTCTTCGACGCCTCACCCCAGCTGGCGGCCGCGGCGCCGGCGGCTTTCGCAGCCGCCGCCGCGCTCGCGCGGCTGACCCTGGCGCCACTCTCCCACAGTCACCCCACCGCGATGCTGCTCGGCGGCGGCGTCCTGGCGACCGCGGGCAGCGCACTGCTGTCCACTGCCTCCTCGGTCACCATCGCCCTGATGGGGCTGGTGATCGCCGCCATGGGCACCGCGACGCTGTTCCCCACACTGCTCAGCCGCACCCTTCGCGGCACCGAACCCGCCCAGCAGGGCCGAGCCACCTCCGCCGTCGCCGCCACCGCCTACCTGGGCTTCCTGCTCGGCCCGGCCTACGTGGGACTCCTCGCCGAGCGCTTCGACCTGCGCGGCGCACTGCTCGGCGTCGCCGCCCTCGCCTTGATCTTCACGCTGGTCACCGCACCCATCAGCACCTGGGCGGCCGAGCGAAGGCACACCGAGCCCTGATCACTCGCATCCCGAGTCGATCATCGACGACCGAGGAAGACATGCTTGCGCAGCCACCGTCAGCCTTGCCAGCGGGCCGGGCCGGGGTGCGAACACAACGTGGAGGTACTCCGACGACGCCCGCAGTTCCGACGTCGGCGGCTGAAGAGCGACCAACACCGCGATCTTGGTCCTGCGCACCGCCCCGGCCGGCCACCAGTGCTGCCGACTGCCAACGTCGAGCAGCCGAGCGATCACCCGCATCGTCCGAGGAGCCTTTCGGCGCCCCGACCGGAGGATGCAACCGCCGGCGACGTGAAGATCGAGGCGATGCGAGACTGACGGACAACATCGACAGCGCCAGGTGTGTGGAGTCAGCGATCGCCTTGAGACGGCGGACCAGCTTGGCCGTCCCGGCGGGGTCCAGCACGGCTCGTCGAGCTCTGGAAGCGACGGTGGTCCGGGTCATCCGGACCCGGGAGGTGTAGCGGTGGAATCGCTGGTTGCGGCGCTGGGGGCTGGGTTCGGGGACGATGTGTCCCGCGGCGCGCTGGTCGACGACCTTGGGGCGACGCTGTCGTGGCGGATGGTGGCTCACGCCGCGGCGGGCTTCGCGGAGACGCTGCGGCGGACGACCGGTCCGGTCGGGGTTCTGGGTACCACGGGGGTCGAGTTCCTGACGGTGATGATCGCTGCCGCGACCACGGATCGCCCGGTGTGCGCCCTGCACCATGACTGGAGTGAGACCGAACTCGTGGCTGCTCTGGCTGACGCGGGCATTGGCGACGTCGTCACCCATCGAGGGGCACTCCCGAGCGGTGTGCGGGTCGTTCGTCCTCCAGTGGTCGACGTCCCGGACGCCGCCGCGGCGGATCTGAGTGCGGATGCCGTCGAGTCCTCAGATGCGTTGTTCTTCATCGGGTTCACGTCGGGATCCAGCGGTCGCCCGAAGCCGTTCGCTCGTCGGCAGAGTTCGTGGACGTCGAGTTTCGCCGCTGCGGCAGACCTGTTCGGTGTCTGCCGGGAGGTTGAGGTGGTCCTTCCGGGGCATCTGCAGCATTCGCACTTCCTGTTCGGGGCGATGCTGGGTTGGAGTCAGGGCGCGCCGCTGCGGGTGTACGAGCGGTTCGATCCCATCCGTCTTGCCGCTGATCTGGCAGACGTCCGGGCTGGAGTGCTGTACCTGGTCCCGACCATGATCACGGCGTTGCACGGCGCTGGCATCCCGCCGCTGGGCCGGGTCCGGACGGTCGTGGTGTCCGGGGCCAAGTTGGAACCTCATCACCTGGCTGCTGCGGCCCGACTGTTCCCACAGGCCAGGATCTTCGAGCTGTACGGGGCATCGGAGACGAGCTTCATCACGGTGAACCGACATGGCCCGGTGGCCGAGGACCCGGGATGCGTGGGGCTGCCGTTCCCCGGCGTCGAGCTCGACATCCGCCCCCGGCCGGATGACGAGCCCGGACACGGGCTGGTGTATGTCCGTAGTCGCTACCTGTTCGAGGGCTACCTGGAGGCTGGCGCGCTGGTCGCGGGGATTCCCGCCGACGGATTCATCACCGTGGGCGATGTCGGCTCGATCCGCTCCGACGGCGCTCTGTCGCTGCGCGGTCGCGCGTCGAACCTGGTGATCACCGGCGGCAAGAACGTGCATCCGGAGGAGATCGAGATCGCCTTGTCCGACCATCCCGACCTGGCCGGGTCCGCAGTCGTCGGTGTCCCGCACCCGTACTGGGGCGAGGAGCTCGTGGCGTGCGTGGTGCCGGCACCGGGTGTCGGGTTCGACGCGGAGGACGTGTCCGCGTTCCTGCGTCCTCGCGTCGCCGGGTACAAGATCCCCAAGCGATGGATCGTGGTCGAGGACCTCCCGCGCACGGCCACCGGCAAGACCGATCGCAGCGGTGTCCGGATCCTCGCTGGCTCCTAGCGGCAGATGAGCATGATCTTTCCGACGCCCGTTCGAGCGGCGACCATCTCGTGCGCTCGGCCTGCGTCCGCCAACGGCAGGACCGGTCCCAGCGTGGGTTGCAATCTGCCGCGACGGTGCAGCGCGATGAGCCGGGCGAGGGTCGGACCGAGCGGTTCGGTGCCGTCGTGACCGAGCCACAGGCCGGCCACGGTCCACCCGAAGCGGATCAGCGCACCGGAACTGATCGTGGCCGGCGCCCCGCCCGCCACGCCGTAGACCACTGCCCGGCCGCCAGGGCGCAGGCACCGCAGCATGGCCTCCAGCACGGGGGTGCCGACCATGTCGATGACGTGGTCCACGGTCGCCGTGCCGATCTGCGTGGTCAACGTCATGACTGGGTCGTCCTGCCCGGTGATCACGACCGTCTGAGCTCCCAGAGCGCGGACCGTCGCAGCCTTGGCCTGGCTGCTGCACACCACCACGAGCCGCTCGACGCCGCGAGCTCGGGCCAACTGGAGGACCAGGTGCGTCACCCCGCTGCCGCCGCCGCTGACCAGTACGACGTCTCCGGCGCCGACCGTCCTCGGCGTTTCCAGGAGGTGCCATGCGGTCGACCCTTGGATCACCATGGCCAGGGCCACGTGATCGCCGATGTCATCGGTCAGGGGCACGACGTTCTTCAGCGGCGCCGCGACCCGCTGCGCGTACCCGCCGCTGGCGACCAGCGCCGCGACGCGGGTGCCGACGCACAACCCGGAGTCTGATGGGTCGATGACTCGGCCGACGACTTCCCAGCCAGGAATGATCGGCAGCGTCATGCGACCGAAGTACGTCCCCTGACGGACCAGCAGATCACCGAAGTTGACCCCCGCGGCATCCACCTCGAGCAGGACCTCACCGGGACCGACCTCGGGCTCGTCGACCTCATCGACGCGCAGCGCAGCCGGCCCGCCGAACCCATGGACCCGAACCGCGAACACAGCGCGAACCTACCCACCTGGTCGATGCTCGACCCGAGTTTGACGGGGACCGGACTGGCCGCCCTGACGACCGTGCTGCACCTCAAGGCGACCCAAGTCGAGCGGTCAACGGCCTGGGCGGTCGGTGCGGTCGTCGTCACAGCGACTCCGTCCAGGATGTCAGGCGAGCGGCGAAGGCCTCGGTCGGGGTGCGTCAATCCCGAACCCGCCTTCATCAGGAAACGCCGACCGCCCCCTAAGCGACCGGGATCGGTCGGCCCGACAGTCCGGTTCCCGGCTGGAGCACTTCCGGGGCGGTCCGGGTGATCAGCCGGACGATGCCACCACCCGCAGCGTCCGCAGCTCGCCGTAGAGGACAGCGATCTGCGTGCGGAGCTCGGTGATCTCCACGGTCAACGACCGGTTCTGGGCGTGCGCCAGCGACAGTCAATGCAGCACGCCCTGTTCGCTGTACCTTCCTCGGCCGGCGCCGCCGCCGGCGGCGGTGGCGCCGGTGTGCGGGCCAGGTCGGCCAGCAGCTCGGGCGGGGTGTAGAGCCAAGAACGGGACACCTGGGCGTGGCGGGCCAGCGCCACCACCGTGATCGGCTGCCCGGCGCGGGCCAGCTCGGCCAGCGCGGTGTGGACTCGCTGTAGCGTCCGGGCGCTACGGTCGGCGGCCGCCGCCGCCAGGCGGTCAGCGCTGCTCACCGGGCTACCCGAATTTGACCGGGCTCACTCTCGACGGTATGGGGGTCAGGGCTTTCGGCCTTGACCCCCATACCGTCTAGCTGTAGCTCGCCGCCACGAGTCAGTCGGGGACCATTTCCGACAAGGACCGACGGCTGCGCACGCCACGGCCGTCGATGCCGTCGCCTGGCGCTCGTCTTCGGTGTCGATTCTGACGTGTTGACCACTGGCCTGCGCCCTTCTTAGGGCGAACCGCATCATCGCGAGTCTGCAATGACAGTGAATTTGCCGAGGTTAGGGTGCTCGACAACTACTTCGATCGACTCCGACCTCACCGGCGACGGGAACTCGAAGTCCGTCTGCACAAACCGACCCGCGGCATCACACGCCCCATCTGTTGGCGGCGTGACCCATGAATAGTCAACCCACAGCACTCGCCCCTCAAGGCGAGCGCTCGTCGGTTCGGTCGAGCAATAATAGAACTCGGAAAACTCGAGCGACAGGTGATTCCCGTCACTGGAAAGCACTGCCCGGGGGTCCTGGACTGGCACACCACGAGCTGTAGGAATTCGGGTCGATGAATCGACATCCCCATGGGTGAAGGCGATTGACTTGACAGCGGTACCCCCCGATCCGCTATCGGCGGACACTGGTCCGGACGATGATGCACTCATTGCCGACATACCACAAGCGGATACTGGCAAGCCAAGAAGCATTGTAGCGGCTAGCCACGCCCAGCGCTCCCGATGCCGTGGCGAGTCAGCCAATGGTCGCCCCTCCGTAGAGAAAGCTGATGGCTTCAATGTTGGTGATCAGGCACTTGTGCGACGAAAACTGATCACCAAGCACAGCCTTTACGACACCGAGCGCGACAACCCGGGAGTTGATCGGATCATACTGACCGACGGGACCCCCACTATCACCACGATGGCATATCGTTCCCACGGCGTTCAGCTCCAGGAGCTGACAACCGTAGCCCCAGGAAGAACTGAGACATGCGGTTCCCGCGTTGTTATAGATACCTTGGTAGGTCAATGCGCCTTGGCCGGTCTGTGCGCCGGAGATCAGGAACTGCCCGTTTGCTGGCGCAAGTGCGTAAGGGTATATTCCCTCCGCTTTGATGAACGTGGTCGTATTGTCGACTGGGCCGGTCCAGATCTTGTTATCGTAGGTCGAGCCAGTGAGCACCTTGGCGTCTACGTTCGCCGCCTTGAGGCTGTTCGAGGCCCAGCCGACGTTGGACCCATTGTTCACGAAATTCAGGCCGTACGGCCCTGACCCGGCGCAGTGGTCCGCAGTGATCACCGAGCTGACGTTTACACGGAAAGAAGTGCTACAGTTTCCCATTCCGTCATTCACCCGGAGCCCGCCATACCATGGTGCAAAGTCGTCGTGTCGGCCGGCATCCTCGATGCTATCGATAGCAATGGCCACGTCAGACGCGAAGCGCTTCGCTAGCTGTCGGACAGGTTCCTCGTAGTGTGGTGTCGTTACAACGTTCATCTTGCCCGACCCAGGAGAGGGAGACGTGTAAACCGTCACCGGGCGGCCATCCACACCTCTTAGGGAATGGAACTCTTCGCGGATGGTGCATTGCTGTCGCAGGGGCGCAGCGTCGATTCGGAGTGCGCCGACTGAGATAGCGGCGCCCTTGACGTAATCGTACGCCGCGGACGCGATCGGGTCGTTGACGACAAGCTCTGCGATCGAGGGTTGCGAGTCGGTCGTCCTAGAGCTGACCGCGACTTGCATACTACTCACGCCTTGACCATCACTGTCGATCAAGATTCCAGCTACAGTGTCGACGTTGTTGCGCATGATCTGGGCGCGTAGCGTGAGAACGCTCGCTTGTAAGGGTGTGTAGTGATCGTACGGCAACGAGCTGTCCTTGTATCCGACGCCACCGGCGGG
This sequence comes from Nakamurella leprariae, assembly GCF_016918035.1. Lineage (GTDB taxonomy): Bacteria > Actinomycetota > Actinomycetes > Mycobacteriales > Nakamurellaceae > Nakamurella > Nakamurella leprariae. Next base: position 9,528 of record NZ_JAERWK010000032.1, on the reverse strand, counting down.
GTACACCCCAAACTCGTAAAGACACTTCTCCAATGGTTGAAGTTCAGCGACGAGGTCCACGTTGCTGCGGTCGATTGGTCGAGCCGTGGTCGAGTCGTACGTCGACACTGGCTTCGAAGCGGCATTCGCAGGCACTGCAGCGAGCAGGGTGAGTGCTCCTGCTACGACCGTCGTCCACCGGTGAAGCGTCTTGCGGCGTTTCACGAATCAAGCTCCCTCAACGCTGAGGAGACGGCCTTGATGACCGCCGCCGGCTGTGATGAATAGAGTGCACTCCGCTCGGAGCGCTCTCCGCAAGTTCGTCCGGGATCGCCCACAGCGGCAGCACAATCCACCACCGACGGGCGCGACCTCGGGAGAGGGTACACAACCATTCGACCGATGCTAACTATGTCGTGTAACGTTTAGGATTCGATCAACCGATCTTCGGACCGGGTGCGTGTTGACAAAGCTCGGCCAGCACGCGGGCGGCCTGCCGGTCTGTGTAGGCTGCTCCGCGCGCTGGACCGGCTCGAGTTCGTCCACTGATCGGCACGCTGCGCACGTGGAGCGTCTTGCTGCGGGCAGGCGGCGGACCAGCAGTGGCGCAGGAGCGGGTCGGATCAAGTCTGGTATTGGGTACGACGTGGATAGGGGCGTCGACTGCGGAGGCTTCCGGGATGTGTCACTGGCCGTCGATCGTGCCGAGGTAATGGCGACGTGGCCGGGACAGTCCGTCGCCGGGTGGACCCGCCCGGCGCGGTCGCCGCGATCCATCGAGTACCGTGCCGACAAGCTAGCTCATGCCAGGTGTCGAACGTTTGTTTGATTGGTGCCCTCGACCACACGACACCTGCACTCCCCGGTTCATCGGCGACCGCGCGCGGTTCCCGCCGTGAAGGAACGGCCAGTGTGCCCGGTTGTGCTCGTTGCGTTGCGACGGGCGGTGGGCTCAGCGGTACCGAGCCGTCGGCGGCCGAGGGATCCGGCTGCAGTACCGCGTCCTGATCGATGGTCGAGTCCCGGGCGTAGCCGATGAACGAGGTCGCGCAGCCGTTGCGTCAGAACCGACTGTGATCGAGGATCACCCGGCCGTAGATCATCGCGTGGTCGGCCTGACCGGCCAGTGTCACCCACCCGGTCGCGTGGTACGTCGTCACGAAGGTGTCCAGGAACCCGTTCTCCTTGACCACCACCCGGCAGCCGTCGTCGCCGGACGGACCGACCGAGTACTCGTCCCCGATCGCGAAGAACCACACCCCCAACACCCCGAACCCGACCAGGACGGACACCAGCGCGATGGTCAGGCTCGCGGTCGGCGGCAGACCCAACCGCCGAGCACGGCGCGAGGAGCGCACCTGCGCCACAGCGGCCGCGATCAACAGACCGCCGCTGACGACCCACAGGGGAAGCACGACGGGGCCGACGACGGCGACGGATCCGCCGAGTTGCCAGAGGAACGCCAGCGTCGCCACCGCCACGAAGATTGCGGCCCAGCGATGTGATCGACCGACCCGAGGTCCTGAAGCGCCCGGCGTCACCATGCGCGGACCGCCCTGTCGGACCTGTCCTGTCGGTGGACCATTGGGCGAGGTCATTCCGAGTGTCGATCGATCGTTGCTGCCATCGCAGTGTCGCCTACGGCTACTTGCCCGGATCACGATCCTCCACCCACAGCACCACGGTTCCGTCGACGGTGTCGCCGACGCGGCCGACGCCCGTGCATCGTCGTCCCCAGTCGAAGGACCCGCGGTGTCCGCAATCGCTTTCAGGCTGGTCGAGCGCTCGAACGATCTCATCGGCCGTCATGCCGGGACTCCCGCCGATGGTCCAAGACCGGGTGCAGCCACCGGAGGCACACCCTGAGTCGCTGTCGATGACTCGTAGTCCGTCGGGTAGAGCTGGTGGATCGGTTGGCGGTCCGGACACCGGCGCCAGCATCGACAGCACCCCGATGAAGACGTAGACCAGGCAGGCGGTCACGGCCAATGCCCCGATCGTCACGCCCACCTCCCGCCACCGTCGACCGTGGCGGCGATCCTTGGCGTTGTCGGCGACAGATGGCAGGGCGTCCTGGGAACCGCTCACCGGATCACCGGCATCCCCGTGCTGGCGCAGGCGGTCACCAGGACACGACCTGCGGAAGTCCCAGCGCGGCGCAGATGCCGCTGCCGGTGCCGTCGTCGGGGTAGATCCTGATCATGCCGCTGGCATCCAGGCACCCGACCAACGGGCTGCCGGCAGCAGGCCAGGCGTTCCGCGCCATGGTCTGCTGGCAGATGTCGAGCAACTGCTCGAGCGTCGGTGTGCCCGGGCCCGAGGTGCCCAGAGCGTCGCCGTACTCGAACAGCTCCGATTCGTCGGAGCGTGCCGGATCGCTGCTGGCGTGGCAGATGGCGCCCCAGGCACTGGCCGGCACCGGCGCCGGGCTCGGGACGGAGACAGTCCCGTACGGGGCTGTGGCGGAGATGAGCGGCAGGTCGAGGCTCGCGCAGACCGCGCCGTCGGAAGTCCCCGGAATGACGAAGACGTCGTCGTTCTCGCCCAGGCAGCCGACCAGCGGATCGCCGGGGCCGATCCAGTGAAGCTCGGCGGTCATGCTCTGACGGCACAGGTCCTGCAGATCCTGGATGGTCAGCATGGCGGCCGGCTTGCCGGCCTTGTAGGCCAGCGTGACGCCGTACGACTGGCGGCCGTCGCCGGTGTCCGGTCCGGCTGCTGTGCTGGCGGCGTCCTTGAAGCAGGACGCCGATGTGGTGCCGGCCGGCAGTGCCGTGATGGACGGCGGGGCCACCGGTCCGGTCGGGCCGGGAGCCGTCGGGGCGAACGGCAGGTCCGAGTCGACCACGTGCAGGCCGGCGGCAGCGCACACGGCACCGTCGGCGCTGCCGGGAACGATGTACAACTGCTGGTCGCCGGTGAGGCAGCCGACCAGCGGATCCTGCGGCTGGATCCAGCCGCGATCGCCGGCCATGCCGACCCGGCAAGCCGCCTGCCACTCCTCCAGGTTGTAGGGCGACCGTGGCTGGCCGTCCAGGTCACCGAAGTCGACTCGTAGGAGGTCAGCTGATCACGGGGGCCGGCCGCGACATCGGCGGCGTCGCGGAAGCAGTACGCCCGTGTAGTAGTCGGTGGCAGGTCCACCTCCGACGGAGCCGACGCGGGCGTAGTCGGCGCGGGGATGGCGGTGGCGGAAGTTGTTCCGCCGCTGTTGGTGTCGCTGGACGCGGGCGACGGGGTCCCGGAGTGGATGGCCCAGGTCAGCGACCAGATGCCGACGGCGAGCACCGCGACCAGGGCGATCGACGCCCCGATGAGCGCCGTGGGTGACGTGCGGCGTCGCGGCACCGCGGCCAGCCGGGCGCGGATGGCGTCGGCGGACGGCCGGTCCTCGGCGATGGCATCCAGATGGTGTCGCAGGTCATCGCTCATGACTGGCCTCCGGCTTGGTGTTCTGGGCGCGGGCCGCTTGCAGCCCGCGGGACACCAGGGACCGCGCGGTCCCCGGCGCGACGCCCAGCTCGGCGGCGATCTCGGAGTGCTCCAGATCGAACCAGTACCGCAACACCAACGCCGCCCGCTGCTGCGCGGTCAGCGACCGCAGGAGCGTCTCGACCTGGGCGCGGTCGGCGATCAACCCTGCCGGATCCGCGATCTCGTCGGCGATGTCGGGGTCGGCGGTGACCTGGACGTGGCGGGCGACCAGCTGCGGTGCCGATCGGCGTGCTGGGAGGACACCATCGCTCGCACGTACGCCAACGGATGCTCCATCACCTCGATCCGCGACCAAATCCGCTGCGCCTTCAACAACGTCTCGGCGATCAGGTCCTCGGCGTCGTGCCGGTCGCCCTCCAACAGCCGCGCGTACCCGCTCAACCGGTCCAGATACCGATCGAGGAACACCTCGAACGTCACCGATGACGCTCCCTTCCCATGCACGACCACGCCCGTCCTGCCCGCCAGCACGCCGCGCCGCTTCAACGGAACTCGACGCCCACCGTGCTGCACTCGTCCACGAGGTTCACCCGATCGGCTGGCCGAGCACTCGCCGAGGACTCTTTGGCGCCGCGGTCACACGGGAACTGCGCCGCTCCAGCCGTCATAGGCAGCCGTCGGGATCAGGTCAACTTCACGATCAGATTGACAAGGGCCGGTCCCACGAACAGCCCGACCGATGTGCCCCAGTACACCGGTCCCCGGGCGGCAACGAACCGTCGGAAGCCGAAGCCGATCAGGAAGAACACCGGGATCATGATCGCCAGGAACACCACTGAGAGCACGACGGCGAGCCCACCCTCGTCCTCGTCGTGACCGAAGACCCGTCCCGGCCCGGAGGCCGGCGCGACATAGTGGGAGATGGTCAGAAACACCCACTCCCACGGAAAGATGGCCAGAACCCCCGCCAGGCCTCCCACAACAACCCACAGCACCGTGCCGATCGGCGCACGGGCTGGCCCCGCTCCGGACGTCGACTGCGACAGATCACTGCTGATGGTCTTCCACCCCTCACCTTCGGCCGTCGTTGACGCGCCACCGCAGCCCCGCAGGAGTGCACATCATCCAAACGCGAGCCGACGCCCTGGGTGCTCCAGTGCATCACTGATCACCCCAGACGGACGACGGTGCATCAAGCGAGTGGCAGCGGGGTCGTTCCGAGTTGGCGGAGCGACGCGGTGAGGACCCGGCCGGCGTCGGTGGGCCGCACAGTGCACTGCGCCGGCTGTACGGGAGTTCCGTCTTCGAGGGTTGCGGACCCGACGGAGTCGGTGTTGACGTCGATGATGAGTGCTCCGCCGGCGGTGGGATCGGGCATGAGGGTCTCAGCGCTGACGAGCTCGCGGCAGGACCGCTCAAGCGTTGAGGAGTCGGTTTCAAGAGGGACGACCGTGCCGCCGAAGACCTCAACGGAGTGCGGTTGGGTGCGGCTCACGGGAGTCTTGTCGCGGGCATCGAGACAGATTCCGAAGCGGGCGGTGTCCGGGGTGCGGTGCCGGATCACGTCGCGGACGGAGCCGGTCAGAGGTTCGGTCTGGTGTCCGTTCGGACTGGGGACGTAGGCCACGCAGGCGGCCCAGGTCTGGCCGGCGTCGGCTTGTCGGCGGCTGGGTCCGATGTGGCCGGCTCCCCAGGAGATGCTTGGCGACCAGTCGCCGGTCGCGTCGGTGGTGACTCCGAGGTAGGTCAGCACAGCCAGGGAGCACTGCTCGCGCAGGCCCGGTCGGACCGTGCCGTCCTCGCTCGGAACGACGACGCTGGCAGCGGCGTAGTCGTCGATGACCAGCACCACCTCGGCATCCCTGGCCCCGGTGCACGAGCTTGTCGGCAAGTCAGGCAGGACGGCGGAGCTGGATGTGGTCGTAATGCCGAGGGCGTCGACGGCCCCGGCGACGCAGTCACCGACATGCGGTGGCGCCGCAATCGGTTCTGCGATGGGCTTCCCACCGGTCGAAGTGCCGGTGAGTCCCGACAGGATCACCACGCCGACCACGGCAACCAGTAGCACCAGCGCTCCACTGAGTCGTCGGTCCACCGCCTGAACCTAACGGTCGAAGGGCTACCACGACCGCCGTTGACATCAGACGTCCGCAATCGTCCGGTTCTGGACCTGACAGCCTCATTCTGAATCGCCCCGGGTTTAGTGGAGGGCGGTTACTCCCGGCAGCGGTTGCCGCGGGGGCTGGTTGTGACGGTAGTAGGCCTGCTCGTGGTCGATGGGCGTGGCGTAGTCCAGGGCCGAGTGCAGCCGCGCGGTGTTGAACCAGTGCACCCAGCTCAAGGTGCCCAGCTCCAGGTCGTCGACGGTGCGGAACGGGCCATCATGGCGGACGCATTCGGTCTTGTACAAGCCGATCACCGACTCGGCCATGGCGTTGTCGTAGGAGTCGCCGACGGTGCCGATCGAGGCCAGCGCGCCGGCCTCGGCCAGACGCTCGGCGTACCGAATGGCCGTGTACTGAGATCCGTTGTCGCTGTGCTGAATCAGGCCCGGCAGGCGGCCGTGGTCGTCGGTGACGCCCTGCCGCTGCCGGGTCCACAACGCCATCTCCAACGCGTCCAACGGCAGATCGGTGGGCATCCGGGTCGCGGTGCGCCACCCGACGATGCGACGGGAGTAGACGTCAGTGACGAACGCCGTGAACGCCATCCCGGTCCAGGTCGGCACGTCGGTGAAGTCCACCACCCACAGCGCGTTGGGTCGCTGGGCGGTGAAGTTCCGCTCGATCAGGTCCGGCGGCCGCGGCGCCGAGGCATCAGGCCGGGTGGTCCGGACCGGCCGGATGCCGCGCCGGGCCCCAGACAGCCCGGCACGGCGCATCAACCGCTCGACGGTGCACCGGGCCACCGACCCCAGATCGGTCTCGACAGTGCCCCCGACAGCGGCCTCGACGGTGCGCTGCTGGCGTTGTCGGGCCAGGTCCCGGTTCAGCAGCCGCCAGATCTTGCGGGCACCGGCCAGGCCGCGGCCCAAGTTGCGGTCGTGGAAGACCCGGATGATCTCGGCGGTCAACCACTCATCGCGGCGGGCCCGGGCCGAGGCCGCGCGGCCCTTGAACGCGTAGTAGCCCGACGGGGCGATCGGCACGCCGTGCTCGGTGAGCACCTGGCAGATCGGCTCGACCCCGAACCGGGCCTGGACGGAGTCGATGAACTCGACTACCACGGCAGTCGCGGGTCGAGCTCCCGCGCGAAAAACGAGGACGCCGCCAATAAGATCTCATTCGCCCGTTTGAGCTCCCGGACCTCCTGCTCGAGGTCCTTGATCCGCTTGGCGTCATCGGTGCTGGTGCCGGGCCGCTCACCGCGATCGATCGCGGCCTGCTTGCACCAGCCGCGCAGCGTGTCCGGGTCGACCCCGACCCGCTCACCAATCCGGATCACCGCCTGGTTCAACGACAGCTCCGGGTCCTGCTCCCGGGCCTCCACCACCAACCGCTGCGCCCGATCACGCAGCTCCTGCGGGTACTTCCTCAGTGCTGGCACCGAACCACTCTCCCGTGGCTTCAGGCCCTCCACCAGACCCAGGGCGATTCATTCATCATCGGACCGACGGCGCCACAGCAAGCCGGGCTCTAATCCCCATGGCACGTGCCCGATAGAACCGCCCAGCTGTCGTCCGGCAATCGCGTGACGGTGATCGTGACGTCGCCTTTCTCGAACTCGACGTGGCGGTCGTCGCTGGACGTCGCTTGCCACGGTTCGTCTGCCGACCCGTAGCCCGGAGGCAAGCTGTCGGCAGCTTGAACAGCCTGCAGCGGTGCACCAAAGCCAACGGGAGGGGCTCCTGGGGCCTGCGACTCGAATCCGACGGTGAACCCTCCTCCCGATGGACACGTTGGTTCCGCAGAGTCGGAGCGGCAGCCAGTCAGCGCGGCGGCAGCGACAAGCACGGTGGCGCATATCGCCGCGCGTCGAACTGCACGGTCTCTCGGCGGACAACCGTCCGATCGGGTCTGGCTATATACCCAACCTCCACGTACAGAAGACAAGTTAGACCACCGCACAGCGCAGGACTCGCGGACCCGTCGATTGCCCAATCCCGAATGTCGACCAATCGATCTCGGAACTCCCAGCGCCGGCGCAACAGAGGCCGGCCCGCGAGGAGTCCGTGATCGGCGTCCGGGCTGGGATGAGCTCGAGCATTGTCACCACCGCCGCAGCATCTCAGGCGACAGAGTCCTCGGTTGGCATCGTTCGATGCAAGGCTGCTGCTGGATCGGCACCGTCCCACTTCTAACGCCGGCCCTGCTTAGATCGTCAGCGACGTCGAGCACGGGCTCCCAGCACGATCCAGTAGACCAAGGCAATGATCGCGAGCGCGGCGAAGATGACTGCGACGACGTTGACGCCAGGGCGTTGCGGCACTGCGAAGAGAAAGACGGCCGACATCACCGCACTGACAACGGTGACGACCGCGTAGACCTCCCAGCGGATCAGTTGCCGCAGCGGGTTGCTCTTCATAGCTTGGCGTCGACCCTTGGTCATCGCAAGATCGTCCCATCCGGCTCAGGCGTGGTCCGTGGTCGCCGGCTCGTTTGCTGCCGCATATGGTCCGCACCAAGATCACCATCTCGCTCGAGCACCTCCGCGGCCTCAACCCGGACACGACCCGCATCGTCTACGGCTGTTCCATGCAGTCTCCGGGCGAGGGTTGCCTCTGCTTGAGTCGCGAAGCAACCATGCGCGAGGCGTCCGCGTCCTGCGGTTCCAGAGATCATCAGGTGCGATCGACCCGGTGGTTTTGAGCACGGGTCGCGGGATGTGCCTCCGACGGCCTGTTGCGGTCACTGAAACTTTCGGACACGGCTTCCGGACAGTCCTGACCGGGCGTGTCGGTCGAGTTGCGCCGGCTGTCCGGAACCGGGCCGTTGCGGACAGCTCGACCGACGCCCGCAGGGCCGCCCCGGTCAGTGCGGCGACGCTGCGGCAGGCGTACCTGGTCAACGCGCTGATCGACCTCTGGCGGGTCAACTGGGGCGTCTACGGAGCCCGGAAGCTCTGGCACGCCGCCCGCCGCGCCGGCCTGGACGTCGGTCGGGACCAGGTCGGCCGGTTGATGGCCATCGGCGGGATCAGCGGGGCGGTCCGGGGTCGGCACCGCACCCGCACCACCGAGCGGGACGACCGGGCGGCCCGGCACCCGGACCTGGTGCAACGGGGCTGGGACCGGCCGACCGGTCCCGACCAGTTGTGGGTGGCCGACTTCTCCTCCGTGTGGACGCTGACCGGGTTGGTGTACGTGGCGTTCGTGGTCGATGTCCACTCGCGGCGCATCCTGGGCTGGCGGGTCGCCGCCAGCAAGCACACCAGTATGGTCACCGATGCCCTGCGCCAGGCCCTGGACGTCCGGCATCGCGCCGAGGTCGTCTGGAGTGCAACCGGTTTGACGCACCATTCGGATGCCGGGTCGCAATACACGTCGGTGGCCTACACCGCCGAGCTCATCGAGTCCGGGATCACCGGCTCGATCGGCACCGTGGGCGATGCGCTGGACAACGCCCTGTGCGAGTCGACCATCGGCCTGTTCAAGACCGAGGCCATCAACCAGGGCCGCGGCACCTGGACCGACCGGCGGGCCGTCGAGTGGCAGGTCGCCCGCTGGGTCCATTGGTACAACACAATGCGCCTGCACTCCTCGATCGGGCACCTGCCACCGATTGAGTTCGAACACCGTCACCGGCAGGCTACGACCACGACCCCGAGCCCGGCGGTCGCGTAACCACCAACCCTCCAACAAGTCCAGGGCGGTTCAGGATCATCCCCACCGCGGCGATTCCTACGCGGATGGCGGTGTCACCGGCCTCGGGCATGTGCGTTCAGACGATGACTCGCGGGTCACGATCATCCAGAACTTCCCGCCGGTCGAGAAGGACTCGGTTGCCGTCATGAAGGCGGGCCAGTACATCGCCGCCCTGGGGGTAAACGGGTCAAGCCCGACGGCGTGGTGTGTGACGGCGACCGCGTGATCTTCGGTCTGGGTCAGGCGCTGAGCGCCGGGATGTCGTTGGTCGTGGTCACCTCCTGGTTGGTGTCGGCGGTGTCGCCGACGGG
>NZ_JAERWK010000031.1 GCF_016918035.1 Nakamurella leprariae | reverse complement strand
GCGCTGCTGGCCACCGTGCTGGGCGAGCTTCGCGTCCCGCGGCTCGGCCGGGGGCGGGCGCGCACCCGACCCGACGCGGTGATCGCCGACCGGGCATACTCGGCCGGCACCTACCGCCGTGCGTTGCACGCCCGCGGCATCAAGGTGGTGATCCCCGAGAAGTCCGACGAGATCACCGCCCGCCGACGCCGCGGGGCACGCGGCGGCCGCCCCCGAACCCTGGACAGCACCGCCTACCGAGGCCGCAACGTCATCGAGCGCCACTTCGCGCTGACCAAACAGTGGCGCGGCCTGGCCACCCGCTACGACAAACTCGCCGTCACCTACCGCGCCGCCGTCATCCTCGCCGCCTGCATCACCTGGTCACGCATATAGAGACACGCCCTAGCCGAGTTCGACACCATCGCCCGCATGACCGGCGGAAACCCGCAAGTTCACGAATCCTGACCGGCACCGCGGGGCCCATGTGCGCAGTCGGGCTCAGGCTCACCTCGCGGCATGAGGAAACCTGAGCCTGAGCCCGTCCCGGTCTCCATCCCGCTCGTAGTGCTCGACGTGCACGAGGACGGCACCGTGACCGTCACCGTCGATGGGAGACGGCTGGACCCCGGCCCTTTCGCGCCGCCGTGGCGACGATCCGCGTTCGGGCAGATCATCGACCGAGCCACGGACGACCGGACGACACCGGCCAGGGTCGAGGTCCGCGAAGCGGACGGCACGACCTTCACCGACATCATCGCCGCCCGTCGCCGGCGTTCCCGCCCCGAGCCCGAACCGGAGGTGCCGGCCGGGCCGGTGTTCCACGCCGTCGACGGCGAGGGGTTCGTTCCCGGCGAGGACGTGGCGGTCGCCGTGGTCACCGGGCATACCGACGCCGCCACACCGGCACCGCGCGCGCCCTCATCGGCCCGGCCGGGGTCGGCGTCGACCGGGCCGGCGGGGTCATCGAGGTCATCCTGTTCGGCCGTGTCTCCGGCACCACGATCATCCGGCGGCTGCCGTGAACGAGCAGGGCCGGCAGACCGGCTCGTTCGGGGACGAGCTGACCAACGCCGCGATGATCGGGCTGGTCGTCCTGTTCGGCGTCACGCTGATCTTGCGCGCCGCTGGATCGATGGCCGCGTTCCTGACCGGCACGCCCCAGCCGGCCGGTGATCCCGCCTCCGGGGTCGGAGTGCTGTTCCGCCCCCCTGTGATGCGCTCCGATCCCTTGGGGAGTGCTCCCGGACGCGTTCTGGTCCCCTCTTGGTCCCTTATCCACAGGAACCGGGTTCGAGGCGGTCCGTTCGTCCACAGGCGACCACCGGCGAGAGCGCCGGGGGGACCAGAGGGCGGACCACAGAGAACGACCCCGGACATGAAGAAGCCCAGGCGAGAAACCTACTCTCACCTGGGCCTTTACGTCGGGCTGACAGGATTTGAACCTGCGACCCCCTGACCCCCAGTCAGGTGCGCTACCAAGCTGCGCCACAGCCCGAACACCCGGCTGACCGGGCCCGAACAGCCTACCGCAGCCGGAGCCCGGGTCCGGCCAGGATCGGGATCATCCGTCGGTCGGTTCGCCGAACTCGGGGGTGAGCGGATCGGCGCCGGACTCCGGCTCCGCGGGGGCGACCGGCAGCACCGAGTCGTCCTCGACCGCTCCCACCACGGCCGGGCTGTCCTGGGCCGCGGGTTCTCCCGCGCCCGCGGCCCGGTCGACGGACACCTTGGCCCGCAACCGGTCGGCGAGCGCCTGCTCTTCCCGCGTCAACGGCATCGGCGCCAGATGGTCCCCCGGCGCACCGGCTTCGCGCGCGGTGTCCATCGCGGTCGCCAGCGGTGCGGCGGGTTGCAGGTCGTCAGGTCGGCTCATGCCGGCGATCGTGCTCCGCCCCGCCTGGATCGATCACCGCGGTTCAGTCCGGGACCGCCTCCCGGAACACCGGGGTCATCGGGTCGTCGGTCTCCGGGCCGGGTTGCGGGTCTGGCGCCAGCGCGGGCAGCACGGTGTCACCGTCGGCCGCCGCCGCCATGGCCGGCTGGTCCTCCAGGGCCGGCGGGACGCCGTTCCCCGGCGGCGTCACCTCGGCCCGCAACCGCAGCGCCAGCGCCACTTCCTCGGCCGTCAACGGCACCAGTGCCAGGTGCTGCCCCGGCGACCCCTCCTCGCTGCCGGTCGACATGCCCGCGTCCATCACCATGCCCGCGTCCATCACCGACGCGCCCGCGGTCCCGTCCTCGATCGGTACGAACGAATGACTCATCGCCTGCCACCACATCCCCCCGTGCCCACCTGTCTGACCCCGAAGTATCGAGCACGGCTCGTCATGATCGAAACCTGCAAGCGCAGAACAAGATCCAGTGTCGTCACCCGTGGTGACCAGGTCGTTCCGTACGCTGGGGGAATGTCGCTCATGAAGAAACTCGGCGGAATCGGCGGATTGATCGCCCTGGCCAACAGCCCGGCCGGCAAGAAGGCGATCGCCAAGGCCCAGCAGCTGGCGGCCGACCCGAAGAACCGGGCGAAGGTCGAGCAGCTGCTGAAGAAGGTGACCGGCAAGGGAACGCCACCGACGGGAGGCCCGACCAGCGGCGCCGCGCCGCGTCCCTGAAGGCGGTCGAGACCCCGGACACTGCGCCAGCAGTGCCCGGGTTCCTCGCGCGTCAGCGCTTGCGCTTCTCCCGCACCCGCACGTTGACCCGCACCGGGGAGCCGGGGAACCCGAAGTCCTCGCGCAGCCGGCGCTCGATGAACCGCCGGTAGCCGGCCTCCAGGAAGCCGGTGGTGAACAGCACGAACGTCGGCGGCCGGTTCGCCGCCTGCGTCGCGAACAACACCCGCGGTTGCCGGCCACCCCGAACCGGTGGCGGGGTGGCCGCGATGAGTTCACCCAACCAGGTGTTCAACCGGCCGGTGGGGATCCGCTTGTCCCACGACTCCAGCGCGGTGCGCAGCGCCGGGGCCAGCCGGTGCACGCCACGGCCGGTCTCGGCCGAGATGTTCAGGCGCTGGGCCCACGGCACGCGGACCAGTCCGCGCTCCAGCTCCCGCTCGAGTTCGTAGCGCCGGTCGGCGTCGACCAGGTCCGCCTTGTTGAGCGCGATGACCAGCGCCCGACCCGACTCGATGACCATGGTCATCACCCGCTGGTCCTGCTCGGTCAGCGGCAGCGCCGAGTCCAGCAGCACGATGGCGACCTCGGCCGCCTCCAGCGCCGTCTGGGTCCGCAGCGAGGCGTAGAACTCCATACCCTTGGCCTGCTTGACCCGACGCCGCAACCCGGCGGTGTCGACGAACCGCCAGACCTCGCCGTCCAGCTCCACCAGCGAGTCGACGGGATCCACCGTGGTACCGGCGGTGTCGTGCACGACCGACCGGTGCTGCCCGCTGAGCTTGTTCAGCAGCGAGGACTTGCCGACGTTGGGCCGGCCCAGCAGGGCGACCCGGCGGGGACCGCCGCCGCCGGCCCCGACGAACTCCGACGGGCTGGTCGGCAGCGCCTCCAGCACCGCGTCGAGCAGGTCACCCGAGCCACGGCCGTGCAGACCGGACACCGGCCACGGCTCCCCCAGGCCCAGCGACCACAGCGACGCGACGTCGCCCATCACCCGCTCGTCGTCGACCTTGTTGGCCGCCAGCAGCACCGGCCGCTCCGACCGCCGCAGCACCCGCGCCATCTGCTCGTCGGTGGTGGTCGCGCCGACGGAGGCGTCCACCACCATGAGCACCGCGTCCGAGCTGGTCATGGCCCGCTCGGCCTGGGTGGCCACCTCGGCCTGCAGCCCCACCGCGTCCGGTTCCCATCCGCCGGTGTCCACCACGGTGAACCGGCGGCCGGACCACAGCGCGTCGTAGGAGATGCGGTCCCGGGTGACGCCGGGGATGTCCTGGACGACGGCCTCCCGCCGGCCGATGAGCCGGTTCACCAGCGTCGACTTGCCGACGTTGGGCCGGCCCACCACGGCCAAGGTCGGCACTGGCCCCGCTGCGGACCCGGCCGCGGCGTCGGGATCGACCTGGTCCTCCCAGCCGGTGAACTCCGACTCGTCGCTCCACGTCCCGACGGTGGCGTCGTCCAACTGGTCGAACCCGACCTCACTGAAGTCGGAACCGGGATCGGACCCGGACCCGGCGCCCCGGTCGTCGTACTCGCCCACCATCACTGTGCTCCCTGCGTGCTGCTCGGCCGTCGTGGACGGTCACGGTCGTCCGGACCACTGCGGTCGACGCCCGGAGGTGCAACGCCACCGCGGGTCCCGATCATCCGCGCCGCCCGGTCAGGTCCCGGTCCAGATCGGCCACCAGGGCGGCCAACTGCCGCTGGATCGCGTCGGTCGTGGTGGCCACGGCCGACCGACCGGCTCCGGCGGTCACCGGGAACGGCCGACCGACCAGCATGTCCACCCGGGGCCGGAACCGGCGGGACGCACCGTCGGGGCGGGCGGCACCGCGGACGGCGATCGGCAGCACGGTGGCGCCGGCCCGGGTGGCCAGCCAGCCGGCTCCGTTGAACACCGAGTCCACCACCCCGGCGCCGCGGGTGCCCTCGGGGAACACCCCGATCGCCCCGCCCGCTTTGAGCTGCGCCAGCGCCGCCAGCAGCACGGTGCGGTCGGGTCGGTCCCGGTCGATCGCGTACTGGCCGGCCTCCCGCAGCACCCAGCCCAGGATGCCCTGCACCGCTTCGGCTTTCACCAGGAACGAGGTGCGGCGCGGCAGCTGGCCGTAGAGCAGCGGCCCGTCCATGAACGCGGTGTGGTTGGCCACCACCACCAGCGGGCCGGTGGCCGGCACCCGCTCCACCCCACGGATCCGGACGCGGTAACAGGACGCCCCGAGCAGCACCCCGATACGACGCCCGAGGTCGAACCGACGCGCATCGGTGTGGGTCGGCACCGCATCGGCCGGGCTCTCCAGGGCCAGCAACCGCGACGACGGCCGGCGGGACGGACCGGCGCCGTCGACCGCGCTGCCCCCGGCCGCGGCCGGGGTCACCGGATGCCCCGCTCCGCGGCGAGACCCAGCACGCGGCGGACGGTCTCGGCCGGCTCCAGGTCGGAGGAATCGACCAGGACCGCATCGGCGGCGGCCTGCAGCGGAGCGACCGCCCGGGAGGAGTCCGAGGTGTCCCGGCGATCCAGGTCCGAGGCGACCGCGGCCAGCCGGGCCGCCCGGTCCGGGTTCGCGCCGGTGACCCCCGTGGAGACGACGGCCAGCTGCTCGTCCTGCCGCAGCCGCCGGCGGGCCCGTTCGTGCGCGTCGGCGGTCAGGTAGATCTTCAGCGCCGCGTCGGGTGCGACGACCGTCCCGATGTCCCGACCCTCGACCACCATCCGGCCCGAGTGGGCCAGGCGCTGCTGCACTGCCAGCAGGTGCGCGCGCACCGCCGGGTTGGCCGACACCGGCGTCACCGCCGTGGTCACCGCCTGGCCGCGCAGCTCGGTCGAGACGTCGTCGCCGTGGAACAGGTGCCGCTGGCGCTCCGGGTCGACCGGAGGATCCAGCGTCAGCCCGGTGACGACCGCGGCCACGGCCGCGGCGTCGTCCGGATCGATCCCGGCGCGCAGCACGGCCAGCGTCGCCGTCCGGTAGATCGCCCCGGTGTCCAGGTATCCCGCGTGCAGGGCCGCCGCGACCCGGCGGGCGACCGTCGACTTGCCGGTGCCCGAGGGCCCGTCGATGGCGATGACGAAGTCGCCGACGGCCCCGGCGCCGCTGGCGGAACCGCCTGCGGCACCGCCGGTATCGGGACTCACAGGTCGACCGCCTTGTACAGCGCGGCGATCTCGACCGGGTTCAGCTTGCGCAGCGTCCCAGGCCGCTGGTGGCCCAGCTGCACGTCGCCGATCTTGGTGCGCACCAGCCGCGACACCGGGTGGTCGACCGCGGCGAGCAGCCGGCGCACGATGTGCTTGCGGCCCTCGTGCAGCACCACCTCGACGACGGCGCGCTGCGCGTGCACGTCGACGATCTCGAACGAGTCGACCCGCGCCGGGCCGTCCTCCAGTTCGACCCCGGCGCGTAGCCGCCGGCCCAGATCCCGTGGCACCGGCCCGGGGATCTCGGCCATGTAGGTCTTGCTGACGCCGTAGGACGGGTGGGTCAGCCGGTGGGCCAGGTCGCCGTCGTTGGTCAGCAGCAGCAGGCCCTCGGAGTCCCGGTCCAGCCGGCCCACGTGGAACAGCCGCTCGCTGCGGTCCTCGACGAGCTGGCCGATGTGCGGGCGGCCCTGGTCGTCGGACATGGTCGACAACACGCCCGGCATCTTGTTCAGGGCCAGGTACACCTGGTCCTCGTTCAGCACCACGCGGTTGCCGTCGACGTGCACCACGGCGCTGTCCGGGTCGATGCGGCGGCCCATCTCGGTGACGACCAGGCCGTCCACCCGGACCCGGCCGTCGCGGATCAACTCCTCTGCCTTGCGGCGGGAGGCGATGCCGGCCGAGGCCAGCACCTTCTGCAGCCGGACGCCCTGCTCGTCGTCGGGTTCCGCGCCGTGGGCGCCGGCACGGCGGGCGGGCCGTCCGGAGGAGCGGTGTCGGTCGGGAGTCTCAGGCATCGGTCATCGCATCGATCTCGGGGAGCAGCGGCCCCAGTGAGGGCAGCTCCTCCAGACTGGACAGGCCCAGCCGTTCCAGGAACAGCTGGGTGGTACGGAACTGCACGGCGCCGGTCTCGGCGTCGTGGCCGGCCTCCTCGATGAGGCCGCGGGCGGCGAGGGTGCGGATCACCCCGTCAGCGTTGACGCCCCGGACCGCCGCGATCCGTGCGCGGCTCACCGGCTGCCGGTACGCGACCACGGCCAGCGTCTCCTGCGCGGCCCGGGACAGCCGGGACTGCGAGCCGTCCAGGACGAACCGCTCCACCACCGGCGCGTACCGGTCGCGGGTGAACAGCCGCCAGCCCGTCGGGTTGCCACCGGACGCCGGCACCTCGCGCAACTCGATGCCGGACCGGGCCACCGTGTACCGGTCGGACAGCGTGTACAGCTCCTGCCGGACCCGGGCGGCAGGATGTCCGACGGCATCGGCCAGCGCCTGCTCGTCGACCGGTGAGTCGACGATCAGCAGCACGGCCTCCAGCGCACCGGGCAGATCCGCCTCGGCCACCTCGGTCCGGTCGGACGTCGCAGGCCCGGACGGATCGGTCGCGGGCTCGTCGGGGTCCGGAGCGTCGACCGCGTCGAGGGGGCCGGTCGCATCGAGCGGGTCGGGCTGCGCCGGGGGGACGGCGGGGACGGCCCCGTCGTCGATCTGCACCTCGCTCACCGCGCGCTCACCCGTACTCGTCGAACTCGGTCTCGTCGATCCCCGGGACGCCAGTGGTCGCAGCGGCCGTGGCCGCGCCGCTCGGGCCGGTCCCGGGCTCGTCGCCCACCGGCCGGTCGGGGGATCCGGCGCTGGTTGCGCCTCCGGTCCAGTGAACCATCAATCGGCCCATGGGTTCGCCCTGGTCGAAGCCGACCAGGGCCTCCCGGTACAGGTGCAGCAGCCCCAGGAAGCGGGCCACCACCTCCAGCACCTCGTCGCAGCCGGCCACCAGCTCGCCGAACTCGGCGTGGCCGCGCTCGGTGAGGATGGCCCGGACCGCCGCGGTGTGCTCGGCCACCGACACCGGCGACGAGTGGATGTGGTCCAGGTTGACCGTGGGCGGCGGCTTCGGCGTGAACACCCGGGTGGCCAGGGCGGCGAAGCCCTCCGGGTCCTGCCCGATGGACACCTCGGGCAGCAGCCCGAGGTAGCGCTGTTCGAGGGTCACCGCACGCGGGTAGCGGCGCAGCGCGGTCGCCTCGAGCTCGGTGAACAGCACCGCGACCTGCTGGTAGGCCCGGTAGGCCAGCAGCCGCGCGAACAGCAGGTCCTTGGCCTCGAGCAGCTCGCCGCCGTCGTCCTCCTGTCCTTCGGGCTGCGGCAGCAACCGCGCCGCCTTGAGGTCGAGCAGGGTGGCCGCGACGACCAGGAACTCGGTGACCTGGTCGAGGTCGGCGGCGCCCCAGGCACCGTCCAGCGGCCGCAGGTGGGCGATGAAGTCGTCGGTGACCTGGTGCAGCGCCACCTCGGTGACGTCCAGCCGGCGTTGACTGATCAACTGCAGCAGCAGGTCGAACGGCCCGGTGAAGTTGTCCAGGCTGACGGTGAACGGGCGCCGACCGGAGGACGGGACCTCGGCCCCGGTCGGCCCGGACGGTCCTGCGAGCTCGGCGTCGGTCCCGGGCGGGTCACCGGCGGCGGTGGTCAGGGCATCGGCGGTGGCCGCCGTCATGCCCTCACCGGGCGATCACTTCCCGGGCCAGGGTCCGGTACGCCTCGGCCGCCGGGGAACTGGGCGCGTAGGTGGTGATCGGCTCGCCGGCCACCGTGGTCTCCGGGAACTTGACCGTACGGGAGATCATCACGTCGTAGACCTGCTCGCCGAACCGCTGGATGAGCATGCCGACCACGTCCTTGGCGTGCACCGTGCGGCCGTCGTACATGGTGACCAGGACCCCGTCGATGACCAGGTCCGGGTTGATCCGGTCCTGCACCTTGCCGATGGTGTCGACCAGCAGGGCGACGCCGCGGAGCGAGAAGAACTCGGCCGCCAGCGGCATGATCACGCCCTGCGCGCAGGCCAGCGCGTTGACGGTGAGCAGGCCCAGCGACGGCTGGCAGTCGATGAGCACGTAGTCGTAGGCGTGCAGCACCGGGCGCAGCGCCCGGCCCAGCGTGTTCTCCCGGCCGACCTCGTTGATCAGCTGGACCTCGGCCGCGGACAGGTCGATGTTGGCCGGGATCAGGTCGAGGTTCTCCACCGAGGTGGGCATGAGCACGTCGGTGATGGCCGTGTTCCTGTTGAGCATGAGGTCGTAGACCGTGTGCTCGAGCTCGTGCGACGCGACCCCCAGGCCCGCGGACAGCGCGCCCTGAGGGTCGAGATCGACCAGCAGCACCCGACGGCCGTACTCGGCCAGCGCGGCACCCAGGTTGATCACCGAGGTGGTCTTGCCGACGCCGCCCTTCTGGTTGCAGACCGCGACGACCCGGGCGGGCCCGTGACTGGTCAGCGGCGCGGGCTGCGGGTCGCGGCCGTTGCGCAGCCGGATCGCCGGGGACGAGGAGAGTGAGATGCCGCCCGCCGGTCGCTCGGGCTCGGGCACCACGAACAGCTCGTCGGCCGACTGGGTCGGCCCGTCCGATGACACCCCCGGGGCGACGTCAGGCACGGGGGCCGGGTACTCGGGTCGGGGGGCCGGCGCTCCGGCTGCTGCACGCCATGCCGCGCTGTCCGGCTCGCTCATCCGTCCCTCTCGCCCCACTCCTGCGCCGGGTCGGTGCGCGCGGCGGACTCCGCGGCCGCATTCACCTGGCGGCCGCCCCACCGACGCCGACCACGACTCCCGTCGTTGTCCGGGCCAGCCTAGGGACTGCGGCAGGCCCGACCAAGCCGACCCGCGGGTGCGGGGCCGTCCCGGGCCGCGGCCGGCCGGCGCCGCGCCGACCGGCGGGCGTCGCGACGGGCGGGCCGAGCCGTCCCTGCAGACGCCGACGACCGGTCACCCGGGGTGGAGGTGACCGGTCGTGTGCGGCGGGGACCAGCTGGACGGACCGTGATCGGATCGTCGGGCCCGGCTCGTGGAAGCGGTCAGCGGGCCTGGTAGGTGAGGCAGTCGGCGGTGTCCGCGCCGGCCCCGACGCGCACCGAGGACGCCGTGCACTCCAGCGACTCGTTGTGCACGCAGTCGGCGCGCTGACAGGCCCCGACCTGGGACACGACCCGGCCCAGACCGCCCTTGGCGGTCAGCGGGATGAACGTGGTGCAGGCGGCATCCGTGCCGGTGCCACCCACGGTGATGGCGAACGCCTTGCAGGCCGAGTGGTCGTTGTACGAGCACCCGGTGACGGTGCACTCGGAGACCTTCGGCATCTCGACGGCGGCGGTCATGTCTACCTCCAGGAGGACGGTTCGGCGACTGCTGTCGGCGATGGGTGGACTGGACTGACTTCGTGAGCGAGCGGGCGGTCGTGAAATGCTCGATCACCCGCCGGACATCGACGACGGTAGCCCGTCGCGGGACCTCCCGCCAGCAAGGCAACACTGCCTTACCGCAGGTCAGGGCCCTTCTCGATGATCATGAGAGGGAAGGCTGGCCTACCTCCCACGCGGTCACCGCGGACGACCTGGGAGTTCACCGCAACGATCGGGAAGGAGAGGCTGACCTGCCTGACACCGACTTCACGGCGCGCGGTCAGCGTGCCCGTGGATGGGCGGTGGCGTAGACCTCACGCAGCGCCTGCACGGTCACCATCGTGTAGATCTGCGTGGTCGTCACCGAGGCGTGCCCGAGCAGCTCCTGCACGGTCCGGACGTCGGCACCGCCCTCGAGCAGGTGGGTGGCGAACGAGTGCCGCAGCGTGTGCGGGGACACCGGTGCCTGCCCGTCCGCACCGGCCAGGCCGGCCCGCTCGGCCGCGGTGCGCAGCACCTGCCACGCGCTCTGCCGGGACAGCCGGCCGCCGCTGGAGTTCAGGAACAGCGCGCCGCCGCTCCCGGCCGGGCGGCTGCGCCCGGTCCGCGGCCGACCGGACCCGCCTGGCCCGGCCGCGGCGGCCAACGCCGGACGGCCCCGCACCAGGTAGGCCTGCAGCGCGTCCCGGGCGTAGGAGCCGACCGGCACCAGCCGCTCCTTGCCGCCCTTGCCGAGCACCCGGACCACCCCGACCGGGCCGCCCCCGGCATCCGGAGCACCGCCGGCCGAGGGATCGGTGGCGTCGACGAGCTCGGCGACCACATCGGCCACGTCATCGAGGTCCAGCCCGACGATCTCGCTGATCCGTCCGCCGGTCGCGTACAGCAGTTCCAGCAGCGCCCGGTCCCGCAGGCCCCGGGGGTGATCGGTCGGGACGGCGTCGAGCAGACGCGCGACCGCGTCCACCGAGAGGGCCTTCGGCAACCGGCGGCCGGGGGTCGGGGGCCGGACCTCGCGGGCGGCGTCGACCTCGACGGCACCCTCGGCGAGCAGGAAGCGGTGCCAGCCGCGCACCGCCACCACCGCCCGCGCGGCGGAGGACGCGGCCAGGACGGGGGCACCGTCGGCGCCGGTGCGCAGTGTGGTCAGGTACTCACCGACCTGCGCGCGGGTCACCTGCGCCGGCGCGGACACCCCGGTGCCGGCCAGGTACCGCAGGTAGCGCTGCAGGTCCCGGCGGTAGGACAGCAGGGTGTTGCGGGCGACCCCGCGTTCGACGGCCAGGTGGTCGAGATAGGTGCGCAGCGCCACCGTCAGCGCGGGATCCGGTTCTGGCGCGGCGATCTCGGCCGCCGTCGGATCCACCCGGACGGCGTCCCGGAGGTCCGCGGACCCGGTCACCCGGTCCCGGCCGGCGCCACCGTCCAGACGACGGCGCCGGTCAGCGCCGGGGCGTCCGGGACGCCCGGCTCCTCGACCGGGTCACCGGCGTGGATGAGGTCGATCGGCTCGTCGGTGGCCGGGCGGAGCCGGGCTCCGCTGAGCAGGGCGGCGTGGGCGGCCAGGATGCCGGCCACGGCCATGACGTTGACGATCCGTCCGTCCAGCGCGGCGGCGACCGCCTCGGCCAGCGGGATGCGGACGACCGTGATCTCGGCCTCCTCATCGCCCGTGGCCTCCGGCCGCCCCGCCTCGTGCAGGTCCCGGGCCAGGAAGATGCGCACCACCTCGCTGGTGAACCCGGGTGACGAGGCCCCGTCGACCAGCACGGACCACGATCCGGCGGCCAGCCCGGTCTCCTCGGTGAGCTCCCGCCGGGCGGTGACCAGCGGTGACTCCCCGTCGACGTCCATCAACCCCGCGGGCAGCTCCCAGAGCCGGCGGCGCATCGGGTGCCGGTACTGCTCGATGAGGACCACGGAACTGGCGGCGACCAACCCGGCCGGGTCGAGGCCGGACTCTCCCGGCACCGGCCCGTCCAGCGCCAGCACGGCCACCGCCGGGTCGTGCTCGACGACCTCGCGCTGACCGGTGTGCCCGCCGGGCAGTTCGACGTCGTCGATCCGGACCGCGCAGACCCGGCCGCCGAAGACGCGCCGGGACGCGGTGACGCGGTAGCCGGCCCGACCCGGCTCGCTCACCGGGCGGCCGCGGAGACCGCGTCGGTCGCGGCCGGGTGCGCGTCCGCGGCGCGGTCGGTCCGGTCGTGCCCGTCGGCGGTGTCGCGGATGGGCAGCCGCTCGGACTCCAGGTAATCCAGCGACGCCCGGACGAACGACGAGAACAGCGGGTGCGGCCGGGTCGGCCGGGACATGAACTCGGGATGCGCCTGGGTGGCCACGAAGTACGGGTGCACCTCGGCCGGCAGCTCGACGAACTCGACCAGGTGGCCGTCCGGCGACAGGCCGGACAGCCGCAGGCCGGCCGCCTCCAGCTGCGGCCGGTAGGCGTTGTTCACCTCGTAGCGGTGCCGGTGCCGCTCGGTCACCGTGGTGGCGCCGTAGATCCCGGCGACCACGGAGCCCTCGGTCAGCTTGGCCGGGTAGGTGCCCAGCCGCATGGTGCCGCCCATGTCCCGCTGCCCGGCGATGACGTCGTGTTGGTCGGCCATGGTCGAGATGACCGGGTCGGCCGCGTTCGCGTCGAACTCGGTCGAGTTGGCCCCGCCCAGCCCGGCCAGGTTGCGGGCCGCCTCGATGACCACGCACTGCAGACCGAGACACAGTCCCAGCAGGGGGATCCCGTGGGTGCGGGCGTACTTGATGGCACCGAGCTTGCCCTCGATGCCCCGGACCCCGAAGCCGCCGGGGATGAGGACGCCCTGCACCTCGCCGAGCGCGGCAGCGGCCCCGGCCGGGGTCTGGCACTCGTCGGACGGCACCCAGGCGATGTCCACCTTGGCCCGGTTGGCGAACCCGCCGGCGCGCAGCGCCTCGGTCACCGACAGGTAGGCATCGGGCAGGTCGACGTACTTGCCGACCAGCGCGATCCGCACCGTCTCGGCCGGGTGGTGCACCCGGTCGAGCAGGTCGCCCCAGACGGTCCAGTCCACGTCGTGGAAGGACAGACCGAGCCGGCGCACCACATAGGCGTCCAGTCCCTCGGAGTGCAGCACCTTGGGGATGTCGTAGATCGACGGCGCGTCGGGGGTGGAGATGACGGCCTCGTTGTCGACGTCGCACATCAGCGAGATCTTGCGCTTGAGGCCCTCGGGGATGTCCCGGTCGCTGCGGCAGACCAGCGCGTCCGGCTGGATGCCGATGTTGCGGAGCGCGGCCACCGAGTGCTGGGTCGGCTTGGTCTTCAGTTCACCGGACGGCGCCAGGTAGGGCACCAGCGACACGTGCAGGAAGAACACGTGCTCGCGGCCGAGGTCGTGGCGGACCTGCCGGGCCGCCTCCAGGAACGGCAACGACTCGATGTCGCCGACGGTGCCGCCGATCTCGGTGATGACCACGTCCGGCACCTGATCGCCGGCTCCGTCCGTGTCGCCGACGGCCGGCTCGGCCATGGCCCGGATGCGTTCCTTGATCTCGTTCGTCACGTGCGGGATGACTTGCACGGTGTCACCGAGGTACTCGCCGCGCCGCTCCCGGGCGATGACCCGGCTGTAGACCTTGCCGGTGGTGATGTTCGCGTCCGCGGTGAGGTTGCGGTCCAGGAACCGCTCGTAGTGCCCGATGTCCAGGTCGGTCTCGGCCCCGTCCTCGGTGACGAACACCTCGCCGTGCTGGAACGGGTTCATGGTGCCCGGGTCCACGTTGATGTACGGGTCCAGCTTCTGCATGGTGACCCGCAGGCCGCGGGCGGTCAGCAGCTGCCCGAGGCTCGACGCGGTCAGCCCCTTGCCTAGCGAGGACGCCACCCCGCCGGTCACGAAGATGTGCTTGGTGGTACGCGTCAACGGCGGCAAGGCCACACTCCCGTGTCGAGATCGATCGCGTCCGGCCGTGCCGGACGCTCCACGGGATTTCAGCCTACCTCCCGCGGCGCCCGCTCCGGCGGATGGCGACCGGCGCGGACCGCGCCGATCACTGCGGCAGTAACAGCGTCACCGGCCGCACCCGGAGAGTAGCCGGATCGCCGGCGGGATCGGGCGGTGCCGCGCGTCCGGCTCCGGGAACGCCGACGGGCCGCGACCCCGGTGTCCCCCGGTATCGCAGCCCGTCCCCCGAGCGCTGCTGCAGATCAGGTGGTGCCTTCAGCTGGTGCCGATCAGTTGGGCACGGCGAGGGTGGGCACCTGGGCCTGCGCGTTGTCGCCGATGCCGTACCGCCCGGACCCGCCGCCGAACTGCTCGACCAGACCCAGCACGGTGGCCAGCCGGCCGGTGTCGGTGTCGACGTTGTCGACGGTGGTGACGGTGGCCGTGGCTGCAGTATCCGAGCGGACCACGCCGACCGACCCGGTCGGCGTCTGCGATCCGGTGCGGCCGGCCAGCACGACGCCGGACGAGCCGGGTTCCATGGCCGCCGCCAGGTCGGCGATGACCGCGGCCCGGTCGGCCTCGGACCCGCCGGTCGCGGCCGCGCCGGTCAGCACCACGACACCACGCCCGGCGGCCGGCGTTCCGGTCGGGGTGACGAAGCCGGCGCTGGTCAGCGCGGCCAGCGTGGCGGTGGCGGCCTCCGGGCTCGCGGCGGTGCTGCCGTCCTCGCGGGCGACCAGCAGCGCACCCAGCAGCGCGCCCACCGTGGTGCCGGCGTCCGGGCTCTCCGGCAGTGTCACGCCGGCCGGCAACGAGGAGGTGACCAGGCTGCGCAGTTCGGCGGCGCGGTTCGGGTCGGCCAGGTCGGTGGTGAGCTGCAGCTGGCCGGTCACCGTCGCGCCGGCCCGGGTGAGCAGCGAGGTCACCGCGTCCCGGTCGGCCGGATCGGCGTCGGCCGTGGTCAGCAGGACCACCGTGGCGTCGGGCAGCGTGCCGCGCACGGCCAGCGGACCGATGGCGCCGGCGAACTGCTGGTCGTCGGCGACCCGCTCGGTGAGCTGGGCGTTCGTTTCGGCCAGGTCGCTGACCTGACTGGACAACGACGTGTTGTCGCCCTGCAGGCCGGAGAGCAACGGCGAATTGATCTTGGTGGCGCCGAGCACGACGCCCAGCGCCAGCGCCAGGAAGATCGCCGCCACCGAGACGATGTGGTACCGCATCGAGATCACGAGAACAGCCCCCGCACCCAGTCGACCAGGTCGTTCCACCACTGCACGATCAGACCCCAGTAGGCCCCCGACACGTCCGAGACCAGCAGGGCCACCACGATGGCCGCCGCCGCCGCGAGCACCGGCAGCAGTACCACCCACCAGGAGATGCGCGGCCGGTACACGGTGGCCAGCGCCGGCGCGTCGACCAGCTTGTTGGCCACCCGCATGCGGACCAGGAAGTTCGAGGCGCCGCGGCCCCGGTCGAGCAGGTCGGTCAGCGTCGCGCGCAGCCCCACCGTGACGATGAGGGCGGCTTCGTGGGCGTCGACCAGCAGCAGGGCCAGGTCCTCGGCGGTGCCGCTCGCCGGAAAGGTGACGGCGCCGACCCCGAGGTCCTGCAGTCGCTCCAGACCCGGCGCGTGGCCGTCGATGTGGGCCGGCAGCACGACCTCGGCCCCGCACCGCAGCGTGTCGGCGTCGATGTGCTCGGGGTTGCCGATGATCAGGTCCGGCGTGTAGCCGGCGGTGCGCAGGGCGTCGGCCCCGGCGTCCAGGCCGACCAGCACCGGCTTGTCCTCGGCGATGTACTTCTTCAGCGACTTCAGCTGGGCCCGGGTGTCGGCCGACGCGGCGACCACGACGACCGGCCGGCCGCGCATCCGCACGCCGACGGCGGGGATGCCGATGCCGTCCAGCAGCAGGCCGCGTTCGCGCTTCATGAACTCGATCGCGTTGGCCGCGAACGCCTCGAGCTGCGCGCCCATGCCGGTGCGCGCCTCGATCATCAGGTCGGCGACCGACTCGGGCGTCTGCGCGATGCCCTCGGCGACGACGTCCTCGCCGGAGTACACCGTGCCCTCGTGGACCCGGAGGCGGGCGCCCTCCTTGATGCGGCCGAACACGCCGCCGCCGACCTCGTCGACGAGGAGCACACCGGCGGCGAGCAGGATCTCGGGGCCCGCGTTGGGGTAGCGACCGGAGATGGACGGCGCGGCGTTCACCACGGCCACGACGCCGGCGCGGACGAGCGCCTCGGCGGTCGGTCGGTCGATGTCCTGGTGGTCGATGACGACGATGTCGCGGGGCCCGACCCGGCCGAGCAGCGTCGGGGTGCGCCGGGACACCCGGGCGACGCCGGTGACGCCGGGGAGGGCACGCGATTGGCGCGACAACAGCTTCATGCCGGGCATCGTGGCAGCCCGACCGGCCGCCGCCGTGGAGGCGTGCCGCGAGTCTCCACCTTCACTCGAGCGTGAGACTTCCGCCGGGCGCGGTCACGGTCCGCGTCAGGCGACGTCGACCCGCGCAACGACGGGTCCGACCCCGGTGCAACGGGTCCGTCCCCGGACGTTCGGGGGCGAACCCACCTCGTGGGGGTCAGGGCTCACCGCCGGGCGTTGCCGCGGCAACGTGCTCCGGTCGTCTCGCACGAGCGGGTCACCGCGTCGCGGCGGTCTTGCGACGCCGGGGCGCGCCGTTCGCTCGGGTCTTCTCCTTCGACCCCGCCGTCCCCGTCGCCCCGGTACTCCGGCGCGACCGCTCGGCCCGGTCGGCGCGGGTCGCGGCGACCAGCTCGGCCGCGTGGGCCAGGGCGCTGCCGGAATCCGTGCCACCGAGCATCCGGGCCAGCTCGAGCTCCCGGGCGGTGCCGGTCATGTCGCCGCCGTCCGTCCCCGCGCCGTCGGTCTCGGCCAGCAGGTCGGCGCCGGCCATGATCACCGAGGACCGGCCGACCAGACCGGACGCGGCCGCGTCGACCACGTAGTGCCGATCGGCGAAGGCGGCCACCTGGGCCAGGTGGGTCACCACGATGACCTGGTGGGTCCGGGCGAGCTCGGCCAACCGCCGGCCGATCTCGGTCGCCGCCCGCCCACCGACGCCGGCGTCGACCTCGTCGAAGACCAGGGTGTGCACCGGGTCGACGTCGGCCAGCGCGACCTCCAGCGCCAGCATGACCCGGGACAGCTCACCGCCGGACGCGCCGCGGTTGATGGGCAGCGCCGGGGCGCCGGGATGGGCGGTCATCACGATCTCGACGGTGTCGATGCCGTCGGCGGTGGCGGTGACCCACTGGCCCTCCACCTGCAGCGCGGGCGAGCCGCTCCCGTCGGACTCCCCGTCCCGACCGGCGTCGTGAGGGCCGCCGGCAACGGTGTCCGAGGCGCCGGCGCGGCGGGTCATCCGGACCTCGACGGCCGCCCGACCCATGGCCAGGTGGGTCAGCTCCTCGGTGACCGCGGTGCCCAGCCGTCCGGCGGCCTCGGTGCGCCGGGCCGAGAGCAGCAGCGCCTGGGCAGCGACCCGCTCCGCGGCCTCGCGCACCCGGCCCCGGAGGGCCTCGATCGCTTCGTCCGAGGAGTCGAGCCCGGTCAGCTCGGCCGCCGCGTCCCGGGCCCAGGCCAGCACGCCGTCGACGTCCTCGGCGTACCGGCGGGTGAGCGTCTTCAGTTCGGCCTGCCGGGCCAGCAGCTGCTCGAGGCGTTCCGGATCGGCGTCCAGGTCGGTGAGGTAGGCGGCGAGTTCGGCGCCGGCGTCGCCCAGCACGGCGAGGACGCCGTGCAGTTGCTCGGCCACGGCCGCCAACCGGACGTCCCCGGTGGCCGCGGCCGATCGGCGCGCGGACTCGACCAACGCGACCGCGGTCGGCGTATCGGTCAGCGTGTCGGCGCCGACCACCGCGGTTGCGGCGGTCTGGGCCGCCTCGCGGAGCGTGTCGGCGTTCTGCAGCCGGCGGACCTCGTCGACCAGGTCGCGGTCCTCCCCCGGCTGCGGCGCCACCGCCTCGATCTCCTGCAGACCCATGCGCAGTACCTGCTCGCGCTGGGCACGTTCCCGGGCGTTGGCGCGGCGGTCCCGCAGTTCGGCGGCGGCGGCCAACCACTCGGTGCGCACCCGCCGGTAGGTCTCCAGCTCGGTGTCCAGCCCGGCGTACCGGTCCAGCACCACCCGCTGCTGGGCCGGCCGCAGCAGGCCGATCGCCTCGGACTGGCCGTGCACGGCGAGCAGACCGGTGGCCAGCTCGGCCAGGGTCGCGGCCGGCGCGGCGCGGCCACCGACGTGGGCGCGGGACCGGCCGTCGGCCGTGACGGTGCGAACCGCGATGACCGAGCCGTCGTCGTCCAAGCGCCCGCCGGCCGCCTCGACCAGGCCGATGGCGGCGTCGGTGGGGCCCACCTCGAACCGGGCCTCCACCACCGCCCGGTCCGCGCCGGCCCGGACGCGGGCGGCGTCCGCGCGGGCCCCGCCGATCAGGCCGAGGGCGGTGACCACCATCGTCTTGCCGGCACCGGTCTCCCCGGTGACAGCGGTGAACCCGGGATGCAGGTCGAGGACGGCCTCCTCGATCACCCCGAGCCCACTGATCCGCAGCTCCGACAACACGTCGGCCACGCTACCGGGCCCCCGGACAGGGCTCCGGGACGCGCGCTGACGAGCCGGCGGAGCCGATCGCCGGGTCAGTGCCGCTGCTGCCGCCAGCCGTGCACCGGCAGCGCGAACTTGCGGACCAGGCGGTCGGTGAAGACCTGGTCGCCGAGCCGGACCATCCGCACCGGCTGGTGGCCCTTGCGGACGAACACCCGGGCGCCCGGCGGGATGTCGAACCCGCGGCGGCCGTCGCAGGTCACCACTGCGGTCGGCCCGTCGGGGTCGATGTGCACGCTGACCGTGGCCGCCGGGCCGACGACCAGGGAGCGGGCGAACAGGGCGTGCGCGTTGAGCGGAGTCACCAGCAGCGCGTCCACCCCGGGCCAGACCACCGGGCCCCCGGCCGAGAACGCGTACGCCGTCGAACCGGTCGGGGTCGCGCACAGCACGCCGTCGCAGCCGTAGGCCGAGACGCCGTGCCCGTCGACCTCGACGACGACGTCGAGGATCCGCTCACGACTGCTCTTCTCGACGCTGATCTCGTTCCAGGCCCAGCCGGTGCCGACGATCCGGCCCTCGTGCTCGACCTCGAGGTCGACGGTCATCCGCTCGGTGATGCGGTACTGCCGGTCGACGATCGCGGTGACGGCATCGTCGACGTGGGCCAGGTCGACCTCGGCCAGGAACCCGACCCGGCCCAGGTTGATACCGAGCACCGGGACGTCCAGCAGCCGGGCCTGCTCGGCCGCGCGCAGGATGGTGCCGTCACCGCCCATGGCCAGCACCAGCTCGATCGGGTGGTCCGGGTCGGGCGGGCCGTCGAAGCACTCGAGCCCCAGCCCGTCGCCCTCACCGGGCAGCGCCTTGAGCGCGATGCCGGCCGCAGCCAGCTTCTCGCGGGCCAGCGCGGCCGTGTCGTAGACGTCGGCCCGCCCGGTGTGCGCGACCAGCAGCACGGTCCGCTCGGTCATGAGGGTCCTTCCCGGACGGCGCGCTCGACGAGCTCGCGGTCACGGTCGTGGTCGGCTTCGGGCCGGGCATCCTGATCAGCGGGGCCACGCAGGTGGACGAAGAACTCGACGTTGCCGCTGGGCCCGGGCAGCGGCGAGGCGACCACCCCGGCCAGTCCCCATCCCAGTGAACCAGCCGCCGCGACGACCTCGAGCACCGCGTCGGCGCGCAGGGCCGGATCGCGCACCACGCCACCGGCCCCGAGCCGTTCGCGACCGACCTCGAACTGCGGCTTGACCATGGGCACGAGGTCGGCGCCGGGGGCGGCGCAGGCGACGAGCGCGGGCAGCACCAGCTTCAGCGAGATGAAGGACAGGTCGGCGACGACCAGCTCCACCGGCCCGCCGATGTCCTGCGGGGTGAGGCTCCGCACGTTGGTGCGGTCGTGCACCCGCACCCGGTCGTCGTTCTGCAGGCGCCAGACGAGCTGGCCGTAGCCGACGTCCACGGCGACGACCTCCGTCGCGCCGCGACGCAGCAGCACGTCGGTGAAGCCGCCGGTGGAGGCGCCGGCGTCCAGGCAGCGGCGGCCCTCGACGGCGACGTCGACGAAGGCATCCAGCGCGCCGACCAGCTTGTGGGCGCCCCGGGAGGCCCACTGCTCGTCCGCGGCGTCCGCGGTGACCAGCAGCGCCGCCCCCGGGTCGACCGCGGTGGCCGGTTTCGACGCGACGGCACCGCTCACCTTCACCCGTCCGGCCTGAATCAGCTCGGCCGCCTGCTCCCGGGACCGGGCCAACCCCCGCCGCACCAGTTCGGCGTCCAGTCGGCTGCGGCGCACGTCAGCGCCCTCGGGGCGGGCCGGGACGGAAGCCTCCCGGACGCCCGGGCTGCGGGCCGGCCGCCGGCCGGCCGGACCGGTCGTCGCCCACCGCGGGATCGGATCCCGGGTCCGCGTCGGCCAGCGCGGAGGTCAGCTGCTCGTGCAGACGCCGGTAGACCGCGGGGTGCCCGTGCAGGTCGACATCGTCGAGGGCCGCGATCTCGGCCGGGATGCCGGCCAGCTCGCGGAGCACCACGGACTCCCCCGGCTCCGGGGATCCGGGAACGGTCGGCTCGGGCTGCTCGGTCATCGGCTGCACCCTACTGGGCCGGGTCCGACCGCCCGCCGGATCATCGTGCCCGGCGGGAGCGAGGCGCCGACCGGAGGATCCGTCGCGGTACGGGAGACTCGTCGGGTGACCGACGCGCCCGCCCCCTCGTCCGCTGCCGACCCCGATGCCGGTCCCGGTGCCGGCTCCGACGCCGGCTCCGACGGTCGCGGGTCGCTGGCCGAGCAGTACGACGCCCTGCTGCTGGACCTGGACGGCACCGTCTACCTGGGCGGTCAGCCGGTCCGGTACGCGGTCGAGTCGATCGAGCAGGCCCGGGCGCTGGGTGCGCACCCGGTCTACGTCACCAACAACGCCTCCCGACCGCCGGCCGAGGTGGCGGCCTCGCTGACCGGGATGGAGCTCACGGCCACCGACCACGACGTGCTGACCTCGCCGGAGGCAGCCACCGCCATGCTGGCCGGGTCGCATCCGGCGGGCTCTCCGGTGCTGGTGGTCGGCGCGCCGTGGCTGGCCGAGTGCGTCGAGCAGGCCGGGCTGCGGCCGGTGCGGACGTTCGCCGACGACCCGGTGGCGGTCGTGCAGGGCCACTCGCCGGAGACCGGGTGGCCGCAGTTGGCCGAGGCGTGCCTGGCGCTGCGGGCCGGCGCGGACTGGGTGGCCTGCAACGTGGACAGCACCCTGCCGACCGATCGCGGGCTGCTGCCCGGCAACGGGGCCATGGTGGCGGCGCTGGTGGCCGCGACCACACTGCGCCCGCGGGTGGCGGGCAAGCCGGGCCGGGCCCTGCTGGACACGGCGGTCGAGCGGCTCGGCGCGACACGACCGCTGGTGGTCGGCGACCGGCTGGACACGGACATCGAGGCGGGCGCCACGGCCGGGCTGCCGTCGCTGCTGGTACTGACCGGTGTGTCGACCGCGGTGGAACTGCTGACCGCGCCCGAGCACCAGCACCCGACGTGGCTGGCGTTCGACCTGCGCGGGATGCTCGATCCGCGGCGGGCGGTGTCGCTGGCCGGCCCGGCGCCCGAGGTGGCGGGGTGGCACCTGACGGCCGACGGGTCGGAGGTGACCGTGACCCGGGCCGGGCAGGCGTCCACCGATGACCCGACCGAAGACCCGACCAGCGGCGGGCCGGACGCCGACGATGCCGATCAGGTGGCCGCCGATCTGGCGCTGCTGGCCGCGGTGGTGGTCACGGCCTGGCGGACCGGGGCGACCGAGGTCCGGGCCGGTGACGGCGCGGCCGAGACGGCGCTGCGGCGCACGAGGCTGCTGGCCGGCTGAGGGCCTGGTGCCGCCCCGCGCGATCAGTGCAGCGTCGGCACGGACCGCAGGAGCTGCGAACGACCGTCGAAGGTGCGGGACTCGACCAGCTCCAGGTCGCGGTCGGGCCAGCCGGCGGAGATGGCGTTGGCCCCGGTCCGCCCGGTGACGACCGGGAACACCACGAGCTGGGAAAGCTCGACCAGGCCGGCCTCCAGCAGCGCCGGTCCAGCGAGATGCTGCCCAGTGTCCGCAGCGGTGCGGTGCGCTCGTGCTGCATGCGGCGCAGCGCGGTCACCGCGTCCTCGGCCACGATCTCGGTGTTGGCCAAGCTCAACGGCGATTCCAAGGTGCGGGAGAAGGCCAGTGTGGGGACCTCGGCCATCCAGGCCCCGGTCGCGTCGTCCAGCTCCTGCTCGACGATCTGCGACATCTCCCGGTCGGTCGTCGCACCCATCAGGATGACGTGGTCCTCGGCCAGCTGGTCGGTCATCCACGCCAGGTACTCCAGGCCCTCCTTGCCCCACAGGCCAGCCCAGGCATCGGGGGCGGCGAGACCGTCCAGCCTGCTGATCAGGTCGATGGTCGACGTGCTCATGGCCGCCTCCCCGAGCGGCGGAGCGACTGCTCAGGTCACCGAGGTCGACGCCGGCGAGGCGCCGAGCTCATCGCGGGAACGCAGCCGACGATGCTCGGCGGCCGGCCGAGCGGCGGCCGCAGCGGTGAGGTCGGACCCTGCGCCATCGCCCTCGACCCCGGTCGACGACGTCCGACCCCGGTCGACCGGGGTCGGAGCCCGTCCCGGAGGGTCGGAGCCCTCATCGAAGGGTTGGATGCAGGCTGGAGGGCGGTCGGCGGGCGACCCGGCGGACCTGATGGTGGCGGTCCGACGGGTCGTCCGGCCGGCTCAGCGGGGCAGATCACCGTCCGAGAACAGCGGGGCGGTGCCGGACGGCGCCGACGAGTCGTCGCGGCGCGGCTGGGGCTCGTCGACGTGCGAGAACGGCAGCCCGATCGCTCCCGTCGCCGGTCCGTGATCGCCGGACGGCACCGGTTCGGCGGCGTCCGCCGGCTCGGGCGCTCCGGCCGGGCCGACCGCCTCCACATCCACCTCCACATCCACCTCCGCCTCCACCTCCGCCTCCACCGGGGCGTCGACCGGCGCGGCGGCGTCGGTCGGCTCCTCGATCGGGGTGGGCTCGTCGGCTCCGGCATCGCCGTCGACGGGGGTGCCGTCGACGGGTGTGCCGTCGTCGTCGGCCGTGGCGTCAGCGGCAGCGACCGCTCCATCGGCAGCGTCAGCGGCATCGGTAGCGGCATCGGCATCACCGTCGGCATCGGCACGGCCGGCTCGGCGGTCGGCCAGGGCGGTGAGGCGCTCGCCGGCGTCGGTCTCCTCCTCGTCGTCGGCGTCAGCCACGGCCAGGAAGGCGGCGAGGGCCTCCTCGTCCCGTCCCATCCGCTCGAGCAGGTCGGCGTAGGCGTAGGTCAGTCGCGGCTGGCGGACGGGCCGCCCCGGCACCGGGGCGGCGCCGGCCGCAGCCAGATGGGCGAGCGCCGCATCGAGCTGACCGAGGTCGGCGCGCGCCGCCGCGACCACGATGCGGAGCTCGAGCGCGTTCTCCTCGTCCAGTTGCTCGGCCTCAGGCGACCGGGAGAGCTCCAGCGCACGCTCCGGGTTCCCCAGGGCACGCTCGCAGTCCGCCATCACCGCGACGTGCCCGGGGCCGCCGCCCATCCGACGTGCTGCCCGCAACTCCTGGATGGCCTCGGCCCACTCCCCCGCGCGATACGCGACCAGGCCGACGGTCTCCCGGACGACGGCGATGCGACCACCCCGGGACCGCGCCGCGCGGGCGTGCCGCCAGGCCACGTCGGGATCGTCCTGCGCGTCCAGCACCGCCGCGAGGAGGTGCAGCCCGACGAACTCGGCGTTCGCCGCGCTCAGACCGCGCAGATCACGGCGGGTCTGCGGCTCGAGGTCGGACAACGAGATGTCGTCCGGCACATCGGGCCACCGCTCGCCCACGTCCTCGACACGGACCCGGGACCCCTGTTCCAGCCGCCGGGCCATGCGCTCCTGGCGACGCTGCTCGGCCAGGTCCCCGCTTGCCGGCCGGTCGGCGAACGCACCGCGCTCCGGACGCCGGAAGGGGGCCGGGCGGTCATCCCGCTCGTCGCTCGAGCCCTGATCACTTTGATCCGAGGGGTCGGTCCGGTCGCCGGTCGCCACCGAACTCGGATCGTCGGTCGGTCGCCCGAACAGCGAGCCACTGAGGTCGCCACCGAGCCGGGCCGCCTCCGCGGACGTCGTCTCCGGAGCGGCGTCCTCGAAGCGCCGCTCGGCCCGCTGGTCTTCGCCGCGCTGCCGGTCCGGCCCCGTACCGGGCCGGTCGCTGCGGTCGAACGCACGAGGACGATCGTCCCGGAAGGAACGGTCCCGGTCGGTGCGGGCGGACGAGCGGGCCGGACGGTCACGGTCGTTGCGGTCGAACGACCGAGCGGGGCGATCGCCGTCGCTCCGTGGCCGATCACGATCGAAGGACCGAGCCGGGCGGTCGCTGCGGTCGAACGACCGGGCCGGGCGATCACGGTCGGTGCGGTCGAACGACCGAGCGGGACGGTCACGGTCGTTCCGGTCGAACGAGCGGGCCGGACGATCACGGTCGTTCCGGTCGAACGACCGAGCCGGGCGATCGCCGTCGGTCCGCGGCCGATCACGATCGAAGGACCGAGCCGGACGGTCACGGTCAGTGCGGTCGAACGAGCGGGCCGGACGATCAGGGTCGTTCCGGTCGAAGGACCGGGCCGGGCGATCGCCGTCGGTCCGCGGCCGATCACGATCGAAGGACCGAGCCGGACGGTCACGGTCAGTGCGGTCGAACGACCGAGCGGGACGATCGCCGTCGGCCCGAGGCCGATCACGATCGTTGCGGTCGTAGGAGCGGGCCGGACGATCCCGATCACCACGGTCGAAGGATCGAGCCGGACGATCGCGGTCGTTGCGGTCGAACGAGCGAGCGGAACGATCACCGTCGGTCCGCGGCCGATCACGGTCGAAAGACCGAGCCGGACGGTCACGGTCGTTGCGGTCGAACGAGCGGGCCGGGCGGTCACCCTGGGTCCGCGGCCGATCGCCGTCGCTGCGGTCGAACGAGCGCGCCGGGCGGTCACGGTCGAAGGACCGGCTCGGACGGTCACGGTCACTGCGGTCGAACGACCCACCCTGGCGATCGCGAGCATCACCGGCGGGACGTCGGAGTCCCGCGCTGCGCCGCTCCGGTCGATCGTCGGATCGCGCGTCCCGGCGCTGTGCATCACGGTCACCGCGCTGCTGGGACCAGGAGCCGGTCCGACCCTGATCGCCGTCACGACGATCGAAGGAGCGAGCGCCGCCACGCTCGGAACGACCACGATCGTCCCGGCCGCCACCGGCAGAGCGATCGGAGCGCGCTCCGCCGTGCCCGGCGAAGCCCCGACGGGGCCGGTCACCACCCATGGTGCGGTCGGCCGACCAGGAACCGGTCCTCGGGCCGCCGGTCCCGAGATCGTCGGAACGGTCCCGCTGCGGTGAACGGTCGTCCCGGTTCCATCGTTGCGACCGGTCGCCACCCTCGGACCGTTCGCGTCGCGGTCCGGTGCCCGGACGGTCGCCGGACCGACCGCTGGAGAACTGCTGCCCGCCGCGGCGGTCGTCGCCGCGGAATCGGGAGTGCCCGCCGCCGGCGGAGCCCTGTCGCCGATCGCCGCCCCCTCCGGAGCCGCCGCGTCGCGGCGACTGTCCGCCGGACGACTGCTGGTGATCGGTCATGTGGGAACCCCCGGGACGCTGTGGAATTGACACGCTTCGGAATGAACGAGGTCGCCGGCCGGCGACGAACAACCATGGTCATGGCACTTGCCGCTCGACTGCAGGGTGAGCGCCGGACCGTCGACCTTCGACCGTACTCCGGTGCCGGCGGCACTGAGTCCCGGCCAAGCCAGGGTCACGACCCAGCCCCGCCTTCACCGGTCATCCTTCGTCACGTGACGGAAGGCCCAGGTGATCGATCGGGTTCGGACGATCGCCGATGTCGGCATCACAGCGGACGCGAGTCGAGAAAAAGAAGTGAAAATGCAAGAGCAGGGAGGACCCGGTATGGGGTCGCTCCCTGCTCTTGTGAATGATTGTCCGGCGGTGTCCTACTCTCCCACACCCTGGCGAGTGCAGTACCATCGGCGCTGTAGGGCTTAGCTTCC
>NZ_JAERWK010000030.1 GCF_016918035.1 Nakamurella leprariae | reverse complement strand
GCACGCCCTCGGCCCGATGCAACCGACGGATCTCCGCCCAGTCCTCCACGTTCAGCACCTCCCCAGCGTCGGGAGGGGGTCAACGTTCCCGGAACCCCAGAGGGTCAGGATTCAAGATCCGGCGACAATGGGTGTGCCAGATCAGGAGCGCACGATCAGCTGAACCATCCGGGCGATGATGTCGGGGTCGACGGCGGCTTTCCCAGATCAGCCAGGGCACGGTTGAGAGCCTGGCGCCAATCGCTCCCGACGATGATCCGCGGCGAGAACGACCGCATGGCGATGAGGGTGACCCTCCGGATCGAGCGAGATCGGCGAGTTCAGCGTCGATCGCGGCGAAGTCGACCCGAATCAGCGTGTTGTGGAGGTCGATGAGGCAACTCTGAGTCTGCATCCCAGTGCTTCCTCCTGTTGACGTCGATCGTTCAGCGAGTGATCAACGGCCGCGCTGGACGCCGGTTCGAAGGTGTGCGCAGTGCGCCCGAGCCGGGAGCGAGGCTGATGCAGTGACCGAAGGCGCAGCGAATTCTTTGAGCGCCGCCAGTCCGCCGGTCGGCCAGCTCGTCGTCAGGTCAAATCATGCCGTGGGCGGCCGAGGTCGGCCTGATTGATCGCCGATTCGGCCTCTTTCCCGCCTGGAGCCGCCACGCGCCGCCAGTCGAGAACTGCTGCAACGATCCCAATGCCGACCAAGGTTACTGCGACGCCGCTGGCAGCGATGAGTGCGCGGTGGTACGTGGCTGGTGAGGCCCCGGTCAGATCGCCGTTGGCACGGTAGATGATCGCGTAGAACACCGCCGAGGTGGCGGCAACACCGACGGCGTTGCCGATCCGTTGGCTGAGATGCCCGATCGAGCTGGCGAAGCTGCCCTTGTCCGCGGGCACCTCCGACAGCATCAGGACGTGGTTCGGCGACAGGGTCATCCCGCTCCCGATGCCGTTGACCAGTTGGATGGCCGCGATCACCCAAGGTGCGACGCCGATCGGCAGGGTCACCGCGGCCAGCACGGTGAGGACGACGGCGACTCCGGAAATGGTGAATCCGCCCACGGTGATCACCCGGCCGAGCGTCAGGATCCGTCGAGCCGCCCAGCGAGCGCTGACGGCCGACCCGAGTGAACTCGGGACCGACACCAGGGCAGCCAGCAGCGGGGACAGATCCAGACCCACCTGGAGGTACACGATGAGGGCCAACTGGATCCCGGGAAGCCAGGCCACACACAGGGTCCCGACGAGCACACCGTAGGCGTAGGACGGCGTCCTCAGCAGCGCGCGGTCGAGCAGCGGCTGGCGGCCGGTCCGGGCGTAGCGCTGCTCCCAGCACCAGAAGCCGACGACCACGACGGCGGCCGGGAGCAGTGTCCACCAACGTCGGGGATCGTCCCCCGGCCGGCCCGTGGTGTACAGCAGCGGGAACAGGATCAGGACGATGGCCGCGCCGAGCAGGACGGTGCCGACCGCGTCCAGTCCGGGCCGCTGCTCGCCGACCGGTTGCGTCCGGGGCAGCCACGCCCGGCCGGCCACGAGCAGGACGAGCCCGGTGGGGACGTACAGCAGGAACACCCACCGCCAACCCTCGATCGGGCCGCCCAGCGTCACCAGCAGTCCGGCGACGGTTGGTGCCAGCGCGAGCGCCACGGCCATCGTCACGCCGTAGGTGCCGAACGCACGGCCACGCTCCGGGCCTTGGAACAGTTGCTGGATCACCCCGATCGCCTGCGGCATGAGCATGCCGGCAGAGACGCCGGCGCTCACCCGGCCGAGGATGAGCATCCATGCGTCGACCGCGCAGGCGCACAGGACGTTCGCCGCGATGAGCAGGAGCAGCCCTCCGCTGATCAGGGCGCGGCGATGTCCTCGATCACCCAGACGCCCGAACGGCACGATCACCAGTCCGAACGCGACCACGTAGCCGGCCGAGATGAGTTGCAGGGTGGTCGGTCCGATGGCCAGCGACGCGGCGATGGCGGGCAGGGCGACGTTCGCGTCGGAGATGGCGAACAGCAGGAGCCCGGCGAGCAGCGACACCAGCAGCAAGCTGCGCTGCCGGGCCCGGTCGGTCACCGGCCCGTCTCCCATCGGGACATCGGCCGCTGCGCCGCTGCTGCCGGACTCCTTCAGGGTCACGTCCGGTCAGTCGTTCGGCTCGGGTTGCCTGGCCGAGTCGAAGACGTGTGATTGCCACTCGACGCCGGCGGTGATCTTGTCGGGCGCGTAGTCCAAGCCGAGCTGGTACCAGGTCTGGGTGGCCTCGAGATCGATCGGCCCCGACTGGAAGGCCGTGCTGGACACCAGGTTGGTCAGCTTCTCCTGGTCATCGCCGACGATCGCCCGGTAGTCCAGGTCCTGGTACTTCTTGACCAGGTCCACCTTGTCGTCCGTGGGCAGGTCGTTCCACCACTTGCGGTACGAGTGCAGTGCATTGGTGAGTGCGGCCGCGACCTCAGGGTTCGCCTCGGCGTACTCGCCGGTCGCCCAGAACGCCGCCGTGGTGGCGTCCGGCTGCGTCCACGCCTTGCTGGAGGGATCGCCGATGGTGGCGAAGTCGTACCCGTCGGAGCCGTCGTTCTGGTAGACCTGCGTCCACGACGCGCCGCCCAGGGCGTCGTAGTCCCCTCGTTCCAGGCCGGGAATGGCACCGTTCGGATCCGTGATCACCGCGATCTCGACGGAGTCCGGGTCGACCCCGTTGGCCTTGAGGAAACCGCGGGCGTTCACGGTGATCTGCGGGACCGGCGCAACGCCGACCTTCTTGCCGGCCAGGTCGGCGACGTCGGCGACGGCGCCGTCCTTGACCAGGAAGTTGAAGTTGACACCGTTGCCGTTGTTGTTCGAGATCAGCCGGACGTCGAACCCGTTGGCAATGGCGTTGATCCCGGCGAAGAAGTCGGCGTAGCCGAACTCGATGCTGCCGCCTTGGAGGGCGGCGAGGACGTTGACACCGCTGTTCAGGCTGGAGAGTTCCGGTTCCAGACCGTATCTGGCGAAGAATCCCTCTCCCTTGGCCAGCTCGAGCAGGTTGGTGTTCGCCGCGTCGGCGATGCGGATCTTGACCGGGTCGGCCGGGTCGAGGCCTCCCGGGAGTGCACCTGCGGACTGCGGGCTGCTGCTCCCGGCGGTCGAGGTCGTCGTGGCCTGGTCATCGGCGGAGCCTGCCGGGCCACCGGCCGCGGCGGGACCGGAGCTGTCGCCGCAACCGGCCAGGACCATGGAGGCCGCGACCGCGACCGCGGCGACCGTGAGGAATCGGGAGCGTCGCCGGGAGCGCAGCCGTGGCAATGACGAGAACATGATTGTTCCTCGGGTGTCGTTGATGTGGATACGGTGGTTGAGATGGCAGGGCGGTCCGCGCGCAGGGGAGCGGTGGCCGCAGGGTCAGCTCTGCTCAGGGATCGGCAGTCCGTAGTGGCCGCGCAGGGTGGTGCTCGTGTACTCGGAGCGGAAGATGCCCCGCTGCTGCAGGAGCGGCAGGACGTGGTCGATGAAGTCGGTGACGGATCGCTTGCCGTACGGGGGCCCGGTAGTTGAAGCCGTCGGCAGCGCCGGTACGGAACCACAGTTCGATGTCGTCGGCGACCTGCTCGGGGGTCCCCACGACGATGTGATGGCCGAACGCGGCGGTGGCACGCAGGATCACCTGCCGCGCCGTCAGCCGCTTGGCGGCGGCCTCGGCCTGGATGACCGCGGCCCGGCTGGTGAAGCTGGCTCCGGCCGCGGCCCAGGCCGACTCCGCGACCGGCGCATCGAG
Source organism: Nakamurella leprariae (assembly GCF_016918035.1). Taxonomy (GTDB): domain Bacteria; phylum Actinomycetota; class Actinomycetes; order Mycobacteriales; family Nakamurellaceae; genus Nakamurella; species Nakamurella leprariae. Next base: position 41,122 of record NZ_JAERWK010000030.1, on the reverse strand, counting down.
CTCGGCGGCGGTGAGGTCGAGTCCGATCTGGACAGCGAGTCGCGCGGCGGCACGGTCGAGGTCGATGTGGTCGGTGAATTCGTCGAACTGGGCTTGGGCCTCGGCCTCGGAGCCGCCGAGGGCCACGAACAGGCCGGGAAGCACCCGCGTGTGGTCCGGGTTGCGCCCGTTGCTGGCGACTCGGCGTTTGAAGTCCGCGTAGAAGGCCCGGGCCACGTCGACGTCGGGCTGAGCCGTGAAGATCGCGTCGGCGTGCCGGGCGCCCTGGGCTCGGCCGACGGCCGAGGATCCGGCGTGGAACAGAACCGGACGCCCCTGCGGGGACCGGGGCACGTTGAAGACCGCGTCGACCTGGAAGTGCCGGCCCTGGTGCCGGACCGGACGAATGCGGCTGCGGTCGAACGTGGGCAGGGCGCCGTCGCCGCCGAGCCAGGCGTCCGGGGCCCAGCTGTCCCAGAGCGCGGTGACGATCTCGATGAACTCCTCACCGCGCTCGTAGCGGACCGCGTGATCGGGATGGTCCACCGACCCGAAGTTCCCGGCCACCGACGGCTGTGAACCGGTCGCCGCGTTCCAACCGGCGCGGCCGCCGGTGTACTGATCCAGGGTGGCGATCTGCCGGGCCACCGTGTACGGCTCGTCGTACGTGGTGAGCAGGGTGGGCGCCAATCCCAGGTGGGTGGTGCGCCCGGCCAGGATCGAGAGCACCGTGAACGGATCCGGAGCGGTGTACCCCTCTCCCAGTCCGGGACTGTCGGCCAGGAAGATGGCGTCGAACAGGCCGCGTTCGGCGTCCTGGGCGAGTTGGACGAGCGCGTCGATGCTCCAGGCGCGGTCGGTGTCCACGCCGGACCGTCGCCAGGACTCCGCGTTGGGGCTGAACAGGTTGAGGACCAGCTGCCGGCGCGGCGGATCATCGACCAACATCGACGGCCTCCGCTTCCGTGGCGGCGCCGTGCTCGAGCGCCGTGGCGGGGGCGTCCAGCGCCGAGGTCGACGCGCCGAAGATGTCGATCCGCCGGCCCGCCGGGCCGTCGAAGTCGATGGCGTGCCCGGTGTGGGCCCACCGGTGTACCGGTACGGCGTCGAAGTCGGCCGGCACGAAGGGGCCACCGGTGCCTTCGACGCCGGTGGCGAGCACGATCTTGCGGGCTGTGATGATGGCCGGGACACCGTTCTCGACCAGATGCAGCCGGAAGGCGCCGTCGGCGCGCTCGAGATCGGTCACGTGGGTGCGGAACCGGAGCGGGACGTCGACCTGCTGGTGGGACCACTCCAAGTACTCGACCCAGTCGACCCGGGGGTTCGTCACGAGTAGGCCTTGCGCAGTTCGGGCACGACGTGCTCGCCGATGAGTTCGATCTGCTCGATGGATCGGTCGATGTCGCCACCGCGCCCGTCGATGGAGAACAACTGCCGACGGTACCCGCCGTAGGCCTCCTGGAACGTCGCGATCTTGTCCAGCACCTGCGCGGGACTGCCGACCGTCAGGGCACTCTCGCGGACCGCGTGCTCCAACGAGTCATACTTCGTCGGCCAGGTCGACAGGTCGATGCCCCGGTCTCGGTACTCGCGCAGTGCATCCTGCGAGTTGCGCCGGACGTAGACCGCGGCGCCTGAGCCGACCGGCGCATCGCCGGCCGCTCCGTGTCCGTGCGCCTCGAACCGCTCCCGGAAGTAGTGCACGTGCGGAGCGGCCTGCGCCGCGCTGAAGTGGACGTAGTTGGCGAAGAACCCGTCAGCGTCACGCGCGGTCTGCTCGACGAGTTCTTTGGTACGGATGGAGGTCTGCCAGATCTCGGGGAGCTCCGCGGTGAGCGGCTGCGGGGTCAACGTGAAGTCCTCCAGCGGCGCGCGGTACTTGCCGCTCCAGTGCAGCTTGCGCTCGGTCCACAGCCGGCGGAACAACTCATTCTTCTCCGCCGCGATGGCCACCGTGTCCTCGCCGGCGAGGCCCCACCACCGGTAGATGTCGGTGCTGATGCCGCGCCCGAACATGATCGAGAGCCGCCCGTCGGACAGGTGCTGCACCGTCGAGAAGTCCTCGGCCAGCTTGACCGGGTCGTTCACGGTGATGAGCGAGACCGACGTCGTCAAGCGCAGGGTCGTGGTCACGGCGGCGATGGCGCCCAGCACCACCGCCGGCGAGCTCAGCACGAACGGCGGATGGTGGTACTCACCGAGCGCGAACGTGTCGAAGCCCGCCTGCTCCGCCCGTCGGGCCAGGGTGACCAGTCCCTTGACCCGGTCGTTGACGACGTGTCGATCCAGATCCTCGGCCTCGGCGTATCCGAGGCTGAAGATGCCGATCTCAAGCATGGTGATCTCCGTCCTGCCCGCGCGTGCTCATGCGGCGGGCGTCCATCCGAGCAGCGGGGCGGTGTCACGAGCGATCCGCTCGAGCCCGCGCAGAGCGACGTCGACCGTGTGTTTGGCTCCGTGTCCGACCTCGACCTGCTCCAGGACGCCGGTCACCGCGATGACGTAGTCCGCATCGGGCAGCAACGCGACGTCGTCGCGGATCGCGGCCGCGGTCTCTGCCGGGGTGCCGGTCTTGAGGTTCATCTGCCGGAGTACCTGCTCGGCGTCGACCGCGTCGGCGTTGATGCCGCTCACCGCGGCGAGTCGGCGGCGGGAGCTGTCGATGAAGCGAGTCAGCTCGTCGATCGCCTCGGGGCGGGAGTTCGCCGGGTGGATCATGCGGATCCCGCCCAGCCGGGGCCGGACCAGCGGGCGGAACTCCGGCGGCGCCTGGATGGGGCCGACGGACCTCCACTCGTCGAGGTAGGCGTCGATGATCGGACGCTGCTGGGTCCTGGCGTCGAGGGTCGCGGTGCCGAACAGGACACCCAATCCGCTGCGCGCCGCCTGCCGCGCGGTCTCCACCCGCCCGGGGCTGCGCCACAGCCGCTGGGCCAGACCCGTTCCATCGGTGTGGATGCGGTCGCTGCTGCCGCGGATGGGATGGCCCGCGAGCGTGTCCAGGAAGACCTCGAGGTGCTCGTCGAATGCCCGCGCCGGGTCGGCATCGCTGACTCCGTACGCCGCGTACCGAGCGATGTTGGCGTTCCCGGTGCCCAGGCCCAGGTGCAGCCGTCCCCGGGCGATGCCGTCGAGGGTCAGGGCGTCCTGGACGAGCTGGACCGGGTCGGTGACCGGCAGGGTGACCACCGACACCCCGATGTCGATGCGGTCGGTGGCGACCGCGACCGGTCCCAACGAGACCAGTGGTGACGGCGCCGACCCCTCCTCGGCGTCGACGAGCAGGTGCTGGGCGAGGAACCCGATGTCGTACCCGAGTTCCTCGGCTCCGACGAAGAGCCGGACGAGTTCCTCGTTGGCTTCGGCGGGCGCCGACGTGGTGTTGGCGTGGGTGAAGAACCCGAGCCGGAACGGCCTGGCGGTCATGGCTCAGCCCTCGCCGATCGAGGTGCGACGCCAGCGGCTGATGCGTCGCTCGGCCAGCAGGAACAGAGCGTTGAGCAGATACCCGATGAGGGCCACCGTGAGGACGGCGGCCAGCAGGCGGTTGATGTTGAACTCCTGTTGCGCGAGCAGGATGTAGTAGCCGATGCCCGAGTTGCCGGCGAGCATGCCGATCACCACCGCCAGGACCAGCGAGATGCCCAGCGCCTGGCGGGCGCCGACCAGGATGTACGGCATCGCCGACGGCAGCGCCACCTCCCGCTGGGTCTGCCACCACGACAGGCGGTACGTCTGGGCGGTCTGGGACAGGACCTTGGAGACCGACCGCGCCCCCGCGTACGAGTTGATGATCAACGGGAACAGCCCGGCGGTGAGGAACACCGCGACCTGCATCTCCTGCTCGATGCCCAGGAACAGGATGAAGATGGGCAGGATGGCCGACACCGGGGTCAGTCGGATGATCTCCACGCTCGGCTCGAGCAGTCCCCAGACGATGCGGGACCGGCCCATCAGGAACCCGATGGTGATGCCGATCGGGATGGCGAGCACGAACCCGATCGCCATCGTCTCGAGTGTCCGCCCCAACTGGGGCAGCAGTTGCCCCTCGGTGATCTCCCGCCACCACGTCCTGGCGATCCGGTCCGGTGAAGAGATCGTGGGCTCGAAGTGGATGAACGAGGAGACCTGCCAGACGATCACCACCAGGACCACCAGGGTCCAGCCGGTGCCACGGCTGCGGACGAACCGCCGGAACGGACTGCGCCGGACCACGGCGGGCGCCGGTCCGCCGGCGACTGCCAGGGGCACCGGTGGCGTCTCGTCGGACGGCGGGAGCGAGACCAGCAGGTCGGCGGCGTCGTCGGCACCGGGCCTGGGGCCGGGCACCGTGCCGCGTGCGACGGGCGGGGTGTTCGCGAGCTCGGTCATGACGCCTCTCGTTCCACCTGCAGGACGAGTCCGAGCACGTCGCGCCGCAGCGCGAGATAGCGTTCGTCCTCGCGAAAGTCGACCTGGTCACGCGGGTACGGGATGTCCACCGCGGCGTCCCGCTGAACGCCGGCGCCCTGCGGTCGCAGCACGATCACCCGCTGGGAGAGGAACAGCGCCTCTTCGATGTCGTGCGTCACGAAGAGCACCGTGAGACCGCGTTCCTGCCAGATACGCAGGATCAGTTCCTGCAGCGTGCCGCGGCTGAGCGCGTCGACCGCGCTGAACGGCTCGTCGAGCAGCAACACGTCGGGCGAGGCGGCCAGGGCTCGGGCGATGGCGACCCGCTGCTGCATCCCACCGGACAGTTCCCCTGGGTACCGGCTGAAGGTGCCGTGCAGTCCCACCTCGGCGAGATGCTGCTCGATGAGCTGGTCCTCGGCCGTGCGCCCGTGGGCGCGGCGGGGTCCGTGGCCGTGCCGCAGCCCGAACCGGACGTTGTCCCCCACCGTGCGCCACGGCAGCAGCGATTCGCCGTAGTTCTGGAAGACGTAGCGGACGCTGTCCGGCGGACCGGAGACCCGCTCCGCGCCGATGGTGATCGAGCCGGTGGTGAGGTCCTCGAGTCCGGCGACGAGTCGCAGGAACGTCGACTTGCCGCAGCCGGACCGGCCGACGACCGAGACGAAGGCACCCTTCTCGATCGACAGCGACACCGGCTGCAGGCCGTGGACGACGTGCCCGTCCAGGGCGACGTAGTCCTTGCCGACGGAGTCGACCACGATGTGGCCGTCGGTGACCGGTACTGAGCCGGTCGGTGTCGGTGTCGGTGTCGGTGTCGGTGCGGTGGCGGGTGCTGCGGGCGCGGTCATGTCGGACTCCCTGCGTTCCGGGATGGCTGAATCACGTGGTCGGGCCGGGCTGCCGGGCGGAGTCGGCGACGTGCGCCTGCCAGTCGACGTCCGCGGCGATCTTGTCCGGCGCGTACTCGAGGCCGAGCTCGTACCACTCCTGGGTTGCCGCGAGGTCGATCGGGCCGGTCTGCCAGGCCACGAAGTCCAGGAGTCGCTCCAGGACCGCCGGATCGTCGCCGGCGATCGCCGCGTAGTCGACGTCGTAGTACTGCTCGACGAGCTCGGCCCGCCGGTCCGTGTCCTGCTCGTACCACCACAGGCGGAACTCACGCACCGCATCGGCGAAGGCCGATGCCACCGCGGGGTTCTCCCGCGCGTACTCGCCGGTGCTCCACCATCCAGCGGTGGTCGCCGCCGGGTCGGTCCACTCCGAGCTGCTCGGGTCACCGACGACCTGGAAGTCGTAGCCGACCGTGCCGGTGTTGGTGTACACCCCTGTCCAGCTGGCGACCCAGGCGCCGTAGTCACCACGCTCGAGCGCCTGGGGCGCGCCGTTCGCGTCCTGGATGCTGATCAGTTCGACGTCGGCGGGGTCGACGCCATTGGCCTTGAGGAACCCGCGGACGTTGACGGTGTACTGCGGCACAGGAGCGAGACCGATGGTCGTCCCGGCGAGGTCGGCCACGTCCTCGACATCGCCCCCGACCTTGACCACCACCGGGAGCGTGTCCAGGTTGGCGTTGTTGTTGAGCAGGAGCGAGACGTCGAAGCCGTTGGAGATGGCGTTGATGCCGGCGTAGAGATCGGCGTACCCGATGTCCAGGCTGCCGCCCTGGACGGCCGCCAGGGTCGCCACGCCGCTGTTGGTCTGGGACAGGACTGGGTCGAGCCCGTTGCGTTCGAAGAAGCCCTCGGCCTCGGCGATGGCCAGCAGATTGGACACCCCGGCGTCGGCGACCCGGATGGTCACCGGATCGTCGGGGTCCAGGGCCGGAAACTGCTGCGCATCGGCGGAGCTGCTCGTCGCGGCGGTCACATCCGTGCGGCCGGACGACGACGCCTCGGACGAGCTCCCGCCACCGGCGCCGGCACTTCCGCAGGCGGTCAGCGCCGTCAACGCGATCACGGCGAACCCCGTCACGGCGACGCGAGTACCCAGGCTGTGCATGGTGGGACGTCCTTTCGCCGCTCGTGCGGCGGTTCGATGGATGGAGCTCGGAGGGCGGGCGGGCGTGGTTGCGGCAGTCAGCCGGGCTGGCTGCCGGTGGCGATCGGACGAGCGGCGTCAGCGCTCCACTGACTCCACGAACCCGGGTAGAGGGCGGCGGGGATCCCCAGCCGCGCCAGCGCCAGGACGCCGAAGGTGGCACCGACACCACCGCCGCAATACAGGCCGATCGGCCGCTCGCCGTCGGCCCCGACGGCCGCATAGACGGCGCGAATCGCCTGATCGTCACCGAGCAGGCCGGTTCCGCCCTGCAGCGCGATCGAGAACGGGGCGCTCAGGGCACCGGGAATGTGCCCGGTCAGTGGCTGATCGGGCGAGCCGAAATAGTCGGTGGCGGGACGCGCGTCGAGCAGTACGCCGTCACGAGCGAGTTCCGCGGCCTGGTCGGCCGTCAGCACGGGCAGGGAGCCGGTGGTGACGCGGAACGAGCCGTGGCCCTCCGGCGGGACTTCGGTGTCGAGTTCACCACCGGCCTCCACCCACGCCGCGAGACCGCCGTCCAGGTACCGGACATCGGGCACGCCGGCCCACTTCAGCACCCACCATCCGCGGGTGGCGGTCGGCCCGCCGACGTCGCTGGAGACGACCACGGTGCTGCCGGCGTTGATCCCCCACGCCGTGACGGCCGCCTGGATCGTCTCGTCGTCGGGCAGCGGATTGCGCCCGGCAGCCGCCGATGGAGGTCCGGACAGCTGGGTGAAGTGGTTCGCGAAGCGCGCCCCCGGGATGTGCCCGGCGCGGTACTCGGCCTCCAGCGGCTCGTTGGTGCTCCGGCGGACGTCGAGCACCACGACGTCCGCCCCGGAGGCCAGCAGCTCCTTGAGTTCGGTCGCGGAGATCACGACATCGGTGCGGTGCTCGGCCACGGTCATGATCGACCTCCTGTTCCTGTCGGTGCGAGTGAGGATGCGGTGGTGGTGGTTGTCGGCGTCGGGACGGACGGTGCGGCCGACCCGGCCGGGGACGATGCGGAGGCGAACAGCCGACGGGCGGTCCCGGAGCGAACGAGGGATCGCTCTGCGACATCGAGACCAGCTGCCAGCAGTACGGTCTCGATCGAATCGAAGGACACGGTGCCACCCGGCCAGTCGGTGCCGACGACGATGCGCTCCACGCCGATGGTGTCGCGGTAGTAGCGCACCAACGCCGGACTCGGCCGCATCGTGTCGAAGTACAGGTTGGGTGCCGCACCGTGCGCTCGGCGGTGATCGGCGATCGCGTCGGCCGCGAACACCCGGGTCGAGGGCGCTCAGGGACCGGGCACCCCGAACGGAGTCCAGCACGATGCCGTGCAGGCCGAGCGTCTCGACCGCGGTTCGGACCTGCTCGGCACCGGCCTCCCCGGCGTACGCGTCCACCGTGGCCAGGCCCACGAAGGATCCGGGATGTTCCCGGAACACCAGGTCGGCCAGGTACTCGTTGACGGCCGTGACCTCCGCCGTGGCGATCGTCCCGGTCGGGCCCCAGATCTGCTCCGGCGACGGACTGATCGCTCGCCGTCGGACGCCGTCGGCGGCGCTCCTGCGGGTCAGACCGGACAGCCCACCGACGGATTCGAAGCGCTCGGCCGGGATTCCGATGGGCGAGCGATCCTGCGGGAGCAGCTCGGCCGGGACCGGGTAGTGCGCATGGAGGTCGATGACGCCGCGGTCCTCCGGCGCACTCACGGCGAGGTCACGGCATCGGCCACGACCGATCGGATGGCCTGGTACCCGCCGTCGACGTGGGAGACCTGGCTCCACCCCGCGGCGCTGAGCGCATCGGCGGCCGGCCCCGATCCGGCGATCGACCCGCAGTAGACGACGACCGGCTGGTGGCGCGCGATGCCCGCCTCGGCGACCGCTCGGACCAGGGCGTCCTTGGCCACTGGGACGGCGCCGTCGACGGGGTCGGTCGGGGTGTTCCGCACGTCGAACAGCGCCGCCCCGGCGGCCACTCGACGGACCGCTTCGGCCGCGTCCACGAGCTCGGGAGTGACGACCGGCGTTGCCGGGCGACTGACCGTGCGACCGGAGCGGCCGGACAGTCGCTCACGGAATGTGGTGCCCTCGTAGGAGGTGCGGAACAGACCGCGCCGCTGCAGCTCCGGCACGACCAGGTCGACGAAGGCGTCGAGCGCTCCCGGCTGGAACGGCGGGAAGACGACCACCCCGTCCAGCTTGCGGTCCAGGAACTGCTCTTCGATCCAGTCGGCCACTTCCGTGCCCGAGCCGACCACCGGCACCTGGTTGAACGGCATGTTGGCCACGAAGTGATCGAGGTCGGCCAACGTGATGTGCTCGTCGCCGAACCCGTGGATGGCCCGGTGCACCACCCAAGCGGCATCCGGGATGGCCGCCAGGTCGACGACGTCCAGCACCCGGTCGGTCTGGGCGAACGGCGTCAGGTCGTAACCGAGCACCGCTCCCAACGCCGACGCACTGTACACCGGCGTCGCCAGGTCCTGGACCTCCCGGAACCGGGCATGCGCGCCGGTGGAGGTCTCGTCGACGTAGAACGTGATACCCGGCAGCAAGAAGTAGTCGTCGGGATTCCGCCCATAACCCGCGGCGAGATCCTTCTGCGTCCGGTAGTACTCGGCCTGTCGGTCGGCGAACGGGATGAAGCGCACATCCGCGTACTTGGCCCCGAACTCGAACGACCGCTGCGAGGCGCCGGCGACGATCAGAGGAATCCGGCGCTGCGGGGACGGCGGGATGTTGATCGGTCCGGCCACGTCGAAGAAGCGACCGTGGAAGTCACTGGATCGGATGCGATCCGGGTCGATGTAGACCCCGCCGGCCTTGTCGTTGATCAGCCAGCCGTCCTCCCAGCCGTCCCACAGCGACCAGAGGATCTTGATGAACTCCTCGGCCCGTTCCCAGCGGTCATCGGTGTCGGGCTGCTGCGGCAGGCCGTAGTTCCGAGCGGCATCGTCGGCCCGCCCGGTGACGATGTTGATCGCGGCGCGACCGCCGGACAGGTGATCGAGCGTCGCCGCCTGCCGGGCGATCGTGTACGGGTGGTGGTAGGTGGTGTTGAACGTCGCTGCCAGTCCGATGTTTCGACTCAGCGCCGCCACGAAGGAGGTGGCGGTGAAGCTCTCGAGTTTGATGAGCTGGTTGGGCGTCCAGTAGTGATCGGCCCCGGGGCCGCCCGATCCGCCGATACCGCGGGCCCCATCCGCGGCTCGGAATCCCCCGCCCTCGGCCGTCTGCGCCTGGCGCGCCGGCAGTCGCGCCGACTCCGAGCTGCCCAGGAAGAAGTAGTCGAACAGTCCGCGTTCCGCGGTCTGCACGCTGTCGCGGTAGAACTGGGGGTCGCCCTCGAGCAACCGGTGCACACGGGGGAGCCGCCAGGCGGACCCGTGCCGACCCAACGGCCACAGGGAGTGCCCGATCCTCAATTGGCGCTTGTCAGCCATGACTCTTCGATTCCTGTTCACGGACGGGGCACGGGCGCCACCTGGGCAGTACCGGGGGTTGCGGCGTGCGGGGCGATCGGCCGCACCGAGTGGGACGGGGGCCGGGCGGGACGGGAGGGATGCGCGTCGCGCGGGGATGCGTCAGGGACGCTGCGTCGAGGGACAACAGGCCCGCGACATGACGTCGTTCATGTCGGACCCCTCTCCTCGACCGGGCGCACCCAAGCGATGCGCGGACTTCAGGCGGCGCACCGCGGCGGTGGCGCCCTGGCGCGACCCGATGCGTTCGGCGCCATCACTACTGTACATACTGGACCGGAAAAGTAAACAACTGCGGAGCTCGGCCCTCGCCGGCCCGCCTCGCGCCGAGGATGACTGCTCTGGAGGCGCTCTCGCATCCGATCGGGTCTGGAGTCCACCGGTGACCCGCTGGCGGGCGCCCCTCGCCCGGCTCGACGAGCCCCGAATCCCGTTTCGCACCACCAACTACGGAAGGACCCACCCATGACCGCCGAGTTCACCGTCACCTGGGACTACCGCTGCCCGTTCGCGCGGAACGCGCACGAACACATCCTGACCGGCCTGGCCGCCGGGGCCGACTGGACGGTGCACTTCGCACCGTTCTCGCTCGGTCAGGCCCACGTCGAGGAGGGTCAGCCGGACGTGTGGGACCACCCGCATGACGACCGAGGCATCCTGGCCCTGCAGGTGGGGGTGACCGTGCGCGACCACTTCCCCGAGCAGTTCCCCGCCGTGCACCGCGCCCTGTTCGCCGTCCGGCACGACCAGGGCCGGCACCTGGAGGACCCGGCGGTGCTTCGGGGGGTGCTCACCGAGCACGGGGTGGACCCTGAGGACGTGTTCGCGCGGATCGACAATGGGACCGCGCTGGACACCGTGCGGGCCGATCACGAGCGGTACGTCGGCTCTCACTCCGTGTGGGGGGTGCCCACATTCATCGCGGGCGATCAAGCGGTGTTCGTCCGACTGATGAGCCGATCGGCCGCCGACGCCGACCCCAGCGGCTCGCTGGCCACCATCGGACGGGTGGTCGACCTGCTCATCGGGTGGCCGGATCTCAACGAGTTCAAGCACACCACGCTGCCGCGATGACGGGGATCCGGGCGCAGCGGTCTGGTCCCCGTCCCCGTGATCCGGCTCAGTCGGTGAGGGCGGCGCGCAGGGCGCGGGCCGCCGCCGCCGGAGCCTTCGCCTCGGTGACGGCCCGGACGACCACGATGCGGGTGGCGCCGGCCTGTCGGACCTCGGCGACTCGGTCGAGGTCGATGCCGCCGATGGCGAACCACGGTCTGCCGGGCCAACGGGCCGCGGTGGTTCGGACCAGGTCCAGCCCCGGCGCCCGGCGACCTGGTTTGGTCGGCGTGGGCCAGCAGGGACCGGTGCAGAAGTAGTCCACGCCGGGCTGGGCCGCCGCCGCGTCGGCCTGGCTCTGGTCGTGGGTGGAGCGGCCGATCAGCACGTCGGGTCCCACGACGCGCTTCGCCTGCGAGACCGGCAAGTCGTCCTGGCCGAGGTGCAGCACGTCCGCCCCAGCGGCCAGGGCGAGATCGGCACGGTCGTTCACCGCCAGCAGCGCCCCGTGGCGCCGGGCCGCGGCACCCAGCACCTGCAGCGCGGCCAGTTCCTCTCGAGCCTCCAGCGGGCCGAATCGCCGCTCGCCTTGAGAGCCCTTGTCGCGCAGCTGAATGACGTCCACGCCGCCGAACAGGGCCGCCTCAGCGAATTCGGCCAGGTCGCCGCGCTCGCGGCGGGCGTCGGTGCACAGGTACAGCCTGGACGTGGCCAACCGCGCGCGACGGTCCGTCGCACCGGCGGTGATCATGAGCAGCGCCCGAGGCCTGCACAGGGATCGGCGCAGGAATCAGCGCAGGGATCGGCACGGCGGCGGGACGCGGGACACATGCGGCGAACGCTACTCCAGACGGTCTCGCCGACACCGGATGTCGACCGACCTTCCGGACACTGCCCTGTCGTGAGTATGGTGGCCCGGAACCACGGGAGTCCCGGAGCAGCGGGACTGAGAGGGGGCACGCAGCCCCGACCGTCGAACCTGATCCGGGTCATGCCGGCGAAGGAAGGGGCTCAGCGTCGTGTCGCCTGCTGCAACCGTGCCGGCAGTCCCGCCGTCGGTCGACCGGCCGGGCGGACGCCTGGTCGTGCTGGGTGGCGGCGTGATCGGCTGGTCGGTGGCCTGGCGCGCGGCGCTCGCCGGCTGGTCGGTCGACGTCGTCGATTCCCGTCCCGGCCGCGGATCGTCCTGGGTCGCGGGCGGCATGCTGGCGCCCCTGACGGAAGGACACCCGGGCGAGGAGGCGCTCCTCGAGCTGGGCAGCGAGTCACTGCGCCGGTGGCCTTCCTTCGCCGGCGACCTCGAAGCCGCGGCCGGGCAACCGTGCGGGCTGAGTGCGGAGGGCACCGTCGTGGTCGGCCTGGACTCGGGGGACCGCGCGGAGCTGGCCCGCACCGTCGAGTACCTGATCGCGCAGGGCCGGTGCGTCGAGATCCTGGATGACGACGAAGTGCACCGCCTGGAACCAGGTCTCGCGCCGACCCTGACCTCCGGCCTGTCGATTTCGCAGGAGCGGTCGGTGGACAACCGGGCGCTGCTCGCGGCACTGCGATCGGCCACGTACCGAGCCGGTGTCCGCACCGTCGAGCGGGCCGTGGCCGGCCTCGACGACGCGCTCGTCGGCGATGCCGATCAGGTCGTGGTCGCCGCCGGCATCGGGAGTCCGGAGCTGCTCGGCGCGTCGTGGTCCGGCGCCGGTGCGCTGCTGGTACGCCCGGTCAAGGGTGAGATCCTGCGTCTACGACACCGATCCGGCGCGATACCCGTTCCTCGCCACACGATCCGGGCGCTGGTCCACGGCCGCTCGGTGTACCTGGTGCCCCGGTCGGACGGGGTGGTGGTCGGGGCCACCCAGCACGAGGCCGGGACCGACACCACCGTCACCGTCGGCGGTGTCCGGGATCTGCTGGCCGACGCCGCCGCGGTGCTGCCGGGTCTGGCCGAGTTCGAGCTGGTCGAGCACGCCGCCGGGCTGCGCCCGACGAGTCCCGACGGTGTCCCGTTCATCGGCAGGCTCGACGACCGGGTGGTGCTGGCCACCGGGCACGGCCGCAATGGCGTCCTGCTCGCCCCGCTCACCGCAGACGCCGTCGTCGCCGAACTTGCCGGCACGCCGGTCGCGGCGGCGAAGCCCGCTGACCCATGGAGGTTCTCATGATCATCGTCGCTGTCAACGGCGAGACGCATCGGGTCACCGCAGGCGTCACGGTGGCCGGTCTGCTGGCCGCGCTCCAGGTGCCGACCGAGGGCGTGGCGGTGGCGGTGGATGCGGCGGTGGTCCCGCGGACCTCGTGGGACCGGGTCGTCGTCGACGGCGACGAGATCGAGGTGCTGTGTGCCGTCCCGGGCGGCTGACCCGCGGGAGCCACCGCCGCTCGACGAGGACGCCCCACCCAGGAGGGACCACCATGGCCGAACGCATCACCGCCGGACACACGACGTGACGATCGGCGCAGCCACCGACGACCTGGTCATCGCCGGGCGGACGCTGCGTTCCCGCCTCATCATGGGCACTGGTGGCGCCCCCAACCAGACCGTGCTGGAGGCAGCGCTGCTGGCTTCCGGCACCGAGTTGACCACGGTGGCCATGCGCCGGGTCGACGCCGGCGGCGGCACCGGCGTGCTGGAGGTGGTGCGGCGGCACGGCATCTCGGTGCTGCCGAACACGGCCGGGTGCCACACGGCGGCCGAGGCGGTGCTCACCGCACAGTTGGCCCGGGAGGCGCTGCACACCGACTGGGTGAAGCTCGAGGTGGTGGCCGATGACCGGACGCTGCTGCCCGACGCGGTGGAACTGCTGCGGGCCGCGCAGCGCCTGGTCGACGACGGGTTCGTCGTCCTGCCCTACACCACCGACGACCCGATCGTCGCCCGTCGTCTGGAGGACGTCGGCTGCGCCGCCGTCATGCCGCTCGGCGCGCCGATCGGCTCCGGGCTGGGCATCTGCAACCCGCATGCGTTGGAGATGATCGTGGCCCAGGCCGGCGTGCCGGTGATCTGTGATGCCGGGCTGGGCACCGCCAGTGATGCCGCTCAGGCCATGGAACTCGGGTGCGACGCGGTCCTGCTGGCGTCTGCGGTGACCCGGGCCGATGATCCGGTCCGCATGGCACGGGCCATGGCGGCGGCCGTCTCGGCGGGCCGGGACGCTCGGTTGGCCGGCCGTATCCCGAAACGCTTCTGGGCCCAGGCGTCCTCACCGCCCCGGTGCTGACCATCCCCGATCCACCCGCGTGACGGCACCGCGCTGATCGGCGGACTGCCGGGTCCAGGACCGGCGCGCCCCGTGGCCGAGGCCGGGCGACGTCCGGAAGCAGTCGGCGCTGTCACGGAGCGGAGCCGTCCAGGGCAGCGGCCGGCGACGTCAGCGCTGCGGGCAGCCGGGGCCGGCTGACCCAGGCGCCGTCCTGCGCCAGCAGCGTGGTCACCTCGGCCGGCAGCGCCCGGCCGGCCACATCGGCCAGCGTCGTCTGCTCCAACACGGACCGCATCGCGACCCGCAGGGCCACCCAGACGTCCTTGAGTCGTTCGGTCGACCCGGTGTACCGCACGTCCTCGGGCGCGACGCCGACGATGTTGGCCAGCGGTCCCTCGATCACCCGGATGATGTCCGCGACACTGAGCTGCTCCGGATCCAGCCCCAGGCGATACCCACCGTCCGGTCCGCGCTTGGTGACCACCAGACCGGCGATGCGCAGCGTGTTGAAGATGCTGACCAGGAACGGCAACGCGATGTCTTGCGCTTCGGCGACGACCTCGGCCTTGACGAACCCGTCGGCCCGACGCGCCGACAGCTCGATCATGGCTCGCAGGGCGTAGTCCGTCTTCGCAGAGATGCGCACCCGTCGAGTATGGCGCGTGAGATGCCGCTCGGGACTGACGGCGGGCGCCGCTGCGGCGGAGGTCGTCGTCGTGACCAGACGATGTCGCCGAGGGCGATGTCGTGGTCGAACAGCGACATCGAGTCGACCACCAGGACCGACACCGCGCCGTCGTCGCCGATCACGGTGACATGGGCGTCACTTGCGTTCGTCGCGATGGCGGTGATCAGGCACTGGCAGCCGTACTCAAGCCGTTCGTGACGCAATTCGTGGCGTATTGGGGCCACGATGGCCTGTCGCAGGTCAGGATCCCGACGATGGCTGCTCACCGCGCGGCGGATCGGGAGCCGAAGGACACGGCCGGCACGACAGCCGGCCGGTCACCGCCCGACCATGGGCGCAGGATGACAGACATGGAGGGTCCTCAGGGATCGACGGAACGCTCCCGTCAGGAGCATCGAGGTCAGCGATCCAGAGGGCAACAGGCAGCACTGCATGAACGCATCAGGTCGATGTGTTCACGAGCGAAGAGCACGGCGTCCGCCACGCGTGCGAGTGTCGCACCGACCCGACGGTCGGCGGAACGAATTCCTGAACTGGCCGGCTGTTCGTGACGCAGGTCACCGGGACCAGGTGGTGCACCAGCCCCGATGTCGCGGCTCGGCGGATCCTCTGGCTCGGCAGCGATCACGGGGGCGGGACCTTCCAGAAACGGGTGCCGGTCCGGCTGTGGACCACGTCACCCGTGCTGTTGAGGGCGTCCGAGATCGGGTACTTCCGGCATCCGAGGACCGCGCGAGTGCCGTAGCTAGTGTGGTCCGCAGCAGTCCACCGACCCGTTCCTGGAGGACTCAGACATGTCCGCGCGCGTCCTGGTCACCGGGGCCACCGGCTTCATCGGCTCCCATCTGGTTCCGGCCCTCGTCGAGGCCGGCCACGAGGTGCTCGCCATGACGCGGCGCCCCGACTCCTACGGCGGCCCCGGCCAGGCGGTCGGCGCGGACGTCGACGACCCGGACAGCCTGCGCCGAGCGCTGGACGGCGTCGAGATCGCCTACTACCTGGTGCACTCGCTGGACACCGAGAACTTCGAGGCCAAGGACGCCGCGGCGGCCCGCGCGTTCGGCCGGGCGGCCAAGGACGGCGGGGTCCGGCAGATCATCTACCTGGGTGGACTGGGCGACGACGCCGAGGACCTGTCCGCGCACCTGCGGTCCCGGCGCGAGGTCGAGGACCTGCTCGGCGAGGCCGGCGTCCCGGTGACCGTGCTGCGCGCGGCCATCGTCATCGGGCACGGCGGCATCTCCTGGGAGATCACCCGCCAGCTCGTCGAGCACCTGCCGGCCATGATCGCCCCCAAGTGGGTGGAGACGAAGACCCAGCCCATCGCGCTGCCCGACGTCATCCGCTACCTGGTCGGCGTCTTCGACCGTCCCGAGGCGTTCGGCCGGGTGTACGAGATCGGCGGCCCGGAGGTGCTCAGCTACCGGGACATGCTCAAGCGGGCCGCCCGGCTGCAGAAGCACCGGGACGTGCCGATCATTCCGGTACCGCTGCTCACCCCGCGGTTGTCGTCCGGGTGGCTGGCGCTCATCACCGACGTCGACACGCAGACCGGCCGCAACCTCATCGACTCGATGAGCAACGAGGTGGTCGTGCACGACCGCTCCATCGAGCAGCTGGTCCCCGGTGAGCCGCTCGACTACGACGAGGCCGTGCGGCTGGCCCTGGCCGACCGGGCCGCCGCCGGGGCGGCCGACCAGGAGCCGGCCCGGAGCACGGGCCCGCAGGGCTGAGCCGCCGATGAGCGCCGATCCCGCCGCCCGACCCGATCCGGCGCCCGCCGGCCGCTTCCGGCGCCTGGTGGACCGGATCGGCCGCGTCATCGGACCGGCGCTGATCGACCGCATCGACCGCGACCACCGGCAGACCGCCCGGGCGTTCCTGCGCCGGCGGCTCGTCGCCGGCGCCACCCTGGTCGTCGGCGCGGTGCTGCTCGGCGTCTCGCTGAACGTCCCCCCGGACGCCCCCGCGTTCTACCCGCTCACCATCGCCCTGGCCCTGACCTGGGCGGTGGGCGGCATCCTGAGCGGTCCCCTGCACCTGGGCTGGACGACGGACCGGTCCGGCGAGCGCCGCCGGCCGGTGGTGCCGCCGATCCTGCTCGGCCTCGGCATCGGGCTGGTCTTCGTGGCCGGGGCGCTCGTCGTCCGCGAGGTCGAGCCGCTGCGCGCCGCGACCGAGGGCATCCTCGAGCAGGCCCGGGAACGGCCCCTCGCGGCGGTCGCCGTGGTCACCGCGGTGAACGGCATCGCCGAGGAGATGTTCTTCCGCGGCGCGCTGTACGCGGCCGTCGGCGTGCGCCACGCGGTGCTCGTCTCGACGGTGATCTACACGCTGACCACGGTGGCCACCGGCAACTTCATGCTGGTCTTCGCGGCCGCGGTGCTGGGGCTGGTGGTGGGGCTGCAGCGCCGGGCCAGCGGCGGCATCCTCGGGCCGATCCTGACCCACGTCACCTGGTCGATGACCATGCTGTTCGTGCTGCCGCCGCTGTTCTCCGCCGCCGGCGGCTGACGCCGGGACCGGTCAGGGCACCGTGATGACGATCTTGCCGCGCACGTGCCCGGTCTCGGAGAACCGCTGCGCCTCGGCCGTGCCCACCAGCGGGAAGGTCTTGATCACCGGTACCTCGACCGTGCCGGTGGCCACCGCCGCGACCGCCTCGACCAGTGCGCGCTCGAACCCCGCCTCGGACCCGTCGGAGTACACGGCGCCGGCCGCGGTGGCGCCGGCATCGGCCAGGCTGACCACCCGGCCGCCGGGCTTGACCAGTCCGAGCGAGCCGTCGATGACTCCCGTGCCGGCCACGTCGACCACCGCGTCGACGCCGGTGATCGCGACCTCGCGCACCCGCTCCTCCCACCCCTCGCCGTAGGCGACCGCGGTGGCACCCAGCGAGCGCAGGAAATCGGCATTGGCGTCGCTGGTGGTGCCGACGACGGTGACGCCGTCGGCCACCGCCAGCTGGGTCAGGAAGCTGCCGACCCCGCCGGTGGCCGCGTGCACGAGCAGGGTGTCGCCCCGCTGCACGCCGGACAACCGGAGCGCCCGGATGGCCGCCTCCCCGGCCACCGGGATGGCCGCCGCGGTGATCAGGTCGACCTGGTCCGGCACCACGACGAGGGCCCCGGGGTCGATGGTGACGTACTCGGCGGCCGCGCCGGTCGGGCTCTGCCCGACCACCCGCTCGCCGCCGGTGAAGCCGTCGACCTGCCCGCCGAACGCGTCGATCGTGCCGGCGAAGTCGATGCCGGTGATGCGTGGCTCCGTCGGTGGCTCACCGCCGAGCAGGCCGCGCCGCAGCTTCCAGTCGGCCGGGTTGACCCCCGTGGCGGCCACCTTGACCCGTACCTGCCCGGGTTCGGGCTCCGGGACGGGCACCTCGGTGACGGTGAGCACGTCCGGGTCGCCGAAGCGGTCGTAGGTGATGGCGATCGGCATCGGGAGCCTCCTGTGGCGGACAGCGGACGAGCGGCGAGCACGCGGTCGTGACCACCGTAGGCGGACGCATCCGACCGACGTGGTTGCATCCCTGCAGCACCCCCACCCCGGACTGTGAGGTCACCCATGCGCGTTGACGTCGTCGCCGTCGGCACCGAGCTGCTGCTCGGGCAGATCGTGGACACCAATTCCTCGTGGATCGGCGAGCAGCTGGCCGCCCACGGCTTCGACTCGCTGCTGCAGACCAAGGTCGGCGACAACTTGGACCGGGTGGTGACCGCGTTCCGCCGGGCGCTGGCCGAGGCCGACGCCGTCATCGTCTGCGGCGGGCTCGGTCCCACCCACGACGACCTGACCAGGCAGGCCATCGCCGCGGTGATGGGCGTCGATCTGGCCCTGGACGACGAGATCGCCGACCGCATCCGGGAGCTGTTCGCCGCGCGCGGACGTCCCATGCCCGAGAACAACCTGACCCAGGCGATGGTCCCGGCCGGGGCGTCGGTCATCCCGCAGACCCGGGGCACCGCACCGGGACTCATCTGCCCGGTGACCCTCGACGGGGCCGCCAAGGTGCTGTACGCGGTGCCCGGCGTCCCGCACGAGATGAAGGACATGCTGGAACGGGCGGTGCTGCCCGACCTGCACGCGCGGAGCGGCGAGGCGGCGGTCATCGTGAGCCGCACCCTGCGCACCTGGGGTGACAGCGAGAGCGGCCTGGCCGAGCGGCTGGCGCCGCTCATCGACGAGCTCGACCGGGTCGGCAACCCGACCCTGGCCTTCCTGGCCAGCGGGTGGGAGGGCATCAAGGTCCGCCTGACGGCCAAGGCCGCCGACAGTGCCACCGCCGCGGACCTGTTGTCGCAGTGGTCCACACGGGTCGAGGACCTGGTGGCGGGCAACCTCTTCGGCTACGACGACGACACCATGGAGTCCGTGGTGCTGGACCGGCTGCGGGACCGTGGGCTGACCCTGGGCCTGGCCGAATCGGCCACCGGCGGGCTGCTGGCGGCCCGCCTCACCGCGGTCGCTGGCGCCGACGACGTACTGCGCGGCAGCATCGTGTCGCACGAGACCGGACTGAGGCAGCGGCTCCTCGGGGCCGGTGCGACGGTAGGGGTCGAGGACGAGCAGACGGCCGGCGCGATGGCGGTCGGGGCCCGCCGCGCCCTGGACAGCTCGGTCGGGCTGGCGGTCACCGGCGGCAGCGTGCCGGCCGACCAGACGGGGGCGGCGGTCAGCGCGGTCTGCATCGGCCTGGCCCTCGGCGATGCGGTGGTGACCACCCGGCTGCTGCTGCCCGGCCAGCACGACCAGATCCGGCAGCGCAGCGTCATCGGCGCGCTGGACTTCCTGCGGCGGCAGCTGCTCCGGCCATGACGCTCCCGGTCCCGCCGCCGGACGACAAGGATTGGACCTGGGTCATCTCCGCGCCGTGCCGGGAGTGCGGATTCGACCCGGCGACGGTCGGGCCGGCGACGCTGGCCGACCGGCTGGCGCGGGCTGCGGCGCGCTGGCCGGCGGTGCTGACCCGGCCGGACGTGGCGCAGCGGCCGTCCTCCCTCGTGTGGTCGCCGCTGGAGTACGCCGCCCATGTGCGGGACGTCTACGAGCTGTTCGGGCGGCGGGCCGCGCTGATGCTGGAGCAGGACGACCCGCAGTTCGACAACTGGGACCAGGACGCCACCGCGCTGGAGCGGGACTACGCGGTGAGCGACCCGGCCACCGTCGCCGCGGAGATCGCCGCTACGGCGGCCGGGACGGTGCCGGTGTTCTCGGCCGTCACCAGCGACGCGTGGGAACGCACCGGGCGCCGATCGAACGGATCCCGATTCACCGTCGCGACGCTCGGCGTGTACTTCCTGCACGACGTCGAGCACCACCTGCACGACGTCGGGGCGTGAACCCCGCGCACCGATCGCCCGGTCACACCAGCTGCCGCTGCTCCTCCCGCAGTCGCGAGGCGTAGTGGTCGGGCGAGAGGTGCCGGCCCCTGCCGATCAGCCGTTCCCGCAACGTGGTGCCCTCGGGGGCGGGCCCCAGTCGCCCACGTCGGCGCAGTTCCGGCACGACCAGCTCGATGAAGTCCCGCATCGAGGCCTGGTTGAACACCGCCTCGAGCATGAAGCCGTCCAGCCCGGTCAGGTCGACCAGTCGCTCCAACTGGTCGGCCACCTCGACCGGATCCCCGGTGATCGGGAAGCCGCGGGTGCCCTTGCCCTTGAGGTCGTCGAGGATCTCCCGCACCGTCGGCGTGCTGCCGTCGGGCCGGGTGTAGAAGCGCTCGATGTTGCTGACGCCCATCTGCCCGGCCATGCCGTCGTCCGGCAGCTGGTCCTTGAGCGGCCGGTCGAGGTCGTACTCCAGCAGGTTCAACCCGGTGTTGCCCGAGTAGTAGTGCGCGGCCAGCTCATCGGTCTGCAGCGCCTCGAACTCGGCTCGCAGCCGGTGCGCCTCGGCGCTGGTCGGTGCGGTGATCACGGTGACGCCGACGATGAGCTTGATGTCCTGCGGGTCGCGGCCCTGCTCGGCCGTCCGGCGCCGGATGTCGGCCACGTTGGCGGCGGTCTGCTCCAGGGTGGTGCCCTGGACGAACACCGCCTCGGCGTGCCGGGCGGCGAACGCGCGTCCCACCGCGGAGGTCCCGGCCTGGAAGAGCACCGGTGATCGCTGCGGCGACGGCGGCTGGGTGTGGTAGCCGTGCGAGCGGTAGTAGGTGCCGTCGTGGTCGACCCGGTGGATCTTCTCCGGGTCCGCGAAGACGTTGCGCTCCCGGTCCAGGACGATGACGTCGTCCTCGTTGCCGGCCTCCCAGAACTTCAGGGCCAGTTCGACGTACTCGGCTGCGGCCTCGTACCGCTGGTCGTGCGGCACCATCTCGGTGTGGCCCAGCATCTGGGCCATGGTGTTCTGCGAGGCGCCGGTGACGATGTTCCAGCCGATGCGGCCCTTGGTGATGTGGTCGAGCGTCGAGTACTTGCGCACCGTGTGCACCGGGTGGTCCGAGCCGGTCGTGGTGGTGACCACGAACCCGAGCCGCTGCGTGGCTGCGGCCAGCGCCGGGATCAGGTACCCGCCGTCCAGGCCGAACATCATGCCCGCGCGGACCAGCACGTCGGACAGTTCGCCCTTGAGCGAGGCGTACCCGAACGAGCCACCGGCGAAGAAGAGGAAGTCGAAGCCCGCGTCGTCCAGCATGCGGGCCATCTCGATCCAGTACTCGATGTCCCGGTAGTCGCCGTTCTGGCTGCGCGGGTGGGACCAGCTGGTGGTGCCGCCGATCTGCTGGGTGCCGGCCTCGAACACCCCCATGACCATGCGCTTGCTCATCCGTCGTCCTGTCCTCGTCTCGATCAGCGCTGCGGCGTGCGGGAACCACCGGCGACGGCGGGCATCCGGGCCCACCGCCGCCGGCGGGGCTTCACTTCGCGTCGATCTCGTCCAGCAGGGTGAGATCGACCGCCTCGCTCACCGGCGGCAGATCGGTGACACCCGACGCCTCCAGCGCCGGGTACATCTCGGTCTCCAGCCGGTCGACATCCATGTAGAGCAGCCCGTGCTCGGCGGTGACGTCGCTCTCCATCAGCCCGGCGAACGCCTCGGCGGACCTGGTCTGCTGCTCGAGATCCAGGCCCAGATCCACCCCGTACTCGTCCACCGCCAGCGCGGCCCCGGCCGCCGGGTCGGCCAGGAAGTCCTGCCAGCCCTTCTGCGACGCACGGAGGAACTTGACGTAGTTCTCCCGGTCCGCCTCGATCGCGCTCGCCTTGGCGAAGATGGACGAGGCGTACATGGGCAGGCCCATGTCACCGGTGAGCGTGCACCCGAAGTCCGTGCCCATCTCCAACCCGAACTCCAGCTCCATGGTGATCGGCTGGTTGGTGATGTAGGCGGTGTAGACGTCCCCGTCGCCGTTGACCAGCGGGGCCGGGTCGAACCCGGTGGGCAGGATCGTGACCTGGTCGGCGGGGATGTCGTTGACGGCGAGCGTGGCCAGGACCGAGGTCTCGGTCTGAGCCAGGATCGTCTTGCCGATCAGGTCCTGGGCCGTCTCCACCTTGTTGTCGGCCAGCCACAGGTAGCAGCCCGGGTTGTCCTGGAACACCGACCCGATCACGGTGAAGTCGTCGTCGGCCATCGCGGCGAACGCAGTGTTCATGGTCGCGGTGATGCCGGCGTCCGCCGCATCCGCGGCGACCTGCGACTCGGCGGTCGGGGCATCCGGGCCGCCGGGCAGCCACTCGACGTCGAGGCCCTCGGCCTCGTAGTAGCCCTTGTCCATGGCCAGCCAGAAGCCGCCGTACTCGGTGTTGGAGATCCACGCCTGGGCGACCCGGAACGGCACGAGCTCGGCCGGGGCGGCGGAGGTTCCGTCCCCGGCCGCGGTGTCGGAGTCGCCCCCGCCACATCCGGCGAGGACGAGCGCCGCCACCGTGCTCACGGTGGTCGCCGCCAGGATGCGCGCACGCCGGCGCGCGGAGGTACGGAGCTGCATGTGAGGACCCACGATCTTGTCAGTGCTGCAGGAGGGGTGTTGGAGATGCAGGTGCGGTGGGCGCGGGACGTCAGGTCACGCGGTCGACGACCCTGCGCTCCGCGGTGCGGGCGAGCCCGAAGCAGATGACGGACAGCACGGTGGCCACGAGCGCGGCCGCCCACTCGCGCTCGTACTCCAGGCGTTCGCCGGCGGTACGCAGCAGGTCGCCGAGACCGACACCGGAGAGCAGGTACTCGGCCAGCAGCACCCCGAGGATCCCGACCGGCGCGCTGATCCGCAGCGCCAGCATGATGCTCGGGATGGCGGCGGGCAGGTGCAGCCGGAAGACCCGCGCGGCCAGCCCTGACCCGAGCACGGCGAACAGGTCCCGGCTGGACTGCGACACCGAGGACATGCCCGAGACGGTGAGCGAGAAGGCCGGGAAGAACACCAGGATCACCACCATCACCACGACGGTGCCCGAGCCGTAGCCGAAGAGGGCGGCCAGGATCGGGATCATCGCAGTGACCGGGACGACGCGCAGGATCAACGCACTGGGCAGCAGCAGTCCGGACACCAGCGGCGACATCCAGACCAGCACGCCGAGCACGATGCCGACCAGCATGCCGAGCAGCAGCCCGCCGATCGCGAACAGCGCGGTCCACAGCACCGGCAGCAGGTACACGTCGGGGTGCTGCACCAGATCGGTGGCCACGTCGAGCGGACCCGGCGCGACGGCGCGGCTGTACCCGTTGGCCCACAACCAGACCGGCCAGGCGATGAGCATCGCGATGATCGGCCAGTACCGGACGACGATCGCCGCCAGGATCCGGCCGACCACCTGCAGCGGGTTGCGGCGCCGGGCGGCCGGGGTCTCGGTGGCGGCCGGCCCGGGACGCTCGAGCAGCTCCTCGGCCGCCTGGTCGACGACCGCCCGCTCCGTGGTGATGGACTCGGTCACGCGAACCTCCGGACGACGGCACGCTGCGCGAGCAGCGCGGCGCCGTAGACGATGAGCGAGCACAGCACAGCCAGGACGGCGGCGGACCACAGGAGCTCGATGCGGTAGTTCTGCATGGCGCTGACGAACAGCACGCCCAGACCGCGGCGGGCGCCGAACCACTCACCGATGGTCGCGCCGAGGATCATGGCCGGCGCGGCCAGTGTGAGCCCGTCGAACAGCTTGGGCAGCGCGGCGGGGACGTCGACCCGGCCCAGCCGGACGGCTCGGCGCGCGCCGAGCACCGAGAACAGGTCCCGGTAGGGGCGTCCCGCGCTGTCCAGACCGGAGCTGGTCGAGATGTAGATGATGAAGGTGACCGACAGCGCCACGATGATCACCGGCGTGCCCTCGCGCCCGAAGACCAGGATCAGGAAGGGCGCCAGCGCGATGGCCGGCACCGCGTCGATGAGCGCGGCGAACCGGTCCAGGCCCGGGGCGAGCAGCGGCAGCAGCGCGGCGATGAGGGCGAATCCGATGCCCGCCACGATGCCGATGAGCCCGCCGAGGGCGGCCTCCGACACCGTCGCGGCCAGCGCGTTGCCCAGCAGCCGGTGGTTGGACGGGTCGAACAGGAAGGCGGCGACCTCCGTGATGGGCGGCCAGGTCGGGCCGAGCAGACCGGTGGTGCCGATGATCTGGGCGATCACCAGCAGCACCACCACACCGGCGACCCCGTAGACGGCGGTCCTGAGACGGGACGACATCGGCGCTCAGGCGGCCTTCGTCGTCTCGAGCATGCCGGTGAGACGGTCGACGATCTCGTGGAACTCGGGCGAGCGGGTCAGTTCGGTGTGTTCGCGCAGCGGCAGGTCGATGCCCTCGATGTGGCGGATCCGGCCCGGGCGGCCAGTCATCACCACGACCCGGTCGGCCAGCAGCACCGCCTCGTCCACGTCGTGCGTGACCAGCAGTGTGGTGATGCGCAGTTCGGCCCAGATCCGGGCCAGCTCCTTGTTCATCCGCCGCCGGGTCACCGCGTCGAGCGCCCCGAACGGCTCGTCCAGCAGCAGCACGTCGGGATCGAGCACCAGCGCCCGCGCGATGGAGGCGCGCTGCCGCATGCCGCCGGACAGGTGCTTGGGCCGCGCGTCCTCGAAGCCGCCCAGCCCGACCAGGTCGATGAGCTCCCGCACGTGGGCGGTGTCGACCGGGCGACCGGCCACCTTGTACGGGAGAGTGATGTTCTGCCGGACGGTCAGCCAGGGCAGCAGCGAGTGCTCCTGGAAGGCGACGCCCAGCCGATGCGCCTTCGACAATGCTTGCGGCGACGCGCCTCCCACCGACACCGTGCCGGTGGACGGCTGCTCCAGCCCGGCCACGATGCGCAGCACGGTGGACTTGCCGCAGCCGGATGGCCCGAGCAGCGCGACGAACTCGCCGTCGGCGATCTCCAGGTCGATGCCGGCGAGCGCGGTGACCGAGGCGCCGCGCTTGAGCGGGTACGTCTTGGCCACACCCGTCAGGGCGATCTCCCGCGTCGACCCGGTCGACGGAGCGGTCACGCTGGCCTGCTGCAGGACGGAACTCACGGGTCCCCGCTCTCCCGGCCGGACCGGCCGTGGACGACTGCTCACGGGCAGACGATGAACTGTTCGTTTCACCGTAGGAGCGCATTGTTTCGCCGAGATGGCCGTCGCTTTTCCGTCTCCGCAGCGTTGCCGCACGGCCGGTCGACGGGTCGGTGGCCGGTTACTGTCGCCCCATGTCTGCGCCGCCCTCCCGGGAACGCCACCGGCTGCTCGCACTCGTCGCGGACCACATCCTGCAGCGCGGGGTCAACGACCTGAGCCTCAGTTCGCTGGCCCGGGCCGTCGGGTCCAACAACCGGATGCTGCTCTACTACTTCGGGTCCAAGGAGGAGTTGCTCGACGAGGCCTCGCTCGTCGCCCTCGAGCGCTTCCCCGGCATCGACCACCTGATGGGCGAGCTCGACGACGACGGCCCGCCCGGGCCACTGCTGGAGCGGGCCTGGCTGCGCATCGCCGACCGGCGGAACCGCCCGTTCCTGCGGCTGTTCTTCGAACTCTTCTCCCTGCACACCTGGCACCCGGACCGCAACGCCGGCTACTTCCGGCGCATCGCCACCCAGTGGCCCGAAGGGGTGGCCCGACTGCTGGTCCGCGAGGGGTACGACGAGACCACCGCCCAGGAGTGCGCGGTCGCGATCGTCGCGCTGTGGCGGGGCCTGCAGATCTCGCTGCTCGCCGGCGCCGACCCGGAGGACCTGCGAGCCGCACACCGCCGGTCGCTCGCCTCCATCCTGGGTCTGCAGACCATCTCCTGACGCACCCACGGGCGGTCGGATGATCGTCACGCCGGAGTGACATCGGTGAAACAACCGCGCCCTACGGTCTGAACCGTTCAGTTCAGACAGAGCGTGCGACGAAGGCGGTCAGATGTCGGTTCCGTGGTCGGTCGGGATGTTCCAGACGGCGGGCATCATGGGCGCCTGGCAGTTACCGGAGAACACCTCGACGGACTTCCTGGACCTGCAGCACTGGATCGACATGGCCCGTTCGCTCGATGCGGCCGGGGTCGACTTCCTGTTCTTCGCCGACGACTACGGCTACCCGCTCATCGACGGTCGGCTGCCGGCGCAGGCGTTGCGCAGCGGCCTGAACTTCCCCCGGGCCGACCCGATGGCCATCATCCCGGCGCTGGCCGCGGTGACCGAGCGGCTCGGGCTGGTCGTCACGCTGTCGACCACGGTCGAGAAGCCCCCGATGATCGCCCGCCGGATGGCCACGCTCGACCACCTGACCAAGGGCCGGATCGGCTGGAACATCGTCACCGGCGCCGGCCAGATCGCCTCTGCCCGGCTGTTCGGGGACCAGCTGGTGCCGCACGACGAGCGCTACGCCATCGCCGACGAGCACGTCGCGCTGACCCTGCGGCTGTGGCAGGAGTGCTGGGACGACGACGGCCTGGTCGTCGACCGGGCCCGCAACCTCTACGCCGACCCGGACCGGGTCCGCGAGATCCACCATCACGGATCGCATTTCCGCGCGGACGGCATCCTGACCACGCCGCCCGGGCCGCAGCGGACGCCGGTGCTGTTCCAGGCCGGGGCGTCCGCCCCCGGCCGGGAGCTCGCGGCCAAGTACGCCGAGGGTGTGTTCATCGCGGCCGAGGTGCCGGCCATGCGCGCCCAGATCGCGGACATCCGCCGGCGGGCCGAGGCGTACGGCCGCGACCCGCAGTCGATCAAGTGCCTGGTCGCCGGCACCTTCCGGGTCGGCGAGTCCGAGCAGGCGGCGCGAGTGCTGCAGCAACGCACCGAGGCGGTCCGCACCCTGGCCGACGCAGCCGCCCAGTACGCCTTCTTCACCGGCCTGGACCTGTCGCGCATGGACCCGGACCGGCCGCTGGACGCCACCGCCAACCTCACCGACGCCGGCCGGACCAACGTGGAGCGGTTCCTCGGCCCGGGCGCGCCGACGGTGCGGCAGATCCTCGAGGAGTTCCAGCGCAACAGCGTCATGGGCTCCCCGCTGATCGGCGACCCGGCCCAGGTGGTCGACCAGGCCGAGGAGGTCATCGGCGAGACCGGCGCGGACGGCTTCCTGGTGCAGCCGGACGCCTTCGGCACCTTCACGGATTTCACCACCATGGTGCTGCCCGAGATGCACCGGCGGGGGCTGGTCCGAGCGGCCCTGCCCGGCACCACCTTGCGCGAACGCTTCAGCGGCCGGCCCCGTCTCGCGGCCGACCACCCCGGGGTGACGGCCCACACCACGGTCCCCGCGCTCGTCTGACCCGACCCCGCCCCACAGGCACCCAGTCCCGGAGGACCCCATGACCAAGCAACTCGCCATCGGCATGTTCCAGGGCGGTCGGGTGCGCGACACCTGGAAGATCCCCGGCCGGGAGCACGAGCCCAACTTCACCGATCTGGACTACTGGCTCGATCTGGCCCGCAAGTGCGAGGCGGCCGGGGTCGACTTCCTGTTCTTCGCCGACTCCTATGGTTACCCGACGATGGACTCGTCGATCATCCCGACGGCCATCGAGCGGAACGTCCAGTTCACCACCGTCGACCCGCACACCCTCATCTCCGCCCTCGCCGCGGTCACCACGAAACTGGGCCTGGTCACGACCACCTCGACGATGGTGGAGGCGCCACCGGCGGTGACCCGGCAGTACCGGTCGCTGGACCACTTCTCCAAGGGCCGGGTCGGCTGGAACATCGTCACCGGCTCGGCCCAGGCCGCGTCCGCACTGCTGTTCGGCGAACCGCTGATGCCGCACGACGACCGCTACGCCAAGGCCGCCGAGCACGTCGACCTCTCGCTGCGGTTCTGGGAGGGCTGCTGGGAATCCGACGCGCTGGTCAAGGACGCCGCCGCCGGGGTGTGGGCGGACCCGAACAAGGTGCACGAGATCGAGTACGAGGGCACGTACTTCTCGACCAAGGGGGTGCTGGTCACCCCGCCGAGCCCGCAGGTCACCCCGGTGCTGTTCCAGGCCGGCGCCTCCGCGCCCGGCCGGGAGCTGGCCGCCCGGTACGCCGAGGCCGTCTTCCTGGCCGCGGAGTCCACCGCGCTGGCCGCGCAGATCGCCGACATCCGGCGGCAGGCGGTCGAGTTCGGCCGCGGCTCGGACGCGGTGAAGTGCCTCATCGCCGGCACCTTCCGGGTCGCCGACTCGATGGCCGAGGCGCAGGCACAGCACCAGGCGGCGATCGACCGCATCTCGCTCGAGCAGGCGGCCACCCTCTACGCGTACTTCACCGGGCTGGACCTGCTCTCGTTCGACCTGGACCGGCCCATCCCGGCCAGTGCGGCCAACGGCGACAACGGCCGGACCAACATCGAGCGCTTCCTCGGCCCGGACGCACCGACCGTGCGGGAGGTGCTCGAGGAGTTCCGGGCCAACGGCGTCATGGGCAAGCCGTTCCTGGGCACACCGGAGGAGATCGCGAACCAGGCCGAGGCGATGATCGCCGCCACCGACGCCGACGGGTTCCTGGTGCAGCCGGAGGCCGACGGCAGCCACGACGCGTTCTTCACCCGGGTCATGCCGGAGCTGCGCCGCCGCGGCCTGCTCAAGGACGACCTGCCCGGCGACACCCTGCGCGAGCACCTGTTCGGCGAGGGCGCGGTGCACCTGCCCGAGTCGCACCCGGGGGCCGCCTACCGCCGCACCCCGTCGCTGGTCTGAGCGCTGCCGATCTGGGCGCTGCGAGCCGGCTCCGGGCCCCGGACATGCGCCGAGGCCCGGAGCGGCGTGCTCCGGGCCTCGGCAGTACCGGTGGACGCGGGCGTCGCGTCACCGGGCTCGGGAAGAACCGAACGGCGGCTGGCCGTTCTGACTGAGGTGTCGCAGATCACCGCGGCGTCATTACATGTCTCCCGACATTTTGCTCAACCGTGACGCAACGGTGCTGCGGACCCTCCGTTCGGGTCGATCAGCCGACCCAGGCGGCCTCCCAGGTCTTCGGTCCGATGATCCCGGACGGATTGATGCCACGGCTGCGTTGGAAGTCGACGACCGCTGACTCGGTGGCCGACCCGTAGAACCCGGTGCCGGACAACGCGTAGCCCCGGGCGGCCAGCGCCCGCTGGAAGCACTGCAGGTTGCGATCGGTGTCGCCGCGGACGTACTGCTCACCCGGCCAGGCCGGAGCCGCCCCGGTCCCGATGCCGCACGACTCGTTCGAGGCGGGGACGTACGCCGTGGCCGTCGGTGCGGCCGGCGCCGGCGCCGACGCGCTGGTCGACCAGGCCGCCGCCCACGTCTTCGGCCCGATGTACCCGACCACGTTCAGCCCGGCCTCCTGCTGCAGCTTGCGGACCGCCGCCTCGGTGTTCGGCCCGAAGAAGCCGGTGCCGGTCAGGCCGTAGCCCCGTGCGCCCATCTGCCGCTGCCAGGCCTTGAGGTCCTCGCTGGAGTCGCCCGGGTGGAACTGCCGGCCGGGCCAGGCCGGGCCATCGGATGCCGCTGCGGGCGCGCCCGTGTCCTCGGCGGCTCCCGAGGCACCCTGGTTGCCGGCGACCGGCGGCGCCACACCGGAGCGGGCGTCACCGTCCTCGGACAGACCCACCAGCGCGGCGCACACCCACGGGCTCCAGCCGCGCTGCCGGTACAGCGCCAGCGCCCGCTGGTCCTGCTCCGCCGGAGACGCCTGGTTCGGATATCCGGAGCCGCCCACCGAGCGCCAGGTGGGCAGATCGAACTGGTAGGCGCCGTAGTAGCCGTTGCCCGTGTTGATGTCGTACCGGTTCGTCGACTCGCACATCCGCAGCTGGTACCAGTCATCGGCCGACGGATCAGCCGAGGCGGACCCCCCGCCCAGCACCAGCAACGACGCGACGACGGCGCCGACGAAGCCGGCCGCCCCCGCCTTGGTGATGCCGCGCATCCGTGTCCCCGCCTCGGGCCGCCGGTCGGCGTACCCGGCCGGGCAGGTCGACCGATGGCGATCGACCCGCCGGCCGGGCTCGTCCGGTGTCTTCCCCTTGCTCACCGGCCGAGCTGCCGCCCCGTTCGGCCCTGCGTTCCGTCGGCGTCGGTGCTCCCGGACGGGAGACGACGGGACCGGCGGACGGAACGGGGGGCCGCGGCCGGTGCGAGCTCCGCTCGCCGTTCCGACCCCTTCGTCGCCGCCGCGACCGCCCGGCCGTGACGACACAGAGTGAAGAAACGACTACGTACAGCACCACTCGCGCTCTCAAGTTAGAACAATCGTCACAGCAATCACAAGAGCCCCACTAACACACTCCCGCCCCACCACCCACTCGACACGCCCGGAACCGGGCGAACCGGACGTTCGGCCGTCGCTTCCGTTGGCCGATGACGGTGGCGAGGTGGCAGGCTGCGCGATGGTGCGTTCGGCCACTCCCCATCGCCGTGGACGGTTCGCCGATCCGCAGCGCGGATACCTTGGTCACCGGGTGTCCGGCTCCGGCTCCGAGCGGACGAGCCGCGCCGTCGCACCGACCTCGCGATGGGGCGCACCCGATCGGAATGCCGGAAGGAACTGCATGCTGCGCACTGCTCCTGATCTCGACTCGGCGGCCAGAGCCCCGCGGGGGAACACCGTGCACCGGTTCGGCACCACGTCGGTGCTCGCGGTCTGCGCCATCGATGCGCCGCGGATCGTCACCTCGGCCGAGATGGACGAGCGACTGGCGGACGTCTACCAGCGGGTGGGCCTGCGCGCCGGGATGATGCAGCGGCTGGCCGGCATCGGGGAGCGGCGCTGGTGGGAGGACGGCACCACCTACGTCGACGGCGCCATCATGGCCGGTGCCAAGGCGCTGGCCGAGGCCGGCGTGCACCCCCGCGACGTCGGGCTGATGATCAACACCTCGGTGAGCCGGGCGCACCTGGAACCGTCCAGTGCGGTGGCCGTGCACCACGGGCTGGGTCTGCCGAGCTCGTGCCAGAACTTCGACGTCACCAACGCCTGCCTCGGCTTCGTGAACGGCATGCAGCTGGCCGCCGCGATGATCGAGTCCGGTCAGATCGAGTACGCCCTCATCGTCAACGGTGAGGACGCCCGCGAGATCCATGAGTCGACCATCCGCCGGCTGCAGGCCAGTGACGGCAGCGCCCACGACGTGTACGCCCAGTTCGCCTCACTGACCCTGGGCTCGGGGGCCGCCGCCATGGTCCTCGGTCGGGCCGACCGACACCCGGAGGGCCACCGCTACCTGGGCGGCGCCACCCGGGCCGGCACCGAACACCACCTGCTGTGCGTCGGCGACATGGACGACATGCGCACCGACAGCACCGGCCTGATGAACGCCGGCATGGCCCTGTCGCTGGCCCTCTGGGAGGAGTCGGCCGCCGAGTTCGACTGGCACGCCGACATGAGCCGGTACGTCATGCACCAGGTGAGCACGGTGCACACCCGGGCCATCGTGGGCGCACTCGGCCTGGACATGGCCCGGGTCCCGCTGACCTTCCCGACCCGCGGCAACATGGGGCCGGCGGCCATCCCGTTCACCCTGGCCGGCGTGGCCGACGAGCTGTCCGCCGGTGACCGGGTGCTGCTGATGGGGATCGGCTCCGGTCTGAACGCTTCGTTCACCGAGATCGTCTGGTGACCCGGGTCCGACCCGCGTCCCTGCCTCCCGCCGGTCTGCCCGGACTGGAGCGCGCCTGGTCCCGGCTGGTGCGCGTGCCGGGCCCGGACGGCGACCGCACGTTCCACGTCCTGGACAGCTGGCACGGTCGCGAGACCGAGGACGAGCGGCCCACGGTCACCCTGCTCTGTGTGCACGGCAACCCGACCTGGTCGTACCTGTGGCGGCGGCTGCTGGCCGCCGCCCCGGCCGACTGGCGGGTCATCGCGCCCGACCACCTGGGCATGGGCTTCTCCGAGCGGCCGGACCGCGCGCGGGTGCTGGCCGAGCGGGTCGACGACCTGGACCGGCTGACCGCGGCGCTGGGCGTCACCGGTCCGGTGGTCACCGTCGCGCACGACTGGGGCGGCATCATCTCCATGGGCTGGGCCCACCGGCACCGCGACGAGCTGGCCGGGCTGGTGCTGACCAACACCGCCGTGCACCAGCCCGAGCACGTGCCGGGACCGATCCTGATCCGGCTGGCCCACCAGAAGATGGTCAACCGGCTCACCTGCCGCTGGACGCCGACATTCGTCCGGGCCACCACGGCGCTGAGCCGGCCGGCGCTGCCCCGCGCGGTGCGGTCGGCGTTCGCGCTGCCCTACCGCGGCGTGGACGCCCGGGCCGCGGTGGCCGAGTTCGTGGCCGACGTGCCGTTCGCCGCCGACCACCCGAGCCGACCCACCCTGGACGAGATCTCCGGCGCCATGCCACGTCTCGACGTGCCCGCGCTGCTGCTGTGGGGGCCGCGCGACCCGGTGTTCGGGGAGGTGCACCTGCGCGACCTGCTGGGCCGGCTACCGGGCGCCGACCTGCACCGGTACGAACTGGCGAGTCACCTGCTGGCCGAGGACGCGCCCGAGTACGCGGCCGCCGTCGTCGACTGGGTCACCGACCGGGTGCTGACCGCAGCACCGACCGCCGGGGCACCAGCGCCGGCCGGACCGGTCTCGACCTCGGCGCCGGACCTGGCAGGCGTCTTCGACGCGCTGGACCGCCGCCGCGCCGATCCGTCGGTCGCCGTCGTGCAGCTCACCGACGATCCCGAGCAGCCCCGGTCCATCAGCTGGGCCGAGCTGGCCGCGCGGGTGGACCGACTGGCCGCCGGTCTGCGCCGGGCCGGCGTCCGGGACGGCGACCGGGTGGCCATGCTGGTGCCGCCGTCCATCGAGCTGACCGTCGCGCTGTACGCGGTGTGGCGGGCCGGCGGTGCCGTGGTCGTGGCCGACAAGGGCCTGGGGTTGCGCGGCATGGGCCGGGCACTGCGCGGCTCCCGCATCGACCACCTCGTCGCCGACGTCGCGGGGCTGGCCGCCGCCGGTCCGATGCGAGTGCCCGGGACCCGGTTCGCGGTGCGGGACCTCCCGACTCCCGTCCGTCGGGCGGTGAGGGTGGCGCACACCTTCGCCGAGCTGGAGACGGCCGATCCGGCCACGCTGCCCGACCGTCGCGAGGTCACCGATCCGGATCGCGAGGCGGCCGTGCTGTTCACCTCGGGCGCGACCGGCCCCGCCAAGGGCGTGCGGTACCGGCACCGGCAGCTGGGTGCCCAGCTGGCGCTGATCCGCGATGGCTACCGGCTCACCGAGGACGACCGGATGGTCGCCGCGTTCGCTCCGTTCGCGCTGTACGGACCGGCGCTGGGCGTGCCGTCGGCCGTGCCGGCCACCGACGTGACCAAGCCGGCCACCCTCACCGCGGCCGCCCTCGGCGACGCGGCGGCAGCGTTCGGCGACCGCCCGGCCACGGTGGTGTTCGCGTCGCCGGCCGCGCTGCGCACCGTGCTGGCCACCCAGTCCGCGGTGGACAGCCGGCAGCGGCAGGCGCTCGCCTCGGTCCGGCTGCTGCTGAGCGCGGGTGCGCCCGTGCCGGCCAGCACGCTGCACGCGCTGCGCGACCTGCTGCCGGCGGCCGAGGCGCACACCCCGTACGGGATGACCGAATCGCTGCCCGCCACCGACATCGACCTGGCCGGCATCGACCGGGCCACCGAGGACCGGGCGGCGCTCGCCGGCACCGACGGGTCGCTGGACGGCGTCTGCGTCGGGCGGCCGCTGCCCGGGGTCGAGGTGGCCGTGGCCCCACTGGACCCGGCCGGGACGCCCGCCGCCGACCTGGTCACCGACCCGGACCGGGTCGGGGAGCTGTGGATCCGGGCCCGGCACATCCGCGACCGCTACGACGGCCGCTGGGTCGTCGACCACGCCGCCGCCGCCCATCCGGGCTGGCACCGGACCGGTGACGTCGGCCGCCTGGACGGCGACGGCCGGGTGTGGGTGCAGGGCCGGATGGTGCACGTGCTGACCACTCCGGGGGGGCCCGTCACCCCGGTCGGCGCCGAGCAGCGGGTGCAGGACGCGTGGGCCGAGGGCCGGTTGCCCGGGCTGGACCGCTGGTCCCCCGGCTCGGTGGCCGTCGTCGGTGTCGGACCGGCGGGGACGCAGCAGGTCGTCGTGGTGGTGGGCACGCCCGGTGTCCGGCGGTCCGGCGTGCGCGCCGACACCGAGACCGTGGACGCGGTGCGGGCCCTGCTGGCCGACCTGCCGGTGCCGGTGGCCGCCGTGCTCCGGCACCCGGGGCTGCCGGTCGACGTCCGGCACAACTCGAAGATCGACCGGGTCGCGGTGGCCGGGTGGGCCGCGCGGGCGCTGGCCGGCGGATGAGGGTCCTGCTCACCGGGGCCAGCGGCATGCTGGGCCGGGCCACCGCCGCGGCCCTGATCGCCCGGGGCGACGCGGTCACCGTGCTGCAGCGGCGACCGGCCGGCGTTCCCGGCGCGGACGAGGTGCTGGGCGACGTCGCCGACGCGTCCCGGGTGGCCGACGCCGCGGCCGGGGCGGACGTGGTGCTGCACCTGGCGGCCAAGGTCGACGTGGTCGGGCCGGAGCCCGAGTACCGCCGGGTCAACGTGGACGGCACGCGGGCCGTGCTGGACGCCTGCCGGGCCGCCGGCGTCGGCCGGCTGGTGTTCGTCTCGTCCCCGTCGGTGGCGCACGCGGGCGATCCGCTGATGGGCGTCGGGGCCGGACCCGCCGACCCGGCCGCCGCCCGCGGTGCCTACTCCCGGACCAAGGCCGAGGCCGAGCGGCTGGCGCTGGCCGCCGACGGGCCCGACCTGGCCGTGCTCGCCGTCCGGCCGCATCTGGTCTGGGGGCCGGGCGACACCCAGCTCATCGGCCGCATCGTGCAGCGGGCCCGGGCCGGCCGGCTGGTCCTGGTCGGCACCGGGGCCGCGTTGATCGACACCACCTACGTGGACAACGCGGCCGACGCGCTGGTCGCCGCGGCCGACGCCGTGGCGCCGGACCGGGTGCACGGTGAGGCGCTGGTGGTCTCGAACGGCGAACCGCGACCGGTCGGTGAGGTGCTGGACCGGGTGTGCCGGGCGGCCGGGGTGCCGCGGCCCACCCGTCAGGTCCCGCTGCCGGTGGCCGCGGCCGCCGGCACCGTGGCCCAGACGGCCTGGGCGCTGCTGCGCCGGCGGGACACCCCGCCGCTCACCCGGTTCCTGGCCGAGCAGCTGGGCACCGCGCACTGGTTCGACCAGCGGCGCACCCGCGAGGCGCTGCGCTGGCAGCCGCGGGTGTCGCTGGACGAGGGATTCGACCGGCTGGCCGCGGCGCTGCGCGGGTGACCCCGGTCGACGTTCAGTAGACCGAACCGGCCGGCGGCGCGGGGGCGATCGCGACGCCGTCGGTGCCGTCCGGACCGGCGGTCCCGGTGACCTGCCGTCCGTGCTCCAGCACCCGGCGGGCGCCCTGCTGGACCAGCATGTGCTCCATCCCGACCGAGATGAAGTCCATGCCCCACTCGACGGCCAGCTCCGGGTCGCCGGGGCCCAGGGCGAGCATCCCGGCCTTCTTGCCGGCGGCGTGGGCCGCCTCGACGATGCGCCGGTGCCGCTGCGCGACGGCCGGGTCCGCGTAGTCCATGACGGGCTCCCCGCCGTAGGAGACGGACAGGTCGGTGGGGCCGACGAACAATGCGTCCAGCCCTGGGGTGGCCGCGATCGCGTCCAGGTTGTCCATCGCCTCGATGGTCTCGATCTGGGCGAAGGTGACCAGGTCCTGGTTCGCCCGGCGGAAGTAGGTGAGCGGGTCGGTCTCCGCGCGGAACACCCCGGCGCTGCGGTAGCCGAGCGGGGGGAACCGGGCCGCGCCGACGAAGGCGGCCGCCTGCTCCGAGGTGTTCACCATCGGGCACATCACGCCGTCCGCGCCGGCGTCGAGCACCCGCTGGATCGTGGCCGGGTCGTTCCACGGCACCCGGACCAGGGCGGTCGTGCCGGAGCCGCTGACGGCCATGAGACCGGCCACCACGTCGCGGATCTCGGCCATGGTGTGCTGCATGTCGATGAGCACGGAGTCGAAGCCCATCCGGCCGATCGACTCGGCGGTGAGCACGGACGAGCCGGCCAGCCAGCAGTCGACCGCGGTCTGCCCGGCGGCCCAGCGGGCCCGGAGCCGGTCTGCGGACATCGGTGTCCACCCTTCGTCGGATCGGATCGGGACCCGGTCGTCGGTGTCGCGCGCCGGGGACGTGCGGGCACGGGAGGCGGAGCCCACGTCGTTGCGCGGGCCCCGCCTCCCGTCCGGGGTGCTGCGGGTGGGTCAGCCCTGCGACTTGCCGGCCGAGCCGAGCTGCTCGCAGGCCTCGACCACGCGGGTGGCCATGCCGGCCTCGGCGGCCTTGAGGTACGAGCGCGGGTCGTAGACCTTCTTGTTGCCGACCTCGCCGTCCACCTTGAGCACGCCGTCGTAGTTGGCGAACATGTGGCCGACGATCGGTCGGGTGAACGCGTACTGGGTGTCGGTGTCGATGTTCATCTTGATGACGCCGAACGACACGGCCTCGGCGATCTCCTCGGCGGTCGAGCCCGATCCGCCGTGGAAGACCAGCGCCAGCGGCTTGCTGCCGGCGGCCAGACCCAGCTTCTCGACCAAGGCGTCCTGCCCGTCGCGCAACACCTGCGGACGCAGCTTGACGTTGCCCGGCTTGTAGACGCCGTGCACGTTGCCGAAGGTGGCGGCGACGATGTAGTTGTTCGCCTCCGGCACCCCGAGGGCGTCCACCGTGGCCACGAAGTCGGCCGGCGTCGTGTACAGCTTGTCGTTGATCTCGTGGGCGACGCCGTCCTCCTCGCCGCCGACGACGCCGATCTCGATCTCCAGCACGATCTTGGCCGGGACGGTCAGCTTCAGCAGGTCCTGTGCGATCTGCAGGTTCTCCTCCAGCGGCACCGCCGACCCGTCCCACATGTGCGACTGGAACAGCGGGTTGCCGCCGCTGCGGACCCGCTCGGCGCTGATCGCGATCAGCGGCTTGACGTAGGTGTCGAGCTTGTCCTTGGGGCAGTGGTCGGTGTGCAGCGCGATGGTCACGTCGTACTTGTCCGCGACGACCTTGGCGAACTCCGCCAGCGCGACCGCGCCGGTGACCATGTCCTTGACCTTGGCACCGGAGGCGAACTCGGCGCCACCGGTCGAGACCTGGATGATGCCGTCGCTGCCGGCCTCGGCGAAGCCGCGGATGGCGCCGTTGATGGTCTCGGACGAGGTGATGTTGATGGCCGGGTAGGCGAATCCGCCGTCCTTGGCCCGGTCCAGCATGGCGGCATAGGTCTCGGGAGTGGCGAGGGGCATCTTCGGTCCTTCTCAGGTCGACGGCCCGGTGACGTGCCGGCGACGCAGCCGCGAGCCGTCGCCGGGATGGGCCGTGAACGGATTCGTCGCGGGCCAGTATTCCGCATCCGTCGCCGTCGGCATCCGGTGGCCTCACCCGGACCTGGAACGGACCGTTCGGTGACGGACGGTGACGATCGCGCACCCTCGGGCCGCGGCTCTGCCAGGATCGAGGGCAACCGACACCCCCTCCGGCGCATCTGGCCAGAGACGGTGGTGATCGACGACGGGAGGACGCGTGGGACCGGACGAGGCGGGGTCGACCGCGGGCCCGACCGGCGACCCGGCGGCACCACCGCACGAGTCACCCGTCGAGCGCACGCTCGGCACGCTGGCCGCGCTCAACCCGGCTCCCGCGCCACCGCCGCCCGCCCCCGGCCCGGTCACCATCGACGACCTGTACCGCACCCACCGGATGAGCATGGTCCGGCTGGCCATCCTGCTGGTGGACGACCAGGCCAGTGCCGAGGACGTCGTGCAGGAGGCGTTCGCCGGGCTGTTCCGGAACTGGAGCAGCCTGCGCGACTCGGCCGCCGCCATCGGCTACCTGCGCACCGCTGTGGTGAACGGTTCCCGGTCGATGCTGCGCCGCCGTCGCACCGCGCGGGCCTACGTGCCGCCGGACCCGGGCACGGCGCGGTCGGCGGAGTCGCTGGCCATCATGTCGGCCGAGCACCGCGCGGTGGTGACGGCGCTGGCCGAACTGGCGCCGCGGCAACGCGAGGTGCTGGTGCTGCGCTACTACGGCGGGTTGTCGGAGGCGGAGATCGCCGAGGCCACCGGCCTGTCCAAGGGCACGGTCAAGTCGACGGCCAGCCGGGCGGTGGCCAAGCTGGGCGGCATGATCCGGGACCGCACGTGACCGGTGCCGGCCGCTCGCCCGACCGTCCCGGACCACCGGCCCGGGACGACCGGGTGGTGCCGGCGGACGCCGAGCAGCTGCTGTCCCAGGCGCTGCGGGCCCGGGTCGGTGGTCCGAGGGCGCCCGGCGCCCGCACGTCGGCAGCCCGCGACACGCCCGGCCGGTCGACGCCGTTGACCCCGGTGCAGATCCTGCTCATCGGCGCCCTCATCGGCATGGTGGTGGGCGTCGCCGCGGGGCTGCTCACGCTGGTGGTGGGCTGAGCGCCGGCCGTGCGCGGGTCGTTCCGATGGGGTGAGCGTCACGATCGACCTGGTGTCCGGCGGGGAAGCCCATACCCTGGACAACCGTGACCGCTGACCTCGCCCTGCTGCCGGGCTGGCTGAGCCCGGAGACCCTGATCTCCAACCTCGGCTCCTGGGCCGTCCTCGGCATCCTGCTGATCATCTTCGCGGAGTGCGGGATCCTGATCGGCTTCTTCCTGCCCGGCGACACCCTGCTGTTCGTGGCCGGACTGCTGGTCGCGTCCGGCGCCCTGGACATCAACCTGGCGCTGTTCGTCGGCCTGCTGGCGGTGGCCGCCTTCGTCGGCAACATGGTCGGCTACGGGATCGGCTACAAGGTCGGGCCGGCCGTCTTCAAACGGTCGGACGCCAAGTTCCTCAAGCCCGAGTACATCGAGAAGTCGTCCCAGTTCTTCGCCCGCTACGGCAAGATCACCATCGTCATGGCCCGGTTCGTGCCGATCGTCCGCACCGTGGCCACCGTGATGGCCGGCGCCTCCCGGATGGACGTACGGATCTACACCGTGTTCTCGGCCATCGGCGGCATCGTCTGGGTCGGCCTGGTCACCGTGGCCGGCTACTTCCTCGGCCAGATCGAGTTCATCCGCGAGAACGTCGACGCGATCGTGGTGCTGGCGGTCGTCGTGGTGGTGCTGGCCAGCGCGGTGCCCGCAGGCGTGCACTGGGTGCAGAAGCGCCGCGCCGGGCGCCGCGGACCCGGTCCGAGTGGTCCGGCCCCGGCGCCCCGCAGCGAACCGGACAGCGCCCCCCAGGCCTGACCGGCCTCAGGCGGCGGTGCGGTCGCACCACCCGTCGGGCAGCTGCACGGTGATGCCGAGGAACTCCGGCTGCTGCGCGCAGGCCTGACCTCGCAGGTCGTCGGCCACGTCGATGACGTGCTGGCGCTGCTGCCAGCCGAAGAAGATCACGGCTGCCGCCAGGACCAGCACGATGATCCGGCCGATGATCTTCTTGATCACCAGGGCGACCAGCACGGCGATGACGGCGATGCCGACCAGGGTCCACAGCACGGCGTCGGAGACGGTGTCCAGACTGAGCTCCACCGCCGGCAATCTACCGGCGGGAGCTGTCCGCTCCCGCTCACCAGGCCCGGTCGAGGTCCGCGTGCTGGCGGATCCAGGCGTGCATGGCGATGCCCGCGGCCACCCCGGCGTTGATCGAGCGGGTGGAGCCGAACTGGGCGATCGAGACGGTGAACGCCGCGCCCTCGCGGGCCGCGTCGGTCACCCCGATCGATTCCTGCCCGAACAGCAGCAGCGTCCGGCGCGGTAGCGCCACCGTCTCCAGCGGCCGGGCGCCGGGCAGGTTGTCCACCGCCACCACGACCAGGTCATGCTCGGCCGCCGCGGTGAGCAGGGCCGGGACGTGCGGGTGGTGGTGCAGGTGCTGGTACCGGTCGGTGACCATGGCGCCCCGGCGGTTCCAGCGGCGGCGGCCGACGATGTGCACGGCCTGCGCAGCGAAGGCGTTCGCCGTCCGCACCACCGTACCGATGTTGGCGTCGTGCGCGAAGTTCTCGA
This sequence comes from Nakamurella leprariae, assembly GCF_016918035.1. GTDB lineage: Bacteria > Actinomycetota > Actinomycetes > Mycobacteriales > Nakamurellaceae > Nakamurella > Nakamurella leprariae. The sequence goes on along the minus strand of NZ_JAERWK010000030.1, from coordinate 952 downwards.
TGGCCACGTGGAACGGGTGCCGGCGGGCGTCCAGGTCGGCGACGATCGCGTCCCGTCGCCAGTAGCGGTAGGCGTCGACCACGTTGCGGGCGTCGCCCACCTCCAGCAGGGCCGGGTCCAGCCGCGGGTCGTCCGGCCAGGGACGCGGGTGCGGACCGACGCCGACCAGGTCGGCGGCGTGCGGCGGTCCGGTGCGCCACTCCGTCGGACCGGGCAGGTCGGTCACCGGCGCCTCACTGGGCGCGCAGGCCCAGGTCGTCCAGACCCAGCAGGTACCGGTACGGCAGGCCGCGGGCGGCGACGGCCTCCCCGGCCCCGGTGTCCCGGTCGATGACGGTGGCCACGCCGACCACGATCGCGCCGGCCTCCTGCAACACGTCGACCGCCTGCAGCACCGAGCCGCCGGTGGTGGAGGTGTCCTCGACGGCCAGGACCCGGCGGCCGGCCACGTCCGGGCCCTCGATGCGGCGCTGCATGCCGTGCGCCTTGGTCTCCTTGCGGACCACGAACGCGTCCAACGGCCGGCCGGGCGCGTGCAGCATCGCCAGCGCCACCGGGTCGGCGCCCAGGGTGAGACCGCCGACGGCGTCGAACTCCCAGTCCGCGGTGAGCTCGCGCAACAGCGCGCCGATGAGCGGCGCCGCCTCGTGGTGCAGCGTGGGCCGGCGGGCGTCGACGTAGTAGTCGGCCTCGCGACCGGAGGACAGGACGACCTTGCCGTGCACCACGGCCAGGTCGCGCACCAGCGCGGCCAGTCGGGCGGTGGCCTCGGGGTCGGTGCCGGGGCGGTCGGTCAGCTCATCCATGGGCGTCAGCCTGACACACCGCTAGTAACTGCCTGAGTGGTTGAAGACCAAGACATCCCCCTGTGTGGTCGACGGGCTTGGTGTCCCAACCAGACAGGAGGATGTCCGTGTCCAACGGTAGAGGGCTTTCCCGGGGTGACAAGCGG
>NZ_JAERWK010000029.1 GCF_016918035.1 Nakamurella leprariae | reverse complement strand
CCGCTTGTCACCCCGGGAAAGCCCTCTACCGTTGGACACGGACATCCTCCTGTCTGGTTGGGACACCAAGCCCGTCGACCACACAGGGGGATGTCTTGGTCTTCAACCACTCAGGCAGTTACTAGCGGCTGCCGTGCCCCGGCCGCGCCGCGTCCGGCGGCGTGGCTCCTGTCGGAACGACGACGACGGCGGGAGTCCGATGGACTCCCGCCGTCGTGGTGCGGTCAGTGCCGCGGCGTCCTGGACGCCGGGCGATGCGGCCGGGTCAGCCGCGGACGACCTTGCCGGCCTTGAGGCAGGACGTGCAGGCCTGGATCTTCTTGACCGTGCCGGGAGCCACCTGGGCCCGCACCGGCTGCACGTTCGGGTTCCAACGACGGTTGGTCCGGCGGTGCGAGTGGGACACACTCATACCGAATCCGGGGCCCTTGCCACACACGTCACACACGGCAGCCACGGCCGGTCACTCCCTACGAATCGTCGATCACGAGCGGGTCGAGGTGGACGAGCCTTCGTCCGGACCGCTCCGCGAGATGCTTGAGGTGCCCGGCGTCCGCTGGGCAACCGTTCCAGGATAGCCATCCGTGCACGATCGTCCAAACCGGTCCGCATCGGCCCGGCTGGGCCGCTCCGGTCGTGTCCTCCGATCGTGAGCTCCGGGTGACCGATGGTGAGTGACGACGACCCCGGGGAGAGTGAACCGGGCACCGTGGCGTGGTCCGGACGGGTCCGTCCGTCACGGAACGGTCGGCCCGGCGAGGTGTGACGGGCAGGATGTGCCCATGGCCGTCCTCGATGCCCCGCTCGTCCGGCGTTGGTTCGGCGTGCTCAGCGATCGCACCGTGCCCCTGATGCCGCACTGGGGCATCACGCCCAGTGCCGCCGAGCACGAGGTGCTGGCCGAGGGTCGGGAGCTGGTGCTCCGGGCCATCGCCGATTCGACCATCCCCGGTCCGCCGCACCGGCCGGCGCCGGAACCTGCGGCGCGGCAGTTGCAGACCTACCTGCACGCGCTGGCCGCCGGGGTGGGCGGCACGCAGGCCACGCTGCGGGGCAGCGCCCCGGATCCGCTCACCGCCGACCGACCGGCCGTGCACTGGTCGGACCGGACCCGGTCCGAGGATGCCGGCGGCGCACCCCGCCGGCCACGGAACGGTGCCGGGCGGGAGTCGCACGGTCGCCGTCCGGCCGTCCGGCCGTCGACCGTGGGGTCCGGGACCGCGAGCGACACGCGCGGCACGCCCGCCGCGCGGCCCGTCGAGCACGACGCCGCCGGCGCACCCGAGGACGACGGGTCGGCTCCGTCGATGGCGCTGGTCGCCGGGCTCATCGCCGGGGCGGCCGCCCTGCAGGACAGCCTGGGCGGCTGGAGCCCACCGGAGACGCCCAAGGCCGAGCCGACCGCCGCCGAGGTCGCCCGGCTGGCCGGGGTCACCGCGGCCGAGCTCGCGGTCGACGGTGCGGACCTGGCGGCCATCGCCGCGCAGGCGGCTGGCACCGCGGTGCTGGGGTGGACCGTCGGAGTGCCCGGCGACGCCCGAGCGCTGACCGAGTACCGGACGCGTGGTCTGATCGGCATGCTGCTCATCGCGCTCCAGCAGGCCTCCCGGGCCCCCGAACCGCCGGCCGAGCCGGCCAGTTGCGGAGCCGGACCGGGGGAGCACCGGGGCAGCGCGTTCGATGCCGAGATCGGGTTCGAGATCCGCTGCGAGGACCCCGAACGCGACACGCTCATCGCCGAACTGCAGCCGCTGGCCCAGGAGGTGCGGGTCTGGTCGAGCAACGGGGTGCACGCCTTCCACGTGCACACCCGGCGACCCGGCGAGGTCATCTCCCTGGCGTACGCCAGCGGCATGCTGTTCGACCTGGAGATCACGGCGCTGCCCGGCAGTTGACCGGCCGGCTGTGGTCCCGGTGGGGGGACCGGCTGTCGGGGGTCCGGAGCACAATGACCCACGCCGGTCCCGGCTCTGCCGGTCGGCGGCGGACGGGGCGGGCGGCGGAGGAGCGCGGATGACGTCGGGCGGCGGTCGGGACCGACCGGAGGAGCAGCAGGGCCCCCACCTGGGAACCTCCTTGACCGCGTTGCTCGGCGCGCGCACGGCGGCCAAGCTGCGCGACAAGCTCGACCTGGTCACGGCCGGCGACCTGTTGCGCTGCTACCCCCGCAAGTACGAGCAGCGCGGCCGGATGACGGACCTGCGCAACCTGGTCGTCGACGAGCGCGCCACCGTTCAGGCCGAGGTCGTCTCCATCGACCAGCGCAAGCTCGGCAGCGGTGACTCCCGGTCTGGCCCGCGCCGCGGTGGGGCCCGCGGCGGTCCGCGTCACCTGACCCGGATGACCATCACCGACGGCACCACCACCATCACCTGCTCGTTCTTCAACCAGCCGTTCTGGGCGAGCCGGCTGCCGCCGGGATCGGTCGCCCTGTTCTCCGGCAAGGTGACCCGGTTCCGCAACGCGTTGCAGATGACCTCGCCGGCGGTCATGTTGCTGCCCGGCGAGGCGGCGGTGCCGGTCGCCGGGCTGCCGGCACCGGGGACGGCCGCCGGTGATCTCGACCGTGACCTGGAGACGGTCGAGTCCTTCGCCGGTGGCATCATCCCGGTCTATCCGCTGGTCGAGGGGATCACCCAGCCCGTGCTGCAGCGCAGTGTGCGGGTGGTGCTCGACGCGGTGCGGATCGTCGACCCGGTCCCGGAGGTGCTGCTGGCCACGCGCGGGCTGACCGATCTGCCTGCCGCGCTCCGGCACATCCACCGACCGGCCGACGGTGACCACCTGGAGCAGGCCCGGCGCCGGCTGCGGTACGACGAGGCGCTGGCCGTGCAGCTGGTCCTGGCCCAGCGCCGGGCCCGGGCGCGGGAGTACCCCGCCGAGCCCTGCCCGGTGGTCCCGGACGGGTTGCTGGCCGAGTTCGACGCCGACCTGCCGTTCCAGCTCACGCGCGGGCAACGGGCCGTCGGCGAGACCATCGCCCGCGACCTGGCCACCATCCACCCGATGAACCGTCTGTTGCAGGGCGAGGTGGGCTCCGGCAAGACGGTGGTGGCATTGCGCGCGATGCTGCAGGTGTTGGACGCCGGTCGGCAGGCTGTGCTGCTGGCGCCGACCGAGGTGCTGGCCGCGCAACACGCCCGGTCGTTGCGGAACACGCTCGGTCCACTGGGTCGGGGCGGTGAGCTGGGCGCACCCCCGCGGGCGACGAAGATCACCCTGCTGACCGGGTCGCAGTCCACCGCGGTGCGACGGGCGGCGTTGCTGGACATCGCGTCCGGTCAGGCCGGCATCGTCGTCGGCACCCATGCCCTGCTGTCCGAGGGCGTCGTCTTCAATCAGCTGGGTCTGGTCGTCGTCGACGAGCAGCACCGGTTCGGGGTCGAACAGCGGGACCGGCTGCGCACGCGACACCCGGACGGGAATCCGCCGCATCTGCTGGTGATGACCGCGACACCGATCCCGCGGACGGTGGCCATGACCGTCTACGGCGACCTGGAGACCTCTGTGCTCGACGAGTTGCCCGCCGGGCGCTCGCCGATCAGCAGCACGGTGGTGCCGGTGGCGGAGAAGCCCGGCTGGCTGGAGCGGGTCTGGGCCCGGGTCCGCGAGGAGGTCGCCGCCGGTCACCAGGTGTTCGTGGTGTGCCCGCGGATCGGCGAGACCGAGTCGGCGGACCGGCCGGGTGGCGCTGCAGTCCGCTCGCGGGGGAGGTCGGCTGCGGACCGGGACGAGGACGGCGCCGACGAGCCGGACGACGACGGCCCGGACGAGCAGGAGCGCCGCCCGCCGCTCGCCGTGGTCGACATCGCCCCGATGCTGGCCGACGGCCCACTGGTCGGGCTCCGGTTGGGGGTGCTGCACGGGCGGATGCCGGCGGCCGACAAGGACGCCGTGATGCGGGCCTTCGCCGCCGGCGACGTCGACGTGCTGGTGTCCACCACGGTCATCGAGGTGGGCGTCGACGTCCCCAACGCCACGGCCATGGTGATCCTGGACGCCGAGCGGTTCGGTATGTCGCAACTGCACCAGTTGCGTGGGCGGGTCGGTCGGGGCGCCGCTGCGGGCGTCTGCCTGCTGGTCACCGAGGCGCCCGACGGGTCCTCGGGTCGCCGGCGGCTGGCCGCCGTCGCGGCCAGCGCCGACGGGTTCCAGCTGGCGGAGGCCGACCTGCAGCTGCGTCGTGAGGGCAACGTCCTCGGCACCGCGCAGGCCGGTCGGTGGACCGCGCTGCGGCAGCTGTCGTTGATCCGCGACCGGGAGATCATCGAGCAGGCCCGGGTGGACGCCACCGAGGTGCTCGGCGCCGACGGCACCGGACTGGACCACGCACCGGGACTCGCCGCGATGGCCTCCGAGGTGATCGCCGCCGAGCAGCAGGAGTACCTCGAGAAGGGCTGACCGACAGGGGAGCGGACAGCCGCGGACGGTCCGACACACGGCTGAGCGCGCGTTCCTGTGCGCTTCCGGGGGTCTTGGTCGGGTCCGCGGGCGGCCGCTAGGTTGCCTCCACGCGGTCGGGCCCCAGGGTCCCGCCGGGTCGGCGCCGATCTCGGTCCGGTCCGGTCGGTCGGCCGCGGAGTCCGAGCGCGCCGACGATGCCGCGGGTCGGTGGTGGTGTCGGTGGACGGAGCGCTGCGGGACGGGAGTGGTCGATGTTCTCGAAGGTGTTGGTGGCCAATCGGGGTGAGATCGCCATCCGTGCGTTCCGGGCCGCGTACGAGTTGGGTGTGCTGTCGGTGGCGGTGTTCCCGCGGGAGGACCGTGGGTCGCTGCACCGGCAGAAGGCCGACGAGGCGTATGTGATCGGTGTCGAGGGGCATCCGGTCCGGGCGTATCTGGACATCGCCGAGGTCATCCGGGCCTGCCAGCACGCGGGCGCTGACGCGGTCTACCCGGGGTACGGCTTCCTGTCGGAGAACCCGGACCTGGCCCGGGCGTGCCGGGAGGCGGGGATCACGTTCGTGGGTCCGCCGGCCGAGGTGCTGGAGCTGGCCGGGAACAAGGCGACCGCAGTGGCCGCGGCACGGGCTGCGGGGCTGCCGGTGCTGGACTCCTCGGCCCCGTCGACCGATGTGGACGTGCTGGTGGCGGCGGCGCAGGGGATCGGGTTCCCGGTGTTCGTGAAGGCGGTCGCCGGTGGTGGTGGGCGTGGGATGCGGCGGGTCGACCGGGCCGAGGACCTCCGCGAGGCGCTGGGTACCGCCATGCGGGAGGCCGAGTCGGCGTTCGGTGACTCGACGGTGTTCCTGGAGCGGGCGGTGGTCGAGCCCCGGCACATCGAGGTGCAGATCCTGGCCGACGCGACCAACGCGCAGGGCAACCCGGCCGGGGTGGTGCACCTGTTCGAGCGGGACTGCTCGGTGCAGCGCCGGCACCAGAAGGTGGTCGAGGTGGCGCCCGCGGTGAACCTGGATCCGGACGTGCGGGACGCGATCTGCGCCGACGCGGTGCGGTTCGCCCGGCACATCGGGTACGTGAACGCCGGCACGGTGGAGTTCCTGCTCGAGGGTGACGGCCCCGACGCGCGCTGGGTGTTCATCGAGATGAACCCGCGCATCCAGGTCGAGCACACGGTCACCGAGGAGATCACCGACGTCGATCTGGTGGCCGCGCAGTTGCGCATCGCCGCCGGCGCGACGCTGGTCGAGCTGGGCCTGACCCAGGACCGGATCCGGGTGCGGGGTGCGGCGCTGCAGTGCCGGATCACCACCGAGGACCCGGCCAACGGGTTCCGGCCGGACACCGGCCGCATCATCACCTACCGGTCGCCGGGCGGCAGTGGGGTCCGGATCGACGGCGGTACCGTGCACGCCGGTGCCGAGGTCAGCCCGCACTTCGACTCGCTGCTGGTCAAGTTGACCTGTCGGGGCGCGGACTGGCCGGTCGCGGTCCGCCGGGCCCGGCGGGCTCTGGCGGAGTTCCGCATCCGCGGGGTCGCCACGAACATCGGCTTCCTGCAGGCGGTGCTGGACGATCCGGACTTCGCCGCGGGCGGCGTGCCGACGTCGTTCATCGAGACCCACCCGCAGCTGCTGGTCTCCCGGCGCTCCGCCGACCGCGGCACCCGACTGCTCACGCATCTGGCCGACGTCACGGTCAACCAGCCGCACGGGCCGCGTCCGGCCGGGCTGGTCGACCCCAGGGACAAACTCCCCGCGGTCGCCCTGGACCGACCCGCCCCGGCCGGGTCGCGACAGCGACTGCAGGAGCTGGGTCCGGCCGGATTCGCGGCCTGGTTGCGGGCCGAGCCGGCGCTGGGCGTCACCGACACCACGTTCCGGGACGCCCACCAGTCTCTGCTGGCCACCCGGGTCCGCACCCGTGACCTGGTCGCGGTGGCCCCGGCGGTGGCTCGGTTGACCCCGCAGCTGCTGTCGGTGGAGGCGTGGGGCGGGGCCACCTACGACGTGGCGCTGCGGTTCCTGGCCGAGGACCCGTGGGAGCGCCTGGACGCGCTGCGCACCGCGCTGCCCAACGTGGCCCTGCAGATGCTGCTGCGCGGCCGCAACACGGTGGGCTACACGCCCTACCCGGCGGCGGTGACCGACGCGTTCGTGGCCGAGGCGGCCCGCAGCGGCATCGACGTGTTCCGCGTCTTCGACGCCCTCAACGACGTCGAGCAGATGCGGCCGGCCATCGACGCGGTGCACACCACCGGCACCGCGGTCGCCGAGGTGGCGCTGTGCTACACCGGCGACCTGTCCTCGCCGGACGAGCGGCTGTACACCCTGGACTACTACCTGCGCCTGGCCGAGCGGATCGTGCACGCCGGCGCGCACGTGCTGGCCATCAAGGACATGGCCGGCCTGCTCCGGGCGCCGGCGGCGTCCACCCTGGTCCGCGCCCTGCGCGAGCGGTTCGACCTGCCGGTGCACCTGCACACCCACGACACCGCCGGTGGTCAGCTGGCCACCTACCTGGCCGCCGTCGGAGCCGGTGTCGACGCGGTCGACGCCGCCAGCGCCGCGATGGCCGGCACCACCAGCCAGCCGCCGCTGTCGGCGCTGGTGGCCGCGACCGACCACACCCCGCAGGCGACCGGGCTGTCACTGGCCGCGGTCCAGGACCTGGAGCCGTACTGGGAGGCCGTCCGCGCCGTCTACGCGCCGTTCGAGTCCGGGCTCACCGCGCCGACCGGACGGGTGTACCGACACGAGATCCCGGGAGGGCAGCTGTCCAACCTGCGGCAGCAGGCCATCGCGCTCGGCCTGGGCGGCAAGTTCGAGCAGATCGAGGCCATGTACGCCGCGGCCGACGCGATGCTCGGCCACCTGGTCAAGGTCACCCCCTCGTCCAAGGTGGTCGGTGACCTCGCGCTGCACCTGGTCGGTGCCGGCGTCGACCCCGCCGCCTTCGAGGCCGACCCGGACCGGTTCGACCTGCCCGACTCGGTCATCGGCTTCCTGGCCGGCGACCTGGGTGACCCGCCCGGCGGCTGGCCCGAGCCGTTCCGCACCAGAGCGCTGGCCGGACGCACCCACCGCGCGCCGGTCGGGGAGTTGTCCGACGCCGACGCCAAGCAGCTCGACGACGCGCCCCGCCCCACCCTGAACCGGCTGCTGTTCCCCACGCCGGACCGGGAGTTCCGCGCGTCACGTGAGGCACACGGCGACATCTCGGTGCTCCCGACCCAGGATTACCTCTACGGGCTACGGGCCGGAGAGGAACTGTCCGTCGACCTCGAGCCCGGCGTGCAACTGGACTTCGGTCTGGAGGCCATCGGCGAGGCCGACGACCGGGGCCTGCGCACCGTGGTCACCACCCTCAACGGGCAGCTCCGCCCGCTGCAGGTCCGCGACCGCAACGTCGACGTCGACGTGCCCACCACCGAACGCGCCGACCCGGGCCACCCCGGCCACGTCGCCGCCCCCTTCGCCGGCGTCGTGTCGCTCATCGTCGCCGAGGGCGAGCAGGTCACGACCGGGCAGACCGTCGCCACCATCGAGGCCATGAAGATGGAGGCATCCATCACCGCACCACGGGCAGGCACCGTGACCCGGACCGCCATCCAAACGGTCCAGCAGGTCGAGGGCGGCGACCTGATCCTCGTCCTCGGGACAACCGGGTGACGCTGGGCTCCTGGCGCGCCGGGTCGCCGGCGGACCGGTGGGGCGGCCGGTGACCCGGATCGTCGGAGGCCGGTTCGGCGGCGCCCGGTTGACGGCGCCACCGGGTGACCGGACCCGCCCGACCTCGGAGAAGGTGCGGGCGGCCCTGGCCAACGCGCTCGACGCAGCCGGGGTGCTGCACGGCGCCCGGGTGCTCGACCTGTACGCCGGCTCGGCCGCACTGGGCCTGGAGTTGCTGTCCCGTGGAGCCGCGACCCTGGTGGCGGTGGAGCAGGACCGGACCGCCGTGCAGGTGGCCCGGCGCAACGTGGCGGCGCTGCGCGTCGGGTCCGCGGTGGACGTCGTCGCCGCCGACGTCGCCACCTGGGTCCGGACGGCGCCGGCCGCCCCGGCCGACCTGCTGGTCGCCGATCCGCCGTACGACCTGCCGGATGCCGAGCTGCGGGCGGTGCTGGCCGCCGCGGCGGAGCACGGTCATCTGGCACCGGAGGCCGACGTGGTGCTGGAACGCCGGGTCCTCCCGGTCCGGGCGGGCAGGCCGGCGCCGGGTGTCGGGAGCGGCGCGAGCCTCTGGCCGGACGGGTTCACCGCGGTCCGGACCCGTCGCTACGGCGACACCGAGCTCTGTTACGGTCGCGCCCCATGACGCACGCGGTCTGCCCGGGCTCGTTCGATCCGCCGACGCTCGGCCACCTGGACGTCATCGGCCGGGCCGCAGGCCTGTTCGACCGGGTCACCGTGGCGGTGCTGGTCAACCCGGACAAGGCCGGCCTGTTCGCCATCCCGGAGCGGCTGGAGCTGCTCCGCACGACCACGCAGCAGTGGCCGAACGTCGAGGTCGACTCCTTCCGCGGACTCCTGGTGGATTACTGCCGTGAGCGGGAGATCGGCGCGATCGTCAAGGGCCTGCGCGCGGTGTCGGACTTCGACTACGAGCTGCAGATGGCGCAGATGAACCACGGGATGACCGGGGTGGACACCCTGTTCCTGCCGACCAGCCCGGAGTTCTCATTCATCTCCTCGTCGCTGGTGAAGCAGATCGCCACGTACGGCGGAGACGTCGCGAAGCTGCTGGCTCAGCCGGTGTCCGAGGCGCTGACCGCCAAGCTGGCCGACCGTTCCGGAGCCTGATCCCGGCCGGTCGGCCGGTTCTTCGCGGCCGGTACCGGGCGTGTCGACGCCGGGACGACCCGTCGGTGTCGGCAGACTTGCACCGCAGGCGGTGCGCTCCCACGCGCCGGCGCGTCCACTCGAGGAGGTCGGTCGGTGTATCGGGTGTTCGAGGCACTGGACGAACTGGTGACCATCGTCGAGGAGGCCCGCGGGCTCCCGATGACCGGGTCGTGCGTCGTGCCCCGCGGTGATGTGCTGGAGCTGCTGGACGACGTCCGCGAGGCGCTGCCGGGCGAGGTCGACGACGCGCAGGACGTGCTCGACCACCGCGACCAGATGATCGGCGACGCCCGGGCCACCGCGCAGAGCACCGTGTCCGCGGCGCAGGCCGAGGCTGAGCGGCTGGTCGGCAGTGCCCGCGCCGAGGCCGACGCGATGCTGGCCGCAGCCCGGTCGGAGGCCGAGGCGATGGTGGCCGCCGCACGGAGCGAGGCGCAGCGGACGGTCGAGGACGCCACCCGGGACGCCGAGTCGACGGTCACCCGGGCTCGTGCCGACGCCGAGCGGACGGTGCAGTCCGCCCAGGATCAGCACGACGGCCTGCTCAGCCGGGCCCGGTCGGAGGCCGATCGGTTGGCCGCGGCCGGGCGCAGCAATTACGAGTCGGCCGTCGCGGACGGCGAGGCCGAGCAGGCCCGGCTGGTGTCCCAGACCGAGGTCATGCAGGCCGCGCACCGCGAGTCCGCCCGGGTGATCGACGGGGCCCACGCCGAGGCCGACCGGATCCGGACCGAGTCCGAGCGGTACGTCGACGAGACGCTCGGGGCTCTCGAGGACACCCTCACCCGCTCGCTGCGGGAGGTCGGTCGGGGCCGCACCTCGTTGCGGTCCGGCGGCCCGGTGCTCGACCACCGCAACTGACCCGGAGCCGCGGTCGGTCCGACGTCGTCGCTTGGCTCCGCACGTCCTGATCGCGTACTCTGGAACGGTTGCCCTGGCTCGCCGCGCTGCGGCCGCGCCGGCACCGAACCGCAGCACCGAACCGCATGGAACAGGATCATGACGACACGCCCCGATCACGCCTCGCCCTGGGTGCTGGACACGCGCACCCTCGGCCGGCGACCCGGATCGATGCGCCCGGTCCAGGTGCAGGTGCCGGTGCTGGAGCCGATCGGCCTGGACGTGCTGGCCGTGCCGCCGGGGGCGGACGTCGAGCTGGACCTCCGCCTGGAGTCCGTGGCCGAGGGTGTGCTGGTCTCGGGGATCGCCCGCGCCGAGGCGGTGGGTGAGTGCGCCCGATGTCTCGGCGAGCTGACCGTCCCGGTCACCGCGACCATCCGGGAGCTGTTCGCCTACCCGGGTTCGACGACGGCCGAGACCACCGACGAGGACGAGATCGGCCGGGTCGTCGACGACCTCGTCGACCTCGAGCAGACCGTCCGGGACGAGATGGTCCTGGCCCTGCCGCTGGCGCCGCTGTGCCGCCCGGACTGCCCGGGCCTGTGCAGCGAGTGCGGCGAGCCGCTGGCCGATCTCGATGCGAACCATTCTCATGAGATACTGGATCCGCGCTGGGATGCGTTGCGGTCGCGCTTCGGTGCGGCGGACGGACCTGATCCCGAAGGTGACCCCGGTGCCGATCCGGGACACCGCGCCGACCCGGCCTGACTGCGCATCCGCGCCCGTCCGGCCGACACGGTCCGGCCCCACCCGATGACGAGCCCGCACCGGGCTGCAGCACGTTCGATGAAGGAGATACCACCGTGGCCGTTCCGAAGCGGAAGATGTCGCGCAGCAACACCCGTGCGCGTCGCTCCCAGTGGAAGGCCAGCGTCCCGACGCTGGTCGCCTGCCCCAACGGAGCCTGCGGCGCGATGAAGGCTCCGCACGAGGTCTGCCAGGAGTGCGGTCAGTACCGCGGCCGGCAGGTCGTCGGGGTCTGACCGACCTCATGGGTGCAGCGGCAGCCGCCGAGCGCCCCGAGCCGGCGGAACTGACCCGTCACCTCGGGGTCGACCTGGAGGACGACCTGGTCGTCCTGGCGACCACGCACCGGTCCTACGCCTACGAGCACGGCGGCCTGCCCACCAACGAACGGTTGGAGTTCCTGGGCGACGCCGTGCTCGGCATCGTGGTGACGGACGCGCTCTACCACGCGCATCCGGATCTGCCCGAGGGACAACTGGCGAAGCTGCGGGCGTCGGTGGTGAACATGCACGCGCTGGCTGGCGTCGGTCGCGGGATCGGCCTCGGCACGCACCTGCGGCTGGGACGGGGCGAGGAGCTCACCGGCGGCCGCGACAAGGCGTCCATCGTGGCCGACGCGGTGGAGGCCGTCCTCGGTGCGGTGTACCTGCAACACGGTCTGGAGATCGCGCGTGCCGTCGTGCTCCGGCTGTTCGGCCCGCTGCTCGCGGCGGCGCCCCGGCTCGGCGCCGGCCTGGACTGGAAGACCTCCCTGCAGGAGCTGGCCGCCGCCCGCACCCTCGGGCCGCCCGAGTACCGGGTGACCGAGACGGGTCCCGACCACGCCAAGGAGTTCACTGCCCAGGTGCTGCTGGCCGGGGACGTCGCCGGTTCCGGCACCGGGCGGACCAAGAAGGAAGCCGAGCAGCAGGCCGCCGCGGCGGGCTACCAGACGCTGACCGCCGAACAGGTGGCCGCCGTCGCCGATGCGGCCGTCGACGCGGTCGACGAGCCGTCGACCGCTGCCGCTCGACCAGTTCCGCCGGCCTGACCCGTGCCGGAGCTGCCCGAGGTCGAGGTGGTGCGGCGCGGCCTGACCGACCACGTGACCGGCCGGCGGATCCGGTCCGTCCGAGTGCTGCACGACCGCGCCGTCCGCCGGCATGCCGGCGGCCCGGCCGAGTTCACCGCGGTGACCCGCGGCCACACCGTCACCGGGGTCCGGCGCCGCGGCAAGTACCTGTGGTGGGCCCTGGACGATGGCGACGCGATCCTGTGCCACCTCGGCATGAGCGGCCAGTTCCGGATCGGCACCGGAGAGCCGGTGTCGGCCACCGGCGGCGACGCGCCCGTGCTGCACCCGCACCTGCGCATCCGGTTCGAGTTCGACGACGACGGACCCGTGGTCGACTTCCTGGACCAGCGCACCTTCGGCGGGCTGGCCTTCGCGCCCGGCGGGGCCGAGCTGCCCGCCGCGATCGCGCACATCGCCGCTGACCCCCTCGAAGCGGCGTTCGACCCGGACGCCGTCGCCCGGGTGGTGCGCGGCAAGCACACCGAACTCAAACGGGCGTTGCTCGACCAGCAGGTCGTGTCGGGCATCGGCAACATCTACGCCGACGAGTCGCTGTGGCGGGCGCGGCTGCACTACGCCCGACCCACCGACCGGCTGCGGCGGACCGAGGTGCTCACCGTGCTCGACGAGGCGGCCGCAGTCATGCGTGCTGCCCTCGACCAGGGCGGTACCAGCTTCGACGCGCTGTACGTGAACGTGAACGGCGAGTCCGGGTACTTCGACCGGTCGCTGGATGCCTACGGTCAGGAGGGTCGCCCGTGCCGGCGGTGTGGCACCCCGATCCGCCGGGACGCGTTCATGAACCGTTCGTCGTTCTTCTGCCCGACCTGTCAACGGGCGCCCCGCGGGAGCAGCCGATGACCGAGCCGCAGCGCGACCGGCCGGACGAGCCCGCCCGGCTGACCGCCTGGGTGCACGGCCGGGTGCAGGGCGTGGGCTTCCGCTGGTGGACCCGGGCGCGCGCGCTCGAGCTGGGACTGGCCGGCTCGGCCGGCAATCTGGCCGACGGCCGGGTGGAGGTGGTCGCCGAGGGCCCGCGTGCGTCGTGCCAGCGGCTGCTCGACGCGCTGAACGGCCGGGGGACGCCCGGCACGGTCGACACCGTGGTGCACCGCTGGGACGTACCGCGTGGCGTCCCCGACGGGTTCAGGGAGCGCTGACAGCGCCACCACCTGCGCTGATGTCCCCGACGCTGGTGAGGCGTCCCGGCGTGCCCGACCCTGCGCACCCGTCCGCGCGGGTAGATTCCGCGCCAGTTCCGGTCCCGCCGACCACGTCCGCCCGACATCGAAGGATCCTTCCCGCGTGCACCTGAAGTCGCTGACCCTGCGAGGCTTCAAGTCCTTCGCGTCGGCGACGACCCTGGTCTTCGAGCCCGGCATCACCGCGGTGGTCGGGCCGAACGGCTCCGGCAAGTCGAACGTGGTCGACGCGATCGCCTGGGTGCTGGGTGAGCAGGGCGCCAAGGCGCTGCGCGGCGGCAAGATGGACGACGTCATCTTCGCCGGGACCGCCGACCGCGCGCCGCTGGGCCGGGCCGAGGTCACCCTGACCATCGACAACGCCGACGGCGCCCTGCCGATCGAGTACTCCGAGGTCTCGATCACCCGCCGGATGTTCCGCGACGGCGCCGGCGAGTACGAGATCAACGGCAGGTCCTGCCGGCTGCTGGACATCCAGGAACTGCTGTCCGACTCGGGCATCGGCCGCGAGATGCACGTCATCGTGGGCCAGGGCCAACTGGACGCCGTCCTGTCCGCCCGCCCCGAGGATCGTCGCGCCTTCATCGAGGAGGCCGCCGGGGTGCTCAAGCACCGCAAGCGCCGGGAGCGGGCCGACCGCAAGCTCGGGGCCATGCAGGCCAACCTGGATCGGCTCACCGACCTGACGGCCGAGCTGCGCCGCCAGCTCAAGCCGCTGGGCCGGCAGGCCGAGGTCGCGCGGCGGGCCGCCGGCGTGCAGGCCGACCTCCGGGACTCCAAGGCCCGGCTGCTGGCCGACGAGATCGCCACGCTGTCCGAACAACTCGAGCAGGAGGCGCGGGCCGAGCAGCAGGCGCTCGAGCTGCGGGCCGACCTGCAGGCCCGGGTGACGGACGCCCAGGCGCAGGACCGGGCCGCTGCGTCCGCCCTGCAAGCCGCCGTGCCGGCGCAACAGCGGGCGCAGGAGACCTGGTTCGAGCTGTCCGCCCTGCTCGAGCGGTTCCGCGGCACCAGCTCCCTGGCCCGGGAGCGGGCTCGCAGTCTGGCCACGCTGGCCGAGGCGCCTGCGGCTCCCGGGCGTGATCCGGCTGAGCTGGAGGCCGCGGCGGACCGGGCCGAGGCCGAGCAGGAGATCCGCGAGGCGGCGTTGGAGGCCACCCGGTCCGCGCTGGCGGACGCCGTTGCCGCCCGCACCGACGCCGAAGCCACGTTGGCCCGGGCCGAGAGTGCGTTCCTGGCCGCCGGTCGTGCCGTGGCGGACCGCCGGGAGGGTCTGGCCCGGTTGGCCGGTCAGGTCAACGCCGCCCGATCCAGACTGGCCGCCGGTGCCGACGAGCTGACCCGGCTGGCTGCAGCGCGGACCGACGCCGAGGCGCGCGCCACCGCCGCCCAGCAGGAGTTCGACCGGCTGCAGGAGTCCGTCGGCGACCTCGACTCCAGCGAACTCGATCTCGACGAGGCCCACGAGACCGCCGTGGCGGCGGTCGAGGCGGGCCGGCAGCGGGTGCAGCAGGTCACCGAGCAGCAGCGTGAGACCCGGACCCGGCAGACCGGGCTGCGGGCCCGCGTCGACGCGTTGTCCCTCGGGCTCGACCGCAAGGACGGTGCCGGCGCCCTCCTCGCCGCCAGTGACGACCTGCCCGGGCTGCTCGGCTCGCTGTCCACCCTGCTCGACGTGGTGCCCGGCGCCGAACGCGCGATCGCCGCGGCCCTCGGCGCCACGGCCGACGCGGTGGCGTCGGCTTCGCTGCCCGATGCCCACCAGGCGCTGACCTGGCTGCAGGAACAGGACGCGGGCCGGGCCGCGCTGGTGATCGGACAGGCGGCGGACGGCGCCGCGTCGGATCCCGGCGGTCACGGGCCCGCGCCGGAGGGGACCCGGTGGGCGGTCGAGCTGGTCACCGCGCCGGCGGCGCTGCGACCGGCCGTCCGGGCGCTGCTCGCCGAGGTGGTCGTGGCGGACGACCTGGAGCGGGCCGTCGCGGTGGCTGCGGGCACCGGGCTGCGGGCGGTGACCCGGGGTGGCGACCTGGTCGGCCCGCACTGGGCCAGCGGCGGCGCGGCCGGCAAGCAGTCCACGCTGGAGATCCAGGCCGCGCTCGACGAGGCCGAGACCGCCCTGGCCGCGGCGACGGCCGAATTCGCCGACCTGCAGGCCGCCGAGCAGGGTGCGCGCGAGGAGCTGACCGAGCGGGAGCGGATCGCGTCCGAGACGCTGGCCGCGCTGCACGCCTCGGACGCCCAGCTGTCCGCGGTGGGGGAGCAGCTCGGCCGGCTGGGCGCCGCCGCGCGGTCCGCGGCCGCCGAGGCGCAGCGGTTCGAGCACCAGCAGCAGGCGCTGGCCGAGCAGCAGGAGGCCCGCGAGTTCGAGTTCGCCGAGCTGCAGGAGCGGATGTTCGTCGTCGAGGCCGACGAGGTGCCCGAGGACGTCGACGCCACCGAGCGGGACGAGGCCGCCGCGGTGCTGGCGGTGGCCCGGCAACGGGAGATGGACGCCCGGCTGGCCGTGCGCACGGACGAGGAGCGGGTCCGCGCGTCGTCCGGCACCGCCGAGAACCTGCGCCGGTCGGCCCGCGCCGAGCTGGCCGCGCGGGCCAGGGCGGAGGCGGTGGCCCGGCGGCGGGGAGCGGCGGCGCGGGTCGCCCAGCAGGTCGCGGCATCGGCCGAGCAGGTGACCGAGCGGCTGCTGCGGTCGGCCGCGGAGGCCGACGAGGCGCGGCAGGTCACCGCGGAACGGCGGGAGCAGGCCCAGCAGCACGTCGAACGGATCCGGGCCGAGCTGACCCGGCTGCAGGGCGAGCTGGATCGGTTGACCGACACCGTGCACCGGGACGAGGTGCTGCGGGCTCAGCAGGCGTTGCGCGCTGAACAGCTGGCGGAGCGCGCGCTGGCCGAGTTCGCGATGAGCGCCGAGGATCTCATCGGATCATTCGGTCCGCAGGTGCCGGTCCCGCCGACCGCAGCGGAGTTGGCGGAGTACCACGCGGCACGCGACCGCGGTGAGTCGGTCTCCGAGCCGCCCGCCATGCCCTACGACCGGGCCACCCAGGAGCGGCGGGCGCGGCGAGCGGAGCGTGACCTGGCCACGCTCGGCAAGGTCAACCCGCTCGCGCTGGAGGAGTTCGCTGCGCTGGAGGAGCGCCACGCGTTCCTGTCCACGCAGTTGGAGGACCTCAAGGCCACCCGCAAGGACCTGCTCGGCGTGATCAAAGAGGTCGACGAGAAGATCCTCGAGGTCTTCACGGCTGCGTACCACGACGTGGCCCGGGAGTTCGGCACGGTGTTCAGCACGCTGTTCCCCGGCGGGGACGGCGAGCTGGTGCTGACCGATCCCTCGGACATGCTCACCACCGGCATCGAGGTGCACGCGCGCCCGCCGGGCAAGAAGGTGAAGCGGCTGTCGCTGCTCTCCGGCGGTGAGCGATCGTTGACCGCGGTGGCCATGCTGGTGGCCATCTTCCGGGCCCGGCCCAGTCCGTTCTACATCATGGACGAGGTGGAGGCCGCACTCGACGAGGTCAACCTGACCCGCCTGGTCGGTCTGCTCACGCAGCTGCGCGAGTCGTCCCAGCTGATCATCATCACGCACCAGAAGTTCACCATGGAGGTGGCCGACGCCCTCTACGGCGTCTCCATGCGCGGCGACGGCATCACCACGGTGATCAGCCAGCGGATCCGGTCGGGCGACGCCGCCACGACCCCGGTCTGACGAGGCTACGAGCCCGGCTCAGGCGGGATCATCGGGGGTGCCAGCTCCTGCTCGCGGGTGGCCATCCCGCCCTGGCCGCCGTGTTCCTGCGGGCCGGGGCGCTCGGGGCCGAGCTCGTCCTCGGGGGCGATGACCTGGTCCGGTGCGGTGGCCCGGTCGGACGGATCCTGGCGGGGTGCGGGTGACTGCTGATCGGTGGACACCTGCCGATCCTGCCCGATCCCGGTGCCGACGGGGCTCCGGCAACTCGCTCCGAGATCGATGGACGCAACGCCGCCGATCGTGCTCCGACCTCGTGGTGCCCGACCCGGTCCACTGCCGGACCGTCGGTGTTCCAGTCCGTCCCCGAGTGCGGTGAGCTCACCGCACCTCGAACTGATCACCCGGATGTGGCGGCGCGCCCGACCGCCGGATGATCCATCCGGACGCCGACGATCCTGGCAGGATCGTCGGCATCCGTGTGCGACGAGGCACCCCGACGAGGGTGGGCCCCGACGGTCGGACCGGGACGACTGGGGGGTCAGGGCGTGCGAGCCGAACTGTGGAGGAGCGTCGACTGGTCGGGTCCGTCGGCGCTGCTCGCCGCGCCGGACGGCTCCGACCCCACCGCGGACGACCCCATCGTCATCGACATCTTGGACCCGGTGCTCTGGCTGTTCATCGGCCTGCTGGTGACGTTCGTGGCGACCCGGCTGGTGACCCGGCGGATCCGGGCCCGCAGCAACCGGCCGATGCCGGTCGATGAGGCCGCCGCCGATCGCGGTCCCGGCACCGGAGCGGCGCCGCCACCGGCTGCGGACGGCGGGAAGGGCCTGCTGCGCAACATCAGCTTCGGCGGAGTGCACGTGCACCACCAGGTGTTCGGCATCCTGCTCATGCTCTTCGCCGGGGTGATGCTGATCGCGGCGACCCCGACCGGCGGGTGGCTCAACGCGGTGGCGGTGATCTTCGGGGTCGGGGTCAGCCTGGCCTTCGACGAGTTCGCCCTGTGGTTGCACCTGGAGGACGTCTACTGGACGCCCGAGGGCCGCAAGTCGGTGGACGCGATCTTCATCGTGCTGGCCGTGACCGGCGTCCTGATCGGCGGCGTCGACGTGTTCCCCGAGGTCGGGCCCCACTGGGGACTGCCGATCGGCATCACGGTGGTGCTGCTGCTGGCCATCGTCTGCCTGCTCAAGGGCAAGATCAGCACCGGCCTGGTCGGGATCGCCCTGTTCCCCATCGCGATCGTGGGCGCAGTGCGCCTGGCCAAGCCGTCGTCGTGGTGGGCCCATCGCTGGTACCGGCGACGGCTCAAGGCCCGCCGTCGGGCCGAACGGCGCTTCGGCCCTGCCTACGAAGCCCGCTGGAACCGGGTCCGTGACTTCGTCGCCGGAGCGCCCAGCCTGCCCGTCCTGGTGCACCGGACGGGAGCGCACACCGGACCCGAGATCGGCGACACCGTCGGCGACATGGCGGCGCCCGGTTCCACGAAGGTGCCGTCATCGCCCGGGCGACCGGATGGTCAGTCCGCGAGCTGACCGATCACCGGGTTCCACTCCCGCACCGACCGTTCGGCGATGACGCCGACGGTCCAGAACGGATCCTGGTCGAGCAGCGTCTCGACCGCTGCGGCGGACTCCCCGCGGAAGATCAGCAGCGCGCCGGCCGGCTCACCGACCCACGGGCCGCACGTCACCACGGCGCCGTCGGCGGCCAGGCCGCGCAGCCAGTCACGGTGCACCGGCCGATGCTCGTCGAGCTGCTCGGGGACGTCGCGGTAGGCGTACTGGACGGCGTAGGTGGGCATGCAGTGCTCCTGTGTGGGGCTTCGGACGGACGGTCGGGCGGGGGACGGGTGCGGCGATGATCCCCACCCGGGACGGCACGTGGGGCCCCCGGCTGGTGCCGGGAGCCCCACGGGTCCGTCGGAGCTGCGCTGGGCAGCCGGTGGCAACGGATCAGATGTCGTAGTACAGATCGAACTCGTACGGGTGCGGGCGCAGCCGGATCGCGTCGATCTCCTCGCGCTTGAGCTTGATCCACATCTCGATCAGGTCCGGCGTGAACACGCCACCCTCGAGCAGGTAGTCGTGATCCGCCTCGAGACGGTCGATGACTGCGCCCAGCGACGCGGGCACCTGCGCGATGTCAGCGGCCTCGTCCGGCGGCAGTTCGTAGAGGTCCTTGTCGACCGGTGCCGGCGGCTCGATCTTGTTCTTGATGCCGTCCAGGCCGGCCATCAACATCGCCGCGAAGGCCAGGTACGGGTTGGCCGACGGGTCCGGGCAGCGGAACTCGATGCGCTTGGCCTTGGCGTTGGTACCGGTGAGCGGGATCCGGATGCACGCGGAACGGTTGCGCGCCGAGTAGACCAGGTTGACCGGCGCCTCGAAGCCCGGCACCAGACGGTGGAAGGAGTTCACCGTCGGGTTGGTGAAGGCCAGCAGCGACGGGGCGTGGTGCAGGATGCCGCCGATGTAGTAGCGCGCGATGTCGGACAGCCCGCCGTAGCCGGCCTCGTCGTAGAACAGCGGCTTGCCGCCGGCCCACAGCGACTGGTGGGCGTGCATGCCCGAGCCGTTGTCACCGAAGATCGGCTTGGGCATGAAGGTCGCGGTCTTGCCGGCGGCCCAGGCGGTGTTCTTGACGATGTACTTGAATAGCTGCACCTCGTCGGCCGCGGCCAGCAGGGTGTTGAACTTGTAGTTGATCTCGGCCTGACCGGCGGTGCCCACCTCGTGGTGGCCACGCTCGACGTCGAAGCCCATCGCGATCAGGTTCGCGGTGATGTCCTCGCGCAGATCGGCCTGGTGGTCGTACGGCGGCACCGGGAAGTAGCCGCCCTTGACCCGCACCTTGTAGCCGAGGTTCGGCGACTCGTCGCGGCCGGTGTTCCACCAGCCCTCGTCGGAGTCGACGCTGTAGAACGAGCCGTTCATCTTCGTCTCGAACTGCACGTTGTCGAAGAGGTAGAACTCGGCCTCGGGCCCGAAGAAGGCGGTGTCCGCAATGCCGGTGCTGGCCAGGTACTCCTCGGCCTTGCGGGCGACGTTGCGCGGGTCGCGCGAGTACGGCTGCAGGGTCAGCGGGTCGTGCACGAAGAAGTTGACCGTCATGGTCTTGCGGGCCCGGAACGGGTCGACGCGGGCGGTCGTCACGTCGGGCAGCAGCGTCATGTCCGACTCGTGGATCGACTGGAAGCCGCGGATCGACGATCCGTCGAACGCCATCCCGCCCGCCAGCATCTCGACGGAGACCGTCTTGGCCGGCACGGTGAGGTGGTTCATGCTGCCCAGCAGGTCGCAGAACCGGATGTCGAAGACCTCGACATCGTTCTGGCCGATGTACTCGACCAGTTCTTCGGGGGTGGAGAACACGCACGCGCTCCTTGTCGTCGTTCGAGACGGTCCCGGGGGCCGTCGGTGTGCGGTCGCGCCGCGGACGACCGCAGCGTCGCGCCGGGCCCGTGGGTGCAGCTGCATCCTGACAGCTCGACACCGACCGGTGTCGTGCGGGGCTCCGGCACGGCTGACCACTGGTCGCGGCTGCCCGGTGCGCTGGTCACGCTATGGACGACCTGTTGCCCCGCGATCGCCGTCATGTTTCCGCAACGTTAACGCGCAGGATCGCGCATGCCCGCACAGGGCTGATCGGGTGACAGTCGACGCGTGCCCGGTCGGGTCCGGCCACCCAGGGTGATGCCGGTGACATCCGCCGAGCCGCCGGCGGGCAGGCGCCGGGATCGGACCGGATCCGCGGTGGAAGTCTCTACGCTGGCCGCATGACAGGAGCGCGTGACGCCGGCCGATCCGGACCGGCCTCGGAGTACCACGCCGGGGCGGCTCTCGGATTGCCGGAGGACGGCGTCGGGTCGGTCGCGACCATGGGTGTCCGGGTGCTGGCGTTCCTGCTCGATGCGGTCGCCGCCGGGGTGATCGCGTACCTGTTCACCCGTCCCGACCTGCCGCAGAACTGGAGCCTGCTGGTCTGGGCACTGCTCACGGTCATGCCGGTCGCCGTCTTCGGTTTCACGCCAGGTCAGGCCGCGCTGGGGATCCGGGTGGCCCCGGTGACCGGCGCCCGGACGCCCGGGCTGTGGGCGGTGCCCCGGACGGCGCTGATCTTCCTCATCGTGCCGCCGCTGATCAACGACCGGGACGGACGGGGCCTGCACGACCGGGCCTGCCGGACGGTCGTCATCCGGATGCGCTGACCACGAGCGTCGCGGATCCCCCGGCTGGGCTTGGACGCAGGACGGCCCCGCTGAGCGCTGGGGTGATGCCGGGGCCGTCTGTCCTGCCGGTGCCGGTCAGCGGCGTCGCGCCGCCCGCTGCATGTTGCGCATCTTGGCGCCGGCGGGCAGCGGACCCTTGGGCAGGCCGGCCTGGGGCGCACGAGCGGTCAGTGCCGTGAGCCGGTTGTCGAGCTCGGTGACGCTGTTGGCGGCGATGTTGCGGGGCAGCTTGATCAGCCGGGCGTTCAGCTTGCTGAGCGGGATCTGGCCCTCGTCGTTGCCGACCACGAAGTCGTAGATGGGCGTTTCGCCGACGACCCGGGCGATGCGCTTCTTCTCCTGGGCGATCAGCGGCTTGACCCGGTGCGGAGCACCTTCGCCGACCAGGATCACGCCGGGCCGGCCGATCACGCGGTGCACGACGTCCAGCTGGGTGGTTCCGGCGACGCCGGGGGTGATCCGCCAGCGGCCGCGGAGGTTGTTCTGGAGCATCCAGCCCGCGGCGCCGGGCTGACCCTCGGCCTTCTTGTACACGTTGGCCTGCACGCGGCGCGAGAAGATGATCATCGCGACCAGTGCGCCGATGATGATGCCGAAGGGCAGCGCCGCCCACCACGGCAGGCCGACCAACCAGCCCAGCCCGGTGATCACGACGGCGCACAGCAGCAGTGCGCCGATCATCAGCGGGAGGAGCTTGTTGTCCTCCTTGCGCTGCATCTTGAACGCCTGCCAGATCTGGCCGCGACGTTCCTTGCTCGACGCCTTCCGAGCCGCCTTGGCCGCCTTCTCGGCAGCCTTGGCCTCGGCCTTGTCAGGCTTTCCGGCGGTGGTCGAACTCTTGGCCATGTCCAGCAGGATATCGTCGGGCGGCGCCCGATCCGACCGTCTGCCGCGGTGAGCGGTCAGCTGTGGACCGCGTGCGCTCGGGGACGATGATGCTCGGCCGCCCGGTGACCCGAAGGTCACCGGGCGGCCGGGCGTCCGGATCAGACGGTGATGCCCATCCGGGCGTCCCGGGCTGCGGCACCCTGCCGGTAGAGCGTGCCGGCCTTGTAGGAGGACCGCACCAACGGCCCGGACATCACACCGGCGAAGCCGATCCCCTCGGCCTCCTCGCGCAGTTCGACGAACTCCTGCGGCTTGACCCACCGCTCCACCGGATGGTGGCGGGGCGTCGGCCGCAGGTACTGCGTGATGGTGATGAGGTCGCAGCCGGCCCCGTGAAGATCGTGCAGCGCGGTGCTGATCTCCTCGCGGGTCTCGCCCATGCCCAGGATCAGGTTGGACTTGGTGACCATCCCCGCGGTCCGGCCCTGGGTCAGCACGTCCAGCGAGCGCTCGTAGGTGAACGCCGGCCGGATGCGACGGAAGATCCGCGGCACGGTCTCCACGTTGTGCGCGAACACCTCCGGCCGGGCCTCGAAGACCTGGTCGAGGAGTTCGGGCCGACCCGAGAAGTCCGGCGTCAGGATCTCGACACCGGTGTTCGGCGCGGCCGCGTGCACGGCCCGGATCGTCTCGGCGTACAGCCAGGCGCCCTCGTCCTCCAGGTCGTCCCGCGTGACGCCGGTGATCGTCGCGTACCGGAGGTCCATC
This sequence comes from Nakamurella leprariae, assembly GCF_016918035.1. Classification (GTDB taxonomy): domain Bacteria; phylum Actinomycetota; class Actinomycetes; order Mycobacteriales; family Nakamurellaceae; genus Nakamurella; species Nakamurella leprariae. The sequence goes on along the minus strand of NZ_JAERWK010000029.1, from coordinate 43,113 downwards.
GTCGCGATCGACTCGGCCACCCGCCTCGGTTCATCGCGGTCGAGCGCACCCGGCTTGCCCGTGTCGATCAGGCAGAAGTCGCACCGCCGCGTGCACTGGTCGCCTCCGATGAGGAAGGTGGCCTCGCGGTCCTCCCAGCACTCGTAGATGTTGGGGCAACCCGCCTCCTGGCAGACGGTGTGCAGGTTCTCCCGCTTGACCAGTCCACTCAGGGCCTGGAACTCCGGCCCGGTCCGCATCCGGGTCTTGATCCACGGCGGCTTCGACTCGATGGGCGTCTGGGTGTTGCGCACTTCCAGGCGCAACAGCCGACGACCCTCCGGTGCGATGGTCATGCCTGTCCCGAACCGTCTCCGGTGCCGCCCTTGGCCTTGTCGGCCGCGTCCTTGACCGTGCCGGACGCCTTGTCGGCTGCCGCGCCGGTCCGGGTGGCGCCCTTGTCGGCCGCGTCCTTGACCGCGCCGGAGGCCTTGTCGGCTGCCGCGCCGGTCCGGGTGGCGCCCTTGTCGGCCGCGTCCTTGACCGCGCCGGCGGCCTGATCAGCCTTGGCGCCCGCCTTCGCGGCACCCTGGTCCGCGGACGCCTTCGCGGCGGCAGCGGCCTTGTCCGTCGAGTCCTTGACCGCGGTGGCCGCCTTGTCGGTGGTCTCCTTGACCGCGCCGGCCGCCTTGTCCGTGGCGTCCTTGGCGGCGGCCGCCACATCCTCCGCCTTGCCCTTGGCCGCGGCGACCGCGTCGTCGGCGACCGCACCGACCTTCTCGGTGGCGTCCGACACGGCGGTCGACACGGTGGCGGCCGCCTTCGACGCGACGGCGGTCGCCTTGTCTGCCACCTCCGAGGCCTTCTCCGAGAGGTTGGCCGCAGCCGTGGTGGCGGTGTCCTTCGCCTGATCGGCGGCGGCGGAGATCTTCTCGCCCACGCTGGTCGGCTTGGTGGTGGGGGCGGGACGGGTGTCCGGCGGGCTGGTCTGCGGCTGGCGCAGCAGCTTCACCGCAGCCGCCACCGCGGCGACGATCGCGGCCACGATCACCAGGTTGCGCACCGGGTGGCCGGACTTGCCACTCTTCTTGCTGGCCTTCGCGGCGGCCTTGTCGAGCTTCTTGCTGGTCCGGGTCGCGGCCTGGTCGAGCTTCTTGCCGGTCTTCACGGCGGTGGTGTCCAGCTTCTTGCCGACCGTGCGACTGCCGGCCGCGGCGGACGCGGCGAGCGTCGCGGCGGTGTCGGCCGCCTTGTGCTGCGCCAGCGTGCTCAGGTGGGCGAGCGTGGCGCCGGCCTTGTGCTGCGCATCGCCGGCGCCGGCCTTGGCCTGCTGCTTGGCCTTCTTCGCCTGCTTGGCCAGGACCTTGGCCTGAGCCGCGGCTTCCCGCTGGGCGCGCTCGGCGGCCTTGCGGGCTTTGCGGGACAGGCGCTCGGCGGAGCCCTGGAGCGACTCACCGGCCTTCTGCACGATCGGGGCGGCGGCGTGGGCCGCGTCGGCGGCCAGCTTCTCCGCGCGCTCGGCGGCGTCGGACGCGAAGGCGGCTGCCCGCGTCCCCACCTCGGTGGAGACGCCGGCGACCGCGTCCCCGACCTTCTCGGCGACGTCGGAGGCCTTGTTGGCCAGATCCTGGGCGGCGCTTCGGGACCGGGACGGGGCACTCATCGGCTGCTCCTCGCTGCTGGGTGATCGGACTTCGCCGGGGACGTACCAACCGTCCTGGACGGCACCGTCCGGCGAGCTGAGGTTCACCGTATCGCCTCCGTCCGTCACGAGGATGGGCGTTCCGGTCGTCGTCGCGGTGACCGTGGGACGGTCGGCCGGGCCGGTCATCGCCGCACCAACGCGTCGTCCAGCACCCAGCGGACCCCGGCGGCCGGTGTCACCACCGGATCCGGCACCGGCGTCGGTGGAGGATCGGCCTCCAGCACTCCGCGCAGACCTTCCTCGAGACGGCGGCGCGCCACGGGCACCACCTCGTCCACCGTCACGTCGCGGCCGAGCTCTGCGCTCAGCGAGGTCACGCCGGCGTCGGTGATCCCGCACGGCACGATCCGGCCGAAGGCAGCCAGGTCGGGATCGCAGTTCAGCGCGAATCCGTGCTGCGCCACGCCTCGCGCCACCCTGACCCCGATCGCCGCGATCTTGCGGTCCGGCCGGCCGGCCGAGGCCGGGAGCCAGACGCCGCTGCGCCCGGCCACGCGTTCGGTGGCCAGGCCGAGGTCGGTGCAGACCCGGATGAGCACCGACTCGAGGAGGCGGACGTACCGGATCACGTCGACGGGCTCGGCCAGCGCGACCACGGGGTAGCCGACCAGCTGGCCGGGGCCGTGCCAGGTGATCCGGCCGCCCCGGTCGACATCGATCACCGGGGTGCCGTCGACCGGGCGGTCCTCCGGCTGGGTCCGGCTGCCCGCGGTGTAGACGTCCGGGTGCTGCAACAACAGCACGGTGTCGTCCCCGACCCGATCGGCACGCCGATCGGCCAGTTCCTTCTGCCAGTCCCACGCGCGGCGGTAGTCGACCAGACCGGCGTCGACGAAGGTCAGCGGGGCGTCCCCGGCGAGCAGCTGAGCCATGGGAGCACGGTACGCCGCCGGCCCGACACCGCCTCCCGAGCCCGCCACTGATCGGCGATCACGGCGCTGAGCTGCCGATTGTGGACAAGTGATCGTCGGCACCCGACCGTCCCTACGGTGCTGCGGCATGAGCGGAGACACCTCGTCCGGACGCCATCGGAGCTCACGCGACGCGCCGGCGACCTGCCCGGCCGGGTTCACCGTGGGCCCCTGGCGGGCGGTGCACCCCCTCGCGCGGACCGGCCCGGCCGGACTCTGGCGTGGCGAGGACCTGCGCACGGGGACGCCGGTGGCGATCAAGGAGGTCGCGGCGGTCGACCGGACGGTCCTGGACCGGGAGGCTGCGGTGCTACGGCGGGTCGGTCACGAACACCTGCCGAGGCTGCTGGACACCCGGGTCGACGACGACCGCGCGGTGCTCGTCTCGTCCTGGGCGGAGGGCGGCACCGTGGCGGCCCTGCTGCGGCGGGTCGGTCCGCTGTCCGCCGGACAGGTGGTCACCGTGGTGCTGCCCGTGGCCGACGCGGTGGCCGCCGCCCATCGCCACGGCATCGTGCACGGCTCGATCGGTGCCGCGTCCGTCCTGCTCGAGGCGGACGGCCGGCCGCTGCTGGCCGACCTGGGGGCGGTGCGGGACGACGGACCCGACGGCCTCGAACACGGCCTCGATGAGCGGGCTGACGACGCGCCGGGTGGCCGCCCGGCGGCCGACCTGCTCGACCTGGGCCTGCTGGCGCTGGCCTGCCTCACCGGGGTGCCGCAGCCCCGACCGGCGGAGCGCGACGAGTCCGCCACCGCCTGGGGTGTGACGGGGCCGCCCGGCCGTCGCTCGCCGTTCGGCGATCCGGACGTCGAGTGGCCCGAGGTGCCGGACGACTGCGGTCCGCCCGCGTTCGTCCGGGTGGTGCGCTCGCTGCTCTCGGTCGAGCCCGAGATGCGGCCGTCGGCCGCGTCGGTGGTGATGCTGCTGCACGATGCCGCGGCCCCGGAGCCGCTGCCGATGCTGCTGAGGATGCCCGTGCCGCTCGATCCCGAGCCGGCCGCCTCCGGCGACCGGCCGGAACGCCGGGAACCGCCGGACCGACCCGCTGGATTGCGGGGTGAGCGCCAGGACGACGGGTCGCCGGCACCGGCGGCCCGGTTGGCCGCGATGGTCGCGGGGCGACGTCCGCCGAGCGGCGCCGAGCCCGTCGATCCTGTGGTCGCCGCGATCCGGGCGGCCGGACGGACCCGCGACGCACCCCGTCGCGGCGACCCGGAGGCCCGTGGCGGACGTCCTCGCGACCGCCGGTCCGACGTGCGAGATCCCGGCGTCCCGGCACCCCCGTCGCGACGCCGGGTCGTGGGGGTGGCCCTGGTCAGCCTCCTGGTCGCCGCGGCGGTGGTGTTCGGTGTCCTCGGGGTGCTGCCCGGCCTCGGGCGGTCGGGTCCCTCGGTCGATGCGTCCGCGCCACCGGCGCCGACGGAGGCGCCGATCCAGGCGCTGCCGTCCGTGCCGCCCGTGCCGCCAGTGCCGCCCGAGCCGTCGGATCCCTCGACGGCGGCCATCCCCGGCCCGGCCGACTGGGGGACGGTCGTCGCGACCTGGACCCAGCAGCGCGACCAGGCGCTGCGTGAGCGGGATCTCACCCTGCTGTCGCAGGTCTACAGCTCCGAGAGCCCGGCCCGTCTCGAGGACGCGGCCACGATCACCCGGCTCGTCGAGTCGGGCCTTCAGGTCCAGGGCGGCGAGCACACCGTGCTCGCGGTCGAGGTCGTCCAGGACGGTGTCGAGGCGGACGGAACGGACAACCCGGCGGTCCGGCTCCGGGTCACCGATGCGATGTCCGCGGCCCGAGTGGTGGACGGCCGGGGGCAGGTGGTGCAGGACCTGGTCGCGCGCGACGCACAGAGCCGCACGCTCACCGTGGTCGACACCCCGTCCGGGCCGCGGATCTCGGCCCTGGTGGCCTCGTGAGCGCCGCGGTCGCCGCGAGTGCCCAGGGCGTGGCGGAGGCCGGTTGTCGGACCCCACTCCTAGCGTGTCGGGCATGCGGTTGCTGCACACCTCGGACTGGCACGTCGGCCGGACGTTCCACGGTCGTCCGCTGCTCGCCGACCAGGCATCGGTGCTGGGCGGCCTGGCCGACACGGTCCGCACCCACGGGGTGGACGCGGTCCTCATCTCGGGAGACCTGTACGACCGGGCCATCCCGTCGCCCGAGGCTGTGCAGACGGTCACCCGGGCGCTGGAGGACATCCGCGCCGCCGGAGCGGTCATCGTGGCCACCTCGGGCAACCACGACTCGGCGACTCGGCTGGGCGCGTTCGGGGGGTTCCTGGCCGCTGGTGGCCTCCACCTGCGGACCAGCCCGACCCGGGTGGCCGAGCCGGTCCTGCTGCACGACGCCGACGGTCCGGTCGCCTGTTATCCGGTGCCCTATCTCGAGCCCGAGATCGCCCGCTCGGCCTGGGGTCTGGATGGTCCGGCGTCCCACCAGGCGGTGCTGGCCCGGGCCACGGACGACATCCGGGCCGATCTCGCCGCGCGGCCGGCGGGGACCCGGTCGGTGGTGATGGCACATGCGTTCGTCACCGGTGGGAGCGCCGCGGGCTCGGAGCGCAGCATCGCCGTCGGCGGGGTGGAGTCCGTGTCGGCGGACGTGTTCGAGGGCTTCGACTACGTCGCCCTGGGTCACCTGCACGGCCGTCAGACTGTGCGCGAGCGCATCCGGTACTCGGGTTCGCCGTTGCCGTACTCGTTCTCGGAGCGGAGCCATCGCAAGTCGGCCTGGCTGGTCGATCTCGACGCCGACGGCGCGATGCGCGCCGAGGCGATCGACCTCCCCGTCGCGCGCCCGCTGGCCAGCGTCCGGGGGCGGCTCGACGACATCCTGGTCGCGCATGCCGATCTCGCCGACCACTACCTCGAGGTGGAGCTGACCGATCCGGTGCGGCCGGTGGACCCGATGCGGCAGCTGCAACGTCGGTTCCCGTACGCCGTCAAGTTGAGCTGGCAGCCCGAGCAGGACGACCCCCGGTCGCTGCGGGACCGCGCGCCGGCGTCCGGCGCGATGAGCGCGGACGACGAGCTCATCGACGACTTCCTGTCCGAGTGCCGGGGCAGCCGGGCCAGCCGCCACGAGCGGTTCCTGATCGACGGTGCACTGGCCGGGCACCGGCAGGCCGAGGCGGCGGGATGAGCGGGGTGGCCCAGTGAGACTGCACCGCCTCGAACTCCAGGCGTTCGGGCCGTTCCCCGGCCGGATCGAGGTCGATCTCGATGCGGTCGGGGCGGACGGACTGTTCCTGCTCTGTGGTGACACCGGCGCCGGGAAGACCACGGTGCTGGACGCCGTCGCGTTCGCCCTCTTCGGTCGGGTCCCGGGCAGTCGGCAGGAGGCCCGGCGGTTCCGCTGCGACCAGGCCGACCCGGGCCTGCGCACCGAGGTCCGGTTGGAGCTCACAGTGGCCGATCAGCGCATCGTGCTGGTCCGCACCCCGGAGTACGAGCGGCCCAAGAGCCGCGGCACCGGCACCACGACCGAGAAGCACAAGGTCGTGCTGCGCTGGCTGGACGGCGGACCAGCCGGCGGCCCGACGGACGGGTTGACCCGGGCCGACGAGGTCGGTGCGGCCATCGCCGATCTGGTGGGCATGACGGCCGAGCAGTTCTTCCAGGTCGTCCTGCTGCCGCAGGGCCAGTTCGCCCGGTTCCTGCGGTCCGACACCGACGAGCGCGCGGCATTGCTGGAGCGACTGTTCGACACCGGCCGGTTCGGCAGCGTCGAGGACTGGTTCGCGACCGCTCGACGGGAGTCCGGCGCCCGGTTGCGCGACCTCGACGACGCCGTGGCGCAGACAGTGGCCCGGGTCGCGGAAGCGGCTGCCGGCCCGGTGCCGGACCAGCCGGACGAGCAGTGGCTGGCCGCACTGCGGGACCGGGCCGCCGACGTCGCCGAGTCCACGGCCGACGCGTTCAGGTCGGCCCGGGCGCGGCAGCGGATGGCCGGCCGGCGGTCGGCCGAGGCGCGACGGATCGCCGAGCTGGTCGCTCGCCGTGCCGAGTTGCAGCGCCGGGCGGCCGTCCTGGCCGAGGCCGGTGACCGGCTCGACGGGTGGCGGGCCGAGGTGGACGCGGCGGGCAAGGCGGCGCCGGTGGTGCGCGCTCTGGACGCCGCGGCGGCGGCCGGCGCGGCGGCGGCCTCCGCCGTGGCGGCCCGGGACGCGGCCGTCCGGCAGTGGCTGACCCGGGTGGACGAGGTCGGGGCGCCGCTGCGATCGGTGGCCGCGCTGGTGCCGGCGGGCACCCGGTCCGGGGCGGACGGCTGGCCGGACGGGTGGGACGAGGCCGACGCCTCCGGGCAGCTGCTCTTCCCCGATCCCTCCGGTCCGGCCGAGCCGGAGGAGGCGTTGGTCGAGTGGAATCCGACGCGGCTCGACCTCGACGACCCGGACCCGACTGCGCTGCGCGCGGCAGCGGCCGGTGATCGGGAACAGGCCGGCGCGCTGGCCGCGCTGGCCGCCGAGGCCGAGCAGCAGCAGCGGGACCTCGCCGCGCTCACCGACGCCGACAGTCGACGGGTGACGCTGGCCGCGGAGCTGGACCAGGTGGACGCCGCCGCGGCGGCGCTGCCGGCGTCGATCACCGCGGCCGCCGCTCGGGTCGCGGCGGCCGATCAGGCAGCGGCCCGGCTGCCGGACGCCACCGAACGCGCGGCCGGCCGCCGTCGTGCGGCGGCGGCCGCCACCGCCGTGCCGGAACTGCTCGAGCACTGCGCGTCAGCCGAGGCCGCGGCCGTGGCGGCGGTCGACGCGCACCACCGCGCCGTCGACGCCCGGCACGACCTGCAGGAACGGCGCATCGCCGGCATGGCGTCCGAACTGGCCCGCGGGCTGACGGCCGGCGAGGCCTGTCCGGTGTGCGGTGGCTGCGACCACCCGGCGCCGGCTCCGGCCGCCTCCGACGCGGTCACGCCCGCTGTCATCACCGCGGCCGCCGAACGCGAACGCCAGGCGGCGGGGCGGCGGGAGGCGGCGTCGGCGGCGGCCGCGCAGGCCCGACTGGCGCTGGAGGAGGCCAGGCGGTCCGCCGACGGCGCGGAGGCAGCCGCGGCGGCGGCCGCACTCGCCGACGTGCTGGCCGAGGTCGCGGAGCTCCGGCAGCTGGCCGGGTCCGCGGCGGCCGAGCGGGACGCCCTCGAGCTCGCCCAGCAGCGGGCCGGCACCGTCCGGGACCGGCACCGCGCGCTCACCGCGCGGCTCAGCGCGGAGGACGCCCGCATGGCCGAGCTCCGCGTCCGGATCGCCGGTCGGACCGAACGGCTCGAGGCGGGCCGCGCCGGCTTCCCGGACGTGCCCGCGCGTCGGGCCGCGCTGCTGGCCCGGGCCGGTGCGGGTGAGGCCGCCGCGGGCGCCAGCGCCACCGCGCGCACGGCCCGGGCCGGGTGGATTGAGGCCGAGCGGGCCGTCGAAGAGGCGCTGCGGCACAGCGGGCTGGCCGATGTGGACGCCGCTCGCCGGGCCGCCGCCGTGGACGTCGACGTCCTCCGCGGGCGCATCAGCCAGGTGGAGCAGGACACCGCGGTGGTCCGTGAGCAGTTGGCCGATCCAGAGCTGGCGGCCGTCGCGGCCGCCGCCGAGGACGGTCCCGATCGGCCCGATCCGGCGACCGTGGCCCGCGAGGCCCAGTCGTCCGCCGAACGAGCCGACCGGGCTCTGGAGGCGGCGTCGGGATCGGCCCGGCTGGCCCGCGAGAGGCGGCACCGACTCGACGAGGCGGCGCGCGCGTTGCAGGCCGTGTGGCAGGAGCGGCTGCCGGTGCTCGAGGCGGACGCCGAGCTGAGCGCACTCACCGACGTGGTGCTCGGGCGCGGCCAGAACCACCGCGGCATCTCGCTGCGGACCTATGCGGTGGCGGCCAAACTGCGGCACGTCGTGGTGTCCGCCAGCGCCCGGTTCAGCGACATGACCGGTGGGCGCTACAGCTTCGAGTCGACCACCGAGCGGGACAGTCGCTCCCGCCGGACGGGCCTGACGGTGGCCGTGCGGGACAGCTGGTCCGGTCAGTTGCGCTCGGCCAAGACGCTGTCCGGCGGTGAGACCTTCGTGGCCTCGCTGGCGCTGGCGCTCGGGCTGGCCGACGTGGTGGCCGCGGAGTCGGGAGGCCGTCTGCTCGACACGCTGTTCATCGACGAGGGTTTCGGGTCGCTCGACGCGGGCACGCTCGACCAGGTCATGGACACCCTCGACGAGCTGCGGGCCGGCGGCCGGGTGGTGGGGCTCGTGTCGCACGTCGACGAGTTGCGGCAGCGGATCCCCGATCAGATCCGGGTGGTCCGCGGCCCGGCCGGATCCAGCGTGCAGGTGCACGCGGCAGCGCTCTGACCGTGCGGACCGTGCCAGCCGTCACCCGATCGAAGGGTCCTCGACCGGCGCCCCGCCCGGTCGAGGCCGGATCGGCCGGCGGGACGAGCGGGGACGGTCGGCGGCGGTCCCGGCGGTGGCTAGGCTCGCAGCGGCCGCGGGATCCACCGCGGACGACGACACGGCCGGTGCCGCGCCCCCTTCCCGGGGGCCACGCCGGCCGCGGCCGCGGATGCCGCGGCCCGACGCCAGGAGTTGCCCGCAGTGGTCAGCGATCAGCCGTCCCAGTCCTCCGCCAAGCAGCAGGCCCAGGCGGCCAAGGCCGGTGTGCAGCGCATCGAGTCGGTGGTGTCGCTGGCCAAGCGGCGCGGGTTCGTCTTCCCGTCCGGCGAGATCTACGGCGGCACCCGTTCGGCCTGGGACTACGGCCCGCTCGGGGTCGAGCTCAAGGACAACATCAAGCGGCAGTGGTGGAACACCATGATCCGCTCCCGCGAGGACATCGTCGGCCTGGACTCCTCGGTGATCCTGCCCCGGCAGGTCTGGGTCGCCTCCGGCCACGTCAACGCGTTCACCGACCCGCTGGTGGAGTGCACGTCGTGCCACAAGCGCTTCCGGGCCGACCATCTCGAGGAGGAGTTCGCCGAGCGCAAGGGTCGGGTGGCCGAGCAGGGGCTGGCCGAGATCCCGTGCCCGAACTGTGGCACCAAGGGGGCCTGGACCGAGCCCAAGGAGTTCAACGGGCTGCTCAAGACCTTCCTCGGCCCGGTCGAGGACGAGTCCGGGCTGCACTACCTCCGGCCCGAGACGGCCCAGGGCATCTTCGTGAACTACAACAACGTCGCCGCCTCGGCCCGCAAGAAGCCGCCGTTCGGCATCGGCCAGATCGGCAAGTCGTTCCGCAACGAGATCACCCCGGGCAACTTCATCTTCCGGACCCGCGAGTTCGAGCAGATGGAGATGGAGTTCTTCGTCAAGCCGGGCACCGACGAGGAGTGGCACCAGTACTGGATCGACCTGCGCACGCAGTGGTACGTCGACCTCGGGATCGCGCGGGACAACCTGCGCCAGTACGACCACCCCAAGGAGAAGCTGTCCCACTACTCGAAGCGGACCGTCGACATCGAGTACCGCTTCCACTTCCAGGGCAGCGAGTGGGGCGAGCTCGAGGGCATCGCCAACCGGACCGACTTCGACCTGAAGACCCACTCCGAGCACTCGGGCGTCGACCTGTCGTACTTCGACCAGGAGACCGGTGAGCGCTGGACGCCGTACGTGATCGAGCCCGCGGCGGGTGTCGGCCGGCCGATGATGGCGTTCCTGCTGGAGGCGTACGCCGAGGACGAGGCGCCCAACACCAAGGGCGGGGTCGACAAGCGCACCGTGCTGCGACTGGATCCGCGACTGGCCCCGGTGAAGGCGGCCGTACTGCCGCTCAGCCGGAACGCCGATCTGTCGCCGGTGGCCCGCGATCTGGCCGCCGAGCTGCGTCGCAGCTGGAACGTCGAGTTCGACGATGCCGGCCAGATCGGTCGCCGCTACCGTCGTCAGGACGAGATCGGCACTCCGTTCTGCCTCACCGTCGACTTCGACACCGCCACCGACCAGGCCGTGACCATCCGCGACCGCGACACCATGTCGCAGCAGCGGGTGGCGCTCGACCAGGTGCACGGCTTCCTGGCCGCGCGGCTGGCCGGCAGCTGAGCCCCCGGGTCGACCGGGTCCGCGAACGGGCCCGGATCCGGTCGGCCGCCGAACTGCCCGCTGCCACCACCAGCGACCGCCGAGGAGCCCCCGTGACCGCCAGCCCGACCGACCGCTCCGCCTCCAGCACCGCCGTCGCCAGGACTGCCGAGTCCCGCCCGCAGTCCGGGCCGGTGGCGTTGCGCAACGTCATCGGTGGGGTGGAGGTGAACAGCGCCTCGGGCGCCACCAGCGACATCGTCGACCCGGCCACCGGTGCCGTGTACGGGACGGCGCCACTGTCCGGGAGCGAGGACGTCGACCGGGCCTACGCGGCGGCCGCGGAGGCGTTCGGGTCCTGGCGCTGGTCGACGCCGGGCGAGCGGCAGTTGGCCCTGCTCCGGTTCGCCGACCACATCGAGCGGCACGGCGAGGAGCTGACCGCGGTCGAGGTGCGGGACACCGGCAAGCCGACCGCGCTGACCCTGTCCGAGGAGATCGGGCCGATGGTCGACCAGCTCCGGTTCTTCGCCGGGGCGGCCCGGGTGCTCGAGGGCCGGGCGTCGGGGGAGTACCTGCGTGGGCACACCAGCTCCATCCGCCGGGAGCCGGTCGGCGTCGTCGGCCAGGTCGCACCATGGAACTACCCGATGATGATGGCGATCTGGAAGCTGGCGCCCGCGCTGGCCGCCGGGTGCAGCGTGGTGCTGAAACCGTCCGACACGACTCCGGCCAGCACCGTGTGGATGGCCAGGGCGGCCCAGGAGTTCTTCCCGCCGGGCGTGGTCAACGTGGTGTGCGGTGACCGGGACACCGGTGCCGCCCTGGTCGCGCACCGCACGCCGGCGCTGGTGTCCATCACCGGGTCGGTCGGCGCCGGCATCGCGGTGGCCACCGCCGCGGCCGGCAACCTGACCCGACCGCACCTGGAGCTGGGCGGCAAGGCACCGGTCGTGGTCTTCGACGACGCCGATCTGGAGGCGGCCGTCGAGGGCATCGCCGCCGGCGGGTTCTTCAACGCCGGCCAGGACTGCACCGCGGCCTGCCGGGTCATCGCCCTGCCGGGCATCCACGACGAGTTCGTCGCCGCGCTGACCGCGCGGGCCGCAGCCACCCGGACCGGCGACCCGGACGACGCCGACGTCCTCTACGGCGCCATCAACAACGAGGCGCAGCTGACCCGGATCACCGACCTGGTCGCCCGGGCGGGGCAGCGGGCCGAGATCACCACGGGCGGGGCGCCGCTGGACCGGCCGGGGTACTTCTTCGCCCCGACCGTCGTGGCCGGGGTCTCCCAGGACGACGAGATCGTGCAGCGCGAGGTCTTCGGCCCGGTGATCACCGTGCAGCGGGCGGCCGACGAGGAGGACGCGGTCCGGCTGGCCAACGGCACCGACTACGGGCTGGCGTCGTCGGTCTGGACGGGCAACGTGGATGTGGCCGGCCGGATGGCCGCGCGGATCGACGCCGGCTGCGTCTGGATCAACACCCACATCCCGTTGGTGGCGGAGATGCCGCACGGCGGCTTCAAGCACTCCGGCTACGGCAAGGACCTGTCGATGTACGGGTTCGAGGACTACACCCGGATCAAGCACGTCATGCACAAGCACGGCTTCACGGGCTGAGCCCGGCTCAGCGGGCAGCGGCTGGGTCGGTGTCCGGCCCGTACCGCTGCACGAGGAAGGCGGCCAGCCGGTCGACCATCGCGGCCAGGTCGGCGCGGGCCGGGTGGTCGTGCGGCCAGGATGCGAACAGCCGGAACCGCAACGGTCGGCCGTCGCGGTCGAGGACGGCCCGGCGGGTCAGGCCGTAGCGCGGGTCGTCGGTGACCACGGCGACCCCCCGGCCGGCGGCGGCCAGGGCCTGCGCCACCGTCCCGCTCGACGCCTCCAGCACCGTCGGCCTCTCGACGGCAGCCTCCGTGTTGTCGAGATCGTGCTGCGAACGCTGGATCTCGACGTCCAGGACGGTCCGAGCGGTGAACCCGGGCGGGACCGTGATCAGCGGATGGGCCAGCAGGCGCGTCACCGCCAGCCCGAGCACCCGTCCCGGTCCGGTGACCGATCCGGCGAGTACCGGGTGGGTGGACGGGACATCGGCCCACACCGGGAGCACGGCCACCGCCCGGCCCTGCGCGGGCGGACGTGGCGGGACCGGGCCGATGACGAGGTCGGCGCCCCGGTCCAGCGCGGTGAGCCCGTCGGGCGACGGGACCGCGGACGACTCGAGCACGGTGGGCACCGGGTCCTCCGGGGCGAAGGTGGCCACGAACGGTGCCACCACGTCGGCCAGCGTCGTCGCCGGTGCGGCCAGCGTCAGCCGGGTCAGGCGTCCGGCCGCCTCCGACGCGGCCCGGTCGCGGAACTGCCCGGCCCGCACCAGCAGGTCACGCGCGGCGGGCAGCAGCGACCGGCCCGCGGCCGACAGCCGGACCCGTCCCGGGGATCGCTCGAAGAGCGAGGTACCGAGATCACGCTCCAACGCGACGATCTGACGGGACAGCGCCGGTTGCGCGATGCGCAGCTCGTCGGCCGCCGCGCTCACCGTGCCGAGGTCGGCCACCGTGACGAAGGTCCGCAGGGCCCGCAGGTCGACCATGGCTCACCCCACCTCGGCATGGGGGCGATGCCGGATCGGTCTTGGACGCCGAAGGCTGCTCGAATCGATACTCAGCACGTCCCGGGCGTGCCGACAGCGCGATCCGGTCGCCGTCGCGCCGGAGGCGCCGGCCACCGGAAGGGCAGCGGTCGCACCCGGTCCCGTCCCGGATGTCCCCGGCGTCGGCCCGACCACCCGTCGCGCCGGACGCCCCACCGCTGAGTCCCTGCAGGAGCACGCATGTCGATCGACCAGTCCCGGCTGCTGCGGACCGCGGTCCCGGGTCCCCGTTCGGTGGCGCTCACCGAGCGCCGCCGGGCCGCGGTGCCGGCCGGTGTCGGCAGCACCATGCCGGTGTGGGCGGTCGAGGCCGGCGGCGGCATCGTCGTGGACGTGGACGGCAACCGGCTCATCGACCTCGGGTCGGGCATCGCGGTCACCACGGTCGGGGCGAGTGCGCCGCGGGTGGTCGCCGCCGTCCGCGAGCAACTCGAGTCGTTCACGCACACCTGCTTCATGGTCACCCCGTACGAGCCGTACCTGGCGGTCGCCGAGGCACTGAACCGCCTCACCCCGGGCGACCACGACAAGCGCACCGTGCTGTTCAACTCGGGCGCCGAGGCGGTGGAGAACGCGATCAAGATCGCTCGGTCGGCCACCGGGCGGACCGCTGTCGTCGCGTTCGACCACGCCTACCACGGCCGCACCAACCTGACCATGGCGCTCACTGCGAAGAACCTGCCGTACAAGCACGGCTTCGGGCCGTTCGCGTCCGAGGTGTACCGGGCGCCCATGTCCTACCCGCTGCGCGACGGCGGGATCGACGGCACTCCCGACGGCGCAGCTGCCGCGGCTCGCGCCATCGACCTCATCGACAAGCGGGTCGGTTCCGACAATCTCGCGGCCCTGGTGATCGAGCCGATCCAGGGCGAGGGCGGTTTCATCGTCCCGGCGCCCGGCTTCCTGGCCGCGCTCGCGCAATGGTGCCGGGACCACGGCGTGGTGTTCATCGCCGACGAGGTGCAGACCGGTTTCGCCCGCACCGGGGCCATGTTCGCGTGTGAGCACGAGGGTGTGGTTCCCGATCTGATCGTGACGGCCAAGGGCATCGCCGCTGGACTGCCGTTGTCGGCGGTGACCGGTCGCGCCGAGCTGATGGACGCCGTGCACGTCGGCGGCCTCGGCGGCACCTATGGCGGCAATCCGCTGGCCTGTGCCGCCGCGCTGGCCGCCATCGACACCATCGAGACGGACGGGCTCGTCGAGCGCGCGCAGGAGATCGGCGCGCTGCTGGTCGACCGGCTCACGGCGCTGGCCTCGGTGGACCCACGGATCGGACAGGTGCGGGGCCGGGGCGCCATGATCGCCGTGGAACTGGTCCGGCTCGGGACGCTCGAGCCGGACCCGGCGCTGGCCCGGGAGGTCGCCGCGGCCGCCCACCGGCAGGGCGTCATCGTGCTGACCTGCGGGACCTGGGGCAACGTGCTGCGGTTCCTGCCGCCCCTGACCATCAGTGACGCGCTCGTGCACGACGCCATGGACGTGCTCGAGTCCGTGTTCGCCGACGCCGCACCGGGGGCCGGGGCGCGGATCGCCCGGGCCACCGCGTCCGTCGGCTGATCGGTCCGGGGCACCGCGCCGACCGCGAAGGACCCCGGAGCCGGTGCGGCTCCGGGGTCCTTCGGTGCGGCTCACAGGTCCAGCGTCAGCCGCGACGTCCGCGAGCGGGAGATGCACGGGAACATCACGTCGTTCGCCTCCTGCTCGTCCGGGGTCAGCACGCTGTCCCGGTGCTCGGGAACGCCCGCCAGCACGCCGGTCTCGCAGCTGCCGCAGGTGCCTTCGCGACAGGACCACATGATGTCGCACCCGGCGCCGAGCAGGACGTCCAGCAGCGACGTGTCGGCCGGCACGGGCAGCACCTGCCCGCCGGTGCCCAGTTCCACCTCGAACCCGCCGACCGCGGCGCCGGTGTCGGCCCCGTGGTCGGTGTCGGTCGTGGCGCCGTCGGCGTCCGTGGTCACCGTGACGATCTCGCGGGGCCGGAACCGCTCGGTGCGCAGCGACTCGGCGGCGATCGTCCCGGCCACGGCATCGCTGACCGCGGCGAGCATCCGCTCCGGACCGCAGCAGTAGACCAGCGTGCCCGGAGCGAGATCGGTCAGCAGCGCGGCCAGGTCGACCCGGCGCTCGGCGGACGGGTACAGCTCGATCCGGTCCCCGTGCCGGTGCAACCGCCGCCGGAACGGCATGGAATCGCGCCGGCTGCCGGCGTAGACCAGCCGCCACGGACGGCCCTCGGCGTCGGCCTGCTCGATCATCGGCAGCAACGGGGTGATGCCGATGCCACCGGCCACGAACACGTACTCGGCGGCGGGCTCCAGCTCGAACAGCTGGCGCGGCCCGACCACGGTGAGCATGTCGCCGACCCGGAGACGTTCGTGTACGTGCCGGGACCCGCCGCGGCTCGCGGCGTCCAGCCGGACCGCGACGGTCCACTCACCGGCGGCCGGGTCGCCGCACAGCGAGTAGGAGCGGATGAGCGGCTCGGTGGAGTCGTCGACCGGGAGGTGCAGGTCGATGTGCGCGCCGGGGGACCAGGCCGGCAGCGGCTCGCCGTCCGGTGCGGCGACCGTCACCGAGACGACTTCCTCGGCCTCCCAGCGCACCTGGGCGATCCGCAGCCGCTGGGTCGGCACCGGCCCGCCGCGTCGGCGTCCGGCCGCGGCCTCGTGGGTGACGTCGGTGACGGTCATCAGTAGCCGGCCTTCTCGGCCACCCGCTGCTGGAAGAACGCGGTCACCTGGTCCCACTGCGGCACCAGGTAGGTGCGGTCCGACCCGGGCGAGCGGCGACCGGTCTGCAGCTTGTGCAGGATCGGCATGTCCTGCTCGTTGACCTCGTACAGCACCTCGCAGAGCCGCTTGATGGCCGGCCCGAAGTCCTCGTTCGCGGCCGCCCGGTCGACGAAGATGGCCATGTGCTCGACGGTGTGGTCCGGCGCGATCGGGTCGAAGCCGATGACCTGGAACCAGTCGGCCTCCAGGAACAGCAGGGCGTTGGGGAAGACGCAGAAGATGTCCTGCCGCTCCAGCATCGCCTCGGGGACGTCACCCAGCCACGGCAGCTGCTGTTCGGTCTTCTTGGCCTTGCCGGCCGCGCCGCGCGGGTAGCACCCGCCGACGATGTCCCGCTCCATGACGACGTCGTCGATGTCGAGGGACGCCGCGACGCTGCCGACCTGCGGGTGGATGAACGGCAGGTGGTACCAGTCGAGGAAGTTCTCCACGACCAGTTTCCAGTTGGCGTCGATGTCGAAGTCGCGCTCCTGGGCCAGGTGGATGCGGTCGAAGTCGATGTGGCTCCAGCGCTGCTGCAGCGGGGCGACCAGGTCGGCCAGCGATCGGCGGTCGGGGTCGGACGGATCGGCGGCCAGGTTGACGAACACCATGCCGGCCCACACCTCGCTGACCACCGGCAGCAGGCTCAGTTGCGCCTGGATGTCCTTGTCCGGGTTGGTGCGTCGCTCGCGCTTGAAGTACGGCGCGACGGCCAGCGAGCCGTCCAGGTGGTACGACCAGCAGTGGTAAGCGCACTGGATCCGTTGGGTGACCTGGATGGGCTCCTCGGTGAGGGCCATGCCGCGGTGCCGGCAGGAGTTGTGGAAGACGCGCAGCTCCCCGTCCTCGCCTCGGATCATCAGCAGCGGGGAGCCGCCCACCGTCAGCGGCTTCACGTCGCCGGGGTTGGCCACCCAGTGCGCGAACCCGGCCCAGACCCAGCCGGAGGAGAAGATCGACTGCTGTTCCGCGTCGAACTCGGCCTGGCCGGTGTAGGCGCGGGCCGGGATCATCGCGCGGCCGACCGGCCGGCCGTCCAGCGGCCCAGAGGTGACGGTGTTGCCGGAGCCGTTGGTGGTGGTGGCCGGCGCCTGGAACGGAGCCTCGGGCGTGGCGGGCGCGGTGGGGGTGAGGGTCATGACGGGATCTCCACGGGAGCGGGCGACGAGATGGGAAGGGAGGACGATGGGTCGGCGGTCGTCTCGCTGGCTCCGGCGGCGTGCAGTCGCTCGGACTCGGTGAACGCCTGCCGGGCCCACTGGCGGAGGGTGAGCGCCTCGGCCCAGCGGTCGGACAGCTCCTGGCCGTCGGCGCCGACGATCGCGTAGGGCCGGGTGCCGAGCTCGCAGCAGAAGATGACCTCGTCGGGGACGTCGGCCCGGGCGGCCCGGCGCTGCCGGATGGCAGCGAACCCGCGCGTCCACCAGTCGCGGAACCGCGCGACGGCGTCGGCGTGCGCGGGGAAGTCGATCGGCACCTGGACCTGGCAGCGGGTGGCGACCCGGCCCTGCAGGGAGCCGGCCCGGTGCAGCAGCCGGTCGACCAGCGCCTCGGTCTCCGGGTGGTGGCCGTCGGGCAGCTCGCACCCGCAGACGTGGTGGGACAGATCGATGGCCAGTGGCACCGCCGGGTCCAGCCGCTCGAGCAGGCGCACGGTGGTCCGCAGGTCGTTGGTCATGGTGTTGCGGTGGGTCTCGAGCTGCATGCGGATGCCCGCCGCGCTGCACCGCTCGGACCAGCGGTGCACGACCGCCGCCAGCCGGTCCAGGTCGAAGTCGAAGACCTGCCCACAGACGACCATGTCACGCGCACCGATCGCCTCGGCGTAGTCGATGGCATCTCCCAGGGCGGCGTCGCCGTCCAGGAAGGCGAAGACGGCGGTGCGCAACCCGGTCCCGGGCAGCAGGGCGGCCAGTTCGGTGCTCGCCGGCTTCTGCTTGGCGCCCAGATCGACGGCCAGCCCGTCGAACCCGGCGCCGGCGATGCGCTCCACCCGCTCGGCCAGCGTCCACTGGCGCTCGCCGCGGAAGGGCAGGTCCTCCATGGCCCACAGCGACTGGTAGGTGAGCAGCCGCAGCGGCGAGCCGTCGGGGGAGGGGGCGGACATGGAACTCCCGGGCGATGATCAGGACGGGCGCGGCGCGGCGGGCCATGCGGCCGTCAGACGGATCTTGCAGCCGACTGGGTCTTCGGCAGACGTTTCATCCGAAGACTACCGCCGGACCGAACGATACGATCGCCAACGACCGCACGGACGACAGATGTGATCTGCCGGAAATATGGGAGGGGCCGTGACCGGACCGCCGCTGGACGCCGCGGACGAGGCGTTGCTGGGCGCGCTGGCCCAGGACGGTCGAGCGGGCGTCGAGGCGCTGGCCCGGACGACGGGGTTGCCGCGCGGGACGGTGCGGACCCGCACGCAGCGGCTGTTGGCCGAGGTGGTCGACGTGCTGGGCATCGTGCATCCGGCGGTGTTCGGGCTGACCGAGTACGCCCTGGTCCGGGTGGCCGCCACCGGCCCGGTCGGTCCGGTGGCCGCGGCGGTGGCCGCCCTGGACGCGGTGCCGTTCGTGTCCGTGACGGCGGGCGAGACGGCGCTGGTCGCGGAAGTGCGGACGCGGACCCGCGCCGCGCTGGCCGGAACGGTCGCCCGGATCGCCGCGGCGCCGGGGGTGCTCAGCGCCGAGTCCAGCCCGTACCTGGAGATCCTCAAGGACGCCAGCGTGGCGGCCACGCCGACCGGGGACGACACGGTGGCGTCCGGGGCGCCGACCGAGCCGGTCGATGCGCTCGATCGCCGGCTGCTGGCCGAGCTGCAGCGGGACGGCCGGCTGTCCTACTCGAGCCTGGCCGAAGGCGTCGGCCTGTCGGTGGGCGCGACGCGGACCCGGGTGCTGCGGCTGCTGGACACCGGCGTGCTGCACATCGGGGTGCGGCCGCGGCCGGTCGCCGCCGGGCTGGTCCAGGCCGGGGTGGCCATGGCCGCCCACGGTCCGGTCGAGCCGTTGATCGAGCAGTTGCGACGGGTGGACTCGGTCACCTACCTGGCCACGGCGCTGGGCCGCTGGCCGCTCATCGCCACGGTGCGGGCGGAGTCGCTCGGCGGTCTGGCCGACCAGCTGGACCGGGTGCGGTCGCTGCCCGGGGCGGGCCCGTCGACGACCTGGACGCACCTCCGGTTGGTCAAGGAGCGCTACCAGGACGACCTGGCCTGAGTGCGGGAGGATCGCGCCGGGTCCCGTCCAGGTCAGGAGCAGCGATGAGCGAGTCGGTGACGATCCCCAGCACGACAGAGGCCAGCACGTCGATCCCCAGCACGATGACCGCCAGCGTGCTGCGCGCGGTGCACGACGTCGTCCTGGAGGAACGTCCGGTGCCGGTCCCGGCGCCGGACGAGGTCCTGGTCCGGGTGGCCAGCGTCGGGGTGTGCGGCTCCGACGTGCACTACTACGAGCACGGCCGGATCGGCCCGTACGTGGTGCGGGCGCCACTCGTGCTGGGCCACGAGGCCGGCGGCACCGTGGTGGCGGTCGGGTCGGACGTCGACCCGGCCCGGATCGGGCAGCGGGTGGCGGTCGAGCCGCAGCGGCCGTGTCGGGTGTGCGAGTTCTGCCGCTCCGGGGCCTACAACCTGTGTCCGCGGATCGAGTTCTGGGCCACTCCGCCGGTCGACGGGGCCTTCTGCGAGTACGTCGTCGTCCCCGACGACTTCGCCTACGAGATCCCGGAACAGATCAGCGACCACGCTGCGGCCCTCATGGAACCGCTGTCGGTCGGCATCGCGGCGGCGCAGAAGGGCGGCATCGGCGTCGGCGACACGGTGCTCATCGCCGGCGGCGGGCCGATCGGCGTGATCGCGGCCCAGGTGGCACGGGCGTTCGGTGCGGTCGACGTCGTGGTCGCCGACATCGACGCCGGGCGACGGGCGCTGGCCGCGAAGTACGGGGCGCGGGTGATCGATCCGGCCACCGAGTCGACCGAGGACCTCGGCGCCCACGTCTTCATCGACGCGTCCGGCGCCACCACGGCCATCACCAACGGCATCCGCTCGACGCGGTCCGGTGGCACCGTCGTCCTGGTCGGCAGCGCCGACGAGATCCCGTTGTCCGTACCGGAGGTCGCGATGCGGGAACTGAAGGTCACCGGCGTCTTCCGGTACACCAACACCTGGCCGATCGCCCGGGGGCTGCTGGTCTCCGGGGCGGTGGAACTGGACTCGCTGGTCACCCACGTCTACGGCATCGAGCAGGCCGAGCAGGCGCTCACCGGCGAGGGGGCGACCGGCGGCCTCAAGCGCATCGTGCAGCCCGGCGTCCGGCGGGTCGACGACCCGGCGGTGGCCGCGGCTTCCTGAGCCGGGGCACCGGGAGCATCCGGTCCGGCGGTGACGCGCAAACGACCGCTGCGCCACCGCCGGGGCTCCGGGCCGATCACACGCCGGTGAGCGCGGTCGCGCCGTTCCGGGTCACAGCCGCCTCGGCCCGGCTCCGCGCGTGCCGCCGGGCCATCAGGGTGAGCAGGTCGTACCCGACGTGGCAGGCGGCGACCGAGGTGATGTCGGCGTGGTCGTACGCGGGTGCCACTTCGACGACATCGGCCCCGACCAGGTTGAGACCGTCCAGGCCGCGGAGCATCTCGAGCAGCTCCCGACTGGTCATCCCGCCAGCCTCGGGTGTGCCGGTGCCCGGGGCGTGGGCCGGGTCCAGCACGTCGATGTCGATCGAGACGTACAGGGGCCGGTCGCCGATCCGTTCGCGCAGCGCGGCGACCACCTCGTCGATGCCCCGCTTGCCGACCTCGGCCGAGGTGACGATGCCGAAGCCGAGCCGGCGGTCCTCGGTGAGGTCCTCGGCCCCGTACAGCGGCCCGCGGGTGCCGACGTGGCTGAGCGCGTCCAGGTCGAGCAGCCCCTCCTCGGAGGCGCGACGGAACGGCGTGCCGTGGGTGTAGTCGGCGCCGAAGTAGGTGTCCCAGGTGTCCAGGTGGGCGTCGAAGTGCAGCACGGCGACGGGGCCGTGCGCCCGGTGCATGGCCCGCAACGCCGGGAGCGCGATGGTGTGGTCGCCGCCGATCATCAGCGGGGTGATGCCCGCCGCCAGCATGGCGGACAGGTTCTCGTCCACGGTCTCCAGTGCGGCGCCGATATCGAACGGATTCACGGCCAGGTCACCGGCGTCGACGACCTGGGCTTCGCGGAACGGCGAGGTGTCCAGGGCCGGGTGGTACGGCCGCAGCAGCCGGCTGGTCTCGCGGATCGCGGCCGGGCCGAACCGGGCGCCGGGCCGGTAGGACACGCCGGTGTCGAACGGCACGCCCAGCACGGCGATGTCGGCCGCCGGCACCTCGTCGATGCGGGGCAGTCGGGCGAAGGTGGCGAACCCGGCGTAGCGGGGGGTGATCGCGGAGTTCACCGGGCCGAGCGGCTCGGTGGGCGAGTGCTGCACCCGGGGCACGGCCGGCGGCACGTACGGGCGGGGGTCGGTCATGTCAGGCTCCAGGACGGGACAGGCCGGTCGGTCCGGCGGGATCGGTGGCCACCACGACGGACACCCCCGGGCGGTCGGCGGCGTCGGCCAGCTCGCGGGCGAAGGCGTCGGGGTCGCTCACCCGGGTGGCGGCGGCGCCGAACCCGCGGGCGATGGTGACCAGGTCGTGAGCGGTGGTCTCGGTGCCGACGCGGGGGGCGCCGGCCCGGTCGAACGAGTCGCGGATCTCGCCGTACCCGGCGTTGTCCCACACCACCAGGGTCAGCGGACGGCCGACGTCGACGGCGGTGGCCAGCTCGGCGATGGTGAACAGCAGCCCGCCGTCCCCGGCCACCGCGACGACCGGGGCGTCGGGACGGCCGATGCCGGCGCCGATGGCCATGGGCAGGGCCGGGCCCAGAGTGCCCAGGCCGTACGGCGCCAACCAGGTGCGTGGGTGCCGGGCGGGCAGCAGGTGGATGGCGCTGTAGGCGAGCTGGGTGGAGTCCAGCGCCACCACCGTCTCGGACGTCAGGGCACCGCCCAGGGCGTCGACCCACGGACGGTGGCCGTCGGTCTGCGCGGTGAACTGCACGTCGCGGGCGGCGGCGGCCCGGGACGCGCCGTCCGCGAGCACGTCTCGCGTTCCGGCCGGGATTGCCGCCAGCAGCTGGCTGAGCACGGCGGTCGCGTCGCCGGCCAGGCCGACGGTGGCCGGGAACGGGGTGTGCAGTTGGTCGGGGTCGATGTCGACGCGCAGCAGGGTGCCGTTGATCGTGAGGTCGGCCCCGGTGTAGATGCGGTCGACCTCGCTGAACTCGGTGCCCACGGCCAGCACCACGTCGGCGTCGGCCAACATCTGCAGCGGCCCGGGGAACGGCAGCAGGAAGCCGACGGCGAGCGGGTGGTCCTCGGGCAGCACGCCCTTGGCGTTCCCGGTGGTGATCACCGGGGCGTCGACACGTTCTGCCAATGTCCGGATCCCGTCCGCGGCGCCGAGCGCGCCACCCCCGACCAGCAGCACCGGGGCACGGGCGCCGGCCAGGCGCGCGGCCGCCGCGGTGATGTCCTCCACGGGGATCGGCAGGGGATCGGCCGGCCGGGTGACCGGGCTGATCGGGCCGGTACGCCGGGACAGCAGGTCGATGGGCAGCGCGAGGTGCACCGGACGCGGCCGGCCGGTGCGCCAGCCGGCCGCGGCATCGGCGAGCAGTTCGGCGAAGTGGTCCGGGTCGGTGACCGTCTCGCTGATCGAGGTGATCGGCGCGGCCAGGGCGGCCTGGTCGCCCACGTCGTGCAGCGGACCGCGGCCCCGGCCCAGATCGGCGGTGGCCGTGGTGGCGGCGATCACCAGCATCGGCTGGGAGTCGTGCCAGGCCTGGGCGACCGGGGTGAGCGCGTTGATCAGGCCGGGGCCGGTGACCAGTAGGCAGACGCCCGCGTTGCCGGTCACGCGGGTGTAGCCGTCGGCCATGAAGCCGGCGCCCTGTTCGTGGCGCGGCACCACGGAGCGCAGCCCGCGGCGGTGCACGCCGCGGTACAGCTCGATCGTGTGCACGCCGGGGATGCCGAAGACGGTGTCGGTGCCGAGGGTGTCGGCCACGAGGTCGAGGGCGGCCTCGCCGAAGGTGCGGAGGGTGGTGCTGGTCATCGGTCGGCTCCTGGGGGTTCCGGTGCGTTGACCGGGGAGTTCGGGCGGCCGGTGCGGGCCCAGGTCAGCACGTTGGCCGCCTGTTCGGTGATGTAGCTGCGTCGGGTGACGTCGGACAGGTAGGCGATGTGCGGGGTGATCAGCACGTCGTCGCGGTGCAGCAGCGGGTGGTCCGCCGGGGGCGGTTCGACGTCGAGCACGTCGAGGGCCGCGCCGGCCAGCCGGCCGTCGTCCAGCGCGGCGGCGAGCGCCACCGGGTCGACGAGCCCGCCGCGGGAGGTGTTCACCAGCAGGCTCCCGGGGCGCATCGCGGCCAGGAAGCCCGCGTCCACCAGCGCCTGGGAACCGTCGGACAGCGGGAGGTGCAGGGTGATCAGGTCGGATCGTGCCTGCAGCTCGGGCAGCGACACCCGTCGCACGCCCGGGATCTCGACGTCCTCGGGGAGCCACGGGTCGTGGCCCAGGACCTCGGCCACCTGCCCGACGGCCCGGGCGGCCACCTTGCGGCCGATCCGGCCCAGCCCCAGCACGCCGACGGCCACGGTGGACAGCCGTCGCGGCGCCGGCGTCCGGCGGGCCAGCCAGTCGCCCCGCCGGGCGGCGGCGGCATGGAAGGGCAGGTCGCGCAGCAGCGCTGCGGCCAGGGCCCAGGTGTGGTCGGCGACCTCGTCGGAGGACAGGTCGTCCAGATTGGTGACCCAGACGCCCCGGTCGGTGGCCGCGTCCGCGTCGACGTTGTCGTGGCCGCGGGAGAGCAGCGCGATGATCCGCAGCTGCGGCAGCCGGGCCAGCAGCGACGCCGGGATCGGTGCGTAGCCGACCAGCAGGGCGGTGGCGTCCGCCGCGGCGTCCAGGATGGTCTGCTCGTCGCGGGTCTCGAGGACCCGCACCCGGAACCCGGCGTCCTGCAGAGCCTGGACGCCGGGGGTGGGATCCAGGTCGTCGACGTCGGTGTACACGGCGAGGGGGGCGGATGACGCCATGGAGGAGGAACTCCGGCTCTGTGGCTCGAGGGTGGGTGCGGCGGTCGCGTGAGCCGGGCTCAGTGCACGTGCTCCAGGAACCGCCGGGTGCGCTCGTGCTGCGGCCGGTCGAAGAACTCGTCGGGAGCGGCCTGCTCGACGATCTGGCCGGAATCGAAGAGTGCCACCTCGTCGGCCACCCGGCGGGCGAACCGCACCTCGTGGGTGACGACGACCATGGTCATGCCCTCGCCCGCGAGCTGCTCCATCACGGCCAACACTTCACCGACCAGCTCGGGGTCCAGCGCGGAGGTCGGCTCGTCGAACAGCATGACCTTGGGGTCCATGACCAGGGCGCGCGCGATGGCCACCCGTTGCTGCTGGCCGCCCGACAGCTCGCTCGGGAAGTGCCCGGCCCGCTGGGCCAGGCCGACCCGGGTCAGCATGGCGTGGGCCCGGTCCCGCGCCTCGGAGCGCGACACCTTGCGCACCTGGGTCAGGCCCAGCATGACGTTGTGCAGCGCGTCCAGATGGTTGAACAGGTTGAACCGCTGGAACACCATGCCGATGTCGGTGCGCTGCCGGGCCAGGTCGCGCTCCCGCAGATGACTGACCCGGCCTCCAGACACGGATACTCCGAGACGCTTGCCGTCCAGGATGATCTCGCCGGCGTCGGGCGCCTCCAGCAGCGCCATCAGCCGCAGGATGGTCGACTTCCCGGAGCCGGACGGACCCAGCAGGGCCTTGACCTCGCCGCGGTCGACCGTGAAGTCGACGCCCTTGAGCACCTCGGTGGCGCCGTACCGCTTGTGCAGGTCCTGGACCCGCAGCAGGGGGAGCTGGTGCGCGTGCCGGCCGGTGGTGGCGGCGGGCTGCTCAGCGTTCGCGGTGCTCATACCTTGAGGGCTTCCTGTGCGGCGTTGGGCGTTCCGGTGGAGCCGGGCGCTCCGGGGGAGCGGCGCGACCACGAGGGCGGCAGGAACCGGCGGGTCGGGACGGTGGAGGTCCACCGGTACCGGCGCTCGATCCACGACTGCAGCAGCATCACCAGGCTGACGATGACCAGGTAGTAGACGAGGGCGGCGACGTAGTACTCCGCGTAGCGGAAGGTCACCGACACACCGACCTGCGCGGTGGTGAGCAGCTCGCGCAGCGAGATCACCGAGGCCAGCGAGGTGTACTTGATCATCGCGATGAACTCGTTGCCGGTCGGCGGCAGCGCCACCTTGATCGCCTGCGGCACCAGCACCTTGCGCAGCACCTGCAGCGGCGTCAGACCGAGCGCGCGGGCGGCGACCGCCTGGCCGTCGTCGATGCTCAGCAGGGCCGCCCGGATGATCTCGGCCATGTAGGCGGCCTCGACGATGGACAGGCCGATCAGCCCGGCCAGGAACGGCGAGAACCAGTCCTCCCGCAGGGCGGGGAACAGCTGCGGCCCGGCGTTCCACACGAGCAGCAGCACCAGCAGGGTGGGGATGGCCCGGAAGAACCAGACGTACAGGCCGGCGACCGCCCGCGGGGCGCGGTGCTTGGAGATGCGGCCGAGCGCGACCACGAACCCGATGATCACCGCCAGCACCTGCGAGGCGGCGGCGAGGCCGATGGACAGCACGGCGCCGTCCAGGTACTCCTGCGACGTCAGGGCGTCCCAGAAGATGGTGCCGTCGAATTCCATGGAACTTCCTCACGGTGTCGCGGTCGCCGGCGGGCGAGCCGGGCGGCCGGATGGTGCTGCGGGGTGGTGATCCGGTCACCGTCGGGGTCGGCGCCGGACCGGGCAGTGGTCGTCCCGGCGCGGACCCGATGACGGATCAGGCGGCGGGCAGCGACTCCGGGTCCAGGCCGTACTTGGTGGCCAGCTCGGCCAGGGTGCCGTTCTCGATCAGGGTGCTGACGCCCTCGGCCACGGCCGGGGACAGTTCGGAGCCCTTGACGGTGAAGACACCGAACTGGGTGTCGGCCGGGAAGACGCCGGGCACGACCTCGAGCTTGCCGGCGGACTTGGACACCATGTCGGCGGCGGCCACATCGGTCTCGATGAGCGCGTCCGCCTTGCCGTTGGTCACCGCGGCGACGGTCTCGGCGGTCTTCGGGTACGGCTGGATGGTGATGCCCGGCTTGCTCTCGCCCTCGAACTGCTCCGAGAGGGTCACCAGGGTCTGCTCGTTGGCGCCGCCCCCCTGCACGGCCACGGTCTTCCCCGACAGGTCGTCGGAGGTGGCGATGCTCGAACCGGTCGGCACGATGAGGCCCGGCCCGGTGTTGAAGAACGCCGTCGCATCGGCCACCTCGAGCCGGGCCTCGCTCATGTACAGCGCGGACCACAGCACGTCGCAGCGTTTGGCCTGCAGCGCCGGCATGAGGCCGTCGAAGGTGGTGACCTCGAAGGTCAGCTCGACACCCCACAGCTCGGCCAGCGCGCGGGCGGCGTCGGCGTCGAAGCCGATCGGGTCACCGCTGGTCCCGTTCTCGTAGTACTCCATGGGCGGGTACTCCGGGTCGATGCACAGACTCATCTCGCCGTCGTTGATCAGTCCGGCGGGTGCCGCACCGGCGGCGGAGGACCCGGCCGACGACGATCCGGCCGACGAGGACGAGGACGAGGACGAGGACGAGGACGAGGACGAGCTGCCGGCGTCGTTGCTCGACCCGCAGGCGGTGAGCGCGAGCAGGGCGGCGGTGGTGACCGCGGCGAACAGTGCGGTCGAACGGGAGCGGGTCATGAGGAGGACCTCCAGGAGCGGTCACGACCGGGCGGATCCGGTCGAGCCGAGGTGATCTCGGCGCCGCCGGCGAGCGGCGGGTTCGAGGCGGAACGCTAGGTCGCACCCCGACACGACCACAATGCAGTCTGTCTGTAACGAGCATGTTTCTTGACCGTTCTGTCGGCGATCGGGCGCATACAGTTCGCGAAATCGCACTCGAGCGGCTGGCCAGCCACAGTTCTGTCAGCGCGAGCGAGCCGACCGGTCGTTGTGAACATTGCGTTTCGTCCTGCTGTGGCGACGCGGAGGAAGGGAGTGCCGTGGACGCCGTCGACCACGCGTTGCTGGCCCAGTTGCGCCGCAACGGACGCGCCCGCCAGCAGGAACTGGCCGCGGCGTTGGGCATCTCGCGGTCGGCGGTGGCCGGTCGGCTGCGGGTGCTGCTCGACTCGGGCGCCGTGCAGGTGGTCGGGGTGGTGCACCCATCGGTGATGGGCCTGCACGCCGTCGCCCACCTGTCGGTACGGGTGTCCCGCCCGGTGACCGAGGTGGCGGCCGCGTTGGCCCGGCACGACGACACCCCGTTCGTGTCGCTGATCAGCGGGTCGTCCGACCTGGTGGCCGAGGTGCGCGCGCCGGGGCCGGCCGAACTGGCCGTGGCGCTGGAGCGCGTCCGGTCGACCGACGGCGTCGCCGGTGTGACGACCTTGACGTACTCGAGTCTCGAGTTAGACGTGCTCAGGCCGGCGCCCGGCTCCGAGAAGGACGTCGACGCCATCGATCTCATGTTGCTCGAACTGCTGCTGGACGACGGGCGGATGTCGCTGTCGGAGATGAGCCGGCGCACCGGGCTGTCGTCGGGCACGGTACGGTCGCGCACGCGCCGCCTGCTGGACGAGCAGATCATCAAGGTCGGTGCGCTGGCGTCCTCGGAGTTCGGTGGGGCGAGCCTGGCCATCGGACTCGGCATCCAGGTCTCCGGTCGGGTGCGGCCGGTGATCGACGCGCTCGCCGCCACGCCGACCACCCGGTTCCTGGCCACCACCACCGGTCGGTTCGACATGCTGGCCACCGTGCACGCCGGCACCACGCTGCAGGGCGTGCAGTTGGTCGACGCGGTCCGGCAGTTCCCGCAGGTGGCGTCGCTGGAGAGCTGGGTGCACCTGCACGTGGTCAAGGAGCGGTACCGGCCGGCACCGCCCGGCAGTGGTCACCTCGAGGCGTCCGCCCTGCGGTCGGACGACGAGCCGGTGGTCGGCGCGGCGATGGTCCGTGCACTCGTACGAGAAGGTGAGCAGACATGACGGTCCCGGCGACCACCGCCCAGCCCTGGCGGGCTCCACTGGCCGAGATCCCGGTCCGCGGCCGGGTCGTCGTGGAGATCGCGTCGGGCTGCCCGGTGGACTCCGGCCGCACCGACGACGCCGGGCGGCCGTTCGACGCGGTGGTGGCTGCGGCGTTCCTGGCCGCGGCAGCGGTCTCCACCGGGACGGTGGTGGTGCTCGACTGGCCACGGACGTCGCCGACGACCGCCGACGGACCGTCCATCGACGACCGGATCCGCTTCGTGCTGGCCGACATGGGCGTGTACGTGGTGCGGTCGGTCGAGGGGCTGACCGCCACCAGCCGGTCGACCTCTGGGGACCTGCGCGGTGGGCGCTTCGACCTGACCGACGCGCCGCGGCTGCTGCCGCTGACCCTGGTGCTGGCCGCGATGGCCGAGACGCCCTCGGCGGTGTCCGGACTCGACCGCAGCGATCCGGTGGTCACTGCGGTGACCGCCAATATCCGGGACGCCGGCGCCGGGTTGGAGTGGGTGGGGGACGACCTGCTCGTCCAGCCGCGGGCCCTCCGGGGTGGGAGGTGGTCCACCAGCGGCGACGTGGACGTGGCGATGGCCGGTGCCGTGCTGGGCCTGCGGATCCCGGAGGTCCGGCTCGACGACATCACCCCGGTGCTCGACGTGCTGCCGGCGTTCGACGACCGCTGGCTGCGGTTGTTGTGGGCGGACGAGCACCTGTTGCCGGGTACGTCGACCTGGCACGCCTGACCGACACCTCGGGCGGTCGGCGTCGACAACCCGTGCTCACACGTCACGGACCACGCGACGTTGTGGCACGCGCAGAGGTCGGCGGCGATCCGTGCAGCGCCTCGCAGGCGCCCATCGGGCTGATCCGGACGTGCGGCAGGTGCGGGATGCCGCCGGCGCTGCAGTTGAAACACAGTGCGCGGCGCCCACGATCACCCGGCTGATGACGTCGATGCGGCCGACGCGCCAGTCTGGACGGGTGTCCTCTCATTGCGCTCGAACCGGATCCGACCGGGTCAGCGACCGAGCGCACCCGGGTACCGGAACTGCTCCGACGGCACCTCGGTCCCGCGGAACCACGCGTCGATGAACGGCCGCAGGTCCCGTCCGGCCAGCTCCGAGACGAAGTCCTCGAAGTCCTCCCAGGAGGCGTTGCGGCCGCTGTACTGCTGCACCCACCCGGTGAGCAGGGCGGCGAAGGTCTCCTCGCCCAGCTCGGCCCGCAGCGCGTGCACGGCCAGCGGGCCGCGGTCGTAGACCCGGGTGAACTCGTTGCCGGCACCCATGTCCACCAGCGGCGACCGCCAGAACGCCGGCTGGTCGACGACCTGGGCCATCTGCGCGCGCCACTGCTCATCCAGGTCGAGGTTCTCGGTGTCCTGCGCCCACAGCCACGGCGCGTACGAGGCGATGCACTCGTTGAGGCAGATGTCCCGCCACTGCGCGATGGTCACGTCGTCGCCGTACCACTGGTGCGCGAGTTCGTGCACCAGCAGGTCGGGGTCGACGGCGCCGGTGTAGACCGGCCGGCTGGCCGTCTCCAGCGCGAATCCGAGCGAGAGCTGCGGGAAGATGCCGCCGGCCGCGTCGAACGGGTAGGGCCCGAAGTGCCGGCTCAGGACCTCCAGGATCTGCGGCGTCAGCTCGGTCACCGGGTGCAGCTGCCGCTGCAGCCCGGGCGCGTACGCGTTGATGACCGGCGTCCCGTCGGCCAGCGTGGTCTCGTCGGTGGTGAACCGGTCGATGTACAGCGTGGTCAGGTAGCTGGCCACCGGGCGGTCGAGTTCCCAGCGGAACACCGCGCTGCCGGTGGGCGGGGTGGGCAGGCCCTCGGTGACCGGCAGCCCGTTGCCGATGACGTTCCAGCCCTCGGGCACGGTCGCCGTCACCGCGAAGGTGGCCGGATCCCCGGGATGGTCGTTGACCGGGAACCAGGCGGTGGCCGAGGCCGGCTGACCCACCACGACGGCGCCGCCGGTCGGCGTCCGGTACCAGCCACCGTCGGCCAGACCGCCGTCGCGCGAGGTGATCTCGCCCGGCTCGCCGGCGTACTCGACGGCGACGGTCAGCGGACTGCCGGGCTCGAGCGCGGTGGCCGGGGTGATGACCAGCTCCGCCTCGTCCTGGACGAACTCGGCGCTCCGGTCGCCCACCAGCACCGACGAGACCTCGAGGTTGGGCTCCAGGTCCAGGTTGAACCGGCCGAGCCGCTCGGTGGCGGTGACGGATCCGGTCAGCGTGGTGGTCGCCGCCAGCCGGTCGGTCGACGGGTCCCAGGACAGCACCACGTCGTAGTGATCGACCTGGTAGCCGCCGTTGCCGGCCTCCGGGTAGTACGGGTCGCCGAACCCCTTGGCGCCGGCCACCCCGTCCACCGGTCCGGGAGGAGCGGGCGAGTCGCTGGGAGACGGTCCCGGCTCCGAGGTCGGCGTGGTGATCGTCGGGGTGGAGGTGGACGCCGGGGCGGGCGACGTCGGTCCGTGGGTGGCCGGCCGGCCGGCCCCGGGCACCGACCCCGAGCAGGCCGCCGTGGCCAGCACGGTGGCCACGGTCAGCACGGCGAGCGCAACCCGTCGCGGGCGTCCGGCGTCAGACATGATCGCCACGCTAGCCGGGTGGCCGCTCGGGTGGTCGGCCACCGCCGACCGGGCCGACGGCTGGCATCATCGGGCGGCGGGACCCGGGCGGGGACGAGCGGAGGACGCGTGGGCAGGTTCGGCCGGACGGTCGTGCGGTTCGTGCTCGGCACGGTCCTGGTCGGTGTGCTGGTGGTCGTGGGCGTGGCCGTGCACACGCAGATCGTGGCCGGTCAGGACGAGCGCGGCCGCACCGACGCGATCCTGGTGCTGGGCGCCGCGCAGTACAACGGCGACCCGTCGCCGGTGTTCCAGGCCCGGCTGGACCACGCCAAGACCCTGTACGACGAGGGGGTCGCCCCCGCCGTCGTCACCGTCGGCGGTGGTCAGGCCGGCGACGCCACCACCGAGGGCGCGGCCGGCCGCGAGTACCTGGCCGACCTGGGCATCGACCCGGCGGCGCTGGTCGCCGTGGGCACCGGCGGCGACACGCTGCTGAGTCTGCGGGCGGCGGCTCCCGTGCTCGCCGAACGCGGCTGGGACTCGGTGACGCTGGTGACCGACCCGTACCACGCGGCCCGAGCCGAGCGGATGGCGCAGGACCTGGGCTGGGACGTCTCGGTCTCGTCGGTGTCCCAGGGCCCGTCGGTGCAGGACGGCGTGCAGGTGCGGTACCTGGTGCGGGAGACCCTCGGGTCGCTGTACTACCTGCTGACCGGCGCCTCCTCGGGCGCCGGTACCCCGGTGCTGTGACCTCGTCCGGGTACACGCCTGCCGATCTGGCCCGGCGGATCGAGGAGCCGGCCAAGAGCGCACTGCTGCCCGGTGCCGCGGCCGTCGGCGGGCGCAGCGCCTTCGCCCGCGACCGGGCCCGGGTACTGCACTCGGGGTCGTTCCGGCGGCTGGCCGGCAAGACCCAGGTGGTGGCGCCCGGTGGGCTCGAGCTCATCGGCACCGGCCTGGTCGGACCGGCCGACCAGGCCGGCGGCCGAGACCTGTCCGACGAGGACGTCGACCTGGTGCCGCGGACCCGGCTCACCCATTCCCTCGAGGTCGCCCAGCTGGCCCGCGAGATCGGCGCCCAGCTCGGCTGCGATCCCGACCTGGTCGATCTGGCCGGTCTGGCCCATGACATCGGGCACCCGCCGTTCGGCCACAACGGCGAGGCGGCCCTGGACGCGGTAGCCGGCGACGCCGGCGGGTTCGAGGCCAACGCGCAGAACCTGCGGTTGCTGGCCCGGCTGGAACCCAAGGTGGTCGACGACGCCGGGCGACCCGGGGGCCTCAACCTGACCCGGGCCGGGCTGGACTCGGTGATCAAGTACCCGTGGGTCCGGCCGCCCGGCGGCGGCAAGTTCGGCGTCTACGAGGTGGACCGGGAGCTGTTCGCCTGGGTGCGCCGAGGGGTTCCGGCACCGACCGCCCGGTCCCTGGAGTCCCAGGTCATGGACTGGGCCGACGACGTGGCGTACTCGGTGCACGACGTCGAGGACGGCATCACCGCCGGGCGGATCGACCTGGCCGCGCTGCGGGATCCGCAGGAGCGGGCCGCGCTGGCCGAGGCGGCTGCCACCGGCTTCTCCGCCGAGTCCGCCGACGACCTGGCCACGGTGCTCGCCGACCTGCTGGACCTGCCGGTGGTCCGGGCCGCGCTCGCTGCGAGCATGGCCGCGGGCCGCGGGACGCCGGACGCGACGGTCGCCGCCGCCGCGGTGAAGCAGATGACCAGCGAACTGACCGGCCGGCTCGCCACCGGCCCGATCCTGGCCACTCGGGAGATCACCGGGCCGGACCCGCTCACCCGGTACGACGCGGACCTGGTGGTGCCGCGGCGGCTGCGCGCCGAGGTGGCCGTGCTCAAGGCGATGGCGGTGCGGTACGTGATGGCCGATCCGCGGCGCCTGGCCGCCCAGCGGCACGAACAGGAGCTGCTCGCCGAGCTGGTCGGCGAGCTGGTGCGGCGGGGTCCGGAGGCGCTCGACCCGGCGTTCCGGCCCGCGGCGGCGGCGGCCGGGTCCGACGCCGACTGGCTGCGCGTGGTGCTCGACCAGGTGTCGTTGCTGACCGACGCGCAGGCGGTCGTCCGGCACCGCCGGTTCTGCCGCTGATCCGGGCCCGACCCGGCGGCCACTGATCCACACGCTCGGCGCCGCGGGGGAGTGTCGCCGGTCCGCCGTAGACTCCGCTCGTGGCGGGGCGGATCTCGGAGGCGGACAAGGAACGCGTCCGCGACGCCAACCCCATCGACCAAGTCATCGGCGAGTACGTGGCGCTGCGCCGCGCCGGCGGCGGCAACCTCAAGGGCCTCTGCCCGTTCCACGACGAGAAGACGCCGTCGTTCAACGTCCGGCCGGCCCGTGGGGCGTTCTACTGCTTCGGCTGCCAGGAGGGCGGCGACGTCTTCGCCTTCGTGGCCAAGATCGAGCACCTCGACTTCATCGACGTCGTCCGCAGACTCGCCGACCGGGCCGGCATCACGCTGACCCTGGTCGAGGGTGGCACATCGACCCGCGAGGCGGCCGGCAGTCGGTCCCGCCTGCTGGCTGCCAACCGCGCGGCGGCCGAGTTCTACGCCGAGCAGCTGACCAGCGCCGAGGCGCAGCCGGCCCGGGACTACCTGACCGAACGCGGCTTCGACCTCGACGCAGCCCGGCACTTCGGCTGTGGGTACGCCCCCGGCGGCTGGGACGCGATGCTGAAAGCACTGGCCCGACAGGGCTTCTCGGTCGACGAGCTGACCCGGGCAGGCCTGGTCAAACCCGGTCGCCGCGGCCCGATCGACCAGTTCCACCGCCGGCTGTTGTGGCAGATCAGGGACAGTACCGGTGATGTCGTCGGGTTCGGGGCGCGCCGGATCTTCGACGACGACCCGATCCAGGCCAAGTACCTGAACACCGCCGAAACGCCGATCTACCGCAAGTCACACCTCCTGTTCGGGCTGGACCTGGCCAAGAAGCAGATCGACCGGCAGCGGCAGGCGGTGGTGGTCGAGGGTTACACCGACGTCATGGCCATGCATCTGGCCGGGATCACCACCGCGGTCGCCTCCTGCGGGACGGCCTTCGGCGACGACCACATCAAGATGCTGCGCCGGTACCTGGGCGACAGCGAGGCCGACGCCGCCGGCCCCGGCGACGTGATCTACACGTTCGACGGTGACGCGGCCGGGCGGAAGGCGGCGCTCAAGGCGTTCGACTCCGACCAGCGCTTCGCCGCCGACACCTGGGTGTGCGTCGCCCCCGACGGGCTCGATCCGTGCGAGCTCCGCCAGCAGGCGGGCGACGAGGCGTTGCGCACGCTGCTGGCCGGCAAGCGGCGGTTGTACGACTTCGCCATCAGCACCGTCCTGGAGCGCTACGACCTGGACAGCCCGGAGGGCCGGGTGGCGGCCACCGATGCGGCCGTCCCCCTGGTGGCCCGCATCCGCCGGACCGCCCTGCGCGACCAGTACGTGCGCCGACTCGCCAACCAGCTCGGCACCGAACCGGAACGCATCCTGGCCCTGGTCCGCCGGGCCGCGCAGGCGGGCCGGGACGGAACGGCCGGCAACCAACACGGCAGCCCCCGGCCGGACCGTCCCGACCCCGCTCGGAGCGACGCGGGAGCGAGCAGCGACCGACCCGGAGCCGGTCCCGAGCGGCCCGCCGGCGCCGGGGATCCCGGCCCGCCGGCACCCGACGGCGAGCAGGTCCTGGAGGGGGAAGCGGCCCCGGCGTGGCGTCGCCCCGATCCCCGGGACCGGTCGACCGAGCCGGACCGCGAGGTGCTGAAGCTGGCCCTGCAGCGTCCCGAACTGGTGGCCAGCGGCTGGTCGCTGGTCCACGACACGTCGTTCCAGCACCCGGCCTACCTGGCGCTCTACCGGGCGGTGCAGGCCTGCGGTGGGCCGGACGCGGCCGCCGAGACGGCGGACTGGATCCAGGCCGTCCAGGGCCGGTTGCCCGAGGGCGGGCCCCGGGCCCTGGTCGCCGAACTGGCCGTGGAACCGCCGCGTCACGTGGCCGAGGAGTCGGACGCCAGCTACGCCGGGGCGATCGTGGCCCGGATGGGCGTGCGGTGGGCGGTCCAGCAGGAACAGCAGCTGCGGTCCCGGCTGCAGCGGGCCGAGGCGGGCGGCGACACCGACCTCCGGGACCGGATCATCCGCGACCTGCTGGAGATGTCGAAGTACCGGCGGCTGCTGGAGGAACGCGCCAAGGGCGCCGCCGACTGAACTCCGGTACCGGGTACCGCGCCCGCACCGTCACCTGTGCTTGACAGCGTCAAGCGCGCTGGTGCCGTCCATCCCTGACCGGTGTGGCCGATGCTCGGTGGCGCCGCCGCCCTCGCCGTGCACGCCGCCTCGATCCGGCGGGACCCGGGCGGCACGCGGCCGGGTGGGGGAACCGCGCCGTCGCGCCTCGCTCGATAGCATCGGCCGGGTGTCCGACGACTTGGTCCCCACCTCCGACCCCACCCGGCTGCGCGCGTCCCACGACGACCGCGAGCGGGTGGCGCAGGCCCTGCACACCGCGATGGCCGAGGGACGGCTGACCGTCGACGAACTGCAGGAACGGCTGGACGCGGTCTACTCGTCCAAGACGTTGGGGGAGCTCGAGCCGCTCACCCGGGACCTGCCCGCGCCGGTCACCCTCGTCAAGCCGGTCGCGCCCACCGTCGTCCCGGGGGTCCGACCGGCGTCCCCGGCCCATCTGGTCGGTGGCTATCCGACGTCCTCGGTGGCCATCGCGGTCATGTCGGGCGCGGAGCGCAAGGGACCGTGGGTGGTGCCCCGGCAGTTCACCGCAGTGGCGTTCTGGGGTGGCATCGAACTGGACCTGACCAGGGCCCGCTACGCCGAGCGGGAGATCACCATCACCGCGGTGGCCGTGATGGGCGGCATCGAGATCATCGTCAACCCGGACACCACGGTGCTGGTCAACGGCGTCGGCATCATGGGCGGCTTCGACGACAAGGCACGGTGCGAGGGAAGCCCCGGCGCTCCGGTGGTGCGGATCAACGGCTTCGCCTTCTGGGGTGGCGTGGAGGTGCGCCGGCCGAAGACCAAGGAGCTCAGGAAGTTCGAGGGGTGAGCCGTGCTCAGCTGGTCGGGCGGCCGATCAGCTCGGAGACCTTGGCCTGCACGAAGCCACCGGCCCCCTGCACGGCGGGGTGGTCGATGGCCGCGGACGTCCACCGCTTGATCTGCTCGTAGCGTTCTCGGCCGGCGCGAGAGCCGAGCACGTACCCGATGGCGATGCCGATGACGATGCGCACCATGGTGCCGGCCTCCTCGAAACTCGGGCCGGTGACACCGGTCGACGCGGGAGTGGGGCGGCGAGGAACCTGCCGCGCTGGCTCCCCCGGTTGGACTCGAACCAACAACCGTCCGATTAACAGTCGGATGCTCTGCCAATTGAGCTACGGAGGACTGCACTTCGCTCGCCGCGGTCCGTCCTGGTGATCCGGCCGGCTCGGTGAGCTGGACCAGGATAGCCCACTCCGCCGGGTGGTCCGTGCCACCGGGACCCGGCCGGTCACCGACCGCGGCACCCCGCTGCGGTGGGTGATCGGCACCGGGGAGACTGGCCGACGATCCGGGCCGCCGATCTCCTCCGGCGGACCGGCCCGCCGAGGGGGTGGTGAGCGGCATGGCATGCGGACCGCGCGGTGACGATCCCGGCCGGGTCGCCGCCGCGCCGGTCCAGCCCGATGCCACCACCGGTGCGGCACCCCAGGTGACGACGGCGAGCCTCTCGACCGATGCGCTGGGTGTGCTGGCCGAACTGTCCCCCGACCGGCCGGTCCCGGCCGAGGCCCTCGCGCCCCGGATCGGCGGTTGGCAGGACCGCGTCGCCGCCGGCGTCCGCGAACTGGTCCGGGCACGCCTGGCCCGGCTGCTGCGATCCCGCTCCGGCGTGGTGATGGTCCTGGCCACCCAGCGGGCCGCCCTGCTGATCCAGGCCAGGGCGGCACGGGTGCTGCGCGGCGCCCCACCGAGTGCCCCCGGTCTCCCGGACGTCCCGGCCCACGCCGATGGCGCAGCCGGATCGGATCCGGGATCACCGTGCTGGCCTCCGATGACGTCGGCGTGGACGAGGTGGTGCTGAACCCGATGGGTGTGCTGGCGGCCGAGGGGCCGCCGGCGGCGCTCGCCGACGTCGCGGCGATCGGCGAGGCGGTGGCGCAGCGGGTGGCCAGTCGCTGACGGTCAGCTGGTGGTCAGCACCGGGCGGTCCGGGGCGGCGCCGTCGACCTGCACCTGGAGGCCGACGTGGACGGCGCCGCCGTCCGGGATCGCCCTCGCCCAGTCCGATCCGGTGCAGGTCATCCGTCCGCCGGCCACCTGGCACTGCATGCCCCAGGCGTTCACCACCGAGACAGCGGCAGGGTCGGCCCAGCTGACCTGCCACCCGCTGACCGCGCCCGCGGTGGGCCGGACCACCAGGTTGGCCACGTAGCCGTCCGGCCAGGCGGAGGAGCGCTGCCAGTCGACCGTCACCGGGCTGGTGTCGGTGGGTGGCTGGGTGGTCGGAGTGGTCGGAGCCGCGGGTGCCGGCATCGTGGGAGGGGTCGTCGGGCTGGTCGACGTGGTCGGGTCAGGCGTGGACGGGGTCGGCGTGGGCGGGTCTGGCGTGGTCGGGTCAGGCGTGGCCGGGGCGCCCGTGGGTGCCAGCAGCGGGGCGAGCGCGGCCAGCTTGGCTGCCTCCGGGGTGGTCCAGTCGTCGCCGACCAGACCGCCGGTGTCGCCGCTGTTCGGGTTGAACGACCAGTAGGCGAAGCTCAGCTCGCGCTGCTGCAGGTAGTCGACCAGGGTGGTCAGCCAGGCCCGGTCGGAGTCGGTCTGCAGCCGGGTGCCGAATTCCCCGAGCAGCACCGGGGCGATGTCCTGCTGGGCCAGGTGACCCCAGTTGCGGTCCCACACGGCCGGCAGGTTGGCCGGGTAGGCCGGGTCTGAGAACCAGGGCTGGCCGGAGATGCTGGCCGGGTAGTCGTGCGGGGCGTAGACGACCCGGTCGGCCACGTCGAGGATGATCGGGTGGTCGGCGGCATCAGCGAGACCGCCGCCCCACCAGGTGTTCCCGGCCGCAGCCTGCTGCTGCACCCCTTCGACGAGGATCAGCAGCTCGGAGTTGACGGCCAGCACCGCGTTCCCGGCCCGGGTGGCCGCGGCGGCCCAGTCGACGGCCGGGTCCCCGCAGCCCCAGCAGGCCGGGCCGTGCGGCTCGTTGTGCAGGTCGACGCCGATGACGGTGGGGTCGCCCGCGTACCGCTGCGCCAGCTGCTGCCAGTCCTCGATCCACACCGACTCCGGGTACCGGTCGGTGTACCAGAGTTCGGACTGCGAGCCGGAGTCCGGACGGTGCCGGTCCAGGATGATCCGCAGGCCGGACTGCTGGGCGGCAGCGACGACGGCGTCCATCACCTGCTGGCCGGTCCGGCCGACGAGCTCGGGATTGCGGGTGGCGTCGATGCCGGACGCCGGCGCGGTCGAGTGAAGGCACTCGTTGGAGAACGGCAGCCGGATGGTGTTGAAGCCGAACGAGGCGATCTGCTCGAGTCCCTGATCCAGGGAGATCTGCCACAGACCGTGCGGAGCGCAATTCGAGGTCTCGAGCCCGAACCAATTGACGGCACGGATCCGGAAATCATCACCTGACTGAGTGACAATGCGCGCACCGTCAGTGTGCAGCCACCCGTCCGGGGTGGCGGCGTCGGCGGTCGAACTCGAGGTCCCTCCCGAGAACGCTGGTGTCACAACGGCTGCCGTGGTCACGAGCGCCGCGCCGGCCACCAGGGCCGTCACCCGGCGACGCGTCCGGGGCGGTCGACCGCCGTCACGGCGCGCATTCGTCCACCTGCGGGAAGACATGGTCGGCAGCGTATCGTCCCGGTCAGGCGGAATGGGACGGGTGGGCGGCGCTTTCGGCGGGCCGGTCGTGCCGTTCGGAACGACCGAGTCCGGGGGGACGAACGATGGGCCGATCGCTGCTCAGGCACGCGTTGGTGACGTCGGCGGTGGTGGCGGTGGTCGCGCTCACCGCGGCCGGCTGCAGCGGGCCACCGGCGGGTGACGCGCCGACGACGCCGACGACGTCGGCGACGCCGCTGTCCGCCGCCGCGGCGGTGCCGCCGGTGACCGACGACCTCGGCGGCGGCAGCGCCCATCACGACATCGGGGTGGCCGGCGAGCCGTTCACCGTCAAGGCCGACACCTGGACGGACGCGGACGTGACCCAGTGGCAGACCCTGCCGCCCAAGGTGGTCAACTCGGTGCTCAACCTGGTGCCGATCGCCGGCGAGGGCCAGCCGGCCCAGGTGACCATGGCGGCGGTCACGGTGACCACGGCGCTGGCCGCAACGATGCCGGGGCTGGACGGCCTGGTCGTGGACACCTGGACCGAGACCGCACCCGGGCAGGGCTTCGCGCTCTCGCAGTACTACCCGTATGCGGCGGCGGTGTCGGTGCTCGGGTACAGCCAGCCGCTGGTCGACCGTTGGACCTACCTGGCCGGGGACCAGCCGCTCACCGAT
Organism: Nakamurella leprariae; assembly: GCF_016918035.1. GTDB lineage: Bacteria > Actinomycetota > Actinomycetes > Mycobacteriales > Nakamurellaceae > Nakamurella > Nakamurella leprariae. The sequence goes on along the minus strand of NZ_JAERWK010000029.1, from coordinate 3,909 downwards.
GAGGCGTTGCGCACCGCCGGGGTGTACGCCAACCGCATCACCTTCAGTTGGACGCTGCTGGTCCGCAACGACGGCGACCTCGGCCACCACCAGCGCCTGGTCACCGACACCATCACCGTCCCGATCGCCGACCCGGCGGCCTCCGCGCCATCCACCCCGGCGTCGACCACGGCGGCCGGCTGAGGGCGGTCCCGTCGGGGCCTGACGGCGGGCGCAGGTCCGGTACGGTGCCCGGCGGGGCGGTAGCTCAGTCGGTCAGAGCAGCGGACTCATAATCCGTCAGGTCGAGGGTTCGAGCCCCTCTCGCCCCACCTCAGACGGCGTGTCGGCCGTCTCAAAGTGGAGAGTCTGGACTGCCAGGTCTCGACCTTTTTGCTCCGTCAGCCGCGCGGAGCTGGCGTTGATCGTGCCCGCGTTGCCGCAGAGGGTCGCAGTTGCGTTACAGCGATGGGCGGCTACCTGTAGTCGGCCGCATACTCTCGGTATGCGAGGGATGACCGGTGTACGAAGGTCACTGATGGGTGCCGCCGTGCTTGCGCTCATCCCCGGATGCGGCTCGGTCGTTCCGGGGACGCCCTTGCCGGCCAACTACCGCGAGCAGGGCATCGATGCGGCTGTCGCCGTCGATGCGGACTCGGAAACCTTCGACCTGCGTGGCAGGTTTGCCCTGCAGGACTTCGAAGGCTTCGTGGACCTCGGAGATGGCTGCGTTGGAATACGTGGCTACGACGACATCGGAGCGGGGACGCAGATCACTGTCAGCGACAGCGGCGGCAAGGTTGTCGCCCTGGGCGAGCTCGGTCGGGGCGTGGAGAACGACGAGTACGGGTGCGTGTACCTGTTCCTGGTCGAGGATGTACCCGGAGGGGCAGGCTTCTACTCGGTCGAGATCTCGCACCGAGGGTCGATGCGGATCTCCGAGGCGGACGCCAGGGCGGGGAAATTTGAAGCGGGTCTTGGGTGACGGTGACGCCCGACGAACCGACGCCGCCTGCTGTTGCGCATGCGTCGCTGGCGTCACGGCGACTCACGATGCACTCGGTGACCGGGGCGGAACTGGGGACGGCGACAGGATTTCTACTCGTCATAGACGGCCATCTCGATCTAGTCTCGAATTGGCACGTCTTTGCTGGTCGATCGGTTTACGACGGGAAGCACATCCATCACAGCGGCGCGACGCCGGTCGCGCTGACCCTGCACATGCCGGTGGACTTGGCCGGCTTCAATGTGAAGGCCTTCAGGCTGCCCCTGGTTGCTGAAGACGGCACCACGCCGACCTGGCGTGAGCACCCGACGCTGGGGCGGACCGCGGATGTGGCAGCTCTACGCCTGGGGACAGTCGAGTTGCTGGCTCCGCTCGCCAACCTTGCGCTTGGTCTTGAGTCTGACATTGAGGTTGGCCTCCGGGTCACCGACCGGTTGAGCATCGTCGGCTACCCTTGCGGCCTCGCAGGGGCCGGCGAGCTTCCCGTCTGGACGCAAGGGACGATCGCCACCGAACCTGACCTGAACCACGGCCGCTTGCCCCGCTTCCTTATCGACGCAAAGACTCGGGAAGGGCAATCAGGCTCACCCGTAGTGATACATCAGTCGACCTTGAACAACGTTCGTCGATCGCCCGACGGCCCGATGGCCGAGGTGACGTACACCAAGCCAAGGACGCTCTTCGTTGGCGTGTACTCCGGTCGTGTCAACGTCGATGTTGAGCTTGGGTTCGTCTGGCGCAAGTCGCTGGTCAAGGATGTCGTATCTCACGATGCGAGACCCAAGTCGCTGTAGACCGGGGTGCCCCCGGGGGGACCCTGTGCCCCCAACCAACGGTCCCGAGACCGATCGGCGGCGCCCGGACGCACGATCAGCCGCGGGACGGGTGATCGTCGCTCTCAGCACGTCCAGCAGGGGCGCAAATGGCCAGTTTTAGCGCATGGCCAGAACGTTGAACCCCTATCGAAGTAACTACTGGGGGTGGTAAATCGGCCATCTCAATGCACTGACGCCGAGAGTCCACCCGATTGGACTACAAATATCACCCGGTTGGGCCAACAAATTGGGTGCAAGGACGGTCGGAGAGGCCGTCAGTGGGGTCAGTTCATCGACTTCTGAACCCGGGAGGGATTTGAACTGCTGTTACGGCCGGTCGTGCCCAATGATCCGGTCATGGGGTGACCCCCACCCCTGCCTTCTGTCGAGTGGCTAACCCCGGGGTGATGCCCTGGTCAGCGTCCCTGAGACGCTGTCTCTCAGTGGCACATCGCACGATAACCTATCCATGTCAACCACAGTCACCCTGTCAGGTGACTTTGCGGCGGCTGATCTCCGTGGTGCACGCTGTGTGCAGGCCGAGACTTGTCGCCAGCGTCAGGCGGAGAGCCGTTCAACAGGTCGGACGCTCGGCCCAGGAATGGGCTGTAAAGGGTTGATCTGACGTGCTAGGGCCGACGTTCACCGTTTCCAGGTACTTGCCTTTATTCAGGAGGCGCAGCATGTCCGCAATTACCGCATGCCCCGTGGCCGGCTTGGAAAACGTGACGGCGGATCGGCAGTTCGGCTCATACCTCGCGGCTATTTCGACCGATGGCCGTGCAGATGAACGGACTGGATACATCGAGTGGCCGGCACCCGGCGACGACGACGGGGTTGAGGTCTGGGACGCCTGGCACGGCTGGATCAGCCGGCACAAGCGGGACTGGACGCGCGCGTTCCGGTGGCTGGCGGAGCACGGCGTTCCCCGAGGCTATGACGACGGCGAGGGTCCCGGGCATGACGGTGCTCGACGGGTCGAGTTCCTGCTCGTGTAGCGGATGCGGCATCCGTCTAGTCCGCACTTGACTTGTCCGTCAAGCGGGACCTAGACTACAGTGATGACCAGGCGCCGGGACCTCGTGAAGAAGATCGCCGACGCGGCGAAGGAGGCGGGCGTCCCATGGGTCGTGGCCCGCGAGGGCAGCAACCACACCGTGTACAGGCTAGGCGAACTGACCATCCCAGTGCCTCGGCACACCGAGGTCGGTGAGGTCACCACGCGTGAGATCTACAAAGAGTGCGCCCCCGAGCTCGGGAAGGATTGGTGGCGGAAGTGAGCGTGTACCACGCCCAGGTTCAGCGAGATGGAAAGTACTGGTCGGTCTGGGTGCCGGAGGTTGAGCGTGTGACCCAGGCTCGTTCCTTGCGAGAAGTGGAACCAATGGTTCGAGACCTCGTGGTGGTGATGGACCCAGACGCGGTCATTGATGACGTCCGGGTCGAAATCCAGATGCCGGCGGCTGCGGCTGACCACTTTGAGGCGGCCCAACACCTGTTGGAACTTACGCAGCAGGCAAACGCCGCTGCTGCTGCTGAGCGGGCTGCGGCAGCCCAGTCCCTGAAGCAAGCCGGCCTAACGGTACGGGACATCGGCGAAACCCTCGGCGTCTCGTTCCAAAGGGCACACCAGCTTCTACAGCAGCACAACGAAGAGTTCTTGACCTCTCGGGCACGGGCGTGGCTACTGGCCAGCGAGGCGCTCCGCGCGGCCGGTGATCTTGTGCGGCGGTCGGAACGTCCCGTCGACTTCGACCAGCACCTAGCATTGCTGATCGAAGTCGCGACGGCCGAGTCTGGCTCTGGCTTTGGCACTAGTTCGGTGGTCGCGGATGCGGGTGCTACCGACCGGCCCCTGGTGACCTCGGACCGGTGACGCGTAGCCCCGAGGTACAGCAGAACGGCCCTCACCCCTGTCCAGGGTGAGGGCCGTAGCTGTCGTGCGCGTGGGACTCGCTTCGAAGATCCCTATCCGTTTACCCAGTGGCGTCCACCAGGGTGGTGTGCGACGACCCTGGTGACCAGCGGGGCGTCCACGAAAGGGCGGCCATCGCGTGATCTTGTGGAGACCTCTCACAGCCCACCAGGAGATCGACGCGATGACCGCTG
>NZ_JAERWK010000028.1 GCF_016918035.1 Nakamurella leprariae | reverse complement strand
GCAGCGGGTTTGACGCTGTGGTTCGGGTCTGGTAATGTTGTTCGGGTTGCCCCGGCGAGGCCTGGAAGGGCTGAGTGGGTGTGTGTCCGTTCTTTGAGAACTCAACAGTGTACCGATAGTCAGTGCCAATGTTGTACCCTGTCGGGGGTCTGGTTGTCCAGGTGGTCCGATGGGTTTCTTTGGTGCATATTTACGAGAGTAGTCCAGCTCGTGTTTGTGGACCAGTGATCGGGTGCTGCGCTCCTTGGGGGTGTGGCAGCTTTCTTCATCTATCGGCTGCTGCTGTGTGCTGGGTTCGCCTGGTGTGTGGTGATGGTTGTATGGCATTCGATGGAGAGTTTGATCCTGGCTCAGGACGAACGCTGGCGGCGTGCTTAACACATGCAAGTCGAACGGAAAGGCCCGCTTGCGGGTACTCGAGTGGCGAACGGGTGAGTAACACGTGGGTAATCTGCCCTCAGCTCTGGGATAACTCCGGGAAACCGGGGCTAATACCGGATATTGACTTCGCCGGGCATCTGGTGGGGTTGAAAGTTTTTCGGCTGGGGATGGGCCCGCGGCCTATCAGCTTGTTGGTGGGGTAATGGCCTACCAAGGCAGCGACGGGTAGCCGGCCTGAGAGGGCGACCGGCCACACTGGGACTGAGACACGGCCCAGACTCCTACGGGAGGCAGCAGTGGGGAATATTGCGCAATGGGCGGAAGCCTGACGCAGCGACGCCGCGTGAGGGATGACGGCCTTCGGGTTGTAAACCTCTTTCAGCTCTGACGAAGCGCAAGTGACGGTAGGAGCAGAAGAAGCACCGGCCAACTACGTGCCAGCAGCCGCGGTAATACGTAGGGTGCAAGCGTTGTCCGGAATTATTGGGCGTAAAGAGCTCGTAGGCGGTCTGTCGCGTCGACTGTGAAAACCCGGGGCTCAACTCCGGGCCTGCAGTCGATACGGGCAGACTAGAGTTCGGTAGGGGAGTCTGGAATTCCTGGTGTAGCGGTGAAATGCGCAGATATCAGGAGGAACACCGGTGGCGAAGGCGGGACTCTGGGCCGATACTGACGCTGAGGAGCGAAAGCGTGGGGAGCGAACAGGATTAGATACCCTGGTAGTCCACGCCGTAAACGTTGGGCGCTAGGTGTGGGGGTCCTTCCACGACCTCCGTGCCGCAGCTAACGCATTAAGCGCCCCGCCTGGGGAGTACGGCCGCAAGGCTAAAACTCAAAGGAATTGACGGGGGCCCGCACAAGCGGCGGAGCATGCGGATTAATTCGATGCAACGCGAAGAACCTTACCAAGGCTTGACATGCACAGGAAACTTCCAGAGATGGTTGCCCCGCAAGGTCTGTGCACAGGTGGTGCATGGTTGTCGTCAGCTCGTGTCGTGAGATGTTGGGTTAAGTCCCGCAACGAGCGCAACCCTTGTCTCATGTTGCCAGCACGTGATGGTGGGGACTCATGAGAGACTGCCGGGGTCAACTCGGAGGAAGGTGGGGATGACGTCAAATCATCATGCCCCTTATGTCTTGGGCTTCACGCATGCTACAATGGCCGGTACAAAGGGCTGCGAAACCGCGAGGTGGAGCGAATCCCAAAAAGCCGGTCTCAGTTCGGATTGGGGTCTGCAACTCGACCCCATGAAGTCGGAGTCGCTAGTAATCGCAGATCAGCAACGCTGCGGTGAATACGTTCCCGGGCCTTGTACACACCGCCCGTCACGTCACGAAAGTCGGTAACACCCGAAGCCGGTGGCTGAACCCCTTGTGGGACGGAGCCGTCGAAGGTGGGATCGGCGATTGGGACGAAGTCGTAACAAGGTAGCCGTACCGGAAGGTGCGGCTGGATCACCTCCTTTCTAAGGAGCTTCTGACGCCACGGTTCGCTGCCGGTTTTCATCCGGTGGGGTTGTGGTGTCCAGAGCCATGTCGCAGGCGAGTGTTCTGCGGTGGTTTGCTCACTGGGTGGAACGCTGACTGTTGGTGCACTGTTGGGTCCTGAGAGAACGGGCCGGACACAGTGCGGGCGGTGCTCATGCGCTGAGTGGTGAACTCAGTGGGTGGGTGGTGTTCGCGTGTCTGGGTTGGTGGCTCTCTGGTTCGAAGCGAACAGGCCGGTGTCACACCGAACCGGTATCGATCGCCCTGTGATGGGGTGGTGGGTGTCCAGGCGGTGAGTGTTGGGGCTGGTTCTGGTTGTTCTTTGAGAATTGCACAGTGGACGCGAGCATCTTTGTGGCTAAGTTTTGAAGAGCACACGGTGGATGCCTGGGCATCAGGAGCCGATGAAGGACGTAGGAGGCTGCGATAAGCCTCGGGGAGCTGTCAACCGAGCTGTGATCCGAGGATTTCCGAATGGGGAAACCCGGCCAGAGTCATGTCTGGTCACTCACGCCTGAATCTATAGGGCGTGGAGAGGGAACGTGGGGAAGTGAAACATCTCAGTACCCACAGGAAGAGAAAACAACCGTGATTCCGTGAGTAGTGGCGAGCGAAAGCGGATGAGGCTAAACCGTGCACGTGTGAGAGCCGGCAGGCGTTGCGTGTTCGGGGTCGTGGGACCATTTGGGCTGTGCTGCCGCATGGCCGGGAAGTCAGAAAGTTCAGTGCTAGTCGAACGGTTTTGGAAAAGCCGGGCGGAGCGGGTGACACCCCCGTAGACGAAAGTGCTGGGCCTTCCTGGAATGGGATCCCAAGTAGCAGCGAGCCCGTGAAATTCGCTGTGAATCTGGCGGGACCACCCGCTAAGCCTAAATACTCCCTGATGACCGATAGCGGACGAGTACCGTGAGGGAAAGGTGAAAAGTACCCCGGGAGGGGAGTGAAATAGTACCTGAAACCGTGTGCTTACAATCCGTCGGAGCCTCCTTTGCAGGGGTGACGGCGTGCCTTTTGAAGAATGAGCCTGCGAGTTAGTGGTATGTGGCGAGGTTAACCCGGGTGGGGAAGCCGTAGCGAAAGCGAGTCCGAACAGGGCGGTTCAGTCGCATGCTCTAGACCCGAAGCGAAGTGATCTACCCATGGCCAGGATGAAGCGACGGTAAGACGTCGTGGAGGTCCGAACCCACCAGGGTTGAAAACCTGGGGGATGAGCTGTGGGTAGGGGTGAAAGGCCAATCAAACTTCGTGATAGCTGGTTCTCCCCGAAATGCATTTAGGTGCAGCGTCACGTGTTTCTTGCCGGAGGTAGAGCACTGGATGGTCTAGGGGGCCCACAAGCTTACCGAAATCAACCAAACTCCGAATGCCGGTAAGTGAGAGCGTGGCAGTGAGACTGTGGGGGCTAAGCTTCATAGTCGAAAGGGAAACAGCCCAGATCGCCGGTTAAGGCCCCTAAGCGTGTGCTAAGTGGGAAAGGATGTGGAGTCGCCCAGACAACCAGGAGGTTGGCTTAGAAGCAGCCATCCTTGAAAGAGTGCGTAATAGCTCACTGGTCAAGTGGTTCCGCGCCGACAATGTAGCGGGGCTCAAGCACACCGCCGAAACCGCGGCATTCACACTTTCGATCCGCCCCGCCCTTGAGGTTGGGGTGCAGTCGTGTGGATGGGTAGGGGAGCGTCGTGTGGCGAGTGAAGCGGCGGGGGAACCCAGCCGTGGACGCCACACGAGTGAGAATGCAGGCATGAGTAGCGAATGAGGAGTGAGAACCTCCTCCACCGAATGACCAAGGGTTCCTGGGCCAGGTTCATCCGCCCAGGGTGAGTCGGGACCTAAGGCGAGGCCGACAGGCGTAGTCGATGGACAACGGGTTGATATTCCCGTACCCGCGGAAGAGCGCCCATGATGAGGCCGGTGATGCTGACCGCCCGAACCAGTCCGTCCCTTCGGGGGTGGGGTGGGGAGCGCGGGACCCGATCCGGTAGTAGTCAAGCGATGGGGTGACACAGGAAGGTAGCTCCGCCAGTCAGTGGTAATACTGGTGTAAGGGTGTAGGTAGGTCTGGTAGGCAAATCCGCCGGGCTGTTGATCTGAGACCTGATGCATAGCCGATTGAGGCGAAGTAGAGTGATCCTATGCTGTCGAGAAAAGCCTCTAGCGAGCTCTGAGCGGCCCGTACCCCAAACCGACACAGGTGGTCAGGTAGAGAATACCAAGGTGAGCGAGCGAACTATGGTTAAGGAACTCGGCAAAATGCCCCCGTAACTTCGGGAGAAGGGGGGCCGGGTGGCGTGAAGCCCTTCGCGGGCTAGCGCGGTCCGGCCGCAGAGACCAGCGAGAAGCGACTGTTTACTAAAAACACAGGTCCATGCTAAGTCGCAAGACGACGTATATGGACTGACGCCTGCCCGGTGCTGGAAGGTTAAGAGGACCGGTTAGTCCCTTCGGGGGCGAAGCTGAGAATTTAAGCCCCAGTAAACGGCGGTGGTAACTATAACCATCCTAAGGTAGCGAAATTCCTTGTCGGGTAAGTTCCGACCTGCACGAATGGCGTAACGACTTCTCGACTGTCTCAACCATAGGCTCGGCGAAATTGCACTACGAGTAAAGATGCTCGTTACGCGCGGCAGGACGGAAAGACCCCGGGACCTTTACTATAGCTTGGTATTGGTGTTCGGTTCGAATTGTGTAGGATAGGTGGGAGACTGTGAAGACCTCACGCCAGTGGGGTTGGAGTCAACGTTGAAATACCACTCTGTTCGTACTGGACATCTAACCTAGGTCCATGATCTGGATCAGGGACAGTGCCTGGTGGGTAGTTTAACTGGGGCGGTTGCCTCCCAAAGAGTAACGGAGGCGCCCAAAGGTTCCCTCAGCCTGGTTGGCAATCAGGTTTCGAGTGTAAGTGCACAAGGGAGCTTGACTGTGAGACCGACGGGTCGAGCAGGGACGAAAGTCGGGACTAGTGATCCGGCACCGCCTTGTGGAAGGGGTGTCGCTCAACGGATAAAAGGTACCCCGGGGATAACAGGCTGATCTTGCCCAAGAGTCCATATCGACGGCATGGTTTGGCACCTCGATGTCGGCTCGTCGCATCCTGGGGCTGGAGTAGGTCCCAAGGGTTGGGCTGTTCGCCCATTAAAGCGGCACGCGAGCTGGGTTTAGAACGTCGTGAGACAGTTCGGTCCCTATCCGCCGCGCGCGTAGGAGTCTTGAGGAAGGCTGTCCCTAGTACGAGAGGACCGGGACGGACGAACCTCTGGTGTGCCAGTTGTTCCACCAGGAGCACGGCTGGTTGGCTACGTTCGGAAGGGATAACCGCTGAAAGCATCTAAGCGGGAAGCCTGTTCCAAGATGAGGACTCCCACCCTTCGTGGGGTAAGGCCCCCGGATAGACCACCGGGTTGATAGGCCGGAAGTGGAAGCACCGCAAGGTGTGCAGCTGACCGGTACTAATAGGCCGAGGACTTACCACAAACATGCTACGCGTCCACTGTGCAACTCTGAAAGAACAACCACGCCACCCATGACGGCACTCTCGTGCCGACTGGTGGTGTGTGTCTTTCACAGAGTTACGGCGGTCATAGCGTAGGGGAAACGCCCGGTCCCATCCCGAACCCGGAAGCTAAGCCCTACAGCGCCGATGGTACTGCACTCGCCAGGGTGTGGGAGAGTAGGACACCGCCGGACAATCATTCACAAGAGCAGGGAGCGACCCCATACCGGGTCCTCCCTGCTCTTGCATTTTCACTTCTTTTTCTCGACTCGCGTCCGCTGTGATGCCGACATCGGCGATCGTCCGAACCCGATCGATCACCTGGGCCTTCCGTCACGTGACGAAGGATGACCGGTGAAGGCGGGGCTGGGTCGTGACCCTGGCTTGGCCGGGACTCAGTGCCGCCGGCACCGGAGTACGGTCGAAGGTCGACGGTCCGGCGCTCACCCTGCAGTCGAGCGGCAAGTGCCATGACCATGGTTGTTCGTCGCCGGCCGGCGACCTCGTTCATTCCGAAGCGTGTCAATTCCACAGCGTCCCGGGGGTTCCCACATGACCGATCACCAGCAGTCGTCCGGCGGACAGTCGCCGCGACGCGGCGGCTCCGGAGGGGGCGGCGATCGGCGACAGGGCTCCGCCGGCGGCGGGCACTCCCGATTCCGCGGCGACGACCGCCGCGGCGGGCAGCAGTTCTCCAGCGGTCGGTCCGGCGACCGTCCGGGCACCGGACCGCGACGCGAACGGTCCGAGGGTGGCGACCGGTCGCAACGATGGAACCGGGACGACCGTTCACCGCAGCGGGACCGTTCCGACGATCTCGGGACCGGCGGCCCGAGGACCGGTTCCTGGTCGGCCGACCGCACCATGGGTGGTGACCGGCCCCGTCGGGGCTTCGCCGGGCACGGCGGAGCGCGCTCCGATCGCTCTGCCGGTGGCGGCCGGGACGATCGTGGTCGTTCCGAGCGTGGCGGCGCTCGCTCCTTCGATCGTCGTGACGGCGATCAGGGTCGGACCGGCTCCTGGTCCCAGCAGCGCGGTGACCGTGATGCACAGCGCCGGGACGCGCGATCCGACGATCGACCGGAGCGGCGCAGCGCGGGACTCCGACGTCCCGCCGGTGATGCTCGCGATCGCCAGGGTGGGTCGTTCGACCGCAGTGACCGTGACCGTCCGAGCCGGTCCTTCGACCGTGACCGCCCGGCGCGCTCGTTCGACCGCAGCGACGGCGATCGGCCGCGGACCCAGGGTGACCGCCCGGCCCGCTCGTTCGACCGCAACGACCGTGACCGTCCGGCTCGGTCTTTCGACCGTGATCGGCCGCGGACCGACGGTGATCGTTCCGCTCGCTCGTTCGACCGCAACGACCGCGATCGTCCGGCTCGATCCTTCGACCGTGGTGATCGGGATCGTCCGGCCCGCTCCTACGACCGCAACGATCGTGATCGGCCTCGGGCCGACGGCGATCGTCCCGCTCGGTCGTTCGACCGCACTGACCGTGACCGTCCGGCTCGGTCCTTCGATCGTGATCGGCCGCGGACCGACGGCGATCGCCCGGCCCGGTCCTTCGACCGGAACGACCC
>NZ_JAERWK010000027.1 GCF_016918035.1 Nakamurella leprariae | reverse complement strand
GCACTCGCCAGGGTGTGGGAGAGTAGGACACCGCCGGACAATCATTCACAAGAGCAGGGAGCGACCCCATACCGGGTCCTCCCTGCTCTTGCATTTCCGGCTCTTTCTTCGGCCGGTGGTACCGGTTTCGAGCCTCGGCCGCCGTTCCGTCACGTGACGGGAGCGCCGTCGTTCCGCGTCCACTGTGTCGTCCTCATCGCTTGGTACCGTCCGGTGCTGCTCGTTGAGATCGTGAGAACGCCTGGAGGTCGGTCGTGACGCTGTCGGTGTCGGTCCTGAACGGACCCAACCTGAATCTGCTCGGCTCGCGCCGTCCCGAGGTCTACGGTCATGCGACCCTCGCCGACGTCGAGGCGATGTGCCGGCAGCAGGCCACCGCGCTCGGACTCGAGCTGCACTTCGCGCAGACCAACCACGAGGGCCAGCTCGTCGACTGGGTCCAGGAGATCGGTGCGGCGGTCGCCGCCGGCACCTCCATCGGAGCGGTCATCAATCCGGGTGCCTATGCGCACACCTCGGTCGCCCTCCGCGACGCCGTCGAGGGAGCCCGCACCCCGGTCGTCGAGGTGCACATCTCCAACGTCCACGCTCGCGAGACCTTCCGGCACCACTCGTACCTGTCGCCCGTGACCGTCGGACAGATCGTCGGACTCGGCGTGCTCGGCTACCCCCTGGGGATCCAGGCGCTGCACCAGCTCAGCCAGCCCGGGTCCGATGCGACGGCGAGTCCGGCCGGCGTCGCCGAACAGCTCGCCGAAGGTGGGTCCCTGCCGGTGCGCCGACCGGTCAGTGACGTCTCGTACACCAGCTGACCTGAGAGTCCGGACGCACTCTCCCGGTCACCGGTGTCGGACCACCCGCCGGGCGATGACTCCCGTCACGTCCACGCCGGCTCGTGACGGACGGCCGTCAGCCGATCAACCGAGGCAGCACCTGATCGGCGAAGCGTTCGTCGGCCTCCGCCAGCAGGGCGGGGTCCGCGTCCCGTGACCCCGGCACGACGATGATCCGGTCCAGGCCCAGGTCGAACAAGCGGTGCAACCGGTCGAGGCACTGCTCGGCGGAGCCCAGCACGGCGAACCGGTCCAGGAACTCGTCGGGCAGGAGTGCGACGTGGTCGGCCGTGCTGAGTCCGTGCTGCGCCTCCTGGTAGGCCCGGCCGAACCGGCTGATCACCGCACGGTCGCCGTCCGACAGCGAGCGCAACGGTCCCTCGCTCACGAAGTGGGCGAAGATCGCCGCACTGCCCCGCACCAGCTGCCGGGCCACCGTGACGTCCGGATGCACCGCGACGTTGACGAAGGCGCCGAGCGACACTGTCTGATCCGGTCCGGCGGCCCGTCGCGCCACGTCCACCGCCCACGCGATGCGTGCAGGATCGGCTCCCACGGTCAGATCGACCCGGCTGGCCGCCCGGACGCCGGCGGCGATGGTGGCCGGCCCGGTCGCGGCTACCGACACCGGCACCGGGAGCAGGGCGTCGCCGGTGAACCACCTCATGGTGGCCGTCGGGCCGTCGTTCCCCTCGGCCACGACACCGGCTGCCTCGAGCTGCACCGGCCGCCCGCTCAGGAAGCCGCGCACCTCACGGACCGCTCGCTCCAGCTCCGGCGTGCTCGCCGGGGCCAGACCGAGCTGCCGGACCGCGGAGTCACCGCGACCCAGGATCGCCACGGCCCGTCCACCGGACTCACCGTGCAAGCTGGCCAGCGCGGACGCGGTCACCGCGGGATGCCGCGTGATCGGATTGGTGACGCCGGGCCCCAGCCGGAGCCTGGACGTCGCGGCCGCGGCCAACGCCAACTCGACGTACGGATCGCCGACCAGGATCTCGCTGTCGGCCAGCAGCAGGCCCGTGTAGCCGGACGCCTCGGCGCGCCGGGCCAGCGGCACCACGCGACCGGGGACGGGGAAGCCGTGCAACCAGACCTCGCGGCGCACGCCGCCACCTCCCGGTGATCGCGTCCCGCGGTGACGGAACGACGGCACGGTACCCGGTGCGACCTGGGGTGGCCGTGAACTCCCGCACCGGCCACCATCGAGGGCGCGGCGCGCACGCGTCCGCCGCAGACACGCACCGACCCGGGAGCGCAGCGATGGCCGATCTCGACGACGTCCAGCGGCTGGCCGCCGCCCTGCCCGAGGTGAGCGAGTCGACCAGCTACGGCCACCGGGCCTGGTCGGTGCACGGCAAGGCGTTCGTCTGGGAGCGGCCGCTCCGTCGATCGGACTGGCAGTCGCTGGATCTGGAACCGACCGGCGCCCCGGTCCTCGGTGTTCGCGTGCCGGACCTGGCCGACAAGGACGCGCTCATCGCCGAGAACCCTGAGAGTTGCTTCACGACCCCGCACTTCGACGGCCACCCAGCGGTCCTGGTCTGGCTGGACCGGGTCGGGGAGGACCTGCTGGCGGAGATGATCACCGACGCATGGCGGGTCCGCGCGCCGAAGCGACTGATCCGCGCCGCCTTCCCCGACGAGAACCCCGGGCCGTCCTGACGCCGTCCCGGTCTCAGGCAGGCGGCCGCCACCCCGGGTCCCGCCCACTGAGGCCCAGCGCCCGATCGAACTCCGACGCGTCCCCGGGCACCGGCACCTCCGGTCCGAAGATGGTGTCCCGCATCGCCCGCTGGTCCGGCGCGGTCGCCTCCTGGGTCATGTGGTGCAGCAACGCGGCGTGCTGTGGGTCGACCGCGTACGGCTGCCCGGTGGCCGCGGCCAGATCCCAGCCGTGCAGCACCAGCTCCTGGGTGGCCACCCGGCCGGCGACGCCGCCCGGCATGGTCACCCCGCCGGCTTCACCGGACCCGTCCCAGGCCGCCGGGTCGTCCCATGCCCGGGCCAGTCGCTGCAGCCGACCCGGCAGCAGCTGACGCCAGTGGGGGTCCAAGTGCTCGAGCGTGGCCTGCCCCTGCACCGACTCCTGCTGCAACTCCGCCCGCAGCGCCGGGTCATCCGTCCGGTCCGCCGCCACGGTGAACGCGACCGACAGGCCCATGACGTGGTCGAGCAGGTCGCCCACCCGGTACTGCGCGCACGGTGTGGGGCCGGTCAGCTGGTCGTCGGTGATCCCGGCGGCGACCTCGGCGATCGCCTGCGCTGCGGGATGCAGATCGGGATCGGCGGCCCAGGCTGGGCGTGACTCGGTCATGGACGACTCCTTCGCATCGACGGACGGGGCACGCAGGGACCGACCGCCGGACACCGAGCGATTCAGCGGTGCCCGTTCCGGCGGTGACCGCTTCCCGCCCGAGGAATTCTGCGCTTGGCTGTCGATCTGCGGGGCCGCCTGCGTCACCGGTGTGACGGCGGCACACGAGCCGCCCGGACGGCAGGAGCCGAGATGGACTACATGATCCTCATCTACCGCGACGAAGCCGATGCGCCGGAGCCCGGCAGCCCGGAGCACGGGCAGATGCTGGCCGGCTGGCTCGCGTTCAACCAGCGCCTCATCGACGGTGGCCACTGGATCACCGGGGGCGCGCTGGCGCTGAGCGACACCGCCACGACGGTGCGGCTCGACGGCAACGGCAGCGCTCCGGGCACGGTGACCGACGGGCCGTACGCCGAGACCAAGGAACAGCTCGGCGGCTACTACCTCATCTCGGCGCCCGATCTGGACGTGGCGCTGGAACTGGCCCGGGCCCTGCCCATCCGGGACGCGTCCGTCGAGGTGCGGCCGGTGGCCTCCCGTCCGGACGCCGGATGACCGGCAGTCCCCGATGACCGCCGCGACGCCGGGCGAGATCGACCGAGTGATCGGCGCGCTCGCCCGGCGGCACGGTGGTGCGCTGGTCGCCGCGCTGGCCGGTCGGTACAGCGACGTGGCGCTGGCCGACGACGCCGTGCAGGACGCGCTCGTCGAGGCGTGGCAGCGCTGGCCCGACACCGGTGTTCCGGACAACCCGCCGGGTTGGCTGACCACGGTCGCGCACCGCAAGGCGCTGGACCGGCTGCGCCGCACCGCCGCCGAACAGCGGCGGGTGGCAGCGGTGGCACCCGAGGTGGTCGCCCGCGGTGCGGACGTCGACCACGTCAGGCCGGCGGCGGGGGAGCCTGGTGGAGCGGAGGGGGAGGTGACGCTGGTGCGCGACGAGGGGCAGATCCGCGACGACCAGTTGCGTCTGCTGCTGCTGTGCACCCATCCGGCCCTGCACCGGGACGCCCAGGTGGCCCTGACGCTGCGCCTGGTCGGCGGCCTGAGCACCTCGGAGGTGGCCGCCGCGTTCCTGGTCCCGGAGACGACGATGGCGCAGCGCATCGTCCGGGCCAAGCACAAGATCCGCACCGCGCGGATCCCGCTGACCGTGCCGGCCGATCTGACCGGCCGGCTCGACGTGCTGCTCACGGTCCTGTACCTCGTGTTCAACGAGGGATACCTGGCGCACGGCACCACCGGGCCCCTGCGGGTGGACCTGCTCGCCGAGTCGGTCCGGCTCACCGAACTCCTGGCCGGTCTGCTGCCCGACCGGGCCGAGGTGGGTGGTCTGCTGGCGCTGCAGTGGTTCACCCGGTCCCGCGAGACCACGCGGTTCACCGGGGACGGTGACCTGGTCACCCTGGATCGGCAGGACCGCACCCGCTGGGACCGGACCTGCATCGATCGCGGCAACCGGGTCCTGACCGCCGCGCTCCGGCGGGCCGCCCCGGGGCCGTTCCAGGTCCGGGCGCTCATCGCCGGCGAGCACGCGAACGCGCGGACCGCAGCGGACACGGACTGGCCGGCGATCGTCCGGCTCTACCGGCAGCTGGTGGCGATGACCGGCTCGCCGGTCGAACGGCTCAACCTGGCCGTGGCGACGGCCGAGGCCGATGGCGCTCCGGCGGGACTGGCCGTGCTGGCGACGATCTCGGGTCTGGACCGGTACCACCTGTTCCACGCAGCCGCTGCTGAGCTCGCCCTGCGGGCCGGTGATGCCGCGGCCGCGGCCGCGTCGTTCGACCGGGCGCTGGAGCTGGTCACCGCACCGGCCGAGCAGCGGCACCTGGCGCGTCGGCTGGCGGTGGCGCGCGCCGGCGTCCCCACGGCCTGAGCCGGGGTGCGGCCCGATGGCCCCGCACCCCCGGCCGGGTCCCGGTCGACGGACTCGGGATCAACGACGCTCGACGAACTGGTCGCGGGCGAGCACCCCGATGTCCGGTTGGTCGGTGAAGAAGCCGTCGACTCCGGCGGCACACCGGAGACGGCGGAGGCGCTGTCGGTGTGCGGGCGGGCTCGAGCACCATGTCACGGCGATGCACCAGCAGCAGGCACGGCTCACCGCGCGGCCGACGTGGGCCTGCTTCGACGACTTCGGTGCGGCCGGATGCCGGGCTTCCTGCAAACGGCTCGCGGCCGGTCGGTCGGGCTGACCCCGGCTGCGCCGGGGTCTCACTCCAGCCCGCGGAACGCCACCTCGCTGACCGCCATGGTGTCGACCGCGGCCCACTGCGCACCGGTGTCGTCGGTGATGGTCCGGCCGGGGGCGGTCTCCAGGACGGTCATCCGCGCGGTCGAGGTGGTGGTCGAGACCGGCGTCCACTGCAGGTCGCGCTGCCCGGCCGGGGTGGCCTCGACGACCGTGCCGTCGTCGAACTCCCACTGCACCCGCAGCACGGTCCGGCCCTGGACGAACCGGTCGGAACCGTCCACCTCGTCGATCTTGTCGTAGCCCGGGATGATCCCGACCTCGGTGAGGGTGACGGGTGCGCCGAAGTCGACCGTCAGGGTCTGCCCGACGCCGTCACCCTGACAGCGCCACGCCGTGTCCGGCAGACCGTCGAACGCATTGGCCGGGTCGTAGGTCTGCGGCACGCCGGCGCTGTCCATCCCCTGAGGCGCCGTGCAGGTGGCGGTGCCATCCACCGGGACCGGGTCGAACGGCAGCGTCGGCAGGGCGGTGTCGCTCGACCCGTCGTCATCGGTCGGGAACGAGTCGTCGCCGGGGTCGTTCGGCGGCCGATCCGGCGGGGGCACGGTCGAGGTGCCGCCGGACCCGGCCGCGACGTCGGCGGTGGTGGACCGATCGGCCAGCGTCGAGCTGCCGGAGTCGTCGCGACCGCCGAACCAGTACCCGCCCAGCCAGGCGCCCGCGATGATCAGCGCTGCCAGCGCACCCAGCGCGACGGCCGTCGCGGTGGCCCGGCGCCGGCGTCGGGCGGGGTCCGGAACGGTGCCGGGCGGCGGCGTTGCGATAGGCGGCGTCGCCGGTGGGGGCGTCACGGTTGGGGGTGCTCCGACGACGACCCCGGGGCCGCCGATCCCGGCGGTCGCCGGCAGCACCGTGGTGGCGTCCTCGTCCCGAACATCGGGATCGGGATCGGCTCGCACCTCGGCGTCGGTCGGCCCGGCATCGGCCGCCCCGGGCTCGGCCGGGGCTGTGGTCCACGCCGCGGCCGGCACCGCCCCGGACGCTCCGCCGACCACCGGGACGGGTTCGGTGATCGGCCCGTCCGGCCCCGGATCTCCGGTCGGGTCGGGAGCCGGCGTGGCACCGCCGGCGGGCGGGCTCGTGGGCGCGTTGATCGCGCCGCAGTGCAGGCACACCGTGCCGTCGCTGGTGGGGCGGCTGCAGACCGGGCAGGGCACGCTCATCGCGTCGTGCCCCGATCCGCCGGCCGTTCGCCCCCGGTCGTCCGGCTCCCTGCCCGTGCCGGTCCCCGCCACCGTCGCATGACCTGCTCCCCCTGCTGTCGGCCCCACTCGGTCGGATGCGGAATGCCGACCCTGACCGGCTGGTTGTCCCTCCCGTGACCACCAGCGCAGTCGACTCCCGCCCCGACTCCGATCGTCCCACGATCTACCTGACCTCGTGGTGTCCGTTCTGCAACCGTCTCGTCGCCCAGCTCGACGCCGCCGGTGTCGAGTACGACGCGGTGGACGTGGACGAGGACGAGGAGGCCGGCGAGCTGGTCAAGCAGCTCAACGGCGGCAACCGGGTCGTGCCCACCGTCGTGTTCGCGGACGGTTCGGCGCTGACCAACCCGCCCGCGCAGGTCGTGATCGGCAAGCTCGGCAGCTGACGACCCGGCGGTTCCGGTCCGGGCGCGTGGCGGTCAGAAGCGTCCGCCGCCCCCGCGCCCGCCTCCTCCGCCGAAGCTGCCGCCGCCGCCACGTCCGCCGCCGCTGAAGCCGCCGCCGCGGTAGCCGCCGCCGAACCCGCCGCCGTAGCCGCCACCGCGGCGGCTGCCGCCGGACAGCATCCCGCCGAGGATGCCGCCGATCAGAGCCCCGGCGAAATCGCTACCGCCGCCGCGGGACCCGCCGCTGAAACCGGAGACATCGGACTGGGCCAGCCGGATGGCCTCTCGGGCCAGCGTGCGCGCCTGCTGCGCCTCCTGCAGCGCACCGTCCGGGTCGGCTCCGGCCATACCGGCCGCCCGGTCCAGGTGCCGATGGGCCTCGGTGAGCCGGGTCCGGGCCTGGGCCAGCACCGCACCGCGGCGGGTGCCGATGTAGTCCTCGGCCTGGGCCACCTCGGCCTGGGCGGTGCTGAACGCCTGCTGCAGCTGGGTCGCCGCGCGCTCCTGGTACTGCTGGGCGGACAGCGTGTTGGCCAGGATGACGTCCAGCGCCTGGTCGGCCTCCTGCACCTTGGCCAGCGCCGTCAGCGGATCGGCGGTCCCCGCGGCCGAGTCGGCCACCGCGAGCACCGCCTCCACCTGGTCCATCCGTCCGGTGAGGTCGCCCGCGGCCGCCCCGGTCGGCGCCTGAGCCAGGGCGGTCCGGCACTGGGCCAGTTCGGCGCGCACCGCATGGGTGGCTCCGGTCAGCCGGGCGGCGGCGTCCGCCAGGTCTCGTCCGGTCCGGTCGATGGCGTCCAGCAGGGTGCGGGCCTGGGCCACCGACTCCTGCGCCCGCCGGGCGGCCAGCACGGCCGGCACCGCCGGACTGGCCAGGGCAGAGGCCGCGAGGGCCGGATCCGCGGCTGCCGCGGGCGTCGCGGCGGCCACCGTGTCGGAGCCACCGGACTCCGTCGCGGTGGGCGCGTCGGTGGCCTCCCGCACGGCCTCGTCGGCGAACTCCAGCCGCCGTTCGGCCTCCGTGACGTTGTCCAGCACGGTGTCCAGCGCCGCCGGGGAGAACCGCTGCTGCAGCGACCGCAGGGTCTCGGTCGCTCCCGGCACCCGGGCGCGCTGCGCCTGGATCTCTCCGGGCAGCTGGGCCACGACCTCCGGCAGGCGGGTCTTCAGGTCGCGCAGCGCCTCGAACTCGGCGCTCTGCTCGTCCAGGCTGGCGTCGGCCTCGGCGCACCGGCGCAGGATCTCCTGCATCATCCGGCGGCGATCGGCTTCGCTCTCCGGGACCTCGTCGTCGATCTGCTGGCGCAGCTCGAAGGCCGCGGTCAGCGAGGCCCGCGCCGCCTCGAACGCCTGCTGGAACGGGGCGGTGGCCGGCGCGCCGAGCTGGTCCCGCGCCGCCGACAGCTCGAACTCGCTGCGGCGCACCGCGTCGTCGGTCTCGATGAGCGCGGCCACGCTGCGGTCGGACAGCTGCTGGAACGGCTCCTCCGGCTCGGCGCTGGTGGCACCGGCGTGCTCGGTCCTGTGCTTGCGGGACCGCCGGTAGAGCAGCCAGCCACCACCGCCGAGCAGCACCACGGCGCCAGCGCCGAGGATGATCGCGCCGGAGTTGCTGCCGCTGGATCTCTGGTTCAGGCCGTCGGCGAGCGCGATCGCCGCTCCGCTCCAATCACCCTGGGACAGCTGCGGTCGGACCTCGTCGGTGACGACGGTGTCGAGCTGGGTCTCGGTCAGCGGGAACTCGTCTGCAGACCAGTAGCCGTACGCGCGGTCGTTGACCGCCACCGCCAACACCATCGCGTCCGACCCGAAGCCGGAGGCGTCGAAAGTAGAGGCCGCCCAAGCGTTCCCGTCCTGCCCGTCGAACGTCTCGACGTACACCACCCACAACTGGATCT
Source organism: Nakamurella leprariae (assembly GCF_016918035.1). Classification (GTDB taxonomy): domain Bacteria; phylum Actinomycetota; class Actinomycetes; order Mycobacteriales; family Nakamurellaceae; genus Nakamurella; species Nakamurella leprariae. The sequence continues at coordinate 57,988 of NZ_JAERWK010000027.1, read as the reverse complement.
GCCGCTGGGTCTCCAGGTCCGAGATCGCCGACTGCACCGCCGCGGTGTCGGTGCCTAGCACCCCGACCTGGTCGGTGATCGGCTGCGGCAGCCGGAACGGCGGGGTCGCACCCGCCGACGGCGCGCTCAGCGCACCGCCGACGAGCAGCAGCAGCGCCACCCCGACGGCGCGGGCCACCCGCCCGGCCCGCGTGGACGCGGGTAGGCGGGCGGCGGGCTCGGACGTCGGCATGGGCATCAGCAGTTCCCTCCCGGATGGTCGGCCGCGGGTCGGTCCGGACTGACCGGGCGCGGCACTCGACCGTCAGTACCCGTCGATCCTGTCAGCCGGTCGGCGGATCGGTCGTCAGTGCCGGTTGGCCGGGTTGAACCCGAACAGCCGCGAACTCTCCTCGGCCCGGATGACGTGGGTGACTGCGTTGATCAGCGCCAGGTGGGTGAATGCCTGCGGGAAGTTGCCGAGGTGCCGGCCCGTGGTCGGGTCCAGCTCCTCCGCGTACAGGTTGAGCGGGGACGCGTGGGACAGCAGCCGCTCGCACAGTTGCCGGGCCATGTCCACCTCGCCGATCTCGACCAGCGCGGAGACCATCCAGAAGGAGCAGATGGTGAACGTGCCCTCCTCACCGGACAGGCCGTCGTCGGTCTCGTCGACCCGGTACCGCAGGATGAACCCCGACTCGTTGAGCTCATCGTTGATGGCCAGCACGGTCTTGCGGACCCGCTCGTCGTGCGGCGGGAGGAACCGCAGCAGCGGCATGAGCAGCAGCGAAGCGTCCAGTGCGTCGGAGCCGTACCGCTGCACGAAGACGCCGCGCTCGTCGACGCCGTTGGTGCAGATGTCCTCGTGGATCTCGTCCGCGATGGCCTGCCACTTGTCCGCGGTCTCCTTGGAGTCGTGCAGCCGGGCCAGCCGGACGCCGCGATCCATGGCCACCCAGCACATGATCTTGGACGACACGAAGTGCTGTTCCTCGCCGCGGACCTCCCAGATGCCGCGGTCCGGCGCGCGCCAGTGCGCGGCGGCCTGTTCCACCTGGGCCACGACGATCGGCCACAGCTCCTCGGGCATCTGCTCCCGGGACCGGGTGTGCAGGTAGATGGAGTCGAGCAGCGCGCCCCAGACGTCGTGCTGCTTCTGGTTGTAGGCGCCGTTGCCGATGCGTACCGGCCGGGCGTCGTCGTACCCGCCGAGGTGGTCCAGGACCTCCTCGGTCAGCGTCCGCTCACCGCCGACGCCGTACATGATCTGCAGGTCGTTGGGGTTGTCCTTGCAGACGTCGTGGATGAAGTAGAAGAAGTCGTTGGCCTCCCGGTCGAAGCCCAGGGTGTACAGGCCCCAGAGGGCGAAGGTGGAGTCCCGGATCCAGGAGAACCGGTAGTCCCAGTTGCGTTCGCCGCCGGGCGTCTCCGGCAACGAGGTGGTCGCCGCGGCCAGCAGCGCCCCGGTCGGCGCGTACGACAGGCCCTTGAGCGCGAGCGCGGAGGACTGCAGGTAGATCCGCCACGGGTGGTCCGGGAACGTGCCGCGGGTCAGCCACTCCCGCCAGTACTCGCCGGTGCGCCACATCTGGTCCTCGGCCTCGGCGACGTCACGGGGCGCCGGCAGGTCCGAGAAACTGAGGGCCACGTAATGGGTGTCGCCGAGCGACATCTTGGTGCGGGCCAGCACCGAGCGGCCCTCCACGCCGAGGCGCAGCGAGCTGGTCAGGGTGATCTTCGGTCCGTTCTCGCCCTGCGGCACCGCCTCGACCACGGAGTAGTCGTCGCCGGGGTAGGTCCACTCACCGCTGGTCCGCGCGTAGTCGAACACCGGGTCGCAGTTCACCGAGAGGTCGACGGTGCCGTTCACGCACTTGATGGTGCGCAGCAGCGTGTGCGCGGCGTCGTAGTCGGTGGGGGAACGGCGGTGCGTCTTGGACCTGGCCTCGACGTTGTGCCAGGGCCCCATGATCAGCGCGTCCCGGACGGTGAGCCAGCCGGTCGGGGTCTGCCAGGTCGTCTCCAGCACCAGCGTCCCGGGCAGGTACCGCCGGGCCACGGGCACCTGGACCCCGAAGGGGCCGACCCGGAACGAACCGCCGGAACGGTCCAGCAGCTGGCTGAACACGCTCGGCGAGTCCGGGCGGGGGAAGCACATCCACTCGACCGCGCCGGACGGGGCGATCAGGCAGTTGGTCTCGCAGTCCGAGAGGAACGCGTAGTCGGCGATGTTCGGGAAGTTCCCGGACGAGTGGAACGAGTCCTCCGGATGGTCCGGGGTGTGCGGGCTCGGGGCCAGGCGCTGGGCGGGGCGGCCGTCCGGGATCGGCTTGTCCGCGGTCAGCTGCGCGCCGAGGCCGTCGGCGGTGTCGTCGGCACCCCGGCTCAGCGGGCGGCGCCGGGCTGACTCCGGCCCGTTGGCGGTCTTGGCTGCGGTCGCTGTCGACTCGGTGTCCACCATCGGCTCATTGTCGGCCATGCGGTCCTCCCCCTCACGTCGGCGGTGTCGACCGCCAGGATCGACCCTTGTCTTCCCGATCCGGGGCGTGTCAAACTCACCACGCAACGTGATCATCGCGCGGGCGATCGAGCGATCGACGCCCCGGGATCGCGGAAGGAGCCGGTGGGGGCCGGTCGTCCGTGCGAACCGCTGCGCCCCGTGGGTCCGGGTGACGCGCTCGAGTGCTTGGGGGAGCACCATGACGGCTGATCACGTGCTGTCGGCGTCCACGATCGTCACGATGGATCCGGCGCGCCCGCGGGCGACCTCGGTCGCGCTGGACACGGCCGCCGGCACCATCGTCGCGGTCGGCACGCTCGACGAGTGCCGGGCGGCCGCGCCCGGCGCCCGGGAGACGGACCTCGGCGCCGCGGTGCTGGCACCCGGGCTCATCGAGCCACACGGTCACCCGTTCGTCTCCGGGGTGGCCACCCAGCCGCCGGCCATCTGGATCGCCCCGTACGTCGGCTACCCGTCGTGGAACGACGTGCAGGCGCTCTTCCGCCGCTGCCAGACCGAGCAACCGCCCGGGGTGCCCCTGCTGTTCAACGGGCTGGACCGGCTGTTGCAGCAGGCCCCGGAGCCCGACATCGAACTGCTGGACGGGTTCTTCCCGGACCGGCCGGTCGCCGTGCTCGACAACTCCGGCCACATGGCCTTCTTCAACACCGCGACCGCGAAGCTGCTGGGCTGGGAGGCTGCACCGCCGCCGGACCCGGTCGGTGCGGCGTTCGGCCGGCACGCCGACGGCACGCCCGACGGCCGGGCGTCCGAGCTGGCCGCCGTGATGGCGGTGATCCAACCCCTGATGGCCCAGGTGGTCACCCACCCACTGCACTCGGCGGCGCAGTTCTACGCCCTCATGGCCCGCGGCGGCATCACCACCACCAGCGACATGACCTACAGCTCTGCGTATCTCAAGGGATACGAGGCGCTCGCCTCGATGCCCGACTGCCCGCTGCGGGTGTCGCTGTACCACATGTCGACCGAACCGGACGCGGACGAGCCGCTGGTCAGCGCGGTCCCGGAGGTGCTGCTGCGCAAACAGGGCATCAAGTTGTGGGCGGACGGATCACCGTGGGTCGGCTCCGCCGCGTTGACCTACCCGTACCTGGACACCGAGACGGTCCGCACCGCCGGCATCCCGCTCGGGCCCAGCGGCACGACGACGATGAACTACTCGCTCGAGCAGCTGCAGGACATCCTGGCCCGGTACGTGCCGTCCGGTTGGCAGATGGCCTTCCACGTGAACGGCGACGCCGGTCTGGACGTGGTGCTCGCGGCCTACCAGCAGGTGCTGGAGCGGTTCGGGCTGCTCGGCTCCGACCACCGGTGGCGGGTGGAGCACGTGGGCGGCGCCCGGGCCGAGCAGTTCGACCGGATCGCCGATCTCGGCCTGTACCCGTCGATGAGCCCGTTCCAGTTCATCTACTGGGGCGACCTGCTCGACGGGACCCTGTTCGCGCCCGAGATCGGGTCGCAGTGGCAGCGTTTCGGTGACGCCGAGCGGGCCGGGACGTGCCTGTCCTTCCACAACGACGGATCGGTGACGCCGCCGCTGCCGCTGCTGAACATCCAGGCCGCGATCACGCGACGGACGCCGTCCGGGACGCTGCACGGGCCGGAGCAGCGCATCGGGCTGGAGCAGGCGCTGGCCGCCCACACCGTGAACGCGGCCCGCACTCTGCGCCGCGAGCACGAGATCGGCTCGATCGAGCCGGGCAAACTGGCCGACTTCGTCGAGCTGTCCGCCGACCCGCACCAGGTCGACCCGACGGCGTTCATCGACCAGGTCGCCGTGCTCGGAACCTGGCGCGGCGGCCGCCGGATCGACCTGGGCGCCTTCCTGGCCCAGGTCGAGGCGGTCGACCCCAGCGGTCACGCGCACCTGGCCGTACCCGGCCACGCCTGCTGAGCGCAGGTCATGACCACCGAGGTGTCGCCGGTCGCCCGGTCGCATCGGCGAGCGAAGCAGCAGGTTCCGTCGCCGGACGGGGCGTCGGTCGTGTCCCGTTGAGCGGTGCCGTTGCTCGGCTCGCTGGCCGGGGTCCAGGGCGCCGACCCGGACATCGCCAGTACGGCGCTGGACGGGGCCGGCCGCAGCCTGGACATGGCCGGTGGACTGCTCGCCCTGGCCGCGAGCGTGTCCACGCTCGCCCTCTCGGCCAGCGTCATCTCCACCGGACTGCTGGCCGACCGGTTCTTCAGTCCACGAACCGCCGCACCGTCTCCGGGTCGATGATGATGCGCACCTGGTCCTGCGCCAGCATGTCGGCGAGCGCGGCGGCGCGGGCCGGATCGCGGAGATCCCAGTAGCGCTCGGCCAGCCGGCCGGCCAGGTCGTGGGCGCCGTCCGCCGTCATGGTGGCCCGGCCGGCCACCGACACCCAGCGCTCGGGTTCGCCGACGGGGGAGGCGACGACGAGCGAGGCCCGCGGATCCCGGCGCAACCGGCGGATCTTCACGGTGCCCGGACCGGTGAACAGCTGGACCGTGCCCTCATCGGTCGCCTCGAACCACACCGGCCGGGGCTGCGCCGGTGTCGGTCCGGCGGCCACGGACAGGAACCCGTACAGCGGACGGCGCAGGAGCTCGAGGTCCTGCTCGGTCAGTCCGTCGGTGTCAGTCATGGCTGGTCCAACCGATCGGGCGGCCGTCCCGTTCCCCGGCGGACCGACGGACCCGTCGCACCTGGCGCTCAGTACCCTACGGGGGTATGGTTGGTGGCGTGGACGAGACGACGACCGGATCGGTGCACCGGCATCCTGATGCGGACCCCGCGCACACCGGTCCCCACGGGTACATCTCCGGCAAGGAGGACTACCTCAAGCGGCTGCGCCGCATCGAGGGGCAGGCGCGTGGTCTGCAGCGGATGGTCGAGGACGACAAGTACTGCATCGACATCCTCACGCAGGTCTCGGCCATGACGAAGGCGCTGCAGTCGGTCGCCCTCGGGCTGCTCGACGACCACCTCTCGCACTGCGTGGTCAGTGCGGCCGCGGCCGGCGGCGACGAGGCCCAGGCCAAGGTCCGGGAGGCCTCCGAGGCCATCGCCCGGCTCGTCCGCTCCTGACCGCCGGCCGGCGACCGACCGTCGGCTCCCGAGCGCGCTCGCGCTCCCGTCTGCCCTGGAGGCACCGCATGACCGAACAGACCTGGACCGTCACCGGCATGACCTGCCAGCACTGCGTGGCGTCGGTGACCGAGGAGGTCGGCGAGGTTCCCGGTGTCCGCGAGGTCGCCGTCGACCTGGCCTCCGGGGCACTCACCGTACGCAGTGACGCGCCGGTCGCGCCGGACGCCGTCCGCGCCGCGGTCGAGGAGGCCGGCTACCAGCTCGTCGGCTGACGAGCCCCCGTCCCGCGTCGCGCCGATGCCAGCCGGCGTGGGCATGTTGCACGGCAAGGAGTTCCGATGTCCCCCAGCACCGTCCCACCCCTCACCCCGCCCTCGGACCTGCACACCGTCGACCTCTCCCTCGAGGGGATGACCTGCGCGTCCTGCGCCAACCGCATCGAGCGCAAGCTCAACAAGCTCGAGGGTGTCAGTGCGTCGGTCAACTACGCGACCGAGCAGGCCCGGGTCCGGTACCCGGCGACGGTGGATCCGGCGGCGCTGGTCGCCGCGGTCGAGCAGGCCGGGTACCGGGCGCGACTGCCCGAGCCGGAGCCGGTCGATGCCGTGGCCGGCGGCGACGTGGCCGACCGGGCCGACGGTGCGGACACCGCGACGGACGCACTGCGGCAGCGGTTGTGGATCAGTGCGGTCCTCACCGTGCCGGTCGTCGCGATGGCGATGATCCCGGCGCTGCAGTTCACGAACTGGCAGTGGGCCTCGCTCACCCTGGCCGCGCCGGTCGCGGTGTGGGGGGCATGGCCGTTCCACCGGGCCGCCTGGACCAATGCCCGGCACGGCGCCGCCGCCATGGACACGCTCATCTCGCTGGGTGTCACCGCCGCATTCGTGTGGTCCGTCGTCGCGCTGTTCTTCGGGCATGCCGGGATGCCCGGGATGACCCACGAGTTCTCGCTGAGCATCGACCGGAACGCCGCATCGGCCGACAGGAGCGGGCTCGGCAACATCTACCTGGAGGCGGCCACCGGCGTCACCACCTTCCTGCTGGCCGGGCGGTGGCTGGAGGCCCGGTCCAAACGGCGGTCCGGTGCCGCGCTGCGGGCCCTGCTGAGGCTCGGCGCGCCGGACGCCGCGGTGCTGCGGAACGGCCGCGAGGAGCGGATCCCGGTGGCTGCTCTGCTGGTCGGGGACCGGTTCGTGGTCCGCCCGGGCGAGCGGATCGCCACCGACGGCGAAGTCCTGGACGGCTCGTCCGCGGTGGACGCCTCGATGGTGACCGGGGAGCCGGTCCCGCAGGAGGTCACCGCGGGGGACGCGGTCATCGGCGGCACGGTCAACGCCGGAGGACGGCTGGTGGTCCGGGCGACCCGGGTCGGCGCGGACACCCAGCTGGCCCGGATGGCCCAGCTGGTGGAGGACGCCCAGACCGGCAAGGCCCAGGTGCAACGGCTGGCCGACCGGATCTCCGGCGTCTTCGTGCCGGTGGTGCTCGTCCTGGCGGTGGGGACGCTGGTCGGCTGGCTGCTGTCCGGCGCCGCCGCCGCCGTCGCGTTCACCGCGGCCGTGGCCGTGCTGATCATCGCCTGCCCGTGCGCGCTGGGGCTGGCCACGCCGACCGCGCTCATGGTCGGCACCGGCCGGGCGGCCCAGCTCGGCATCCTCATCAAGGGTCCCGAGGTGCTGGAGTCGACCCGGCGGGTGGACACCGTGCTGCTGGACAAGACCGGCACGGTCACCACCGGTGTGATGACCGTGCTGGACGTGGTGCCGGTCGCCGGCCAGGACGTCGGCGAGGTGCTCGGGCTGGCCGGCACGGTGGAGGCCGGGTCGGAGCACCCGATCGGACGGGCCGTGGCCGAGGCGGCCGGTCGTCGCGGTGACCTGCCCGCGGTCGATGGCTTCGCCGCCACCGGCGGGCTCGGGGTGCAGGGCGTGGTCGGGAACCGGGCCGTGGCCGTGGGGCGACCCTCGTGGCTGCGTGACGAGTGGTCGGTCGCGCTGCCCGAGTCGCTGCAGGTGGCGGCGGCGGCCGCCGGGGACGCCGGCCGGACCGCCGTCGCGGTGGCCTGGGACGGCGAGGTGCGCGGGCTGGTCGTCGTCGGTGACGAGGTGAAGGCCTCGTCGGCCGAGGCGGTCAGGCAGCTCGTCGCCCTCGGTCTGCAGCCGATGCTGCTGACCGGCGACGGCACCGGCGCCGCGCACAGCGTGGCCCGCCAGGTCGGCATCCCCGAGGACGCCGTCATCGCCGAGGTGCTGCCGCAGGACAAGGTCGCGGTGGTGCGCCGGCTGCAGGAGCAGGGCCGGGTGGTCGCGATGGTCGGCGACGGGGTGAACGACGCCGCCGCACTGGCCCAGGCCGATCTGGGCCTGGCCATGGGCACCGGCACCGACGTGGCCATCGAGGCGTCCGACCTCACCCTGGTGCGCGGCGACCTGCGGGTCGCGGTCGACGCGATCCGGCTGTCGCGGCGCACCCTGGCGGTGATCAAGGGCAACCTGTTCTGGGCCTTCGCCTACAACGTGGCCGCGATCCCGCTGGCCGCCGCGGGTCTGCTCACCCCGATGCTGGCCGGCCTGGCGATGGCGGCGTCCTCGCTGTTCGTCGTGTCGAACAGTCTGCGGCTGCGCGGGTTCCGCGCGGTCGCGCCCACCGGACCGGCCTGACGGATCCGGGTCAGCCGCGGCAGACGACCACCGGGCAGCCCGCGTGTGCCATCAGGGCCTGGCTCGTCGACCCGAGCAGCAGACCGGCGATCCCGCCCCGCCCACGGCTGCCGACGACCAGCACGGACGCCGCCTCCGACGCCAGCAGCAGGGCCGGCTTGGCCGGTCCCTGCTGCAGCACCACCTCGACGGCGACGTCCGGGAACCGGGCGTGCCGGTCGCTGAGCCGGTCGGTGATCGCGGCCCGGTGCTCCTGCTCGGCCCGGGCGGCGTCCTCGGCGCCGAGGTACTCGGGCAGCACCACCCGGAGCTCGTCCCTGCAGCTGACCACCCGCAGCGGCGCGCCGCGCAGCTGTGCCTCGGCGAAGGCGACGTCGATCGCCTGGTCGGCGGTGCCGTCTCCGTCCAGGCCCAGCACCACCGGGCCGGTCGCCGCCGGCTCGTCCCGCTCGTGCACCACCACCACCGGCACCCGGCTGCCGGAGGCCACGGCCAGCGACACCGAGCCCAGCACCGCCCCGGTGAACCGAGAGGCGTGCGCCCCGACCACGGCGAAGGCGGCGTCGGTCGAGGCGTGCACCAGCGCCTCGGCCGGGCGTTCCAGGACCGCGCGCGACCGGATCGGCAGGTGCGGATGGGCCTGCCGCACCTGCTCGTGCACGGTGTCCAGCAGGTGCTCGCTCTCCCGTCGGAGCAGGTCCTGGACGTCCCGGTCGAACGGGTTGAAGCCGGCGAAGCCCATCACCGGCAGCGAGACGGCGTGGATCAGGTCGAGTTCGGCGCCCCGCCGGTCGGCCTCCGCGGCCGCCCACCGGGCCGCATGCCGGGAGCCGTCGCTGCCGTCGACCCCGACGACCACGCGGGCACGGGGCGGCTGGGTCTGGTCCGGATCGACGTGCGGCGCGGTGGGGGACGGGACGGGATGCTGATCGGCCATGCCCCGATCCTTGCGCACCAGCGCCGGTCGCGGCGGGCGGTGTGGCCGGCTGGTCCGGTCCAGCAGTCCGGGGCGGCGGCGGAGCGCAGGTCGGTGGCCGGGGAGGATGTCGCGATGACCTCAGCCGATCACCCGCGCGTCCTCGTCCTCACCCCGCCTGCGGACGGCCTGCGCGAGACGTTGGGCCGGCACCTGGACGACGTGGCCGACGTACGGATGCTGCCGGACCGCGACCCGGCCACCTTCCACCGGGAGCTGGCTGAGGCCGACGTCGTCATCGGCGACTGGACCGGTCAGTTCTGGCTGGCGGCGGCCGAGGCTGCGATCGGCACCCGGGTGCGGTTCGTCCAGCAGCCCAGCGCCGGGGTCGACACCATCGACCTGGCCGCCTGGGCGGAGCGGTCGGTGCCGGTGGCCAACTGCGCCGGCGCGAACGCGCAGTCGGTCGCCGAGTGGGCGGTCGGGGCGGCCCTGGCCCTGGAGCGACGGTTCCTGCCGCTGCACCAACGGATGGTCGAGGGGGGCTGGCCGGCGGAGTCGGCCCGGGGCATCGTCGACGTCGCGGCCCGCCGGGTCGGCATCATCGGCATGGGGGCGATCGGCCGCCGCATCGGCGAGATCTTCGCCGCCATCGGGTCACCGGTCGCGTTCTGGAACCGGTCGCCGCGGCTGGAGCTGCCGTGGCCGGCACGGTCGCTGCCCGAGCTCGCGGCGACCACCGACATCCTGGTGGTGGCCGTACCGCTGCAACCCGAGACGCGCGGGCTGGTCTCGGCGGACCTGCTGGCCTCGCTGCCGGCCGGGGCGGTGCTGGTCAACATCGCCCGCGGTCCGGTCGTCGACGAGCCCGCGCTCATCGCCGCCCTGCAGGACGGCCGGCTGGCCGGCGCGGGTCTGGACGTCTTCACCACCGAACCGCTCGAGACCGACTCGCCGTTGCGGACGCTGCCGAACGTGCTGCTGAACCCGCACGTGGCCGGCAGCAGCACCACCGCACTGGCCGCCGTGGTGCAGGCCACCGCGGAGAACGTTCGCCGCGCAGTGCTGGGCGAGCCGGTGCGCTGGGTGACGAACGGCGTGCCGGACCGGGTGGCGATCGGCGAGCAGTACTGCTAGCCGGGCTCGTCGTCGACCCGCCGGCCGGTCGGATCGTCGGTGATCGAATCCAGCGCGCGCAGCAGACCGTCGACGTCCGCGACGTCGTGGAAGGCATTGGCGTAGCTGGAGCGACTGAGCATCTCCATGCCGGAGTTCTCGGCCGGCAGCGAGTTGCCCCGCCACCAGCCGCCGGTGTCGTCCTCGGCCAGGCGGAGGCTGGCGTGGGTGTTGTCGCGCGATCGGCTGACGGTCAGCGGGGCGCGGCTGAGACGGTGCTCGGTGAGGGATCCGCGGCTGACGATCAGCGCCCGGGTCGGCGTCAGCCCGTACGCGGTGGCCCGCGGCGACGCGCCTTGTACAGGAACCGCCCGATCGCCATCCACAGCCCCATGACGATGAACACCGCGCCGAACGCCGCGAAGAACCACGGTGCGCCGCTCTGGGTGACGACCATGAATTCCCAGAAGCAGCCGAAGCCCAGGAAGACGATCGAGAAGGGAATCAGCACGGCGTCGGCCTTGGCGAACCGGCGCCTCGGATCCGGTCCGCCGGCCCAGAGCAGCCCGTCGGAGGGACGCAGGAACGGCTGCAGGGCAGCGCGGGCGGCGACCGGATCCATCGCGGCACCGTATCCGGATCGTCCGGTCCGATGATCACCGCGTTGGGGGATCAGCGGCCGAAGACGCCGCCCAGTCCGCCCTTGGGGTTGCTGCCGGGCGCCACCGATCCGGCCCACTGCGCGAACGCGGACGGGTTGCGGGTCTGCAGCAGCACCCGTCCCGGCCCGGTGAAGTCGAAGACCCAGCCCTCGCCGCTCTTCAGCGAGTTCAGGATGCCGGCCGCCGCCTTGCGCATCGAGAAGCGGATGTTGAGCTCGTAGGCCACCACGTGGCCGGTGTCGATGGTGACCTGCTGGCCGGGCTGCAGGTCGAAGACGTCGATGGCGCCGTACACGCTGACCACGGCGGGCCCGGATCCGTTGGCGCGCAACCCGAATCCGCCCTCACCGCCGAACAGGTTGGACATGCCGCCGAACTGGGTGTCGACGGTGACCGTCGAGGCGTTGGCGATCCAGTTGCCCTTGGCCAGGTAGTACGGCCGGTCCGGGGTGACGTCGATGACCGCGATGTCGCCGGGCAGCACCCCGGCCATGTCCAGCCAGCCGCCGTCGCCGGGCGCGGTGTAGGTGGTGACGAAGAACGACTCACCGGCCAGCACGGAGCGCTTGAGCCCGGCCATGATGCCGCCCTCGGACCGGGCCTCCAACGTCATGCCGGCGCTGTGCGCCATCATCGCGCCGCCTTCGAGCTTGATCTGCTCGTGCGGCGAGAGGAACGCCCGAGCGACGGTGAACGACGGACTGTGCCGGAGTTGGACCTGCATGATCGAACGGTATCGGGCCGTGCGCGGCCTGTCCGGACCCGATGGTGGGATGGGCGGGTGCAGCGGATCACCCCGGAGCAGCGACGTCGCCGCTTGGCCGTCCGGCACCGGCTGGCCGTCCGCGCGGCCGACCCGGTGCAGGCGGCGCGCGCGGTGGTCGCGCTGCACGCCACCGACCCGGCCAGCGTGCACGTCAGCGTGCAGGCCCGGACCGGGCTGCCGGTGGCCGCGACCGAGGCCGTGCTGTATGCCGACCGGGCGCTGGTCCGGATGCTCGGCATCCGGCGCACCGTGTTCGTGGTGCCGACAGACCTGGTCCCGGTCATGCAGGCCGCGGCCACCGACGCGGTCGCGGTGACCCAGCGCAAGCGCTACCAGCAGCTCATCGCCGACGGCGGCGGTGGCGACGGAGCCTGGTTGCGCGCGGTGGAGGCGGACACGCTGGCCGCGCTCACTGACCTGGGGACGGCCACCGGCGCCCAACTCTCGGCCCGGGTGCCGGCGCTGCGCACCCGGATCATGGTCAACCCGGACAAGTCCTACGGCGGCCCGACCGGCATCACCACCTGGGTCCTGCTGCTGCTGTCCGCCGACGGGCACATCGTCCGCGGCCGGCCCCGGGGCAGCTGGGTGAGCAGCCAGTACGAGTGGGCACCGATGGCCGGATGGCTGCCGGCCGAGCCGGCGCCGTGGTCGAAGGCCGCGGCGCGGGCGGAGCTGGTGCGCCGGTACCTGGCCGCCTTCGGGCCGGCGACCGCGGACGACGTGCAGTGGTGGACGGGCTGGTCGGGTCGGGACACCACGGCGGCGCTGCGGGACGTGCAGCCGGTCGAGGTCGACCTCGGGCCCGGCGTCCGCGGCCTGGTGCTGGCCGACGACCTGGACGACGACCTGGACGACGACCTGGACGACGACATGGACGGCACCGCCGATCCCGGGTCCTCGGTCGCGCTGCTGCCGGCCCTGGACCCCACTCCGATGGGGTGGAAGCAGCGCGACTGGTTCCTCGGCCCGCACAGCGGAGCGTTGTTCGACCGGTTCGGCAACGTCGGGCCGACGGTGTGGGTGGACGGCCGGATCGTCGGCGGGTGGGGCCAACGACCGGATGGCACGGTCGCCGTGCGTCTGCTCGAGGACGTCGGGACCGTGGCCACCGCTGCGATGGAGGCCGAGCGGGAGCGACTCACCGAGTGGTTCGCCGGCATCCGGATCACCCCTCGGTTCCGGACGCCGCTGGAGCGGGAGCTGTCCGGGTGAGCGCCCCGATCAGGGGTGCATCGGCCCGTCGGTGACGACCTGCCCGGCCGGATCGCGGATCTCGAAGCGGGCGGCGTCCGCCGGTGGCGACGGTGCCTCTGGAACAGTCCCCCCGGCGCATCCTGGTGCGGTCCGGCGGCGAGGTCGTCGCCGGACCAGCGCCGCCGTCCGGGTGCTGGATACCGGCCATCCGCCGACCTGGTCCCTGCCCCACGAGGACGTCCGCGTCGCACTGCGACGGTCGTCGGCGGGCCCGACGGTCTGCGAGTGGAAGGGGGTCGCGACCTCCTGGGACGAGCCGGGCGCCGACGGCGCGCTGCTGCCCGCGGCGGCCGGGAGCGACGAGCGGCCGACGGAGCCGTTCAAGGGCGGGCCGGGCACGTTGGGCTGGTGATGCCGTCGGCCGCGGCGTCAGTCCGCAGGGGCGGGAGCGTGGTCCGCGGACCGCTCGGGCTCGGACGGGTCGGTCCGGTGCCGCCGGTCGACCAGGATGTCGATCAGCGCGATGACCAGGGCCAGCACCACGAAGCCGATGCCGATGAAGAGGCCGACCTGCAGGGCGGCGGCGTAGTCGCCCCGGGTGTCATCGACGCGGGCGTAGAACATCGACCCGACCGCAGCGATGCCCACCGCGGCGCCGACCCGCTGCCCGACCTGGATGAGGCCGCCGGCGGTACCGCCGCGTTCCACCGGAACCTGCGACAGCGTCAGCGACTGGTTCGGCGAGATGACCATCCCGGATCCCAGCCCGGCCACGACGAGCGGAGCCACCAGCCACCATCCGGTCGACGGCGACGAGTCGGCCAGGTGCACGGCCAGGATGATGCCGAGGTCGCCGATGAGCACCAGGGTCAGGCCGATCGCGACCAGCGGACGACCGAAGCGGAACACGAACCGTCCGGCCACCGCGGCCATCACCCCGGAGGCGATGGCGAACGGCGCGGTGGTCACCCCGGCCAGGAGCGCCGAGTAGCCCAGACCGAACTGCAGCAGCAGGGTGAGCACGAAGAACAGTGGCGTGAAGCCGGCGAAGTAGGCCGTGATCATGCCGCTGCCGAAGGAGAAGGAACGGACCTTGTACAGGCCGAGGTCGACGAGCGGCTCTCGGCCGCCGGCCCGGTACCGCCGCTCCCAGAGCACGAAGCCGACGCCGAGGGCGGCCGCGGCCGGGACCAGCCACCACTTGGCCGACCCGGTCCACTGCTGCTCCTGCACGAACGGCAGCAGCAGCACGACCACGGTGACGCCGAGCAGCACGACGCCGACCGGGTCGTAGGACTGGCGACCCCGGCGCGCCTCGGACGGGTGGCGCGGCAGCAGGCGGCGGGCGATGGGCAGGATCGCCAGTCCGATCGGCAGGTTCACGAAGAACACCCAGCGCCACCCGTTGGTGTCGCCGAACGCCTGGATGAGCAGGCCGCCGATGAGTGGGCCGATCGCGGTGGACACGCCGATCACCGACCCCAGCAGTCCGAACGCCCGGGCCCGCTCCTTGCCCGGGAACATCTGCTGGATCAGCGCGCTCACCTGCGGGGTGATCATGCCGCCGGCGAAACCCTGCACGAGCCGGGCCAGCACCAGCCAGATCGCGGACTGCGCCGCCCCGCACAACGCGCTGGCCGCGGTGAACGCGGCCACGCCGATCAGGAACATCCGCCGGCGGCCGAGGACGTCACCGAGTCGGCCCGCCGGCACCAGCAGCAACCCGAACGCCAGCGCGTACCCCGAGAGCACCCACTGGATCTGCGAACCGGACGCGTCCAGTCCCTCGGTGATCGACCGCAGGGCCACGTTCACGATCGAGACATCCAGCAGCACCATGCAGCTGCCGACCAGGCAGACGGCCAGGGCGCGCCACCGGTTCCGATCGGGTGACTGGTCGCCGCGGTCCGGCGGACGGGGGCCGTCCGAGGCGCCGGCGGTGGGGTGCTGCGGTGCATTCACCCGGTCATGGTGCCCACCCCGCGGCTGGTCCACGCACCGCCGCGATCACGGCCTGACCTCTGACGATGTACGGAGTTCCGCTCACTCGAACCAGGTGCTCGGCGGGTACTGCTGCGCGAACTGGTGGCCGTAGTACCCACCGACGGCGTCGCCCAGCAGGACGCCGGCGAGCATGCGGGCGGCGTCCCTGAGCGTGTCGAAGAAGCTGCCGGACACCGGCATCGGCGCCAGCGCGCGACCTGGCGGCCGTCGCACCGGCGGCCGGAACCGGCACGGTGCCGCCACCCGAGCCGCCCCGTCGACCGGGCACCACCGTGCGAGCACCTGGGCGCTCCACCTCGACGGTGCCCGGCACCACTGGACACCCGGGCCGGGTCGGACGCAAGACCCCACTTGCGACAGGCGATCTCAAGCGTGCGGGAAGTCCTCGCCGCGGTAGTCGTGCTGTTCGACCAGCACGATCCAGTTGCCGGAGTTGTCCCGCATCACCGCTTCCACCCCGTACGGGCGGTCCGACGGTGGCTGCACGAACTCGACCCCGGCGGCGCTGAGGGCGGCGTGGTCACCGCGGCAGTCGTCGGTGGTCAGGCCGAACCCGCCCATGGTCCCGGCGGCCAGCGACCGGCCGACCGCCTCGGCCAGGCCCGGGTCCAGCGGCGGTCCCGGGACCATCAGGGTGACCTGCAGTTCGGGGTGCTTCGGGTGGTGGATGGTGACCCAGCGGAAGCCGTCGCCCATCGAGACGTCGGTGCCCTCGACGAAGCCGAGGTGCTCGGTGTAGAAGCGCTTGGCCGCGTCCTGGTCGGTGACCCACAGGGTGATGAGGGAGACGTTGGTGATCATGCCGACGACGCTAGGGGCGCGGCCCGGTCGGTGCTTCTCCAGAATTGCGCGGATGGTGCCGCGGGGGGTCAGCGCCGTGGGTCAGCGGCGTGGGTCAGTGCGCTGGGGTCAGCGCCGCGGCTCCCAGCGGAAGATCCGGGCGGCCAGGGCGATCGCGACGACGACCCAGGCCAGCGTGGGCGCCAGCAGCAGCAGCGACTCGGTGAGCGGGACGCCGCCGTTCCACGCGTTCGACACCAGCTCGGTGGCGGCGCCGCCCGGCAGCAGCCGCTTCAGCAGGGTCAGCTCCTCCGTGCCGGCGATGCCCACCCAGCTGGCCACGGCGATGACGCCCAGGCTGATCGGCAGGGTCGTCACCTGTGCGTGCTCCGGTGAGTTGGTCACCCCGGCCGTGGCCAGGGCCAGGCCGATCATCATCACCACCGTCGCGATCAGACCGGCGGCGAGCAGCGCGATGTCGGCCGGCGTGGTGGTCACCACCGCCAGCACGACCAGGATGGCGACGATCTGGACGGCCGCGATCACGGTCACCGGCAGCAGCAGACCGGACAGGATGCCGGCGTCGCTCGCCGCGGTGGACCGCAGTCGCTTGAGGAACAGGTTCTGCCGGCGGGAGGCCAGGGTGGTGACCGCCGTCGTGTACAGGCCGAAGGCCAGCACGGTGAACATCACGATGGCGGCGATGTAGCCGAGACTGCCAAGTTGGGTGAAGGTCTCGTGCTGATAGATGAAGAACGCGCTGACCGCGACCGGCATCACCAGGCTGGTCACCAGCACCAGCCGGTTGCGGAAGATCTGGATCAGTTCACTCGAGGCGATGGACAGCACCGGAACTCCTCTGGCGTGGCGGGTGGGGATCGGACGTCGGGCCGGGGCCTCAGGCGGAGACGGCGCGGAAGACGTCGTCGAGCCGGGTCGGCCCGGCGTCGAGCTGCTGCAGTTCGATGTCGTTGGCTCGCGCCCAGGTCAGCAGGGTCAGCAGATCGCCCTGCAGGTCGAAGGTCTCGACCAGGAGGCGGCCGTCGGGCTGCCGGGTGGCGGCCACCGGCACCTGCACGGGGCCGGCCGTCGTCGTGCCCGGCAGGGCGAATCGGATCGATGCGGGCAGCGTCGCGGTCAACTCCGCGACGGTGCCTTCGCGGATCAGCGCGCCCTGGTGCATCAGCCCGATCCGGTCGGCGCGCTGCTGGGCCTCCTCCAGGTAGTGGGTGGTGAGCACCACGGTCGAGCCGTGCTCGCGGAGCCGGTCCACCGACGCCCACAGATCGTCGCGCGAGGTGATGTCCAGCCCGGTGGTCGGTTCGTCCAGGACGACCAGCTCGGGCGTGCCCCAGACGGCGGTCGCGAAGTCCAGCCGCCGCTTCTCGCCGCCGGAGAGCTGGGCGACCCGGGTGCGGGCCCTGGTCGTCAGGCCGACGACGTCGAGCACCCGCTCGACGACGTCGGTGCGGCCACTGAGCGTCCCGATCAGGCCGACCGACTCGCGCACCGTCAGATCGGGGGAGAACCCGCTCTCCTGCAACATCACGCCGATCCGCGGTCGGACGGCGCGCCGGTCGCGCGGGCTCTCACCGAACACCCGGACGGTGCCGGAGGTGGCGTCCCGGTGGCCCTCGATGATCTCCAGGGTCGAGGTCTTGCCGGCGCCGTTGGTGCCGAGCAGGGCGTAGAGCTCGCCCCGCCGCACCTGGAAGGACAGATCACGGACGGCGTGGAAGTCGCCGTACTGCAGGTTCAGGTGCTCGACGTCGATGACCGCAGTCGTGGACATGTGCGCCTCTCGGATCGGTGGCGGTGGCGGTGGCGGTGGCGGTGGCGGTGGCGGTGGCGGTGGCGGTGGCGGCGGTGGCGGTGGCGGGTGGCGGTCGTCGCCCGCGGCTGCCGTTGGTACGGCGTACCAACGCCGTACCCGAAGTTAGCACAGTGTGCCAGCACAGCGTGCCAGCACAGTGTGCCGCTAGGGTGGGCCGGTCAGCAGGGGACGGGAGGAACGGCGTGGGCGACCGGCGGACACAGATCATCGAGGCGGCACAGTCGCTGCTGGCCGAGGGGGACGGCACGCTGAGCGTCCGATCGGTGGCGGCGCGGGCCGGGTTGGGGGCCAGCACCCTGCGGCACTACTTCCCGACCCAGCGCGACCTGTTCCGCGCCGTCTTCGACGCCGGCGCGGACGGCTTGATCAGTGACTTCCGCATCCGGGACCGCTCGGTGCCGGCCGACGAGCGACTGCGGGAGTGCCTGGAGCAGCTGCTCCCGCCCCTGCAGTCGGACGACTCGAGCAACCCGAGCTGGATCATCCTGCTGGCCGACATCCTCCGGCCGGGTGGTCCGGAGGCCGGCCGGACGGCATGGGGCGCCGCGGCCACCCGGGCCCGGGAACGCGGTACGACCTGGCTGGAGCTGTTGCGCGAGGAGGGCGTGCTGGCCGAGGGGTCGGTGCGTGGGCACACCGACTTCCTGCTCACCGTGGTCGACGGGATCTCCGTCTCGCGCGCCGTGCCGTTCGAGCGGCTCGACCCGGACCAGGAGCGCGGCGTGCTGGACACCGCGATCCGCAGCGTGCTGCGGACGCCCTGACCCCGGCTCAGGCCGGCAGGATCACGCCCGGGTTGAACAGGCGCTGCGGATCGAGGGCGTCCTTGACCTTGCGGGTCAGCTCCATGACGTCGGCGCCGACCTGATCGGCCAGCCAGGGCTGCTTGAGTCGCCCGACGCCGTGCTCGCCGGTGATGGTGCCGCCGAGACCGATGGCCAGGTCCATGATCTCGCCGAACGCCAGGTGGGCCCTCGCCGTTTCGTCGGCATCGGCCGGATCGAACAGGATGAGCGGGTGGGTGTTGCCGTCGCCGGCGTGCGCGACGACCGCGATGGTCAGTCGTCGGTCCTCGGCGATGGTCGCCACGCCGTCGACCAACTGCGGCAGCAGCGGCAGTGGGACGCCGACGTCCTCGAGCAGCAGCCGGCCCTTGCGTTCCACGGCCGGGATCACCGCCCGGCGGGCGACCACGAACGCGGCGCCCTCCTCCGGGTCGTCGGTGCTGACCACCTCGGTGGCACCGGCCGCCGCGCACGCCGCCTCCATGACCGCGACCTCGGCCGCTCCGACCGGCTGGGCGGCGTCGCTCTGGGCGACCAGCATCCCGCCCGCGGCGCGGTCCAGGCCCATCCGCAGCACGTCCTCGACCGCGTTGATGCAGGCGTTGTCCATGAACTCGAGCATCGACGGGCGGATCGATGCGGTGATCGTCAGGACGGCGGTGGTGGCCGCGGCGGCCGTCGGGAAGGTGGCGACCAGAGTGCTCGGCGGGGCCGGCGCCGGGAGCAGCCGCACCGTCACCTCGGTGACGATGCCGAGTGCGCCCTCGCTGCCGACGAACAGCTTGACCAGGGACAGCCCGGCGACGTCCTTGATCCGCGGGCCGCCCAGGCGCACCGCGGTGCCGTCGGCCAGCACCACCTGCAGGCCCATCACGTAGTCGGTGGTGACGCCGTGCTTGACGCAGCACAGGCCACCCGCGTTGGTGGCGACGTTGCCGCCGACGGAACAGATCTCGAACGACGACGGGTCCGGCGGGTACCACAGGCCGTGCGCCGCGACGGCCTGCTTGAGTTCGGCGTTCAGCAGGCCGGGCTGCACCACGGCGACCCGGGTGACCGGATCGATGGACACCGCCCGCATGCGTTCGGTGGTGATGACGATGGCCCCGTCGCGGGCGGTGGCGCCGCCGGACAGACCGGAGCCGGCGCCGCGGGTGATCACGTGCACACCGTGCCGGGCGGCCCACCGGACGGCCACCTGGACGTGCTCGGTGGACTCGGCCCGCACCACGGCCAGGGGCACGCCGGCGTCGGGGTCCATCGCCCGGTCCCACCGGTACTTGTCGGTCCGGACGGGATCGGTGACGACCACGTCGTCCGGCAGCGCGGCCACCAGGTCGAGCACCGGTGCGGCGACCTCGGTCATGTGCTCACCTCTCGTCCATCGGCCCGGTCGGCACGCGTCCGACGGGCGACGAGGACGGACCGGCGGCGTCGGACGGTGCGGGAGCAGTCTGGCACGGTCGGGCGGCGCGATCACTGAGCCCGTGCATGAGCACGAAACACCCGGGTATGACCGGGGCGCCGGAACGTGCCCAGCGAGCCTGGTACTCCGACGGGCTGGCCCCGACCAGGGTGCGGAACCTCGAGCTGAACGACCCGAGGCTGCGGTAGCCGACCGCGAAGCAGACCTCGGTCACCGTCAGGTTCGTGGCGCGCAGCAGGTCCTGGGCGCGTTCGATGCGGCGCTCGGTGAGCGCCGCCGCGGGCGTCCGGCCGTAGACCGAGGAGTAGCAGCGCAGGAAGTGGAACTTGGAGACCCCGGCGGCCCGGGCGAGCGCGGTCAGGTCGAGCTCCGCGGCGTACTCCCGGTCGATCAGGTCCCGCGCCCGCCGCAGGTGCGGCAGCAGGTCCCGCGGCACAGTCACGACGGCAGTCCGCCGTCGGGGTCCAGCCGCGATGCCGGCATGAGCGGTGCAGGCGGTCAGTGCCCGGCGGCCAGGGCGACCGGGTTGACGGACGCGAGCTTGGCCACGATCTGCTGGTGGATGAGCTCGACCGGGCCGACCCCGTCGACCGGGATGACCAGCGGGCCGTAGAAATCCAGCAGCGGCTGGGTGCTCTCCCGGTAGATGGCCAGGCGTCGGCGCAGCGACTCTTCCGTGTCATCGGACCGGCCACGCCGCAGCGCCCGCTCGATGAGCAGGTCCACCGGGGCGGTCAGCAGCACGACGGCATCCAGACCGGGTGTGCCCACCAGCCAGTGGTCGAGCCAGTCGGCCTGGGCCGGATTGCGCGGGAAGCCGTCCAGCAGGAACCCGGCCTGGGCGTCCGGCTGCCGCAACCGGTCGGCCAGCATGCCCTGGGTCACCACGTCCGGCACCAGCTCCCCGGCGTTCACCGCCGCCGCGGCCTCGCGACCCAGCGGGGTGTCGTCGGCGACGTTGGCGTGGAACAGGTCACCGGTGGAGATGTGCGGGACCCCCAGGTGCGGGGACAGCAGCCCGGCCTGGGTCCCCTTGCCGGCGCCCTGTGGGCCGAAGAACAGCAGTCGCATCGTCGTCGATGTCCTTTCCCGTCGGCTGCGGTGGCCGGCCGGGTGATCGACCCGCCGGGCGCACCGGATCATCGAAGGGTAGGGAGGGCGCCGCCGGTTGGATACGCCTGCGGGAGGTGGCCCGCGTTACACCACGCGCTGGTCGGCGCCGGTGGCGCCCCCTGGCTGCAGGTGAGACCGGCTGCTGGACAACGGAGCTCACCGAGGTGTTCGGCTCCGTCCACGGCATGTGTCCATCGCCACGGGGGGTGTTGGAACTTGTCGTCGGTTCGGCAGGACTGTTGTGAGCTGTCGGTTCGTGTGCGTTCCGGCCGAGCCGGGATGCGGTCGCCAGGTGGGCGGGACGCCCTCGCGGACGTGCCGACCGCCCGTGACGCGGACGCCGCCCGGTGATGGGCGGCAGCCTGCATCGCCCGGGGCATCGGGTCGCTCAGGACCCGGTGGTCTCCCAGAGCCCGACGATGGTGCCCTCGGAGTCCCGGAAGGAGGCGTGGCCCCCCATCCCGGGGATGGCGTCCGCGGGATGACGGTCCCACCGCCGTTCGGCCTCGATCTGGTTGAGCGCGTCGTCGATCCCGTCGACGTCGATGGTCAGGACCGGCACGGGCGTCTCCCTTCGTGCCCGCGGCCGCGGCCCGGCGCCTCGGTCGGTCACCGCGGACGACCGCCTGGCCGTCGGGTCGCTCGGCGAACGCGGTCGCGTTCACGACCGCGGCGGTGCTGGTCTCGCCGCGCCGGGACCTGCCGCTCGTCCCGGTCGCGGCGGCGGTGGCCTTCTCCCGGGTGCACGTCGGCGCCCACTGGGTCTCGGACGTCGTCGGCGGCGTGGCGCTGGGGGCGGCGGTGGGCGTCTGCGTGCACCTGGTGGCCCGGCGGACCCGTGGGGGCCGGCAGGTCGGGGTCCGGCCCTGAGTCCCGCGTCGCGGAGGCGGGGTGGGGTGGGGGCGGTCACCCATTCCGGTGGATCTCGGCCGACGGAAACATCGGGCGCAGCGGTGCGTTGTACCGGACAGCAAAGTTGAGCGGAGTCCACTCAAGAAGGTTTGACATCCCGGAGTCCGGGAGGCAACCTGAGCCAGGGGGACTCAACCGGCTCGACTTCAGGCCACCGCACCACCGGAGCACCACCGAAGACCACGACGCGCGTCCGCCCGAGCGGGCGCGCCCAGACAGACCACAGACAGAACCGACCGCCGAGGACATCCCGCCGGCGGATCACAGCAGGAGGAGAACGCATGTCCCGTGCCGTCGGTATCGACCTCGGTACCACCAACTCGGTCGTGTCCGTCCTGGAGGGCGGCGAGCCGACCGTCATCGCCAACGCCGAGGGCTCGCGCACCACCCCGTCCATCGTCGCCTTCGCCAAGAACGGCGAGGTGCTGGTCGGTGAGGTGGCCAAGCGTCAGGCGGTCACCAACGTCGACCGCACCATCCGGTCGGTCAAGCGCCACATGGGCACCACCTGGACCACCGAGAGCATCGACGGGAAGTCCTACACCGCGCAGGAGATCAGCGCGCGCGTGCTGGGCAAGCTCAAGCGCGACGCCGAGGCGTACCTGGGTGAGAACGTCGTCGACGCGGTCATCACCGTGCCGGCGTACTTCAACGACGCCCAGCGCCAGGCCACCAAGGAGGCCGGCGAGATCGCGGGCCTGAACGTGCTGCGCATCGTCAACGAGCCGACCGCGGCCGCCCTGGCCTACGGCCTGGACAAGGGCGAGAAGGAGCAGACCATCCTGGTCTTCGACCTCGGTGGCGGCACCTTCGACGTGTCGCTGCTGGAGATCGGCGACGGCGTCGTCGAGGTCAAGGCCACCGCCGGTGACAACCGGCTGGGCGGCGACGACTGGGACGAGCGCGTCGTGCAGTGGCTGGTCGACAAGTTCAAGAGCGCGCACGGCATCGACCTGACCAAGGACAAGATGGCCATGCAGCGGATCCGCGAGGCCGCCGAGAAGGCCAAGATCGAGCTGTCGTCGAGCCAGACCACCTCGATCAACCTGCCGTACATCACGGTCGACGGCGACAAGAACCCGCTGTTCCTGGACGAGTCGCTCTCCCGCGCCGAGTTCCAGCGGATCACCTCGGACCTGCTGGACCGCACCCGCAACCCGTTCCACCAGGTGATCAAGGACGCCGGCGTCAAGGTCGGCGACATCGACCACGTGGTGATGGTCGGCGGTTCCACCCGCATGCCAGCGGTGACCGATCTGGTCAAGGAGCTGACCGGTGGCAAGGAGCCGAACAAGGGCGTCAACCCGGACGAGGTCGTCGCGGTCGGCGCGGCCCTGCAGGCCGGTGTGCTGCGCGGTGAGGTCAAGGACGTCCTGCTGCTGGACGTGACCCCGCTGTCCCTGGGCATCGAGACCAAGGGCGGCATCATGACCAAGCTGATCGAGCGCAACACCACCATCCCGACCAAGCGCTCGGAGATCTTCACCACGGCCGAGGACAACCAGCCGTCGGTGCAGATCCAGGTGTTCCAGGGTGAGCGCGAGATCGCGGCCTACAACAAGAAGCTCGGCATGTTCGAGCTGACCGGGCTGCCGCCGGCCCCGCGCAACGTGCCGCAGATCGAGGTCACCTTCGACATCGACGCGAACGGCATCGTGCACGTGTCCGCCAAGGACCTGGGCACCGGCAAGGAGCAGTCGATGACGATCACGGGTGGCTCCGCGCTGCCCAAGGACGACATCGACCGCATGATGCGCGAGGCCGAGGCGCATGCCGACGAGGACAAGGCCCGTCGCGAGGAGGCCGAGGTCCGCAACCAGGCCGAGGCGCTGGTCTACCAGACCGAGAAGTTCCTCAAGGACAACGACGAGAAGCTGCCCGAGGAGCCCAAGGAGCGCACCAAGGCCTCGCTGACCAAGGTGCAGGACGCGCTCAAGGGCACCGACATCGCCGCCATCAAGTCGGCGGTCGAGGAGCTGGCCACCGAGTCGCAGCAGCTGGGATCCGCGCTGTACGCCCAGCAGCAGGCCGACCAGAACGCCGCGGGCGCCGAGGGCGCGGGTGCCGCCGGCGGCGCGACCGGCGGGAACGCTCCGGGCGGGAACTCCGGCGGCGCTGACGACGAGATCGTCGACGCCGAGATCGTGGACGAGGGCGACAAGAAGTGACCGGCCCGGCATCTGGACCCAGGCACCCGGAGGAGGAACCGAGAGTGGTGATCCGCGACAAGCGGCGCATCGATCCCGAGTCCGGCACGCTCCGCGGCTCGGGCGCCGAGCCGGGAGCCGACCAGGCGCACGCCGGTCCCGGTGCGGGCAGCCCCTTCCCGGCCGGCTCGCCCGGCCAGGTTCCCGGCGACCCGAACCAGGCCGCCCAGGCCCTGCACGCGGAACTGGCCGACCCGGTCGCCGCGGTGGAGCTCGAGCAGGCCCGGCAGGAGGCGGCGGAGCGCACGGCCGACCTGCAGCGGGTGACGGCGGAGTACGCCAACTACCGCCGCCGGGTCGACCGTGACCGCGAGCAGGTGGTCACCGCGGCCAAGGGCTCGGTGATCGCCGATCTGTTGCCGGTGCTCGACGATCTCGACCGGGCCGCCGCCCACGGCGACCTGACCGGGTCGTTCAAGGCGGTGGCGGACAAGCTGCAGGGCGTGCTGAGCAAGCTCGGCCTGGAACCCGTCGGGGCGCAGGGCGACGTCTTCGACCCGGCGCAGCACGAGGCGGTGCAGTTCGAGACCTCGGCCGAGGTGACCGAACCGACGGTGAGCGCGGTGTTCCGGCACGGCTACCGGCTCGGTGACCGGCTGGTCCGGCCGGCGGTCGTCGTGGTGACCGGTCCCGAGCACGAGAGTCCGGCAGCGGGGGAGACCCCGGCCGGCTGACCGGACCCCGGGCCGGCACCCCAGGCGGGTGCCGGCCCGGTCCGTCCGGTCCGCCACCGCGGTCCGACCCGATGAGCCAGCCCGATCCGACCTCCACAGCACCATGACCAGCACGAGTACGACCAGCACCAGCACCAGCACCAGCACGGACGAGATCAGCATCAGGACGGAAGGAGGTTCCGGGTGAGCGCGAAGGATTACTACGAGAAGGACTTCTACCGGGAGCTGGGCGTCTCCAAGACGGCTTCGGCCGCCGAGATCAAGAAGGCGTACCGCAAGCTGGCCCGGGACCTGCACCCGGACAAGAACCCCGGCAACAAGACGGCCGAGGAGCGCTTCAAGGCGGTGTCCGAGGCCTACGACGTGCTCTCCGACGACGCCAAGCGCAAGGAGTACGACGAGGCCCGCGACCTGATGGCCTCCGGCGCCTTCCGCGGCTTCCCGGGGGGCGGTGGGTCCGGCGGCGGCTTCCCCGGCGGCGCCGGTGGCTTCGGCGGTGCCGGGGGCGTGAACCTCGACGACCTGCTGCGCGACGCCCGCGCGGGCGCCGGGCAGGGCACCAACGGCACCGGGGCGGGTAGTTTCTCGGACATCTTCTCCGGGCTGTTCAACCGCGGCACGACCGGCGGCGGCCAGGCCCGGGCCAACCGGGCCCGGCAGGGCGCGGATCTGGAGACCGAGGCGCGGATCAGCTTCCTGGACTCGGTGCACGGCGTGACGCTGCCGCTGCGCCTCTCCGAGCGGGGCAGCTGCCCGACCTGCCACGGCACCGGCGCTCGTCCGGGGACCGTCCCGCGGGAGTGCCCGGTGTGCAACGGTTCCGGGCTCACCACGCGCAACCAGGGCTCGTTCGCCTTCTCCGAGCCGTGCACGAACTGCTCGGGCACCGGTTCGGTGATCGACGACCCGTGCCCGACCTGCCACGGCGAGCGGACGGTCATGACCACCCGCACGCTGACCACTCGCATCCCGGCGGGTGTCTCGGACGGGCAGCGCATCCGGCTGTCCGGCAAGGGCGAGCCGGGGCTCAACGGTGGCCCGGCCGGCGACCTGTTCGTCGTCGTGCACGTGACCCCGCACGAGCTGTTCGGCCGTTCCGGCGACAATCTGACCCTGACCGTGCCGGTCAGCTTCCCCGAGCTCGCCCTAGGGACCACGCTGACCGTGCCGACACTGGACAGCCCGGTGTCGCTGCGGGTGCCGGCGGGCACCGCGTCCGGTCGCAAGTTCCGCGTCAAGGGCGCGGGGGTCAAGCGCAAGGACCGCACCGGCGACCTCATCGTCACCGTCGAGGTCGCGGTGCCCCAACGGCTCTCGCCGGCGGCGCGGGAGGCACTGGAGACGTTCGCGGCGGAGTCGACCGAGGACCCGCGTCCCGGCGTCAGTCAGGCGGTGCGGTCCGCCCAGACCCCGGCGGGTGCGTGATGGACGACCGGACGCACCCCCGCCGGCCGGCTCCCGCCGGTGACGGCGGCGGTGACCCGGCCGGCGACCCGCGGCGCGCTCCGGTGACCGGCGAGCGGGCCGAGCTGCGGATCGAGGCCCGCATCGAGGCCGCGGGACAGGCCGGGATCGACGCGGACGCCCCGCTGTTCGTCATCTCGGTGGCGGCCCAGCTGGCCGGCATGCACGCCCAGACCCTGCGGTCCTACGACCGCGAGGGACTGGTCTCGCCGGGCCGGTCCAGCGGTGGTGGGCGACGCTACTCGCAGCGGGACATCGAGCTGCTCCGCGAGGTGCAGCGGCTCAGCCAGGACGATGGTGTGAACCGTGCCGGCATCCGCCGGATCATCGAACTCGAGGCCCAGGTCGACGCCCTCCGGGCCCGACTGGCCGAACTGTCCGTGGAGAACGCCGAACTGCGCGCCGATCTCGTCCAGTCCCGGATGGACGCGGCCAACGCGGCCGCCAACGCGGTGGCCGGGCTGCGCCGCGACGTGGTGCCGTGGCGCACCACCGCGGGCGATGTCGCGCCGTGGCTGCGACCGCCGCGCCGGGGCTGAACCGGCCGGTGTGCGCGCGATCACGCCGCGTCCGACACGTCGTCGTGATCTGACGCGACGGCGTTCAGCGCCGCTCGATCGATCGCCGGCACGCCTGCTGACCTGCGCGAACGGCGGACCGCCCGGTGGTGTGCCGAACATCGGCACCACCGGTGGCGCGCAACCGGCGCAATGGACGCTTCACGCAACCCACGACGCTGCGGAAACACGATCCGACAACGGTAGGGACCACGACGGAGACGCCGTCGCCGCCCGACCGATGCGGAGCCTGGCATGACCCTGGTGGACCGGGCCGACCGAGCCCTGTTGGACCCGACGGACCCCGTCGCACTCACCGACGTCCCGTTGGTGGAGGTCCGTGACCTGTCGGTGACGTACCCGAGCACACCGGACACCCCGGCCATCGCCGGCATCGACCTGCTCATGGCCCCCGGCCGCCGGGTCGCCCTGGTCGGCGAGTCCGGGTCGGGCAAGACCACCCTCGCCATGGCGGTGGCCGGATTCCTGCCCGTCGGCGTCGACGTCCGGGCGGCGACCATGCAGTTCCGCGGCATCGATCTGCTCGCTCGCAAGGTGACCCGGATCCCGCAGCGCACGCCCGGAATCTCGATGCTCTTCCAGGACGCCATGACGTCCCTCGACCCGGTGTTCCCGATCGGCAAGCAGCTGACGTCGTTGCTGCGCACCACCTCGAAGGTGTCCCGCTCCGCGGCCCGCGACCTGGCTCGGGAGTGGTTGGCCCGGGTCGGCCTCACCGACAGCAAGCGGGTGATGAACGCCCGACCGTACGAACTCTCCGGTGGCATGCGGCAGCGGGTGATGATGGCGCTCGCGCTGTGCACCTCGCCGCAGTTGCTGATCGCCGACGAACCGACCAGCGCGCTGGACGCGTCCCTGTCCCGCGGGATGATGGACCTGATCGTCGAGCTCACCGAGTCGGTCGGCACGTCACTGCTGGTCGTCTCCCACGACATCAACCTCTGCCTGGAGTTCTGCGACGACGTCGTGGTCATGTACCGGGGCGAGGTGGTCGAGCACCGACCCGCCGCGACCATTGCCGCCGACGCCCGGCACCCCTACACCCGGGGCCTGCTCGCCTGCATCCCGACGCTGGAGTCGGTCACCACCGACCGGCTGCCCACCCTGGACGACTTCATGCCGGCGACCTTGGTGGGCAGCAGTGTCTGAGCCGCAGTCCACCGCCGGCACCCACGGCCCCAGGCCCGCGTACGTCGAGCTCGTGCTCGATGCCGCCACCAAGCAGTACGGCAGTGCGCGCAGCCGCTTCACCGCGGTCGACGCGGTCACCGCCACCTTCACCAGCGACCAGACCGTGGGCGTGGTGGGCGAATCCGGTTCCGGCAAGTCCACACTGGCCAAGATGCTGGTCGGGTTCGAGACGCCCAACGGCGGCCGCGTCACGTTCAACGGCGAGTCGGTGGCCCAGGTGGTCAAGTCCAGGAGCGGACGGATGGACTTCCGCCGGGCGGTGCAGTTCATCGGTCAGGACACCACGTCGTCGTTCGATCCCCGCCGGCGGCTGGACGACTCGGTGCTGCTGCCGCTGCGGACACTGCTGGGCCTGTCCGACGGCGAGGCCCGCGCCCGGATGGCCGAGACGCTGGACGCCCTGCGGCTCCCCGTCGCTCTGGCCTCCCGGTACCCGTTCGAGGTGTCCGGCGGCCAGCGGCAGCGGTTCGCCATCGCGCGCGGGCTCGTGGTGCGGCCACGGATCCTGGTCTGCGACGAGGTGGTGTCGGCGCTGGACGTCTCGGTGCAGGGCGCCATCCTCAACCTGATCAAGGACTACTGCGAGCAGCACTCGGCCGGCTTGATCTTCGTCTCGCACGGCCTGCCGGCCACCGGCTTCGTGGCCCAGGAACTGCTGGTCATGTACCACGGCCGGATGGTGGAGCGTGGACCGTCCGCCCAGGTGTTCGCCGACCCGCAGCACGCGTACACCCGCAGCCTGCTGAACGCCTACCGCGGCGAACCCACCCTGGAGCCGGTCGGCGACGACGACCTCGACCCCGCCTTGACCGTCGCGTCCTGATGTCCGCGTCCTGATGCCCGCGTCCTGATCTGAGCGCCGAGGACCTCGCCGCGCCGGAGAACCCTGGAGACACCGTGCACTTCCTGCAACGCAACCGGTGGTGGTTGGGCCGGATCCTGGTGCTGCCGCTGCACCTGTTGCTGTTCGTCATCATCGCGTTCCTGATCGTCCGGTTGGTGCCGGGCGATCCGGTCCGTACCCTGATGGGCCAGAACTACACGCCGGAGGGGTACGAGAAGCTCCAGGCGGCACTCGGTCTCGGTGGCTCGACCGGTGAGCAGCTGTGGAACTACCTCACCGGCGTGGTCCGCCTGGACCTGGGCACCTCCCTGATCAGCGGCCGCGAGATCGTCGACGACTTCACCACTCGTCTGCCGGCCACCGTGGAACTCGCCGTCATGGGCCTGATCTGCGCGGTGATCGTCAGTCTGCTGCTGTCATACGTCGCGGTGATGTGGCCGCGGAACCCGGCGGCCCGGCTGATCCGGGCGTACTCGCAGGCCGCGGGAGCCATCCCCGAGTACGTCCTGGCCATCATCGCCATCTTCGTCTTCTACGCCGTGCTGCACTGGGCCCCTGCCCCCACCGGCCGGCTCCCCACGTCGATGGTCACCCCGCCGAAGGTGACCGGTGCGCCGTGGCTGGACACCATCCTGACCGGGAACTTCGAGGCCACGTCGGCCATGACAGCCCGGTTGGTGCTGCCGATCGTCGTGCTGGTGCTGGCCCTGTCGCCGCTGATCATCCGGCTGCTGGTCAGCAGCGTGGACGAACAGATCGACGCCGCACCGACGTTGTTCCGGGTGGCCTGCGGATCGAGCCGGTGGACGGTGCTGAAGAGCGTCTACCGGCGGGCCGCGCCGCCCGCGGTGACGATGACCGGCGCGCTGTTCGGCTACATGCTCGGCGGCGCCGTCATCCTCGAGTCGCTGTTCGGCTTCACCGGGATCGGCTCCTACGCCGTGGATGCGGTGAACTCCAGCGACTTCCCGGCCATGCAGGGATTCCTGCTGGTCATCGCGGCGCTCTCGCTGCTCGTCTTCCTGATCGTCGACCTGGTGAACATGGCGCTGGACCCCCGCCGGCGCCCCGGCATCCGAGCTGAGGCGTGATGACCGTCGAACCGATGGACCCGGTGCTCACCGGCCCTTCCACCACCGTCGCCGGGCCCGCCACCCCGGCCGCCCCGGCCCGGCGCCGCAGCACCCGCTGGCCCGCCAGTCGTTGGGCCAAGTTCATCCCGATGGCCATCCTGATCGTGCTGGCCGTCACCGGGCCGTGGTGGGTGCCGTTCGACCCGGAGAAGGTGATCGGCGGCGCGTCGATCGCACCCGGCGGTGACCACCTCTTCGGCACCGATGCCTCCGGCCTGGACGTCTTCTCCCGGGTCATCGTGGCCACCCGGACCAACCTGCTCATCGCGCTGACCGTGGCGGTGCTGGCCACGCTCATCGGCTGCGTGTTCGGCCTGCTCATCGGCATGAACGAGTCGTCCCGCGGCCCATTGGGCTTCGTGGCGCGGGCCTGCGGTCGCGCGGTGGATCTGACCGAAGCGGTGCCGGCCGTGCTGACCGGCCTGGTCGTGGTGTCCTTCTTCGGCGCCAGCGCGACCACGCTGACCGGCATCATGTCGGTCATCCTCTCGCCCATCCAGATCCGGCTGGTGCGCACCGAGGTGCTGCGGGTGCGCAACGACGCCTACCTGGACGCGGCGCGGATGGCCGGCCTGTCCGAGTTCGGACTCACCGTCCGGCACGTGCTGCCCAACTCGGCCTGGGCTGCCCTGCAGAACATGTCGGTCATCTTCGCGGTCAGCATCATCGTCACCGCAGCCCTCGGCTTCATCGGCGTGGGGCTGCCGCCGCCCGCACCGGAATGGGGCTCGATGTTGAACGCCGGTGCCGGCGACGTCATCTCGGGCCGCTGGTGGGCCGCGGCGTTCCCCGCCCTGTTCCTGTTCTTCGCCGTGGCGGCCGCCGCCCTGGCTTCGCAGGCCATCTTCGGCAAGCGACGCACGGCCCGCTGACCAGCTCCACCTCGGTTTCCCCCTCATCCGGCCGGATGCTGACCTCCGGCCGGTCCACCCTCCTGCCCCTGGAGTCCGCATGAGACTGCTCGGCCCGGTGTCCTCCGGACACCCTCCGCGTTCCCGGCTGCGACGCCGCAGCCGTTCGGCGCTCGCCGCGACCTCGGTCGCCGTGCTGTTCCTCGCCGCCTGCGGCGGCGGGGACAGCGGCGGCTCGGGCGGCGGCGAGACCGGCGGCGGCGGCGACGGCTCGGTCATCGTCGAGGCGGTGGCCACCATGCCTGGCGGCCTCGCGTTCGACTCCAAGCCCGGCGGCTACGAGGCGTTCGAGTACACCCTGCTCACCGGCGCCACGCTCATCCGCAACCCGTACGTCCAGGCGCCCGACGACGAGAACGCCACCACCCAGGACCTGTACGACTTCGAGCCGGTGCTGGCCGAGAGCTACGAGGTCAGCGACGACCAGCTCACCTACACGTTCCACCTCCGCCAGGGCGTGATGAGCGTGCAGGGCAACGAACTCACCGCCGACGACGTGCTCTGGTCCTACGAACGCAAGTGGAACAGCACGTCGATCGCCCCGAGCATCTCGCTGCCGGGCATCACCGATCCGTCGACCCAGCTCAAGAAGGTCGACGACTACACCGTCTCGTGGACCGTGGCCGAGCCCGGGCACGGCTTCCCGATGATGGCGGTGATCTCCAAGATCTCCGGCGAGATCTACGACAGCGACTACCTCAAGGAGCACGCGACGGCCGACGACCCGTACGCGGTCGAGTGGTCGAACACCAACGGCAACTTCGGGTTCGGGCCGTACATCATGGACACCTACGAGGACGGGTCCCAGATCACGTACCACGCCAACCCGGACTACGCCCTGGGCAAGCCGGCCGTCGACCGGATCATCCAGCGGGTGGTGCCGGACGCGGCCAACCGGGCCCAGCTCGTCAAGAGCGGGGACGCCGACGTGGCCGTGCAGCTGCGCCCCTCCGACGTCGCGGACATGACGTCGGACAGCAACCTGAAGACCTACTCGGTCGACACCAACAACTTCCTCTGGCAGTTCATCTCGAACAAGAACGCCCCGTTCGACGATCCGCTGGTCCGCCAGGCGCTGTTCTACGCGGTGCCGTACCAGCAGATCATCGACCAGGTCTACAAGGGCCGGGCCAACCCGGTCGTCGGCCTGCTCGACCCGAACGCCCCCGGCTACGACGCGACCGGGTTGCTCGAGCAGACCTATGACCCGGCCAAGGCCAAGGAGCTGCTGGCCGAGGCGGGCGTGTCCACCCCGGTGGAGTTCACCCTGTCGATGAGCAACGCGGTGCCCGATCTGCAGGAGGCGGCGATCCAGATGCAGTCCGCCGCCGAGGAGGCCGGCTTCAAGATCAACCTGGAGGTGCTGCCGCCGCCGGCCATGCAGGCCAAGCAGAGCGCCGGCGAGTACCAGTCGTACTTGATGCGGGACATGTCGGTGTCCTACGAGTCGCCGCCGTACTCCCTGCTGCTCGCCTTCCCGGAGAACAACCCGGGCCGCAACACCACCGCGTTCAACGATCCGGACTTCTACGCCGCGGTGAAGGCCGGTGTGGCGGCTGGCGACTCGCTGAGCCCCGAGGCCGGCAAGTTCTGGAACCAGGCGCAGCTGGTGTGGCAGGAGAACCGGCCGCAGATCCAGATCGCCAAGGCCCAGCCGCTCATGGTCACCCGGTCGAACATCGACGGGTTCGCCCATCGGACCGACAACGTCATCGACTTCAGCATCCTGACCAAGACCGGGTGATCGCCTGTCCATGAACCCGTGATCGCCGAGTCGGCCGGTCGTTCCCGCACCCGCGGGGACGACCGGCCTTCGGCACGTCCGGCCGGCGCTGCCGTGGTGCAGGTCGCCGGCCCCGGGTGCTCGGTGCGAGCGCCCGACCGCCTGCCGTGAGATCTGGAGTGAACGCCGTGCCCCGCCTGCTGTCCCGCCCCCTCATCGCACCCCGCCCGGTGCCCGTCCTGATGGACACCGGTGCGATCGTGCCCACCCTCGACGAGTCGACTGACTCGCCCGGTGGGACGGCCGGGCGCCGGTTCACCGTCACCGACCTGAAGCACCGGGTCGTCCCGTCGACGCCCCTGCTGCAGTCGCGGCTGGGGCCGCTGCCCACCCTGTTGATGACCGAGCAGGTGGCCGTGTTGGACGGGACGCCGCTGTACCTGCGGGTCAGCTACCTGCGCACCGACGTCACCGACCCGCGCACGCTGTCGCGGCGCATCCATGAGCTCAACGAGCTGGACCCGACACCGGCTGTCCCGGAGGCGATCCAGGTACTGTTCGAACGTCCGTTCGGGGACAGCTGGACGACGTACGAGTCGGTGCCGTGCGAGCGCCGGACGGCCGAACTGCTCGAGGTGGACGAGGGCTCGCCGATCCTGCTGCGGGAGATGCAGGTGCGGGACACGTCCGGGGTCGTGCTCGATCTGAGCTTCACCCACTACCGCGGCGACCGGATCGTCATGGAGCATCTCGCCGCGGTCGACCAGACCGACGACTACGCCGTGGTCCGCCGCGACCTGCCCGCCTGCGACCGACCGGTGGTGCGCTGATGGCCGTCCGGAACGCCGAGAGTGAGCTGCACAGCGATGGGCTCGGAGCCGGCCGCCCCCGGCTGACCAAGGGCATCACCGCCGTCGCCATCACCCTGTCCTGGCTGGGACCGTTCTCGCTGGACGCCTACAGTCCCAGCTTCCCGGCCCTGGCCGACGAGTTCGACGTCACCGACACGGCCGTGCAGCTGACGCTCAGCGCCGTCATCTTCGGTATGTGCCTGGGGCAGATCATCGCCGGCCGGCTGAGCGACCGGTTCGGCCGGAAGGGCCCCGTGGTCATCTCGATGATCGGGTACGTGATCGCGTCGGTGGCGTGCGCGCTGGCCCCGACCATCACCTTCCTGATCATCGCGCGGTTCCTGCAGGGCCTGACTGCGGCTGGCGGGGTGGCCACCGCCCGGGCCGTCGGCCGTGACCTGCTGGCCGGGCCGCAGCTGGCCCGGTTCTTCTCGCACCTCGGCGCGGCGACGGCGATCGCTCCGATCGTGGGCCCGATGGTGGGGGCGTGGCTGCTCGAGATCGGCTCCTGGCGAATGATCTTCGGGATGATCACCGGGCTCGGTGTGCTGGGTGCGCTGATGGTCGTCGTGCTGCTGCCCGAGACCCACACCCGCGAACACCGGTCGGTGCAGGCCCGGGGCACCCGGCTGAGCCGGCCGTCCCGACGTCGGGTGCTCATCGCCTGCGGCGCCATGGCGTTCGTCAGCGGCGCCCTGATGGCCTACCTGGCCGCCTCGCCGTTCGTCCTGCAGGACGGGTACGGCCTGTCGGCCACCCAGTACAGCTGGGTGTTCGCCGCCAACGCCGTCGGCCTGGTCACCGCGACCACGATGAACGCGCGGCTGCTGCGCCGGTACTCGAGCGAGAGCATCCTCAACGTCGCCCTGCCCGCGGTGACGGCCGTCGGCTGGGTGCTGGTGCTGGTGGCCCTGCTGGGCGGCGGACTGTGGATCACCCTGACGCTGCTGTTCCTGCTGGTGCTGGCCCAGGGCTTCCTCGGCGCGAACCTGATCGCCATGGCGATGATGGTCGAGCGGTCGCACGCCGGCCGGGTGTCGGGCCTGGTCGGCATGGCCCAGTTCATCATCGGCGGGCTGACCGTCCCGCTCTCCGGGCTGGACCTACCCGGGCCGGTCGAGGCGATGCACGCCTGCATCGCGGTGTTCTCGACCGTGGCGGCCCTCATCTACTTCTTCGGCCGGCGCACGCTGGCCGCCATGCCGCCGCCGCTGGAGGTCGAGGAAGCCGCGGCATCGGTCCCGCTGGTGCAGGGCGCCGAGGACCAGGTCGCCGCCGCCGCCGAAGCGGCGGTCGAGGCGCTGCCCCAGGATCCCGGTGCGTCACCTGCCGGTCACGAGACGTTGACGCGGACGGACCGTTCCGACCGACCGGCGCAATAGCCGGACAACATGGCGCTGCCATGCTCCTCCCACGCCGTGAGGAGCCGGCCCGCGACCGGACCGGGTGGCCTGACGGCCAGGCATGACGATCAGCGAGAGAGAGCGCCACATGCTGCATTTCGGATGGTTCCTGAGTTACACCGTCCAGTCGTGGGGCCGGACCTGGTCCGGGCGCGGCGGCGAGGAGTGGACGCAGCCCGAGCAGTACATCGAGGCCGCGCGGGCGCTCGAGCGGGCCGGGTTCGACTACATGATGTTCGAGGACGGGTCCTTCATCCCGGACGTCTACGGCTCCTCGCAGGACTGGGCGCTGCGGAACGCCGCGGCCGCACCCAAGCTCGATCCGCTGCCGCTGCTGGCCACGATCGCCCGGGAGACCGACAACATCGGTCTCATCGGCACGGTCACCACATCCTGGTACCCGCCGTTCTTCGCCGCCCGGCTGCTGACCACGCTCGACCACCTGACCAAGGGTCGGGTCGGGATGAACCTGGTCACCGCGCACAACATCCGCTCGGCCGAGAACTACGGTCTGCAGGACGACTGGGACCACGACAAGCGCTACGCCCGGGCCGATGAGTGGATGCAGGTGGTGTCGCAGCTCTGGGACGCCTGGGAGCCGGGCGCCATCGTCAACGATCCGGTCACCCGGACCTACGTCGACCCGAGCAAGGTTCACCCGATCAACTTCGAGGGCAAGTACTACCGCTCCCGCGGGCCGCTCAACTGCCAGCCGGGCCCGCAGCGCCGGCCGGTCATCTGCCAGGCCGGTGGCTCGCCGACCGGACGCGAGTTCGGCGCCCGGCACGCGGACACCATCATCGCCCAGGCCCGCGGCGTGGAGCGGATGAAGGAGTACCGGGACGACATCTCGCGGCGACTGATCGCCAACGGCCGCAAGCCCCAGGACGTCAAGGTGCTGTTCATCTGCGATGTGCATGTCTTCGCCACCATGGCGGAGGCCGACGCCTTCCGCGCCGTGCGGGAGAACGACGCGGCGCTCAACCTGGAGCTGAACCTGGCCTCGTTGTCGTTCGCCAGCGGCATCGACGGATCCACGCTGGATCTGGATGCGCCGTTCCCCGAGCTGACCACCAACAACGCCCAGTCGGTCCTGCAGCACTACCTCATCGGCAGCGAGGGCAAGACCGTGCGCGAGGTCATGTCCAAGCCGATCAGTCAGTCGATCTCGTTCACCGGGACCCCGGAGTCCATCGCGGACGAGATGGCCGACATCGCCGCGCAGACCGGCGCCGACGGGTTCCTCATCGGTGGCGGCATCGAGCGCCGTCAGGTCGCCGAGGTCAGTGACGGTCTGGGCGCCGAGCTGCGTCGGCGCGGCCTGGCCCGCGACAGCTACGACTGGCCGACGTTCCGGGAGAACCTCTTCGCCTTCTGAGCGGTCGCGTCCGAGCATCGGTCCGTCCGCTCCATCGTCCGTCGAGATCCGCAGGGAGTCCGGATGTTCCACATGGGTTGGTTCCTGACCACCGGGTTCGGCGTGTACGGCTGGGGTGGTCAGTGGTCGGGCAACGTCTCGCGGGACGTGGCCCGGCCGGAGTTGTTCATGGGGATGGCGCAGGCCCTGGAGCACGCCGGGTTCGACTACATGATGCTGGAGGACTCCTCGGTCCTGCCGGACATCTACGAGGGCTCGCCGCGGATGGCGCTCAAGACGGCCACCGTCCGCCACGACCCGATGCCCCTGGTGCCGCTCATCGCCCGGGCCACCAAGCACATCGGGGTCATCGCCACCGCGGCCACCACGTTCTACCCGCCGTTCCTGGCCGCGCGGTTGTTCACCACGCTGGACCATCTCACCGGTGGCCGGGTCGGCATCAACCTGGTCACCGCCAGCCCGCACGCCGCGGCACAGAACTACGGTCTCGATCAGCATGTCGAGCACGACCTGCGCTACGAGATGGCTGACGAGTGGATGCAGGCGGTCTCCGCGCTGTGGGAGACCTGGGAGGAGGGCGCGCTGCAGCTGGACGAGCAGACCGGCGTGTTCGCCGACCACAGCAAGATCCACCGGGCCGACTTCCAGGGCCGCTTCTACAAGACCCGTGGGCCGTTGAACACGGTGCCAGGGCCGCAGCGCCGGCCGGTCATCTGCCAGGCCGGCGGGTCGCCGGCCGGTCGTGAGCTGGCCGCGGCGCACGCCGACACCATCGTGGCCGCGGTGGTCGGCGTGGAGGCGATGAAGGAGTACCGGGACGACATCAGCCGGCGGCTGATCGCACATGGCCGCAAGCCGCAGGACGCCAAGGTCATGTTCCTGGTCAACCCGGTGCTGGGCGACACTGACGCCGAGGCACAGGCCAAGTACGACCGGATGGTCGAGGCGCGGGCCGCCAACGTCGAGGGCTTCATGGCCGGCCTGTCGTACACCAGCGGCATCGACCTCTCGCAGTACGACCCCGACGAGCCGTTCCCCGATCTGACCGGCCGGGTGAACGGTCACCAGTCGACCATGCAGGACTACCAGGACGCCGCCGCCGGGGGGAAGACGTGGCGGCAGGTCGCCCGGGAGCGGGCGGTGGTCGAGTCGGTGCCGCTGGTCGGCTCGCCGGCCACCGTGGCCGCCCAGATGGACGAGGCGATGCAGCACGCCGGCGGAGACGGCTTCCTCATCGCCAACCCGGTGACGCGCAAGAGCATCGCCGAGATCGCCGACGGGCTGGCGCCGCAGCTGCGGCGGCGCGGTCTGATCCGGTCCGGGTACTCCTACGACCGCTTCCGCGACAACCTGCTCGAGTTCTGACCACGACCGGGTGGCTGCGGCCGCCCACTCCGCCGGCGTCGCCGCCGGACGACCGAGAGGACAGCGTCGATGTTCCACATGGGGTGGTTCCTGGGCTACGGCTTCGGGGTGTACGGCTGGGGCGGTCAGTGGTCGGGCAACGCCTCGCGCGACGTGGCCAACCCGGAGTTGTTCATCGGGATGGGGCAGGCGCTGGAGAACGCCGGGTTCGACTACATGATGCTGGAGGACTCCTCGGTCCTGCCCGACATCTACCAGGGATCGTTCCGGCACTCCGCCCGCACCGGGGTGATCCGGATGGACCCCATCCCGATGATCCCGCTCATCGCCCGGGCCACCCGGCACATCGGCGTGATCGGCACCATCGCCACCCCGTTCTACCCGCCGTTCCTGGCCGCCCGGTTGTTCACCACGCTGGACCACCTCACCGGCGGCCGAGTCGGCATCAACCTGGTCACCGCCAGCCCGCACGCCGCGGCCCAGAACTACGGCCACGAGGAGCATTTCGAGCACGACGAGCGGTACGCCATGGCGGACGAGTGGATGCAGGCGGTCTCCGCGCTGTGGGAGACCTGGGAGGAGGACGCGCTGCAGCTCGACGAGCAGGCCGGGGTCTTCGCCGACCACACCAAGATCCACCGGGCGGACTTCCACGGGAAGTACTACAAGACCCGGGGACCACTGAACACGGTGCCCGGGCCGCAGCGCCGGCCGGTGGTCTGTCAGGCCGGCGGGTCGCCGGCCGGCCGTGAGCTGGCCGCGGCGCACGCCGACACCATCGTGGCCGCGGTCGTCGGCGTGGAGGCGATGAAAGAGTTCCGGGACGACATGAGCCGCCGGCTGATCGCGCACGGTCGGAAACCGCAGGACGCGAAGGTCCTGTTCCTGGTCAATCCGGTGCTGGCCGACACCGAGGAGGATGCGCGCGCCAAGCAGGAGCGCGCCATGACCGCGCGGCAGAACAATCTGGAGGGTGCGTTGGCCGGTCTGTCGTACCTGTCCGGCAAGGACTTCTCGCAGTTCGATCCGGACGCGCCCTTCCCGGATCTCACCGGCAAGGTCAACGGCCACCAGTCGAGCATGAAGGACTATCAGAACGCTGCGGCGGGTGGGAAGACACTGCGCGAGGTCGCGCTCGGCCGGCAGGTGGTGGAGTCGATCCCGCTGGTCGGCACGCCGGCTTCGGTGGCCGCGCAGATGGGCGAGGCGATGGAGCACGCGGGTGGTGACGGCTTCCTCATCGGCACCCCGCCGACCCGCAAGAGCATCGCCGAGATCGCCGACGGTCTGGCCCCGGAGCTGCGCCGCCGCGGTCTGATCCGGTCCGGCTACTCCTACGACCGGTTCCGCGACAACCTGCTCGAGTTCTGACCGTCCGGACCACACGACAAGAGCAGAGGCGACACATGTTCCACATGGGATGGTTCCTGACGACCGGCTTCGGCGTGTACGGCTGGAACGGGCAGTGGTCCGGCAACGTGCGCTCCGACGTCGCCCAGCCCGAGCTCTACATCGGCATGGCCCAGGCGCTCGAACACGCCGGGTTCGACTACCTGATGTTCGAGGACTCCTCGGTGCTGCCCGACATCTACCAGGGCACCTTCGAGAGTTCGGTCAAGGCAGGTGTCGTCATCCGGCACGACCCGCTGCCGCTGCTGCCCATCCTGGCTCGCGAGACGCGGCACATCGGGCTGATCGGCACCGTGGCCACCACCTTCTACCCGCCGTTCCTGGCCGCACGGCTGTTCACCACGCTGGACCACCTGACCGGTGGCCGGATCGGTGTCAACCTGGTCACCGCCAGCCCGCACGCGGCCGCCCAGAACTACGGTCACGACCAGCATTTCGAGCACGACCTGCGGTACGAGATGGCCGACGAATGGGTCCGGGCGGTCGAGGCGCTGTGGGAGACGTGGGAGGAGGGGGCCCTGCAGCTGGACGAGCAGAGCGGCGTCTTCGCCGATCACACCAGGATCCACCGGGCCGACTTCGAGGGACGGTTCTACAGGACCCGCGGCCCGCTGAACACGGTGCCCGGCCCGCAACGCCGGCCGGTGCTGTGCCAGGCGGGGGGATCGCCGGCCGGCCGCGAGTTCGGGGCGGCGCACGCCGACACCATCATCGCCCAGGTCTACGGCGTCGAGGCGATGAAGGAGTACCGGGACGACATCTCGGCCCGGTTGCGGGCCAAGGGCCGCAAACCCTCCGACGTCAAGGTGCTGTTCCTGGTCGACCCGGTGATGGCCGACACGGACGCCGAGGCGCACGACAAGCGTGACCGGATCCGGGCGGCGCACGAGCAGAACCTCGAGGGCACCCTGGCCGCGATGTCCTACTTCACCAGCATGGACTTCTCGAAGTTCGACCTCGACGGCCCGATGCCCGACCTGTCCGGGAACAACGGCCACGTCTCGACCATGCAGAGCCTGGCCCAGGGCGGCCGCACGCTGCGCGAGATCGCGTCGAACCACCGGTTCGGATCGGTCGACCTGATCGGTACGCCGGACAGCGTGGCCGTGCAGATGGCCGAGGTGATGGACCACGTCGGTGGTGACGGCTTCCTCATCGCGTCCGCGCCGACCCGCAAGAACATCGCCGAGGTGGCCGACGGCCTGGCGCCGGCGTTGCGGCGCCGACGGCTGATGCGGTCCGGGTACTCCCACGACCGGTTCCGCGACAACCTGTTGGAGTTCTGATCGCCCCGTGACCTCGCCGCTGCCTGTTCCCCGCACGCACGTCCGTCCTGTTCTGCCCCCGGCGATCGGGAGGGGCCGCGTGCCGCACCGCTTCCCGGATCCCGACGGCGAGCTCGCGCGCCGGGCCGAGCATGACCGCAACCGCCGGCTGCACGCCACCGGCCGGCACACGTCCGCCCGCCGGGCCTACGAACAGCTGCGCGCCGGACTGCGCACCGGTGAGCTCAGCGGCGAGGGCACGTTGTCCGAGCTGGAGCTGATGCGTGAGCTCGGGGCCAGCCGCAATTCGGTCCGGCGGGCCCTGCAGATGCTCGCCGACGAGGGCCTGCTGATCCGCCGGACCAAGGTCGGCACCCGGCAGTCCGCGCCCATCTACTCGGCGCCCATCCCGGATGTCCCGGCCGCGTCGTTGCTGCCACCGGACGCCGCTCCCGGGCCGGACGCCGACGCCGGCCTTCGGATCCGCACCCTCGTCGCCGATCGGGCGGACACGACGGACCCGGACTTCCCGGCCGATCTGCAGGGGTGGACCGGCGCGGTGCACCGCCTCGAGCAGTTCGGCCGGGACGCCCGGTCGCCGTTGTTCGTCCGCGTCGCCCACCTGGCCCTGCCCGCCGACCGGCCCGGTCCGCCCGACGAGGCGCTGCACCCGGTCCCGCATCTCGACGCCGCCACCGCGTTCTGCGCCGTTCACGGCGTGCCGCTGGGCGAGCAGCGCAGCCTGCTGTCCGTGGGGCTGGCGTCCGGTGCCGCCGCCGAGCTGCTCGGGGTCCCCGCGGGCACGGTCGTGCTGGCTCGGCAGCTCCGGTTGCGCGACGCGGCCGGGACCGTTCGCGAGGTGACCAGCACGTTGTTCCGGGCGGATCGGGTGTCCCTGTCGTCCTGGGCGCACTGATCGTCCGATCGGACGGGGCGTGTGGCCGTCCGTCGCGCATCGCGTCCACGCCGTTACAGACAGCCGGTCGAGTGAATCCATGACCCGGTCGATGGCGCGTGTTCGGCATGCGAGGCACGGACGCAGCGCAGTGGTTGAGGACGCATGCGTCGATGCGTTGATCGACCGACCGAATTGCTCCACGGACACCCGTGTGCCGCACTGACGCGAGTCGTTGTCACCCGATCGCCCGATCATGGCGATCACCACGAATGCGTCACAGGGCGTTGGAGTGGACACGGGTGAGTGGTCTGCGGACACTGACGGTGCAGGAGCGGCAATGACGCTGCGAACGTTCGGTGACCACCATCGGGCTCGCGCCTCGGAACGCCGATCCGAGGCAGGGACTCGGGTCGCCGGAGCGCTGCGCCGTCGTCTTCGTGCCTGACACCAGGAGTCCAGATGTGTTGTTGTCCGGAAGCGTCGCGGTGAGCGGCCTCCTGAGTCGTCCGCAGCTCATCGAGGCGCTGGTCGACGCGGTCGAGCCGGGCCGGCACACGCTGACCCGGGCGGAACGCACGGCGCTGTCCGACATCACCGCCGAGCTCGTGGACCGTTCGCAGGCCGAGGGCGGCGCCGAGTACCGCACCTTCCAGGCCATCTCGGAGCGTCGGCTGACGCTCGACGTCGCCGCCCTGGGCGAGCAGCTCACCGGCCGGACCGTCGTAGTCACCGGCGGCACCGGCTGCATCGGCTCCGCCCTGCTGGAGCGGCTCCGGGAGTTCCGGCCCGGACGCGTGATCAGCATCAGCCGCGGCCGCAAGCAGCCGGTCCGCGTGGTCCCCGGCGTCGAGTACCGGTACGTCGACGTCCGTGATCTGGACGGGCTCACCGCCCTGCTCATCCAGGTGGGACCCGACGTGGTGTACCACCTGGCCGCCCAGCACGACCCGGGCCTGGCCGAGGTCGATGTGGCCGGCACGCTGTCCACCAACGTCACCGGCACCGCGAACGTCGTCGAGGTGTGTCGCCGGCTGCCCGGGACCGTGCTGGTGCACGCCTCCACCGGCAAGGCGCTGCGCCCGTTCAGCCGGGACGTCTACGCCGGTTCCAAGAAGATGGCCGAGTGGGTGCTGTCCCGCGCCACCGACCGCGACGGGCTCCGCTGCAGCGCCGTCCGCTTCACCCACGTCGTCGACAACTCGATCATCGGCAACCGCCTGTCGCAGTGGACCGCTTCGGGCGAGCCGGTCCGGCTGCACAGTGTGGAGTCGATGTTCTACCTGCAGTGCGCCGGCGAAGCGGCCGAACTGCTGCTGTGCGCCGGGCTCGACGTGCCGGTCGGCGAGTTCCGGATCCACGCCATCCGCGATCTCGGTTGGCCGGTGTCGTTGCTGGACCTGGCGATCGGCTTCGTCGGTCGCGCCCGCGCGGAACACGGGGTGACCTCACCGATCTACGTCTGCGGCTTCGAGGCCGGCTACGAGCGCGCGCCGTACCCCGGGCTGTACGACCCACGGGTGTCCGGCACCTGCAGTCCGCTGTTCAACGCCTGGGAGGGCGCGTCGGTCGGGGAGACCGCCGGGTCGCCCGACGTCGATGCCTTCCGGGTGGCCCCGCCGACCGCCGACGCCCGCACCGACGTGGCCATCGACCGCATCCGCGCCGCGGCCGCCGATCAGGTGGACACCGCCGTGCTCCGGGGACGGGTCGACGCGGTCGGCTGGTCGCTGCTGGCCAGCACCCTGCGGACGATCGACACCGAGGTGCTGGTCCGGCACGTGACACTGCTCCGCTCGCTGCCGGAGGCCCGGTTCTGGTCGGACGATCGTCGGGTGCGGACCGCCGTGCTCGACGAGCTGGATCGGCGCGGCGTCTGCGCCTCGGCGATCCCGGCCGCCTCCTGATCATCCGGTCCTGATCAGGAATCGAGAAGACCGCCCCAGTCCGACGTCCGTACCGTGTCCGGAGATCACCTCACTCGGACCGAGACGATGGCACGGGCGGCACGCGCTGACCGAGCCCACCGAGGAGACGTGCGCACGGATCGTCGAGCTGACCCGCCGGGCCGCCGGCTGACCGATCCCGCGGCGGTGCCGGGCTCCGTCAGTGCGGCGGAGCACGGCCGGATCAGTGCGCCGCGGCCAGTCTCGCGGTGAGCGCCGCGTCCAGCACCCGGTGCCAGGCGTCGCGCAGGTCGTCGGCGGCACCGAGCGCGAAGGCTTCCTCGAAGGCGTGCAACCGGCCCAGGACGAAGCCCGCCGCGCCATCGGCGGCCGGCCGCAACGCCAGTTCGGCCAGCAGCACCCCGGTCCGCCGGGTGGCCAGGTACTCCTCGGCCGACTCCTCGATCTCCTCCACGCCGGCGGCCAGCACGGCCGCGTCATCACCCAGCGGCTCGACGACCGCCTCGAGCGCGGCCCGGACGACTGCGGCGGCGTCCGCCAGTCGCTGCACGGCGACCGGCTGCGTCGCCTCCGGCCTGTGGCCGTCGATCCCGGCGGCGTGCACCGCGTCGGTCAGTCCGGCGAAGACGGCCGCGACCCCGGCGACCACGTCGTCCGCGGTCAGCGGGCCGCGCGCGTCACCACCGTCCGGTCGCGGGACCAGCAGGTCGTCGATCGCCCGGAACGAGGTGAACAGCGCCGGATCGTCCAGCGCGCGGGTCAGTTCGGCCACCGGATCGACCGCGTCGGCGGTGCTGGAGCGGTCAACCGGACGCGCCGGATCGAGCGGCGCCGGATCCATCAGGGCGGCATCGAGGGTCGCGGGATTGAGCAGGGTGGGATCGAGCAGGGTGGGATCGAGCAGGGTGGGATCCGGTTCCGGAGCGAGCAGCTCGGGATCGAGCAGGGTCCGGGCCCGGCCGGCGTACGGCTCGGGTTCGTCGGCGAGCTGACGTGACACCCGGGCGAGGGCCTCCTGGCGGCGCAGCAGCGCGGTGCCGGCGCGGCCCACCTCCCGGATGCCGGCATCGATCGCCGCGTCGATCGCGGCGCCGGTCGCGGACAGGTCGGCGCCGCCGGCCCGAGCCGGTGCCGTCGGCCCGCCGAGCAACGGACCGAACGCCA
Organism: Nakamurella leprariae; assembly: GCF_016918035.1. GTDB lineage: Bacteria > Actinomycetota > Actinomycetes > Mycobacteriales > Nakamurellaceae > Nakamurella > Nakamurella leprariae. Next base: position 13,896 of record NZ_JAERWK010000027.1, on the reverse strand, counting down.
GCGCGACGCCGCGGCAGCGCCGGCCGGCGGTGAGCAGGTCCCGGACGGCGGTGAGGTGGTGGTGCCCGGGGAAACCCGGATGAGCGCCGGCCTCCACGTCGAGCAGGGCGATGCGGACGGCACGGTCCGCCACCACCAGGGCGTCCCGGTACCGGCGGAGTGTGGTCACCAGCTCGTCCCGGATGCGGTCCGGCGGGGTGCGATCGACCGCCGACCGGTCCTTGCCGCTCCTGGCCCCGCTCTTGTCGCTGACCTTGTCCTTGCCCGAACGGGCTGCCTTCCCGGTCTTGCCGTCCTTGGTCTTCTTGCCGGGCTTGATCGGCTCGACGGGCGCCTCCAGGGCCCGGCGCAGCTTCGACACCGACGGTGACGGACGCGCGCCGGCCCCGGTCAGCACCGCGACGGTGGCGGCGAGCTGCTGGGTGGTCCCGGCGACCAGTTCGACCTCGAGCTCCCGCCACCGGCTGGGGCGCTGGCTGCCGGGCACCGGGGTGACCGTGTCCGCGTCCCAGTCGAAGGCGGACGCCGCCACCTCGTCCTCGGCCACCTCCACCAGCGTGCTCCCGTCGGCGTCCAGCAGCAGGTGGACGGTGCGACGGGTGCGCAACCGGGCGATCGGGCGCAGGTTCCGCCCGCGTGCGGTACCGCGCAGCACGGCGGCCATCCCCGGCGGCGGCACGGCGCCGGAGCCGGCGTCCGGGATCCGGTCGGCGCCGGACGGGTCGTCGAGCGGCCAGTGCAGTTCGGTGCGGCCGTCGCTGCCCGGAGCCGGAGGCAGCTTGACGTGCCATCCGGCGTCCGGCCCGCCGGTCCGTCGGCGTGCGGTCGCGCGCGCCGCCAGCAGGTCGAAGCGGTCCGTGTCGAAGTACCAGGCGTCCAGCTCGCGGACCGACGGCTCGGCGACCGACGCCACGCCCACCCGCCGGAGGCCCTCGCTGCCCGTCAGCAGGCCGGCCACCGGCAGGGTCGCGCCGTCGTCCGGACCCGGTAGTTCCAGCTTGGTCTCCACCTCGAGCGCGCGTACGGGTACAGCGGATCCGGTCGGTTCCGGGCCGGATCGTGCGGCGCGGGCGACGAGGCGGTCCGACGGCATGGGGGAGCTGCTCCTTCGGGGATGGTTCCGACTGACGACGGCGTGACGCCGGAGGGCACGGCGCCCCTGCGGTCGGTCTGGCGCGCCTGGTCGCCGTTGGCTCCGGCGCACCCACCCAGCCTTCCACCTCGGACCCCGATCCGGCAGACTTGAGCGGAATAGACTCAACTTGACGGCGTTGAACCGAGCAGACGGCCGGTCGACGGGTCTTCCCGGACGACCGCCACCCATCAGCCCACCGGGGCCACACCAGCCATGAGCGAGAAAGAGACCATGAACACGGAGATCCTCACCACCAAGAGCCGCGAGGTGCTCTCCGCGGCCATCACCGCCGCGACCACGGCGGGGAACGCGACCGTCGAGCCGCCACACCTGCTCGCGGCGTTGTTGATCACGGACGGATCGACCGCGCCGGGGTTGCTGCGCGCCGTGGGCGCCGACCCGGCCCAGATCCAGGCCCGGGTGCAGGCGCTGCTGCAGCGGCTGCCGGGCGCCAGTGGCAGCACCGTCGCCCAGCCGCAGCTGTCGCGTGCGGTCGCCAACGTGCTGACCGGCGCCGAGTCGATCATGCGGTCCTCCGGCGACGAGTTCCTGTCCACCGAGCACCTGCTGGCCGCGCTGGCCCGCCCCGGCACCGATGTGGGTGACCTGCTGACCGCCGCCGGGGCGACCACCGATGCGCTCGTCGAGGCGTTCCCGGTGGTGCGCGGCGGTGACCGCAAGATCACCAGTGCGGACCCCGAGGGCACCTTCCAGGCGCTGGAGAAGTACGGCGTCGACCTGACCGAGCGGGCCCGCGAGGGCAAGATCGACCCGGTCATCGGGCGTGACTCGGAGATCCGCCGGGTGGTCCAGGTGCTGTCCCGCCGGACCAAGAACAACCCGGTGCTGATCGGCGAGCCCGGCGTCGGCAAGACTGCCGTGGTCGAGGGTCTCGCCCAGCGCATCGTGGCCGGGGACGTCCCGGAGTCGCTGCGCAACAAGAAGCTGGTCAGCCTGGACCTGGGCGCGATGATCGCCGGCGCGAAGTACCGCGGCGAGTTCGAGGAGCGCCTCAAGGCGGTCCTGGAGGAGATCAAGGGTTCCGAGGGTCAGGTCGTCACCTTCATCGACGAGCTGCACACGGTGGTCGGTGCCGGCGCGACCGGCGAGGGAGCGATGGACGCCGGCAACATGCTCAAGCCGATGTTGGCCCGCGGCGAGCTGCGGATGGTCGGCGCGACCACGCTGGACGAGTACCGCGAGCACATCGAGAAGGATCCGGCCCTGGAGCGCCGGTTCCAGCAGGTGTTCGTGGGCGAGCCCAGTGTCGAGGACACCGTCGGCATCCTGCGCGGCATCAAGGAGCGGTACGAGGCGCACCACGGCGTGCGCATCGCCGACAGCGCCCTGGTCGCCGCGGCCACCCTGTCCGACCGCTACATCACCAGCCGCTTCCTGCCCGACAAGGCGATCGACCTGATCGACGAGGCGGCGTCCCGACTGCGTATGGAGATCGACTCGCGTCCGGTCGAGATCGACGAACTACAGCGTGCGGTCGACCGGCTCAAGCTGGAGGAACTGGCGCTGGCCAAGGAGTCGGACCCCGCCTCGGTCGACCGGCTGGCCCGGCTGCGCCGCGACCTGGCCGACAGGCAGGAGTCGCTCGGCGCGCTGAACGAGCGGTGGGAGCGGGAGAAGTCCGGGCTCAACCGGGTCGGCGAGCTCAAGAAGGAGCTCGACGAGGTCCGCATGCAGGCCGAGCGGGCGCAGCGCGAAGGTGACCTGGCCAAGGCGTCCGAGCTGCTGTACGGCCGGATCCCCGCCCTGGAGCGGGAACTCGCCGACGCCTCGGCGTCGGAGGACGCGAGCACGGCCGACGGAGCGCCCATGGTCAGCGAGGAGGTCGGCCCGGACGACATCGCCACGGTGATCTCGGCCTGGACGGGCATCCCGGCCGGCCGGCTGCTGGAGGGCGAGACCGCCAAGCTGCTGCGGATGGAGGCCGAACTGGGCCGTCGCGTGGTCGGGCAGGCGCAGGCCGTCCAGGCCGTCTCTGACGCGGTACGGCGGGCCCGGGCCGGCATCTCCGACCCGGACCGGCCCACCGGTTCGTTCCTGTTCCTGGGGCCGACCGGCGTCGGCAAGACCGAGCTGGCCAAGGCGCTGGCCGACTTCCTGTTCGACGACGCCCGGGCCATGGTCCGTATCGACATGAGCGAGTACGCCGAGAAGCACGCGGTGGCACGGCTGGTCGGTGCGCCGCCCGGGTACGTGGGGTACGAGGAGGGCGGTCAGCTGACTGAGGCGGTCCGGCGCCGGCCGTACTCCGTGGTGCTGCTGGACGAGGTGGAGAAGGCCCACCCGGACGTCTTCGACATCCTGCTGCAGGTGCTCGACGACGGCCGGCTCACCGACGGCCAGGGCCGCACGGTCGACTTCCGCAACACCATCCTGATCCTGACCTCCAACCTGGGCAGCCAGGCGTTGATCAACGACTCGCTGTCCGAGCAGGATCGGCGGGACGCGGTGATGAACGTGGTGCGGATGTCGTTCAAGCCGGAGTTCCTGAATCGGCTGGACGACGTGGTGTTCTTCTCGGCGCTGTCCACCCAGGAGCTCGAGTCGATCGTCGACATCCAGATCGCCGGGCTGGCCAAGCGTCTGGCCGCCCGCCGGCTCACCCTGGAGGTGACCCCGGCCGCGCGGGAGTGGTTGGCGCTGAACGGCTTCGACCCGCTGTACGGGGCCCGGCCGCTGCGCCGGCTGATCCAGTCGGCCATCGGCGACCAGCTGGCCAAGGAGCTGCTGGCCGGTCAGGTGCTGGACGGCCAGACCGTCCGGGTGGACGTCGGCGCGGTCGACGGCACGGACGCCACTGCGCTCGTGGTGGGTCCGGTCGAGGCCGCCGACCCGGTCGGTGCCGACCTCGACGGGCACGGTCCGCGGCCGGTCACCGTCTGACGACCGGGTTCGGGTCCCGGGCGCTGACCCGGTGAAGACCAGCGGCCGCCCCGCCGGATGACCGGTGGGGCGGCCGCTGCGCTGCTTCCCGGCAGTTGCCGTTGATCATCGCCGACGGCGGCGCGGTCGGCCAGGGACCATGGTCCCGCCGCGCGTCGCCGGAGCGTCGGGTTCGCGCCGACGGCACCGATGGGGGACGGTGCTCCCATGCAGGCGCACCCGCTCCCCACCCGGCGCGACCGTGCCGTCGACCCGGCCGCGGAGCCGGCCGCCGCCGCCGATCTGGCCGACCAGCTGCGCCGGGCCGGCCTCGCGGTGGACTCCTCGTCGCTGGCCCGGGCGCTGTACTCCTCCGACGCCAGCCTGTACCGGGTGGTGCCGCAGGTCGTCGTGCAGGCGTCGGTGCCGGACGAGCTGGTCGCCGCGGTGCAGGTGGCCCGGTCGGCCGGCACCTCGGTGACCCTGCGCGGCGCCGGGACCAGCATCGCCGGGAACGCGGTCGGGCCGGGCGTCGTGATCGACACCCGCGGTCTGGCACGGATCCTCGAGATCGACCCGGTCGCCCGGACCGCCCGCGTCGAGCCGGGCGTGGTGCACGCCGACCTGCAACGCGCGGCTGCGGTGCACGGCCTGCGCTTCGGTCCCGACCCGTCGACGCACACCCGCTGCACCATCGGCGGCATGATCGGCAACAACGCCTGCGGCTCCCGCGCGCTGGGCTACGGGCGGACGGCCGACAACGTCGAGGCCCTGCGGGTGGTCTACGGCAACGGTGAGATCGCCGCGCTGGCCGACGGAGTCGCGGACGGCCCGACGGCGACGCGGCTCGCGGCGATCGGGGACGCGAACCTGGCGCACCTGCGGACCGTGTTCGGCCGGTTCGGTCGGCAGATCAGCGGGTACAGCCTCGAGCACCTGCTGCCGGAACGGCGCCGGATCGAGCGGTTCCTGGTGGGCAGCGAGGGGACCCTGGCCGTCGTGCTGGAGGCGACGGTGCGGCTGGTCCAGGACGCCCCGGGCCGGCGGCTGCTGGTGCTCGGCTATCCCGGCATGGCCGAGGCCGCCGACGCCGTCCCCACCCTGCTGGCCACCGCCGCCGGCCGGCTCATCGCCTGCGAGGGCATGGACGCCCGCATCGTGGACCTGGTGCGGGCCAAGGGCACTGCCCTGCCGGACCTGCCGCGCGGCGCGGGCTGGCTGTTCGCCGAGGTCGCCGGTGAGGACTCGACCGACGTGCTGCGCCGGCTGGCCGCGGCGAGCGGCGCGCTGGACACCCGGCTCATCAGCGACGCCCGGGAGGCCGCCGCGCTCTGGCGCATCCGCGAGGACGGCGCCGGCCTGGCCGGCCGGTCGCTGGCCGAACCCGCCCACAGCGGCTGGGAGGACGCGGCGGTGCCGCCGGAGCGGCTCGGCGCCTGGCTCCGTGACTTCGACGAGCTGCTCGACGCGCACGGTCTGCACGGCGTCCCGTACGGGCACTTCGGGGACGGTTGCGTGCACTGCCGCATCGACTTCCCGTTCCGCGCGGGTGATCCCGCGTCCGGAGGCCGGTTCCGGGAGTTCATGACCGCGTGTGCGACCCGGCTGCGCGAGTACGGCGGGTCGCTGTCCGGCGAGCACGGTGACGGGCGGGTCCGCAGCGAGCTGCTGCCGCTGATGTACGACGGGACCTCGATCGCGCTGTTCGCCGCGGTCAAGGCCGTCTGCGATCCCGACGGTGTGCTCAACCCCGGCATCATCGCCGACCCGGTCCCGATCACCGACGACCTGCGCCCGACCCGGCCCCGGGCCGCCGTCCGACCGGGACTGCGGCTGCTGCACGACCACGGTGACCTCGGCGCCGCGGTGCACCGGTGCACCGGCGTCGGCAAGTGCGTGGCCCCCCGGACGATCGGGGTGATGTGCCCGTCCTACCTGGCCACCCGGCAGGAGCGGGACTCCACCCGGGGTCGCGCCCGGGTGCTGCAGGAGGCACTGGACGGGGAGCTGGTCCACGGACTGGCCGATCCCGCCGTGGTGGAGGCCGTCGACCTGTGCCTGTCCTGCAAGGGCTGCTCGACGGACTGCCCGAGCGGGGTGGACATGGCCACCTACAAGAGCGAGGCGCTGCACCAGCGGCACGACGTGCAGGGCGTCCGGCGCCCGCGGTCGCACCGGCTGCTCGGCCGGCTGCCCCGATGGGCCCGGCTCGGGGCGCCGCTGGCCCCGGTCACCGACCGGGCGCTGCGGATCCCGCCGGTCGCACGGGTGGCCAAGTGGGTGGCCGGCATCGACCAGCGACGGTCGGTGCCGCAGTTCGCCCGCCGTACGCTGCGCCGGTCGGCCGGTCGTGCGACCCGGGCGAGCGCGACCCCGGACGTGTGGCTGTGGGCCGACTCGTTCACCGACCACTTCTTCCCGGGCTCCGGACTCGCCGCCATCTCCTGGCTGGCGGGTCACGGGCTGACCGCCCGGGTCATCCCGGAGTCCGCGTGCTGCGGGCTCACCTGGATCACCACCGGGCAGCTCGACGCGGCCCGGACCATCGTCGGGCGGGCCGTCCGCACGCTGGCGCCGTACGTGGCCAGTGGTGTCCCGGTGATCGGGCTGGAGCCGTCCTGCCTGGCCACCATGCGCAGCGACGCCCGGGAACTGTCCGACACCGACGAGGCCGAGCTGGTGGCCGGCGGGATGCTCAGCTTCGCCGAGCTGGTGACCCGGCTGGACCTGCCGCTGCCCGACCTGACCGGGGTGGAGATCGTCGCCCAGCCGCACTGCCACCAGCGGGCCGTGTTCGGCTGGGAGACCGACCACGAGCTGCTCCGCCGGGCCGGAGCGACCGTCACCGAGGTGGCCGGGTGCTGCGGCCTGGCCGGCAACTTCGGGGTCGAGCGGGGGCACTACGAGGTCAGCGTCGCCGTCGCCGAGACGCACCTGCTGCCGGCGGTGCGGACCCATCCCGACGCCGTCCTGCTCGCCGACGGCATGTCCTGCCGGGTCCAGCTCGACGACCTGGCCGGCGCGCCGACCCGGCACCTGGCCGAGCTGTTCGCCGAGCGGGCCGGCACGGCGCCCCGCACCACCTCCGGCACGATGCTCGGGTGAGCGACCCCCGCCCGACCGACCCGACCGACCCGACCGGGCACCTGTACCTGGCCCGCGCCCTCACCGACCGGGCTGCGGCCGCGGTGGCCGACCTGGGCCGACCCGTCGTCGGCGGATCCGACGCGCCGCCGGACCGGGACGCCCTCCACGCGGGGCTGGCCGGGGCGGCCGCCGCCGTCGTCACGGTCACCGAGCGGGTCGACGCCGCCGCGCTGGACGCGGCCGGGCCGGCGCTGCGGGTGGTGGCCACCGTGTCGGTCGGCTTCGACCACATCGACGTCGCCGCCGCGGCCGAGCGCGGCGTCGTGGTGACCAACACCCCCGGCGTGCTCGACCGGGCCACCGCCGACCACGCCTTCGCGCTGGTCCTGGCCGTGTGCCGGCGGGTGGCCGAGGGCGACCGGCTGGTGCGCAGCGGGCAGCCGTGGGTGTGGGGGCCGCGGATGCTGGTCGGACTGGACGTCAGCGCCGGCGCCACGCTCGGCATCGTCGGCTACGGGCGGATCGGCCAGGCGGTGGCCCGCCGCGCCCGCGCCTTCGACATGACCGTGCTGGCCGCCTCGCCGTCCCGGCGGCCGGGCACCGAGCAGGACGGGGTCACCTTCGGCACGCTGGAGCAGGTGCTGGCCGACAGCGACGTCGTCTCGGTGCACACGCCGTTGACGCCGACCACCCGGCACCTCATCGACGCCGCGGCGCTGGCCACCATGCGACCCGGCGGGTACCTGGTGAACACCGCCCGCGGCGGGGTCGTCGACGAGGACGCGCTCGTCGACGCGCTGCGCAGCGGCAGGCTCCGCGGCGCCGCGCTGGACGTCTTCGTCGGCGAGCCGCGGGTCGACCCGCGGCTCCTCGAGTTCGACCAGGTGGTGCTGACCCCGCACACCGCCAGCGCCGGCGAGGCCACCCGGGACGCGATGGGTCTGCTCGCGGTGCGGAACGTGGCCGATGTGCTGGCCGGCCGGGCCGCGCCCACCCCGGTGCCCGGCTCGCCTGCCGGCGGGTGACCCGTACGGTCGGGTCCATGACACCGCCCCCGCCGCCTGCATCGAACGCCCTGGTGACCGGGGCCACGTCCGGCATCGGTGCCGCCTTCGCCCGGAACCTGGCCGCCCGGGGCACCGCACTGGTCCTGGTCGCCCGCGACGAGGACGCCCTGGCCGAACGTCGCGCCGAGCTGCTGGCCGCCGGGGCGCCGTCGGTCGAACTGCTGTCGGCCGACCTGGCCACGGAGCAGGGGAGGGACACGGTGGCCGACCGGCTGCGGGACGCCGGCGCGCCGATCGACCTGCTGGTCAACAACGCGGGCCTGACCACCGGGCAGGACTTCCCGGAGGCCGACCTGGACGCACTGCACGGACAGCTCGCGGTGAACGTGGTCGCCGTCCTCGACCTCACCCACGCCGCGCTGCCGGCCATGCTGGCCCGCGGGTCGGGAGCGATCGTGAACGTGGCGTCCGTGGCCGGGCTGGTGCCGGGCCGCGGCTCGACCTACTCGGCCGACAAGGCGTGGGTGATCTCGTTCACCGAGGGTCTGGCCACGGCGGTGCGCGGCCGCGGCGTCCGGCTGCTCGCGCTGTGCCCGGGGTTCGTCCGCACCGACTTCCACCGGCGGGCCGGGATCGACATGAGCAGCACCCCGTCCTGGCTGTACGTCGACGCCGACCGGCTGGTCCGTGACTGCCTGGCCGACCTGGACCGGGCCCGCATCCTGTCCGTGCCGACCGCGTTCTACAGGGTGCTCACCACCGCGGCCCGGCTGGCGCCGCGATCGTTGGTCCGGTCCATCGCGGCGAAGGTGAACTCGGCCGGCCGGACCTGACCACTCAACGGTCCCGGTCCGTGGTCAGGGCCAGCTCCCGGCCGGCAGCGATGTCGGCGGCGAGCGTGTCGACCTTGGCGGCCGCGAAGCCTGACGAGTCCGACCCCAACTGCTGCCGCAGCGGACCGGTGTCCTGCCGGGCGATGCTCAGGAACGCAGCGGCGGCCCGGGCCGGATCGCCCAGTTGCGTCCCGGGCATGGCCAGGTGCGCGGTCACCATCTCCCGGATCGCCGGGTACGCGTCGGTGGTCGCCTCCGGCAGCGCGAGCGAGCTGGTGAGGAAGTCGGTGTCGAAGTAGCCGGGCTCCACGATGGTGGTGCGGATGCCGTGCCCGGCGACCTCGGCGGCGAGCGACTCGGTCAGCCCCTCCAGGGCGTACTTGGCCGCGCAGTACAACGCCCACCCCGGGAAGGCGACCAACCCGAGGATCGACGAGACGTTCATGATGTGACCGGTTCCCGCCGCCCGCATGCCGGGCAGCACGGCTCGCAGCACGTTCCAGGTCCCGGTGATCTGCACGTCGAACATGGCGCGGATGTCGGCGTCGGTGGTCTCCTCGACCGCGCCCAGGTAGCCGTACCCGGCGTTGTTGACGACGACATCGATCGAGCCGAAGCGAGTCTCGGCCTCGGCGACGGCCCGGGCGACGTCGGCCTGGTCGGTGAGCCGGACCTCGAGCGGCAGCAGCGCGGAGGTGTCCACGGCGCCGAGCCCACCGAGCAGTCGCTCGGTCGACCGGGTCGTCGCGGCCACGTTGACGCCGACGTCGAGCAGCGTCCGGACCAGCTGCAGGCCCAGCCCGCGGGAAGCGCCGGTGACGAACCAGGTGGCGGGACGCTCAGTGGGGTAGGTCATGACGAGATCCGTTCTGCGAGCGGCAATGTGGTCTCCTGGAAACCCGAGGAGGTGATCCCAGCCTGCCGGTCCGCGGACCGTCGTGGGGTCACACAGCCGGCCCGCCGCAACCTGGGACGCAGCGACCCAGGCAGCCGGTGGGCGTGGTGCCCGACAATGATCGGCGTGGCCGAACGGAACCAGGAACTGGCGGACTTCCTCCGTCGTGCTCGCAGCCAGGTCGACCCGGACCGGACCGGGCTGCCGGCCGACGGGCGGGTCCGCCGCGTCCCCGGGCTCCGGCGCGAGGAGGTGGCCCAGCTGGCGCAGGTGTCGTCGGACTACTACACGCGGCTGGAACAGGGCCGGCCGATCACTCCGTCACCGGTGATCGTCGACGCCATCGCCCGCGCCCTGGAACTCGGTCCGGCCGGTCACGAGCACCTGCGGCACCTGATCGGCCGGACCGGACGGGACCGGCAACCGCGTCGCGCGCCGGCACAGCGGCCCCGGCCCGGGCTGCTGCAGCTGATGGACACCCTCGACGGTGTCCCGGCGCTGCTGCTGGGCCGGCGGACCGACGTGCTGGCCGCCAATCGCATGGCCCGCGCCCTGCTGACCGATTTCGCGACCATGCCGGCCAGGGACCGGAACTACGCCCGGTGGATGTTCCTGGCCCCGGACACCCGTGAGCTGCTGACCGACTGGGCGGACCAGGCTCGGGTGGTGGTGGAGAACCTCCGGCTCGAAGCCGGCCGCGATCCGCTGGACGCCGCCACGCAGACGTTGGTCGGCGAGCTCACCATCGCCAGCCCCGAGTTCGCCGCGTGGTGGCAGGAACACCGGGTGTTCCAGCGGACGTGGGGCGACAAGCGGTTCCACCACCCGATCGTCGGTGACCTCACCCTGCAGTACGAGTCGTTGACCCTGCCCGGGGACGACGACCAGACGCTGTTCCTCTACACCGCGCGAGCGGGCACCGTGGACCGCGAGTCGCTCGATCTGCTGGCCAGCTGGTCGTTGACCGCACACGCCGGGGAGCCAGGACCGACCGCTCGACCGGCACGGGAGTCCCGCTGAGCCGACAGCTGCCGCCCCAGGGTCAGCTCACGCCGTCCAGGTGCTCGGCGACCAGCGCGACGAACTCGTCGGTGCGCTCGATGTGCGGGGAGTGCCCGACGCCGGCGATGACGGCCTCGCGGGCGTGGCCGCCACCGGCCACGTACGCCTGCAGCACCGACCGGGTCTGCGCGATCATCGGCTGCGGCGGCAGCACGGTCGCGCCCGGGTAGCCCGGCACCGCGCCCAGGGCGCCCAGCTGGGCCAGATCGAACATCGAGGTGTCCGAGACGATCTGGTCCAGCTCGCCACGGATCCACAGCAGCGGCGGCTTCGGGTCGATGTCCGCGATGCCCGACAGGTCCAGGTGGGTCGGCGCCATGGTGTTCAGCACGCCGAGGCGGCCCGGCGCCACGCCCGGCCAGTGGTCCGACGGCGCCGAGTCGCCGGGGTAGTTGTCCGGGCCGACGCTGGTGGACAGCATCGACGCGACGTACGCCTCCTCGTCCGCCCCGTCCCAGCCGGGGGCCACGTAGAACGCTCGCAGCACGCTGCGCACCGAGCTCGGGTTCTCGTCGGCCACGGCCTCGCCGGACAGCGCGGCCACGAAATCGGCGTTCACCGTGCCGCCGCCCGACCCGGCGCCGTCCGGCGCGACCAGGGCGCCGTCCGTGCCGGTGGTGCCGCCGAAGCCGTACGGCGACACCGGGTTGATCAGCACGGCCGACCGGACCCGGCTCGGGGCGTCCAGCATCACCTGCATGACCACACCGCCGCCCATCGACCAGCCCACCAGGTGGGCCCGATCCAGCGAGAGCGCGTCCAGGGTGGCGCGGACGTCGTCGGCGAAGTCGCGCAGCCCGCGGGTCGCGTCGACCGGCGCCGTGTCCGTGCCGCCGAAGCCGCGCAGATCGACGGCGATCGGGCGGTACTGGTCGGGCAGGGCCTGCATGGCCCGGAAGAAGAACGGCGAGGACGAGACGTTGCCGTGCACGAAGACCACCGGCCAGCCCGCCTCCCGGCCCTCGACCTCGCGGACGCAGACGGTGAGGCGCTCGGTCGGCACCATGCTCACGGTGATGCCGAGGTGGTGCGGGTGGTCGGACGGCAGGTCGGGCGACATGGCGGTCGGGTCCTCCGGATCGGCGCACAACGGGCACCCCGACGCTACCGGGCGGGCGCGGACGTGATGACGCGCACTGTCAGCGGTCGGGCCTGGGACCTGGTTGGCAGTGCGGGCACCACCAGGTCCGCCGCCGCTCCGGGTCGCCGGGCACCTCGGCCACCACCTGGATCGTCGTGCCGCAGCGTCGGCACGGTTCTCCGGCCCGGCCGGCGACCCAGTGCTGTTCGCCGGGGCGGGTGTTCCCGGTGGTCACCTGCATCGCCCCGGGTGTGGTGGCCGAGTACCGCAGCGCCCGGGCGGCCAGCTTCACCGTCGCGGCCAGGTCGACCTCGCCGACCGGGGTCCACGGGCTGTGCCCACGCAGGAAGCTGAGCTCGTTGACCCACAGGTTGCCCAGCCCGGCCAGGTTGCGCTGATCGAGCAGCGCGGCGACCAACGGCCGGGCCGGGTCCGCGGCGAGCCGGGCCACCCCCTCGAGCGAATCCCAGTCGGCCCGCAGCGGATCCGGCCCGAGGTGGCCGATGACGTCCGCCTCCCGCGCGGTGGGGACCAGCTCGACCACCGGCAACAGGATCCCGTACGCGGTCGTCCCGCTGGCCAGGGCGAGCAGCACCCGGACGTCGGGCAGCAGCCGGCGGGGGAGCTGCCGGCCGGGGCGGGTGATCGTCCAGGAGCCGGTCATCTTCAGGTGGGTGTGCAGGGTCAGCTCGCCCGACAGCCGGGTGAGCAGGTGCTTGCCGTGGGTGTCGTGCCCGAGGACGGTCAGCCCGGCCAGCCGGACGTCGGCCAGCGCCGCGACCCGCAGCTCGCCGCGGGTGATGGTGTGCCCGTCCAGCGCCGGCCGGAGTCGGCGCGCGAGCTGGAACACGGTGTCGCCTTCGGGCACACCGGCACTGTTCCCGCCGGGTGGATCTTCCAGCGCTCTGGCACAGTGATCACGTGGGCTCCGATGACGCAGCCGAAGAGGTTGCCAGTGCGCTGACCGTGTCCGTGGGCGCCGGGGTGGCAACGGTCGTCGTCGACGCCGGGCCGGTGAACCTGATGACGGTCCCCGTCTACCTGGAGCTGGCTGCGGTCATCGACCGGCTGGCCGCCGACGGCGACGTCCGGGTCGTGGTGTTCCGGTCGGCCAACCCGGAATGGTTCATCGCCCATTTCGACGTGGCCGCGATCCTCGAGTTCCCCTCCGAGCCGACCGCGCCGCCGACCGAGCTGAGCACGTACCACCTGATGTGCGAGAGCCTGCGGCGGATGCCCAAGGCGACCATCGCGGTGATCGAGGGCCGGGTCGGCGGCGGGGGCAGCGAGGTGGCGCTCAGCTGCGACATGCGCTTCGCCGGGCCGGACGCGGTGTTCAACCAGCCCGAGGTCGCGTTGGGGATCATCCCGGGCGGGACCGGGACGGTGCGCCTGCCGCGGTTGATCGGTCGGAGCCGGGCGCTCGAGGCGATCCTCGGCTGCGACGACATCGACGCCGTCACCGCCGAGCGCTGGGGGTGGGTCAACCGGGTGCTGCCGGCGGACGAGCTGGGTCCGTTCGTCGACCGGCTCGCCGCGCGCCTCGCATCCTTCCCGCCGCACGCCGTGGCGGCAGCCAAGGCCAGCGTGGTGCGGGCCGAGGTCGGCGTCGTCGAGGACCTGCTGGCCGAGTCCCATGCCTTCTCCGGGACGCTGGCCGATCCGTCGACCCGGGCGGCCATGACGAACTTCCTGGCCCGCGGCGGGCAGACGCCCGAGGGCGAGCGCCGGCTCGGCGAACTGGCGGCCGAGCTCGGCTGAGCAACCTATGAGGTTGAGGTCAAGTGCTGTGTTGGCTGGGTGATGGGTATGGGGGGTCGGCGGGGCGGCGTGTGCCTGCCTCGTTGGGTCGGCGGGGCGGCGTGTGCCTGCCTCGTTGATCAGGTTTGGTGTTGGACGGGGTCCTGGGCCCGTTC
>NZ_JAERWK010000026.1 GCF_016918035.1 Nakamurella leprariae | reverse complement strand
CAGCGGTCATCGCGTCGATCTCCTGGTGGGCTGTGAGAGGTCTCCACAAGATCACGCGATGGCCGCCCTTTCGTGGACGCCCCGCTGGTCACCAGGGTCGTCGCACACCACCCTGGTGGACGCCACTCTGGGCATGCTGCAACACCTGGCCGAGGTCGCGGACATCGTCGGGCAGGCCGAGCCGCCCACCTTCGCCAACACCGTGGTGGCGCTCGAGCGGTCCGGCCGGCTGCTGGGCCGGGTCAGCTCCGTGTTCTCCAATCTGACCTCGAGCCTGTCGACACCCGAGCTGCGCGAACTGGAGGCGACCTACAGCGCCCGCCTGACCGCGCACTGGGACACCGTCCGGCTGGACCCGGCGCTGTTCGCCCGGATCGACGCGGTGCATGAGCAGCTGGACGCCGATCCCGACCGGACCGACGAGGACCGGGCGCTCATCGAGCGGGTCCATCTCGACTTCGTGCTGGCCGGGGCCCGGCTGGACGGGGCCGACCGGGACCGGTTGCGGTCGCTGAACCAGGCGCTGTCGGTGTTGTCGACGACGTTCCAACAGAACCTGCTGCGGGCGATGGAGGCCGGCGCGGTGCTGGTCACCGACGAGGCCGAGCTGGACGGCGCTTCGCCGCAGACCGTGGCGGCCGCGGCCGCTGCGGCGCGGGAGCGCGGGCACGCGCAGGGCTGGCTGGTGTCGCTGGTGCTACCCACCGGGCAACCCCTGCTGTCCGTGCTGCGGGACCGATCACTGCGGGAGCGGCTGTTCCGCGCGTCGGTCGACCGGGCCGGGCCGTTCGCCACGGTCGGTCCGGCGCCCGACGGGACGCCGATCGAGGTGGCCGACAACGGTCCGGTGCTGCTGGAGATCGTGGCGCTGCGTGCCGAGCGGGCCCGGCTGCTCGGGTTCGTCCACCATGCCGACGCCGTGCTGGCCGACCGCACCGCGGGCAGCACCGAGGCAGTGGACGACCTGCTCGGCCGACTGGTCGGGCCCGCCGTCCGCAACGCCGAGGCCGAGGCGGAGTTGTTGCGGGAGGCGGCGGCCCGGGACGGTGTCGAGCTGGCCCCGTGGGACTGGGCGTTCTACGCCGACCAGGTCAGCAGCGACCGCTTCCAGGTCGACACCGCAGCGCTGCGACCGTATTTCGAGCTCGAGCGGGTGGTCCGGGACGGCGTCTTCGGCGCCGCGGCCGAGGTGTACGGCATCACCATGACGCTCCGCCCGGACCTGCGCGGCTACCACCCGGACGTGCGGGTGTGGGAGGTGCGGGACACCGACGGCACGTCGATCGGCCTGTTCCTGGGTGACTGGTTCGCCCGGGACGGCAAACGGGGCGGCGCCTGGATGAACACCTTCGTCGACCAGTCCACCCTGCTGGACGAGCTGCCGATCGTGGTGAACGTGCTGAACCTGCCCCGCCCGGCCGACGGCGGACGCGCCCTGCTCAGCCCGGACGAGGTCCGCACCCTGTTCCACGAGTTCGGCCACGCCCTGCACGGCCTGTTCTCCCGGGTGACCTACCCGCGGCTGTCCGGCACCTCGGTGCCGCGGGACGTCGTCGAGTTCCCCAGTCAGGTCAACGAGATGTGGATCCGCTGGCCGGAGATCCTGCGGCGGTACGCGCGGCACGTGGACACCGGTGAGCGGCTGGACCAGGACGTGGTGGACCGGCTGGAGGCGGCGAGCACCTGGGGGCAGGGCGCCGCCACTACCGAGTACCTGGCCGCGACCCTGCTGGACCAGGCCTGGCACCGGGTGGAACCCGGTGCCGTGATCACGGACGTCGACGCCTTCGAGGCGCAGGCCCTGGAGCGGGCCGGCATCGTCGTGCCCCTGGTGCCGCCGCGGTACCGCAGCCGCTACTTCCAGCACGTGTTCTCGGGCGGCTACTCGGCCGGGTACTACTCCTACATCTGGGCTGAGGTGCTCGACGCAGACACCGTCCAATGGTTCCGGGCCAACGGCGGGTTGCGGCGGGCCAACGGCGACCGGTTCCGGGCCGAGTTGCTGTCGGTCGGCGGAACGGTGCCGATGGGTGAGGCGTTCGCCCGGGTGACCGGGCGGGATCCGGACATCGGACCGCTGCTGCGCCGGCGCGGGCTGCTGCCGACCGGCTGACCCGGGTCCGTCCGCGCCGGTTCAGTCCAGGACGGCGAGCACCTGCGGCAGCGTGGGTGTCGCCTCCTGGGCGCCGGACTTCGTGGTGGTGAGCGCACCCACCGCGCACCCGAACGCCAGCAGGTCTTCGTCGGTGCGTCCGTCCAGCATCCCGACGACCAGGCCGGCGACCGAGGCGTCCCCGGCGCCGACGGTGTCGACCACCTCGACCCTGGGCGGCCGGGCCGAGGCGGTGACCGCGCCGCTGCGCACCGTCTCGGCCCCGGCGGCGCCGAGGGTGCGCACCACCAGTCCGGGCGCGGCGTCCAGCTGGTCGCGCAGGTCGGCGTACTCGCCCTCGTTCACCACGATCAGGTCGGCGCGCCGGACGACCTCGGCCGGCAAGACGGCGGCCGGCGCCGCATTCACGCAGAAGACGCCGTCGACCCGGGCGGCCACCGCGGCCACGGTGGCCATCGGCACCTCGAGCTGGCAGATCACCGCGTCGTACCCGGTGATCGTCTCCGGCAGCAGCTCGGGCGTGAGCCGGTCGTTCGCACCGGGCACCACCACGATGGTGTTCTCGCCGGCCGCGTCCACGGTGATCACGGCGACGCCGCTGCGGATGTCGTCGGGCAGCCCGTCCGGCGCGTCGATCAACGGCAGGAAGACACCCTCGCGCCGCAGCAACGCGGTGGCGTCCAGACCGTCCGAGTCCGCGCCGACCAGCCCGAACATGGTCACCTCGGCCCCCAGCCGGCGCGCGGCCAGCGCCTGGTTGGCGCCCTTGCCGCCGGGACGGCGCAGCAGGGTGGAGCCCATGAGCGTCTGGCCGGGCGCCGGGATGGTCGGCGCAGTGACGACCAGGTCGAGGTTGATGCTGCCGACGACCAGGATGCGGTGGGGGGCTCGGTGACGGTGAGCGGACACGGTCGAGGACCCTTTCGACGGCTGGAGCGACGGCGACGGCTCCGATCGCGGGGCCCCGATCAGTATGGGCGACTCATGTGGTTCCGACCGCCGGACGGAGATCGGCCCGGGCCGCGGGCGGGCCGGGCCGGTCGCATAGGGTGCGCCTCGACCCAGCACCGGAGGTGACGTCGATGGCCCGACTCCGCGCGTCCGTCCCGCGGGACCGTGCCCGCCCGGCTCGCCGGGTGGCGCGCCCGGTGCTGGCCGGCCTGCTCGCCGTCCTCGTCACCGGTGGGCTCGCGGCCTGCGGGACGCAGACCCCGGGTCAGGCCCGACCGGCCAGCACCGCTCCGGTCGGCAGCTCGACGACGTCCAGCTCCGAGGGCGGCTCCACCTCCCGCACCCCGGATCCGTCCGGTCAGGGCGGCCGGCTGACGGTCACCACCCCCGCGCCGCCGACGGTCCGGACGACCACCACGGGTCCGACGAGCACCGGCGAGACCCCGCCCACCACGGAGTCGACCACCGTCGACCCGGGGCAGCCGGACGAGCGCCAGAGCATCGCCGGCGTCCCGCGGCAGGACATCGCCTGCGGTTCCGGCTACGTCGTGCAGCTGGCGTCGGCGACCGACCTCGGCGAGTTCGGCCGCCGGATCGACGATCTGCGGGAGCAGTACCAGGTGCCGGACGGCGCCCGGTGGGGCGAGACGTCCGCGTCGTGCGACATCTTCAGCAGCGACGGCAACGCCTACGTACTGTGGTCCGGGCCGTACCCGGAGCCGTACGCCGGGTGCCCGGACCGGGTGGCCGGGCCGGCCGACGCGTTCATCAAGCTGGCCGCACCGGAGCAGGCCACGGCTCCGTTGATCACCTGCCTGTGCCCGGCGGACACGTCCGACCCGGCGCTGCTGCCGCTGCTCGACGCGGTCGGCCTGCAGCACGTCTGGATCGGCGAGCTGCAGCGCATCCTGGTCAGCCGGCTCGGCTACGACATCGACCTGGGCCCGGACCCGACCCTCGGCCTGACCTCGTCCTGGGGCTGGTACACCTCGGCCACCGCCGCGGCGGTGCAGGAGTACCAGACCGACTCCGGCCTGCCCGTGACCGGTGTCGTCGACCGCAGCGTGTGGTCGGCGCTGCAGCTGGACGTCTGCTGAGCCGGACTGGAGATCACCGACCGTCCGGGACGTTCCGCTCCAGGTCGGCCAGCCAGACCGCGGCGTTGCCGTCCGACGGCGCCCGCCAGTCGCCGCGCGGGCTGAGCGACCCACCGGCCGAGACCTTGGGCCCGTTCGGCTGCGCCGAACGCTTGAACTGGCTGAAGCCGAAGAACCGCCGCACGAAGACGGTGAGCCAGCCCCGGATGGCCGGCAGGTCGTAGGCGCGGCGCCGTTCCGGGGGGAAACCGACCGGCCAGCCACCGGTCTCGACGTCGCCCCAGGCGTGCACGGCCAGGAACGCGATCTTCGACGGCCGGAAGCCGAACCGCAGCGTCCAGAACAGGTTGAAGTCCTGCAGTTCGTACGGCCCGATCGCCTTCTGCGTGCTCTGCGGCGGCTCGCCCTCCTTGACCGGCACCAGTTCCGGGGAGATCTCCGTGCCCAGGATGTCGAGCAGGATGGCGCCGACCTCGTCGGTGAAGTCACCGGTGGTGGTGACCCAGCGGATCAGGTGCTGGATCAGCGTCTTCGGGACACCGGCGTTGACGTTGTAGTGCGACATCTGGTCGCCGACGCCGTAGGTGCTCCAGCCCAGCGCGATCTCCGAGAGGTCGCCGGTGCCGAGCACGATGCCGCGGTGGTGGTTGGCCAGTCGGAACAGATAGTCGGTGCGCAGGCCGGCCTGCACGTTCTCGAAGGTGACGTCGTAGACCTCCTCGCCGCGCCCGAACGGATGGTCCATGTCGGCGAGCATCTGCCGGGCGGCCGGCCGGATGTCGATCTCGCCGACGGTGATGCCCAGGGCGGCCATCAGCTTGTGCGCGTTGCCCTTGGTCGCGTCGCTGGTGGCGAAGCCGGGCATGGTGAACCCGCGGATGTTGGTGCGGGGCAGACCGAGCAGGTCCATGGCGCGGGCCGCGACGATGAGCGCGTGGGTGGAGTCCAGGCCACCGGAGACACCGATGACGATGCACTCGGTGTTCGTCGCCCGCAGCCGCTGCACCAGCCCGTCGACCTGGATGTTGTAGGCCTCGTAGGAGTCCTGTTCCAGCCGCTCGCGGTCGGCGGGCACGAACGGGAACCGCTCGATCGGCCGGCGCAGCCCGAGATCCCCGGCCGGCGGCCGGACCTCGAAGTGCACGGTGCGGTGTTCCGTGGTGGCGGACTGCGCGCGGCGGTTGTCCTCGAAGGTGCCCTGCCGGGCCCGCTCCTGGCGCAGCAGGTCCAGGTCCACGTCGGCCACGGTGACCTGCGGGGTCGGCGCGAACCGGGCGCCCTCGGCCAGCAGCACGCCGTTCTCGAAGATGCTGGTCTGCCCGTCCCAGCTCAGGTCGGTGGTGGACTCGCCCTGGCCGGCCGCCGCGTACAGGTAGGCGCCCAGACAGCGCATGGACTGGCTGCGGCACAACAGGCTGCGGGTGTTGGCCCGGCCGATGGTGATCGGGCTGCCCGAGAGGTTGAGCAGCACGGTGGCGCCGGCCAGGGCCAGGGGCCCCGACGGCGGCACCGGGACGAACATGTCCTCACAGATCTCCACGCCGACGGTGAGCCCCGGCACGTCGGCCGCGGTGAACAGCAGATCGGTGCCGAACGGGGCGCTGCGCCCGGCGACCTCGATGGTCAGGCCGGTGATCCCGTCCCCGGAGGCGAACTGGCGACGCTCGTAGAACTCCCGGTAGGTGGGGAGGTGGATCTTGGGCACCACGCCGAGCACCTCGCCGCGGTGGATGACCACGGCGGTGTTGAACAGCCGGGCCCGGTGCCGCAGCGGTGCGCCGACGACGATGAGCGGCATCAGGTCCCGGGACACCTCGACGAGGTCGCCGATGGCCCGGTGCACCTCGTCGAGCAGGGCGTCCTGGCCGAGCAGGTCGTCGATGGCGTAGCCGGTCATCGCCAGTTCGGGGAAGAGCGCGACCGCGACACCCTGCTCGGAGCACTCCCGGGCGACCTCGGCCACCGAGACGCCGTTCCGGGCCGGGTCGGCCACGAACACCGCGGAGGTGCAGGCGGCCACCCGGGCGAAGCCGTGCGTGTACAGCGAGGCGAACGTCGAGGCGTCCACGGGAGCAACCGTCATGGGTGTGTTTCTCTCATGCCGCGCCGGCGCCCGGGCGGCGGGGTGCGCCCGGGGCCGGCTCGCCGGATGGATCGGTCGGACCGGCTCAGCCGGTCGGCTCGATGTTCACCGGATCGGCGTCGTCGCCCTCGGCCTGCGCCGGGTCCGACCCACTGGCGGCGTCCTCGGCGGTGCGCACGGGGACGTCGTCGCCCCCGGCCGCCGCGGCTTCGCTGTCGGCCTGGCTGTCGGCCTGGCTGTCGGCGTCGGGCGCCTCCCAGAGCTCACCCAGCTCCTGATCGCTGACCGGCTTGCCGACGTAGTCGTCGGTGGCGCCGACGGCCTCACGGGCCTCCTCCGACGGTCCACCGCTCGCGTCCTGGGTCACGGGTCCACTCCCTCCATCTCGATCACGCGGACAGTTCCCCGGCGCGGCGCGGTTCACGCCGGGTCCGGGTCCGGGCGGCTGGTCAGAGCGCGGCGGCCGGCACCGACTGCAGGTGCTCGAGCACCAGCTCGGCCACCCGCGTCGACGCCTCCCGGTGCGGGAAATGCCCGACGCCGTCCAGCACCTCGCGGCGGTGGACGTGGAAGTGGCCGGCCAGCCCCTCGGACAGCTCGGCCGGGTCGACGCCGTCGGCACCGCCCTGGATCTGCAGCGTGGGCACCACCACCCGGTCGGTCGCGGCGACCACCGCCCGGTGGTCGTCGTACCGCTCGTCCAGCGGCTCGTCGGGCAGGTAGCGGCTGCGGTAGGCGCTCAGCGTGACCGCCACCCAGTCAGGGTTGGCGAACGCCGGCGCGGTGGCGGCGAACTCGTCCTCGGTGAACCAGCCGGACGGGCTCCAGGTGTTCCACTGCTCACGGGCGAAGCCGACCGGGTCCGCGTTCACCGCGGCGATGCCCGGCTCGGAGCAGAGCAGGAACTGGTACCAGAACCGCCGGGTCTGCGCGAAGTCGCGCGGCACGGTGAACACGCCGTTGGGCTGGTAGCCCAACCCGAGCGCGGCGATGGCGTCGACGCGGTCGGGCGCCAGCACCGCCACGGTGTACGCCGCCCGGGCGCCCCAGTCGTGCCCGACCACGGAGAACCGGTCGATGCCCAGCCCGGCGGTGAACTGCAGCAGGTCGACGGCCAGCGCGACGCCGCTGCCGTCCCGCGGCGTCCACGGCGACCGGAACCGGGTACCGCCGGCGCCGCGGTTGTCCGGCACGAGCACCCGGCGACCGGTGGCGGCCAGCCGGTGGGCGACCGGCGCCCAGCCGCGGGCGGCGTCCGGCCAGCCGTGGGCCAGGACGACCACCGGTCCGTCTTCCGGACCCAGGTCGGTGTAGGCGATGTCGAGGACGTCGGTCGCCACGACGTCCTGGATCGCCTCGACCGCCGGCTCCGGCAGGACCGACGCGGACGTCACCTCGGGGGCGCCGGCGGGAACACGCGCCTGGCGCGTGCTGCTCCGTGGGCGGGCGGGCTTGCTGGTGCGCTCAGCCATGCCACGACCCTACGGGCGCGGCGACACCGCGGCGGCACGGACGGGGTCGCGGAGGGGGCCGGAACTCAGCCGAGCACCTCGTGGGTGTAGCACCAGCGCCAGGCCTCGCCCGGTTCGAAACTGCGCATGACCGGGTGGGCACTGTCGTGGAAGTGCCGGGTGGCGTGCCGTCCCACGGAGGAGTCGCAGCACCCGACGTTGCCGCAGGCCATGCACAGCCGCAGGTGCACCGGCCGGGTGCCCTCCCGGATGCAGTCCTCGCAGTGACCGGACAGCGGCATGATCGTCGACTTCGCGGCACGCAGGTCGTCGCACTCGTCGGCGGCCGGCCGCGGGGTGGTCAGCGTGTCCTCGCCGACCCGGGCGGCGCGGCCGCCGCGCTTGTCGATCAGTGACTCCTCGACGTCGAGGGTGGCCATCACCCGGTCCAGCACCTCGGCGTCCACCGTGCCGGCGTCGCGGATCTCCAGCACAGCGTCCCGCTCGGCAGCCAGCATCGCGGTGCGCAGCCGCCGGTACTGCGCGCTCGGCGGCTCGTCCCCGTCGGAGTCACCGAGCCGCTCCCACACCGAGTTGATCCGGGACTGGGCCCGCCGGCGGAGCTGCTCGACGATCTCCGGATCGTCGTCGGCGGCGACGATGCGGTCCAGCTCGATCCGCCCGGCCTCCATCGCCGCGCGCAGCACGGTGACCTCCTGCAGGGTGTCCTCCCGGGCGTCCGGGCCGCGCACGCGCAACCGGCGGGCCAGCCAGGGCAGCGAGAGGCCCTGCAGCAGCAGGGTGCCGGCGGTCACCACGAACGCGCCCAGCACCAGCACCTCGACGTGTGGCAGGTCGGCGGGCAGCACGAACGCGGCGGCCAGGGTGACCACCCCTCGCATCCCGGCCCAGGACACGATGGCCGTGGACGTCCAGGGCACCGGTTGGCCGGCCGCGTCCTTGGGGTGGATGAGCAGGTAGCGCACCGGGAACACCCAGACGGGCCGCGAGATGATCACCGCCAGCAGCACCCCGACGCAGAACCAGACGATGTCCGAGGTGGACAGGGTCGACTCGGCGACGGCCTCGCTGACGAACCGCAGCTGCAGGCCGATGAGCAGGAAGACGCTGTTCTCCAGCAGGAACTGGATGGTGCCCCAGTTGGTCCGCTCGCTGATCCGGGAGCGGGCGCTCTGGATGACGGGCGCCTTGTGGCCGAGCACCAGCCCGGTGATGACCACCGCGATCACCCCGGAGGCGTGCACCTCCTCGGCGGGCAGGTAGGCCACGAACGGCGCCATCAGCGAGATGGCGGTGTCGATCGTGGTGTTGGCGATCCGCGAGCGGATCCAGGCCAGCCCGTACGCCACCACGAGGCCGATCGCGGCACCGCCGACCGCGGCCAGCAGGAAATCGCCGCCGACCTGCCAGACGCTGACCGAGCCGGCGATGGCGGCGATCGCGGTGCGCAACGCGACCAGCGCGGTGGCGTCGTTCAGCAGCGACTCGCCCTCCAGCACGGTGACGATCCGTCGCGGCAGCCCGACCCGGCGGGCGATGCTGGTCGCCGCGACCGCGTCCGGCGGGGCCACCACCGCACCGAAGGCGATGGCTGCGGCGAGCGGCACCGGCAACAGCCACCAGGTGATCAACCCGACCACCAGGGTGGTGAACAGCACCAACCCGACGGCGAGCAGGCCGATCACCCGGCGGTTGGCCCGCAGGTCGACCAGCGACGTCCGGATGGCGGCCGCGTACAGCAGCGGCGGCAGCAGGCCGATGAGCACCAGCTCGGGGGTGAGCCGGACGTCCTCGGCGATGGGCAGGAACGACCCGGCCACCCCCACCACCACCAGCAGCAGCGGGGCGGGGATCCGGATCCGCTCCGCCAGCGCGCTGACCGCGGTGACCATCGCGGTCAGGATCAACAGCATGAGAGCCACGTGCACGGCTCATCGTGGCACCGCCGGTCCGCGGCGCACTGGATCATCCCGATGAGTTCGCCGACAGCGCACCGACCCGACACCGGCTCGGACCCGGCTCAGCCGCCGAACCAACCGCGGACGGTCTCCACCGCGTCCGCGCTCACGGCGGCCACCCGCCCGGCCGCCGCCACCAACGCGTCGACCACGGCCTGACCCTGTTCGGCGGCCAGGTCGGCCAGGTCGTCGGCCGCCTCGGTGGCGTCCCGCAACAGGTGCTCAGCCCGGGTCAGCACGTCGCGGGCGTCGGGACGGCCGGGGCCCTCCCCCACTTCCATGGCGGCGTAGCCCGCGGCCAGGTGGTCCGTCAGGTCGTCCAGCGCGGTCGCGGCCAGCCCGGCCAGGACGACCACGGCGGCCCCGGCGCGCAGGCCGGCGTCGCGGATGCCGGACAGCACCTCGGCGGCCGCGTCGAGATGGGTCTCGACGGTGGTGAGCAGGTTGCCGACGGTGGCCGGCGGCTCGGGCACCGTGTCGGGCGGGGGCAATGGCGTGGTCAGCAGCCGGTGCACGTCGAGCACGCCGGGCCCGAAGTCGACGGCGTCCCAGGATGCATCGGGGTGTGGAGTTGCGCTGCGCTGCAACGCTTCCCGGAACACCCAGGCCAGCGGGACACCGGGGTACCGTTGGGTCAGACGGCGGCGCCCACCCCAGTGCGCCAGCCACACCGCGGCAGCGCCGGCCACGATCGCGGCGGAATAGCTGGTGCCGCTGGCGGCCCGCACCACCGGGACGCAGGTGCCGTCGGCGTCGACCCGGGCCGGATCGAAGCCCGCGACCCAGACGGCGTCGCCCGGGGCGGTGATGTCGACGTTGGGACCGCGGTGACTCTCGGCCCACGGGCTTCCGTCGGTGGAGCAGCCCGCGACGGCGACGACGTCCTGGAACCGGGCCGGTTCGACCACCGAGTCCTCCGGGCTCAGCCAGCTCAGGATGTTGTCGAGGTAGGTCTGCCCGGCCGCAGCCACCACGATGACGTGGTCACGGTGGACGGCGTCGTCGATCGCCCGGCTGACCCGGTCGGACACCATCCCGCCGACGCTCAGTGAAAGCACGTCGGCCCCGAGGGCAACCGCTCGATCGCCTCGACGAGGTCGCCGTCGCCGACCCGGACGACGCCGACTCCGGCCAGCCCCGAGCCGGACAGGTCGAGCACGGTGTCCGGGATGAACTTGATCGGCAGGATCGTGGCCTTCGGCGCGATGCCGACGATGCGGCCCGCGGGGACGGCGGGTCGACGCGACGCGTGCAGGTCCAGCGCGGTTCCCGGGGCGGCCAGCTCGGGGCCCGTACCGTCGCCGCCCACCATCAGGCTCCCGGTGGCGGTGCCGTGAGCCACGTCGGGGATGAGGCGCATCGCCCGCGCCGTGGTGTGCCGGGCGGCGTCACCGCCCGTCGCGTCGGTCCGGGTCGCGCAACTGCGGGCCAGATCGATGCGCCGCACGTCGTACTGCGGGTGCGGCGCCCATCCGGTGTCGGGATGGGCGATGACCACGCCCTCGCCCTGCGCACGGCCGTCGGGATCGCCCGGGACCAGGGCGTGGGCCAAGTCGGCCCGGACCAGCTCCACGTGCCACGCGAACCGCGCGGGCGCCGTCCGGGCCTGCGCGGTCCCGCCGGTGAAGAGCCTGAGTTCCTGCCGCTGCCGCGGCACGTCGTCGTCAGGGTCGTCGCCTGGCCCGGTCGGGTCGGCCGCGGCTGCCTCGATCCGGGCGGTCAGCTCGGTCCGCGCCTGCTGCCATCGCTGCCGGCGGGCGTCGGTCGGTCCGGAGGGCCGCTCGGCCCGGCTGGCCGCCACCAGGTCCTGGGCCTGGCGGCGGCCGGCCGCCAGCGCGGCGGCCGGCAGTGGCGCTCCCGTGGCGGCGGGCAGCGCCCGCAGCCGCGGGATCGACCGTGGGCTGGACGAGGTGGGCCGGCGGAGCACCGCCCGCGCGACCGCGGTCGGGTCGTGCCGGGAGTCGGCGCGCGGCCGGTCGGGACGCGGCGGGTCGGTGCGTGTCGGGTCGGTGCCGGGCGGCCGGTCACCTGCAGTCGGTTCCACACCTGGCGGAGACGCGGGCGCGCGTGCTGATGCGCGGGCGTCGGCCCGGACCGTCGGGACGGGCGCAGGCATCCTGCCGGTCCCAGGCCAGCATCGGCATGGCCCGGTGCACCAACGGGCCGATGAGCAGGGCGAACGCCAGCGTGCCCACGCCCACGTTGCCACCCAGCAGCCACCCGACGACCAGCACGGTGAGCTCGATGCCGCCACGGACCGCCCAGATCGGCCAGCCGGTGCGGCGCTGCACGCCGGTCATCAATCCGTCGCGGGGTCCCGGCCCGAGCGCGGCGCCCAGGTACAGGCCGGTGGCCACGGCCAGCAGCACCAGCCCGACGGCGAACAGTGGGATGCGCAGCAGCAGGGACGACGGCGCGGGGACCAGCGCCAGCCCGAGTTGGGCGCTCGGCCCGACGAGCAGCACGTTCAGCACCGTGCCCACCCCCGGCCGCTGCCGGAGCGGGATCCACAGCAGCAGGACCACCACCCCGATCAGGTTGGTGGTCCAGCCGAACGGGAGGCCGGTGTGGCGGGAGATGCCCTGGGTCAGCACGTCCCACGGGGAGACGCCGATCGCCGCCTGCACCATCAGGCTGATGGCCAGTCCGTACAGGACCAGGCCGGCGACGAGCCGAACACTCCGCGACAGCATGGCTCCATGGAACGACCGGATTGGCTGGCGCACCAACAGCCAATCGTGATGAAGTGGCTGGATGAGCGGCGGTCTGATCGGGGCGGTGCCCCTCGCCCAGCTGCTCGGTGACTGGCCGTCCGGGGGCGGCGCGGGGTCCGCGGGCTCTCGGGCGCTGGCCGACCGGATCCGGCTGCTGGTGTTGGACGGCCGCGTGGGGGTGGACGTCCGGCTCCCGGCCGAGCGGGTGCTGGCCGACCGGCTCGGGGTCAGCCGCACCCTGGTCGCCGCCGCCTACGGCCGGCTGCGGGTGTCCGGTCACGCCGTCAGCGTGCGCGGCTCGGGCACCCGGACCCGGCTGCCCGCCGCGCCCGGGGCGCCGCCCGACCGCGACCAGCCGGCCGGCCTCGACCTCCGGCACGCGACGGTCCCCGCGTCCAGCCTGGTTCCGGAGGCGGCCGTCGTGGCCGCGGAGCAGCTGCCGCGGTACCTGTCGACGTCGGGGTACGACCCGATCGGGCTGCCGGAGCTGCGCGAGGCGGTCGCGGAGCGGTACCGCGCCCGGGGCCTGCCCACCGACCCGGACCAGGTGCTCATCACCATCGGCGCCCAGCACGCCATCGCGCTGCTCACCCGGGTACTGCTGACCCGGGGCGACCGGGTGCTGATCGAACAACCCACCTACCCGCACGCCCAGGACGCCGTCCGGATCGGCGGCGGCCGGCTGATGGGCGCCCCGGTGGACAGCCGGGACGGCTGGGACCTGGACGCGCTCGAGCAGGCCGTCCGGCGGTCCGACCCGACCCTGGCCTACCTGATGCCGGACTTCCACAACCCGACCGGCGCCACGCTGCCGGCCGACGGGCGGGAGCGGGTGCTCGCGGTCGGCCACCGCTCGGGGACGACCGTGGTCGTCGACGAGACGACGGCCGAGCTGGACATCGACCGCGGCCCGATGCCGCCGATGGCCGGGCCGGACACCGTGCTCATCGGGTCGATGGGCAAGACGATCTGGGGCGGGCTGCGGATCGGCTGGATCCGGGCCCGGCCCGACCTGGTCCGGCGGCTCGCGCACGGCCGGGGACCCGGCGACCTCGGCACCCCGATCCTCGAGCAGCTGATGGCGCTGGCCCTGGTCCCCCGGACCGACGAGGTGCTACAGGTCCGGCGCGACCAGCTCGCGGCGACCCGGGACGCGCTGCTGCCGGCGCTGCGCGCCCGGTTCCCGGCCTGGTCGGTGCCGGACGTGCACGGCGGGATCTTCCTGTGGATCAATCTCGGCGCCCCGGTCAGCTCGGCGCTCGCCGTCACCGCGCGCAGCCACGGGCTGGTCCTGACCCCGGGCAGCCGGTACGGCATCGACGGCGCGTTCGAGCGGTTCCTGCGGCTCCCGCTCACCCTGCCCGCCGACCGGATGCCGGGGCTCGTCGACGCCCTGGGCCACGCGTGGGACGCGGTCGACCGGCTGGTGCCGATCGATCCCGGGGCCGATCTGGTCTGAGCCGGTCAGGTCTCAGGCAGAGCCTTGAATTCCTTCTTCACCCGCCGGTACCAGCCCAGCCCGCCGACCGGGTTCTTCCAGCGGCCCTTCATCTCGGCCAGCGCGGTCTCGTGCGCGGTGTCCCCGGCCGCGACGAACTCCTTCAGGTGCGCGTCCTGGGCGTGGATGATCTCGTCGCCGGTGTTGCCGTGGTGCTGCAGGTCGCAGGGGCCGCCGAGCTGCCGGCAGGTCATGGTCTTCATGGGAGGGTCCTTCCGGATGCGGCCGAACGGTTCGGCCTGACCGGCTCGACGCTAGGAGCCCGACCCCGGCCGCCGCTTCTTGGTTCCTGATCGATCTGAGCGGACCTCATCGGGTACCTGGTCGAGCACTGGCCCGAGACGTTGCCCGGCCCGGCCCGCACGGCTCCGGGGGTCGACAGGCCCGGCCGATCGTTCGACACCGTGCTCGAAGGGCGGGCCTCGTACCAGATCGTGTTGCACACAGGGGTTCCCGATGCCGATCCGTACCTGCGCCACCTGGTCGTCTCCACGACGCTGACCGAGACCAATTCCGCCGCTGCGGAACTCGTGCGGGGGAACCCGCTCCAGCGGGTCCGCGCGCTCAAGGCCGAGGACGGACTCGATCCCTGGCTCGTCGGGGCGGCACCCTCGCGCACGCCCTGCTGCCCGAGCTCGACCGCCTGGTGCTGAAGGTCGACCCGTCGATCATCGGCGACGGGATCCGACTGTTCTCCGGCCCGTTCGCCCCGACGCGGTTCACCCCGGTCGACGAGGTGACGTTGCCCGGGGGCGTCCGGGTGGTCACCTACGACCGGTCAACCTGACCGACCTCAGAACGGCACCCGCTGCGCCAGCAGTCCCTTCTCCGACCCGCGCCCCGACAGCACCCGGCAGAACTCGACCGCGTCGAGCTCGAGCTCGTCGCCACCGTCCGCGGTCGACCAGGACCCGCCGGCCGGGCCCGTGAGGCGCAGCCGGTACGGCCGACCGTGCCGGCGCGCCCACTCGTCCACCACCCCGGCGACGATCGCTCCGTCGTGCTCCGCGGTCAGCTCCGGCGGCCGCCCGGTCGTGGCGGCCAGATCCATCCGGTGCATCCACGGGTCGCGGGTCAGGATGGTGTCGACCAGGTAGCCGATCCGCCACCACTCGTGATCGTCGCCTACCTCCTGCCGCTCCGGCAGCGGCGCCCGGCCCAGGGTCCGGGACAGCGTGCGACGGCCGCGCAGCGCCCGGGGCGCCGCCCGGATCATGGCGGCGATGAGTTCGTCGGGGCGCTGACCGGCGTGCCGGCGGACCTGGACGGCGGTGAGCGCGTCGATGCCGCCGCCGGCGCGTGCGGCGGCGATGTTCTGACCGGCCAGCTGCACGATGGACGTCGTCATCTCGGTCATGCCCACGGTGTGGGCGACCATCTGCTGGACGGTCCAGCCCGGGCAGGGCGTGGGCCGGGACCAGTCGGCCGGCTCCAGAGACCGCCACGCGGCGATCGTCCGCCGGTACTCGGTGGAAGCAAGCAGCGCGATCCGGGCCCGGTCGGGCCCGACGGTGGCCGCGGGCGCCGCGACGGTGGTGCCGCGCGCCTGGGTGGAACGGCTCATGGGGGACCTCGTTCCCGGCGGCCGGCGCCCCGGCGACGGCTCGCCCTCCGGTCAGGCCTGACCGGACGAGGATGTCGGCACCGGGCCCGGGCGGCAAGCGTCCTGCACCGCCGACGCGGAGGGCTCAGTCGTCACCCAGGTAGCGGTCCGGCCGCGCCAGGAACCGCCGCCAGTGGTCGACCAGCTGCAGCTGCTCGTAGGGCACCTCGCGCAGGCCCCACTCGCCGACCTCGAGGATCGTCGCGCCGGGGTAGGCGGCGACGATCGGCGAGTGGGTGGCCACCACGACCTGGGTGTCACCGCGGGCGGTCAGCTCGCCGAGCAGCGCGACGAGCGCGAGGCACCCGGAGAACGACAGCGCCGACTCCGGTTCGTCCAGCACGTACAGGCCCGGTCGGGTGAAGCGGTCCCGCAGCATGGTGAGGAACGACTGTCCGTGCGACATCTCGTGGAATCTCGGTTCCGGCGGGGCGAACGGGGACCGCGGGTTCTGCTCCAGGTAGGTGTAGAAGCTGTGCATGGTCTCGGCGCGCAGGAAGTAGCCCCACCGGGAACCGCCGACGCCGTCCGGAGGAGTCGCGCGAGCGAGGCACGAGGGACCGCGGGCTCCGACCATCAACACCGGACCGTGAGCAGCTCGTGCACCGGCGACTCGGTGACCCGCGTGGTGTGCCGGGCCAGGCTGGAGCCACCCTCGGCGGACAGGCCGAACGCGAGCGCGATCGCCTCCACGACGGTCGACTTGCCGGAGCCGTTCTCGCCGACCAGCACGGTGGCGGCGCGCAGGTCCAGCCCGTCGCGGAGCAGCTGCCGCACCGCGGGCACGTCGGCCGCCCAGCCGATCCGCTCGAACAACCGGTCCGGATCCGCCCCCGCCTCCGGACCCGGACCCAGCACCCGCCGCACCGGCAGGCCGGTGATCCGCGCCCGCCGGGCGCTCACGTCGGGCCCGTCACCCCTTCTCACCGTCCCGGTCGGGATCGACGCTCAGCTGCTCGCTGATCTCCTCGTCCGTTCCGGCCGGTTCGTGGTCCTGGTCCACCGGCACCCGGGGTCGGTGCGCCAACTCGTCGTCCGGTCGCTCATCGCGCTGGTCGCTCATGCGTCCGTCTCTACCACGGCAGCTGCTGCGCCGGGCACCGGGCGGGCCCTGACGCCGACCGGGCGGCCCGGCAGGATGGGGGCATGGTGCTGATCGGCTTCCATGCCTCGCACGAACAGGTCCATCCGGCGGTGCTGCGCGATTCGGCCGTGCAGGCCGAGCAGGCCGGGTTCGACTCGGTCATGTGTTCCGACCATCTGGCGCCGTGGACGCACAACCAGGGCCATTCCGGCTTCACCTGGTCCTGGCTGGGCGCGGCCCTGCAGGCCACCGAGCGGATCCCGATGGGTTCGTTCCACGCTCCCGGCCAGCGGTACCACCCGGTCATCTCGGCCCACGCCATGGCCACCCTGGCCGCGATGTTCCCCGGGCGGCTGCCGTGGGTGGCGGTGGGCAGCGGCGAAGCGATGAACGAGCACGTCACCGGCGACCGCTGGCCGTCCAAGCCCGAGCGGATGGAACGGCTGCGCGAGTGCGTCGACGTCATGCGGGCCCTGTGGCGCGGTGAGGAGGTCAGCCACCGCGGCCACGTGACCGTCGACCGGGCCCGGTTGTGGTCGCTGCCGGAGGTGCCGCCCGAGCTGGTCGCCGGCGCGGTGAGCGCCGAGACGGCGGCCTGGGCGGCCGACTGGGCCGACGGGCTCATCACCGTCAACCAGCCCGTCGAACAGTTGCGCCGGGTCGTCGGGGCCTACCGGGACGCCGGCGGCCGGGGCCCGCTGCGGTTGCAGGTGCACCTGTCCTGGGCGCCGGACGCCGACGAGGCGCTGGCCATCGCCGTCGACCAGTGGCGCGGCAACTGCGTGCCCACCGACCTGTCCTGGAACCTCGAGCATCCCGAGCAGTTCGAGGCGGCGACGCGGTACGTGCCACCGGAGGTGGTGGCCGAGAACGTCCGGGTCTCGGCCGATCTCGCCCAGCACACGGCTTGGCTGGCCGAGTACGCCGAGCTCGGCTTCGACGAGCTGATGCTGCACTTCGTCGGTCAGGACGACGACGCTTTCATCGGCGCGTTCGCCGAGCACGTGCTGCCGGTGCTGCACGCCGGCTGATCCACCGACCGGACCTTCGACCTGCGAACAGGAGCTGCCCGTGCGCGCCACGCTGACCGGTGACGTCTGGTGGAAGAACGCGGTCGTCTACTGCCTGGACGTCGAGACGTTCTTCGACAGCGACGCGGACGGCATCGGTGACCTCGCCGGTCTGTCCGAGCGGCTGGACCACCTGGTCGACCTGGGCGTCGACGTCGTCTGGCTGATGCCCTTCTACCCGACCGCGAACGTCGACGACGGGTACGACATCACCGACTACTACTCGGTGGACCCGCGTCTGGGCACGCTCGGCGACTTCGCCGAGTTCCTGCGCACCGCGCACGAGAAGGGGCTGCGGGTCATCGCCGACCTGGTGGTCAACCACACCAGCAGCGAGCACCCGTGGTTCCGCGAGGCCCGGTCGTCCCGGGACTCACCGCGCCGCGACTGGTACGTGTGGCGGGACGAGCCGGGTCCCGAGCAGCCGGGCGACGTCGTCTTCCCCGACCGGGAGAACAGCATCTGGACGCTGGACAAGAAGAGCGGGCAGTACTACCAGCACCGCTTCTACCGCAGCCAGCCGGACCTGAACGTGGCCAACCCGCGGGTGCGGGACGAGATCGCCCGCATCATGGGCTTCTGGATGGCGCTCGGGCTCTCCGGCTTCCGGGTCGACGCGGTGCCGTTCCTGATCGAGACGCAGTCCGCGGACGGCAGTCCGGGCACCTCCGAGGCGCTGCCCGACCCGCACGACTACCTGCGGGACCTGCGGGCGTTCCTGAACCGGCGTCACGGTGGCGCGGTGCTGCTCGGTGAGGTCAACCTCAGCCACCAGGACGCCCGCGCGTTCTTCGGTGACGAGGACGGCGACGAGATCACCATGCTGTTCGACTTCCCGACCATGCAGGCCATGTACCTGGCCCTGGCCCGGTCGGACGCCGGACCGCTGCGCACCGCACTGTCCGGACGCCCGCCGACGCCGGACGACTCGCAGTGGGCGGTGTTCGCCCGCAACCACGACGAACTGACCCTGGACAAGTTGAGTCTGGCCGAGCGGCAGCAGGTGTTCGACGCGTTCGGCCCGGACGAGTCGATGCAGCTCTACGGGCGCGGCCTGCGCCGCCGGCTGCCCAGCATGCTCGAGGGCGACCAGGACCGGATCCGGCTGACCTACAGCCTCACCCTGTCCCTGCCCGGCACGCCGACGCTGTTCTACGGCGAGGAGATCGGCATGGCCGAGCAACTGTCGCTGGACGGCCGGATGGCCGTGCGCACCCCGATGCAGTGGGCGCCCGGCGAGCTCGGTGGGTTCTCCGCCGTCGACGACCCGGACCGGCTGTGCCGGCCGTTCCCGGATCCACCGTTCGCCCCCGACCAGGTCAACGTGATGGCGCAGCGGCACGACCCGGAATCGTTGCTGAGCTGGATGCGGCGGCGCATCCGGACCTACCGGGAGTGCCCGGAGCTGGGCTGGGGCACGGCCACGGTGCTCGACCATCCGCTGGCGACGGTGTTCGCGCACCGCTGCGACTGGGAGGGCGGCACGGTCCTGCTGGTGCACAACCTGGCCGAGGAGCCGGTCACCGTCGCGCTGACGCTGCCCGACCGCGTCGGCTCCGAACTGGTCGACCTGTTCGACCCGCAGCGGCGCGAGCCGGTCGGCGAGGACGGTTCGGTAGGAATCGATCTCGGCCGGTACGGCGGTCGCTGGTTCCGGCTCATCCGCCCCGGCGCGCTCCGCCTGGTCTGACCGGCTCGCACCGTTCCGATCCACCCGGGAACCTCGACCCGGGCCGGGGCGGGGATCGCGGGGACCGGCGGGTCACTGCAGCGGGTCGTGTCCCCAGTCCATCAACGACCACCGCCACCGGCTGTCCTTGATGTCCTCCTCGCTGGGCTCCTGGGCCGGGTGCCGCTCCACGGAGCCGACGACCGTGCGCGTGTGCTGATGGTCGTCGTCGGTCGGGTCGGCCACCTCGGCCAGCGTGATCTCGACGATGCGCCGGCGCGATCCGTGACCGACGCTGTCGCTGTCCTGGCCGACCGACTCCTGGCCGACCGACTTCGATTCGTCGGTGTCCGATCACTTCTCCAGCTCGGCCGGGCTCATGTTCATCACATCACCGAACCCGCTGCGGATCTGGGCGTGGTCGTCGTCCTTGCTCATGGCGCGGCGGGTTGCCCGCCCGGACGGGCTCACGCCGGTCCGGCACCCAGCAGCTCGACGGTGACCGGGTCGGCGCGGCCGTCGTACCAGCGGTCCAGCACCCGGCGGAACACCGCGACGTCGTCGGGGGCGTCGGCGGCGTCGGCCGCCGCGGCGAACAGGGTCATGCTCGAGCGGAGCTTCACGGAGTCGATCCCGCCGAGCAGCGCCTGGGCCGATTCGGCCGGCGCGTCGGCCACCAGCTCCGCTGCAGCGCGCAGTCGGGCCCCCAGCACCGGGTGGTCCAGATAGGCACGGGCCGCATCCAGTGTCTCGATCGCGTAACGGACGGCCGTGGGACTGGACCCGAGTCCGGCCAGTTGCGGGAAGACGAACCACATCCAGTGGGTCCGTTTGGATCCCGCGCGCAACTCGGCCATGGCCCGCTCGAAGGTCCGGTCGGCGTCCTGAGCTGCGACGAAGCGTCGGGCGTCCAGTCCGGTCGCGCGGTCGGACGGATCCGGGTGATCGGGTCGGTCGCCTCGCGGCGTGCTGATCATCGGCTGCCTCCCTGCTGGTCGGTGATCGTCCCGTTCGACGTGCGCGCGGCGTTTGACGGACACAGAATCGTGGAAACGATCGGGTGACGATCTTGTGTACTGCGTTTGACAACCCTGCACTGCAGGTCAACTGTTGGTGTCCCAGCCGACCAGCGGGCATGCACCGATGTCACTGCCGGCCAGCCCAGTCGCCAGTGACGGCCCTCGGGTCCTCCGGGCAGGAGGTTCGATGTGAGACGACGACGCCGACTCGGACTGCTTGCCGCGGTGATGGCTCTGACCATCCCGCTGGCGGCCTGTGGCAGCGACTCCGGGCCGCCGGTGTTGACCTGGTTCATCAACCCGGACGACGGGGGCCAAGCCGACATCGCCCAGATGTGCACCGACGAGGCTGCCGGCGCGTACACCATCCAGACGTCCGTCCTCCCGCGTGACGCCGGTGGTCAGCGCGAGCAGCTCGCGCGACGCCTGGCCGCCAACGACTCGTCGATCGACCTGATGAGCCTGGACCCGCCGTTCATCCCCGAGCTGGCCGAGCCCGGGTTCCTCGCGCCGGTGCCGGACGACGTGGCACAACGCGTCTCGGAGAACGTCGTGCAGGGCGCCCTGGACGGTGCCTCCTGGCAGGACACCCTGGTGACCGTCCCGTTCTGGGCGAACACCCAGCTGCTCTGGTACCGCAAGTCGGTGGCCGAGGCGGCCGGTCTGGACATGAGCCAGCCGGTCACGTGGCGGCAGATCATGGACGCGGCCGAGTCCCAGGGCAAGCTGCTGGGCGTCCAGGGCGCCAAGGCCGAGTCCCTCACGGTGTGGATCAACGCCTTGGTCGAGTCGGCCGGCGGTTCGATCATCGCCAACCAGGCCGAATCGGCCGACCAGGTGCAACTCGGCCTGGACTCCGACGCGGGGCGCCAGGCGGCCGAGATCATCGGCGAGATCGGTCGTGGACCGTTGGGCGGCCCCGGCCTGCCGACCGCGAACGAGAACGCATCGCTCACCCTGTTCCAGGGGGACCAGGCCTCGTTCATGGTCAACTGGCCGTTCGTCTGGTCGGCCATGAACGCCGCGGTCGAGGCCGGCACGCTCGACGCCTCGGTGGTCGAGGACACCGGCTGGGCCATCTACCCGGGCGTCAACGACGGTGAGGAGTCGGCGCCCCCGTACGGTGGCATCAACATCGGGATCGGCGCCTTCAGCAACCACGTCGACCTGGCTTACCAGGCGGCGGAGTGCATCGTGACCCCGCAGCACCAGGCCTTCTACTTCGCCACCAACGGCAATCCGCCGTCGAACACCACCGCGTTCGACGATCCGGAGGTGCAGGACGCCTTCCCGATGGCCGACACCATCCGGCAGTCGCTGCAGCAGGCCGCCCCGCGGCCGCAGACGCCGTACTACAACGAGGTCTCCCTGGGCCTGCAGGAGACCTGGCATCCCCCGGCATCCGTCACGCCGGAGACCTCGCCGCAGGCCGCGACCGACCTCATCACCGCCGTGTTGCGAGGGGACCGATTGCTGTGACGTCATCCGCGACCATCCCCGCCGCCGGCACGCCGGCGGCCACACCTCCGCAGCGCAACGGCAAGCCGCGGCGCAGTGAACGCGCCCGCGCCGAGGCGCGACTCGGCTGGTGGCTGGCCGGCCCGGCCTTCGTCATCATGCTGGCCGTCACGCTGTACCCGATCCTGCAGGCCCTCTACGACTCGCTGTTCCGCTACCGGCTCACCGCGCCCGGTGACCGAGAGATGGTGTGGTTCGGCAACTACGCGGTCATCCTGGGCGACAGCGTGTTCTGGTCCGCCCTGCTCGTCACCGTGGTCATCACCGTCATCACGGTGCTGATCGAGCTGGTCCTGGGCTTCGCCCTGGCCCTGGTCATGCACCGGGCGCTGACCCAGCTCCGCGGTCTGCTGCGCACCGCGATTCTGGTGCCGTACGGGATCATCACCGTGGTCTCGGCGTTCGCCTGGTTCTACATGTTCGACATCACGTCTGGCTTCGTGAACAGCTGGTTCAGCTGGGTCCCCGGCATCGACGCCGACCTGAACTGGTTCGCCAGCCAGGGCACCAGCCTCTTCGTGATCATCGCCTCCGAGGTCTGGAAGACGACGCCGTTCATCTCGCTGCTGCTGCTGGCCGGCCTGGCCCAGGTCTCCGGCGACCTCGAGGAGGCCGCCGCCGTCGACGGAGCCTCGTGGTGGCAGCGGCTCTGGCGGGTCGTCATCCCGAACATGAAGGCGGCCATCATGGTCGCGGTGCTGTTCCGGGCGCTGGACGCGTTCCGCATCTTCGACAACGTGTTCATCATGACCAACGGCGCGAACGGCACCGAGGTGCTGTCGCTGCTCGCCTACCGGACCTCCATCGGCCGGCTGGAGATCGGTATGGGCTCGGCGATCTCGGTGCTGCTGTTCCTCTGCGTCATCCTGATCTGCTTCATCGCCATCAAGCTGTTCAAGGTCGATCTCTCGAGCGCGCGGGGTGGTAGCTGATGAACACCGGCAAACTGACCACGTCGCAACGCATCTGGTGGGCCATCGGGACGATCGTGGTGCTCGTCTGGGCG
Source organism: Nakamurella leprariae (assembly GCF_016918035.1). Lineage (GTDB taxonomy): Bacteria > Actinomycetota > Actinomycetes > Mycobacteriales > Nakamurellaceae > Nakamurella > Nakamurella leprariae. Next base: position 89,926 of record NZ_JAERWK010000026.1, on the reverse strand, counting down.
TTGTTCCCGGTCGCATCGATCCTGGCCACCTCGTTCAAGCTGCCCAGCGAACTCACCCTCGGCACGTTCCTGCCCCGCACCTGGACGCTGGACAACTACGAGCAGATCCTCGCGCCCAGCGGCGCGGCCCAGGACCTGTTCCTGTCGGCCCTGCGGAACTCGGTCGGCATCTCGCTCATCGCCACGGCGATCGCGGTGGTGCTGGCGACCCTGGCGGCGTACGCGATCGCCCGGCTCGACTTCCCCGGCAAGCGGATCATCCTGACCACGGCGCTGGGCGTCTCGATCTTCCCGGTCATCTCGATCGTCACGCCGCTGTTCAACCTGTGGCGGTCGATCGGCCTGTACGACACCTGGATCGGCCTGATCATCCCCTACCTGTCGCTCACCCTGCCCATCTCGATCTGGACCCTGGCCGCGTTCTTCCGGCAGATCCCGTGGGAGTTGGAGCAGGCGGCCCAGGTGGACGGGGCGACCAACTGGCAGGCGTTCCGCAAGGCGATCGTCCCGCTGGCCGCGCCCGGCGTCTTCACCACTGCGCTGATCGCGTTCTTCATCGCGTGGAACGACTTCGTGTACGGCATCTCGCTGACCTCGACCGACGCGGCCCGGCCGGTCCCGGCCGCCCTGGCCTTCTTCACCGGCGCCTCGCAGTTCGAGTCCCCGGTCGGGGCCATCTCCGCCGCGGCCATCGTGGTGACCATCCCGGTGGTCATCCTGGTGGTGCTGTTCCAGCGGCAGATCGTCTCCGGCCTGACCCAGGGCGCGGTGAAGGGATGACCGTGCCGGGCCGTCCCGGGCCTGCCTTGTCCGACGCTTCCGACCCGACCCACTGACCGAGGAGCCCCGATGGCGGCCATCACCCTGCGTCACATCGTCAAGCAGTACGGCGACGGCTTCCCGGCCGTCAACGACGTCAGCCTGGACATCGCCGACGGCGAGTTCGTCATCCTGGTCGGCCCGTCCGGCTGCGGGAAGTCCACGCTGCTGCGCATGATCGTGGGCCTGGAGGACATCACCTCCGGCGACCTGGAGATCGGCGGGCGGCGGGTCAACGAGGTGGCCCCCAAGGACCGCCAGCTGGCCATGGTCTTCCAGAACTACGCCCTGTACCCGCATCTCACGGTGTTCGAGAACATCGCGTTCCCGCTGCGGCTGCGCAAGAGCGAGTTCTCCGAGGAGCAGATCAAGCAGAAGGTGGAGGCGGCGGCCGCCACCCTCGAGCTGGGCGAGCACCTGCAGCGCAAGCCGGCCAACCTCTCCGGTGGCCAGCGGCAGCGGGTCGCCATGGGCCGGGCCATCGTCCGCGAGGCCGAGGCGTTCCTCTTCGACGAGCCGCTGTCGAACCTGGACGCCAAGCTGCGCGGCCAGATGCGGACCGAGATCTCCCGCATGCAGCGGCGGATGGGCACCACCACCGTCTACGTCACCCACGACCAGACCGAGGCCATGACCCTGGGCGACCGGGTCGCGGTGCTGCGCCGCGGTGTCCTGCAGCAGGTGGCCAGCCCGCGCGCGCTGTACGAGCAGCCGGTCAACCTGTTCGTGGCCGGGTTCATCGGGTCCCCGCCGATGAACTTCCTGCCCGGCGAGGTGCACGGCAACCGGCTCCGACTGCCGTTCGCCGAGGTGGAGATCCCGCAGCACATCGCCAGCCGGCTCAAGGAGGGCTCGCTGGTCGTCGTCGGCATCCGGCCGGAGCACTTCGAGGACGCCTCCGTCCTGGAGGAGCACCGCAGGGCCCAGGGCGTCACCTTCGACGTGGACGTCGACGTGGTCGAGTGGCTGGGAGCGGAGTTGTACGCGTACGTGCCGTTCAGCATCCAGGGCGACGTGGCCCGCAAGCTCGAGGAACTCGACCGCGAGCTCGACGGTGAGGGGATGCGTACGCAGCTGGTCGCCGCGCTCAGCGCGGACAGCCGGGTGCGGGACGGCGACCGGGCCCAGCTGTGGTTCGACCCGAGCCGGCTGATGATCTTCGACCCGGAGACCAGCGAGAACCTCAGCCACAACGCCGAGGCGGCCCAGGAGATCGACCGTCGCAACGAGCAGGAACGGCGTGCCTCCATCGAGCGCGCCCACCAGCGCGAGCTGCAGCAGCGGGGGCAGACCGTCGCCGCGTCCTGAGCCGATCCGCAGCACCGGACACCGGTCGCACCCCCTCGGGTGCGGCCGGTGTCGGTCGTTCCGGGGGCGATGAATCCGGTCCGCGGCCGTCGGTGGTCGCCGAGCGATGATTCGGGCGGGCCACACCGGTCTGTCCCGGTGTCCGCCCGTCCCGCGGTCGCTCCGTCGTGCCTGTCCGGCCATCCGGGCTCGTGGACGCGGCGGGCCGCCAGCGTCCACCGGGAGCAGCCGTGGCCACGTCGTCCATCTACGTCAACCTCCCGGTCGCCGAGCTCGAGCGCTCCAAGCGCTTCTTCACCGGGCTCGGGTACCGGGTGGAGCCGTCGATGACCGACACCAACGCCGCCTGCATCGCGATCAGCGACTCGATCTTCGTCATGCTGCTGGTGCACCCGTTCTTCGCCAACTTCACCAGCAAGCGGATCGCAGACACCTCCGCGACTGCGGCAGCCATCCTGTGTCTGTCCACGGACGAGCGCGCGGAGGTCGACGAGCTGGTCGACCGGGCGCTGGCCGGTGGCGGCAGCCGCTCCGCCGACCCGATGGATCAGGGGTGGCTGTACTGCCGCAGTTTCCAGGACCCGGACGGCCACCTCTGGGAGGTCATCTGGACCGACCCCGCCGGGCCGTCCAGGTGCTGACGCGCCGTCCGGCGCGCGCCGGGTCCTCGCCTGCCGCCAGATCGTCCGGGTCGTCGACGTCGCCGAGGACCGCTCGCCAGAACGGACGCACGGCGGGGATGTCGACGGCGTCGACGGCCAGCACCAGCCGGGTGACCGGTCGCCGGCCTGCGACGGGGACCGTGGCGACGCCGGCCTCGCGGGTCGTCACCCGCTCGGCCAGGTCCAGGTCGACCTCATCGAGCCCGCCCGTTCCGACCACCTCCGGTTCCACGCGACGCGCCGTCACCCACGCGCGCAGCTGCGGACGGTGGTCACCGGCAGCGACGGCGGCAGCCGGGGTCGCGCGACGTCGGATCGGGCATGGCCATAGCGTGACACCGGCACCGTCGCCGCACCCGCCCGGAGATCACGGAGGATCACCCATGCACACACGCACGCTCGGTCAGGGTCTGCAGGTCTCCGCGATCGGACTCGGCGCCATGGGGATGTCCCATGGCTACGGGCCGCGCGACGGGGCCAGCCGGGACGACCTCATCGCCGTGCTGCGCGGCGCCGTCGAGCAGGGCGTCACGTTCATCGACACGGCCGAGGTCTACGGGCCGTTCGTGAACGAGGAGCTGGTCGGCGACGCCCTGGAGCCGGTGCGGGACCAGGTGATCATCGCCACCAAGTTCGGCTGGAACTTCGTCGACGGCAAGCAGACCGGGCTGAACAGCCGGCCCGAGCACATCCGCCAGGTCGTCGAGGAGTCGCTGCGCCGGCTGCGCACCGACGTCATCGACCTGCTGTACCAGCACCGGGTCGACCCGGAGGTGCCGATCGAGGACGTGGCCGGCACCGTCGGTGAGCTGGTGGCCGCGGGCAAGGTCCGCCACTTCGGCATGTCCGAGGCGGCCGCGGGCACCCTGCGCCGAGCCCACGCCGTGCACCCGGTGACCGCGCTGCAGAGCGAGTACTCGTTGTGGACGCGTGATCCCGAGCCCGAGGTGCTGCCCACGTGTGCCGAGCTGGGCATCGGGTTCGTGCCGTTCAGCCCGCTCGGCCGCGGCTTCCTCACCGGCGCGGTCGACGCCTCGACCACCTTCGCCGAGGGTGACATCCGCGCCACCATGCCGCGCTTCACCACGGAGAACCGCGAGGTCAACACCGCCCTGGTGGCACACGTGCGCGACCTGGCCGAGCGTCGCGGTGCCACACCCGGTCAGATCGCGCTGGCCTGGTTGCTGGCCCAGCAGCCGTGGATCGTGCCGATCCCCGGCACCCGCCGTCTGGCCCGGGTGATCGAGAACGCCGGCGCCACTGAGGTGGCCCTGTCGGCGGACGACATCGCCGACCTGGACGGCATCGCCGCCCGGATCGGTGTGGCCGGTGACCGGTACAACGCGGCCGGCCTGGCCATGGCCGGCCGCTGAGCGGCGTCGGGCCGGGGTGGCCGGTCAGGCCGGGCGGCTGCCGACCAGCCGGGCGAAGGCGATCACGTTCGAGGTGTAGCTGCTGGCGTCCGGGTCGAACTGACCGCCGCAGGTGATCAGCCGCAGACCCGCGTGGTCGAGGTTGCCGTACACCTCACGGGTCGGGAACTCCGCCTTGAGCACCGAACGGACCGCCTCGATCCGGAACATCGCGACCAGCCCATCGGCCCGGGTCACCTCCACCTCGTCACCCGGATGCAACGCACCGAGTTCGTAGAACACCCCCGGACCGAACTGCTTCGTGTCGACGTGCCCGAGGATCACCGACGGACCGAGCGCGCCCGGGGACGGTGACCGGTCGTACCAGCCGGGGGTGCTGGCCGGGTCGTCCAGCGGCGGGACCTGCACGGTGCCGTCCGGGTTCTGGCCGAGTTCGAGCATGCCGATGTCCACGCCGATGGCCGGTATGCGCATCGAGACCGGGGGCGACGCCGGCAGGGTCGGGCTGGTCGGCGTGGCGTCGGCGGGCGGGACGAGCGCGGTGGTGGACCCGCCCGGTGGCGCGGTCGCTCCAGGCCCGCCCGGGTCGGCCCCGGTCGTGGCGGCGTCCGCCGGGATCGGGACCGGCGCCGGGGTCGCGGTGGTGTTCGTTCCTCCGCCGGACCCGGGTGCGCGGACGTCGAGGGTGCCGGCGACCTCGGGCCCCGGTTGCGGAGCCGTCGTCTGCGGCGTCCCGCACCCGGCCAGCACGGCGACGGCCGCGACGAGCAGCGCGACCAGTCCGGTGCACCATCCGACCGGCCAGCGGCCGCGCGGCTGCTGCCGCGCGACCGCCGGTTCCCCCGGTCCCACCCGTTCCCCCGGTCCTGGTACGCCGAGCCGATCGGTCACACGGACGCCGATGACCCGTCCCCGGTCACGTCCGCCGACTCGGTCACGCCCGCCGGGCGGTCGGCCCGGCGCCGCTGCACGGTCGCCGCAGCCACGCCCGCCGCGGCCAGGGCAGCCACGCTGCCCGCCGTGATCAGACCGGACCGATCGGTGCTGACGGTGGACCCACCGCCCGTCTCCGGGGCACCGCTGGGCATGCCACCGGCCATCTGCGAGGGCGCCAGGAACGGTGCCACCGCGGCGAGTACCTCGGCCTTCTCGATGGGCGTCTCGAATGCGCCGCGGTAGACGCCGCCCTCGGCCGGCAGGCCCAGCAGCATGGCCACGACCGCCGCGTGCCGGGCCTCCACGCCGAAGATGCCGGCCGCAGCCGCCAGGATGGTCTTGTCCTGGATGAACCCGGCGGCACCGAGATACGCCCCGACGCCGACGTTCTCGAACGTGACACTGGTGGTCAGGTAGGAGTCGCGGCTGGCGAAGGCGTCGCCGAAGTCGACCCACGGCTGCTCGACGGGAGTGCCGCCCAGCTGCTGGATCGTCTGGGTCAGCGCGGTGACGTGGGCCTGTTCGTCCTCGCCGACCTGGGCCAGGTACTGGGCCTCGATCCCGGACAGCAGCCCGGCGCTGTTGCCCTGCCGGTAGAACTCGGCCTCGAGGTACTCGAGGGTCAGTGCGTAGTTCAGCACGTCGATGTCAGACGCGAAGTCGCCCGGGGCCGCAAGTGCCCACCGGTGGTTGAGGGCGCCCAGCGCGGTGGCAGGGGCCACCGAGGACAGCTGGCCGTGGACCAGGTCCTGACGGGACTGCCGCAGCAGGAATGGGTTCGACATGAGCGGTGTCCTTCCGGGTCAGCTGATCAGCGGGGTGACGGCGGCGAGCACCTGCTCCTCGGACGCGGCCTTCTCGACCGGCGCCGGGAACGGGTCACCCTGGAGCAGGGCGGCGATCACGGCGGCGTGCCGCGACTCGACGCCGGCGATGGACGCAGCCGCGGCCAGCACGTCGGCGTCCTTGATGAGCGGAACTTTGCCGTGGTACGCGGTGACTCCGAGTTCCTCGAACTGGGCCGCGGTCTGCAGGAACGAGTCACGGCTGGCGAAGGTGCCGGCCGGGTAGGTGATCTTCGGCTTGGCCACCGGTGTCCCACCGAAGGCGGTGAGCGCCGCGGTCACCGCGTCCACGTGCTGCTGCTCATGGTCGCCGATCGGCGTCACCAGCTCCAGCTCCCGGTCGGTGAGCAGGCCGGACTGCAAGCCGGTGGCGTAGAAGTCGGCCTCCAGGTACTCGAGGGTCAGCGCGTAGTTCAAGATGTCCAGGTCGGACGTCTCGATCGCGGCCAACGCCGCCGCCCGTGACCCAGGAACCGTCGCGGCCCCGGCGGCCGGAGCCGACAGCACCCCACCGGCCACGAATCCTGCTCCCACGCCGACGATCCCGGCGAGTCGCAAGAACTCCCGCCGTTGCAGGCCGGTCTGGAACTCCACCACCGGCCTGCCGCCGAACATCTTCCGTCGCATCGCCTGCACCCCGTCTCGGTCGCACCGTTGGTACCCGGTCGCCGGTCGTTCGGGGCGCGCTGCAGGACGGATTGGTGGCCGCGGGAATCTGCTGGAGGATCGCCCGGTCGGGCGCGCCGACCGCAGGTCCGGTGACGCTCAGTGGTGCTTCGGGGTGCGGACCACCACGACCGGCACCTGCGCCTGGGTGATCAGCGCCTGACCGGTGGAGCCGAGCAGCAACCCGGCGAACCCGCCTCGCCCGCGGCTGCCCACCACGATGAGGCTGGCCGGGCCGCCGGGCGCTCCGGGTCGGCCGTACCGCAGCAGCGCCGCGGAGGGCCGGTCCAGCACCACCTGCTGCCGCACCCGGACGTCCGGGTATCTGCCCGTCCATCCGGTGAGACGGTCCGCCAGCACGGCGCGCTCGGCGTCCTGCACCTCGAACTGGTCGGTCAGCTGCGCCTCGACCATGGCCGGACCGCCGAACTGCGCGGTCGGCGAGGTGATCACCACCGGGTCGCTCCAGGCGTGCACGGCCAGCACGTCGGCGCCGCTGCGTGCGGCCGCGTCGAAGGCGAAGCCGAGCGCGGCTTCGCTGCCGGGCGAGCCGTCCACCCCGACCACGACCGGGCCGCGCAGGTGCACCGGGTCGGCGATGGACTGGGCGACCACCGCCACCGGGGAATGCGCGTGGCTGGCCACCTGCAGCGCCACCGAGCCCAGCATCACTTCGGCCAGCCGGCCGCGGCCGTGGGTGCCGACGACCAGCAGTTCGGCGCGCTCGGAGGCGTCCCGCAGCGCCAGGCGAGGATCCTGCTCGGCCACCGTGATGGTGATCGGCAGGTCCGGGAACTCGGCCGCTGTGCGGTCGGCGCGGTCGCGCAGCAGCGCCTCGGCGTCCGTCTTGACCTTGTCGTACACCGGCTCGGCGGTGCCGGCGTAGCCACCGAGCCAGGGCGTGGTGGCGTTGAAGCCGAACACCAGCCGCAACGCGGCGGACCGCTGGTCGGCCTGGGCGGCCGCCCAGCGCAGGGCCGCGTCGGCGCCCTCCGACCCGTCCACCCCGACGACGATCTCCGGCTTGCCGTGCGTGGTCATGGTGACCCTCCTGCCGCGAGTCCCGCTGCCCGGCTGGTCACGTCGGGCAGGACGGCGCCGGTCCCGGCCCGCGGACCAAGATCACCGCACCGCTGCCTCCACTGTGCACCTGTGCGCGCGGGCGTGCAGCCCCGGGGTCCCGACCCAGGACCTTGGTCCCGGGTCGGGACGGCCGGTCAGTTGCGCGGCATCGCGTCGGCCGGCGAGAAGTCGGCGGAGGTGTCGGACAGCGCACCGGCGGCCGGCACGCCCTCGTCCGATCCCATCGCCCCGGCCCAGGTCCAGTCACGCACCTCGGGGATGTCGTCCCCGTGGTCACGCGTCCAGCGGCGGGCTCGGGCGCGGGCGTCGACCATCCGCTGCCGCAACTGGGCGGCGTGCGACCGCAGACTGGGCACCCGGTCGATGACGTCGATGACCAGGTGGTACCGGTCCATGTCGTTCATCATCACCATGTCGAACGGCGTGGAGGTGGTGCCCTCCTCCTGGTAGCCGCGGACGTGGATGTTGGCGTGCCCGGTGCGCCGGTAGGTCAGCCGGTGGATCAGCCACGGGTATCCGTGGTAGGCGAAGATGACCGGCCGGTCGGTGGTGAAGACCCCGTCGAAGTCCCGCGCCGACAGTCCGTGCGGGTGCTCGGAGTCGTCCTGCAGCCGCATCAGGTCCACCACGTTGACGAAGCGGATCCGCAGCTCGGGCAGCTCGGTGCGCAGGATCGACACCGCGGCCAGCGCCTCCAGGGTCGGCACGTCCCCGGCGCAGGCGATCACCACGTCCGGGTCGCCGGCCTCGTTGGAGGCCCAGTCCCAGATGCCCAGCCCGCGGGCACAGTGGAACCCGGCCTCGTCCGGCGAGAGCCAATCGAAACACGGTTGCTTGCCGGCCACGATGACGTTGACGTACTGCTCGGTGCCCAGGCAGTGCTCGATGGTCGACAGCAGGGTGTTGGTGTCCGGCGGGAAGTAGGCCCGGACCACCTCGGCCTTCTTGTTCATCACGTGGTCGACGAAACCCGGGTCCTGGTGCGAGAACCCGTTGTGGTCCTGCCGCCAGACGTGGGAGGTGAGCAGGTAGTTCAACGACGAGATCGGGGCGCGCCAGCCGATGCCGTTGGTGACCTTGAGCCACTTCGCGTGCTGGTTGAACATGGAGTCGACCAGGTGGATGAAGGCCTCGTAGCAGGAGAACAACCCGTGCCGGCCGGTCAGCAGGTATCCCTCGAGGATGCCCTGGCAGGTGTGCTCCGAGAGGACCTCCACCACCCGGCCGGAGTGGGCCAGATGCTCGTCCAACTCGGTGATCTCGCCCTGCCACACCTTGTCGGTGACCTGGTAGACCGCATCCAGCCGGTTCGACGCCGTCTCGTCCGGCCCGACCAGCTTGAAGTTGTCCGGGTTCTCACGGATGACGTCGAGCAGGTAGTCGCCCATCACCCGGGTCGGCTCGTGCACCGAGGCCCCGGGCGCGGACACCGGCACCCCGCGCTCACGGAAGTCGCGCAGCCGCAGCGGCTTCCGCAGCAGCCCACCGTTGGCGTGCGGGTTGGCGCTCATCCGCCGGTCCCCGGCCGGGGCCAACGCGCGGATCCGCTCCACCACCGTGCCGTCGGCGTCGAAGAGCTCCTCCGGTCGGTAGGAGCGCATCCAGTCCTGCAGCATCGCCCGGTGCTCGTCGTTGCTGCGGGTCGCCGTCAGGGGCACCTGGTGCGAGCGCCAGGTCCCCTCGTACTGCAGACCGTCGATCATCTTCGGGCCGGTCCACCCCTTGGGGGTGACCAGCAGGATCATCGGCCACGGCCGGCGACCGGTGGCGCTGCCGGACCGCGCCGCCTGCTGGATCTGCCGGATCCGGCCGATGACCCGGTCCATCGTCGTGGCCATCACCTCGTGCAGCACCTCGGGATCGTCGCCCTCGACGGTGAACACCTCGTGGCCGTACCCGGTGAGCAGCGCTTCGAGCTCGCTGCGGTGGATCCGGGCCGGGATGGTCGGGTTGGCGATCTTCCAGCCGTTCAGGTGCAGGATCGGCAGCACCGCACCGTCGTGCACCGGATCGACGAACTTGTTGGCGTGCCAGGACGCGGCGAGCGGGCCGGTCTCGAACTCGCCGTCACCCACCACCGCGGTGGCGATCAGGTCCGGGTTGTCCATCACCGCGCCGTAGGCGTGGGACAGCACGTATCCCAGCTCACCGCCCTCGTGGATCGACCCGGGCGTCTCCGGTGCCACGTGGCTCGGGATGCCGCCCGGGAAGGAGAACTGCCGGAACAACGCCCGCAGCCCGTCCTCGTCCGGCGTGATGTGCGGGTAGAACTCCGAGTAGGTGCCGTCCAGGTACGCGCTGGCCACCGCGGCCGGCCCGCCGTGTCCCGGCCCGGCCATGAAGATGGCGTCGACGTCCTGCTGCCGGATCACCCGGTTCAGGTGCGTGTACACGAAGTTCAGGCCCGGGGTGGTGCCCCAGTGCCCGAGCAGCCGCGGTTTGACGTCGTCCGGGACCAGGTCGCGGCGCAGCAACGGGTTGTCCAGCAGGTAGATCTGCCCGACGGCCAGGTAGTTCGCCGCCCGCCACCAGGCGTGCAGGTCGGCCTTCTCCTGGGGCGACAACGTCGGACCGGCCGCGCCGTCCACAGCGGTGTCGCCGGCGGCACCGGTCATCTCGTCGTCCGTTCGCAGATCGCTCACCGGAACTCCTCCCTGCTCGTCGGCTGGAAGGTTCCACCCTGCACCCGACCCGGCCCGTGGACCACATGATCGCGGTGATGTTCAGGCGAACGCTCGGGAACGGCGCCGGTCAGCGCCCGAGCAGGACGGAAGGCGGCTGCGACATGGTCAAGGTGTCGCGGCCCAGGTAGTCCTCGAGATCAGCCTCGAGATCGTGACGGCGTTCCCCGGTCGTGGGCCGGTCCTCGGATCCGGCGGCGGGGCCGGTGGCGTGCTGGTCCGACTGGATGCGTTCGCCCATGACCATCGTCAGGTGCTCCTCGTGGATCGGGGCCGCACAGCGGGTGTGCACGGTCGCGGACACCGTCGCTGCATCGGCCGGGTGGGGAGGTGCCGCGGGGCCGCGGCGGTCGTCAGCGTCGGGTCCGTGGGCGTCGCGGCCCGTTCGACCCGCTGCGGGGCCGCTCGTGGCGCTCCGGCCGTTCGTGGTCGTCGAACTCGGACGCGACCGCCGACGGGCTGGAGAAGACCGGGTCCAGCGCCAGCCGGGCCGTGTCATCGGCCGGGGTCGGCGCACTCGGGACGGGCGGATCGGAGAACAGGTTCGACATGTCGCCTCCAGGAAGCGCTGGTCGGTGGTCCGCGGCGGGCCACCGGGCCGGGTCGCGGGGCGGAAGTGCGGCTCCGCCAGGCCCCGGCCGCCGGCGGCTCGCTCAGCGCACCTGCGCTGGGTCCGCGATCGGACGGGAGCCGGCTCGCGGGCCGGCGGGCATCGGCGCCGGCGGGAGTCCGCGTCCGGCGATCGACGGGCAGCAGCTCGCGGGCGGCGGACCGGCGACGGGACGGGCGCCGGGAGGGGGAAGGCTGCGCGATGGGCCAGGGACCTGGCCCATCGCGCGGTGGCCGCCGGTGGTCGTCCGCCCCGGAGAGCGGCGCACTCGGCAGCGCGGTGGTGATGGGGGCTGGGTCAGCCGACGATGGTGACCTGAGCGGCCTGCGGGCCCTTGGTGCCCTGCTCCTCGACGTACTGCACGACCTGGCCCTCGTCCAGCGAGCGGTAGCCGTTCGCCTGGATCTGGGAGTAGTGGACGAAGACGTCCGGGCCGTTGCCGTCGGGGGTGATGAAGCCGAAGCCCTTGTCGGCGTTGAACCACTTCACGGTGCCCTGAGCCATGCTGATCTCTTTCTTGGGGGAGATTGTCGCGTCCGAGCGCGGTCGCGCCGACACGGGCTGGACGACGTCCCGACCATCGAAGAGAGGATCCCGCCCGGGCGAACCGGGCGTCGAACACGTACCGAAGATGCAGCCAACCGCGGTCAGTATGACACGAGCCCCCGTGTCGGGGCCGGACCCGCGGTGAACCCCGGGCGAATTCGCGCCCGGTCGCCCGATCGCCCCCGGTCGCCCGGTGGATCGCGGTGACACTCCTAGGCTCCCAGGGTCGTCGCCCGAGCCCCACGCGCCGGCCCGATCGAGTCGCCTCACCCAGTCGCCCCCACCGGGTCATCCCCGCTGTCACCCCCACTGTCACCCCCACTGTCACCCCCGCTGTCACCCCCGCTGTCACCCCCACTGAGTCACCCCCACTGCAGGAGGAACCGCGTTGCCCGTGTCGCCCGTCCGAGCCCTCGTCGTCGGTTGGTCCTCGTTCCGGCACGGCGAGGCCACCGCCGGCGATGTGCTCAGCATGGACGCCGTGTCGCAGGCGCTGACGGCCGCCGGGGTCGACGCCGAGATCGCCTGGAGCGCAGTGATGTGCCCGCCCGGTGGTCTGCGGCTGGACGACGCCGACCCGGACCGCTTCAGCCACCTGGTGTTCGCCTGCGGCCCGCTGGTCGGGCCGTCGATCCCGCAGCTGCACCAACGCTTCTCGCACTGCGCACGGATCGCGGTGGGCGTGTCCGTGCCGGATCCGAAGGACCCGGCGGTGACCGGCTTCCATCACGTCGTGCCCCGCGACGCGGCCGGCGCCCCCACCCGGGTCGACCTGGCCGCGGCCCCGCGGTCCGCCGGGGTCCCGGTGCTCGGCGTGACGCTGGCGTCTGCGCAACCGGAGTACGGGACGCGGCAGCGACACGACCGGGTGACCGCGGCGATCACCGACTGGTTGCCGACCACGGGCGCCGCGGTGCTGCCGCTGGACACCCGGCTGGATCCGCGGGACTGGCGACTGGCTGCCCGTCCCGAACAGTTCGAGGCGATCGTGCGCCGGCTCGACGTGATGGTGACCACCCGGCTGCACGGACTGGTCCTCGCCCTCAAGGCCGGGGTACCGGCCGTCGCGGTCGACCCGGTGGAGGGCGGTGGCAAGGTGGCCGCGCAGGCCGCCGCGTGGCAGTGGCCCGCCTTCCTGCTGCCGCACGAGCTGACCGCCGACCGGCTGGACGAGCTCGTCGCGTGGTGCCGCTCGGACGCCGGGCGCACGGCGGCTCACGCGATGGCCGCCGGCGCCCCGCGAGCGGCGGCGGTCAGCCTCGACGCGGTACTGGCCCTGGTCGTGCCGGCCGGCCTTCACGGCTGAGCGCTGCCGCGCCGGTCACAGCTCCCGCGCGGCCAGCTCGGCCCGCAGGTGCTCGGCGACGGTGCTGGCGTGCGGTTCGCGGATCATCGAACTGTGCTCGCACGCCAGGTCGCGCACCTGCAGCCGCCCGGGCAGCAGTGGCGCCCAGTCCTGCTCGCGGTACGGGTAGTCCTGCGCCGCCAGCAGCAGCACGTCCCCGTCCCACGGCTGCAGCCGGTGTCGCTGCGCGATACGCACGGTGTGGTCGAAGAACGCGTCGAACTGACGCTGACCGCGGAACGGAACCACCCCGGCCAACCGGCCCCGCAGGTGCCGGCCCCACTGCCCCCGCTCCGGGAGACCGGCGGGCAGCGCGCCCCGGAGCGCGCCGGCGATCCTCCCGCTGCGGGGCGCCGCCGCCTCCACCGCTTCCGACGGCGACCGCTGCTGGGAGGCGGGTCCGCCGATCAGGAAGGTGTCCAGCATGGCGACCAGCGCCACCTCCTCGCCGGCCTCGGACAGCCGCCGCGCGGCCTCGAGCGCCAGCAGCCCGCCGAAGGAGTGGCCGAGCAGGACGTAGGGGCCGCGCGGCTGCAGGACGCGCAGCAGGGCCAGGGCACGGTCGGTGGCGGCCTGCACCGTCCGGTCCGGGGTTGCGCGCCACTCCAGGCCGTGCGCCTGGAAGGCGTACACGGGTCGGTCGCCGAGGTGGCTGGCGATCGGCGCGAACCCGAGGGCGAGCGACCCTCCCCCCGCGAAGCAGAACACCGGGGTGCCGGCGCCGCGGCCGCCGAGCGCGACCACGTCGGGATGGGTGGGCAGCGACGAGGTGCCCAGGCTGATCCGCCGGCTGAACTCCCGCAGCGTCGGCGACTCGACCAGGTCGGACGTGACCAGCTGGACCCCGAACCGGTCGGCCGCCGCGGCCAGCATCTGCTCCGCGACCAGCGAGTCGGCGCCCATGGCCATGAAGTCGTCGTCCAGTCCGACCCCGTCCAGCCCGAGCAGCTCGGACCACAGGTCGGCCACCACCAGTTCCCACTGCGTCGTCGGCGGTGCCCCCGCCGGCCGCCGGTGGGCCGGCGGCAGTGCGGTCCGGTCGACCTTGCCGCGTTCGGTCCGGGGCAGCGCGGCCAGAGGCACGAGGACGGCCGGCACCATGTACTCCGGCAGCCGGTCACGGAGCCGTCGCCGCAGTGCGGCGACCGACTCGACCGCCGCCCGCGGGTCCGGAACCACGTAGGCGGCCAGGAAGGTCGGCGCGTCGGGTGTCTTCACCGGCACGACCACGACCTCGTGCACCGACGGCGAGTCCCGGATCGCGTGCTCCACCTCCGACGGATCGACGAAGTAGCCCCGCACCTTGACCGCGGCGTCGTCCCGGCCCAGCAGGGTGAGCACGCCGTCGTCGATCCGGGCCGTGTCGCTCTGCCGGTGGTAGCGCTCGCCGCGCTCGTCGATCCGGAACCGCTCGGCGGTGAGCTCCGGGTCGGTGCAGTAGCCGCCGGAGAGGTAGCGCGAGGTGATGACCAGGTGCCCAGGGGTCCCCTCGGGCACGCGGACGCCGTCCTCGTCGACCAGGTGGTAGTGCTTGTTGGGCACGGGGGTCCCGGCCGGGACCGGTCCGGCCGGGACGGGGTCATCCGCCTCGACGCGGAAGGCGGCGAACGAGGCCACCTCCGACGAGCCGGTGACGTTGACGAACACCCCGTCGTGGGCCATGGCCGGCCGCAGCGCGGTGACGTCGCGGCCGTGCACCGCCTCGCCGGCCGTGGCCACCACCCGCAACGCGTCGAGCCGGCTGCCCGCCGGCATGGCGGGCGCCAGTGAGCGGGCCAGGTGCGGGGTGCAGAAGGTGGCGGTGATCGCCTCCTGTCGGAGCTCGTCGACCAGCCCGGCCACGCCGAGGTCGCGGGGATCGACGACGTGCGCGGTCGCCCCGCACAGCAGCGCGGTGAGCGCGAAGTCGAACCCGGCCAGGAAGCCGAGCGGCATCACCGTGGCGCAGCGGTCGTCGCCGGTGAGCCGCATCGAGGTCCGGATCGCCCATCCGTCGTTCAGGGTCTGGCCGTGGGTGATCACCACGCCCTTGGGCCGGCCGGTGGAGCCGGACGTGAAGATGATCGACAGCGGGTCGTCCAGGCCGACGGCCGGATCGGGCAGGTCCGGGTCGGTCGGAGCGCCGTCGAGCAGGTCGGCCGCGTCGACGACCAGCGGCACGCAGTCGGTGACGGCCGTCGCGGCCCCGGCGTGTCCGGCGTCGGTGACGACCGCCGCGAGCCGGCCCAGGTCGGCGATGGTCCGCAGCCGATCGGCGGGCATGTGGGCGTCCAGCACCACCACGGGACGACCGGTCCTGATCACCGCCAGCATCGTCACCAGGCAGTCGGCGTCGTGCCCGAGCAGCAGGCCGATGGGACCGGATCCCGCCGGGACGCGGCTGCGCAGGGCAGCCCCCAGTCGCGCGGAACGTTCGTCCGCCTCGCGGTACGAGTACGCCCGGCCCGGCGAGGTGATGGCCGGCCGGCAGCCGACGGCGGTGACGACCGCCCGCCACCGGTGGGCCACGGAACGGGCGTCGACCGGATCGGCCAGGGGCGCCAGGGTGGGACGCACAGCGAGCGAGGAGGTCATCGGAGTGGGGTCACCTTCGGGTCAGACGGAGCTCGAACGGTCGTCACGGCCGGGGAACGATGCTGCGCTGCGCACACCCGGCAGACGGTTCGCTGCCCCACCCGGGTGATCTTCGACGGAGCGAAGGCTATGGGTGTTCCGGAGTGTGAACCAGCCCGGATCGGTGTCCCCTCCGGGAATCACCCGATCGTGGACGTCTGCCGGAGGCGCGCAACGCCCGCCGGGTCCGGCGCGTCGACGGACGTCGGTCCGGCCGGAGCCGCCGAGCACCCGTGGTTGACTCGTCACCGGCATGGCCGCCGATCCGGGAGTTCGCGCATCCTGGAAGTGCCCGGGCCGTCGCAGCCGGCGGAATGCCGGGCGGACCCACACCACCGAGGCAGGAGAGACATGCCGGAGTCACGCAAGCGGAAGAAGCCCGCGAACAGGTCCGGGCGACCCGTGACCCGGACCCCCTCTCGGGCCTCGGCCGTGGCCAGCCGACCGAACCCGGTCACCGCGGCGCGGCGGGGTCCGTCGCTGAACGTCATCCTGATCGGCGCGGTGGTCGTGGTCGCCGCGCTGATCATCGGAGCGGTGCTGTGGTTCAACCGGTCCGACGAGGCGGGGCCGGTCTCGAACGAGACGCTGGTCCCGGTGGGCGCGCACACCCTGTCCGAGGGCCAGGGCGCCGACGCCGGCAAGGTGACCCTGGTCGAGTTCCTGGACTACCAGTGCCCGGCGTGCGTGAACTTCTACGAAGGCGTCACCTCGCAGCTGGAGCAGGAGTACGACGGCCGGATCACCTTCGTGGTCCGCAACTACCCGTTGCAGATGCACCCGCTGGCCGTGCCGGCCGCGCGCGCCGCCGAGGCGGCCGGCCTGCAGGGCAAGTGGGCCGAGATGTACCACGCGCTCTACGACACCTGGCAGCAGTGGGCCTCCACCGGGCAGTCGATCAACACCGACCAGGCCGTGGCGACCACCTTCTTCGAGGGGCTGGCCCAGGACCTCGGCCTGGACGTCGCGCAGTTCCGCACCGACATGGCCTCCGATCAGGTGCAGGCCATCGTCGACCGCGATCAGGCCGACGGCACCACCCTCGACGTGTCCGCGACCCCCACGTTCTTCCTGAACGGCGAGGAGTTCCAGGCATCGGGCAGCACCGCGGCCGAGGTGCTGGACTCGTTCCGGGCGGAGATCGACGAGGCGCTCGCCGGATGAGCCGGGCCCTGGCCTGGCTGTACGTCGTCGGCGGCGGCATCGGGCTGATCGCCGCGTTCGCGCTGACGATCGAGAAGATCGAGCGGCTGCGCGACCCGAGCTACGTCCCCAGCTGCTCGTTCAACCCGGTGCTGTCCTGCGGCTCGGTGATGGACAGCACCCAGGCCGCCGCCTTCGGGTTCCCCAATCCCCTGCTCGGCATCGCCGGGTTCGCCGTCGTGGTCACCACCGGCGTCGTCGTGCTGGCCGGGTTCCGGCCGGCGCGCTGGTTCCGGGTGGCCATGAACCTCGGCACCATGGCCGCGGTGGTGTTCGTGCACTGGCTGATCGCGGCCAGCCTGTACGACATCCGCGCCCTGTGCCTGTACTGCCTGGCGGTCTGGGTGGTGATCATCCCGATCTTCTGGTTCACCACGCTGGACACCTGGTCCGGGCTGACCGGGCTGCGCCGCATCGGCGGCGCCGTCCTGGCCCTCTGGTACGTCGTGATCATCGCGCTGATCCTGGGCGCGTTCTGGGACTACTGGCGCAGCCTGATCTGACCTCCGGGCCGGCGCCGTCCCGGTCCTGGACGCCGATCCGGTGACGGCCACACAGCCGGACGGGATCACCGTCACCCGCCCGGCCTAGGATGATCATGCGGCGGTCGCCCATCGTCCGCGCTGGTCACACCGGCCGGGCGGTGCGCGGGCCGCATCCGCACGACTACAGTCGGTTCATGATCCGTCCGTTGCTCCTTGATCAGCGACCCGATCGTGTCCTGTTCGCCGGCCCGGTCGTCGTGGCGACGCCGACATCCGACGACGATTCCGCGAACGGCTGGATCGAGCGGGTGGCGGGCCGGCGCGCCGCGGCGCTCCCGACGCAGGGAGACGGTGACCGAACGCCATGGGACGGCCGTCGGTCCGCCGGCGCAGACGCCCGGCCGACCGTGCTGATCGTGGACGACGACCCGGACATGCTGGAGCTGCTCACCATCTGGTTCGAGGGCGAAGGCAGCACCGTGCTGGCCGCCCGGTCCGCCGACGAAGCCCTGCTGATGAGCCGGGGCGAGCGGCTGGACCTCGCCGTGGTCGACCTGCTGCTCACCGACGGCATGAACGGCTGGGAACTGACCGACCGGCTGCGCGAGCAGCACGCGGGCGCGGCCATCGCGGTCTGCTCCATCCTGGACCCGGCCGACTACCCGACGGTCGACGCCCGGTTGCCCAAACCCTGCACTCGGCAGGACGTGCACGCGCTCATCGACCGGCTCCGCGGACGCTGGGACCCGACCGGCGGGTCCTGACCGGCCGTGCGGTCGCCCGCCGTCGGCGCCGCCGGCTCGCCAGTCGTCACAGCCAGCCGCGGCGTCTGAACACCAGCCACAGCACCACCGACACCGCGAGCATGCCGACGATCGACAGCGGGAAGCCGAACCGCGAGTCCAGGCCCGGCATGTCGACGAAGTTCATGCCGTAGATGCCGCCGACCAGACTGGGCGCGAACAGGATCGCCGCCCACGCGGAGATGCGCTTGACCTCTTCGCCCTGGGACAGGCTCGCCTCGGTCATCCGCTGCATCTCGTCGTTCTGTCGCTGCCCGACCAAGGTCGCGTTGACGGTGAGCATGTTCTGCAGCAGCACCCGGAAGCCCTCGGTCCGCTCCACCACGCGCACGGTGTGGTCGCGGACGTCGCGCAGGTACCGCTGGAGTTCCTGATCGGTGTGGTACTTCTCGAAGCCGGCCTGCAGCTGCGCCAGTGCACCCAGCAGCGGTGTGGTGGCGCGTTGCAGCCCGATGACCTCACGCAGCAGCTCGTAGATGCGGCGGGACACCTCGGGATCGCCGCCGAAGACCTGATCCTCGATCTCGTCGATGTCGTGCTGCAGGCCGGCCAGCACCGGGAAGTACTCGTCGACCACCTGGTCCAGCACCGCGTAGAGCACCGCCTCCGGACCCAGCGCGAGCAACTCCGGATCGCACTCCATGCGGTGCCGCACCGCCGCCAGGTCAGGAGACTCGGCGTGCCGGACCGTCACCACGAAGTCGGGCCCGCTGAAGATGTGCACCTCACCGAACTCGACCTCCTCCTCGGCGTCGAGGTACCGGGCCGGGCGCAGCACGGTGAAGAGCACGTCGCCGTACCGCTCCAGCTTCGGCCGCTGGTGCGCGGTGATCGTGTCCTCGACGGCCAGCGGATGGATGCCGAACTCGCTGGCCACGGATCGCATCTCGGCCTCCTTGGGGCGGTACAGCCCGATCCAGGCGAAGCCGCCGCTACCCTCCAGCGCCCGGTACGTGTCCTCGAGCGTGACCGGGTGCGCCACCCTGACACCCGAGGAGTAGATCGCGTTGTCGACGACCGGCATCGGGACCTCCTCCATCAGTCCGAGTCGTCCGGGTCCGGTCCCGACGACTCGTCCACGCTGCCGACCGTGGCGGTCAGCCGGACGTCCGCGGCGTCCATCAACTCCTGCATACGCCGCTGCGCCGCTTC
Organism: Nakamurella leprariae; assembly: GCF_016918035.1. Classification (GTDB taxonomy): domain Bacteria; phylum Actinomycetota; class Actinomycetes; order Mycobacteriales; family Nakamurellaceae; genus Nakamurella; species Nakamurella leprariae. The sequence goes on along the minus strand of NZ_JAERWK010000026.1, from coordinate 70,796 downwards.
CGGCGACCGGGCCCGGATGGCGTCGAAGACGGCCTCGTGCTCGGCCAGCGTGGCCCCGATCGTGCCCGGCACCCGCAGGGTGCGGTCGAACCAGACCTGCAGCAACGACCGGATGCTGGACAGGATGTCCTGCAGCACGGTGTTGCCGGCGATCCGGGCGGCCTCGAAGTGGAAGGCCAAGTCGGCGGCCACGAACGCGTCCACGTCGTCCCCGGCCTGCCGCATCGCCTCGACATGACGCTCCAACGCCCCGATGTCGTCATCGTCGGCGCGAGCCGCGGCGAGCTGCGCGGTCATCACCTCGAGGAACTCGCGCAGCTCGATCAGGTCCCGGGTCCGGGGTTGGCGGAGCGTCAGGCTCCACTCGATCGCGCGGGAGAGCAGCTCGGAGCTGTCGGCGGTCAGGTAGCTGCCGGATCCGGGACGGACATCGACCAGACCCAGCACACCCAGCGCCGCCATCGCCTCCCGCAGGGTGGACCGGCCGACGCCGAGCGCCTCGGCCAGCTGACGCTCCGGAGGCAGCCGCGTGCCGGGCGCGAAGTTGCCGCCGGTGAGGTGGTCGAGCAGTCGCTGGGCCACCACGGACACCACCGAGGACCGCTCCACCGGCGTTAGCGCGCCGCCCACCGGGGTCATCGGTGCGAGTTCGGCCATGCGGCATCCCCTCCCACTCGTCGCGCGCTCGCGGGCGGCCGACGGCGCACCCGCAGTCGACCACTGTATCGACGCTCCCCGGCCGAGACCAGCCATCGGTCGACCGGTTGATTGGTCGACCAATTGCCGGTACCGTTCCGGACGATGAGCACACCGACGCCGTTGTCTGACTCGACCGAGGCCCACGGGCCTATCGGCCTGAGCACCTACGCGTTCTTCTGGCAGTGGTCCGACCGGGTGGACCGTCCGCTGACCCTCGCCGACATGCTCGAGCGCACCGCCGAGCACGGCGTGGACGTCTTCCAGATCTGCGACTTCCCGGCCGTCCTGGCCCTGGACACCCGCCAACGCGCGGAGCTGCGGGCGCAGGCCGAGCGGCTCGGTCTGCGCCTGGAGCTGGGCACCCGCGGCGTCGAACCGTCCGTCCTGGCCGCCTGGCTGCGGCTGGCCCAGGACCTGGACGTCACGCTCGTCCGCTCGATGCTCCACGCCGCGGACTCCCGACCGACGGTGGGCGAGGCCATCGACATGCTCGGCACCGCGCTGCCCGCGTGGGAGCAGGCCGGCGTCACCCTGGCCCTGGAGACCTACGAGCAGCTACCCACCCCGACCCTGGTCGAGGTCGTCCGCACCGTGGACAGCGGCCATCTCGGCATCTGCACCGACCCGGCCAACTGCGTCGCCGCGCTGGAGCTCCCGGCCGACGTCGTCGAGCTGGCCCGGCCGTACGTGAAGAACATGCACATCAAGGACTTCCGCTTCACCCGGCAGGCTGGGTGGGTCGGGTTCAACCTGGTCGGCGCCCCCCTCGGCGAGGGGTTGCTGGACTACCGGGGCATGGTGGACCGCCTGGCCCCGGGCCCCGAGGTGAGTCAGATCGTCGAGCACTGGCTGCCCTGGCAGGACTCCGCGGAGGAGACCGTCGCCGTCGAACAGCAGTGGACCGCCCACAACGTCGCGTACCTGAGGAGCAACCAGTCATGAGCGCACCCACCTCCACCCTCACGATCGCCGTGGTCGGCGCCGGCGGCAAGATGGGCATGCGGGTGTCCAACAACCTGCAACGCACCGAGCACACCGTCGCCTACGTCGAGAACAGCCCGGCCGGCGCCGAGCGCGTCACGGAGAGCGGCCGCACCCTGACCGAGCTCGACACCGCCGTGGCGAACGCCGATGTCGTCATCCTGGCCGTCCCGGACCGGGCGCTGGGCGCGGTCTCCCACGCGGTGGTGCCGCAGCTGCGCACCGGCGCGGTGGTGCTGACCCTGGATCCGGCCGCCGCCTACGCCCGACTGCTGGCCGATCGGGAGGACGTGGCCTTCGCCGTCGCCCACCCGTGCCACCCGTCGGTGTTCTTCGAGCGGACGACCAAGGAGCAGTGGGCCGACACCTTCGGCGGCATCGCCGCTCCCCAGGAGGTCGTCGCCGCCTTCGAGCAGGGCACCCCGGAGCAGCAGGAGGCCACCGAGACGGTCATCCGGGCCATGTACGCCCCGGTCGTCGACGTGCACTGGGTGACGGTCAAGCAGCTCGCGGTGCTCGAGCCCACCCTGGTCGAGACGGTCGCCTGCATGATCGGCGAGCTGCTGCAGGAGGCGCTGCAGGAGACCATCAACACCGTGGGCGTGCCGGAGAAGGCGGCCAAGGCCATGCTCTACGGCCACACCCAGGTGGCGCTGGCCAACGGCCTGCGCGGCGACAACCCGTTCTCCGAGGCCTGCCTGATCGCCATGGACTACGGCCGCAAGACGCTGATCAAGGACGACTGGAAGAAGATCTTCGACGACAGCGAGCTGGACGCCAACATCGCCCGCATGCTGGGGCTGCCCGAGGCCACCCAGGCCTGAGCGGCCGTGCCCGGCCGACCGGCCGGGCGCACCTGATCTGCGGAGGAGTCGATGGTGACCGGTCCCGACCTGCGGCACGACCCGGTGCCGGGCACCCTTGACTCCTCCCCGCCGGGGGGCGTCGACTCCCCCGTGCCGCTGGCCCACGGCCGCTGGACAGCTGAGCTCCGCAACGACGAGCTCGCCGACATCGCCCACGACGGCGTCGTACTGCTCCGGGCCGTCCGGGTGGTGGTGCGCGACCAGGACTGGGGCACCGTGCCGCCGCACCGGCGCTCGCTGGACATCGAGCCCGCCGGTGACTCGCTGCTGATCCGGCTGCGCGTCGACCACGGCGAGGCGGACGCCTCGGCTCCGCTGCTGTCCTGGGACGGCGAGATCGAGTTCTCGCCCAGTGGTCTGGCCGTCCGGGCGACCTGCCGGGCGCGAGCGCCGTTCCGCCGCAATCGGATCGGCCTGGTGGTGCTGCACCCGATGTCGGACGCCGGCCGCCGGTTCACCGTCACCGACCCGGCCGGGGCCGAGCACGACGGCGCCTTCCCGGTCGAGATCGGACCGCACCAGCCCCTGCGCGACGTCGCCGCACTCCGCTGGTCGACCGGGCACCTGCAAGCGCGGCTCGCGCTCACCGGGGACGTCTTCGAGACCGAGGACCAGCGGAACTGGACGGACGCGTCGTTCAAGACGTACTCCACGCCGCTGACCGAGCCGTTCCCGGTCGCGGTGCAGCCCGGCGACGAGATCGTGCAGACGGCCACCCTGACCGTCACCACGCTCGGCGAGCCGGCCCGCACCGAGCCGGGACCGGTCACCCCCGCCCGCCTGACCCTCGGCGACCCGGCCGGCGTCCTCCCCGAGATCGCGCTGGCGGCCAGCACCGCGGTGCTCGACCCGGTGGACGTCCACGCCAGGGCCGCACTGGTGCACGCGACCGGGCGTGGCCCCCACATCGACCAGCCCGCCGAGCACGTCGCCCCGCCCGGGGGGGCGGGGGGGGGGTTGCACGGGCCCGGGCGGGCGCCGGCGGGGCGCCCCCACCTGGACCGGGCCTCGGCCGAGGCGGGACGGTGGTCGGCCGACCTGGACGTGCGGCTCATCGCCGACGACCCGGCCGCGGTGACCGATGCGCTGCCCGCCCTGGTCGAGCTCCCGGTCCGCCGGCTGGGCGTCTTCTCACCCAGCACACACGTCACCGAACCCGAACTGTGGCAGGCGGTCTCGTCGTCCGACGGCGGGGCGGTACCGGCCGGTGCGCTGGTCGGCGGTGCGCGGTCACACTTCACCGAGCTGAACAGGCAGCTGCACCGGCTGCCCACCGACCTACCCGCCCTGACGTTCAGCATCACCCCGCAGATGCACACGATCGAACGGGAGCACATCGTCGACAGTGTCGGCGCACAGCGGGTGGTCGCGACGAACGCGGTCCGGCTGGCGGCCGGACGCCCGGTCGACATCGGGCCCGTCACCCTCAAGCCCCGGTTCAACGCAGTGGCCACCACCGCCGGCCTTCCCGTCGTGCCGGACGACTCCGATCCGCGGGTGCAGACATCGGACCCGCGGCAGGGGACGCCGTTCGCCGCCGCCTGGCTGATCGCGTCGGTGGATGCGCTGGCCGTGCCGGGTGTGCGCTCGCTGACCCTGATGGAGACCACCGGTCCGCGCGGGCTGCGGCCGATGGCGGACGGTCCGGTCTACCCGGCCTGGACGGCGGCCGCGTGGCTCACCGAGTTGGCCGGGCGTGCCGGGCGGCCGGTGCTGGGCGCGCTGCCCGACCGGGTCTCGGCCCTGGCCGCCGACGTCGGCGACGAGACCGTGCTGCTGATCGCCAATCTCGACCGAACGACGGTGACGATCACCCTGGACCTGCCCGCCTGCCGCGCGGTGCTGACCAGCGATCCGCTCGGTCCCGGCGAGGCGGTCGCCGTGCGGGCCGGTGCGAACGGCGCCGAACCGGTCGAGGTCGCGCTGCCGTCCGACACCGCCGTCCGGATCGTGCTCGGTCGGTCCTGACCCAGACGTCCCGTCCCGCCAGATCCGACCGACCACCCGATGAGAAGGACCACGACGTGAGTGACCGACTGACCGGCAAGACCGCACTCGTCACCGGAGCCGGCTCCGGCATCGGCCAGCGGGTGGCCCAGCGCTTCGTCGCCGAGGGTGCCCGCGTGGTCTTCGCCGACCGCAACCTGCCCGCGGCCCAGCAGGCCACGGCTGACACTGCGGACGATTCCGACCGGATGCTGGCCGTCGAGATGGACATCGCCGACGAGGCCAGCGTCGCCGCCGGGTACGCCGCGGCCGCCGCAGCCGGATTCGCCGTGGACGTCGTGGTGGCCAACGCGGGCGTGCAGCTGTTCGGCCAGGACGCACCCATCGCCGACCTGGAACTGGACGTCTGGCAGCGGACGATCGCCGTCAACCTGACCGGCACCTTCCTGACCCTGAAGTACGCGGTCCGAGCCATGCTCGACGACTCCCGCGCGACCCCGGGCGGGTCGATCATCCTGACCGGCAGCCCGACCGGGTTGAACGGCGAGGGTTCCACGTTCACCGCGTACAGCAGCTCCAAGGGCGGCATGCACTCGATGGGCCGCGCGGTCGCCATGGCCTACGCCGACCGTGGGATCCGGGTGAACACCGCCGTCCCCGGCTACACCGAGACCCCGCTGGTCACCGCGATCAGTGGCGACCCGGCGGACCGGGCCGCCATCGTGTCCCGCATCCCCATGGGCCGTCCCGGCCGCCCCGAGGATGTCGAGGGGATCATGGTCTTCCTGGCCTCGGACGAGTCCAGCTACGCCACCGGCGCGATCTTCCGGGTCGACGGAGGCATGACCTCGCTCTGAGACACCCGCGGGATCTCCCGGACACCGGCTCCCGCATACTTCCTCACGGAGCCGCGGACGCCGACGTCCGCGGCGCTCGAGGAGGATCACGATGGCAGAGATGACGCGGCCCGCCGCGGAGGCGATCGCCTACGAGGGTGAACAACCGCTCGGCAAGCTCGACGACCTGGTGCTGCACGGCGCGCTGGACCTGGACTGCGACGAGCGGCTGTGGGTGCCGCAGTCGGATTCGGTGGTGTTCCGGCCGCTGCTGCTGTCGGTCAGCCAGGGCTACTTCGTGAACATCCTCCGGGTGCGCAAGACCGGCATCCTGTCCCGGCACCGCCACGCCGGTCCGGTGCACGCGCTGACCCTGCGGGGCCGCTGGCACTACCTGGAGCACGACTGGTGGGCCGAGCAGGGGTCGTACAGCTTCGAGCCGCCGGGCGACATCCACACCCTCGAGGTCCCGGACGACGTCGACGAGATGGTCACGCTGTTCCACGTGACCGGCGCGTACATCTACGTCGAGCCGGACGGGACGCCGAACGGGGTCGAGGACGTCTTCACCAAGCTGGACAGCGCGCGGGCGCACTACGCCAGCAACGGCGTGGGCCTGGACTACCTGGACTCGCTCATCCGCTGAGCCGGAGGCGGTCGGTCAGCGCGGGGCCTGCTTCCGACGGGACCGCACGATCTGCTCGACCGCGGACAGGGCCGCGGCAGCCGCCGCGATGAACATGATCACGCGGCTGCCCGTGCCGTCCACCGTGAAGCCGGCGAACAGCAGACAGGCCGCGGCGATGACGGACAACACGGCTCCGACCGATGGCTTCAGCATCGGCTCACCGTACGGACGGCCGACCGATACCGACAGTGGTGATCAGGTCACACTTCGTATTCAGTCAGGCGCGCCGGACCGCCAGCCGCAGCGCCGTACGGCGCCGGTCGTGGTCGTCCGGGCCGTTGCACATCCTGGTGAACAACGCCGGGGTGATGGACACGCTGCAGGGCACGACCGCGCAGGGGTGGGAGACCCAGTTCGTCACCAACCATCTCGGCCACTTCGCGCTGACCACCGGGCTGCACGACGCCCTGGCCGTCGGCGGCGACGCCCGGGTCGTGGTGGTGTCCTCCAGCGGTCACGCCGCCTCGCCCGTGGTCTTCGACGACCTGTTCTTCGACCGGCGCCCGTACGACCCCGGCCTGGCCCACGGGCAGTCCAAGACGGCCAACGCGCTGTTCGCGGTCGAGCTGACCCGGCGCTGGGCCGCGGACGGGATCACCGCCAACTCGCTGACGCCGGGCGGCATCTGGACTCCGCTGCAGCGCCACTGGAGCCCGAGCAGCGGGCCGCCGCCGAGGAGCAGGCGCGTCAGGCCGAACGGTCCGGCGCGTTCTCCATGAAGAGTCCGGAGCAGGGTGCGGCGACGTCCGTCTTCCTGGCCACCTCGCCCCTGGTCGCCGGGGTGGGCGGACGGTACTTCGCGGACTGCCAGGAGGCCGAGGTCGTCCCGGAGCTGCGGGGGCTCAGCGAGGTGCTGCCGCACGCGCTGGATCCCGTTGCTGCGCAACGACTGTGGGACGTCAGCGAGGAACTGGTCAGCTCGGCGCGGGCGCGCGACTGACCGACGCCGGTCACGGACCGCCCCGCCAGTGGTCGATCCGATGGTGGTCGGGCAGGAAGCCGGCCTCGACACCCCACAGCACCGCCTGGGTGCGGCTGGCCACGCCGATCTTGCGGTAGATGTTCCGGATGTAGGACTTCACGGTGTTCGGACTCAGGAACGTCAGCGCGGCGATCTCGGCGTTGCTCCGGCCCTGGGTGATCAGGGCCAGGATCTCCGCCTCACGGTCGGAGAGGCCCTCGGTGCGGCCCGGCCAGTCCAGACCGTTCACCGATCGGGTACGGCCGGGTGGGTCGCTGACCACGATCTCGCCGGCGTGCACCGCCTCCAGCGCCCCGACGAACTCGCGCGCCGGCAACGCCTTGGACAGGTACCCGTGCGCGCCCTGCTCCCGGGCGCTGCTGATCAGGTCGGGATGGAAGTTCCAGGTGTAGACCACCACCCGGCGCGCCCGTGGATTGCGCACCAGCACCCCGATCTCGGAGTGGTCGGACTCCGGCTGGGCGAAGGAGTCGTAGAGGACGATGTCGACCGTGTCGACCAACGACGAGTTGGCGTCGATCTCGGCGATGACCACCCGGTCGCGGTACTGGTCGAGGATGTTCGCCACGCCCATCAGGACGACGTCGTAGTCGTCGACCAGCGCCACCGTGATCGGGCGGGTGGGCGCGGCTGGGCTGGCGGCGTGGCTCGGCACGGCCGGACGGTAACCCCCCCTAGGGGTGTGGTGCACCCACCCACAGGGGTGGTTCCGTCGGATCCGTGCCATCCGGGTCGTGGTCGGTCACCGGCTCGGTTCTCCGGCACCCAGGACCCACCGGCCCTGGCCCTCCATCGAAGGAGCGCGCCATGCACTGGCTCGGACTGCTCATCAGCCTGTTGGTCATCGGGATCATCGCGGGCTTCCTGGCCCGCCTGATCGTGCCCGGCCGCCAGGATCTCTCCGTCCCGATGACCATCCTGCTCGGCGTCGTCGGATCGTTCGTCGGCGGCCTGCTGGGCTACCTGATCTTCGGCAAGGACGCGCAGGACGGGTTCTTCCAGCCGTCCGGGATCATCGGCTCGATCATCGGCGCCGTCATCGTGCTGCTCATCTGGATCGCGGTCAGCCGCCGTGGCCGCACCCGCGGCCACACCCGGGTCTGACCGCTCGCCGGGGCGCCGGGAGTGGGGACGGCCCGGTCGTCCACCGTGGCCCCGTCGTCCACGGCGGGATCGGTCGCATCGGCCGGACGGTCGCGGTCGGACCCCTCCGGGTCGTCGGCGGGCGGCAGTTCACCGAGGTGCCCGTCGACGGCCCGGGTCCGGGGCTCCAGCAGCACCTCCTCCTGGTCCAGGTCGTGTTGCATGTCGGCGAGCACGTGCTCCGAGAGCCGACGGGCGAAGTCGCGGGCGGCGGCGTCCCAGTTGGGCCAGTCCCGCAGCGAGGACCACTTGCGCATCGGCTCGTGGTCGATCCCACGTTGTCGATCCCGGTGTCCAGGGACTCGACGATGCCGCGCAGCTCCAGGCCGGTGAGCGCGAAGACGCCGCCCTCCAGGACGAAGGACAGCAGCAGCCCCAGGACCAGCCCCAGCAGCACGCCACCGCCGGCCGCCCAGGCGAACTCGCCGATCGCCGGCCCCACGCGACCGAGGTCGCGCCGATCGCCGCGATGTCCACCTTCAGGGGTGACCAACGACGTGGCGTCGTTGAACAGCGACTCGCCCTCCAGCACGGTCAGCAACCGGCGGGGCAGACCGACCCGCCGGGCCACCGCCACCGCGGCCACCGCATCGGGCGGGGCCACGATCGCCCCGAGGGTCACGGCGGCCGCGAACGGGATGCCCGGGACGATCGCGGTCAGCACGAACGCGACGCTGAACGCGGTGAGCAGGACCAGACCACGGCCAGCTGGATGATCGCCCGCTGCAGTTGCCGGATCGCCACCGCCGACGACTCGAACGCCGCCCCGTCCAACAGCGGCGGCAGCAGCAGGTCCAGCACGACCTCGGGATCGACCTCGGAGCCGGGGATCCCCGGGACGAACGAGACGGCCAGTCCCGCCACCACCAGGACGATCGGCGCGGGCAGGGCGAAGCGGGTCGCGACCGAGGTGATCAGCCCGGACCTCGAGGATCAGGCCGATGATCGGGAGCAGGGTCGCCATGCCCAGCATGGGTGCCCCCGGTGGGGCGCTTCGACCCAACTGGGCCGACCGGACCCGACCCGTTCCGGTCGGGTGCGGGGACGCCCGGCTCGGCGAGCATGGTCGGATCAGGGAGGGAGACCGCGTGCTGGACCGGTACGGACGGTCGTCGCGGGCCTGTCCGACCGGGAGCCGGCCGGGATCGTGTCGGTGACCGACGGGCTGGAACAGCTCGACGTCCCGGCCGGGTCCTGGCTGGTGCTCATCACCACCGGGCCGTACGCGGAGGCCATGCAGCACCTCTGGCGGGACGCCTGCGGGCAGTGGTTCCCGGCGAGTCCGTGGCGGACCCGCCCCGGTCCCGAGTTGTTGCGCACCGAGTTGCACGAGGACGGCACCGGCGACGCCGAGCTGTGGCTGCCGATCGAGCCGGAGCCGCGGTCAGCGGTCGGCTGACCGTCCGGATCCGTCGCCGCGCTCGGCCTGGAGTCGCAGCCCGTCGAGCAACAGGTCGAGACCGGCGCGGAACTGGTCGATGTCGCGGTGGTGCTCGAACTCGTCGACGATCGTGTGCAGGAACGGGTGCTCGGCCGGGTCGAGGGCGCGCCACTGGTTCACCACGCCGTGCATGTACTCGTCGCGACTCACCGCCCCGCTGATCACCTCCGCGGGCGGTTCCTGGCCCATGTCGGCCGCGACCCCGACCACGAAGCCGACCACCGCGGAGGCCGCGTGGAACGACTGCCGCGGCGTCAGGTGCAGCCGCAGCACCTGCTGGCCGATCCGCTCGTACAGACGCAGCGAGTTGGGCTGCATCCCGGTGTCGCGCATGAAGTAGTTGGCCAGCCACGGCCGGTCGACCGCGGCCGCGTAGAGCGCGACGCCGAGATCGCGCAGCGCATCGATCGGGTCGGACCGGCCCACGAACCGTTCGGTGTCGTCCAGCACCGACGCCAGGACGTGATCGGCCGCCCGGTCCAGCAGTTCGTCCTTGCTCTGCACGTACCAGTAGATGCTGCCGACGCCACCACCGAGCCGGGCGGCCAGGGCGCGGAAGGTCAACGCGGACTCCCCGGCCTCGTCCAGCAGGCCGATCGTCTCGGTCAGCACCGCCTCCAGGGAGTGCGACGCACGACTGCGGGCGGGTGGTGTCTGCCGGATCACCCTTGCACCATATCGAACGGCGTTCTATCGTTCGAACCGCGTTCGGTCATCGAACGTCGTTCGATACGAGAGGTCTTCCCCATGACCACACCCACGCCGTCCGATGCCGCTGCCGAACCGGCGGTACCGACGGCCGCTGCGTCGACCCGCCCCCGGACCTACCGTTCGCTGCGCGCGGCGTGGATCCCGCTCGCCGCCCTGTGCCTGGCCTTCTTCGTCGAGATGGTCGACAACACGCTGCTGTCCATCGCGCTGCCCACCATCGGGCGGGACCTGCACGGCAGCACCACGTCCCTGCAGTGGATCACCGGCGCCTACTCACTGACCTTCGGTGGCCTGTTGCTCACCGCGGGATCGATCGCCGACCGGTTCGGCCGCCGGCGGGTGCTGCAGATCGGCCTGGCCGCGTTCGGGCTGATGAGCCTGGCGGTGCTGGCCGTCACCACCACCGGCGAGCTGATCGCACTGCGGGCCGGGCTGGGCATCGCCGCCGCCGCCATGGCCCCCATCACGAATTCGCTGGTCTTCCGGCTGTTCGATGACCAGGCGCTGCGCATGCGGGCGATGAGCCTGATGATCGTCGTCGGGATGAGCGGGTTCATCCTCGGACCGCTCATCGGTGGGACCGCCCTGACCCACGTGAGCTGGCAGTGGCTGCTGCTGGCCAACGCCCCGATCGCCCTGATCGCCTTCCTCGGCGTCCGCTTCGGGGTCGCCCCGGACCGGCGGGAGGACCTGACCGCCGACGTGCTCGACCTGCCCGCCGCCGCGCTGACCGTGCTGGCCATCGGGCTGGGTTGCTGGACGCTGACCAGCGGGGTCGAGCACGGCTGGCTCGCGCTGCCCACCGTGCTGGCCGCCGTCGGTGCCCTGGCTGCGGCGGTCGGCTTCGTGGCACGGGAGCGACGGGCGGCGTTCCCGATGCTGGACCTGCGCCTGCTGCGGCACCGCACCGTGCGCGGTGCGACGCTGGCCCAGATCGGCACGTCCATCGCCATGGCCGGCGTGATGTTCAGCCTGGTCCTGCACTTCCAGTTCGCCTACGGGTGGAGCCCGCTGCGCGCCGGTCTGGCCAACCTGCCGTTCATCGTGACGATGCTGGCCGCCAGCCCGCTGACCGAACGCCTGGTCGCGCGATTCGGTCGCCGGGTCGCCTGCCTGATCGGCGCGGCCGCACTCACCGTGGGCCTGGCCTGGTTGGCCTGGGCCGTCGAGCACGGCTACCTGGCCATCGCCATCGGCATGGTGCTCATGACCGTCGGCCTGCGCACCGTCATGACCATCTGCGCCGTCGGGCTGATCGACGCGGTGCCCGAGAACCGCACCTCGCTGGGCGCCGCCCTCAACGACACCGCCCAGGAGGTGGGCACCAGCATCGGCACCGCCCTGATCGGCACGCTGATCGCCGCGCTGGTCGTCTCGGTACTGCCGCTCGGCGCGTGGAGCCCTGAGTTGGTCAGCTCGTACTTCCACGGCGAACGCATCGGGTTCCTGGTGTTCGCCGGCGTGGTCGGGCTGGTGGCGGTGCTGGGCGCGGCCACCATGGACGACTCCCGCACCGCGGAGGAGCGGCACCCCGAGCCCGCGGTGTGACCGACGCACGGACCCCGGTGCCGAGGGGCGATCGGCGACCGGGCAGGCTCAGCGCACCACTGTGATCACTGCCGATCGGAGATGACCATGACCGTGACCTCGCTGCTGGAGTTCCGCCTGGCCCCGGAGACCCGGGACGAGGGTCTGGAGCACCTGCGCACGGTGCTCAAGGACACCCGCGCCTTCCAGGGGTGCACCGACCTCGAGGTGCTGATCGACGACACCGACCCGGCACACGTGTTGATCATCGAGCGGTGGGAGTCGATGGACGACGACCTGGCCTACCGCGCCTGGCGGGCCACCCCCGAGGGCGCCAGCGACCTGGGCAAGTACCTCGCCGGGGCGCCGACGCTGGTCAAGTACGTCACTGCCTGACCGCTGGACTGGTTCGGCGAGGCGGGACGGCGACGACGTGCGTCGACGTCCCGCCCATCGGCTTCCACGCCTCATACCCGGTTCACAATGTCTCACCGGTGATACATTGGAGCCGTGACTTCAGTATCGGTACGGGATCTCCGGAATCGTGGCGGCGATGTCATCGAGCGAGTACTGCACGGCGAGAGCCTGACCGTCACCCGTGACGGGACCGCAGTCGCCGAGCTTCGTCCTCTGCGTCCGGCGCCCGTGTCGACGGCAGAATTGGTGCGGCGGCGTCGCCACCTGCCCGATGTTGATCCCGAGGCGCTTCGGTCCGACATCGACTCCGTGATCGATCAACGCTGGTGAGTGATGACGCCGGGCTGTTGGACACCTCGACGGTCATCCTGCTGCGACGGCTCAACGACCTCAGCACGCTCCCGTCGCAGTCGCTCATCAGCACCGTGACCCTGGCCGAACTCTCCGTCGGACCCCTCGTCGCGGCGAACGATGCCGACCGTGTGGCCCGGCAGGCGCATCTGCAGCAGGCCGAGGCGGACTTCGACGCGATCCCGTTCGACGCGGCCGCCGCGCGAGCCTTCGGCCGGATCTCTGCGTCGCTCCGCGCGTCCGGACGGAAGCCCACCGCGCGAGCGTTCGACGCACTGATCGCAGCCACTGCGATTGCGAACGATCTCCCGCTGTACACGTGCAATCCCGACGACTTCCGCTCGCTGGACGGACTCGACCTGCGCGACGTGCCGCACCCGGACCGGTGACGCCGCGACTCAGCCCGCCGTGCAGCGGATGACGGACACATCGCCGGTGACCTCGAGCGTCCCGGCGGCGTGCGGCACCACCCAGGTCTGCCCGGCGGTCAACTCCAGCGCGGTGCCGTCCGGCAGCACCAGGCCGCCGCTGCCCTGGTCGACGACCAGCACGGCGAACCGCGGGTCCAGGGTGAGCGCGCTCCCGGCCGGGGTGAGTTGCTCGGCGCGGAAGAACTCGTCGGCCGCGGTCGGCAGCAGCGACCGCCGGCCGCCCGGTACCCCGCTCGGCAGCGCACTGAGCGCCTGACCGCGCCACTGCTCCAGCTCCGCCGGGGTCACCGCCTCGCGGCGCACCGCCTGCAGGGCCAGGTCCCGGTCCAGGCCGAGGAACACCGAGTCCGGGTCGAGCGGCAGGTCCCGCCACTCCAGCATGATCGAGAAGTCGGTCGGCTCCTGCAGTTCCACGCAGAGGATGCCGGCGCCGATGGCGTGCGGCACCCCGGCCGGGCAGAGCCACACGTCGCCCGCCGCCACCGGGATCTCGTTGGTGGCGGCCAGCATCGCCTCGACGTCCTGCCGCTGCACCCAGTCGTCCAGCTGCTCGGCCGAGACGTCCTGCGCGAAGCCGAAGTTCACCACCGCACCCGGGTCGGCGTCGACGATGATCCAGGCCTCGGTCTTGCCGTGCGGGTCGGACAGGTGCTCGTGGGCGAACGACCGGCTCGGGTGCAGGTGCAGCGGCAGCCGCTGTCCAGCGTCCAACAGCTTCACCAGCAGCCCGGTGGTGTCCGCGTCCGGGCGACCCGTCCAGCCCTGCGGATCCGCGGCCACCGCATCGGCCAGCGTCCGACCGTCCGGAAGCGTGGACAGCCCGTTCGGCGCGTCCCCGAACCGCGCCGTCACCGACGCCACCCAGTCCTCCGGGCGGCCGGCGTCCACGGACGGATCCCGCCGGAACGCCGGGATCTTCCCCCCGCCGCGGTAGAAGGTGGGGATCACGTTGGCGGGGATCAGCAGCGGCTGCATCGTGGACCCTTCTGGCTGGCTGGCCGGCGGCTCAGGCGGACTGGGACAGTGCCTGCGCGAAATGATCCACCGTGCGGCGCAGTCCGTCCGGCCAGTCCACCTGCGGTGCCCAGCCGAGCAGCTGCCGGGCCAGCGTGGTGTCGGGCCGGCGCACCTGCGGGTCGTCCTGCGGTCGCGGCACGAACTCGATGGTCGACGACGAGCCGGTGGCCTCGACCACGTCGCGGGCGATCTGCGCGACGGTCAGCTCGGTCGGGTTGCCGATGTTCACCGGACCTGGGTGGTCCAGCTCGGCCATGGCCAGGATCCCGGCCACGAGATCTGAGACGTAGCAGATGGAGCGGGTCTGCAGGCCGTCGCCGGCCACGGTGATCGGCTCCCCGGCCAGCGCCTGTCGGATGAACGTCGGGATGGCCCGGCCGTCCATCGGGCGCATCCGCGGGCCGTAGGTGTTGAAGATGCGCACGATGCCGGTGTTCATGCCGTGCGTGGTCCGGTACGCGGTGACCAGCGCCTCGGCGTACCGCTTGGCCTCGTCGTACACCCCGCGCGGACCGATGGGATTGACGTGGCCCCAGTAGTCCTCGCGCTGCGGGTGCACCTGCGGATCGCCGTACACCTCGGAGGTGGACGCCAGGATGAACCGGGCGCCCTTGTCCTTGGCCAGGCCCAGCGCGTGCCCGGTGCCGATGGAGCCGACCTTGAGGGTGTGGATGGGCAGCTGCAGGTAGTCCACCGGCGACGCCGGGGACGCGAAGTGCAGCACCAGGTCCACCGGGCCGGGGACGTGGATGTAGTCGGTGACGTCGCACCGCACCATGCGGAACCGCGGCGACTCCATCAGGTGAGCGACATTGGCGGGCGTCCCGGTCAGGAAGTTGTCCAGGCACACCACCTCGTGCCCGCGCGCCAGCAACGTCTCGCACAGGTGACTTCCCAGGAACCCGGCCCCGCCGGTCACGACCGCTCTCACCGCTGCTCCTCCAGTTCGTGAACCCCCGAATGGTTCTCGGCTCCCGTCACCAGGTCCCGCACGGCACCCAGCACCGCGGCCACATCGATCCGGTCCAGCACCGCGTCGACCTGGCTGCCGTGCGGGTCGCCCCGGTACCCCTCCGCCGCCGGCCACAGCACCGGGTGCCGGTCGAGATCGACCAACGGCCCCCACCAGCGCGGCGGCGTCGGCCCGAACAGCAGCACCGACGGGGTGCGGACCGCAGTGGCCACGTGGGCGGCGCCGGTGTCACCGGACACCACCAGCCGCGCGGTGCGCACCGTCTCGACCAGCGCGGGCAGGTCCAGCGCGCCGGCCGTGACCCGGACCGCGGCCCGGGCGTGGGCCGGCATCCCGGCGACCACCGCCGCGCACAACTCGACCTCGTCCGCGCCGCCGGTGAGCACGATCCGGTGCCCCTCGTCGACCAGCGCGGTGGCCAGCTCGGCGAACCGCGACGCCGGCCAGCGCCGCGACCCGAACGCCGCGCCCGGGTGCAGCACCACGGGCGCGTCCGGTCCGGCGCCAGGCCCGTCGTCCCAGGTCGGCGCGAGGAGCAGATCGTCCGGCGTGCCGGCCAGCGCGGCCGGGACCACCTCGGCCGCCAGCCGGCACCAGCGCAGCACTTCGTGCTCGTCCCGCCGCCACACCGGTCCGTCCGGGTAGCCGGCGTCCGGCGAGGCGAAGGTGAGCAGGTGCAGCGCTCGGGTCGCCGCCACCACGTCATGGCTGGCCGGGCCGTTGCCGTGCAGATCGACGGCCAGGAACGGCGGCGACACCGCCGGCAGCGGGGCGAGGTCGCGGGTGGGCAGGAAGCCGTCGACCACGCCGGCCGCGACCAGGAACCGGCCCACCGCGGACCCGGCGGCCAGCAGCAGCGGGCGGTCCGGATGGGCGCGACGCAGCGCCCGCAGTGCCGGGATGCCGGTGAGCGCGTCGCCCAGGCCGATGGCCCGCAGCACCAGCACCGACCCGGCCACGGCGGCCGGCTCGATCGCGCCGGGAGCCTGCGCCGGTGCCGACGGCAGCGTCACGCGGAGGCTCCGTCGCCGAACCCGTCGGAACCTCCGGAACCGGCACCGGAGCCGGCCGCCGACCGGGCCAGGATGGCCGTGGTCGACCGCCCGTCCAGGTACGGCAGCAGCACGACGCGCCCACCGTGCCGCTCCACCACGTCGGTCTCCGGCAGCGGGGTCCCGCCGTAGTCGCCGCCCTTGACCCAGACCTGCGGCCGGATCCAGTCCAGCACCGCCCGCGGGTCGTCCTCGTCGAAGATCACCACGGCGTCGACACAGTCGAACGCGGACAGCACCCGGGCCCGGTCCTGCTCGGGCACCACCGGACGGGTCGGGCCCTTGAGCCGGCGCACCGACTCGTCGGAGTTGATCACCACGACCAGGGCGTCGCCCAGCCGGCGGGCGGCCTGCAGCGTGGCCACGTGACCGGGATGGACGATGTCGAAGCAGCCGCCGGTGGCGACCAGCGTGCCGCCGCGGGCGTGGATCCCGGCCAGCAGCCGGTGCACGTCGGAGTCGCCCGACCCGACCGCGACCACCGGCACCTCGGTGGACCCGCTCGCCGCGGGTCCGGTCGCCGAGCGGACCCGGAAGGCCTCCGCGCCTCCGGCCGCGACCCAGGCCGAGGCGTCGTGCACCGCCCGTTGCACCGCCTCGGACGGCAACGCGCCGCGCGCCAGCGCGACTGCGGCCGAGGCGGCGAACTGATCACCGGCGCCGCACGGGTCGCCTCCGGACGCGGCCGGCGCGGGCAGGTACCGCGCCGCGGACCCCACCGCGGCCAGGAACGCCCCGCGCGCGCCGGCCGTCACCGAGACGCCCCGCACGCCCAGCTTCTGGACCAGCCGATCGGCCAGCACGTCGGCCGGCAGCTGCCGGGCCGCGGTGTCCGTGCCGGCCTCGCCCAGCAGGCCGCGGGCCTCGGCGGCGTTGGGCGTGACCAGCAGACAGCCCGGGACCGGCGGACCGCTGCGCGGATGCGGATCCCAGACCATCCGGCCGCGGGACGCCGCCCGGGTCAACAGGTCCCGGATGACCGGGTGCGTGGTGGTGCCGGCGCCGTAGTCGGAGACCAGCACGGTCGCCGCGCCCGCGAGTGCCGCGGCCACCTCCCGGGCCAGCGCCTCGGACACGTCCCCGGGAGTACCCGGGCCGCCGGTGTCCACCCGCACCAACGACTGGCCGGCACTGCGGATCCGGGTCTTGCTGCGCGTCCCGCCCTGGTGCGGCAGCGCCACCACCCGGACGCCGGCGGCGGTCAGCTGCTCGACCAGGGCCCGGCCGTCGGCGTCGTCGGCCAGCGGGGCGATGAGCGTGGTGGCCGCGCCGGCCGCCGCCACCTGCAGCGCGGTCAGGCCCGCACCGCCCGGGCTGACCCGGGTCTGCTGCACGTCGACCACCGGCACCGGTGCGTCCGGGCTGATCCGGGTGGTGCGACCGTGCACGTCCCGGTCGAGCACCACGTCCCCGATGACCACCACCGACGGCCCGGGGCGGTCGTCGGCCGGCACCGGCTCGGCGACCGCCGTGCCTGCCGGTGCCGTCGG
The DNA here is from genome assembly GCF_016918035.1 of Nakamurella leprariae. Taxonomy (GTDB): domain Bacteria; phylum Actinomycetota; class Actinomycetes; order Mycobacteriales; family Nakamurellaceae; genus Nakamurella; species Nakamurella leprariae. The sequence continues at coordinate 53,244 of NZ_JAERWK010000026.1, read as the reverse complement.
CACCGGTTGCCGGACATGCGCTTCCGGCTCCGGGGCGGCCGTCCCGGTCAGGTGGGCGTCGAGCGCGGCGCACAGGGCGTGGATGACCACGAGATGCCCGGTCTGGATCCCGGCGGTGCTGGTCGCGGCGATGGGCAGCGCCTCGTCGCACAGCTCGGCCAGCGGGTTCGGACCCGGACCGGTCAGCGCCCAGATACGCAGACCCAGCTGCCGGGCCCGGCGCGCGGCCTCGAGCACGTTCGGGCTGCGTCCGGAGGTGGACAGCAGGATCAGCACGTCACCGGGCCGCCCGTGCGCCTGGACCTGCCGGGCGAACATCTCGGTGGCGCCGTAGTCGTTGACGATGGCGGTGAGCGCGGAGGTCTCGGCGCTCAGGCAGATGGCCGACAACGGGCGCCGCTCGTCCAGGAACCGGCCGACCAGCTCGGAGGTGAGGTGCTGGGCCTCGGCGGCGCTGCCGCCGTTGCCGGCGACCAGCACCCGACCGTGTCGCGCGTACACCGCGTCCAGCTGCCGGGCCCAGTCCGCGACCCGATCGGCGGCCCGGGTGAGATCGGCCAGTGCACCGGCCAATTCGTCGGCGTGTGCAGCCAGCCAGGCCTGCGTGTCGTGCACCTGTGCGGTCATCCCGCCACCCCCAGCATCCGTGCAGCCGCCCGCGTCCCGTCCGGACCGGGACGGGCCGCCTCACCCATGGCGTTGCGGCGCACCTCCCGGTAGACCGCCTCGGTGGCGCGGGCCACCGACGCCCAGCTGTACTGCCGGACCGCGCGCTCGCGGGCGGCCCGGCCCATCGCGGCCCGCCGGTCCGGATCGGCGGCCAGCTCGCGCACCGCGGCGGCCAGCGCGGCCGGATCCCGCGGCGGGACGAGCAGACCGGTCCGGCCGGGCAGCACCGTGTCCAGCAGGCCACCGACCGCGCTGCCGACGACCGGGCGACCGCACGCGGCCGCCTCGATCGGCACGATGCCGAACGGCTCGTACCAGGGCGTGGCCACCACCACGTCGGCCGACCGGAGCAGGCCGGGCATGTCGTCGTGGCCGACCCGGCCGAGCATCCGGACCCGGTCGGCCACGCCCAGTTCAGCGGCCACGAAGCGCAGCCGTACCGCCTCGGGATCGCGGCCCAGTGAGGCGATCTCGGGTCCGCCGGCGACCAGCAGCTCGCAGTCGGGCAGCTCGACCAGGGCGCGGAGGACGGTGTCGACCCCCTTGCGCTCGACCAGCCGGCCCACCGAGAGCAGCCGGAGCCGGCCCGGCTCTCCCCGGGCGCCGGCCCCCGGGGAGAAGTGGTCGACGTCCACCCCGCACGGCACCACGGTCACCCGGTCGGCCGGCACGCCCATGGCGACCAGTTCGGCCACCTCGTCGGTGCAGGTGGCCACCACCGTGTCGACGGCTCGGCCGAGTTCGGTCTCCAGCGCGATGCGCTCGGCCGGGCTGGTGTCCCGGCTGCCCTGGTGCCGCCGCTTGACCGTCCCCAGCGCATGGAACGTCTGCAGCAGCGGCGTCCTGGTCTCCCGAGCGGCGGGCAGCGAGGCCACGCCGGACATCCAGAAGTGCGCGTGCACGACGTCGGGGGGCCCGGCCGTCCACTGCTCGGTCAGCCGGCGCCCGAACTCCGGCATGTGCGGCAGCAGCTCGTCCTTGCCGATCTCGACGGCGGGACCGGCGGTCACGTGCACCACCTCGACGCCCTCGGTCAGCGCGACCCGCTCGGGCAGGTCAGCGGCGTCCCGGCGGGTGTACACCCGGACCCGGTGCCCGCGGGCGGCCAGCGCCCGGGCCAGCTCGGCCACGTGCACGTTCTGACCGCCGGCGTCCTGCCCGCCCAGCACAGCCAGCGGACTGGCGTGCTCGGAGACCATGGCGATGTCCAGCGGCCGGTGCTGGAGGTCGGTGGCGCCCCCGGTGTCCGGGTCGGTCACCGGGTCGGGATCGGTCACCACGGACCGGGGCCTGAACGGGTGGGAGCTCATCGCACGACCTCCTTCAGCACGGCCTGCCAGTCGGTCAGGAACCGTTCCACCCCGAAGGTGGCCAGGGCGTGCGCCCGCGCGGCGCGACCGCGTTCGGCGGCCTCGTCCCGATCGGCCAGCCAGCGACGGGCGGTGACCTGCAGCACCTGCGGGTCCGGGCTGACGACCCCGGCCGCGGCCGGGACGGCCACCGGCGCCTGGGTGCTGGCCACCACCAGCACGGGCAGTCCCACCATCATCGCCTCGATGAGCGACAGGCCCAGGCTGGTCCACCGGTACGGGTGGAAGTAGGCGCGGTCGTGCGCGATGGACCGGTGCAGCTCCGCCTGCGACAGGTCGTGGATGAACCCGTCCAGCGACGGCTCCAGCCGGGCCAGCTCGGCGGTGCCCATGCCGTAGACCTCGAGCGGTACCCGGGCGGCCATGCCGAGCACCAGGTCGGTCCCGGCCATCCGGCCGCGCCGCACCGGCTCGTTCACCACCACCGCCACCCGCGCCCGGGAGCCGATGTACAGGTGCCCGGGGTCGACCACCCCGTGGTCGACGACCGTCGTCGGGGCGCGCCCGGAGTCCCACATCAGCGCATTGAAGTCGGTGACGTGCACGACCGGGATGTCCTCGCGGTCGGCCAGGTGGTGCCGGCTGAGCACCGGGTGCGGCTCGGGCGCGTTGTGCTCGACGTACACCGCCGGGACGTCGATCCCGGGTCGCCGGCCGGTCCACCGCTGCACCAGGGCCAGTTCCTCGGGGCGCTGCAGCACGACCACGTCGAAGTCGGCCTCGGCCAGTTCGGCCGGGGTCAGCTCGCGGGCGTTCGCCGGCCAGTCCCAGGTGCGGGCCCGGCCGCGGCCGTCCGGGCCCCGGTCCGGCAGCACCGGGATCAGGTACTCGTCGGGCCCCTGCACGAAGCCGGTCATCCACGACCCGTGCACGTGCCAGATCAGGATCCTCACACCGACACCTCCTGCCCCGCCGCGGTTCCGGCTGCCCCGTCGACGAGGACGCCGGTGAGTCGGGCCACCGCGGCCACCACCTCGTCGCCGCCGATGCCGGTCAGGCACGGATGGCCGGGCACCGGGCAGTCCCGCGCCCGGGTGTCCCGGCAGGCCGCATCCTGGTCGCCGAGCAGCACGGTCGGCACCCCGTACGGCGCCCAGCGGTCCGCCGGCACCACCGGCGAGAACAGCGACACCACCGGCGTTCCGACCGCGGCCGCCAGGTGCGCCGGACCGGTGTTGCCGACCACGACGCAGGCCGCGCCGTCCAGCACGGCGGCCAGTTCGGCGAACGAGGTGCGGCCGGCCAGGTCCACGGCCCGGGACGAGACCCCGCCCGCAGCAACGACCGTCGCCGCGGTCAGGCCCCGGTCCGCGGGGCCGCCGGTGACCAGGACCGGCCAGCCCGCGTCGCCCAACGCGGCCACCAGTGAACCGGCGTGCGCGGCGGTGATGCCGCGGGACGGCACCGAGGCGGCCGGGTGGAGCACCACGTACGGGCGGACCGGGACCACATCGGTGACGTCGGGCAGCGGACGGCGGACCGCCAGCCGGCCGTCGTCCCCGGCCGGCAACCGCCCGCCCGCGGCCAGCGCCAGGTCGAGCGCCGCGGTCACCTCGTGCCCCTCGGGCCGGACGTGCCGCAGGTCGAGCAGCGAGCCCGGGTAGTCGACGCTGGTGGCGGCCACGGACGGGATGCCGGCCAGCCGGGCCAGCAGCGCCATCGGCAGCGGGCTCTGGTGGAACGACGTGAAGATCACGGCCCGGCCGTACCCGCGGGCGGTCAGCTCGGCGACCAGGGCCGTGGTCCCGTCCAGGTCGACCGGCGGGGGCCGGAACCCGGTCCACGGCGCGGCGAAGACCAGCACCTCGGTGACGTCCGGCAGCAGCCGTCCCGCCTGCGCTCCGGCCGGGGACACCAGCAGGTCGAGCTGGTCCCCCGGTCCGAGCGGCCCGGCCAGCGCCCGGATGGCCGGCCCGGTGAGCAGCACGTCGCCGTCGCTGTCCAGCCGGACGGCCAGCACCCGGGTCATGCCGCGCTCCCGGCGACCGCCACGCCGCCGCTGCCCGGCACCGCCCCGGACTCGCCGTGCAGGGCCAGCAGCAGCACCGCGGTGGCCAGATCGGGCGCGGTGTGCACGGCGCCCGCCGCTCCGCGCGCGGCATCGATCTCCTCGGTCCGAGTCACCGCGGTCGGCACCAGCACGGCACGGGCCCCCGCGGCCACGGCGGCCTGCACGTCCGCCCCGATGTCACCGATGAGCGCGCACTCGGCCGGCGTCACGCCCAGGGCGGCCGCCGCGCGGAGCACCATGAGCGGCTCGGGCTTGCGGCACCAGCAGCGGTCGTCGGGACCGTGGGGGCAGACCTGCACGGTGTCCAGCGGCCCCAGATCCTGCTGCACCCGCGTGTTCACCGCGCTGACCTGGTCGGCGGTGATGAGCCCGCGGGCCACCCCGGACTGGTTGCTGACCATGCCGACCGCGATGCCGCGGCGGCGCAGGTCGTCCAGCACGGCGCAGGCGCCGTCGACGACACGGACCTGCTCGGGGTCGCCGTTGTAGGGCACGTCGTGCACCAGGGTGCCGTCCCGGTCGAACAGCACCGCGCGGACCGGCGGCGGCCAGGCCGCCACGCCCCGGCGGTGGCGCCAGGCACCGACGGCCCGGTGCCGCACCGCCGCGAACGGGATGACCGCGCTGGTCCAGGCCATCCGGCGCCACTCGGCCGCCCAGCCCGGCTGTCCCGGACGCGGGCCGGGGGCGATGCGGCGGCGGGCGAAGTCGACGGTGAGCGCAGCCCAGCCGGCGGCGGCCACGGCGGCCAGCCGGGAACGTCCGGCCGACGCGGCGCCGACGGCGGCGGCGGCCGCCCCCGCGGTGGCCAGGTGCCAGGCGGTCCGGCCGGGACCGGACTCGGTGACCTCGCGCCAGCGCCGGCCGTGCATGGCGGCCAGCAGCGCGTCGTCGGCGTTGCCGGCCTGGGTGCGCAGACTGATCCCGTCCGGTGCGGGCCGGACCGGGTGCACGGTGGTGCGGGTGCCGCGGGTGAGGGTCCAGCCGGCCCGCTGCACCCGGAAGGCGATGTCGGCGTCCTCGCGGAAGGCCCGCGGGAAGCGCTCGTCGAACCCGTGCACGGCGACCAGGGCGTCGCGGCGGTAGGCCATGTCGGCGGTGATCCAGCGCCCGACGGCCAGCGCCGCGGTGTTCCGCTCCCAGTCGGTGGGCCGCCGGTCCGGCGGCAGCGGCACGTCCAGTCTGGACTGCACGCCCCCGACGGTCGGGGCGGCACCGGCCAGGTCGGCCAGCAGGTGCCCGGTCCAGTCGTCCGGGACGGTGACGTCGTCGTCCAGGAACACGATCCACTCGAGGTCGGCACCGGCACCGGCCAGCAGGGTCCGCCAGCCGGCGTTGCGAGCCGCCGCAGGCCCGCGGCCACCGGTGCGCACCACCGTCACCGGGAACGGGAGGTCGGCGGGCAGCGTCAGCTCCGGCACCCGCGCGGCGGCGGCGTCGAGCGGCGCGCGGCGGTCGTCGGCCACCACCACCAGCACGGGCCGGTCGGGTTCGCCGACCGGCTGCCGGGCCAGCGCGGCCAGCAGCACCTGCAGGGACGGCCGCCCGATGGACGGGATGACGATCCCGTACCGCGCTCGGTCGGCGACGGGGCCGGCGCCCCCTGCGGTCACTCGGCGACCCCGGGTGCCGTGCCGTCGGCCGAGGCGTCCGTGGGTCCGTCAGCCGTGAGCCGGCCGCGCCGGACCAGGTGCGGCCCGAGCACCAGCGCGTCCACCGGCGCGGACCCGAACAGCTCCAACGCGTCCCGCGGATCGTCGACCATCGGCCGGCCGGCGGTGTTCAGGCTGGTGTTGATGACCACCGGGACGCCGGTGCGGTCCCGGAACGCCTCGATCATCGCTCCGAGCCGGGGCTGCCGGGCCGGGTCGACGGTCTGGATCCGCGCGGTGCCGTCCACGTGCACGACGGCGGCGATCCGCTCCCGCCACTCCTCCTTCACCCGGTGCACGAACAGCATGTACGGCGACGGGATCGGGCCGGAGTCGAAGATCTCGGCCGCGTGCTCCAGCAGCACCATCGGTGCGACCGGACGGAACTGCTCGCGGCCCTTGACGTCGTTGAGCCGCTCCAGGTTCTCCGGCGGCCCCGGGTTGGCGATGAGCGAGCGGTGACCCAACGCGCGCGGGCCGAACTCGCTGCGTCCGTCGAACCAGGCGATGACGCCGTTGCCGGCCAGGATGTCGGCCACCTGCCCGGGCAGGTCGTCCGGGGTGGTGAACGGCACCTTGGCCGTGCGCAGCCAGTCGGCCAGCGCCTCGTCCGACCAGCCGCGCCCCAGGTCGGCGCCTGGCATCGGCCGGGGCACCGTGCCCTCGTCCGCCACCACCTGGAGCGCGGCGCCGAGCGCGGTGCCCGAGTCGCCCGCCGCGGGCTGGACCCAGACCTCCTCGAACGGCGTCTCCCGCCAGATCCGGGAGTTGGCCACGCAGTTCAGCGCGGTGCCGCCGGCCATGGTCAGCACCGTGTCGCCGGTCTGCCCGTGGATCCAGGTGGCCAGGTCGACCAGCACCTCCTCCAGCCGCGCCTGCACCGAACAGGCCAGGTCGGCGTGAGTGCCGCCCCAGCTGCCGTCGTCGATCCGGGCCGGCGCCCACCGGCTCCAGTCCGGGATGTCGGCCACGAAGCCGCCGTCGTCGGTGGCGTGCACCAGTTCCCGCAGTTCGTCCAGGTAGGCGGGCGTGCCGTAGGAGGCCAACGCCATCACCTTGAACTCGTCGCTGGAGCGCAGGAAGCCCAGGTGCTCGGTGAGCGACTCGTAGAGCAGCCCCAGGGAGTGCGGCAGTTCCTGGCTGGCCAGCACCTGCAGCTTGCCGTCGTCGTACCGGCCGGACAGGTGCGAGGCCCGCTCACCACGGCCGTCGAGCACCAACACGCTGCTGCGGCGGTGCGGTGAGGCCAGCGCTCCGGACGCGGCGTGCGCGACGTGGTGCGGGACGAACCGGACGATCGCCGGGTCCAGGCCGGGCAGCGCGGCCTGCAGGAAACCGGGCGCCTGCTCGGCGTACTGGATGCGCATCCAGTCGAACGGGTCGTCCAGCCCCATCTCCCCGGCCGGCTTGGCCAGCGCCGGGTCGAACGAGTAGGCCACCGCATCCAGGTCCTGCGGGCGCAGCCCGGCGTGGGCCAGGCACCACTTCATGGCCAGTTCCGGCAGCTCCCAGGCCGAGAACGGCACCGGCCGCTTGCCGTGCTTGCGCCGGCTGAACCGCTCCTCCTCGGCGGCCGCCACCACCTGGCCGTCGATGACCAGCGCGGCGGAAGGATCGTGGAAGATCGCGTTGACACCCAGTACCCGCATGCTGCCTTCCCCGACGTCCCGATGTCCGTCTCTGCCGTTCGGTCCTGCGCGTCCCACTCCGCCCGGACGTGCACGGCCGGGAAGTCGAGCCCCGGCTCGGTATCCAAGTCGGACGGTCATCAAACAAGCAGCGCCGCCCGACCGTACGGCCGCCGTCGGGTCGCGGCAACAGGTCGGTCACGGCCCCGGTCGGTCACCCGGCCACGGGGCTCGTCGACCGCGATCGGGCCGCCTCGCCCGGTGATACCTTGGCCGCCGGCCGCGGTGGTCGAGGTCCTCCCGGGCTCGAACCGACGGGCCGGAGTGCGGTGGGAGGGTGAGTCCATGGGTACGGCCGGGACCTCGAAGGACTCGACCGGCCCGGGCACGGATCCCCGCTGGCTGGCCGATCGGCTCACCGTTGTGCTGCTCACCTACCAGTGCGGCCACCGCATCGACCGGGTGCTCGACCACCTGACCGAGCTCGGCCTCCCCATCATCGCCGTCGACAACGACTCCACCGACGACACCGTCGCGGTGCTGGAGCGTCGGCCGGAGGTTCGAGTCGTCCGGTCGGCGGCCAACATCGGTGCCGCCGGGCGCACTCTCGGCTATCAGCACGCCAGCACGCCCTACGTGGTGTTCTGCGACGACGACGGTTGGTACGACCGGGACGGCCTGGTCACCGCCGTGCAGTGGCTGGAGCGGTACCCGCAGTTGGCGCTGCTGAACGCCCGCATCCTGGTCGGCGACGCACAGGAACTGGACGTCATCTCGGTCGAGATGGCCGACAGCCCCCTGCCCGACCGCGCCGGCATCCCCAACCCGGTGCTGCTCAGCTTCATGGCCGGCGCCGCCGTGGCCCGGGTCGCGGCGCTGCAGCAGGTCGGCGGGTACGACCCGGAGTTCTTCCTCGGCGGCGAGGAGGAGACGTTGGCGCACAAGCTGATCCGACGCGGCTGGCAGATGCGCTACCTGCCCGAGCTGGTGATGCACCACCACCCGAGCCTGGCCAACGCGCCGACGCTGCGCGCGCACGGCATGCGCAACACGCTGTGGAACGCCTGGATCCACCGGCGGTTCCGCAGCGCAGTCCGCTACACCGTGTTCATCCTCGTCGACACCCCGAAGAACCGGGACTGGGTGCGTGGTGTCGGCATGTTCGTGCGCGGCCTGCCGTGGGTGCTGCGCCGCCGACGCCCGATGGCGCCCACCGTGGACGGCGACCTGCGCGTCCTGGAGGAGCGGCGGTTCGCCGGCCGACGATCGCTGTTCAACCGGGTCGACCCTGTCGTCTTCCTGCAGCCGACGCACCCTCTGCCGGTCGCGGCACCACCGTCCGGGCCCGACCCGGAGCGCCGCCCGGCCTGATCGACCGGGCTCGGCCGACCCGGCCTGCCCGACCGACACACTCGGAAGGAACGCCGATGTCGATCGGACCAGCGCCCGAGGACGTGGCGCCACTGGCGCGTTACCGCCGCGCCGCCGACTACCTGGCCGCCGCGATGATCTTCCTGCGGGACAACGTGCTGCTCGAGGAGCCGTTGCGGCCGGACCATCTCAAGCCGCGACTGCTCGGCCACTGGGGCACCTGCCCCGGGATCACCCTGGTGTACGCCGGTCTCGACCGGCTCATCGGTCGCACCGGGGCGGACGTGCTGCTGGTCACCGGGCCCGGGCACGGTGCGCCGGCCAATCACGCCAACCTGTGGCTGGAGGGCGCGCACGAGCGGTTCGACCCGGCGCTGACCCGGGATCGGGCCGGCCTGACCGAGCTGGTCCGCCGGTTCTCCTGGCCCGGCGGATTCCCGAGCCACCTGTCCCCGGAGGTTCCGGGCGTCATCCACGAGGGCGGCGAGCTCGGATACGCGCTGGCCACCGCCTACGGTGCCGCGCTCGACGCGCCGGACCGGATCGTGGCCTGCCTGGTCGGTGACGGCGAGGCCGAGACCGGACCCACCGCCGCGGCCTGGCACAGCACCAAGTACCTGGACCCGGCCACCAGCGGCGCGGTGCTGCCGATCGTGCACGGCAACGGCTGGAAGATCGCCTCTCCCACTCAGACCGGCGTGATGAGCGACGACGAGCTCACCGCGCTGTACCGCGGGTACGGCCACCACCCGATCATCGTCTATGCCGAGATCGACTACACCGAGGGCGCTGTCGCCGACGAGCGGCTGGGCGTGGCGATGGACGAGGCGTACGACCGGATCACCGGTATCCAGCGCCAGGCCCGCTCGGGGCGACGCCCGGAGCGGCCGGCGTGGCCGGTGATCGTGCTGCGCACCCGCAAGGGCTGGGGTCTGCCCGCCGAGCTGGGCGGCAGCCCGCTGGAGGGCACCTTCCACGCCCACCAGGTGCCGATGGAGGACGTCGCCGAGGACCCCGAGCAGCTGGCCGCGCTCGAGGCGTGGCTGCGGTCGTACCGGCCCGAGGAGCTCTTCGACGACGGGCGGCCGGTGCCGGCCGTGCTGGCGGTCTGCCCGCCGGAGGAGCGGCGGATGGGCACCAACCCGGCCGCCGTCGGCGGCGACCTGCGCCGGCCGCTGGACCTGCCGGAGATCGCCGACTTCGCCCAGGAGGTCGGGACTCCCGGCACGGTGACGGCGGGCGCCACCGCGGTGCTGGCGTCGTGGCTGGCCGAGGTGTTCCGGCGCACCGAGACCACCCGGGACTTCCGCATCGTCTGCCCGGACGAACTCGAGTCGAACAAGCTGACCGCGGTGCTGGAGGCCACCGACCGGGCGTTCAGTTGGCCGGTGCCCGGGTCCGCCGAGCACCTCGACCCGGCCGGCCGGGTGATGGAGGTGCTGTCCGAGCACGACTGCCAGGGATGGCTGCAGGGCTACCTGCTGACCGGCCGACACGGCCTGTTCCCGTGCTACGAAGCCTTCGTCTCGATCGTCGACGGGATGGTCAACCAGTACGCCAAGTTCCTCAAGCTGTCCCGCGAGGTGCCGTGGCGCACCCCGGTGAGCGCGCTGAACTACCTGCTGACCAGCGAGGGCTGGCGGCAGGAGCACAACGGGTACAGCCACCAGGGTCCCGGCTTCATCAACACCATGCTCACCAAGAAGGCCGAGACGACCGCGGTGTACCTGCCGCCGGACGCGAACACGCTGCTGGCGGTGATGCGGACGTGTCTGGCCTCGACCGACCGGATCAACCTGGTGGTCGCGGGCAAGAACCCGGCGGTGCAATGGCTCTCACTGTCCGACGCGGTCGCCCACTGCGCGGCCGGCGCCTCGGTGTGGGCGTGGGCGAGTCACCCGGCGGCCGTGCAGGAGCGGGCCGACGTGGTGCTGGCCTGTGCCGGCGGCGTGCCGACGGTCGAGACCCTGGCCGCGACCGAGATGCTGCGCCGGGACGCGCCCGAGCTGCGGATGCGGGTGGTCAACGTGGTCGACCTGGTGTCGCTGCGCACACCGCAGACCCATCCGCACGGCCTGTCCGAGGACGACTTCCGTGCCTTGTTCGGCGACGACCTGCCCGTGGTCTTCGACTTCCACGGCTATCCCTCGGCGGTGCACCAGCTGCTGCACGGTCGGCCGGACCCGGGCCGGTTCCACGTCCGCGGCTACGTCGAGGAGGGCACCACCACCACGCCGTACGACCTGCTGGCCAGCAACGGGGTGACCCGGCACGATCTGGCCATCGCGGTGCTGCAGCGGGCCCGCGGCTGGGCCTCGGCCGGTGGCGACCTGGCCGACCGGTACGCCCGGCAGCGCGACGACATCCTCACCCACGTGCGGCGCACCGGCCAGGACCCGGCCGAGATCACCGACTGGACCTGGGGTCTGCGGTGAGCGCGGCGGAGCGGGTGCTGGTGGTCAACGCCGGCGGCGGCAGCCTCAAGCTGAGCCTGCTGGCCGCCGACGACGAGCTGATCGACGGCGAGGCGATCGACGCCGCGCCGGACAGCGACGAGGCGCGCTCGGCGCTGCGGGACTTCCTCGATCGCATCGGGCCGGTCGACGCGGTCGGGCACCGGGTGGTGCACGGCGGCGCCGAGCTGAGCCGGCACGCCGAGCTCACCGGCGCCGACGGCGCCCGGGTGCTCGCGGCGCTGGAGGTGGCGGCCGAGCTGGCCCCGCTGCACGTCCCCCCGGCGCTCGCCGCCATCCGCATCTGCCTGGACGCGCTGCCGGACGTGCCGCAGGTGGCCTGCCTGGACACCGTCTTCCACGCCGACCTGCCGGAGGCGGCCCGGGTCGATCCGCTGCCCGCGGCCTGGCGGGACCGGTTCGGGCTGCGCCGGTACGGCTTCCACGGACTGTCGTACACCTGGGCGGTGCGGCGGGCGGCGGCGCTGCTGGACCGGCCGGTGGAGCGGCTCGACCTGGTGCTGACCCATCTGGGCAGCGGCGCGTCGGTGTGCGCGGTGCGCGGTGGTCGCAGCGTGTGGTGCTCGATGGGCTTCACCCCGCTGGAGGGCCTGCCGATGATGACCCGCAGCGGCTCGGTCGATCCCGGACTGGTGCTGTGGCTGCTGCAGCAGGGCGGGCTCTCGGTCGACGAGGTGGCCGACGGGTTGGAGCACGCCGCCGGGCTGACCGCGTTGTCCCGCGGGTTGTCCGGCGACACCCGGGTCCTGGTCGAGGCGGCCGGAGGCGGTCCGTGGGGGGACCCGGCGGGCGATCACCGCCCGGACGAACGGGACGCCGCCCGGCTGGCCCTGGAGGTGTACTCGTTGCGGGTGCGGCAGCACCTGGCCGCGGCGGCCGCCTGCCTGCCCCGGCTGGACGCCGTGGTCTTCACCGGCGAGATCGGTGCCGACCAACCGGAGATCCGCGCGGCGGTCTGCGAGGGGCTGGCCGTGCTCGGGCTCGGGGACGCCCTCGACCCGGCCCGCAACGCGGCGGCCATCGACACCGACGAGGTGCTGACCCGGCCGGACGCGCCGATCCCGGTCGTGCTGGTACAGCCCCGGGAGGACCGGCAGATCGCCGCCGAGACCCGGGCCGTGGTGCGGCCCGGCTGACCGGCGTCGGACACGGATCCGGGCCCGTCCGACCCGGCCGCGGGCGCACACTTCCCACGGCCGGGCCGGCGAGCGGCTCGGGATGGAACGGCCGTCCACCGCCCGACGGGGCGGCAGTGGTCTCCACCCCGGTATCCCCCGGCGTCACCGGCCAATCAGCTGCCGCCGTCCGGCTCACCCGGCCCCGACACCGCGAGCCGCGCCGCCGTCCTCGTCCGTGATCGGCGAGGCTGGTCCGATGCCTGCGTCCGGACCCGACCGCACCACCCGCGTGCTGCGCCAGCACGTCAGCGCTCTGTTGCTGCTCACCGCGGCGACCGGCGTGATCGACGCGGTGAGCTACCTGAGCCTGGACCAGGTGTTCACCGGCAACATGACCGGCAACGTGCTGTTCATCGGCTTCGCGCTGGTCGGCGTGGACGACATCCCGTTCCTGAACAACCTGGTCGCGCTGCTCGGCTTCGCCGCCGGCGCGATCGTCGCCGCCCGGTTCGTGGGCCGCGGGCATCCGCTGACCGTGCCGACCCGCAGCCTGCTCACCATCGGCGCCAACACCGCCGTCTCCATCGTGGTGGCCGCGGTCTGGCTGGTCATGGGCACCCTGGGCACCCCGGTGATGGTGGTGCTCACCGCGCTTCTGGCCACCGCCATGGGCGCCCAGGTGGCGGCGGTGCGTCCGATCGGCAACGCCGACATCACCACGGTGGTGGTCACCAGCACGCTGGCCAATCTGTCCCGGGACAGCCGGCTGGCCGGCGCCCCGGCCGGCAGCGGCCACCGCTGGGTCCAGCGGCTCGGTGCCATCGTGGCCATGGGCACCGGCGCCCTGGTCGGTGCCGCCATCGTGCGGGCCGGTTCCGGCGCGGTGGCCCTGACCGTCGGAGCCGGGCTGATGCTGGTGGCCATCGCCGTGCTGTGGATCAGCGCCCGGGAGAACCACCGCAGCGCCGTGGCGGACTGACCCGGCCGGGTCGCGTCACGGCGTCGACCACTGCACCCTGGTGTCCGCCGCCCTCGGGTGCAGCAAGGCGGTGAGCGACACGGCGGCCGCCTCCACCGCCCGCCGCGCCGCGGCCGGCACCCGCTGGAACGGCTGCACCGTGACCGTGGCCAGGGACCGGGACGCCGCGCTCGACCACTTGCCCGCGGCCATCCCGTCGATGAGCACCAGCGGATCGATCCGCAGGTTGCGGCCGCCCCAGATCCTCGGGCCGTCCTCCGAGCGGACGATGCGGCCCCGGCGGGACGCGTCGTAGGCCAGGATCACGTTGTCGAAGGCCGGCAGGAACCGGGCCGGGACCTCGACGTCCCCGTCGGGACGCGGTGCGTCCACCAGGTCGACCAGCGACCCGCGCCCGGGACCGGCCAGCACCTCGAGGTCGTCGGCCCCATCCACGACCCGCTGCACGGTGCTCACCCGGGTGCCGAGCCAGGACGCGACGTCGGCCGGTGCGGCCGGCCCGAAGGCCCGCAGGTGGGCCCGCACCAGCACCTCCAGGGCGGCGGTCTCGGCGGGCAACGCCGCACGCCGCGGGGCGGCGGCGAAGTGCGACGGCGTCTTCGACCCGTACCCGCCACGTTCCGGGACCCGGACCAACCGCGGGTGGGCGCGCAGGTTCCGCCACCGGGACGCCTGCTGCTGCTCCAGTTCCGCAGCGTCGATCTCGTCCGGGTGTTCGGCCACCCAGGCGTCCGCGAAGTCCCGGGTCGCGTCGGCCGACATCACCGTCCCCCGGCACGCGGTCACCAGGTCCGCGGCCAGCCGCTCCAGGCCGGCCGGGTCGGTCCCCTTCGCCCGGGCCAACGGCAGATGGGCCGCCGCGTGGGCGGCGTAGGCCGGGTACTCCTGGGCGTCGACCACGTGCAGGGTGCCGCGCAGCAACGTGCCGGTGATCAGGTCGCCGGCGTCCAGCGCCGCCCATACCGCGGCCGGATCGAAGCCGCTGGTCCGGGCCCACAACCCGATCGGGACCGTGGTCCACTGCTGGGACTGCAGGGCACCGGTGCGCCGGACCACCTCCGCGATCGGCACGTCGGCGTCGAACGGGGCCAGCAGGCCCTGCCGGGCCAGCAACGCACGGTTCAGCTCGCGGTCGGTCAGCGCCGTCACTCCTCGAGCATGACACCGGCCGGTCCGTGACGGTCGCGTGGTTCTGCTTGGTGGCCCGTCCCGGCGGGTATCGGTCAGCAGGAGCACCAGGACGGTCGGCGGCATCCGCCGACCGGATTTCCGGCGCCTTCGGGCATGGGAGAACATCGAGGCATGACCGAGCCTTCCGCGGCGTCCAGCCTGTCGCCCGACGTGCTGCCCACCGTCCTGATGCGTGCCGTGGCGGCCGCCGCCCAAGGCGTGACCATCGCGGATGCTCTCGCCCCCGACGTCCCGCTGGTGTACGCGAACGCCGCCTTCGAGCGGATGACGGGATACCCGCTCGACGAGGTGATCGGCCGCAACTGCCGGTTCCTGCAGGGACCGGACACCGATCCGACCGCTCCGCAGGCCATCCGGCAGGCCATGGCCGCCGGGCGGGAGATCCAGATCGTGCTGCTGAACCAGCGCAAGGACGGCACCACCTTCTGGAACGATCTGGGCATCTCCCCGGTCCGGGACGACGACGGCCGGATCACCCACTTCATCGGCTACCAACTGGATGTCACCGAGCGGGTGGAGTGGGAGCAGGAACTCACCGAACTCGCCCACCGCGACGCCCTCACCGGGCTCAGCACCCGCGATCACCTGCTCGACCAGCTCGAGGAGCTGTTGGCCGACGCGGGCGACGACCAGGCGGTCGCCGTACTCACCATCGACCTGGCCGGCTTCTCGGAGATCAACGAGACGTTCGGCTACGACGTGGGCAACGTGGTGCTGCGCGGCGTCGCGGACCGGCTGGCCACCGTGACCGGACCGGACGACCTGCTGGCGCACGGAGACGCCGACAACTTCCTGCTGGTCCGGCCGACCACCGCCGACGACGCGGCGGCGACCGCCGAGTGGCTGGCCGAACAGGTGACCGAGGCGCTGCAGGGACAGATCCCGACACCGGTGCTGCCGATCACGGCGCGGGCCCACTGCGGGGCGGCGGTGTCGCCGACCGACGGCACCACCGCATCCGCGCTGTTCAGGGCAGCCCGCCGCACGCTGGAACGGCGTCGCGCCGAACCGTGAGCCTCGGCTGATCAGCGGCCGGTCACCTCGGGGCTGCGGTGACTCCGGCGCTGACGCAGTACCCGCCAGGCCCGCAGCGCCCGCGCGCCGTCGGTGTCCGGGTGCGGCGGCAGTGATCCGCCCACCGCGATCAGGTTGGCCACCAGCAGCGCCGGTCCGACCGCGGTGGTGGGTGCCGTCGCGTGCAGCCGGCGGCTCAGCGTGGCGACCTCCCGCGCGAAGGACGGCCGCTGGTCGGCGGTCTCGTCGACCGAGGTGGTCCGGCCCAGGTAGTGGTGCTGGTAGAGCTGGTGTTCCAGGCCGGCGGAGCGTCACCGGGTCCGCTGGGTGGTCGGCGGGGTGCTCCGGGCGCGAGCGGAGCGGGGGCGGGCAGGGCGGTCACGAGAGCAGCTCCACGGCGGCGTCGGTGGTGAGCAGGGCGGCGGCGACCTGCACCGCGGCCAGAGCCAGCGGTGGCAGGACCGGTGCGGTGAGCGCGGAGGCGGTGACCCGCTGCAGCAGGAACACGGCGGCGTACCCGCCGACCGTCGTGATGCCCGCGGCGTCCAGAGGCGCCGGGTGATCGTCGGCCGGTCCGGCGTCGTACGCCCACAGCAGCGTGCGGGTCTCGTCCTGCACCCGCGGCCACGGCACCTCCGCGCCGGCCAGCCAGTCGGCCAGGGTCTGCCCCTGCCGGAAGTCGAGACCGGCCAGCCAGCTGAACAGATGGTTGCCGATGAGCGAGCCGACGTCCCAACGCGGATCGCCCAGGCCGGCCGTCTCCCAGTCGATGATCCGGACGGCGGGATGCCCATCGTCGTCCGCTGCCCGCAGGAACAAGTTGTCGGACTTGAGGTCTCCGTGGATGAAGGTGATCGAGCGCCACCCGGCGGCGAGCCGGGTCAGCGGCGCGGCCAGGCCGGCGGCGCGGATGCGGACGGTCAGCTCGGTGAACCCGGCCGGGTGCTGGGCGACGAGCGTGGGCGTCGGGGACAACCAGGTGCCGACGGCCGCCGCGGCGTGGTTGACCGGGCGGGCGCCGGTGGCGCGCCGGCCGGCGGCGTGCAGGCGGCGGACGACGGAGCCGAGCGCGGCGGCCGCGACGGGGTCGGTGCCCCCGGCGGCGGCCCGGTGGTCGTCGAGATGCCGGTGGTCGTCGATGCACTCGGTGACCAGGATGTCGTGCCGGGCGTGCACCAGGCGCGGCAGCAGCGGCCGGACACCCGGCAGACCCAGCGCGACGCGGTGGTTGGCGCCCTCGGTGGTGAGGTCGGCCGACCAGGTGCCGTCGACCCGCCGTTGGGCCCGCTTGGCGAACCACCGACGGCCGTCCTGCAGGGTGATGCGGTAGCCGGCGCTGCGCCGGTGCACCATCTGGACGTCGGTGACGGCGGCCAGGTCCAGCACGCCGGCCGCGGTGAGATCGGTGAGCAGGTCGAGGGCGTCCGCGGAGACCCGGGTAGGCACGGGGGTCGGCCCGCTCGGCACCGGTGTCGGTGCCGGGACGGCCTGCGGGCCTCGGGTCGGCGACAACGCGGGCATGACGGACTCCTCGAGGCGAGCCGGGGACGGAGCGAGGGCGGGTGCGGCGGTGGGTCGGTCGTCCGGAGTGCTCAGGTGACCGTCAGGCGGGCGGGTCAGCAGTGGGCCGCGGTCTCCTCGAACTCGACCCGAGTGGTGGCGGTTCCGAACAGCTTCTCGGCGGACACGCGGGGCTCCTTCCCATCGGCCCGATCACGCTGCACTGAACGGGTTCTCGTCCGTGGCGCGGTGGTGCGTCGCGGTGACAGGAGGTCGGAGCCGTCCAGCCGGCCTCTGATACGACGGTGATCCAGGAAGATCCCCGGGACGATCGCCCGGTGCCCGTGCCACCGCCAGCGG
The DNA here is from genome assembly GCF_016918035.1 of Nakamurella leprariae. GTDB lineage: Bacteria > Actinomycetota > Actinomycetes > Mycobacteriales > Nakamurellaceae > Nakamurella > Nakamurella leprariae. Next base: position 35,907 of record NZ_JAERWK010000026.1, on the reverse strand, counting down.
GCCATCCCGGCGCCCGCACAGGAAGATCGTTCCGGCATCGTGTCGAGAACGCTGCGTCGGCGCCGATCCACCAGCGGAGCCGGGCCACCGGGCCGGCCGGAACAGGAGGACACCGTGAAGTTCCTGGTGATGGTGTACGGCAACGACGCGATCTGGGGCGATCCGTCCGTCGACTTCGCGGCGCTCGTCGCCGACGTCGACCGGTTCAACGCCGAGCTGCAGGCGTCGGGCGAGATGGTGGCGGTGGACGGACTGGAATCCCGGCCGCACGCGGTGCGGGTGGCCGGCGGGCAGCCGGTGGTGTCGGACGGCCCGTACCTGGAGGCGGCCGAGTACGTGGGCTCCTACTTCGTCCTGGACGTCGCCGACGAGGCCAGGGCGCTGGAACTGGCCTCGTCCTACCCCGGGCTGCGGCACGGCACCCGCGGCGGTGGCCTTGAGGTGTGGCCGTTGATGACCCACGGAGCCCCGCCGGCGTGAGCGGCGAGCCGGATGCCGAGGACCTGGTGCGCCGGCTGGCGCCCCAGGTCCTGGCGGCCATGGTGCGCCGCCACGGCGACTTCGCGCGCTGCGAGGACGCCGTGCAGGAGGCGGTGATCGCCGCCCACCAGCAGCGGCGGGCCGGCATCCCGGAGCATCCGCTGGGCTGGCTGCGCACGGTGGCCACCCGTCGTCTGGTCGACGGCATCCGGGCCGACGCCGCCCGGGAGCGGCGCGAGGCCAGGATCGCCGCCCAGGTCCGGCTGTTCGCGCCCGCGGCCGACCAGCCGGGCGTCACCGGCGACGACACGCTGGCGCTGCTGTTCCTGTGCTGTCATCCGGCGCTGACCGCCCCGGCGCAGCTCACCCTGGCCTGCGAGCCCTCGGCGGCCTGACCACCCCGGAGGTCGCCCGCCTGTTGCTGCTGCCGGAAGCGACCGTGGCGCAGCGTGTCTCCCGGGCCAAGGCGACGGTCCGGGCGGCGGGCGCGCGGTTCACCGTCCCGGCCGGCGCCGAACTGCTGGGTCGGCTCGACATCGTGCACCAGGTGCTGTACCTGATGTTCACGGAGGGATGGACGGCCGGAGCCGGACCGGACCTGATGCGACCGGCGTTGACCGCCGAGGCGATGCGCCTGGCCCGATCGCTGCACCGGAAGCTGCCGTCGTCGTCCGAGACGGCCGGCCTGCTCGCCTTGATGCTCCTGCAGGACAGCCGGCGGGCGGCCCGGACGGACCCCGACGGCGAGCTCGTGGTCCTCGAGGAGCAGGACCGCTCCCGGTGGGACCGGGCCGCCATCGCCGAAGGCACCGTGCTGGTGACGACGGCTCTGCGCAGCGGACCACTCGGCCCGTACCAGGTGCAGGCGGCCATCGCGGCGGTCCACGCCGAGGCACCCACCGCCGCGGCCACCGACTGGGCGCAGATCGTCGCGCTGTACGACGTCCTGGTGCGGCTGACGCCCGGCCCGGTCGTCAGTCTCAACCGCGCCGTCGCGGTCGGGATGGTCGGCGGTCCGGCCGCCGGTCTCGACGAGCTGCAGGCGCTGCAGGACGGTCCGCTGGCCGGGCACCACCGGGTGGCCGCGGTCCGCGCGCATCTGCTCGCACGGTCCGGTGACGGCTCCGCCGCCGCCCACTGGTACCGGGAGGCCGCCCGCCGGGCCGGCAACGTGCGCGAGCAGCGTCACCTGGCCGGGCGGGCGGCAGAGCTGGAGCGACGCGCCGCTGAACGGGACGACGCGGCTCGCTGATCAGGTGCTCGGGACGGCGGTTCCGCGGGGTGCACGTCGTCCGCCTGCCGCTCGTCCTGCCTCGACCTGGATCCGAGCGGGCGAGCCGGGCACCGTTCCGGGTCAGCTGGGTTGGGTCAGCTGGGTTGGGTCAGCGCGGCGTCGATGTCGTCGAGGATGGTGTTGAGCAGCAGCGGGCCGCCGGTGGAGGTCCAGGCCGAGCCGTCGACCGGGACGATGTGGCCCTCCTGGTACGCGCGCAGCGAGGTGAAGCCGGGGATGGACGCGGCCGCCTCGTCGATCTCGCGCTGGGCCGCCCCCTGGTCGCTGGCACCGCCGCCGTTCGGGTTGCCCACGGACGAGCCGCCCAGAGTGCCCATGAAGATCCAGTCGCCGTCGATCATCGACAGCTGTTCCTCGGAGATGGGCTCGGAGTGCCCGCGGCCCTCGCGGTCCTGGTCGGGCGGGCGAGGCAGACCCAGATCGGTGAGCACCTGGCCGGCCAGCAGTTCCTTGAGGATGAGCGAGAACCCACCGGACTGGGCGCGGACCACTGAGATCTGCGCGTCCTGCTGGTCGCCGAGGCGGCTGCGGATGTCGTCGACCCGGTCCTGGTAGGCGTCGAGGACCTGCTGCTCCTCGTCCTCGCGACCCAGCGCCTCGGCGGTCAGGGCCAGGTTGGCCCGCCAGTCGCCGCCGGCGTAGCCGGTCATCACGGTGGGCGCGATGCCGCGCAGCGCCTCCATCATCCCGGGCGCGTTGTTCACCGAGGTGCCGTCGACCAGGATCAGATCCGGTGCGATCAGCGCGATCTGCTCCAGGTTGGGTTGCGCGACAGCGCCGACGATCGGCACCTCGGCCGCCTCGCCGGCCAGGTAGGCCGCGACCCCGGACTGCCCACGGGCGGCGACGGTCCCGACCGGGGTGACCCCGAGCGCGATGGCCGCGTCGAGCGTCGGCTCGGACAGGGTCACCACCTGCCGCGGCTCCCCCGGCACCTGCTGGGCGACCTCGTCCGCACCCACGACCGTCCGCTCCGCGGCGGTCGCGACACCGGTCCCGGCGCCGGCGTCCGGGTCCGACACCGAGACCTCGACGGCGCCCGATCCGCCGCCACAGGCAGTCAGGGCCATCCCCGCGGACACAGCCACCAGCAGCGAGGCGACCCGGGAGCGGGACAAGCGGGACGAGACACGGGGGCGCACGATCAGCAGGACCTCACGACATCGGGACCAGGGCGGGTGAACGCGTCAGGACGCGCTGGACCGGCGACGCTGACCGGCGATGGTCAGGCCGAGGCCGGCCAGCAGCAGGCCGCCGCCGATGGCCAGCGCGGCGTCCTCGGTCGGACCGGTCGACGCGAGCTGCTGCCCGCTCGTCGGGGTGCCCGAGGATCCACCCGAGGCGGCCGGCGCGCTCGTCGTGGTGGTGCGGCTGCCGGGGCTCAGCGGCGCGGTCGTCACCGACGACGCGGACGGGGCGGCGCTCGACGAGCTGCCCGACGGGCGACTCGAGGAGGACGAGCTCGACTGGCTCGGCGCCGGCGCGACACTGGACGAGGTCGTCGGCGCGACGCTGGACGAGGTCGTCGGCGCGGCCGCGGCGGTCACGGTGAAGGTGTCGGTGGCGTGGGTGAAGCCGAGCACCCCGGAGCCGGTGGCCGGCCGGGTCGAGGCCAGCACGCGCAGCCAGTGCTCGCCCGGGGCCAGGTCGGCGGGGATGGTCAGCGACCCGGAGGCCACGCCGTCGGCACCGATCGGGACGGCTGCGACCACGTCGGCGCCCTGGATGACCGCGTCGCCGGTGTACTGCCCGTCGTCGATCTTCACGTAGGCCGTCTCGCCGGCCGGGTAGCCGGTGACCGAGAAGGACAGGGTGCCGCCGACGGCGACCGAGCCCGGGCTGACCGACGAGGTGGTGCCCTCGGTGTTGTTGCTGGCGCCGCCCGGAGGCAGTCGCTTGATGACGACCTGCCCGACCGCGGGCTGAGGAGCGGCTGCCGGGACCGGCGCCGCGGCGACGGCGAGCACCTGCACGTCCGAGGCGCCGATACCGGCGGCGTTCGCCGTCTGCCAGCCGAACATGCCGACCAGGACCGCGCCGCCGACGGCGACGGTCCCGACGCCCCAGCGGGTCAGCACGCTCGGGGTGGCGCTGTGAGAACTGGCCAGGCGCATGGTCTTCCTCTCGGACGCTGCGGCCGACCGACATCCTGGTCGAGCCGAAGTGAGGTCAGCATAACCTTCGTTTGACGCGATCATCCATCGGGCGTGAGCGTTGCCACCCGGGGCGCTCAGCGGTGGTCGCCGCCGCGGCGCCGCGGACCGGGTTCGTCGGCGGTCGTGCCGCCACCGCCCCCGACCTCCTCGCCGACGGCCCCGACCTCCTCGCCGACGGCCTCGGCCTGACGGGCCTCCTCCCGGCCCTCGGCCCGGGCCTTGGCCACCGCCTCGGCCAGCACCCGCCGGTTGCGGCTGCGCCGCTGCACCAGGATGGTGACCACGGCGACCGCAATGATCAGGATGACGATCCAGAGCCACGGCATGGCCGCCGACCGCGCCGTCGCCTCGGTGGCACCGGGAAGGGCGCCGACGTCGTCGCTCGCCACCGCAGCCACGGTCAGGCTCACCCGGTGGCTCAGCACCAGCAGCGGCGGCACGCCGTCGACGGTGGCGGTCAGGTGCACCCGGTTGCCGGGCAGGATCTCCGGCACCTGACCCAGTTCGACGGTCCGGTCCCACACCCCGAACGGCGCCTCCACGGTGAGCGTCGCGGTGCCGGACAGCCGGACGTTGCCGGTGTTGACCACGTCGAAGCCCACGGTCGAGGTTCCACCGGCGCCGAGCGTCCAGCCGCCCCGGTAGTCCGCGGCGAGGTCCTGCACCTCGAGCCGCGGCGTCAGCTCACCGGCCACCCGCAGGTGCACCCGCGCGCCGACCCGCTGCTCGACGTTCACCGACCCGTCGGCGCCCGCACCGGACAACGAGGCCACGACGCCGGCCGGGTGGTCGCCCGGGGTGGCGGTGGCGGGCACGGTGATGCGGAACGGCACCGTGGCGCGGGACCGGGCCGGCACGGTGATCTCGTTCTGGGCGAGCTGGATCCAGCTGCCCGAATCGGTGGGCGTCTCGGCCCCGGGCCGGAGGTCGAACACACCCTCCTCGGTGGTGATGCCGTCGCTGGCGTACAGCCGGAACGTGACGTCGCTCTGCCCGTAGTTGCTGACCGTCACGAAGTCGTCGACCACGGCTCCGCCGTCCAGCTCGTACCGGAACGACACCCGGCCGTCCGGCCCGTCGGCGGTGGACGGTTCCACCGCCCAGGTCACCCGCTGGTCGGCCGGCGGCTCGTCCTGGCCGTCGTACGGGCTGGTGCTGCCCGGGCTCAGCTCGACGGTCGTGCCGTCACTCGGCGCACTGCTCGATCCGGACGGCTCGGCTCCGGCCGTGCCGCCCCCGACGAGCGCCACGGACAGGACCAACGCCAGCACGGCCAGCAGACGCGCCGGCCACGCGCGGCGGACGCCGGCGCCCGGCCCAACATCGGTCACCGACGCGGAGGACTTCACGGACGGGAGTGCTGCGGTCACTGCGGGGAATCCTCACGTCGGCTCCGGAACACGCACCGGGGGCGGGCATCGCACACGGCGACGCCCACCCCCGGGAACGCTCGACTGCACTGTGGCACGCCTGCGACCCCGGTCGGAGTCGCGGACGAGCCGGTGACCGGGATCAGTCGGTCGGGAAGAGCGACACCGTCAGGGTCGAGGTGTACTCACCCGCTGCGGTGTCGACCGGCACGTCCCAGGCGAGCTGGGCGCCCAGCTGGGTCAGACCGGCCCGGCCACTGCTGTCGGCCTTGGCCAGGCACGCCGGCTGGGCCAGGCCGGCGCCACCGTCGAGGGCCCCGGCGACCGCGGCACCGGCGGTGACGCCGGCGCGCGGGGTGAGGACCTCGGGGGTCCAGGCCAGGTGATCGGCCCCGACCGAGGCCTCGCCGGCCGCGAAGGCACCGGCCTGGGCCGAGACGGCCCAGCCGCCCCCGGCGGCGGTCTCCTCGGACCGGGCGTCGTTGACCTCGACGGCCGGCAGCAGGCCGGAGAAGGCCAGGCGGTCGCCCTGCTGGCCGTCCGCGGTCAGCTGCACCGCGGCGCCCTGATCGACGGTCAGGCTGAGGGGCCCGTCGACGGGACCGGTGGACTCCTCGACCACCGCGGAGATGGTGATGGCCGTGCTGCCGGCGGGCTCACCCGGCTGGGTCGGCTCGGTCGGCTCCGTCGGCTCCGTCGGCTCGGTCGGCTCCGTCGGCTCGGTCGGCTCGGTCGGCTCGGTCGGCTCCGTCGGCGTGCCGGCCGGGACGACGGTGGAGGTGACCAGCTCGGTGCGCATCACGTCCCCGGCGGTGAGGCTGCCGGTGAGCATGCGCACCGAGACGGGCGACCCGACGTCCCACGGGGTGCCGGTGAACGTCGCGTTCGCCGAGGTCGGGAACGGCAGGTCGATGGAGAACGAGCCGTCCGGGGCCGCCGCCGCGATGGCCCAGATCGTCTTGTTGCCCTGGGCTGCGCCGGTGACCGGGTGGGTCACGGTGCCGGTGGTGGAGATGCCGCCGTCATCGAGCTTGAACGCGATGACGGAGCCGGCGTCCCCGGCCTGGGTGGTCCAGCCGGTGCCGGACACGGTGATCGGCTCACCGACCGTCACCTCGTCGTCGATGGTGATGGTGACGGCGGGGTCGCTGGTGCCCGGGACGGTGGCGGCGGTGGCCACCGGCGCCGTCAGGAACCCGAACACCGTCGTGACGGCCGCGGCGGCGGCCATCCCGGTCACCCACCGGGATCGTCGCCGCGGGGCGACGGCAGTTGCTGCCATGGTCGGTCCTCTCGTGCGGCCGTCCCGGGCCCGCGACGTGCGCGGGCCCGGGACGGTCAGGGGGATGGTGGAACGGATCAGTCGGTCGGGAACAGCGAGACCGTCAGGGTGGAGGAGTACTCACCCGCGGCGGTGTCGACCGGCACGTCCCAGGCGAGCTGGGCGCCCAGCTGGGTGTCGCCGGAGCGTCCGGCGGCGTCGGCGGTGGCCAGCGCGGCCGGCGCGGCCAGACCCGCACCGCCGTCCAGTTCACCGGCGACGGCCTGACCGGCGGTCACGCCACTCTTCGGGGTGACGATCTCCGGGGTCCAGCCCAGGTGAGCGGCGGAGACGGTGCTGGCGCCGGCCGAGAAGGCCGAGGCCTGCGCCGACACGGCCCAGCCGCCACCGGCGGCCGTGGCGTCGTTGCGGGCGTCGGTCACCTTGATGATCGGCAGCAGACCGGTGTAGCTGAGCCGGTCGTCCAGGTCACCGCTGCGGGACAGCGTCACGGCCGAGTCGGCCGCGGTCAGGGTCAGCGGGCCGTCGGTCTGACCGGCCTCGACGACCGCCGAGATGGTGATCGCGCCGGAGGCGGACGGAGTGCCCGGCTCGGTCGGCTCCGTCGGCTCGGTCGGCTCCGTCGGCTCGGTCGGCTCGGTCGGCTCCGTCGGCTCGGTCGGCTCCGTCGGCTCGGTGACCGCCACCGGGGTGATCTTGGTGATCGGGTCCTGCCCGTCGGCGCCGAACTTCTCCAGCACGTAGATCGAACCCTTGACGCCCAGCACGTAGTTCGGGCTGTACTCCTCGAGCGGCAGCTTCTCGACCGTGGTGTTGGTCGCGGTGTCGATGACCGAGATCGAGGCGTCGAAGAAGTTGGCCACGAACAGCAGGCCGGTGACCTCGTCGACCTCGAGGGCGAGGGACCCGTTGCCGGTCGGGATCGAGGTGATGAACTCGCCGGTCGTGGCGTCCAGGACGGTCACGTCGGCCGAGTCCTGGTTGGCCGCGTACACCCGGTTCAGCGCCGGGTACACGGCGACGTTCGAGGAGCGCACCGCACCCGGCAGGTCGTGCCGGGTGGAGGCGCCGGCGGCCAGGTCGAAGATGACCAGCTCGCCGCCGGTCAACGTGGAGGTGTACATCTTGCGACCCTCGACGTCGATGTCCAGGCCCATCGGCTGGCCCGGGACCGCGATGCGGTCGAGCAGCCCGAAGTCCTGCGCCGGGTCGGAGCTGAACTTGACGACCTCGTTGCCGTACACGGCGCTGACGTAGACGGCGTCGCCGATCGGGTCGACCACGATCTCGCGGGAGTGGTTGATCGTGTTCGGGAAGGTGGCCAGCCGCTCGCCGGTCTCCTGCGAGTAGACGTCGACACCGTTCTGCCGCGTGGTGCTGACCCAGACGGTGTTGTGCTCGTCGTCCACGGCGATGCCGTAGACGGCCTCCAGCCCGGCGCCGTCGTAGGCGGCCGGCGGGGTGATCTCCTGCAGCACCTCGTGGGTGTCCGCATCGATCTCGATCAACTCCGAATCCAGGATCGGCGGCGTGCCGACGGACCGGGTGATCCAGATGGAGTTGTTGCGCTCCGAGTAGGCGGCCTGGTAGACGCCCTCGCCGACGGTGAACGGGTCCTCGACGTCGAAGGTCCAGCCGGCCGGGGTACCCGGCTCGGTCGGCTCGGTGGGCTCGGTCGGCTCCGTGGGCTCGGTCGGCTCCGTGGGCTCGGTGCCGGCCGAGACCAGGGTGGAGTTCGCCACCTCGGAGCGGACCTTGTCTCCGGTCAGCAGGGACCCGGTGAGCATGCGGATCGCGACGCTGTCCCCGGCCGCCCAGGCGGTCCCGGTGAAGGTGGCGTTCGAGCTGGTCGGGTAGGGCAGCTCGACGGAGAACGACCCGTCGGGGGCGGCCTGGATGATGCTCCAGACGGTCTTGTCCGGGGCGACCACACCGGTGGCCGGGTTGGTCACGGTGCCGGTGGTGGAGACGCCGCCGTCGTTGAGCTTGACCGCGATCACCGAACCGGCGGTGCCGGCCCGGTCGGTCCAACCGGTGCCGGAGACGGTGATGGGCTCGCCGACCTCCAGCTCGTCCTCGACCGTGAACGTCACGGTCGGGTCGGTCGTCCCGGTGTAGGTCTGGGCGTTCGCGGTCGCCGGCGCGACCACCAGACCCAGGACCACTGCCAGAGCGCTGGCGGCTGCGCCGCTCACCGCCCATCTCGATCGTCGCCGCTGTGCGACGCCAGGGTGCGCCATCCTCTTCCTCTCCTCGGACGATTCCAAGCGAAGGTTAGGCTATCCCTACCTAAGTCCGGTACCTCCGCCGGGGCGACCCGGACGGTGGATCTGCTCCAGCGGTCGGGTGAGCGTCTCCCGGAACCCTGCTGACGCACGCCCGTTCGGGACGGCCCGGTCGGGTGAACCGGACACTGCTGATCGGTGAACGGTCACCCAGAGCCCTTAGGCTGACCTCCGGGTCCACCGACGTACCGGCGCGCCGACCGTCCAGGCCGGTCGTCCGACCCGTCGTCCGGCCCTGCTGTCCGAACCGCGTCGTCCGATCGGTGCTGTCCCGGACGCCGACGACAGAACTGCCGGAAGGGCTGATCCGTGAGCCACCCCCCGCTGCCGATCGCCGGGCTGCCGATCGCCGGCGCGGCTGGTCGACCTCCAGTGACCGTGACCTCCGACGGCCCCGCGCCGCTGCTGCTGCCGGCCGTGCCCGACCCGGCGGCGTCGCGCCCGACGGTGGTGGCCCGGCTGCGGCACCTGGCCGACCGGCAGGGTGACACCGAGGCGCTGGCCTCGAACGGGCGGTCGGTGACGTTCGCCGAGCTGGCCGAACGGATGGACGCGGTGGCCGCCGCCCTGACCACGGCGACCGGGACCGGCACCTCCCTGGACCGACCCGTCGCCGTACTGGCCGAACAGGCGACCGACAGTCTCACCGTGGCCCTGTCCGTGCTGGCCACCGGCCGCCCGCTGGTGCTCGCCGACCCGTTGCTGCCGCCGGACCGCCTGGTCACCGTGCTGCGGCACGCCCGGGCCGTGGCGCTGTGCACCGACGAGCGGTTCCGCGACACCGGCGCCGACCTGACCCGCGACCTGGGCATCGGCCACCTCGACGTGACCGAGCTGCTCACCGCGCCGGCCGTGGCCGATCGGCCGGCGGTCCCGGACGGCCGCCGCTGCATCGTGTTCACCTCCGGCTCGAGCGGAGTGCCCAAGGCGGTCAGCTACTCCGACGGCTGGCTGCTCAACGAGGCACTGGGCGCGGCCGACGCGCTCGACCTGGGGCCGGGTGACCGGACCGCCCTGGTGCTGCCGGCCGCGTTCGCCGCCGGTCTGACCGTGTTGTTCATGGGTCTGCTGAACGGGGCGACGGTGTGCGCGGCCGATCCGCGACTGGCCGGCATGCGGGACCTGCCGACCTTCCTGACGGACGCCCGCGTCACCACCGTGCACACCACCCCGTCCCTGCTGCGCAGCCTGCTCGCGGTGCTGCCGCCGGGCGGCGGGCTACCCGGGGTACGGCTGGTGACGACCTGCGGCGAGGCGGTGCACGGCCGCGACATCCACCTGCTGCGGGAGCATCTCGATCCGGACGCGCACTACTCGTCCTGGTCGGGGTCGTCCGAGACCGGCCACCTGGCGTTCCACCGCCTCGGCCCGACCGACCCGATCCCGGACCGCATCGTGCCGGTGGGCCGACCGGCGACCAACAAGGAGGTCCGGCTGCTGGACGGCACCGGCGCCGAGGTGCCGGCCGGTCAGATCGGCGAGATCACCGTCACATCGGCGTATCTCGGTGACGGCTACCTGGGCGCCGACGGAGCGCTGACCGCCCAGACCGCGGAACGGTTCTTCCCCGGCCCGGACGGCCGGACCCGGTACACCATGGGCGATCTCGGTCGCTTCGACCCGGACGGCACGCTGCACCTGCTGGGCCGCCGGGACTCCGCGTTGAAGATCCGCGGCTACCTGGTGGAGCCGGCCGAGATCGAGGGCGTGCTGCTCACCCACCCCGACGTGGCCGAGGCGGTGGTGGTCGGGCACCGCGAGCCGCTCCCCGGGACCGGGGACGGCGCCGGCGATCCCGCCGACACCACCGATCAGCCGGCGCGCCCGGCGCGGCTGGTCGCCTACCTGGCCCCCAAGTCACGGGAACGGGCGCTGTCGGTGAGCGCGGTGCGGCGGCTGGTGCGCGACCGGCTGCCGGAGTGGATGGTGCCGTCGGCGATCGTGGTGCTGCCCGAGCTGCCCCGCAACGAACGCGGCAAGATCGACCGCTCGGCGCTGCCGGCGCCCGCGCCGGCCGGTCCGGTCGAGCCGGCCCGCACCTCGTGGGAGGCCATGATCGGCGACATCTGGGCGGCGGTGGTGGATGTCCCGGTGGTCGGGCGGGATGCCGACTTCACCGAGCTCGGCGGCGATTCGCTGGACGCCGAGGAGATGCTGGCGCTGGTCTCGGACCGGCTCGGGGTGCGGTTGCGCACCACCGATCTGGCCCTCGCGCCCACCCTGGCCGAGTTCGCCGACCGGGCGGCCGCCGCCTCCGCGGAGTCCGGGAGCGCGGGCACGGCGCCGGGACGGCCGGGCTCGCCATTGCTGCAGCGGGTGGCGGCGGGCCCGGTCGGCCGGCGGCTGCGGCAGTGGTGGGGGGCGCCGTCGACGACCCACGTCGTGCTGCGCAGCGGCGAGCGGTGAGCGAGCCGCGCGCCGTCCCCGGCTTGGGACTGGCCGAGCAGCTGGTGCTGCGCGGCGACGGACTGACCACCACCAGCCTGGAGATCCTCTCCGGGGCCCGGATCACCACGGCGGTCCGGGCGCACTGGATGCTCCCGCTGCACGCCGACTCCCGGGCGCTGAACCGGGTCGGGGGCGAGCCCACGCCGGGCGCGGACGACCTGGCCGGCGCCGACGGCTACACCGGGATGGCCGCGACCGAGCCGGGCCGCTGGGCCCAGCTGGGGATCGACGACCTGGACGCCCAGGTCGGCGAGTCGCTGCTGGTCCGCGAGCTCGACCTGCTCGGCGCCGGCCGCATCCTGGCCTGCGCCACCCTGGTCGCGGTGATGGGCGTGCTGCCCCCGTCGCTGGTGCACGTGCTGGGCACCACGGACGAGCCGATCGGCCGGCTGCTGGCCGCCCACGGCATCCAGGTGCGGCGTGAACTGGTGCGCTGGGGCCTGCGGCCGGCCGGCGACCTGGCCGAGCGGCTGGCCGTCGCCCCGGCCGCCGCGGTCCCCGCCCGCTCCTACCGGATGCGGGCGACCAGCTCAGGTCGGCCGTTGGCACTCATCACCGAGTGGTTCACGCCGACGCTGTTCGGCCCGCCCGCGACCGCCGGGGACCGGCGCCGCCGTCGCTGAGCGGGGTGTCGCCCGACGGCGCTCAGCCGTCGGACGGCTCGGTCCAGCCGAACACCTCGTCCAGGAACGCCTGCGACTCGGCGTACTGGGCGTCGGCGAACTGCCAGGTGGCGTGCTCCTGGCCCTCCTCGACCGTGGCGGTGACCGGGACGCCCGCCTCCTGCAGCGCCCGTTCGAACTCGAGCATCTGCCCGTACGGGACGGTGCAGTCGCGGTCGCCGTGGGCCAGGTGGAACGGCGGCAGCGCGTCGGAGTCGGCGTCGTCCAGGTACGTGGCGGGCGCGGCCCGGGCGACCAGCTCCGGCGAGGACTCGACCGGCGCACCCAGCCAGCGGGACTCAGCCGAGTCCGCCCCGCCGTGCGCCTCCGGGGTGCCCTGACAGCCGCCGGGGTCCTCGTTCTGCGCGTCCATGGTGCCGAAGTCGGTCGGTGCGTACCAGCTCACCACCGCCTGCACGGCCGACGACTGGTCGGCGTGGCCGAGCGCGTCGTCGTCGAACTCGGTGCGGTGGGTACCCGTGACCGCGGCCAGATCGGCCAGGTTGCCGCCGGCCGAGTACCCCCACAGCGCGAACCTGGTCGGGTCGATGCCGTGGACGGCGGCGTTGGCCCGCAGCCAGCGGATGGCCGCCTTCACGTCCTGGACGGCGGCCGGGAAGAGCGCCTCCCCGGTCAGCCGGTAGCCGATCGCCGCGGTCGCGTAGCCGGCCGCGTTCAGGTCGCGCACCTGCTGGACGACGTCGTGCCGGTCACCCGAGAACCAGCCGCCGCCGTGCACCAGGATGACCAGCGGCACCACGGACCCGGTCCGGGTGGGCAGCGACAGGTGCAGCGTCTGGGCCGGTGAGGCGTCGGCGTACGGGACGTTGCGGAGGATCTCGGCGCCGGCCACCACGCCGTCCGGGACGGCCGGCAGCGGGGGCACGTCGGGCCCGCTGCTGCAGGCCCCGGCCAGCACGACCGTCGCCGCGGCCACCCCCAGCAGGGCCATCGAGCGGCGCAGCCGGGCGCGGACGGTCATCGAGCGACGGGTCACGGCAGGGACGCCGGTGCGTAGACGGCGACCCAGTCGATCTGCACGTCGGCCGTGTCCGGGACGCCGACGATCGGGCAGTCCGGGTAGCCGTAGTCGATCTTGCGCTGGCAGCCGCCGGACTGGGCCTGCAGACCGAGCCACATCGGTTCGTCCGGGACGATCCCGGCCTGCTGCTCGGTGGTCTCCGCCCACACCTCGCCGTCGACCAGGAACTTCACGCTGCCCGGCATCCACTCGACCCCGGCCGTGTGCCACTGGCTGAAGTCGGTGCCGGAGAGCTGCCACTGCTTGCGGTTCCGGTCGCCGTCGGACTCCCGGTAGTGCAGGAACGACGACACCTCGGTGCGGTCGCCGCCGAAGTCCTCGAGGAAGTCGATCTCCGGCGGCCACTGGTCGGACTTGGGCCACAGCAGGAAGTGGAAGGTGACCTCGTCGCTGGGGTCGGCGCGGAACCGCACCTCCCACTTGCCGTAGGTCTGGCTGACCGGCCAGTTGGAGACGCCGCCGGTCACCCACTGCTCGTCGTCGTCCTGCGATCCGTGCAGGGTGAGCAGCCCGTCGGCCACCCGCACCTGGTCGGGATCCCAGTGGCTGTACGGATCACCGCCCGGGGAGCCGCTGTAGACGCCCCAGTCGCCGCCCACCTCGTCCCGGTCGAAGTCGTCGGTGAACAGCAGGTCCCAGTCCTGGGGGCTCTCGGTCGGCATCGACAGCCCGGACGGGCTGCGGGACCACCCCGGCTCGGCGGGCACTGCGCGGGGGGACGGGCTCGAGCAGCCGGCCACCACCAGCAGAACGCTGAGCAAGCAGATGATCGCCGAGCGTGATCGACGACGGGCCGGGCGGGTTGCGGGGACGCGGGACGTCCGGCGGCTCATCGCACCGTCCGGGCGCCGGGCGCGCTCGGACCCGGAACCGTCAGGCCAGGAAGGCGAACCGGGTCGCCGTGGCGACCACCAACACGGTCACCGTCACCGCCAGCAGGAGCACGGTGATCCGCCGGGCGACCAGCAGGCCGGTCGACCAGCGCAACGGCCGTCCCGACTCGTCCAACTGCAACCGTCCGAGTCCCGAGTCGGCGGTGCCCCCGGCGTCCACGTCCCGCTCGCGCAGCACCCCGGAGATCACCATGAGCACGAGCGCGATCGGCACCGTCGCGGCACCGGCACCCGAGATCAACCACTCCTGCACTCCCATCAGTCGCCCACCGCCGTACCGTCCGCCCCGTCCGGGCCGCGGTCGGTCCCGCTCCCCACCGATTGTCCCGACGCGACGCGACGCAGCACCACGATCTCCGGATCCGTGACCACCGTCTCGTACCCACCCGTCGCCAGCAGCGCGGCCACGCCGGCCCCGACCCACCCCGCCGGACGGCCGCCCTGCAACCGTCCCGCCGCCTCGGCCGTGGCCGCCGCCACCACCCAGTCCGGGCCGTCACCGCCGTCCGCCCCGACCGCGTCGAGGACGCAGGCGGTGGAGTCGACCCCGCAGGACGCGGAGAACAACGGTTCGACGGTCACGGTCCCGACACGGCCCAGGGGCAACGTCCCCATCCGGCCGAAGGTTCCCACCCAGGCACCGTCGGGCACGGTCGCCATCAGTTGCTGGACCACCCGGATGTGTGTGTCGCTGACCCGTTCGAAGGACACGTTCAGGCCGCGCGTCACGGTCAGGCCGAACGCCGCGAGCACCAGGACGGTGGCCAGCAGGGCGGTCCGCACCCCCGTCCGCCCGGCCGGGGCGGCCCGGGTGACGGCGAGCCCGGCGCGCGCCACCGCGATGGCGGCCAGCGGCGCCAGGAACACCGACGAGTACAGGGCGCAGCGGATGAGCATCTCGCCGCCGTAGGACTGCAGCAGGATCAGCCCGAACGGCGCGGCCGCCAGACCGGCCAGCAGCACCGCGTCCCGCCGGCGCCGGATCGCCCACCAACCGGCCACGGCCAGCACCCCGAGCAGCCCGGTCCAGGCCATCCGGACGCCCTGCATGCCCTGGTAGACGGCGTCGCCGGACAGCCGGTCGGTGAGGCCGCCGCTGACCACGTCGCCGACCTGGCCGAGGTCGCCCAGCACGGTCTGCAGGTGGCCGAACCAGAAGTCGGTGGCGCCGTAGGAGAACCACCCGACGGTGATCACTCCGGCGGTGAGCCACAACGTGCGCCACCGGGTGCATCCGGTGAGTGCGAACCACAGCAGCAGCCCGGTCAGCGTCACCGGGGTCAGCTGATGGCCGACCACCACGGCGGTCACCACGACCATGAGCGTCAGTTCGACCAGCACGGTGCGGCCGGGGGTCATCCCGGCCGGGCGACCGGGGATGCGCCGGACCGCGGCGAGCCAGCGGACCGCGGCGTGCCGGGCGACCGGGGCCGGCGCCGGTGCCGCCGCGAACGCCCAGAACAGCACCGCGACCACGCTGACCGCCAGCACCCAGGCGGTGGCCTGCGCCGAGAAGTAGTCCTGCCCGTACCAGTTGAACAGCTGGTGCAGCAGCACTCCCAGCCAGGCCAGTCGGGCGCTGCCGGTGACGATGCGGGCGATCAGCCACACCGGCGGGATGAGCAGGACCCCGAAGAACACCGGCGCCAGCACGGTGAGCGGACCGGCGTCGGACAGTCCGGCCCAGTCGACCACCTGGGCCGAGCCGCCCAGGAACCCGGGCCAACTGAACCGGGCGTCGATGCCGTCGGCCAGGGCGCCGGTGTGGGAGATGACGTCGATGAACCCGACCTGCACCCAGCCGGCGCCCATCGAACCGGCTCCGCCCGCGACGTTGACCACGCCGGACAGCACGAGCACCGTCGCGACGACACCGGCCCCCACGACCACGTGGTCGACCGCCGGCCGGAGCAGGGCCACCGCGACCGTGACCGAGATCAGCACCACGGCCAGCCAGAACGTCCACGGCAGCACCGGGAACAGTCCCAGCCGTCCGGCCGCGGGCAGGTCGACGGTCCGGGTCGCCGCGAACCAGAAGAGCACCCCGCCGGCCACCACCAACAGCGCGGCGAGCCGGAAGCGCCGGCCGGACCCGGCCCGCTCGTCCGATCCGGCCGGCGCCTCCGGGGTTGCCGAGGCCTCCGGGGTTGCCGAGGCCTCCGGCGCCCGCAGGGCGAGCGCGGCCGGCACCGCGGCGGCCACCCCGAGCACCCCCAGCAGCACCGCGGAACGCCCGGGGTCCCAGGAGTCGATGACCAGCGCGATCGACGCACTGAGTTCGGTGGCCGCGACGGACAGGGCGACGGCCAGCACGGCGGTGACCCGGCCGTCCGGCAGCCGCAGCGCGACCGCGATCGGGACCCCGGGCACGGCGAGCAGGAACGCGACGGCCAGCACGGCCCGACCGGGCAGCGCGATGTCGGCCACGGCCAGCAGCGGGACAGCCACGGCCAGCACCGTGGCCACGCCCACCGCGACGGCACCGAGCCGCCGGCCGCCCGGCCACCGGGGCGCTTCCCACCGGGAGCCGGCCCACGGCGGCTCACCAGCCGGCGGGCTGCCGGGGTCCGTGACCCTGCCCCTGGCCAGGATCTCCTCGGTCAGCGACCGGTCAGCGACCGGGGCGTCTTGATCGGCGAGGTCGGTGCCGGCGGACACGCTGCGGCCGGGACCAGGCACTCGGGGACTCCAGGGGACGAGGACGCGCGGCAGTCGCGCAGCGATCGGTGAGGGTGTCCTCACCTTAGTTCCGACGGCCGTGATCTCATGCCGAGCGCAACCACCGTCACACCCGCGATCACCGGGACTGGGCCGAACGGGTCGGTGAGGGTGCCCTTCGTTGTTATCGTGAGTGACGGCCTGCCGGTGTCGCGCACGGTCCACGCGGAGCGTTCGCATGCCACCCCAGCCCCCGTCAGCCGTCGTCCCGTCCGGAGGAACGTCCTGGTGTCCCACCGCGACACGGTCGATGTGACCGAGGCCGACCCGCCGTCGTCGACGGCCGCCACCGCCGACGTGCCGCCCGGGGAGCCCAGCCGGCCGCCGGGTCGCACCCGTCCCGACTTCGCCGTCAGCTCGTTGTCCCTGGCCGCAGCGTCGCTGATCAACGGGGTGCTCGGCCTGGTCTTCTGGGCCGCGGCCGCGCACTCGTACACGGTCTCCGAGGTCGGGCGCGGCTCGGCTGCGATCTCGACCGCGACCATGCTCGCCGCGCTGGCCAACCTGAGCCTGGGCGGCATGTACGAGCGGTTCCTGCCGGTCGCGGGCCGGCGCGCGCGTCCGGCGATCGCGGCGAGTTCGGCACTGGCCTTCGCGCTGGCGCTCGTCCTGGCCGCCGGGTTCGTGCTCATCGGGCCGTCGGAACGCATCCTGACCACCCCGCTGGAACGGTGGTCGTTCCCGCTGTTCGTGGGGGCGCTGTCGGCGTTCGCGCTGCACGACAACCTGCTGGTCGGCCTGCACCTGGCCCGCTGGGCCGCGCTCAAGAACGTCGTGCACGCGGTGGTCAAGCTCGGCCTGGTCATCGCGCTCGGCGCGACCGCCACCGGCTTCTCCATCGTGGTCGCGTGGATCGTGCCGGCCGCGGTGATGGCGGTGGCGGTGCTCGTGTGGGTGTTCGGCTGGTGGCTGCGCCGCCCCGAGTACGCCGCGGATCCCGACCTGCCGCCGAACCGCGAGCTGTGGCACTTCTTCGGCAGCACCTACGGCCTCACCGTCATCGCCAGCCTGCCGGCGCTGGTCACCCCGCTCGTCGTGGTGCAGAGCCTGGGCACCGAGGCCAACGGCTACTTCACCATGGCCTGGACACTGTCCAGTGCGCTGCTGCTGCTGCTCGGCACGGTGGTCGGCCCGTTCATCGCCGAGGCCTCCACCGACCCGTCCCGGCTCGGCCCGCTGCTGCGCCGGTTCGTGCTGCTCATGGGCGCGGTGGCCGGCGGCGGCGCGCTGTTCCTGCTGGTCGGGGCGCCGATCGTGCTCGGCTGGCTGGGCAAGGACTACGGCCAGGAGGGCCGTGATCTGACCCGGATCATGGCGGCCGGACTGCTGCTCACCGCCGTGCCGGTGCTGTACGGGGCGCTGGCCCGCATCCACCGCAAGCTCAGGCTCGCCGTGGTGCTGCAGACCGTGGTGACGATCGCCCAGATCACCGGCTGCCTGCTGCTGGTGCCCCGTCTCGGCGTGCCCGGTGTGGGCGTCAGCTACGTGATCGCCGAGGTGGCCGCGGCGATGATCGTCGCGGTGCCGCTGGTGCGGTGGGTCCGCGAGTCCGGGGCGTTCTCCGGCCACCATGTCGGCCATCACACCGGCCACCACGGCGGCCGACACCGGCTCCGCCCGGGCGGCCCGGCGCAGCCCGTCCCCCAATCGCAGCCCGTCCCCCCGGGTCCCGTCCCGCCGTCGCAGAAGGAAGCGTGACCGTGAGCAGTGCCGTCCCGAGCTCGACCGTGATGCCGGCCGTGGCCACCACCCAGGTGGCCATCATCGGCGCAGGGCCCGCGGGTCTGCTGCTGGCCCAGCTCCTGCACCTACAGGGCATCGACTCGGTGATCCTGGAGCAGCGCTCCGAGGCGTACGTGCTGGGCCGCGTGCGCGCCGGACTGCTCGAGTCGCCGACGGTCGAGGTGCTGCGCGAGGCCGGGGTGGCCGATCGGATGGCCGTCGAGGGCGTCGAGCACCACGGCATCCACCTGCGCTTCGACGGCCGGACCCACCAGCTGGACTTCGCCGGCACCACCGGGCGGCAGGCGATGAACTACGGCCAGGCCGAGGTGGTCAAGGACCTGATCCGGCACCGCCGGGCCACCGGACGACCGCTGGTGTTCGAGGCGGAGGCCGTCACCCCCACCGGGTTCGAGTCGCTGGACGGCCACGGGCCGGCCGTCGTCACCTGGCGCGACGAGCACGGCGAGCACCGGCTGACCGCCGACTTCATCGCCGGCTGCGACGGGTTCCACGGCGTCAGCCGGGTCGCGATCCCGCCCGGGACGATCACCGCAGCGCAGCGCTCCTATCCGTTCGCCTGGTTGGGGATCCTGGCCCGGACCCGGCCGACGCTGCCCGAGGTCGTCTACAGCGCCCACCAGGACGGGCTCTCGGTCCACTCGATGCGCGGACACGAACTGACCCGGCAGTACCTGCAGGTCCCGGCGGACACCGTGCTCGACGACTGGCCCGACGAGCGCATCTGGACCGAGCTCACCCGCCGTCATGCCGCCGACGACGTCGGGCCGCTGGCCACCGGTGAGGTCATCGACCGGACACTGGCCCCGCTGCGCAGCGTCGTGTTCTCACCCATGCAGTACGGGCGGATGTTCCTGGCCGGGGACGCGGTACACATCGTGCCGCCGACCGGGGCGAAGGGACTCAACCTGGCCGTGTCGGACGTCTCGGTGCTGTCCCACGCACTGGGGGGGTACTACGCGGGCGCCGGGAGCCACCACCTGGCCGAGTACACGCGGACCAGCCTGCCGCGGATCTGGCAGGCCGAGTTGTTCTCCTGGCAGATGACCACCATGCTGCACCGCTTCCCGGGCGACGAGTTCGATCGCGGCCTGCAGCGAGCCCGGCTGGAGCAGGTCGTCGCCTCGCCCACGCAGATCGCCGCCCTGGGCGAGCTGTACTTCGGGCTGCCGTTCCCGCGGCACTGGTCGTTCCGGGACTGATGAAGGCGGGTCGGCGCACGCACCCGCCCCGGACAGCGAACGGCCCGGGACGGTGTCGCCACCATCCCGGGCCGTGTTGACGTGCTGGGAATGTCGATCACGCTCGGCTCGCAGGCTGTTCGACGGGCCGAGCGTGGGTCTCAGAGCGGGTCCTGCTGGACTGCTGGAACATTCTCATGCGGTACACCGTCGCGTCCTGGGAACCCCCTGTTGGACCTCCGGGGCACGACGGTCCCAGTGTGCCGGACGGACGGCCCGGGCACCGAGGACTTCTGGCCGTGTCGTCGCTCACCCGTACCGGGCAGGCTCGGGGAGGTCACCGGCGTCGGGGGTCGGTGATCCCGCGTCCCGCACGGGGCGATCCGACGCACCCGAGGACCCGTCCGGCCCAGCGGTTCCCCGTGCAGGCGACCATCGCTCGACTCCCGTCACGCCCGGCCGCATCCGTCGCTGACGGTAGAGTCGGAGTCCCCCGGACGACGACGGACGGTGATCGGCGGGAGGACCCATGGGGTGGACTGCGCGGTCGGTGACCACTGTCCTCGGGCATGCCGTCGGAGGTGCCGTCGGGGGCACGCTCGCGGCGACCGGCGCGGCGGTGTCGCTCTCCGCGGGGATCGCCCGGGACCTCGCGCAGAGCGCTCGCAGCGCCGCCCGGGTGACGCTGCCGCGCCCGGCGCCGCCACCGGCCCTCGGTCGCGGGCTGCACGCCGCCACCGCCGACGTCCGTGACGCCGGTCGCCGTCACCTCGGTCCGCTCGTCGACGCGGCGCTCTCCCGCGTCATCGCCGCGGTGCTGGCCCGCATCGACGTGGCCGCGCTCATCGAGGAGTACGTCGACGTCGACCGGATCGCCCGCTTGCTCGACGTCGACGCGGTGGCGGCCCGGCTGGACGTGGGTCGGGTCGTGGACCGGGTGGACGTGGACGCGATCGCCGCGGGGCTCGACCTCGACACGCTGGTGGACAGAGTCGACGTCCGCCGGGTGACCGACCGGGTCGACCTCGGAGCGGTCGTCGACCGCCTGGACCTCGATGCCATCGTCGCGCGGGTGGACCTCGACGCCGTCATCGACCGCCTCGACCTCGACGCCATCGTCGCCCGGGTGGATCTCGACCGGGCCGCCGCCCGGCTGGACGTGGACCCGATCATCGCCCGCGCCGGGATCGTCGAGCTGGCCCGGTACGTCATCGACGAGATCGACCTGGCCGCGCTGATCCGGACGTCCACGGCCGCGGTCTCCGACGAGATGGTCAGCAGCGTCCGGGCGCAGGGCGTCGACGCGGACCGGGCCGTGGAGCGGATCGTCGACCGTCTGCTGCTGCGGCGCACCGGACGCCACGAGGGCGCCCCGGGCGGTCGGGGATGACTCACGCCGAGGCGGGCCCGTTCCCGTGGCGGGTGCCACCACCACCACCCGATCCACCGTCCCCGCGGGTGCTGGCGCACGGCCGGCCCGCCGGCATCGTGACCCGCGGGGCGGCGAACCTGGTCGACATCGTGCTCGTGGTCCTGGCCGTCGGGCTCGGGTACGCCGGCTGGGTCGGGCTGCGGTTCCTGCTCGCCCCGACGTCGTTCCGCCCGACGGCCCCCACGTACGGCTGGGTGCTGGCGGCCTTCGCCCTCGGGTTGTTCGTGTACTGGGCGACCGCGTGGGCGGGACCGGGGCGGAGCAAGGGCGCCCAGTTGCTGGGGCTACGGGTCACCGACCGGCGCGGCGCACGGCTGTCCCCGTGGCGCGCTGCGGTGCGGGCGGCCCTGTGCGTGGTGTTCCTGCCCGGCCTGCTCTGGGTGCTGATCAGCCGGCGCAACCGGTCGGTGCAGGACGTGCTGCTGCGCACGTCGGTGGTCTACGACTGAGTCCGGTCCCTCAGTGCTGGGACCGGTGCCGCGGTGTCCGGCGAGCCGGCCGTCGACTGCGGGGCGCTCGGCATCGTCTCGTCGGGACCGGGTCCGGCCGCGTCGGCCGGATCGCCCGGGATGCTCGGCAGGCTGGTCGCAGCGGTCGGCCCGGCCGCAGTGGTGGGTGTGGTCGAGGCGTCCGGCACCCGGATGAGCACCGTCTCGGTGTCCGACGCCGTCACCGGATCGCCGGACGGGGCGCGGCCGTGCACCGTGCTGCTCACCGACGCCAGTTCGAGGTGCACCGACGCCGACCGGCCCGGGCCGCCCACCAGGCCGGCCGCACCTGCCGCGTCGGCCACCGCGTCGGCGTCGACACTGCCGGATCCGGTCACCCGCTCGCCGGCGGCCAGCACGCCCGGTCGCCCGGGCCAGTCCAGGGTCAGCTCGACGGCCCCGGGCACGTCGTGCTGGACGTCCAGCTGCGTGATCGGGACGTTCCCGGTGTTGATCACCACGATCGAGGCGGCGGCCTCGCGGACGGTCGGGTCGGTCCGGTCGACCACGAGATCGACAGTCAGGTCGGGTGTCTCGATCACCCACCGACCGTCGACCAGCGCCGCCTGCACGGTCGTCGAGTCCGACGGGGTCCGGGTCGCCGCCGCGCCGGCGAAGGACGCCGTGACCGAGCAGGTCAGGGTGAAGGTCGTCGTGCCGGGCCCGGCGCCGGACGCGGCCAGGGCGCTCAGGGTGGTCGTGGCCGCGCCCGGCACGGTGCCGCTGCCGGTCGCCGTCGTCACCGTCCAGGTCGTGGTCGGGTCGACCACCAGCGCCCGACCGGCCGGATCGGCGGACGCCGCCCACTGCGGCTGCCGGCACGAGATGCCGTCCGCCGCGGTCGACGTCGGCGTCGCCACCACCGCCGGCGCGGTGGCTGCCACCGGCCCCTTGACCGCCGGGTCCGGGATCGTCGCCGCGAACCAGGCCTGCAGTGCGGCCCCGCACCGGGTGGGTGCACCCCATACGGTGGTGCAGCCGGGTCCGGTGGGCAGCGTCAGCGCGGGCCAGACGGAGTGCGCCCGGTCCGGTGGCGTGGTGACGACACCGAACACCGAGGTGTGCGGGGCGATCCAGGACGGCACGCTGGTGATCCCCGGGTACGACCCGAGACCGTTGAGGGAGACCCCGCAGTACCGGCCGCCGGTGCAGCCGTGGTTGAGGCCGTACCCCACCAGCCCCTCGACCGCCCCGCTGGTGGGCGACACCGTGAACTTCGCCGCGCCGGTGTCGTTGTCGGTGAACCAGTTCGACGAGACCACCCAGTACTCGGTCTCCTGCTGCGCGACCCACCAGGAGCCGACCGTGTCGGGATCGCAGAGCACACCGTCCCCGGCGAGCACCATGCACCTGACCGTGAACCCGTTGTCGGCGTAGTAGGGCAGGAACTTCTTGCCCCAGATGTTGGTGTTGCCGGGGAGGAAGGTCCCCTGGGGGAACGACAGGCCACCGCCGTTGAAGTGGTAGTTCAGGTTCTTGGTAGCCGTCTCATTGGGGATCCAGACCTGTTGCACGCCTCGGGTGTTGAAGGCCGGGGCGCCGCCGGCGACCGGGGCCGACG
The DNA here is from genome assembly GCF_016918035.1 of Nakamurella leprariae. Taxonomy (GTDB): domain Bacteria; phylum Actinomycetota; class Actinomycetes; order Mycobacteriales; family Nakamurellaceae; genus Nakamurella; species Nakamurella leprariae. The sequence continues at coordinate 12,872 of NZ_JAERWK010000026.1, read as the reverse complement.
GCTGGGTGACCCGATCCATCGTGGCCAGCACGTCCAGCGGCTGGAACGCCGGCACGTGGGAGCTGGTGAACGCGTCCGGCGAGGTGCTGGTGCCGATCGCCCAACGTTGCCGGGGCCCGACCTTGCTCGGCGCCACCGACGGATGGGAGGCCAGGTAGCCGGAGGACAGTCCGGTCCACTGCGCCGAGTTCGCCGGCAGCCAGCCGGTGAGGTCACCGACGGTGCCGGGTGTCGGCCGGGCCGACCAGGACTGGGGCGTAGTGGCCCAGGGGATGGACGACGCGGCGGGGTCGCGCACCCACGCGGTGCTCGGGATGACTGCGTTCTTGGGACCGCGCAGCTCAGTCACGTCCGTGCCGAGCGACAGTACCACCTGGTCGTCGGAGTACGGCACACCCACCTGTGACCACTCGGTGAGCACGTTCGTGTGCACGGTCGTCGCGAAGCGGGACGTGGTCCGGCACAACGACTGCGCGTCAGCGACGTGCCGGGTCTCGGCGAGCCGGCAGATGCTCTCGGCGTCGTCCACGGTCAGCGGCTGCTGCTGCCGCATCCAGACCTGGCCGACCTGCATCAGCACGGCCTGTTCGAGCAGGAACAGGGCGTGAGCCTGCGCGGTCTGCCAGAACCGCACCAGGTCGCTCAATCGGTCGTAGTACTGCCGATCATCCACCCAGCCGGCGCTGTCGGTGGCCGCCTTCCCGGCGGCGGGGCCCGACGTGGTCGTCGACGACCGCCACTGCTGGAGGAAGGCCTTGCCGCACGTCTCGATGACGCCGGCGCCGCCCCCGGAGGTCACCATCGCCTGATGGATGTCGGCGATGACCGCGGCGAGCGGCGCGTTCGTCGCCACCTTGGCGTCCCCGACCACGGTCCGCAGGAAGTCTGCGATGGAGACCTTGAGCACGCCCGGGTCGTCACCTGGTTCCAACGACCGCATCTCGTTGACGATCTCGGCATAGTTCGTGGTGGCCCGGTCGATCTGGGCCAGCATGGAGGTCAGCCGGTTCGTCTGGATCTGGCACGTGCCCATCAGGGTGTCGACATCGACCTGCAGCACCTGTTGCTCGACCTGATCGAGCTGCAGCTCCATGGCATCCAGGTCGCCCTCGATGTCGTCGAGCTTGTCCAGCACGTCCTGGGTCGAGGGGCCGCTGTCCCCGAACAGCGAGGACACCAGCGGTGCCGCCAGGGACAGCGCGATGGCCACTCCGGCACCGCCGGCCAGCTTGGTCTCCCAGTTGAAGACCTTGTTCACCACTCGCATGGTGGTCCCGAGGCCGTTGAGCCACAGGGCCGAGAGTGGCTGGCTCACAGCGTGTGCCGGCGGCGTCACCGGAACCACGACCAGACCGGCCGCCAGGACGGCGGCCACGACCAGCCGGCCGCGCAGCCGCGGGCGTCGACCCGCTTCCGTCGTGCGTGTGCTGGGCATGCAGCGGCCCCGTCCCCCCGCCCCCCGGCGGATCAGCGTCCCGGACGTCCCCGCGCCGGCCCGCATCCGAGCCCGCGCTCACCCGATCCTGGCGTCCGAGCGGTCGGGATCCGGGCCGGTCAACTGTGCGGGACCGATCAAGCCGCCGGGTGAACGGCACCCGACACGATCATGAAGACAGCATCGTCGGACCCGCCGTGGACCACTGCAGCTCGGGACGGCGGCGCAGCGCCGTCCCGAGCTGAGGGGCCACCGCCGCAGGTCAGTGCTGGGATCGATGACGCAGCAGACGGTTCCGGGACAGCACCAGCACGGTCACGCCGGCCAGCAGCAGCACGCCCCCCACCCACAGGACGGGGGTGATCGCCGCACCGGTGGACGCCAGCGGTGCGCCCGAGGGAGACTGCGCCGCCGCGTTCCCCGGACCGTCCCCGGGGTACCCACCGGGCCCGGCCTTGCGGTCACTGTTCCACGGGAAGCCATCGCCCGACCCGGCCTCCTGCTGCTCCGGGGTGGTCGGCGTCACGGTCACCGTGACCGTGGGCGCCGCATCCGTCGGGCTGGTCGGATCGGCCGTCGGATCCGCGAAGAGCAGGTCCCGGCGGTCGGTGTCGGTCACCACGGTGCCGGACGGGGCTGTGCCCTGGACGGTCGAGGTCACCGTGATGCCGGCCGCGGTCATCAGCAGCCCACCCGACCGTCCCGCCCGGCTGCCGACCGGCACCGCCGCGCCCGGGTCGGCGGTCGCACTGCGATCGACGATCGCGGTCCCGGTGGCGGTCTCGCCGGGCTGCAGCGCCCCGGTCCGGCCCGGCCAGGACATGGCCGGCGACCCGACGGTCCCCGGTTGGTGGCTGACCTGCACGTCGTGGAGCGGCACGTTGCCGGTGTTGGTCACGGTGAGCTTCGCGGTCGCCCGCCGACCGTCCTCGAGGTGCGCGGCGTCGAGCGTGACGTCCACCGCGGCATGCTCGACCACCCAGGCACCGCTCACCAGGGCGACCGGGGTGGACTCCGAGGTGGTGTGCGTGACGTTGGCCGCGGCGTCGGCGAACCACGCCGTCCACGAACACGCGACCTTCAGTGCGCTCGGGGCATCCATGGCGGCAGTCACCAGCTGACTGACCGGGAGCGGCGTGGTCCCCGTCGACGTGGCCGAACTCGTCGTCCCGTCGGGGCCGGTCGCGGTCCATGTGACGGTGGGCCCGGTGACCAGCGCGGCTCCGCCCGCGTCGGTGGGAGCGGCCCAGGTCGGTGCCCCACACACGAGGCCCGCAGGGCTGTCGGTGATCGTCGGCCCGGTGCTGGCGACCGGTCCCGTGACGTTCGGGTTCGGGACGTTGGCAGCCAGCCATGCCTGCATGGCCGGGCCGCACCGCGTCGGCATCCCCCAGTTCGACAGGCAGGACGGATCGGTCGGCACCGAGGAGGCCGGCCACACCGCAGCCGGGGAATCGGGTGCGTCGAACGCGACCTGGTCGACGGACGTGAAGTCGACGATCCAACCCGGCAGGCTCGTCATCGTGTTGAGGCCGACACCGCACGGGCCGGGCGAGCATCCCGCGTTGAGCCCCGAGGCCACGAACGCCCCGGCCGTGCTGCTGCTCGGCGTCACCGAGAACGAGCCGGACGCGGTCCAGTTGCCGGTGAAGAAGTTGGAGGAGACGACCGAGAAGCTGGACTGCAGTTGGCCGACCCACCAGGACGCGACCGTGGCGTCGCCGCACAGGACGCCGTCCGGGGTGAGCACCATGCACTTGACGGTCAGGCCGGTGTCGCCGTAGAACGGGTTCGCGTCATGGGTCGACGCGTCGAGCGCGGTGCCCTCGGTCACCCAGGTCGGCGGGAACCCGTAGCCGGGGTTGGTGTTGTCACAGCACGTCCCGGCCGCGATGTCCCAGGAGTTCAGCGGTTGGGACGCCGTCTCGTTCGGCATCCAGACCTGGTCCACGCCAGCCGTGGTGAACGCCGCGCCGTCGGTCGTCGTGACGGACTGCATGGTGGTCAACAGGTCGAACTGCCGGTACTCGGGGAGGTTCGATCCGGCGTAGATGTCGCTCGATCCTCCGCTCCCGGTGTACCACGCACCGCGTGCCGGATACTCGGCCGGCGCGACCGAGGTGTGGGTCGCCAGGTATCCGCTGTTCAGCCCCTCCCACTGGACGCTCCCCGCCGGCAGCCAGTTGTCGATCCCGTCGAACGTGGCCGCGGTCTGCGTGGTCGCCCATGACTGTGGCGTGGTGGCCCACGGAATGCCGGACGAGCCGGGGTCACGGACCCAAGCCGTGAAGGGCACCGAACCGGGCACGCCGCTGGTCGTCGACGAGCCGATCGACAGGATGACGTCGTCGTCGGTGTACGGAACGCCCGCCGCAGCCCACTCCGCCGTCAAGTAGCCGTACGCCGTCGTCGACCCGTAGGACTGCATCGAAGTGCACAGGGAGTGCAGATGGGGCACTGCCGTCACGGCCAGCGAGCAGATCTGTTGACTGTCCTCGCGGGTCAGTTCGTCGGTGTGCCGGGGCCACTCGCTGCCCAGCTTCATCAGCACCGCCTGCTGCAGCAGGAAGAGCGCGTGGCTCTCCGCGATCTGCCAGAACTGGACCACCTGGGTGACACCGTCGTAGTACTCGCGGTCATCCACCCACGCACCGGATGAGTCTGCACCGACCGTCGCCGGTGGCAGGTTGTCCGCCTTCCAGGTCGTCATCGACGCCTGGCCACAGGTCTGGATGATTCCGGCCTGACTGGTCAGTGAGGTGTGGATGGTGTCGATGGCGTTGGCCAGCTCGGTGTCGAAGACCAGCAGATCGGTACCGATCACCGAGTTGATGAACTGGTCCCTGGCGTTCTTGGCATCAGCCGTCCCTGACGTCCGGACGTCCTGCAACGCGGTGATCCAGGCCAGGTAGTCCTCGTTCGCCTCGTCGATCGTCGAACGGTACGACTCCAGTTCACTGATCTGGAGATCGCAGTCACCGACCTCCGTGTCGACGCCGTCCTGGAGGATCTGGGTGCTGATCGTGGACAGTTCCTGCTGCATCTGCTGCAGGTCGTCCTGGAGGTCGTCGAGCTCATCCAGCACGTCCTGCAGGTCGGGTCCCTCATCCCCCAGGATGCTGGTCAGGATCGGACCGGCCAGTGTCAGGGCCAGTTCGATCCCGGGCGCACCGACGAGGCTGGTGCTGGACCAGTTGAAGACCTTGCTCAGCACGTTCGTCGACGACGCCAGCGAGTCGGTCCAGGTCGCGGCCAGCGGCGTCCCGTCCGTGGTGTCCGCCGAGCTGACCGGCGTCTGGATCGGATGGATCACCAACGCACCGGCGACCGCCGCCGTCATCCCCACCCGGGCTGCCCGCCCCGGCCGACGCATCCGCCCGGCCAACCGTCGCAGACCGCCGGCGGTCCGCCTCTCCCCCGAACTGCGCATGCGGCAGTGCCGTCCCCCCTCCGCCCCCCGGCGGAACACACCAGGACCCCGCAGGCTCATCCGTCCACTTCGGACGGGATGCGCTGCGGGGTCCCTGGTTTCGATCTGATGATCTTGCAAACTACACGGGGTGCCCACCCGCGTCGATCATGCTCAGCGGCCGACCACGCGATCGTCCCGTTCGGCGGAACGGCGCGGACCACCACCGGGCTCCCGGACGGGTGACCGACTCGCCCGTCGGCGGCGCCGTCAGTCCGACGTCGTGACGATCGGCAGCAGCAGCCGGGACGACGACGCCACCACCGTGTGGCTCGTCCCACCGACCGGGGTGTGTGTGTGAGGCCGAGCACGGTCGTCCCGCCCTGACCACGGTCGTCGTGGGCCAGCACCAGTCGGATCCGGTGGCCACGGCCAACCGGTGCGGTGGTGGCCGCCGTGTCTGGGCGGTGGGATCTGGCTCCGGACGCGGAACAGCCGGGGCGATGGTGACCATCGCCCCGGCTGCGCGGATCGGGCCCGGTACGGACCCGCAGGGATCAGGGGTTCTTGAAGACGTTCTTGGCGGCGTCCTTGACGTTCTCGCCGGCCTGCTTGGTCGACGCGGACGCCTGGTCGGCCTGCCCGCGGGCCTGCAGCTCCTCGTCGTCGGTGACCCGACCGGCTGCCTCCTTGACCTTGCCCATGGCGTCCTCGGCCGCGTTCTTGATCTTGTCGCCCATGCTCATGTCCGTTCCCCTCTCTCGGGTCGCCAGCCCGTCTCAGCGACGGACCCCGACGTGTCGATGACACCGAACGTGAACGACCGTAACGCCGATCACCGCGAGGAGCGCGGCGAGGCAGACGATTTCAACGCCGCTCACAGGTGTTCAACATGTGTGCCCGCGTGCGGTCACGGCGAGATCACGATTCGGCCACACGTCGCAACCGACTGTCCACCCGGACCGTCCGCCCGGACCGGTCCAGGTGTTCGAGCAGCGGCACGGCGACCCTGCGGGTGGTGCGCAGCACCTGCCGGGCGTCGGTCATCGCGAACGGTTGCGGCAGCCCTGTCAGCCGGCGCACGGCCTCGTCCAGGGCCTCGGGGCGCAGCAGGACGCCGGGCGCGAGCTCGACCAGCCGACACTGCCGGACCGCCACGGCCAGCGCACGGTCGTCCAGGCCGACGGCGGCGAGGTCGGGTGCCTCGGGCGCGGCGAACGGATCGGCGGCGAGCCGGACCAGCACCTGCGCCAGCGCCCGCTCCAGCGCCTCAGGCAGGCTGGCCCGCTGACCGGGCCGGGCCACCCCGGACGCGTCCAGGACCAGGTCCGTCTGCCCGACCAGCGGCTCCAGCAGGGCGGGATCGGGCAGGGCCAGGGCATCGACGGCCGTCCGTCGGGGCAGGGCCGGCAGCATCGGGTGCGCGGCCGCCCAGGCGTCCGCGGCCGGTCCCAGCCGTTCGCGCCACTGCTGCCAGCGGCCGTCGTCGATCAGCCAGCCGGCCACCGCCACCGCGCCAGGCGGCGCGCCGGACATCCGGACCCCCGCCCGCACCAGGTCTTCCCGCCGTACCGCGCCGCGCCGAGCCACCTCGCCGGACGCGTCCGGGACCGGACCGACCCCGGCCAGCTCGTCGGCCCGCCGTCGGGCGGCGCCGCGCCGGGTGAGCGGCGGCGGCATCGGGTCGAGCACCGTCGCCGCGGCCACCACCTGCTGGGCCCCCGGGTCGCGCAGCACCCCGCGTTCCCCGATGGCCGTCGGCAGCGGCCGGGCCAGCGTCAGCCGGGCGGTGTCCTCCCCCAACGGCCGGACGTGCGCCGGCACCGCGGCCGAGCCCAGGTGGAACACCAGCTCGGTCGGGGGCCGCGCGGCCCGGCTGAGCCGCACGTCCAGCACGTCGACGTCCGCCCAGCCGCCGGGCGCCGCCAGCGCGTCGCCGCGGTGCAGCGCCTCGGCGCTCACCCCGCGCAGGTTCAGGGCGACCCGCGCGACCCCGTGCACCCGATCGACCGTCCGCTTCAGGGACTCGATGCCCCGGACCCGCACCCGTGCACCCGACGGGTGGACCTGCAGCTCGTCACCGACGGTGATGGTGCCCGCGGTGAGGGTGCCGGTGACGACGGTGCCGGCGCCACGGACACTGAACACCCGGTCGACCCACAGCCGGACCCGACCGTCCACCCGGGCCGGCAGCCGGGTGACCAACCGGTCGAGCGCGAACCGCAGGTCGTCGACCCCGGCGCCGGTGACGGCACTGACGCCGACCGCCTCCATGTCCGCGAGCGCGGTCCCGGCCAGGTGGTCGCGGGCCTCGGCCTCGGCCAGCTCGACGTCGCCCAGGTCGGCTCGGGTCAGCGCGAGCACCCCCCGGCTGACCTGCAGTGCGTCGAGCGCGTCCAGGTGCTCGGTGCTCTGCACGTTCCAGCCTTCGTCGGAGGCCACCACGAACAGCACGGCCGGCACCGGGCCGACCCCGGCCAGCATGGTGGTGACGAAGCGCTGGTGGCCGGGGACATCGACGAACGCGACCGTGTCGCCGCCGGGCAGCGTCGTCCAGGCGTACCCCAGGTCGATCGTCATCCCGCGCCGCTGCTCCTCGGAGAGCCGGTCGGGTTCCATCCCGGTCAGCGCCCGCACCAGCGTGGACTTGCCGTGGTCGACGTGGCCCGCCGTGGCGATCACGTGCACGGCGGGGTCCCGTCGATCCGGCCGGCGGCGGCCAGGACGGCGCCCAGCAGCGCCCGGTCGTCGACGGTCGGGACGCAGCGCAGATCGAGCAGACAGTGGCCGCCCTCGACCCGGGCGGCCACCGCCGGTCGGCCGGTGCGCAGCGCGGCGGCGTGATCCTCGGGCAGCGCCACCGCCCAGCCGGGCAGCCGCAGGTCGGGCGCGCCACCCGCCCCGACCAGGCCGTCACTGGGCACGACCGCGGCCGGCACGCCGGCGTCCTGCAGGGACCGCGCCAGGTGCTCCGCGCGCCCGCGCAGCACCGTCGGATCGGCCCGCAGCGCCGCGCGGGTCGGCGTCGGCGGCCCGGTCAGCGTGGCCTCCAAGGCGGCCAGCGTCAGCTTGTCGACCCGCAGCGCCCGGTGGATGGGCGACCGTCGCAGTCGTCCGACCAGCTCGGAGGTGCCCAGCACCAGCCCGGCCTGCGGACCGCCCAGCAGCTTGTCGCCGCTGGCCGTGACCAGGCCGGCGCCGGCCCGCAACCACGACGCCGCGTCCGGCTCCCCGGGCAGCAGCGGATCGGCGGCCAGCAGCCCCGACCCGATGTCGGCCACCACCGGGACGCCGAGGGTGGCCAGCTGGTCCACCGGCACCGAGGCGGTGAACCCGTGCATCGAGAAGTTGGACGGGTGCACCTTGAGGATGAACCCCGTCCGGTCGGACACGGCGGCGGCGTAATCGGCCAGGTGGGTGCGGTTGGTGGTGCCCACCTCCCGGAGCCGGGCGCCGGTGCTCTGCAGCAGCTCCGGGATCCGGAAGCCGTCGCCGATCTCCACCAACTCGCCACGACTGATCACGATCTCGCGGCCGGGGGCGAGCGTGGTCGCGGCCAGCACCAGCGCGGCCGCCCCGTTGTTCACGACCAGGGCGTCCTGCGCATCGGGGACCGCCGTCAGCAGGGCGGCCAGCGCGCCGCGACCGCGACGGGCTCGGGTCCCGGTGGTGAGGTCGAACTCGACGTCCACGTACCCGGCGGCCGTGTTCACCGCGGCGACGGCCGCTTCGGACAGCGGCGCCCGGCCCAGGTTGGTGTGCAGCACCACGCCGGTCGCGTTGATGACGCGTCGCAGCGAGGTGGGCGCATCCGGCAGGCTGTCCAGCACCGTGTCGAGCAGCCGGCCGACCGGCAACTCGCCGCGCCGCACCCGGTCCTGCGCGATCTGCACGGCCCGCTTGACCACCCGATCCCCCAGCCGGTCGCGGGCCGCGGCGAGCAGGGTGTCGGCGAGCAGGGTGTCGGTGCGCGGCACCCGACGCCGCGGATCGCCGTCCTCACCCGACGACAAGCACGTGCTCCGTCCGGGGGACCAGCTCCCCGATCACCGGGGCGCCGGGGATCTCGCCGGCCACCAGCAGGCCGCCGGAGGTCTGCGCGTCGGCCAGCAGCAGCCGGTCGAGCTCGTCCACACCGGCGCCGAACTCGGTGTGTGGGGCGACCCAGTCCAGGTTGCGGCGGGTGCCGCCGCTGACGAAGCCGTCCCGGGCGGCCTGCCGTGCCCCGTCCAGGAACGGCACCGCCGCCGGGTCGAGCCGGGCGGTGACGCCGCTGGCCCGGGCCAACTTGAACAGGTGTCCCAGCAGCCCGAACCCGGTGACATCGGTGGCACACCGGATGCCGGCGGCCAGCGCGGCCCGCGAGGCGTCCCGGTTCAGCGTGGTCATCGTGGCGATGGCCTGGGGGAACACCTCGCCGGTGCTCTTGTGCCGGTTGTTGAGGACCCCGACGCCCAGTGGCTTGGTCAGCGAGATGGGGACGCCGGCCGCGCCGGCCTCGAGCCGGAGCAGGCGCTCCGGGTCGGCGACACCGGTCACCGCGAGCCCGTACTTGGGTTCGGGGTCGTCGATGCTGTGCCCGCCCCCCAGGTGGCAGTTCGCCTCGCGGGTGATGTCGGCACCACCGCGGAGCACCTCGCCGGCGAGTTCGAGCGGCAGCACGTCCCGCGGCCAGCCGAGCAGATTGAGAGCCACCAGCGGCGTCCCGCCCATCGCGTAGATGTCCGACAGCGCGTTGGTGGCGGCGATCCGGCCGAAGTCGTAGGCGTCGTCGACGACCGGGGTGAAGAAGTCGGTGGTGGCGATGACGGCGGTGTCGCCGTCGAGCCGGACCGCGGCGGCGTCGTCGCCGAAGTCCAGGCCCACCAACAGTTCGGGCGCCTCGATCGGCAGGCCACCAGCGAAGCCGGCCACCACCGCCTCGAGCTCTCCGGGCGGGATCTTGCACGCACAGCCCCCGCCGTGCGCGAACTGCGTCAGGCGCACGGACGGGAGCTGCGCGTCGCGGAGGCGGACAGGAATCGAACCCACCTGACCTGGATACCAGGCCACGACGGTGTTGAAGACCGCGGTGCCCACCAGGACACAGACGCCTCCGTGGGCGACTGTATCGCCGGTCCGGCGGTCAGCCGGCCGGCGTGATCACACGACCGGCAGCCGGCGAGTGGTGCGCCGCTGGTCGTCGCTCATCACCGGGGCGGCCGCGATGATCATCTGCCACAGCCGGTCCCGCTCGTCGCCGGTCGCCGTGTGCGCGGTGGCGGCCGACTCGGTCCGTCCGACCCGCACCTCTCCTCCAGCGATACTTCGTGCAGGACGTCTTCTCGGGGCGATGAAGGGCTGAGCACCGCGCCTCAACGCCGGAGCAGGCTCAGCAAGTCCCCGACGAGGTCGGCGGCGTCAGCGCGCCCTTTGCCATCGGCAGCAAGATGCCCAGCGGCCTGAAGCTCGGCGGCTCCGCGCACCATCGCGCGCAGCAGAGCGGAGGGACCGGTCAGGCCCGACGACGGAACACCGGCTCCATCCTCCGACCGCTGTACTGCGGCACTCCCGCGCCCGAGAACCGGGAACACGCCGTCATCAGGCGGCGCGAACTCGAGCATCCGGCGCGGATCACGACGATCGGCGCGGACTCCCGCCCCGGCTCGCCCCAGCTCGGACAAGACGGACCGGTCGAGCACGACCGCGCCGACCGGCCGGCCCGGTCGGTGCTGCCGCCTGAGTCGGGTCCTGCCTCAGCCGCAGTCGGCCGTGGCCAGCACCTCGCCGACCGCGGTGACGATGAGGCCCATCGAGATGGCGCCCGGGTCCGGCGTGCCGACCGACCGCTCGGCCAGCGGCCGGGCCCGGCCGATCTTGGGCACGAGCGATGCGGTCGCCTCACCGGCGGCCACCGACGCGGCGGCCGCGGTCGCCCACGCCTGCGCCAGCGACCGTCCCTTGCCGACCTCGGCCACCAGCTCGTCGACGAACGGGAAGAGCGCGTCCAGCATGGTCTTGTCGCCCAGCTCGGCCTTGCTGAACGCCTGCAGGTCGGTGGCCGACTGCTGCACAGCGGCGGCCACTCGCTGCGGCGTCACCGCCTCGGTGTTGCCCAGCGCCGTGCCCACGCCGGCCAGCAGCATGCCCCAGAGGATGCCGCTGGTGCCGCCGGCCTTGTCGCCGAACGCGGCTCCGGCCGCGGCCAGCACGGTCTGCACCCCGCCCTGCGTCTCGGTCGCCGCGGCGGCCGCGGCGGTGGACCCGCGGGACATGCCGATGCCGTGGTCGCCGTCGCCGGCGATGGCGTCGATCCGGCCGAGCCGCTCCTTGTGCTCCTCGACCACCCGGTTCAACGCGACCACGGCGTCCCGGGCCACCTGCGCGGCGGCCACCGACTCCGGGCTGGCCTGCTCCTGCGCCGCGGTCCGCTCGTCGGCCGCCACCGTCCGCCGGGTGGTGAACTTGCTGCTGCCGGCGGCGGTGCCGCGACGGAAGGCGGGGGTGTCGGCCGGCGCCACCCAGTACCGCTCCAGCTCGTCGTCCAGCCAGGTCACGGTGAGCGAGCAGCCGGCCATGTCCAGACTGGTGACCAGCTCACCGACCTCGGGCATCACCATGGTCACGCCTGCATCGGCCAGCAGCTGCGCCACCCGGCCGAACAGCACGAACAGTTCCTCGTACTTGGTGGCGCCCAGGCCGTTCAGCAGCACGGCGGCACGGCCGTCGGCGTCCGCCGGACGTTCGGCCAGCACCCGCTCCACCAGCTGCGCGGCCAGGTCGTCGGCCGACATGGTCGGCGAGGACGAGATGCCCGGCTCGCCGTGGATGCCCAGGCCGAACTCGATCTGCCCGTCCGGCACCACGAACAACGGTTCGTCCGCGCCGGGCATGGTGCAGCCGGCGAACGCCACGCCGAAGGAACAGGTGGCGTCATTGGCCTTGTGCATGATGCGCTCGACCTCGTCGAGCGAGGCGCTGTCCTCGGCCGCCGCGCCACCCATCTTGTAGACGGTGAAGGTGCCGGCGATGCCACGGCGCTTGCCCCGCTCGTCGGCCGACGCCGACGCGATGTCGTCGGTCACGTAGACGATCCGGGTGTCGATGCCCTCGGCCTGCAACCGTTCCTGGGCCACCGCGAAGTTCAGGCGGTCACCGGCGTAGTTGCCGAACGAGAGCACCACGCCCGCACCGCCGTGCGCCGCCTTGGCCACCCGGTAGACCTGCTCGGCCGACGGGGAGGCGAACAGGTCGCCCAGCACGCCGGCGTCTGCGAAGCCGACGCCGGTCACCCCGGAGTACGACGGGTAGTGCCCGGAACCGCCCCCGATGACCAGACTGACCTTGCCCTCCAGCGGCCCACCCGCGCGCTGGAAGCCCGACGCACCCTCGACCCGGTCCACGTACTGCGGATACGCAGCGGCGAACCCACGGAGGATGTCGTCCTTGAACGCAGCCGGATCGTTGTACACGTGGGTCATGGGTCGATGCCTTCGAACGGGCCCTGCCGGGCTGTGGTGACGAACGGTGTTGGCGGGGCCAACGTCTGGCGATCTGACTGCGGCGACGGTGCGGGACTTCAGGTCGAGCCCGACGGTACGGCGTCGGCCGGGTTCCGGCTCTCCGGTCAGTCGGACCGGTCGACCGCGGGATCGACCGCGACCACCTCGAAGGCGGTGCCGTTGGACCGCCACGTGGCGAGCAGGTCGGGATGGGCGCCGCTGTCGGTGATGATCAGGTCGAACTCGCTGACCGGGGCGATCTTCAGCATCGCCCGACGGTTGAGCTTGTGGTGGTCGACCAGCAGGTAGCGCTTGGTGGCGGAGGCCAGCATCTGGCGCTTGAGCATCACCACCTGCTCCTCCTGGTGGTACAGGTCGGTGCCGGACACGGCCGCGGTGGACATGAACACCGCGTCGACATGGATACCGGCCACCTGCTCGATCGCCTGGACACCCAGGAACGAGTCGTGCGACACGTCGTACCGCCCGCCGATGCCGACCACCGTGAGCTCGTCGCGGTAGCGGGCCAGCTCGGACAGGCGGCGGA
>NZ_JAERWK010000025.1 GCF_016918035.1 Nakamurella leprariae | reverse complement strand
AGTGCGGTCGGCCAGCCCGTCGATCATCCGCAGGGTGGTGGTGCTGTCGTCGAGCAGGATGGACATGCCCGGCTCGACCCACTGCAGCGCGGCCGACGCGATCGCGGCCTTCTCGGCCGCCCGGGTGGCCAGCCGGTGCGACATCTGGTTCTCGAAGATGCCGGACGGCTGGACGGCGACGCCGCCGTGGAACTTGCGGACCAGACCACGCCGCTCCAGCTCGTGCAGGTCGCGGTGGATGGTCACCACGCTGACCCCGAACTTGGTGGCCAGGTCCTGCGGGGTGGCCGAGCCCCCGGCCATGAGCGCCTCGGCGATCAGCCGCTTGCGGGTCTCGGTCTTGCGCTCCCGCGGGGCCAGCGCGGACGACCCCGACGCCCGCGGCACCGCGAACTCGTCTTCGATGTCCATCTCTGCTCCTGGGCGTCGGCCGTCGGCCGCCACCGGGCGGGCAGCGACCGGCGCGCACGTTACCGAGCATGATCGGCTCCGGGCACGGACCGCGGTGAGGATCACTCGGCCCGGACCAGGGACCACCCGTCGGTCACGCCAGCCGGCGCCGCTCGTCCAGTCGCATCGGCCGGCCCAGCCGGCCGGTGACACCGGTGACGCTGACGCCGGCCGGCCCGGCCAACACCGGCTGCAGCCGCAGCTCGACCAGGTCCGGCAGGTCGTCGGCCATCGCCGACAGCCGCAGCGCCAGGTCCACCAGCGCCGCCCGGTCCACCGCCCGGGATCCGCGGTAGCCGTCGAGCAGCGGCGCCGCGCGAGGTCCGGCGATCAGGTCGACGGCGTCCACGTCGGTGAGCGGCACCGCCCGGTAGGCCCGGTCGTCGAGCAGCTCCGTGGCCAGGCCGCCCAGCCCGAAGGACACCAGCGCCCCGAACGACGGGTCGGCGCGGATGCCGAAGACGGTGGCCAGCCCGGACCGTTCCGGCGGCGCCATCCGCTGCACGTAGACCCGCGGACCGGACAGCTCGACCAGGCCGGGCCAGGCCGCCCGCAGGTGGGCCGGCGACGACAGCCCCACCCGGACCCCGGACCGGTCGTCCCGGTGCCGCAGCCGTTCGTCGAACGCCTTGAGCACCACCGGGTAACCGAGCTCGTCGGCCGCGGTGACGGCCTCGCCCACGGTGCCGACCGCCCGGAACGGAGCGACCGGGATGCCGTACACGTCCAGCAGGTCGACCAGCTCGTCGTCGGTCAGGGACCGCTCGACCGTGCCGCCGTCCTGCGCGGCCCGGCGCAGCACCGCCCGGCCGCGGGCCGCGTCGACCCCGTCCGGGCGGGTGACCGTGCCCGCCGGACGCGACCGCCAGGTGCCGTACCGGATGGCGTGGGCCAGGGCCGCGACCGCGCGCTCCGGGGTGCGGAACGAGGGCACCGACCCGCGTCCGGCGTGTCCCTGCTCGTCCGGCACGGCCAGCTCGGTGGGCAGGCCGTCGACGGCCAGGAAGGTGGTCACCACCGGCACGGCCGTGGCAGCCGGGGACGCGGCTGGGAACACCGCCGAGGCGGTCCGCAGGTCCCGCACGGCGGCCTTGAGCGCGGCCGCGTGGGCCAGTCCGCCGGAGGCGTCCTCGACGGCCGGCACGAACACCACGACCAGCGCGTCGATGTCGTCCCGGGCCGCGGCGGTGCGGATTGCGTCGGCCAACCGCTCGGGTGTGGCCCGGAACCCCAGGTCCTGCGGCCCGCCGTCCGGCACGGCCAGCCCGGCATCCAGACAGGCGTCGTAGGCGAGGATCCCGAGCGCGGTGGAGTTGCCCACGATGGCCACCCGGTCGCCGCCCGGCACCGGCTGGCTGGCCAGCAGCTGGGCCACGTCGAACGCCTCGGCCAGGTTCGTGGTCCGGATGACGCCGGACTGGGCGAACAGGGTGGCCACCGCGTGATCGCTCACCGGCGCCGTGGTGGCGGCCAGCGCGGGGGTGGCCAGCGCGTGCCGGCCCGACTTCACCGCGATCACCGGCTTCACCCGCGACAGCACCCGGGCCAGCCGGGCGAACTTGCGCGGGTTGCCGAACGACTCCAGGTAGAGCAGCACGACCTCGGTGTGCTCGTCGCCGTACCAGTACTGCAACAGGTCGTTGCCGGAGACGTCGGCCCGGTTGCCGGCCGAGACGAAGCTGGACAGCCCGAGTCCGCGGGCGTGCGCGTCGGCCAGGATGGCCACACCCAGGGCCCCGGACTGGCAGAAGAAGCCGATCCGGCCGGGCGGCGGCACCACCGGGGCCAGCGTCGCGTTCAGGCTGATCGTCGGGTCGGCGTTGATCAGGCCGAGGCAGTTCGGCCCGATCACCCGCATCCCCGAGGCCCGGGCCACCGCGACCATCCGCCGCTGCTCGGCCGCGCCGTCGCTGCCGGCGTCGGCGAACCCGGCCGAGATGACCACCAGCGCGTGCACGCCCTTGACCCGGCAGGCGTCGACCACCTCGGCCACCGATCCGGCCGGCACCGCCACGACGGCCATGTCGACCGGATCGGGGATGTCCAGCACGGACGGATAGGCCCGGACGCCCTGCACCGACCGGGTCTCCGGATTGACCGGGTACACCGGGCCGGTGAACGGGCCGCGGAGCAGGTTGACCAGCACCGCGTGGCCCAGCTTGCCCGCCTCGGTGGACGCACCGATGACGGCCACCGACCGCGGGTTGAGCAGCCGGGTGATGGACCGGGACTCGGCCCGGTGCTCCCGGGCCAGCAGCACCGCCCGGGACTTCTCGGTCGGCTCGATGTCGAAGACGAGATCCAGCACCCCGGACGAGAACTCGCGACGTACCGAATACCCTGCGTCCGCGAAGACGCGGGTCATCACCTGGTTCTCGGCCAGCACCTCGGCCGTGAACCGGCGGATGCCGCACTCCTGTGCGGCCGCGGCCAGGTGCTCCAGGAGCACCGAGCCGAGCCCACGGCCCTGCTGCGAGTCCTCCACCAGGAAGGCGACTTCCGCCGATTCCCGGTCGCGCAGGTCCCGGTGACAGGTGCCGGCGGCGATGATGTGCCCGCCGAGCTCGGCGACCAGCCCGATCGCGGTGTCGTGGTCCACGTCGGTGAAGATCCGCACCTGGGCGTCACTGACCTGGGCCACCGACGAGAAGTACCGCAGATAGAGCGTTCTGGCTGACGACCGGCCGTGCATGGCGCGGATATCGTCGGCGTCGGAGGCCCGCGCCGGACGCAGGTGCACCGCGCCACCGTCGGACAGCAGCACATCGGCCTCCCAGTGCTGCGGGTACGCGGGTCCGACGTCCGCCCCCGTCGCGGGTTGCGCCGTCCGCTGCGTCATCTCCACAGCCGTCCCCGTCCCGTCCGGTCAGTCCCGCGGATCCATCGGATCGAGCCCGAGCAGCGGGAACACCCGGTCCCGGGTCTCCCGGATCGCCCGGTCCACCGGCTGCTCGGTGGTGCCGTCCCAGCGCGGCACCTCGATGGTCGTCACGGTGCCGTCGTGCATCACCGTCGGTGGTTCGGTCCGCGGTCGCAGCTCGAGCGCCCGGTCGCGCCACACCTGCGGGATCTCGGTGGCCGGGTCCAGGTCGCGGCCGGCCACGGTGGCCAGCAGATGTGTCCACGACCGCGGCACCACCCGCACCACCGCGTATCCCCCGCCACCCAGGGCGAGCCATCGCCCCCCGGGCAGCTCGTCGGCGAGACTCCGCACGGATCGGGCGATGTCGCGGTGTCCGTCCACGGTGAGGTTCAGGTCGGCCAGCGGATCCTCGGCGTGCGAGTCGGCGCCGTGCTGGGTGACCAGCACCTCCGGCCGGAAGGCCCGGACCGCCCCCGGCACCACCGCGTGGAACGCACGCAGCCACCCGGTGTCCGAGGTGCCGGGTGGCAGCGCCACGTTCACCGCGGTCCCGGCCGCCTCGCCGGTCCCCACCTCGGCGGGCCACCCGGTGCCCGGGAACAGGGCCATGGGCGTCTCGTGCAACGACACCGTCAGCACCCGCGGGTCGTCGTAGAACGCGTCCTGGACGCCGTCACCGTGGTGCACGTCCACATCGATGTAGGCCACCCGCTGCACGCCCTCGTCCAGCAGCGTCGCGATGGCCAGCGCGGCGTCGTTGTAGACGCAGAACCCGGCCGCGCGGTCGGCCATGGCGTGGTGCAGGCCGCCCGCGATGTTGATCGCCCGGTCGGCCTCGCCGTGGGCCAGGGCGCGGGCGGCCAGGACCGAACCGCCGGCGATGAGCGCGGCCGAGGCGTGCATGCCCGGGAACGACGGGTTGTCGGCGGTCCCGAGCCCGTGCCCGACCCACAGCCCCGACGAAGGACGGTCGGACGCGGCCCGGACCGCAGCGACGTAGGCGGGGGTGTGGATCCGGGCCAGCTGCTCGTCCGTGGCCGGCTCGGGGGCGGTGCGGCCGATGCCGTCCAACACCCCGAGGGCGTCGGCCAGCTCCCAGGTCAGCTGCCAGCGGACGGGCGAGAACGGGTGGTTGCCGCCGAGGTCGTAGGCCAGCATGCCCGGATCCCAGACGACGAGCGGCGGCCTCATCGCCTCACGCTATCGGACGCTCCCAGCCCGGTCCGACCGCCGACCACGCACAGCGCGGACCCAGTACGATCGGTCCGGGCCGCAGAAGGGGAACGCCAGGGTGAATGATCTCATCGACACGACCGAGATGTACCTGCGCACGATCTACGAGCTCGAGGAAGAGGGTGTGGTCCCGTTGCGGGCCCGCATCGCCGAGCGCCTGAACCAGAGCGGTCCGACCGTCAGCCAGACGGTGGCCAGGATGCAGCGTGACGGCCTGTTGGTGGTGTCCGACGATCGTCACCTGGAGCTGACCGGGACCGGTCGGGATCGGGCGATCTCGGTGATGCGCAAGCACCGGCTGGCCGAGCGGCTGCTGCTCGACGTCATCGGGCTCGACTGGCAGGACGTGCACGTCGAGGCCTGCCGCTGGGAGCACGTGATGAGCGAGCAGGTCGAGCAGCGACTGGTCGCCCTGCTGGGCCACCCGCAGACCTCCCCGTACGGCAACCCGATCCCCGGCCTGGACCACCTCGGCGAGTCGGTGCCCCCGGTCACCGAGACCCATCTGGACCTCATCGCCGCCGATGTGGCCGCGGCCCGCGGCGGCCGCTTCGAGGTGCGCCGGATCATCGAGGTGGTGCAGAACCAGCCCACCGTGATGGACCGGCTGCACCGGGCCGGCGTGGTGCCGGGCGCGGTGCTCGAGTTCGGTGTCCGCGGCGAGGCCCTGGTCGTCGTGGACGGCCCGACCACCACCGAACTGCACCCGGACATCGCCCACGGCATCCACGTCCGGCCGGCGGCCTGATCCGACACGTCGCTGCTCCGGCGTACCGTCAGGTGTTGTGACTGCGCCGTGACCAGGTCATCGCTGCCCACCCCCGCGACCCTCGACGAACGCACCGCCGAGCAGGTCGAGCAGGCCGTCGCACTGCTGCGCGGTCGTCGGGTGGTCGCACTGACCGGGGCCGGCATGAGCACCGACTCCGGCATCCCGGACTACCGGGGACCGGACGCTCCACCCCGCACGCCGATGACGTTCCAGCAGTTCGTCTCCGGACCGGTCGCGCAGCAGCGGTACTGGGCGCGCAGCCACCTCGGCTTCTCGACCATCGGCCGGGCGATGCCCAATCCGGGGCACCTGAGCATGGCCCGGCTGGAGACCGCCGGTCCCCTGGGCTTCCTCATCACCCAGAACGTCGACGGCCTGCACGAAGCGGCCGGGAGCCGGTCGATGGTGGCGCTGCACGGCCGGATCGCCGGCGTGATCTGCCTGGACTGTCGCCGCGTCTCCAGCCGGGAGCGGCTGCACCGACGGCTGGACGAGCTGAATCCCGACTTCGTGCAACAGCTTCCGGAGCAGCTGCGGGTGAACCCGGACGGCGACGTGGAACTCGAGAACACCGCCGGGTTCCGGGTGGCCCGGTGCGAGGTGTGCGGCGGGGTGCTGAAACCGGACGTGGTGTTCTTCGGTGAGACGGTGCCGCCGGACCGGGTGGCCCGCAGCTACGCGGCGATCGAGTCCGCCGGTGCGCTGCTGGTGGCCGGGTCGTCGTTGACGGTGATGTCCGGATACCGGTTCGTCCGGCGCGCGGCCAAGCTCGGTCTGCCCGTGGTCATCGTCAATCGCGGGATCACCCGGGGCGACGGCGAGGCCACGGTGAAGCTCGACGCGGCGTGTGCGCCGGTGCTCGGCGCGCTGGCCGACGCCCTGGCCTGAGCCGAGCCCCCGACACGTGGGGCCAGCACTGTTGAGTATGGTTCTCATGAGCATCCTCAACGAGCGGGAGTCGCGATGGACCAGTCCCCTCCCGGCGCTCGGCCCACCCTGGCCGTCGCCTACTGCACCGGGCAGCGCTGCGCCGCCCTGCACGATCGGCGGTGCCACCACGGCCCGGACGAGCACCCGCCGTCGGTCGCCTGCCTGCACGCCTCGGTCCGCACCCGACCGGAGGCGGTGCTCATCGCCACCGACTGCCTGGGCGCCTGTCACCGCGGCAGCCTGGCGGTGGTCGGGCCGGCCGCCGTGCAGGCCGGCTCGGTGCGCTGGCTCCGACCACCGGTGGCCGTCGAGCTGATGGACGACCCGGACCGGGCGGGCGCCCTGGCCGACTGGATCACCGCCGGTGCACCCGATCCAGCCACCCTGCCACCGATGCTGCGCACCTGACGTCGGACCCGATCGCTGCTGGTGCGCGGGACCCACGAGCGCGGGACGCTGGCCGCACGCAAGTTCTTCCCGTGGAGGGAGCCCCGACGGTGACCCCGACGGTGACACGGGACGAACGGGTGGCGCGGGTGAACCACGCGGGGTGGGGCAGCTGCTCGCCGGCGGGCAGGTGGTCTGGGACGTGCTGAACCTCTTCCACCCGGAGACCACGACGGCGGGCGGCGCCGAGATGGCCGCCGCCCGCCGCCGGGGTACCCGTGGACGCTGCCTCAGATGGCGGTCAGCGTCAGCAGGGCGGTGTAGGTGCCGGGCCGGGTGTCGGTCGGCACGTGCAGCTCGAGCTGTCCACCGGCGGTCGCGGTGCCGAGGCCGGCCCCGGCCGGCGCCGAGACCAGACCGCGGCTGACCGACAGCCCCTCGCCGTCGGTGTCGCCGGGGGCGACCGGAGCACCCGGCTCGACCGCCTGCTCGGCGGCCTGACCGGTCACGGTCGGGGTCCAGCCCAGCTGCTCGGCGCCGAAACCACCCGAGCCACCGATGAAGTCGCCGACCTGGCCGGAGACGTTCCAGCCGGGCCGGGTGCTGCGGGTGTCGGTCACCGTGACCGGTCGCAGCTCACCGCCGGCCTGCCAGCGGTTGCCGGCGTCGGACAGCGCGAACGGTCCCATGACCACGTCCCGGTCCTGTGGGTCGACGCTGACCACCAGCGCGCCCGCGTCGTCACCGAGCGTTGCCGTGATGGTCTGCGACAGATCCGGGGTCGGTTCCGGTTCCGGGTCGGGGTCCTGGCCGGTGACCTGGAGCGTGACCGGGGTCTGGGCACCGACGTAGGTCGTGCCGTCGTCGAAGACCACCGAGACACCGATCTGCGCCCCGTCCAGGCCCGTGGTGACGCCGAAGGAGTACGCGGCGCCGGTGGCGCCCTCGATCGGCTCCGGACCGGCGGCGCCGAGCCGGGTGATGAACCACTGGTAGCGATCCAGCACCGTCGCCGGGCTGACGGACGCCGTCAGCGTCGCCGTGCTGCCAGCCGCCAGTTCGGTCGGGCCGTCGATGGTGACCTGCTGCCGGGCGGGCGCGCCGTGATCGTCGACGTGGATGGTCGCCGGCTCGCTCGCAGCGATGAGCGTGCCGTCCGCCGCGAGCAGTTCGGTCCGGACGGTGGCGCCGTCCAACGCCTGCTCGGCGACCAGGTCGTGACTGCCGGTGGTGACGCCTTCGAGCAGCACCTCCTGCGCCTGGTCCGGACGCTGCCAGTACCAGCGGTAGGTGTCGGTGTCCGCCGGGGCCGGGTCGGCGACCGCCCGCAGCGCGATGGTGTTGCCCTGGTGGTAATGGCCGGACAGGGAAGCCAGGAAGAGCAACTGCTCATCGGGACCGGCGGTGCTGACCCGCAACGGGACCGAGGCCGACGACGGATAGGTGGTGCCGTTGGTTCGGCCCACGGTCAGCTGGAGCTGCAGGCCGTCCATCGACGCGTCCGCGGCCAGCTCGATCGTGGGACCGGTGGCGCCCTCGATCGGGGTCGTGGTCCAGGTGCTCCGGTCGACGAGCGACCATTGGTAGGTGGCATCCGAGATCGCCGGGTACACCTCGGAGGTCACCGAGATGGTCGCGCCCGCCCGGTACACCGACTGCGCGCCGGACAGCAGCACCTCGCGCCACTCGACCGTCGGACTCACCGGCGCGGACTGGCCCAGCACGGTGCCGTCCGCGGCCCGGATCTGCAGCGCGACGTCGTAGCCGTTGATGGCGTTGGCCGGGAAGACCCACGGGTTCGCACCGGTGGGGATCTGGAACGGCCACAGCTCGCCCCACGTCCCGTAGAACAGCGGGCTCCGGGTGACCCAGGTGTACGTCTCGCCCGCGCCCAGCGGACGGGAGCTCGCCGACACCTCGATCACGTCGTCGGCGTAGTAGGGCTGGTCGATCCAGTCGAGGGTGATCGGCTCGCCGGATCCCCGGTCGGGCCCGTCGACCACGAACGGCACGTACGGCGTCTGGTCGCCGTACACGTTGCGGCCGTCGACGGTGCGCACCGCGACCGCGGCGAGCCGCCAGCCGTCGTACGCCGCGGACACCTCGCGCCGCAACGTTCCCGTCGCCGCTTCGGGATTCAGCTCACTCAGCAGATAGTCGTCGTCCTCTCCCTCCGGAGCCACCACCCACTCGTAGCGTTCATCGGCCGCCAGCGTCCGGCCCACCACCTGCACCTCGAGGATGTCACCGCTGGTGTACCGGTCGGCCATCCCGGACAGACCGAACGGCACCGCGCCCGGTTCGATGACCGTGACCGGGACGGTCGGGCTGATGGACCCGGTGAACTCATCGGTCCAGGCCGGCACGTACCGGGCGGTCACCTGCCGGGTCCCCAGGCCCAGCGGCCCGGCCAGCAGGCTCGCGGTCCCACCGCTCACCGCGGCGTGCCCCAGGGTCGTGCTGCCGTCCAGGAACTCCACCCACCCGGTCGCCGTGGCCGGTGTCACCGTCGCGGTCAACGCCACCGTCTCGTCCGGCGCGATCTTCCCCGACCCGGCCGAGACCGACGTCTGCGTGGTCACCGCGACCGGCACGTCACCGACCCGCACCGTGTAGTCCTGGCTCGCGGACTGCGACTGGCCGGCGACCGTCCCGGTGGCGGTGAACCGCAGCACGTAGTCACCCACCGCCGGGAAGGCCCAGTTCGCGTGCACGTGCGCCGGCACGTCCAGCGTCCACGGATCCAGCCCCGCACCCGGATCACCGGAGAACAACCGGGACACCGGGGCCCCAGCCCCGCCAGTGGTCCCGGTGGTGTAGATCTCCACCGCACCCGGGCCGCTGACCTGCTCCAGGGTGAACGACACCGCGTCCCCGTCAAGGACTCCCGGCTCGATCGACTCCGCGCTGAACCCCGGCCACAACCGATCCGGCACCTGCACCTGCGGCGCCACCCACACCGGCGCCCCCGCCGCCCCCAGGAACCCGTACGCCGGATCAGCCGGCACCGTCGAGGCCAACGCCGACTCCACGTTGAACACCGCGGAGTCCGGGTCGACCCGCGCCTGGCCACCCGGCAGATCAGCCATCGAACCCAGCGTCAGCACCCCGTCATCGACGAACGCCGCCACCAGATCGGTGTGCACCCCCGCCACCACCGTGCGGGTCTGACTCGGCGGTGGCGGCCCCGGCTCCCCGGCCGCCGTCCCCACCAGGGACACCGACCCGCCCGCCGCCAGCACCAACACCCCGATCGCAGCGGCGCCTGTGCGCCGCATCGTTGCTCTCACGCTTCTCTCGTTCCTCGTGATGGTCACACCGGACCTGCGCCGGTGTGTCGAGCCGGCCGTCAGGGCGTTGGCCGGTCGTCTGCCGGCTCGACCTGTTGGTCGGCGCCGCCCGTCTGGCTGCCCCGGCCCTGCAGCGCCGCTTCCCGTCCTGCTTCGGCGCCCTCGGCCCGCGCGGCGGCCAGTTCCTCGATCCGGACCCGTCCTCGGCGGATGCCCGAGCGCCGCCACAACCAGCCGGCGAGCACCAGCAGGGCGAGCAGCAGCAGTTGGGTCCACGGCACGGCGGCGGTGGTGTCCTCGCCGACGGCCTCGGCCGGTGGCGGGGCGCCGTCCAGCCCGATGGACTGCGGCGCGAAGCGGACGGTGCCGGTGAGCCAGCCCCACGGCCAGACGGCGTCGACCTCGGTGGTCATCGTGAGCGAGTTGCCGGGCAGCAGCTCGGTGACCGGTTCGGCGTCGACCGTGCGGCGGCCCAGCCCGAAGGGGCCGGCCACTTCGACGGTCGGCGTGCCGGCGAGCCGGATGTTGCCGGTGTTGCGCACGGTCCAGCTGACGGTCGCGTCCCCGGATCCGAACGGGTTGAGGGTGCCGTGGTGGACGAGCTGCACGTCGGTGACCGTCGCGGACGGCAGCGCGTCCCCGGTGACCCAGAGGTAGATGCGGGCGCCGACCCGTCGGTCGACGGCGACCTGGCTGCCGTCGGCAGCGGTGGTGGTGGAGGTCAGCGAGGCCACCACGCCACCGGTGTGGTCACCCGGTGTGGCATTGTCCGGCACGGTCAGCCGGAAGGGCACCTCGAGCCGGGATCGGGGCGGCACGGTCACCGTCTCCTGCCCGAAGTCGACCCAGGAGCCGGCGTCGACCGGCTCGTCGGCTGCGGCCAGCAGGTCGAAGCCGCCCTCGCCGGTGGTGAAGGCGTCACTGGCGTAGACGGCCAGTTCCAGCGGCTGGTCGGTGAAGTTCGAGACGCCGACGTAGTCCTCGACGGACGCGCCGGGATCCAGTGTGTACCGGAAGGTGTCGCGTCCGTCCGGTCCCTCGGGCGTCGACGGCCGCACGCCCCAGGTGATGGCGCCCGCCGGCTGCCCGTCAGCGGGCTGCTCTGCGGGAGGCGCCTCGGTGGACGGTTGCTCGGTGGACGGTTGCTCGGTGGACGGTTGCTCGGTGGACGGTTGGGCCGACGCCACCGGCGCGAGTGGACCGAGCCCGACCCCCAGAGACACGGCGACGAGCAGCAGGACCAGCGCTCGGAAGCGGGAAGCCGCGCCACCACTGGGATGTGGGCATGTCGTACGGGAAGCAGGAGCAGGCACAGTCCGGTCGTTCCGTGTGTGGAGGCGGTCGGTGAGGGTTGATCGTGGGCGCCGGTGGGCGCATCAGCGGCGGAGCTCCGGGCCGAGACCCGGAACTCCGCCGCCGTCGTGCCGCGATCGGTGGTGCTGGTGTCCTGCGTCAGCTCACCGTCAGATGGCGGTCAACGTCAGCAGGGCGGTGTACGTGCCCGGCTCGGTGTCGGTGGGCACGTGCAGGTCGAGCTGGCCACCGGCGGTCGCCGTACCAAGACCGGCACCGGCCGGAGCCGTCACCAGGGTGCGGCTCGCGTCGAGGCCCTCGCCGTCGGCGGTGCCCGGAGCCACCGGGGACCCGGCGACCGCACCCTGCTCGGCCGACTGCTCGACGACCTGCGGGGTCCAGCCCAGGTGCTGGGCACCGACGGTGTCGGTGGCGGAGGTGAAGTCACCGACCTGGCCCGAGACGTTCCAGCCCGGGGTGCTGCTGCGGGTGTCGGTCACCAGGACCGGGCGCAGCTCACCCGAGGAGGCCCATTCCTGCCCGTCGCCGGTCAGGGCGAACGGACCCATCACGACGTCGCGGTCAGCCGGATCCACGCTGACCACCAGCGCACCCGCATCCTCACCCAGGGTGGCGGTGATGGTCTGTGAGAGCTCCGGTTGCGGTTCCGGGTCGGGGCCCGGGCCGGGATCGGTGCCCGTGGTGACGGTGAGCGTGACCGGCGCGGACTCGGCGATCACCGCGTGATCGTGGTCGTACAGCCGGACCAGGTACTCGGTGCCGTTCAGCGCCTCGGTGGCCGGGAAGCTGTAGGTCCCGGTCGCCGCTCCGCTGACGACGGTCCAGTCGGTCGCACCGGCGGCGCGGGAGAACCAGTGGTAGTGGTCCTCGCCGGTCTCCGGATCCTGCACCGCGTTCAGGGTGACCGTGTCGCCCGCGGCGTAGGAGGCCGCCAGACCGCTGATCGACAACTCGGTCTCCACCGGCTCCGGCTCGTCGACCGGCAGCGCACCGACGTGGAAGCTGTACTCCTCGACGGCGGTGGTGATCGTCTGCCCGGTCACCGCACTGGTGCCGGAAGCCTGGAAGTGCGCGGTGTAGGCGCCCGGCTCGGTGAACACCCAGTTGGCGTGCACATGGGCGTTCGGGCTGACCGTGACGGACGGCGAGAGCCCGCCGCCACTGCCCCAGGTGTTGACGGGCGCCCCGAAGGCGTCGTTCTGGAACAGCAGGATGTCGCCCGGACCCTCGACGTCGGACATCGTCAGGGTCAGGTTGGCGCTGATGACCCCGGGGGCGGTGCGCTGGGAGGCCCAGCCCAGCCAGACCACGTCCGGGTTCTGCGATTGCACCTGCGGCAGCAGGTACACCGTCTGTCCGGCCGGCATGAAGGAGAATGCGGGGCCCAGGCCGGCGGCCGGCACCTCGAAGGCGGCCTCGTCCTTGATGTGGAACACCACGTCGGCCGGGTCACGCGTGACGGCGTTCAGCGCGTCCCGATCGTCGAACACGTTGAGCACGATCTGGTCGCCCTGGCTCTGGATGTCCAGGCCGTCGACGTGCCCGACGTCGAGGATCAGCTTCCCGTCGTACGGCCCAGCCGCAGCGGCCGGCAGTGCCAGCGCCACGCTGGTGGCCACCGCTGCCAGACCCGTGGCCAGGGTCAGCGCGAACGCGCGCGGCAGCAATCGGTTGCTCATCCAACCTCCCCTCACTCGTACACCCGGGCAGGCCCTCTGTCCGGATTAGTGATAATCACTCTCAGTACGCTAACACACGGACTTCACACCCGACAGGGGTACCCAGCCCCGCGCAGGAGCGTGATCAATGCTCGGTGGCAACCGCTCTCGCCCGGAACCGACGGGACAGCAGGCCGTGTCGGGGAGCCAGCACCCAGCACAGCAGGAACACCACGGTGGCCACCAGCACGATGGTGCCGCCGGTCGGCAGGTCGATGCTCCAGGACAGGTACAGCCCGACCAGGGCCGATCCCCCGCCGATGAGCGGCGCGAGCAGCATCATCACGCCGAGCCGATCGGTGAGCAGCCGGGCCGCCGCCGCCGGGGTGATGAGCAGCGCCAGGACCAGGATGTTGCCGATGGTCTGCACGGAGATCACCACCGCCACGGTGACCATGACGTACAGGGCCAGGTCGAGCCAGAACACCGGGATGCCCGCGGACCGGGCCATCTCCCGGTCGAGCGTGACGATGACGAACTCCTTGTGCAGCAGCATGGCCACCAGCAGCACCAGCGTCGAGCTCACCGCCACCACGGACACGTCCTCGTCCGGGATCCCGGTGATCGAGCCGAACAGGAACTGCTGCAGCGACCCGGCGTACCCGGGCGCGCGGCTGATGATGACGATGCCGAGGGCGAAGGCGGCGACGAAGAACACGCCGATGACGCTGTCCTCCTTCAGCCGCCGGTTCTGCGAGAACACCGCGACCAGCACTGCGGTGAGCACTCCGGCGGCGATCCCGCCCAGCACCAGACTGCCCTGCAGCACGAACGCGATGGCCAGACCGGGGAACACGGCGTGCGCGACGGCGTCGCCGATGAAGGCCATGCCCCGCAGCACGACGTAGCAGCCGACGATGCCGCACAGGATGCTCGACATCGTCGCCACCAGCAGCGACTTGGCCAGGAAGGCCAGATCCGGGTTGAACAGGTCGCCGATGAACTCGGCCGGACTCAACATCGCTCAGCCCTCCCCGATGCCCAGCGAGCGCAGCAGCGGGCTGCCGGCGGTGACGCCGAACGTGCGCATCCAGATCGACTGGTCGACCAGTTCGTCGGGGGAACCTACGGCGATCACCGTGCGGTTGACCAGGCACAGCCGGTCGCACACGTGCATCGCACCGGCCAGGTCGTGGGTGGACATGACGACCGCCCGGCCGTCCCGGCTGAGCCGTTGGAACAGTTCGATGAGCAGCTCCTGGGTCGGCATGTCCAGACCGGTGAACGGTTCGTCGAGCAGCAGCACCGACGGTTCCGCTGCCAGGGCGCGGGCCACCAGGACCCGCTGCCGCTGCCCACCGGAGAGTTGTCCGACCGGCCGCCGGGCCAGATCGGTCATCCGGGCGAGCTCCAGCGCCTCCGCCACCGCCCGGAAGTCACCCACCTCGGGTCGCCGCAGCCAGCCGATCCGGCGGACCCGGCCGGTCATCACCACGTCGTGCACGGAGATCGGGAACTCCCAGGCGAACTCGTGCCGTTGCGGGACGTAGCCGATCTCGTCGGCCGCGGCGCGCCCGGTGCGGCCGGCCACCTCGACCCGTCCCGCGGCGGGCCGCAGCAGGCCGAGGATCGATCGCAGCAGCGTGGTCTTGCCGGCACCGTTGGGCCCGACCAACCCGACGAATTGGCCGGGATCGACGGTCAGGTCGACGTCGTGCAGCACCCGGCGACCACCGAGATCCACGGCCAGCCCGGACACCACCAGCCGGCCGGACTGATCGGCGGACCGATCGACCGGCACACGGGGTGGAGTCGACAGCTCGTCCACCGGCGCGTCATCCGCGCGGGCGACGTCGGACGGCCGGGCGCTCACGGGTGCGGATCCGCATCGTCGCGGCGGGCGCCCACCGCCGCCTCGCGGCGGGCGGTCCGCTGGGCGAGCACCGAGCGGATCAGCAGCCCGCCTGCCACCACCACCACCACGGCCACGCCGACCCACACCACCACGCCGGTCGGGAACCCACCGTCCGGATCGGTCGCGTCCGCATCGAGCGGATCCACGGCGGTGCTGGCGCCGGAGACCAGGGCCTGACCATCGGGTGCAGCCAACGACGCGGTGAACGCGGCGTCGACGTCGGTCCCGCTGCCCACCGCGAACCGCAGCGGGGCCCGATCGGTGGCGACCTCACCGGAGGACAGGTCGGCCGAGATCTCGAGATCGACCAGGTAGACGCCCGGCTCGGTGAACACCCAGTTGGCGTGGGTGTGCGTGTTGGTCGCCACGAAGAGGTCCTGCGGCCCGTCCTGGCGGCTGTTCCACAGCACCTCGGGCGCACCGAAGTTGCCGCTCTGCAGGAAGACGATCACCTCGCCCGGGCCCTCGACCCCGTGCATGGTGAACGTCGCCCCCACCGTGGCCCGCTCCATCACCGCGGGATCCTGGGTGTTCCAGCCGACCCAGACGACGTCCGCCTGCTGGGTCTGCGGCACCACGTACACCTGCGCCCCGGCGGGCGTCCCGAGGAACTCGTAGGCCGGGTCGTCCGGAACGGTCAGGGTCGCGGCGTCGCCGACCTGCATGACGACGTCGGACGGCTGCCGCCACACCGACGGCACCGCGGTGTCGTCGTGGATCTGGATCGACATCCGGTCCTGCTGCCAGCGTGGCCCGATGTCCACGTGCCCGCTGTCCAGCACGGCCCGGCCGGTGCCGGACACCTCGTCCGGGGACAGAGTCTGGTCGAGGCCGTCCGTCGGCGTGGCCAGACCGACGCCCGACGTGCCGAACAGCAGCGCGGCCGCCAGCAGCGGGGCGAACGCGGCGCGGCCGGTCCATCTGCTCCACGCGGGCCGGCGCTGACGGCGGTGCATCTCCGGGCCGATCACGACAGTTCCTCTCCTCTGGGGGGTCTCCGGTCGCTCGTCGCAGGCTCGCCTCATCCCAGGCACTCCTGCAGCGACCGGGCGTTGAACTGCATCAGCTGGACGTAGGTGCGCACCTGGTCGTCGAAGGCATCGCCGTAGATCCGGCAGATCCGGACGCCCCGTTCCTTGGCCACCTCCTGCAGCGTGCTGGATCGGGCGGCCAGGTTGGGTTCCAGGAACACCGCCGGCACGTGCAGGTTGTCAATGGTCTCGGTCAGCCGCCGCCGCTCCAGCAGGCTCGGCTCGGCCGCCGGGTTCGGGGTCACGAACCCGGCCACCGACAGGTCGTACGCGTGCGCGAGGTAGCCGAACGCGTCGTGCGTGGTGACCAGCTGGCGGCGGCCCTCCGGGATGGTCGCGATGGTGTCGCGCACCTCGGTGTCCAGTGCGGTCAGCTGGTCCAGGTAGGCGGCGGTGCTGGCGGTGTAGTCCGCGGCGCCGTCGGGGTCGACCGAGATGAGCGTGTCCCGCATGAGTTCCACGTACGCCTGCGCGTTGTGCACGTCGTGCCACAGGTGCGGGTCGATCTCCCCGTGCACGTGCGCGCCCAGCACCGCCTGCGGCAGTTGGTAGATCTCCGTGCCGGCGCGGCCCAGGAAGCGCAGGTTGGGGTCACCGGGAATCTCGTGCAGCGCCTTGGTCGGCACTTCGATCACGGTGTCCTGCGCCTCGGCGAGGTCATGCCCGTGTCCGTCGCCGTGGGCGTCGGAGACGAGCACCAGCCGTTCCGCTTCCGTGTCGACGGTGAGATCGGTGTGGCCGGAGTTGAGCACCTCGCGCACGGCCATCCCCGGCACCTCCCACGGGTTGACCCCGACCGCGAAGGTGAATGTGCCCTCCCCCAGTGGCACCGGCTCCTGCTCGACCGAGACCCGCAGCGCCGCCTGCAGGGTCAGCCGGTAGATGCCGGGTGCGGTGAACGCCCAGCTCATGTGGGTGTGCGCATCCGGGGGCAGGATCACCGAGTCGGCGTCCTCGCCGACGCCGAACCCGTCGTCGGAGTCGAAGGAGATGTCCGGCTGGCCGAAACTGCCCAGCAGGTACGCGGTCAGCCGGCCCGGTCCGGTCATGCCGGTGGCGGTCAGCACCACGTCTGAGGATCGGTCGGCGCCGCGGTCGACGGCCAGCCCGCGGACCCGGAGCCCCAGCCAGATGGTGTCCAGCGAGAAGTTCTCCACCAGCGGGATCAGCTCGGCGGCGTACTTCACCGATTCCTCGGCCAGCGAGACGTTGGGCACCCCGTCGCGCAGGTTGGCGTCCAGCGTCTTGATCACATTGTGCTGTTCCAGCAGTGCGTAGTTGCTGAACGCCACATCGGCGTAGACGACGTTGCGGACGTCGCGCAGCGACGGTTCGTAGCTGTGCGGGTCGGCACTGTCGGGCACCAACGAATGCACCTCGACCCGGTCGCCGCCCACGTTGCGGGCCAGATCGGCCAGGATGCCGGTGGTGGTGACCACCTGCACCCGGCCGTTGTCGACAGCCGGCGTGGCCGGACCGGCGCATCCCGTCACCAGCGCGGCGACCGCGCTGGTGACGGCGATCAGGACCCGACGCGCGGACCGCACACCGGTCATCGGTGCGCGGCCCGGGACCGTCGGCCGCGGACCAGCAGTCCGACGCCGGACAGCAGCAGCACCGCCCCGATCGCCAGCGGCAGGCCGATCGCCGCGCCGGTGTTGCCCAGCGCCCCGTCCGTGGATCCACCGGCCGCCAGCTGGCACGCCCGTCCGACCGCGTCGCGGCCCACCGTGCTCACCACCGTCTCGGTCACCGGAGCGCCGTCCAGCGGAACGGCGGCCGGCTGAGTGCTGGGGGCGGCCGCCGCGATGCCGTCGCCGACGGCGAACGTGAGCACCGCCGTGCCGGCGGCGGGCGCACCGTCGATGACGCCGGAGAAGGACAGGGTGACGCGGTACCGGCCGGGTTCGGTGAAGACCCAGTTGCCGTGCACGTGCACACCGGTGGCGCCGACCTCGATGTCGTGCGAGGTGGGACCGCCGACGTCGTCCATGATCCGTTGGCCGACGCCACCGAAGGTTCCGGTCAGGAAGACCGCGACCGAACCGGGACCCTCCACCGAGTCCAACTGCATGGTGATCGGCCCGGTGACGTGCCCCTTGATCGTCTCGTGCTGGGTGTTCCAGCCCAGCCACGGGATCCCGGCCGCCTGCGTCTGCGGGATCATCCACACCTGTGCGCCGGCGTCGCCGATGAAGGAGTAGCCGTCGCCCTGCGGCAGCGCGGTCCGCGCCGAGTCGCCCACCACGAACTCCACCGACGCGGGGTCCAGCCAACCGCGGTCGTCGGTCTTGACCATCGGGCGGAGCTGTCCGTCCACGAACTGGGGGCCGAAGTCGTAGTGGCCGTCCGCGAGTCGCTCGACCCCGGCGGCCGGAGGGGCGCTGGGAGCCGGACCGGATGCCCCGCCCGGCCGGGTGACCACCGAGGTCACCGGCGTCGGGATGCAGGCGGCCGCGCTGCTCGACGCGGCCGAGCCGCCCCCCGCCGCAGCGGCCGAGGAGGTGCCGCCACCGGCGCCCGGTGCGGCCGGCTGTCCCGGTGCCGCCGGCGCGGCCGGAGCACTGCCACCCGGTGCCGCCGGCGTCCCGGCGTCCGGCGCAGCCGGAGCGCCCGATCCACACGGCGCCGCGGCGGTCAGCGGATCACCGGGACCGACCAGGAAGTTGAGCGTCTCGGTGTCCCGCTGCACCGCGCCCCTGATGGTGGCGGACTGGGTGATGCTGACCCGGTAGACCCCCGGGGCGGTGAACACCCAGTTGCCGTGGGCGTGCACGCCGGTGGCGCCGACCGGGATGTCGTACGAGGTGGGACCGCCCACGGTGTCCATCACCCGGGTCCCCACGCCGCCGAAGGATCCCTGCAGGAACACGGCCAGCTCGCCGGGACCGTCGACCCCGGCCAGGGTCATCGTGACGGGGCCGTCGACCTGACCGGCGATGGTGCGGTCCTGGGTGTTCCAGCCCAGCCACGGGATGCCCGGGGCCTGGGTCTGCGGGATCTGCCAGGCCCGAGTGCCGGCGGCCGCCACGAACTCGTAGCCCGCCGGCATGGTGACCTCGGCCGGGTCACCGACGTGGAAGACGACCGTCCTGGGCTCGAGCCAACCCTGGTCGTCGGTCTTGATCCGGGAGTGCAGCGTGCCGTCGAACTGGGACCCGAAGTCGAAGTGCCCCTCGGTGAAGACCTGCGGCGACGGGCAGGCCACCGGAGCGGCGGCCGGTGCGGGCACTGCAGCCGGAGCCGGAGCCTGCATCGCCCTGGCCAGCACCTGCACCGAAGGGTTCGGACCGGCGGTCCGGTCGGCCGCCGCGCTGGACGCCTCGGCCGGGACGGCCGGCAGGTCACCCACCACGAAGGTGAACTCCTGGGCCGCCGAGCGCAGGGTCTCGCCGTCCACGGTCGTGCCGGTGGCCTGCACGGTCAGTCGGTAGGTGCCGAGCGCCGTGAAGGCCCAGCTGGCGTCGGCCTGGGTCCCGGCACGGACCGGGACGGATCGCAGCGCGCGGTCCTGGGTGCTCAGCAGGCGGACCGGGTCGCCGAGCGGCTCGGTGGTGAAGACCTCGAGCCGCGCACCGGCCGGTACCTGGGCGTCCAGCAACTCCAGGGTGACCAGGTCGTCCTGCAGCACACCGGCACCCACCGACCGGGCCTCCCAGCCGGCCAGCAGCGAGCTGTCGGTCCCCTGCACCGGCAGCACCCACACGGGGTCGCCCTCCGGGGCGATGAACTCGAACGACCCGGCCGGTACCACGGTCCGGCCCACCCGGTCCCCGGCGATGTCGGGCAGGTGGAACACGACGCCGGACGGATCCCGGCCCACGATCTGCTGCACCCAGGCAGCTGACGGATCGGAGCCCGGACCGGCGGCCGCGCCGGTCGACAGGGTCAGATCCGTACCGGTCATCCCGAGCCGGAAGACGTCGACCCGACCCCGATCCACCACGGCCGGCCCGGCCTGCTCACTCGGTGCCGCACCGGGCTCGGCGTGGGCCACGGCCCCGCTCGGGACGGTGATCACGCTCAGCGCCGCCGTCAGGACCGCGACGAGCGCAGCAACGAGCACGGTCAGCAGCGCAGGAGGGACGACGGGACGTCGCCCCTTCCGCGGCGGCAGGAAGGACACGACGACTCCTCGAGAACGGCGGTAGGCCAGACGGGTCCTCCGGCGGCCGACCAGTGAGGCACGACAGTGACTCCTGCTGAGTGGGTCTCGCCGATCGCACCGGCGCAGACAGGTCTCGCCGCCGGGATCCCGTGATGCGATGGGACCGTAGTCGTAATGAGTATGATTCGCAATGTCGATGATCACGAGGTCGACCTGTCGGGCCGATCCACCGGACGGTCACGGCACCGCCACAGCACCACGGAGGACGGTATGACTGCGCCCGCAACCGTCGGCACCCCGTTCCATGTCGGCCACGCCGACTTCGAGGCCTGGGACCGGTTGCTGTGGACTCCCATGGGCCGGGTCGCCGCCGAGGCGGTGGTGACACCGGGCAGCCGAGTGCTCGATGCCTGCTGCGGTTCCGGTGGCTCAGCGCTCCCGGCTGCCGAGCTGACCGGCCCGTCCGGGTCGGTCGATGCCCTCGACCTGGCCCCCAACCTGGTCGCGCTCGGGCGAGCCAAGGCGCTGTCGGCCGGGTTGACCAACATCGGCTTCACCGTGGCCGACGTCCTGGCTCCGGCGTCCGGCGGGTACGACGCACTCGTCTGCTGCTACGGCGTCTTCTTCTTCCCGGACATGGACGCCGGAACCCGGACGCTGCTGGGACACCTCAGACCCGGAGGCCGATTCGCCATCCTGACCTGGGCCGACCAGGCGATGGGTACGTTCATGCCGCTGGCGATGGCCGCCATCGGACGACACCGGCCGCTCCCCCCGGCGTCCAGCACCCCACCGGCGGAACGGATCTCGACCCCGGATCGGTTCCGGGCCTGGCTCACCGATCTCGACACCACCGACATCGGGATCCGCCGCGTCGACCGCACGCAACCACTGACTCCCGACCTGGCCTGGTCCCTGGTCGCCGGCACCGCGTTGCGCGGTCTGCTGCCCGACGACGTCCCGACCCAGCAGGCCATCCGCAACGACCTGACCGCGGTGCTGCAGCAGCACGGCGTCCAGGACATCTGCCTGGACTCCCTGCTGGCCGTCGGCCGTGTCCCGTCCCGAAGCTGACCATCCGATCACCACCTCGAGGAGACATCCGTGAAACCCGGCATCCACCCCGACTACCACCCGGTCGTGTTCCGCGACGCGTCGACCGGCGACGAGTTCCTCACCCGGTCGACCGCCACCAGCACGGCCACCATCACCTGGTCCGACGGCAACGAGTACCCGCTCATCGTGGTCGACGTGACCAGCGCCTCCCACCCGTTCTGGACCGGGGCCGCCCGAGTGATGGATTCCGAGGGCCGGGTCGAGCGGTTCCACCGCCGGTACGGGCGGCGCAGCCGGTGATCGACATCACGGTCAGTACCTTCGAAAGTGCGGAACGTCAGCAGAACGGAGCACAGACATGGTGATCGGACATCTGGCCGGACGAGCAGCCGCGGC
Organism: Nakamurella leprariae; assembly: GCF_016918035.1. Taxonomy (GTDB): domain Bacteria; phylum Actinomycetota; class Actinomycetes; order Mycobacteriales; family Nakamurellaceae; genus Nakamurella; species Nakamurella leprariae. The sequence goes on along the minus strand of NZ_JAERWK010000025.1, from coordinate 176,422 downwards.
CCTGGCCAGCGGCATCGTCGGCGCCGTGGTGGTGGATCGGGTGAAGGCGGGCGCCGGCCGGTCGGCGCTGCGCCGGAGCGCGGTGGCCGTGACGACCTGGGGGCTACGCGGTCAGCGCCGACTGGAGTCCGGAGCCGAATCGGTCCGGCTGACCACGGGCGACATCGTCGCCGAGGCCCGGGAACGGATCGGGGAGCAGGCGCCACCACCCGGTACGGCGGCCGGTGACCACCACGGCCACCAGCACTGAGATGCCTGCCGCGTCCCAGGAACCGGCCCCTCGCCGAGCGCCACGCCGGGCCTGGGCCTCGGCCGTCCGAGCCACCACGTCAGCCGCCACCGAACCGGTGCCCGTGGCGCCCCCCGGGGAGCCCTCACCGGGACCGGTCGAGGTCCGGGTGGTGTCCGACGCCGCCGGCCGGCTGCGCCTGGCCACCCCGTTCATCAGCGGATCGGCCGCCCGGGCCGTGGCCGTGGAGGACGCCGTCGGGGCGCTCGACGGCGTGCTCGCGGTGCAGGCGTTCCCGCGGACCGGCGCGGTGCTGGTCTGGCGCAAGGCGGCTCGCTGCCCGGATGCCGCCGTGCTGACGGCGGTCCGGACGGCCGCCCTGATCTCGCCGACCGCGGTCGCCACCCGGACCCCCCGCTCCGCGGACGTCCGTGGGAGCGACGTGGTCCGCCTGGTGGTGGGCGGTCTGGCACTGGTGCTGCTGGGCGGCCGTCGGTTCGTGCTACGCCGGCCTCCGGTGCTGGGTCCGGGCAGCCGCACGGTGGCCACCGGCGTCACCATCTTCACCGGGTACCCCTTCCTGCGCGGCGCCGTCGCCGCGCTGCGCGGCCGACGGACGGCCGGGACCGACGCGCTGGTGACGGCCGCCACCATCGCCTCGCTGGTGCTCCGCGAGAACGTCGTCGCCCTCACCGTGCTGTGGCTGCTGAACATCGGCGAGTACCTGCAGGACCTGACGCTGCGACGCACCCGGCGCGCGATCTCGGAACTGCTGACCGGCAGCGCCGACACCATCTGGGTGCAACTGGGCGACAGCACGGACGACAGCACGGACGGCAGCAGCGACCTCGAGGAGCGACGGCTCATCGCGGAGCTCGGCATCGGTGACCGCGTCGTCGTGCACGAGCAGGTCGCCCTGCCGGTCGACGGCGTCGTCGTCTCCGGCGAGGGTGTGCTGGACCAGGCCGCCATCACCGGCGAGAGCCTGCCGGTGACCGTCGGTGTCGGCACCCGGGTGCACGCCGGCTCGGTGCTCGTCCGCGGCCGGATCGTGGTCGCCGCGGAGGCGGTCGGCTCGGACACCGCGATCGGTCGCATCATCGAACGGGTCGAGACCGCGCAGCAGGACCAGGCGCCGATCCAGACGGTGGGCGAGAACTTCTCCCGCCGGTTCGTACCGGCCTCGTTCGCCCTGTCCGCGCTCACCCTGCTGATCACCCGGGACGTCCGCCGGGCGATGACCATGCTGCTCGTCGCCTGCCCGTGCGCGGTGGGGTTGTCCACCCCGACGGCGATCAGTGCCGCGATCGGCAACGGCGCCCGGCGCGGCATCCTGATCAAGGGCGGCTCGCACCTGGAGCGAGCCGCGCAGGTGGACACGCTGGTCGTGGACAAGACCGGGACGGTCACCACCGGACGCCCGGTGGTGACCAACGTGCTGTCGTTCCACGCCGACTGGGAACCCGAGCAGGTGCTGGCCTACGTGGCCAGCTCCGAGATCCACTCACGACACCCGTTGGCCCAGGCGGTGATCCGCTCGACGGAGGAGCGGCACATCGTCATCCCGCCGCACGAGGAGTGTGAGGTGCTGCTCGGCCTGGGCATGCGCACCCAGGCCGACGGACGGGTCCTGTTGCTGGGCAGCCCGGAGCTGTTGCGCAGTGAGAAGGTGCGGATCTCGGCCAAGGCACGGGGCTGGGTGACCCGGCTGCAGCGTCAGGCCGAGACGCCCCTGCTGCTGGCGGTCGACGGCGCCTTGGTCGGCCTGGTCAGTCTGCGGGACACGGTGCGCCCCGAGGCTCCCGCCGTGCTGGAGCGACTGCGCCGGGACGGCGTCCGGCGCATCGTGATGCTCACCGGGGACCATCCGGAGACCGCGGCCGCGGTCGCCGCCGAACTCGGCATCACCGAGTGGCACGCCCAGGTCCTGCCGGAGGACAAGCAGGACATCGTCCGCCGGCTCCAACAGGAGGGCCACGTGGTGGCCATGCTCGGCGACGGCACCAACGACGCCCCGGCCCTGGCCCTGGCAGACATCGGCATCGCCATGGGCATCTCGGGCACCGACGTGGCCGTCGAGACCGCCGATGTCGCCCTGGCCGGCGACGACCTCACCCGGCTGGTCGACCTGCGCGACCTCGCGCAGCGCGCCATCGGAGTCATCCGGCAGAACTACGGGATGTCCATCGCGGTGAACGCCACCGGCCTGCTCATCGGCGCCGGCGGCGCCCTGTCCCCGGTGATGGCGGCCATCCTGCACAATGCGTCGTCGGTCGCCGTGGTGGGCAACAGCTCTCGGCTGACCCGGTACCGCCTGCCCCGACGGGCGAGCTGAGCACCGAGCCGGCACGCGGACGAGCCCGGACCCACCTTCCGTGGGGTCCGGGCTCATCCGTTCCCGATGGTCACGCCGCGAAGCGCCGCTGCCCCAGCCACGGGTCCAGCCCGTCGTCCTGACCGATCCAGCGCTCGGCGCGGGCGGCCTCGACCTCGGTCATCAGCAGCTCCGAGAAGGCCCGGGTGAGCTCGGCCCGGACGTCGGTCGTCCCGGTGAACACCAGCCGGGTCGTCGGCCGCTGCCCCTGCCACGGCCCGGCCGCCCCGATGCTCAGCTGCGACCCGACCCCTTCCCACTCCCCGGCCAGTTCCGGACGCGTCGGCAGGAAGAACCGTCCGCGGCTGCAGGTCGACCCGGCCATCAGCCGCTCCAGCCCCTCGACGAACCGTTCGGGATGCATCGGTCGAGGGCTCTCCAGGTCGAGGGTCCAGACGCCGTCGGAGTCACGGGCAGTCGTCGGGCGGGTCAGCCGCGGGTCGATCCGGGCCTCGGCCCGAGCGCCGTCGTGGCGACGGGTGAACAATCTCGTCGCGTCGAGCGAGTACAGCTCGGCTCGATGCGTCCCGGCGCCCCGCACGTGCTCGATCACGACGTCACCCTGCCCGTGCGTCCCGGCGGTGATGACCAGGTCCACGTGTCGCAACTGGGCGGCCAGGGCCTCCCCGACGCTGCGGCCGTCGTCGTCGGACAGGTGCAGCGAGCGATCCCGGAGCATGTCCTGCCCGAACAGGTCGTCCGGCACGCGCTCGGCGTCCACCACGGTGACCACGCCGATCAGTTCGGTACCCAGGTCGGCGGCCACCGCCGGGTCGGCCAGCGGCCGGGCCAGGGGCGGCGTGGCTGCGGACACCGGCAGACACACCATGATCCGGTCCCATCGCCCCGAGGCAGCCATGGCCGCCAGGGTCGGCAGCGAATCCTCCCGGACCGCGCAGCCCAGGCAGGTGTGCTCGAGCGGCAGGGTGACGTCCTCGACGACACCGCCGGCGTCACTGATCAGCCGGCGGAGGGTGCCGGCCACCGGGTCGAGGTCCTGGCGCAGCACGCCGGTGCGCGGCGCGCCGGCAACCGCGGTGAACGAGAGCATGTCCCGCAGCACCGCGTCCATCGACGCCGCCACCACCACGGAGACGCGATCGGTCATCCCTGCCGCGCCTTCCACTTCGGGTTCCGCTTGTTGATGACGAAGACCTTCCCGTGGCGCCTGACCACGATCGAGCCCTCCTTCTGCTTCAACGCCCTCAAGGACGCGCGAACCTTCATGCGACTGCTCCTCACCAACTCGACTTGCGGATGCCGGGAAGCTCTCCGGCGTGGGCCATCTCGCGGAACCGGATGCGGGACAGCCCGAAGGCGCGCAGATGCCCCCGCGGCCGGCCATCGGCTACGTCGCGCCGGCGGACGCGGGTCGGCGACGCATCCCGGGGCAGACGCTGCAGGGCCAGCTGGGCCGCCGCGCGTTCCTCCGGGGTGGCCGCGGTGCGGGTCGCGGCCTTGAGTTCGGCGCGCCGGGTCGCGTACCGGGCCACCGTCTGCTGTCGCTGCTGGTTCTTGACGATCTTCGACGTCTTGGCCATCAGAGACGCTCCCCGCGACGCAGGAGGTCGGCGACGACGGCGTCGATACCCCGGGCGTCGATCACCTTCATGCCCTTGGCCGAGACGGTGAGCCGCACGGTGCGGCCGAGCGACGGCACGAAGTACCGCTTGTGCTGGATGTTCGGATCGAACCGGCGGTTCGTCCGCCGGTGCGAGTGCGACACCGACTTCCCGAATCCGGGCCGGGCTCCGGTGACCTGGCACGTGGCCGACATCTACAGACCTCCCACGCGGTGCGCGTACTTCACCAGACGTCGGGGGACCAGCTGCCGCCGGCCCTCGACGACGATCTCGACCAGGTCCGGCGCGGTGGCCTTCCACTGGGACCGTCGCGATCGGGTCCGCGATCGCGACATCCGGCGCTTCGGGACCGCCATCAGTGCCTCACCCCTTCGCCTGCTGTGTGCACGCCACTCACCTCTCCATCGACCGGCCGGGGAATCCCGCCGCGACGAGCGAGGTTACAGTATTGAGAATCATTCGCATCCATCCGGAGGGATCACCTGTGGCACGCAACGACGTCCGACCCATCGTCAAGCTGCGCTCGACGGCCGGCACCGGTCACACCTACGTCACCCGCAAGAACCGGCGGAACGACCCGGACCGCCTGGTGCTGCGCAAGTTCGACCCGATCGCGCGGGCGCACGTCGACTTCCGCGAGGAGCGCTGATGGCCGGCCGGTCCCGGGCCGAGTCCGGTGTTGCCGCGCGGCGGCCCAAGCGCCGGTCCAACCCGCTGATCGAACTGGGCCTCACCACGGTCGACTACAAGGACGTGGCGCTGCTGCGCCGCTTCATCTCCGACCGCGGCAAGATCCGCTCGCGCCGGGTCACCGGACTCACCGGTCAGCAGCAGCGGCAAGTGGCCGCAGCGATCAAGACCGCCCGCGAGATGGCCCTGCTGCCGAGTGCCCCGCACGCCCGCTGACGGCCCCGGCGGGACGGGTGGCCGGGCTGACCAGCACGGCCACCCCCAGCAGGACGGCGACCACCACGGTGGCCCGCAGCACGCCCCACTCGTGGCCGAGGAAGCCGATGAGCGGCGGCCCGGCCAGGAAGGCGCAGTAGCCGATCGAGGCGACCACGCTGACCCGGGTGGCCGCGCGCAGCGGGTCGTCCGCAGCGGCGCTCATCCCGACCGGGAACCCGAGGGACGTGCCGAAGCCCCACAGCAGACCGCCGACGGCGGCCAGCACCGGGGACGGGGCGAAGACGAACACCACGACTCCGGCGATGCCGACGAGCGACAGCACCCGCAGCACCGCCACCCGCCCCCACCGGTCGAGCCAGGCGGGTCCGAACCAGCGGCCGGCGGTCATGGCCGCCAGGAAGAGGGCGAACACCAGCGTGCCGATCGCGGCCGGGGCGCCGTAGCCGTCGATGAGCGCGACGCTGATCCAGTCGTTGCCGACGCCCTCGGCGAACGCGAAACACAGCACCAGCACACCGATGAGCAGCGTCCGCGGTTCCCGCCAGGCCTGCAGCACCGAGAACCGGGCCGCAATCTGTCGACCCGCGGCTGTGTCATCCGGAGCACCGTCGGGATCAGCGGCCGTGTCGGGCACGAATCGGCGGGTGGCCATCGGCACCACCACCGCGACCAGGCCGGCCACCACCACCAGGTGCAGCCACACCGGGACTGCCAGCGCCACCAGGCCGGCCCCCACCAGGGCACCGCCCACGGTGCCCACACTGAAGGCCGCGTGGAAGCGGGACATGATGGAGCGTCCGGAGAGTCGTTCCACGACGGCACCCTGGACGTTCATGGCCACGTCCCAGGCGCCGTTGCCGAAGCCGAGCAGCACCAGCCCGGCGACCACCGCCACGACGCTCACCTCCGCCCCGAAGGCGGCCACCACCAGGCCGGCGGCCAGCAGCAGGGACATCGCGGCGACGACCCGGCGGGAGCCGAACCGGGCCACGATGGGGCCGGCTGACGGCAGCGAGACGATCGAGCCTGCGGCGATGGCCAGCAACACCAGTCCGAGGGCGGACGAGCTCAACGACAGCTGGTCCCGGACCTGCGCGATGCGGGACGCCCAGCTGGCGAAGGCGAACCCGGAGGCGGCGAACACGGTGGCGGTGGCCACGGTGGCCGCACGGATCTCCAGGACCGCACCGGCGACCACCGGACTCGACGGCGGCGCTGGATCGGACACGTCGTCCACTCCTCGCTCCTCTGAGTTCGGTTGGCCCCGGCCGACCCGGGACCGCCCGAGCCTAGAGAACGACGACCCGCAGCCTGGTCGGCCGCGCGCCGCACTGCCCCGGGGTGGCTGCCCCGCCGGTACTCGTTCAACAGGTCCAGGAACGAGTGGTGCTCATGGACGACCACCCACGCCCGTCCCGCTTGACCAGACCAACGGTGACCCGGAGCCGCAGGTCCGGGTCCTGCTCGACGCCCTCGAGATCGTCCGACCGGATGGCGGCGACCCATCGCTCGATCAGCTCGCGGATGAGCTGTTGGTCCTGCAGTGACCCGGGCATGGCGGTTCCTGACGTCCGACGACGGTCCACCGGGACCGACCCACCCCGGCGCCGCAGGTCCTCGGTCCGTCACCCGTCTAGTGCCCGGACACCCCCCGCACCCGGTGCCCGACCACCAGCGACTCGCCCGACAGCACCGCACGCGGCGACACCAGGAAGGTGACCAGATCGGCGATCTGCGCCGGGCTGGAGTCGCCCGGCCGGCCGGCGTCGACCTCGGAGGCCGGTTCGTGCTTGACCAGGCCCGGATTCACCGTGTTCACCGTGATGCCGGTGCCGGCCAGCTCGTCGGCCAGGTTCTTGCCGATCAGGTTGAGCGCCGCGTTGCGCACCGAGCCGGTGATGTTGCCGGTCAGGAACGCGTTCTGACCGCTGATGCCGACGATGCGGCCGGACCCGGCCTCCCGCATCGCCGGGATCGCCGCGGCGGCGACCCGCAGGAACGACAGGGCCTTGGCGTCGAAGGCCTCGGCCACCTGCGCCGGGTCGGCGTTGCGAGCCGGGTCGAGGGTCTGCGCACTCGGCGCCGCCGTGACCACCACCCCGTCGAGCCGGCCGTGCTCGGCCACGATGCCGGCGACCCCGTCGCGGACCGAGGCCTCGTCCCGGGCGTCCATGACCAGACCACCGGTCGCGGGGTCGGCGTGCCGCGACGCCGGGACCACCACCGCGCCCTCCTCGCGGAGCCGTTCCACCACGGCGGTCCCGATCAGTCCGGTCCCACCGACCACCAGCACCACGCGGTCCGCCAGCATCAGGTCCACGGCGTTCTCCTTCGCACGAGCAACAGGTCGCCACATTCCAGCATCACCGGTGATCGGCGCCGGCAGTGCGCCCGTGTCGGTGGCGATCCGCGCGATGCGATGCTCACCGCGTGACTGCACCGCAGCTGGGCTGCATCGCCGACGACCACACGGGCGGCACCGATGTCGCCGCCGGGCTGCGCCGGGTCGGCATCCCGACCGCGCTGCTGTTCGGGGTGCCCGACCCGGACCAGCCGCTGCCGCGGTGCCGGGCCGTGGTGGTGGCGCTCAAGACCCGCACGGTGCCGCCCGCCGACGCGGTGGCGCAGAGCCTGGCGGCGCAGCGGTGGCTCGACGACCGCGGGGTCCCCACCACCTACTTCAAGTACTGCTCGACCTTCGACAGCACCGACGCCGGCAACATCGGGCCCGTCACCGACGCCCTGCTCGATGCGACGGGGTCCGGACTGACCCTCGTCTGCCCGGCGTCGCCCGAGCACGGGCGCACCGTGTACCAGGGCCACCACTTCGTCGGCGCCACGCTGCTGTCCGAGTCACCGATGCGGCACCACCCGCTCACCCCGATGACCGATCCTGATCTGGTCCGGGTGCTGGGCCGGCAGACGCCGCACCCCGTCGGCCTGCTGCCGCTGACCGTGGTCCGGGCCGGCGTCGCGGCGGCGCGGGAACACCTGGACGGGATGGCCGCCCGCGGCGTCCGCCATGTCGTCGTCGACGTCACCGAGGACGACGACCTGCTGGTGGCCGCGGCGGCCGGCCGGGACCTGCCCGTGCTGACCGGCGGGGCCGGGTTGGCCCGGGCGTTCGGCAGCGTGGTGCTCGGGGCCGACGCTCCCGTGCCCGCCCCGGACCTGCACGGGAGTCTGCCCGCCGGCCCGGGTCTGGTGCTGGCCGGCAGCTGCTCGGCCGCCACCCTCGAGCAGATCGACCTGGCCCGCGGCCGGTTCCCCACGCACCGCCTGGACCCGGTGGCCACCCCCGACCCGCAGCAGTTGCTGGAGACGGCCACGACCTGGCTGACCGAGCACCTGGGCCGCGGGCCGCTGCTCATCCACGCCTCTGCTCCCGCCGACGAGCAGCGGGCGGCCGTGGCCGCGATGGGGCCGGACACCGCGGCCGTGCTGGAGCGCACTCTGGGCCGGCTCGCCCGCACCGCCGTCGACCGCGGCGTGCGCCGGATCGTCGTCGCCGGTGGCGAGACCTCCGGCGCCGTCACCGCCGCGCTCGGCGTCCGCACCGTGCTGGTCGCCGGCGAGGAGGACGTGGGCGTCCCCTGGTGCCTGACCGAAGGCACGGACGGCGAGCCGGCCCTGGCCCTGCTGCTCAAGTCGGGCAACTTCGGCCGCCCGGACCTGCTGGTCCGGGCGATGGACGGCGCCACCCCCTGACCGTCAGCGGCTGCCGACCAGTTCCGGGTCCGGCACGTCGGCGGTCCGGTCGTTCCGGCCGCCCTGCCCGTCCAGCTCGCGCTCCAGGGCCGCGCCCTCGACGTCCAGCACCGGCAGCCAGCCGAGCCAGCGCGGCAGCCACCAGGCCTTCTCCCCCAGCAGCGCCAGCGCGGCGGGCACCAGGATCATCCGCACCACGAACGCGTCGAACAGGATCCCGGCGGCCAGGGCGAACGCGATCGACTTGAGCGTGGCGTCGTCGGAGGCGGCGAACCCGGCGAAGACGCCGAACATGATGAGCGCCGCCGCCACGACGACGGGCGCCGCCTGCCGGAAGCCCTTGCGGATGGCAGCGACAGGAGCTTCGCCGTGCGAGTGCGCCTCGTGCATGCGGGAGACCAGGAACACCTGGTAGTCCATGGCCAGGCCGAACAGGATGCCGATGACCAGGATCGGGGTCAGGCTGATGAGCGGGCCGGTGCTGTCCAGCCCGACGAGATCGGCCAGCCAGCCCCACTGGAACACCGCGACGGTGGCCCCCAGCGATGCCCCGAGGGTCAGGATGAACCCGACCACACCGACGAGCGGGACCAGCAGCGACCGGAACACCAGCACCAGCAGGATGAACGCCAGGCCGACGACGAGCACCAGGTAGACCGGCAGCGCGTCGTTCACGGCACGGCTGACGTCGACGCTGACCGCGGTCTGCCCGGTGATGGACACCTGCGCGCCCGGGGTGTCGGCCAGGGCTGCGCGCAGGTCGGTGACCAGTGCCTGGGTCTCGGGGGTGCTCGGGCCGGAGCGCGGGATGACGGTCATCAGCGCGGCCGAGCCGTCGGCGTTCGGCACCGCGGGCGCGACCGCGGCCACGTCGGTCAGCGCGGCGATCCGCTCGGTCGACGATGCGGCCGCCTCGAGCGCATCCGTCGATCCTGAGCCCTCGAACAGCACGATGAGCGGTCCGTTGAAGCCCTCGCCGAACGCACCGGCGAGCAGCTGCTCGGCCTTCGCCTGGGTGCTGTCGGCGGCGGGCCGCTGGGCCAGTGTGGTCTGCATCGAGAAGAACGGCAGGCTGATGACGCCGAGGGTGACGATGGTCAGCAGCAGCGAGAGCACCCGGCGCCGGGTCACCGTGGTGACCCAGCCGGCCAGGAATCCGGGGCCGGCCGGTGCGGCGTGCCGGCCGTACTCGGCCCGGCCCCCGGACACGGTCGGGTCCTGCCGCTGGCGCTTGGGCAGGGCGCGCACGCCCATCAGGCTCAGCACGGCCGGGACCAGGGTGATCGCCACGGCGACCGCCACCACGATGGTGGCCGCGGCGGCCAGGCCCATCTGGGTCAGGAACGGGATGCCGACCACGGCCAGGCCGGCCAGCGCGATGACCACCGTGACGCCCGCGGTGACCACGGCCGACCCGGCCGTGCCGACGGCGGTGGCCACGGCCGCGGGCACGGCCGCGCCGCTGCGCAGCTCCTGCCGGAACCGGTTGACGATGAACAGCGCGTAGTCGATGCCGACGGCCAGACCGAGCATGCCGGCCAGCGCGGTCGTGGTGGAGGCCAGGTCGACGAAGCCGGTGGTGATGGTGATGCCGATGACGCCCAGACCGACGCCGACCCCCGCGGTGACCAGGGTCATCCCGGCCGCGACCAGCGATCCGTAGGTGATGGCCAGCACCAGCAGCGCGACGATGACGCCGACGACCTCGCCGATCGGCTCCAGCGGGACGCCGCCCGCCACGGCCTCGCCCGTCACCTCGACGGTGAGGCCGGTGGCCCGGGCGTCGTCCAACGCGGCGAGCAGGGCGTCCTGGTCGGTCGCCGTCACCTCGCCGACTCCGGCCAGGTAGGTGACCGTGCTCGACGCGGTGCGCAGGGTCGGGTCGATGGACGGAGAAGTCTGCGACAGCGGGTCGGTGGCCGAGGCGACGCCCGACAGCTCGTTCAGGGCGGCGACGAGGTCCGCGACCTCCGCGGCGTGGGCCGGGTCGGTGAGCGTCTGGCCGTCGGGGGCCTGGACGACCACGGTGGCCGATGCCCCGCCGCCCGCCCCGAACTCGGCGTTGATCCGCTCCAGGGCCTCGGTCGACTCCTGCCCGGGGATGGAGAACGAGTTCGAGGTGGTGCCGGCCAGGGTCAGCGCCCCGACACCGCCGCCGAGCAGCAGCACCACCCAGACCACCACCACCCACCACCGGCGCCGGTGCGCGAACGCTCCGAGCCGGGCCAACACGCGTGCCATCTCGTCATGCCTCCAGATCGTCGACGGAGGCGCTGGGACGACGGTGGCCGAGCGCATCGGAACAGGTGGTGATCAGTGACCGCCGCCAGGCGGTGGTCCGGGCCTCGTCGGGGGTGGCCAGGCTCAGGACGGCGAGCCCGGCCAGGGCCACGCTCAGCCGGACGTGCCGGTCGGCGGACGCGGCTGTGGAGGCGTCGTCGAACAGCCGGAAGACGACGTCGGTGGTCATCTCGATCGGCGCGTGGCCACCCAGCGGGGACTCGCCGCGCAGTGCGGGCAGCAGCATGACGGCGACCAGGCCGGGGTGGCCCAGCGCCGCGTCGACCAGCACGGCGACGACCTCGCGGTCCCGGTCCGGACCGGCCGGCAGGTCGCGGACCTGCTCGAGCAGCGCGTCACCCAGCTGGTCGAGGCGGTCGGACAGGGCCCGATGCAGCGCATCCTTGGACGAGAAATGGTGCAGCAGGCCGGCCTTGGAGAGCCCGACGGCGTCGGCGATGTCCTGGACCGACGTCTTCGCCTCGCCCTGCCGGGCCAGCACCGCGGCGGCGCGATCGAGGATCGAGTCGTCGATCTGCTGTCGGAAGCGGGTGGACACCCGGCCGACGGTAGCAGCGTGTCCGACCGATCTGGTCGGTCACGCGACCACTGTGGTCCACCGCGACCGAGCAGCCGCCGTCCCGGTCAGTCCGGAACGGCGGCCGCGGGAACCCCGGCGCGCGGTCAGCTGCGCGGCTGGACCAGGTCCGGGGTGCCGGTGGGGTCGACCGGGTCAGTGCCGTGGTGTCGGGCACCCAGCGGCTCGGCCCGCCGCCAGATGATCTGCGCCTGGAACACCATCATCAGCGCCACCATCAGCAGGATCTCGCCGAACCCACCCGAGTCGGAGATGTCGGCGAAGTACGCCACGGTGCCCAGGCCCACCTTGGCCAGCACCATCAGCACGAACAGCGAGATCGTGAACGTGGTCCCCTGACTCAGCACCCGGCCGCCCTCGTTCCACACCTTGGTGTGGTTGCCGCGCAGCAGGCCGACGATCACCGAGAGCCCCAGGCTCGCCACCAGGAAGCCGATCTCCCAGCCGGTGTCGGGCACGTGGTAGCCGCCGACCACCAGCCCGACGATGCCGTAGACGATCGCCAGCTTGAAGCGGGTGTCACCGACCACCTCGTGGCGCTGGGTCTGGCGGTAGATGGCGTAGCCGACCATCAGGACCAGGATGATGATTTCGTTCACGGACATCGGGGACTCCTCGCCGGTCGAGCTTCGTGCGTGGCATCAGTCCATCGCGCCGGGCGCCGCCGGCGACTGGCCGGAATGGACAGTTCTGACCTGGCCTCCGACCTGGCCGTGAGCGCCGGGTCGGGCATGATCGCACCGACGCCGACGGAGGAGGTACGCACGTGCTCTGGGCCCCGGAGGTGCTCGGAACGGTCGAGGAGTCGCTCGCCCGGGCCCGCGCCGCCCACCCGTCGGTGCTGTTGGTCGAGGGCGGGTCGGGCTTCGGCAAGACCAGCCTGCTGGCCGAGGTGCGGCGCCGGGCGTCCGAGTTCCGGGTCTTGGCCGCCACCGGCGCCGAGACCGATCGGCAGCCGTACGCGACGTTGACCGGACTGGGACTGACCGTGGACCGCACGGCCGACGGCCGGTTCACCGATCCCTTCGTCGCCGCCCAGCAGCTGCGGCACGTGCTGGACCGGTACGCCGACGGGCCCGTGCTGGTCGAGGTGGACGACCTGCAGTGGGCCGATCCGGAGACCGTGGCCACCCTGCAGCAGCTGACCGCCCGGGCCGACGGCGATCGGCTGTTGCTGGCGGTCGCGACCCGTCCGGACCCCGCACAGTGGCCGCGCTGGTCGTCGATGGCACCCGAGGCCCGGCGCGTCTCGTTGGCCGGGCTGGACTTCACCACTGCCGTCGCAGTGGCCCAGCAGGCCCACCCGGGCCTGGACAGCGCGGCGGTGCGGGCCCTGTGGGAGCACACCGCCGGGCACCCGCTCTACTTCACCGCGTTGCTGGCCGAGCACGACGACGACGCCCTGCGCCGCAGCCGGGTGCTGCCCGCCCCGGCGCAGTTCGCCGCGGTGGTGCGCGCGCGGGTGACCCGGTCCGGGCCGGAGGCCACGGCGCTGCTGCGTGCGGTGGCCGTGCTCGGCACCGGCTGGGTGGCGCTGGTCGACGCCGCGGAGGTCGCCGAACTCGAGGACTCCTTCGACCAGGATGCCGCCGGCGCAGCCGCGCAGGCCCTGGCGGACGAGGGACTGGTCCGGCTCCGTGAGGTCGACGGAGCGGTGGAGCTGACCCCGGACCACTCCCTGCTCCGCTCGGCCGTCCACCAGGACACTCCGCTGCCGGAACGTCGGCGGTTGCACCTGCGGGCGGCGGCGGTGGCGCCGTCGCCGCTCGGGGCGCTGGAGCATCGCGCCGCGGCGGCGACCCGGCACGACCCGGCCGTCGCCGATCAGCTCGCCACGGCGAGCTGGGCCGCGTTCCGGGCCGGCGCCAGCCGGGAGGGGGCGCGCCTGCTGCGCTGGTCCAGCTCGATGACCCCGGACCCGGGCCTGCGCGAGGACCGCCGGCTCGACGCGATCTATCTGGGGGTGATGGCGCGCGACTTCGCCACCGTACGCAGCGATCTCCCCTCGGTGACCGCCGCGGCGCCGGGTCCGCGACGCGCCGCCGTGCTCGGCGCGTACGCAGTGCTGACCAGCGCACTGGCCGAGGCGGTGGCCGTGCTGGAACCCGCGGTGGCCGCCTGGCCGGTCGACCCGGATGCCGACACCGGCACCGGATCCGCACCGTCCGACGGCGGCGTCGAACAGGCCGTGCGGTACCGGTTGCGGGCACTGCTGGCCTGGGCCCGGGTGGGCCGCGGCAACAGCCTGGAGTTCCTCGACGGGCTGGCCGAGGTAGCGGAGCAGGGGGTGCTGGACGCGCCACTGGCCGGGGTCATCGGGTTCGCCCAGGGCCTGACCCGGGTCCGGCAGCACGGCGCCGAGGCCGAACTCGACCGGCTGGCCGGCCTACCCCGCGACCCGGCGCACGTCCCGCTGCCGTTGACCTTCGTCCTCGGGTGGCGCGGCCTGCTGCAGCTGGTCCTCGGGCTGTTCGACGACGCACTGGCCGACCAGTTGGAGGTGCAACGACGCGTCCGGGCCGGCCTGGTCACCGACACCACGGCCGGCGGCATCGGTGCCTACCTGGCCACCTCGTACTGGTCGATCGGCGAGTGGGACCTGGCCCGGGTGCAGTTCCGGGTGGCCGCCGACCAGAGCCCCGCCCTCGCCGTGTCACCGCTCATCGGACTGTTCGGCCTGGAACCGGCCGGACGGGGCGAGACCGAGGTGGCCGACCAGTGGTGCCACCGCGCCGAGCTGGCCGCCGGTGACTGGGGCTGGCCGGAGACCCCGCAGAACCTGCTGATGGCCCGGGTGGTGCGGCTGCACACCCGCGGAACCGACGCCGAGCGGGCCGAACTCTGGCCGTGGACACAGCGACGGTGGCCGGCGCCCTCCCGGGGCATCGGGCTGATCGGTGCGCCGTGGCTGATGTACGCGTCACTGGCGGCGATCTGGGCGGGTCAGCTGGACGTCGCGGACGGGTTCGTGGAGCGGATGCGGACCGCCTCCCCGCGACCGGTGTGGGCGACCGGGATCGCGCAGTGGATCAACGGTCTGACCGCCGAGGCGCGCGGTGATCGGGCCGGCGCGCGGGCGCTGGTCGAGCAGGCCGGAGCCGCCGACGCACTGCCACCGATGCACCGACTGTGGGTGCTCACCGATGTGCTGCGGCTCCGGGCGGGTGCCGACGGGCCGGCCGGCGCGGCGCCGACGGACCGGCTCTCCCGCGAAGCGGCCGAGCTCCGGCGCCGGCTCGGCGCACCGGCACCGACCGGTACGCCGCCGTCGGCGGGGCCGCAACGAACCCCCGAGCGGCCCGACGCGACCACGAGAGCTCATGTGACTGAGCCGGTTGCGGCGGATCCCGCCCCGTCCGGCCGGTATCAGCTGTCGGACCGGGAGCGGGACGTGGTCACCCTGCTGTCGGCGGGCATGAGCTACCAGCAGATCGCCCAGGAGCTGTTCATCACCCGGAGCACCGTGGCGTTCCACCTGAGCCGGGTCTACGCCAAGGCCGGGGTCACCTCACGTCACGAGCTGACCGCGCTGCTGCGGTCCGACCCGGCTGCGTTCGGCCTGGCGGCGGCCGCGAGCTGAGGCCGGCGCCGGTGGTCAGCGGGGAGCAGTGTCAGGTCCACCGTCCGGCGGGCCGCCCAGCTCGCCGCCCGGCTCAGCCATGCGCAGCAGCACGTCCCGGGCCCGCGCGATCGCCACGTCGTCGACGGTGACGTCCCACTGCTGCGCCGCCGCCAGGCCGTCCGCCGCGTACCGCACCAGCAGGATCCGGTCGGCGTCCAGCCCGTCCGCGGCGAGCAGCTCCTGCCACCGATGACCGTCCTGCTCGAGCAGCTCCGCAACCCCGGGGACGTGCTGCAGCGCGGTCCAGACCCCGCTGACCTCGAACACGTCGCGGACCAGCTGGTCGTTGCTGCTCAACGCGCGGACGTAGGCGCGCAGCGCTTTGCCGGGCCGGTTCTCGGCGAGATCGACGCTGTGCCGCACGATCTCGTGCAACTGGGTCAGCGCGTCGGCCGCCACGGCCAGCAGCAGCGCGTCCCGGTTGGGGAAATGGTGCAGCAGTCCGCTCTTGGAGACCCCGGCCGCGACGGCGATGTCGCCGAGCGCCACGCCGGTGCCGCTCTCACGCAGCAGACCCCGGGCGGCGTCCAGGATGGCGCGGCGGGTGCGCTCCGGATTCCTGTTCTGGGTGTCCGACACGAGGCCATTCCATCACGGAACACGGTCGATCGGACCAATCGGTCGCTTCGACCGACCAAATGGTCGGTACAGTGGGCCTGTGCCCACGCTGCCTACCCCCGAGCCCTCCGCCCCCCGTGCCGGCCGCCGCGAGTGGGCGGCCCTGGCCGCCGTGACGTTGGCGGTGGTACTGCTGGCGGTGGACGGCACCGTGCTGGCGCTCGCGGTCCCGTCGCTGACGGCGTCGCTGTCGCCGTCGTCCACGCAGCTGCTGTGGATCGGTGACATCTACTCGTTCGCCCTGGCCGGTCTGCTGGTGACCATGGGCAACGTCGCCGACCGCATCGGGCGACGACGCCTGCTGCTGCTCGGCTCGGTCGGATTCGGGATCGCCTCGGCCATCGCCGCGTTCGCCCCGACGCCGGAACTGCTCATCGCCGCCCGGGCGCTGCTCGGCATCAGCGGAGCGACGATCATGCCGTCCACCCTGTCGATCATCCGCAATCTGTTCGCCGACGCGCGGCAGCGCACCCGGGCCATCGCCGTGTGGTCGGCCGGCGCGACCGCGGGCGCCGCAGCGGGGCCGCTGATCGGCGGGTTCCTGCTGGAGCACTTCTGGTGGGGGTCGGTCTTCCTGATCAACGTCCCGGTGGTGCTGGTGATCGTCGCGGCCGGGATCTTCCTGATCCCGGAATCGCGGAACCCCGATCCGGGCCGCATCGACCTGGTCAGCGTGGCGCTGTCGATGGCCGCGGTCATCCCGGTCGTGTGGTTCGTGAAACAGACGGCGTCCGACGGCGTCTCAGTGATCGGCGTGTTGGTCGGGCTGGTCGGGGTCATCTCGGGGGTGCTCTTCGCGCGCCGGCAGCGCCGGCTGGACCACCCGTTGCTGGACCTGACCCTGTTCCGGCAACGCGCGTTCTCCGGGGCGGTGGCCGCCAACGGTCTGGCCATCTTCGCGTTCGTGGGAATGATCTTCTTCTTCTCGCAGTACCTGCAGCTGGTGCGGGACCTGTCGCCGCTGCAGGCCGGGCTGGTGGAACTGCCGGCCACGCTGGCGTCGATCCTGGTGATCGGATTCGTCGGGATCATCGCGGTCAGACTGGGCCGGGGACCGGCCATCGGCGCCGGCCTGGCCGTGGCCGGGATCGGCCTGGCGGTGATCGCCGTCGGCGAAGCGGTGCCCGGGCTCGCCGTGATGATCGCCGGGCTGGTCGTGGTCGGCTTCGGCAGCGCCGTCGCCATGACCGTCTCGACCGACGCGGTGATGAGCGCCGTGCCCAAGGAGCGGGCCGGTGCGGCGTCCGCCATCTCGGAGACCGCCTACGAGCTCGGCGTGGCGCTCGGCATCGCCGTCATGGGGTCGATCCACGCCGCGGTGTACCGGCTGCGCCTGGACCTGCCCGCCGACGCCGACCCTGCGGTCGCCGCCGGGCTGCGCGACTCACTGGCCGCCGGTCGGCAGCTGGTCGGGTCCGACAGCGCCGGCGCCGAGCTGCTCGAACACGGCCGGCACGCGTTCACGGTCGCCCTGCAGGCCACCTCGGTGGCCGCCGCGGTCATCGTGCTGGTCGCCGCGTTCATCGCCTGGCGCACGATCCCGGCCGACCGGCCCACCGCCCCTGTCCAGCACTGAGCCCGGCCGCCGCGGGGGCTCACCCGAGCACCTCGGGCGCCGGGCCGGGCTCGCGTCCCAGCACGTGCTCGCCCAGGAACGACTCGACCACCTGGTACCAGAGCTTCGCGTGCTGCGGCGCGAGCACCCAGTGGTGCTCGGTCGGGAAGTACAGGAACCGGTGCGGGCTGGTCCCCTGGTCGTCGGCGGGCAGTCCCGACGCGGACAGCAGCTCGTACCAGAGGCGCAGCCCCTCCCCGATCGGCACCCGGTAGTCCTTGTCGCCGTGGATGACCAGCATCGGCGTGCGGATGTCGGCGACGGAGCGGTGCGGCGAGAAGTCGTGCGCCATCTCCGGGGTCATCTCGCGCTGCCAGTAGTACGACGCATCCGTGGTCGGCCCGAACTGGTCGAGTGCCCACAGGCTGGCGTGGGTCACCACGGCCCGGAACCGGTCGGTGTGACCGGCGACCCAGTTGGCCATGTAGCCGCCGAACGACCCGCCCATGGCCGCCGTCCGCTGCTCGTCGATGTCCGGCCGGGCGACCGCGGCGTCCGTCATCGCCATCAGGTCGGTGAACGGGGCCGCACCCCAGGCACCCCAGCCGCGCTGGACGAACGAGAGCCCGTACCCGGTCGACAGGGCCGGGTCCGGCAGCAGCACCGCGTACCCGCGAGCGACCAGCAGCCACGGGTTCCACCGCCACGACCAGGCGTTCCACGAGTTCAACGGGCCGCCGTGGATCCACAGCAGCAGCGGCGCCGGCTCGTCCGGACCGGCGCCGTCCGGCAGGGCCAGCCACGCGCGCAGCGGCGTCCCGTCCTCGGCCGTGGTCCTGACCTCGGTGAGCACACCCGGCACCTCGGGCGCGGGCGCCGGCGCCGGCAGCGCTGTGACGGTGCCGCGCGCGTCACCGGACAGCTCGATGCGGACGGGATGCGGCGGGGTGAGCCAGGAGGTGCGCAGCGCGTACACCGCTGAGCCGTCCGGCGCGACCTGCAGGTCGGTGAACGTGTCCCCGGTGTCGACCGCCGGCGTCAGCCGCTGGACGGCGGCCCCGTCCACCGACACGACGAACACCGGCCCGCGGCCGTCGTCGTCGGCCGTGACCAGCAGCGCGGAACCGTCGGGCAGCCACCGCAGCGCGGACGGCCACCGGTCCCAGCCGCCGGCCAGGTCGCGCACCGACCCGTCGGCCAGGTCGACGAGGTGGAGCGTCATGGTCGGCGCCCGGTGCGGCGCCGCGTCGGTCTCCCGGACGAACGCCGCGGTGCGGCCGTCGGGGGCGATGCACGGGAGCGCCACCTCGGCGGCGTCGTCCCGCACCACCGTCCGCGGCGGCGCGCCGCGCTCGAGCACCACCAGTTCCGCCCGCTGCACGCCCCGCGCGCCCGGCCGCCGGAACGTGCTCACCACCGTCCGTCCATCGGCACTGACGTCGAACTGCACTTCGCGGTAGGCGGCGCCGGCAGCGCCGGTCAGGTCGACCGGAGCCGGGACATCGTCGGCGCGTCCAGCGGTCTCAGCGGGGTCGGTGAGGTCGACGGCCATCAGGCGCGGCTCGTCCGGACCGAGATCCTCGGCCCAGAACCGCACCGGGTACCCGCGGTGCAGGATGGCCGACACCTTGCCGTCCCGGCGCAGCTTCCGGAGCCGCGCGTCGTCGGCGAGGTCGGTCGCGTTCGGCGACACCGATGCCCCGAACACCACCGTGTCGGCGCGCCGCGCGGGGTGGACCTGGTCGACGCCCCCGGGCGGCGCGACCAGCACCCTGGCCTCACCGGAGGCCGGGAGCAGCCAGAGCGCCACGGGCTGGTCACCGTCGTCGGGCTTGCGATCGGGATCCGGGCGGGTCGCGGTGAACAGGACGTCACCGGTGGCGGTGAAGCCGGCGTGACGCTCCCCCTCCGCGCCGCGGGTGAGCCGGCGGGACGGGCGCGACCCGGTCGGGTCGACCTCCCAGACCGCGTTGCGGTACCCGGTGCCGTCGGCGTCCAGCGTCGCCACGGTGGTGACCAGCCGGGACCCGTCCGGCGACAGCGCGAGGCCGGACAGCCGGGGCATGGCCACGTACGCGTCGAGGTCGGTGAACGGGGCGGCGGTCTGGGTCTCGGGGCTCTCGGTCACCCGACGGGTCTACCACCCGGCTCCGACAGCCCGCTCGGTGCGCCGCCGCGCGATCCGGCCGACCCAGGCCGGGACCACACCGTGTCCGCCGTCGCGACCGTTGGAGGCGTGGCGGGCACGACAACGCTGATCCCGATCCGGGCGGCGCGTTCCTGTCCTGGGGATGGCGAGTGCCGTTCCTGCTCAGCGCCATCATGGTGATGATCGGCCTGTACGTGCGGTTGCGGCTGGAGGAGACCCCGGTCTTCGCCCGCGCCGTGGCCCGCGGCCAGAAGGTGAGAGCACCGCTGGCCACCGTGTTCCGCACCAGTCGGCGGCCGCTCATCCTGGGCACCTTCGTCATGGTCGGCACCTACACGCTCTTCTCCCTCATGACGACCTGGATCCTGAGCTACGCGACTGGGGCGACAGACGCCGGTCTGCTGGGTTGGAAGTACTCCGACTTCTTGGTCCTGCAACTGGTCTCGGTCCTGTTCTTCGCCGCGGGGGGTGCCGGTCTCGGGCCGGCTGGCCGACCGCTTCGGGCGACGGTCCAGTGTTCGGTCTGACGTTCGGGTTCGCCCTGGACCGGGACACCGCCAACGAGGGCACCATGCTGCTCTTCCTGTCCATCGGCATGGCGCTGATGGGGCTGACGTTCGGGCCGATGAGTGCGGTGCTGCCGGAACTGTTCCCGAGCAACGTCCGCTCGACAGGATCCGGCATCTCGTACAACGCGGCCAGCATGCTGGGCGCGGCGATCGCGCCGTTCATCCCGGTGTGGCTGGTCCGGGAGTTCGGCGTGGCCTGGGTCGGCGTGTACCTGCTCATCGCCGCCGGGCTGACGCTGATCGCGGTGCGCGTGATGAAGGAGACGCGGAACCGGGACCTCGACTCGGTCTGATCGACGGCCGCGACCGGCGACGGTCGACCTGCGGTGCCCAGCGGCGCTGGTGCGAAGGACGTGTCGCGCCGACGCCGCTGTCGTGCTCGGCGTGCCGTGACGCCGAAGGTGCGGCGGGGATTGGCGGTTCACCGAACGGCACGATCGGGGCGTCGCAGGCGGCGGTGGCGCCGTCACCGATCCGCCGCCCTGGGGCCGCGCGTCCGCCTCGTCATGCCGGTGCTCGGTGCTCACCGGTTCCACCGGTGGTGCCGCTCCGACCCTGTTCGGCGGCCCTGTCAAGCACTGCACCGATGGCTGTGCACAGTGCTGGAAGGTGTCGCTCCGTCCGATCATCTGCCACTCGATCGGCGACTGTGATCACCGCCCGCAGATGCATACGATTCGAACATGCCTCTAATCCTGGACCTCGAGTCGCGACCGTCCGTCGCGTTGCTCGAGGAGCTCACCGCGGCCCCGCCGCGGGCGCTGGCATCCGGAGACCTGGTCGCCGCGATCCGGGCCAGCGAACGCATCCTTTCCTGGCTCACCGGCCTGCAGATGCGGCTGCTGGCCGAGTTCGCCCGACCCGGCCGCGCCGGCGACCTCAGTGACATGGTCGCCGACCTCACCGACAGTCCGTTCCCCACCGCCGTCACCGGACCCCACGGCATCGACGTCGACCTGCTCGCCGCCATGGTGGCCGACAAGGCCGCCGACCTGGCCGCCGCCGAAGTCGGCGCTGCCCTGCACCTGTCACCGCTGACCGCCCGCCGCCGCGTCGACCGCGCCGTGGAACTGGTCACCGAACTCCCCGAGACCCTCGCCGCCCTGGAACTCGGCCAGATCGACCGCGCCCGCGCCGCCGTCATCGCCGACACCACCAATGGCCTGAGCCCGGAACATCGCTCGATGGTCGAACAGCAGGTGCTGCCCACGGCGACCGATCGCACCCCCGGCCGGCTCCGCCCGATCGTCGACCGCGCCGCCCTGGCCATCGACCCCGAGCTGGCCGAACGGCGCCGCAAGACCGCCCGGATCGGACGGGAAGTCACCGTCACCCCCGCCGCCGACGGCATGGCCTACCTCCGGGCCCACCTGCCCGCCGAAGCCGCCGCCACCATCATGACCCTCCTCGACGTCCTGGCCACCGGCCCCGACACCCCGGCCACCACCGCCCAGGTGGGCGGCCCGCTGGTCAAGGACGCGCGCACCGTCGGCGCCCGCCGCGCCGACGCGCTCACCGACCTCTGCGACGCGCTGCTCACCACCGGCCACGTCGACCTCCGCGGACTGCTCGACGCCGAACCAGGCCCTGCGAGCGATCCCAAGCGGCACGGCCGCCGCCCGCACCTGATCATCACCCTGCCCCTGTCCGCGCTGGCCGGCCTCGACGCGCTGCCCGGGGAACTGGCCGGGCACGGCGCCATCACCGCCGAAGTCGCCCGCGCCCTCGCCGCCTCCGCCGCCTCCCTGACCACCGTCGCGATCGACCCGGCCACCGGCACCGCCACCAGCGTCGGCGACCACGTGCCGATCAAGTACCGGCCCGGGCAACGCCTCCGCGACCGGGTCCTCATCGCGCAGGACACCTGCCGGTTCCCCGGCTGCCGCCAACCCTCCCGCCGCTGCGACCTCGACCACGCCACCGAGTTCAACCACACCGACCCCACCGCCGGCGGCCCCACCAGCGAGCAGAACCTGATCCCGCTCTGCCGCCGCCACCACCGACTCAAGACCTTCACCGACTGGACCCCACACCCCGAGAGTGCCGACGGCACCAGCGGTTCCGTCGGTCTCGTCACCTGGACCAGCCCCACCGGCGCCACCTACCCCTCACCCGCCCGCGAATTCACCCTGCCCGGCGAACTCACCGACCCGACCCTCGGCCACCCCCACCCGATGACCGGGGCGCTCGATGACTGCCCGTTCTGATCAGCTCACGTCCCGGCGCCGGAACCCGGCCAGTCCCGCCACGAACAGCGCGACGGCGATCGCGGTCAACCACAGCACCGGCGCCCAGGTCGCCGGGTCGATAGGCACCGCGGGCACGTGCGCATACGGCGAGAGGTCGATGACCGCGGTCGGCAGTTGCAGCACCGGGCCCAGCTGGCCCAGCAGCAGCGCCAGGGCGACGGCCGCCCATGCGACTCCGGTGGCCCGCGGCAGCCAGCCGAACAGGGCCGCGGCCAGCCCACCGAGCAGCGCCGCGGCCGGGGCCTGGACCAGCGCGGCGGTGAGGCCGTCCCCGAAGCCGCCGGCCAGGTTCCCGCTCACCACCCCGTGGACGAGCCCGGTCACCACACCGGCCAGCACCAGGCACAGCACCGGTCCGACCAGCACGATCACCAGGTGCCCGCCCATCCACCGGGACCGCCCCACCGCGGTGGCCAGCACCGGTTCCAGCCGCCCGGTCGTCTCCTCGGTGCGCATCCGCATCGCCAGCGACACCGACAGCAGCCCTGCCAGGATGCCCAGGAAGCCGGCCATGGCCGACAGGAACGCGTCGCTGAGCATGCCCGTGCCGCCCAGCTGCTCCAGCGCCCGGGCCATCTGGGAATTGCCCTCCAGCAGATCGCCGACGTCGTCGGCCAGGAACCCGGTGACCGTGCCGAACACCACGAACCCGGCCATCCACCCCAGCAGCGGACCGCGCTGCAGCCGCACCGCCAGCGCGAACGGCGAGCGCAGACGCGGCGAGCCGGACGGTCCCGACCGGACCGGCCACCACCCGCTGCCCAGGTCCCGCCGCGCCAGCAGGGCCAGCGCCAGCATCGTCAGGGCCACCGCCGCGGCCACGAACAGCAGCAGCACGATCCCGTTGTCGGCCCCGTACGCCCCGACGTGCTCCACCCAGCCGATCGGGCTCAGCCAGGTCAACCACTCCGCCCCGGACGCCACGTCGCCGATGGCCCGCAGGATGAACGCCGACCCGAGCACGCCGCCGGAGATCGCCACCGCCGTCCGCGCACTGTCGACCAGTTGCGCGGCGACCGCCGCCACCGCGGCGAAGACCAGCCCCGAGCCCGCCAGCATCGCGCCGAAACACAGTGACCCCGCGGCGGTCTCCCCCAGGCCGATGCCGGCGATCGCGACCAGCACCCCGGTGCCCAGCGACGCTGCCGCCGTCACCGCCAGTGCGGCGACCATCGGGGCCGCGCGGCCCACCACGGTCGACGCCAGCAGTTCGGTCCGCCCCGCCTCCTCGTCCGCGCGGGTCCGGCGCACCACGGTGAAGACCGCCATGAGACCGACCAACGTGGCTCCGAGCACGCCGAGCCGCCACGCCGTCAAGCCACCCACCGAGGTGTCCGACACCGGGCCGGTCAGCACCAGCACCGCCGGCGTCGACGCCACACCGCGGGCCAGGGAGACCCGCTCCTGCTCGTCCGGGTACAGCGACGCGAACGCCGAGATGGTGCCGGCCACCGTGCCCGCCAGGCCGATCACCCACAGCGCCAGCGACCGTCGCTCCCGGCGCAGGTCCAGCCGGACCAGCTCCCACCAGCCGGTCAACGAGCCCGCCGGGGTGGCCGACCGGAGCGCCGTCCGGTCCGCGACGGCGGTCACCGCGCCGCCGCCCTGGTGCCGTAGTGCCGCAGGAACAGTTCCTCCAGGGTCGGCGGTTGCACGGTGAGGCTGCGGATCCCGGCACCGGCCAGCAGGCCCAGCACCTCGGTGAGGGCCGCGGTGTCGACCTGCATCCGGATCCTGGTGCGGTCGACCACGAGGTCGTGGACACCGACGGCCGACCGCACCGCCTCCGGCACCCGGTCCAGCTCGCCGACCACCGCGGTCCGGGTCAGGTGCCGCAGCTCGGTCAACGTGCCGGACTCCACCACCCGACCGGCGCGGATGATGCTGACCCGGTCGCACAGCGACTCCACTTCGGAGAGCACGTGCGAGGACAGCAGCACCGTCCGGCCGCGGGCCCGCTCCTGCCGGATGCAGTCCTGGAACGCGGCCTCCATCAGCGGGTCCAGGCCGCTGGTCGGCTCGTCGAGCACCAGGAGCTCGACGTCCGAGGCCAGCGCGGCGACGATGGCCACCTTCTGCCGTTTGCCCTTGGAATACGTGCGGCTTCGCCGGCGCGGGTCCAACTCGAACCGCTGCAGCAGTTCGGCGCGCCGGGCCGGGTCCACCCCGCCACGCAACCGGCCGAGCAGGTCGATCACCTCGCCACCGGTCAGGTTCGGCCACAGCGACACGTCGCCGGGCACGTACGCCAGCCGCCGGTGCAGCGCGACCGCGTCCCGCCACGGGTCGCCACCGAGCACCCGGGCGGTGCCGGCATCGGCGCGCATCAACCCGAGCAGCACCCGGATGGCGGTCGACTTCCCGGCGCCGTTCGGCCCGAGGAACCCGTGCACCTCACCGGTGCGGACGGTCAGGTCCAGGCCGTCCAGCGCGACCACGTCGCCGAACGTCTTGACCACGTCGCGGGTCTCGATCGCGGATGTCGCGGATGCGGTCGTCACGGCGCCTCCTGACCTGGGTGGATCGGCGCTCGGCTCCGGACGGCGCCCGGACGCCGACCGGACGGATGGACAGCATGCTCCTCGCCGCCGGCCACGCAAGCGCGACGTCGCTCCCGGTGACCCGCTCCGCGGCCCCGACCGAACAGTCCATCCGTCAAGCGTTCATGTTCTCCCGCAGCGTGGTGCCCGCGTACTCCTTCTTGGACAGCCCGCGGCGCTGCAGCTCGGGCACGATGTGCTCGACGAAGTCGCGCATCTCGCCCGGCGCCTCGCCGCAGCCCTCCAGGATGAAGCCGCCGTTGGCGCCCGTCTCGTAGTGGATCCGCTCCAGCTCGTCGACGATCTCGGTGACCGACCCGGTGATGGTCATGGCCTGGTTGAGGATGTACTTGCGGCCGAACTCCTCCACCGTCATGTCCGGGCCCTCGGCCCGCACCGCGTCCTCGAAGAAGCCGAAGTGCCCCTGCTGCGCGCGCACCGCCTCGGTCACCTCACCCAGCGGCATCCGGCCGTCCAGCGTCGAGAAGTCCACGCCCAGCACGTTGGACAGCTCGATGAGCCCCGCGTTCGGCGGCACCGATTCCATCCAGCGCCGGTCCCGCTCGTCCGCGTCGCCCTTGGTCTCCTCGATCCGCGGCCGCACCGAGAACAGGCAGGCCAGTTCGCGCGGCGACCGGCCGTGCCGGGCCAGCGCTTGGTCCAGGATCGCGCGGTGCTGCTGCATGCCCTCCAGGTCGCGCCGGATGACGAACTGCAGATCGGCGAACCGACCGGCGAGATCCATGCCAGCGGCGGACATCCCGGCCTGCACCACCATCGGCCGGCCCTGTGGCGACGGCAGCACCGGCAGCGGGCCGCGCACGTCGAAGAACTCGCCGTGGTGGTGGATGAGGTGCACCTTGTCCGGGTCGGCGAAGCGTCCGGTCTCGGTGTCCAGCACGGCGACGTCCGGCTCCACCGACGACCACAGCTTGTCCACCACCGCCATGTGCTCGGCCGCCCGCCGGTACCGCAGGTCCTTGGGCTGGATCGGGTCGAAGCCCCAGTTGGCCGCCTCGTTCTTGTACCCGGAGGTCACCGAGTTCCAGGCCATCCGGCCGCCGGTGACCCAGTCCATCGACGAGAACAGCCGGGCCACGTGGAACGGATGGTGGTACGTGGTCGACATGGTCACGCCGAAGCCGACGTTCGGCGCCACCCGGGACATCAGCGGGATCATCGGCAGCATGTCGTGCTTGGGCCAGCGCACGCCCCACTCGACCGCGGCCCGGTGGTCGCCGCCGTAGTTCTCCGGGGTCTCCGCCGCCTCACCGAAGAACAGCAGGTCCAGCACCCCGCGCTGGGCCAGCCGCGCGATGTCCTCGTAGTAGGCCGGGTCCAGGTACCGCGGATAACCCCGCCAGCCGGCCCGCTGCCAGACGAAATCCGTGTGGTAGAAGGACAGGTCGACGGCCAGGTGGATCGTCTCGGACTCGGACATGTTCACTCACTTCCTGTTGGTGCTGCGGTGCTGGTTCTTCTCGGGAGAGGACGGGCGGAGCCGCGGCGGCAGTGCCGCGACCAGCAGGGCGGCGACCGCGATGGCGATGCCCAGCAGACACACGGCGGTCCAGCCGCCGGCGCCGTGGGCCACCCCGGCGGCGACCGACCCGAGGGCCGCGCCGGCGAAGTAGCCGGTGACGTACAAGCTGTTCAGCCGACCCCGCGACGAGGGATCCAGGGCCAGCGCGGCGGCCTGGTTGGCGGCGTGCGACAGACCGGTGCCGGCGTCCAGCAGGACCGCGCCGACGACGATGACGAACACGCTGGCGTGGCCCCACCAGAACAGCAGCGGCGCGGCCAGCATGAGCACCGCTCCGATGAGCAGCGCCCGGCGCAGGTGGCCGGCATCGGCCGCCCGCCCACCGAAGGGGCTGGCCAGCGCCCCGGCGATGCCGGCCACGGCCACGCCGGCCGCGGCCAGCGGCCCGAGGCCGAACTCGGCGTCCAGGTGGGCGGCGTAGGTGGTCCAGAAGACCATGAAGGCGGCTCCGGCCAGCGCGCCGGACAGCATCCGGATCCGCAGCGCGCCGACCCGCAGCATCCGGGCCAGCGAACCGAGCAGCGCGCCGTAGCCGAGCCGGGCACCGGCGGTCCGGCTCACCGGCAGCCGGAGCCGGAGCACCACCGCACACACCACCATGAGCACCGCGGCCCCGGCGTACAGCACCCGCCAGCCGACGGCCGCGGTGACCACCCCGGCCACCACCTTGCTCAGCAGCACACCCAGCAGCACCCCGCTGAGCACCAGGCTGGACGCCCGTCCCGCCGCGCCGGCCGGCGCCAGCACCGCGGCGAACGGCACCAGCAGCTGCGGGGCGATGGTCAGGATGCCGACGGCGAACCCGCTGACCATCAGCACCGGCAGGTTCGGCGCGAAGGCCGTCGCGGCCAGGGCCAGCGCCACCGCCGCCACGGTCAGCACGACCAGTCGTCGCCGTTCCAGCACGTCCCCGAGCGGGACGAGCAGCATCAGCCCGAGTATGAAGCCGATCTGGGTGACCGCCGGCAGCAGACCCATGGAACCGACGCCGACCCCGAACTGCGCGGCCATCACCGGCAGCATCGGCTGGGCGTAGTGCACGTTGGCGGCGACCACGGCCGCGGCGACGGCCATCACCGCGACCGGCGCACCGCTGCTCCTGCTGGGTCCAGCGAGCTGAGCACTGCTACGCGGCAACGCTTCCGCCGATCATGGCCAGGGCGAATCCGTCGTCGCGCAGCTCGGCCCGGGGCACGTCCAGGGTGATCCGGCCCCGGTAGATGACCAGCACCCGGTCGGCCAGGGCCAGCACCTCGTCCAGGTCCAGCGAGCTGAGCAGCACCGCGGTCCCGGCATCCCGGACGGCCCGGATGCGGTCGTGCACCGCTTCCACCGCGCCGACGTCCAGGCCCCAGGTGGGGCTGGACGCCACGACCACCCGCGGCCCGGCCGAGAGTTCCCGGGCCAGCACGAGTTTCTGCATGTTGCCCCCGGACAGCGACCCGGCGGTCGCGTCCAGGTTGCCGGGCCGGATGTCGTAGTCGGAGACCAGCTGCTGGGCCCGCCTGCGCATGGCCCGCCACTGCAGCACCCCGCCGCGCCGGTCGCGGCCGGCGGCCACCTCGTTCAGCGCCAGGTTCTCCACCAGCGTCATCTCCGGCACCACGCCCCAGCCGCGCCGATCGGCCGGGACCACGCCGAGGCCGGTGGCCCGGACCCGGCGCGGCGACCATCCGGTCACGTCCGTGCCGCCGAGCGCGATGCGGCCGGACTGCACCGGCCGCAACCCGGCGATCGCCTCGACCAGTTCGTGCTGGCCGTTGCCCTCCACCCCGGCCAGACCGACGATCTCACCGGCCCGGACGTGCAGCGAGAGGTCCTGCAACGCCGGGGTCCCGGCGTCACTGCGGGCGGAGACGCCGGACAGCTCGAGCAGCACGTCGCCGGCCGGGGCGACGGCACGGGGCGCCGTCACGGCACCACCGGCGGGCGCCCCCACCGCGGCCGGCTCGACCCGGTCCCGGCCGGTCATGGCCGCGGCCAGCACGCCCTCGTCGAACTCGCCGCGACCCAGCACCTGCCGGACCTGCCCGTGCCGGATCACGGTGACGTGGTCGGCGATGGCGGTGACCTCGCGGAGCTTGTGCGTGACCAGCACGATCGAGCAGCCGGAGGCGCGCAGCCCGTCCAGGGTCTCGAGCAGCCCGTCGATCTCGGTGGGCGACAGCAGCGCGGTCGGCTCGTCGAGCAGCAGGATCCGGGCGCCCCGGTGCAGCAGCTTGAGGATCTCCACCCGCTGCTGTCCGGACACCGCCAGCTCGCCGACCGGGCGACGGACGTCGAAGTCCCAGCCCACCCGGTCGGCGGTCGCCTGCACGGCCCGCTCCGCGGCGGCCGACTGGAGCAGGCCGCCGCGGGCGGGTTCGTCGCCGAGCACCACGTTCTGCGCCACCGTGAAGCTGTCCACCAGCGAGAAGTGCTGATGCACCATGCCGATGCCGGCCGCCAGCGCATCGGCGGGCGAGGCGAACGCGACCTCCCGTCCGTTCACCAGAATGCTGCCGGAGTCGGGACGCTGGTGCCCGTACACGGTGTTCAGCAGGGTCGACTTGCCGGCGCCGTTCTCGCCGAGCAGGACGTGCACCTCACCGGCCTCGACGCGGACGTCGATGCTGTCGTTCGCCGTGAACGAGCCGTAGCGCTTGGTGATCCCGATCAGTTCCAGCGCCAGGGGCGGACGGATGACCATGCGTCAGCAGCCGATCGAGGCCGGATCGATGGTGGAGCCGGCGCCGTTCTCGGACAGCGGCATGTCGGCACCGTCCTCGCCCGGGACGGTGATGGTGCCGTCGCGCAGCTTGCCCTCGATCTCGGCCAGCTTCGCCTCGATCTCCGGGGTGATGGCCGCGTTGCCGTGGAAGTCGGCCAGCTCGCCGACGTTGAGGTTGGCGTAGTCGTAGTTGAAGTACTGCTCGTCACCGCCGTCGGCGTCGCCCAGCTCGCCCTGCGCGCCCTTGGCGATCAGGTCGGCGGTGATGCCGTTGAGGTTGTAGAGCACGCTGGTCAGCACCGTCTCGGGGGCCTGCTCGTAGCTGTCGAAGTACGACGGGATGACGAAGGTCGGACGCGGCGCACCCTCGGCGGCGGCGTACAGGCCGCGGACCGCGGAGTCGACGGCGGACAGCAGTACGTCGGCGCCACCGGCGATCTCGGTCTGCGCCGCGGCCTGGGCCGCGCCCACGTCGGAGAAGCTGCCGGTGTACTGGATGTCGATCGTCACGTCCGGGTTCACGCAGCGCGCCCCGAGGATGAAGCCCTCCGGCTGGCGGACCACGGCCGGGAACTCGCCGCCGGCGACCGAGCCGATGACGTCGGTCTGGGTGACCAGGCCGGCGACCACACCGGCCAGGAAGGTGCCGTCCTGCTGCTTGAGGTTCCAGGCGCAGAAGTTGGACGGGAAGGACGCCAGGTCGTCCTCGGTGGGGCTAATCGGGCCCTGGCAGACGGTGACATCCGGGAACTGCTCGGCGATCTGCACCGCGGCCGAGGTCTGCCCGCCGTTGGTGATCAGGATCATGTCGAAGCCGTTGGAGGCGTACGAGGAGCCCTGCTGCTGGTACTCGTCGGCGGTGGTGAGCGGGCCGACGAAGTCCGATTCGACGTCCAGCGACGGGTCGATCTCGTTCAGGCCGTCGGCCACCGAGTTCGACCAGGACTGGTCGTTGGCGGCGCCGTCGGACAGCACCACCACCTTGAACGGCTCCCCGGAGCTCGACGAGCCGGAGGAGGCAGCCGAGTCGGACGACGAGCCGGTGGACCCGGCGTCGCTGCTGCCACCGCAGGCGGCCAGCAGCAGGGTGGCAGACAGGGCTGCGGCCGCGGCGGTCCCCCGCAGGGCTCGCCGGTGGGTGGGACGAAGACTGGTGCGAGACATGGTGATCCTCACTGACGTGGATGGAGGTGGGAGGAACTGCGGGGGGTTCAGTGGCCGGTCCAGGCGACGCCGACGGCCCTGGGGTAGCGGGTGCCGTGGGCGACGGCGACCGCGATGATCGCCACGACGTACGGGGCGGCGATCCAGACGTCGGTGGGGACACCGGAGAGCCAACCGATGGACTGGGCCTGGAACTGCAGCGCCTGCAGCAGTCCGAAGACGGCGGTGATGAGCAGGGCCAGCAGGGGGTTCCACCGGGCCAGCAGCACCACGCCCAGGGCGATGAAGCCGCGGCCGGCGCTCATGTCGAACACGAAGGATCCGGCACCCGAGGTGAGCACCAGGGTGGTGCCGCCCAGCGCGGCCAACGCCGAGCCGACCACCAGGCCACTGACCCGCAGCCGGCGCACGCTCACCCCGGCGGCGTCCAGCGCGGCCGGCGCCTCACCGGCCGCCCGCAGCCGCAAGCCCCACCGGGTCCGCTGCAGGACGAAGAACAGCGCCACCGCGGCCACGATCGAGGCGTAGACGAAGATGTTCTGGTCGAACAGCGCCTCCCCCACCACCGGGATGTCCGACAGCAGCGGGATGGGCAGTGACGGCGCGTTGCCGGAGGTCTCGTCTCCACGCAGCAGCGTCCACAGGGCGGTGGTCAGGCCCAACGCAAGCAGGTTGACCATGATGCCGCCGATGATCTGGTCGACCCGGCGCCAGACGTAGAGCACGGCCAGCAGGCCACCGGTCAGGACGCCCACGCCGATGCCGGCGACCAGCGCGACGAACAGGCTCTGCCCGTGCGACAGCACCAGCGCACTGGCCCAGGCCCCCAGCAGCAGGCAACCCTCGGTGCCGATGTTCAGCACGCCGCTGCGCTCGGCGACGATCTCGCCCAGTGACGCCCAGAGCACCGGCGCCATCAGCTGGATGGCGATGACCAGCAACGTGGCCAGCACGACGGTGTTCACGAGGCCCTCCCGCGCAGCCGGATGACGTGGGTGGCGAGCAGCGCGAGCACCAGGACCGCGACGAGCACCGAGCCCAGGTCCTTGGGCAGGCCGACGGCCACCTGCAGGTTGTTGCTGCCCACCGACAGCGCGGCGAAGAGCACCGCGCTGGGCAGGATGAACAGCGGCCGCAGCCCGGCGACCAGGGCGACGGCCACCCCGATGAAGCCGTAGTCGGCGCTCAGCCCCAGGGTGAGTTGCCCGGTGGCGCCGAGCACCAGGGCCGCGCCGCCGAGACCCGCGGCCGCACCGCCCACCGCGAACGTGCTGACCGTGACCGACCGGGTGCTGAACCCGGCCAGCCGGGCCGAGTCCCGGCCCAATCCGACGGCCCGGACGGCGAAGCCGAAGCGGGACCACCGCCACAGCACTGCGACCGCGGTGACGACCAGGACGACGAGGACCAGCGAGATGTTGACACCGCCCTCGGGCCAGATGGTCTCGAGCCGGGTGTCACGCGGCAGTCGCTGAGTTCCCTGACCGCTCGAGTCGGGCACCACGGTGGTGACGACGAACGACGCGGCGGTGATGGCGACGAAGTTGAGCAACAGCGACACGATCATCTCGCTGGCCCCGACGAAGGCGGTGAGCAGTCCCGGGATCATGGCCCAGACCGCGCCGCCGAGCGCCCCGGCCACCACGGCCAGCGCCACGACCACCCCTGACGGCAGCGAGTCGGGCAGCGACAGGCCGGTCAGCACGCTGGCCACCGCACCCATGTACAGCTGGCCCTCACCGCCGACGTTCCAGAGCTTGGCGGTGAACGGGACACAGGCGGCCAGGCCGGTGAAGGCCAGCACCGTGGCGATGGTGAGGGTCTGCCCGATCGAGTACGCGTTGCCGACGGCTCCCTGGGCCAGGGCCGAGATGGCGGCGAACGGGTTGACCCCGCTGGCCAGCAGCAACAGCACCACCAGGACCGCGCTCATCGCGACGGAGCCGACGACGGGCAGCGCCCGCGCCCTCAGCGCGTTCTCCAATCGAGGCCTCCTGACATTGTGCATAATGTTCAGGCCGGGATCCTGCCACGACGATCGGGCCCATCCAGCCGGCGAAACCAACCCGAAACACGCTGTTGCAAAGCCGAAACGACAGGCTCGATGATCAAGGCCCGCAACGGAGGGGAGAGCCCATGACAGGGGCAGCAGGGTCGACCGGATCGCTGGGCGCCGGATCGTTCGGGGCCATCACCACCCAGTCCCGCATCGTCGAGGCGTTGCGCGGCCGGATCATGTCCGGTGAGCTGCCGACCGGCGCTCGGCTGCGCCAGGTGGATCTGGCCGAGGAACTGGGCGTCTCGACCACGCCGGTGCGCGAGGCGTTCCGCACCCTGGCCGAGGAGGGACTGCTGCGCATCGACTCACACCGCGGCGCGGTGGTCCGCACCACCACCGCGGCCGAGCAGGTGGAGATCCTGGAGCTGCTGCGCGCCAACGAGTCCGACAACCTGGAACACGCCATCGCGCGGATGACGCCGGAACACCTGACCGAGGCAGGCACCGTGCACCAGGCCCTGCGCCGGGAACGCGACCCGTCCCGCTGGGCACTGGGCAACCGCGACTTCCACTGGGCGCTGGCCCGCGCCTCGCAGCGCCCGCTGGCGCTGGACATCCTGCGCCGGCTGCTGAACCAGTCGGCGTTGCACATCCGCACCGACATCGAACGCAGCCCGGCCCGGCGCAAGGAGGCACTCACCGAGCACGACCAGCTGCTGACCGCCTGCACCGAGCGGGACGTGCCGCAGGCCCGGGCCGTGCTGTGGCAGCACGTCACCACCGCGCTGGACAACGTGCGGGCGCAGGTCGGCGGGTGACCCGGCCGGCGGTCAGCGACTCGACGCCGGCCCGCCGATCGGCTCCGGCTCCGGCTCCAGCTGACCGTCACTGAGCCGCAGCACCCGGTCGGCCACCCGGGCCACCGCCCCGCTGTCGTGACTGATGAACAGCACGGCCAGGTCCCGTTGCCGACGCAGCCGGTCGAGCAGCTCCAGCACGGTGGCCTGCACGTCCGGGTCGAGGGAGGAGGTGATCTCGTCGCACACCAGCACCTGCGGGTGCGCGGCCAGCGCCCGGGCGATGGCCACCCGTTGCAGCTGTCCACCGGACAGCTCGGCGGGGCGGCGGGTCAGCAGCTCGGCGTGCAACCCGACCGCGGCGAGCAGCTCGGCCGACTCGCGTCCGACGGCCGCCCGGTCCGACCCGCGCAGCAGCCGGAGCGGGCGGGCCAGCTCGTGCGCCACCGTCCGACTGGGATTCAGTGAGCGGCGAGGGTTCTGGACGACGAACTGGACGGCCCGACGGTCCGCCACCGAACGCCGGGTGGCCCGCGGTGCCAGCGGGCGCCCGTCCAGCACCACCTGCCCGGTGCGCAGCGGGTGCAGCCCGACGAGACACCGCGCCAGGGTGGACTTGCCGGTCCCGGAGCGGCCCATCAGCGCGAGGCATTCGCCCGCGGCGAGCTCGAACGAGACGTCGCGCAGCAGCGGGTCGGTGCCGTACCCGGCGGTGAGCGCGGTGACCCGGAGCAGCGGCGCGCGCCCGGCGCGGACCACCGGGCGCCGGCGGGAGGGTCGAGCGGGAGCATCCGGCACCTGGACGAGGCGAGCCCGACCGTCCCGCACCTCGAGCACGCGATCGACCAGATCGGTCATCGCCGGCAGGTCGTGGGTCACCACCACCAGCGCGGTGCCGGCGTGCCGCAGTCGGCGCAGGACCGCCCGCAGCTCGGCCGTGGTCCGGTCGTCCAGCCCGGTGGTCGGCTCGTCGAGCACCACCACCGCCGGGTCGAGCAGCACCGCCGACGCGATCAGCACCCGC
Source organism: Nakamurella leprariae (assembly GCF_016918035.1). GTDB lineage: Bacteria > Actinomycetota > Actinomycetes > Mycobacteriales > Nakamurellaceae > Nakamurella > Nakamurella leprariae. Next base: position 142,202 of record NZ_JAERWK010000025.1, on the reverse strand, counting down.
TGCTGCTGCCCGCCGGAGAGCTCGTGCGGGTAGCGGCGCAGGAACATGCGGTCACCGGGCAGCCCGACCGCGGTGAGCGCCCGGACGACGGCCTGGGCGGCGCCGACCCGGTCCCGCACCCCGTGCGCGCGCAGCACCTCGAGCAGTTGGGTGCCGATCCGCAGCGCCGGGTTCAGGCCGGTCGCCGGGTCCTGCGGCACGTACCCGAGCAAGCGGGTCCCGACCGCGCCGGCCGGCCGCGTGACCGCCACGGTCCCGGTGCGCCCGAACCCCGGCGGCACCTGGCCCAGCAGCGCCCGCGCCAGGGTGGTCTTGCCGGCCCCGGACGGACCGATCACCGCCACGCACTCCCCCGCGGCCAGGTCCAGGCCGACGCCGTCGAGCAGCACCCGGCCATCGACCGCGGCGACCCCGAGCCGGCGGACCGACAAGGCTCCGGTCGCCACCGCCACGTCCGGCGCCGCCGTCGGTCGCTCCGTGCGCGGCACCCGCGGGGTCCGGGCCAGCTCGACCCGGTCGGCCAGCAGGTTGACGCACACCACCAGCAGCATGATCAGCAGCGCCGGCGCCAGCACCGCCCACGGCTGCACGGCCAGGCCCTGCCGGTTCTCCGACACCATCAGCGCCCAGTCGGGAGTCGGCGGCGGCAGACCCAGACCCAGGAAGCTGCCCGAGGTCACGATGGCCACCGTGGCGGTGATCCGCATGCCCAGGTCGGCCAGCACCACCGCCCGCAGGTTCGGCAGCACCTCGACGAACGCGACCCGGTGGAACGGTTCGCCGCGCGCCTGCGCCGCCTCGACGTATCCGGCGCCGGCCGCGTCCTGGGCACTGGTGCGGACCACCTTGGTGATCCACGGCACCGCGGCCAGCAGCGCCGCGACCAGCACCGCCGGCGCGCCCCGGCCCAGCACGGTGGCCACCGTGGCCATCACCAGGAACCAGGGCAGCACGACCAGCACGTCGACCGGGCGCATCACCCAGCCGTCCAGTCGCCGGTGCAACCCGGCCACCAGGCCGGCGGTCACGCCGATCGCGCCGGCCACCACCAGCGCCGCCCCGGTCAGCAGGACCAGCCGCCACCCGCCGGCCAGCACCCGGGACAGCACGTCCCGGCCGACCGAGTCCAGCCCCAACGGGTGTGCCCACGACGGCGCGGCGAACGGCCGCCCGACGGACGCGGTGGGCGCGTCCGGGGCCAGGAACGGACCGGCCACCACCAGCACCCCGAGCAGCGTCGCGACGACCAGCGCCGCCCGGTCGACGCCCCGCCAGGAACGCGTCATCGCGACACTCCGTCGACCACGAGATCTCGGGCGCCCGGGGTGAGCCAGAGCGCCAGCAGGTCGGCCGCCAGGTACACCAACACCCCGAACGAGGCCATCAGCACCACGGCGGCCTGCACCACCGGGTGGTCCCGGTCGGCGATCGCCCGCAGCAGCTCCTGGGCCAGACCTGGGTAGGCGAACACTGTCTCGATCACGGCGATGCCGCCGACCAACCCCACCACCGCCCCGGCCATCGGCTGCAGCGCGGCGGCCACGGCGTTCGGGGCCGCGTGCCGCAGCACCACCCGACGATGGCTCACCCCGTTCAGCCGGGCCGTCGTCACGTACTCGGTCGTCATCACCTGGGCCATCCGGGCCCGGATGACCCGGACCGGGTGCGGCGCCAGGCCGGCCATCAGACACAGCACGGGCAGCACCAGCACCTGCGGCCGGGCGAAGACGCTCGTCCCGGTGGGCACCAGCGAGACCGCAGGCAACAGACCCCAACCCAGCGCGACCACCGCGATGAGCAGCACCCCGGCCACGAACGGCGGCACCGCCTGCACGGCCAGCACCACGGTGCTCACCGCGCGGTCCACCCGGCTGCCCGGCCGGGAGCCGGCCCACAGCCCCAGGCCGAGACTGACCGGCATGAGCAGCGCGACGGTCACCACGGCCAGCGCCACCGTGTTGCCCACCCGGGGCAGCAGGATCTCCGAGACCGGCCGCCGGGACAGCAGCGAGGTGCCCAGATCGCCCTGCAGCAGGCCGCTCGCCCAGTCCCCGAACCGCTCCACGGCGGGGCGGTCCAACCCGAGCTCGGCCCGCAGTGCCGCCAGCTGCTCCGGGGACGGCACCCCGGCTCCGGAGCGGGACAGCAGGTCCTCGGCGGCGTCGCCGGGCAGCAGCTCGAACAGGACGAAGGCGACCACCGCAACGAGGACGACGACCAGCGCAGCGCCGCCGAGCCGACGCAGCAGGTACCTGATCACCGGATCACTGCGGGATGGACGATCGGCTCACCGGTCGAGCCAAGCGGTCCGGTAGTTGCCCCAGTCGTCGGTGCCGGGCACACCCTCGGGCACCCCGCGGACGAAGGACCGGACCGCGGTGGGCTTCTTGGCGAAGCTGTGCAGCAGGATGCCGCCCTCGTGCCACAGCTCCTCCTGCAGCTCGAAGTAGAGCCGCTCCCGCTCCTGCGGATCGAGGGTGGCCCGGGCCCGGGCGAAGGTGGCGTCCCACTCCGGCCGCCGCCAGGCGGTGCCGTTGCTGGGCGCGTCCGAGGTGAGCGTCTGCCCGAAGTAGTACTCCAGGCTGTAGTTCCACCAGCCGGTGTGGGTGAACGCCGCCTTGCCCGCGACCTGCGAGAAGTAGGTGTCGGCCGGCACCGTCTCCAACTGGACGGTGATCCCGGCTGCCTCGGCCTGCTGGGCGAACAGGGTGGCCATCTCGATCATGCCGGGTTCGGCGTTGGCGGTGGTCAGCGTGACGGTGAGGTCCTCGAGACCTGCCTCGCGCAGCAGCGCCCGGGCCTGCTCCGGATCGCGGGTGCGTTGCGGCAGCCCGGCCGCGTAGTTCGGGGCGCCCTTGCCGTAGAGGTCGTTGCCGATCTCGGCGTAGCCGTAGTACACGGTGTCGACCATCGCCTGCCGGTCCACCACCAGCCGCAGCGCCTGCCGAACCCGCACGTCGTCGAACGGCGCCATGTCGGTGCGCATCTGGAACGCGCCCATGATCCCGGCCGGTGGGACCAGCAGGGTGATGTCCTCCTGGGCGGCGGCCGTCTGCGCCTGCAGGAACGAGATGTCGTGCACCAGGTCCGCCTCGCCGGAGGAGAACGCATTCATCCGGGCCTCGGTGTCGGCGACCTGGATGATCTCCACCTCGTCCAGCAGCGGCGCGCTGTCCCAGTAGCGGTCGTTGCGGGTCAGCAGCGCCCGGTCCCCCGGCGACCAGCTGGTCACCACGAACGGGCCGGTGCCCGGCGGCAGCGTCTGCGCGTCGAAGACGTCGGAGCCGTCCTGGACGATGTAGCAGTACCAGCCGGCCAGTACGGACCCGAAGTCCGCCAACGGCTCCCGCATGGCCACCACGACGGCCAGGTCGCCGTCGGCCACCGTCCGGTCCAGGTCGACCACGGCCAGGTCACCGGCGGACGGCTTGTCCTCGGCCAGCATCCGCCGGAAGCTGTACAGCACGTCCTGCGAGGTGAGCGGGGTGCCGTCACTGAACACCACCCCGTCCCGCAGGGTGATCCGCCACTGGGTGCCGTCCGCGTTCGGCTCGAGCGACTGCGCCAGCCGGTAGCGCAACGTCAGGTCGTTGTCGTAGGCGACCAGCTTGTCCCAGACGTTCTTGGACAGCGCGCCACCCGCGGAGGTGCCGATGACGTGCGGGTCGAGGCTGTCCGACGCCGCGGACGCGCCGCCGACGACGGCGCGCAGCCGGCCGCCGGAGCGGGGCTGGGCCTGGTCGGTGGCAGGGCCGGTGGACCCGGACTGACCGGCCGAGCCGGCCGGGGCGGTGGTGTCATCCCCGGTGCCGCAGGCGGCGAGCAGGGCCAGGCCGGCGGTGCCGGCGAGACCGGCGAGGAACCGGCGGCGGGACGGGCTGACCGGGGTGAATGGATCGGGTGCAGTGCTCTGGTGCATGTGGTCTCCGTCGGGCGGTCGCGTCCCGCGGCCGGGTGGCCGCTTCGACCGGTGCAGCGGGTGCCCGGACCAGCCCGGGAGCGCTGCCCGGCGATGCCGACGCACCAGTCACCGACGTGACCGACTCCCCTGCGACCGGCCCGTGCCGCGAGACCTCGCAGTGCTGCCCGGACGCCCTCGGCGCCGGTGCCAGCAGGTGTTCGGACTCGGGATCGACCGGTGCGGAACCCTTCCCAGATCGGTCGCCCGACCCAGTGGTGCTGTCCCGTCCGTACCCCATACCGCTGCGCGTCAGTTCCGGCCTCACACCGGATTCCCTCGACTGGCCCGGGAACTGTACCTGGCCCGTTCCGGGCGCATGTCACACTGCCCGGGTGGATCAGGACACGATCGAGCCGGCCGAGCAGAACGTCAGTTTCCCCCGTGGCGCCGGTACCGCGTACGGCTACCTGGAACTCCCGGCCGGAGGCTCCGGCCCCGGGTTGATCGTCATCCAGGAGTGGTGGGGGCTGACCACCCACATCGCGGAGCTGACCAAGCGGTTCGCCGCGGACGGGTTCGTCGCCCTGGCCCCCGACCTCTACGGCGGTCGCACCACGCACGACGGCGCCACGGCCATGCAGATGATGCAGGAGCTGCCGGTCGACACCGCGGTCCAGCAGCTCTCGGGTGCGGTCGACTTCCTGCTGCAGCACGAGGCGGTCACCTCGTCGGTGGTCGGGGTCGTCGGGTTCTGCATGGGCGGCGCGTTCGCGCTGCGACTGGCTGCGGGCGAGGGTGACCGGATCGGCGCGGCGGTGCCGTTCTACGGCATCCCGGAGCCGACGACCGACTGGTCCGGCGTGACCGCCGCCATCCAGGGTCACTACGCCACGATCGACCGGATCACCCCGGAGGCCGTGCAGGCCACCGCGGCGGCCATCCGGGAGCAGTCCGGCGTCGAGGCCGACATCCGCTTCTACGAGGCGCAGCACGCCTTCGTCAACGACGAGCGGCCGTCCTACGACGCGGCGGCGGCCACCACGGCGTGGGCAGCGGCGGTGGCGTTCCTGCGCGAGCACGTGGCCTGACCGGTGGGACGCGGGCGGTCCGGACGGCGCCTGGCCGCGGTCGGTGATGCCCGGCAAGTGACGCTGGGGCCGCATCCCATCGACACCGGCTCGGCCGAACTGCTGCAGGACCTGGACCGCCCGAACGCGCTCACCCTGCTGGTCAACGGCGTGCAGAGCTCGTCGCACGACCTGGACGACCCGACCTGGCTGGAGTTCGAGTACCTGCGCTGGATCGAGACGATCCTGCTGCGCCTGGGCGCCCCGGCACCCGACGCACGGTGGGACGTGCTGCATCTCGGCGGCGGCGGCTGTTCGCTGGCCCGGACGCTGGCCGCCGTGCGACCGCGCTCCCGGCACCTGGCCGTCGAGATCGACGGCGTGCTGGCCCAACTGGTGCGACAGTGGTTCCCGCTGCCCAGCGCGCCGACCCTGCGGATCCGGGTCGGCGATGCGCGCACCGTGCTGGACGGCCTGCCCGACGCCAGCCGGGACGCGGTGGTGCGGGACGCGTTCGCCGGGGCCACGGTGCCGGCGTCGCTCACCACCGTCGAGTACACCGAGCAGGTCGGCCGGGTGCTGCGGCCCCGGGGCGTCTCGGTGGCCAACTGCACCGGCGTGCTCAGCGACATCCGCGACGAACTGGCCACCGCCGCGGCGGTGTTCGAGCAGGTGGCGGTGGTCGGCCACGACGGCACGCTGCGCGGCCGGCACCCCGGCAACCTGCTGCTCATCGGCACCGACCGGCCGCTCGGGGCGCCGGAGATCGCCGCCCTGCGGGCGGAACTGCTGCGCGACCCGACGCCGGCCCACCTCTGGATCGACGACCAGCTGGCCGGGGTGCTGGCCGGCGGGACGGCGCGGCAGGACCCGCCGGCCGAGAACGGACCCAGCTGCTGATCTGCCAGGCCTGAGGGCACGCGGGCTTCGGCGGGCCGGGCTTCGTCGCACGGTCCTGACTCCCCGGGAGCGGGCCGGGTCGAGCCAACCCGCCGGGGTCTCCTCGATGGTCGGACATCATCGCGGCCGAACGGGGGCCGCCTGGGGTCAGTGCTCTGATCCGGTTCTCGACGTCACGATGGTCTCGAGCACGACTGCTCGGCGACGGCAGCGGCTCGTCGCGGAAGCGGCACGGTGCGGAAGCGGCACGGCGCGAGGTGCTCGTTGTCTTCCGCAACCAGAATGCTGTGCCACCTCGTCATGCCGTCGCAGACTGCCGGTAGCGCCACCAAGGAGTGCGACCTGTCCTCAGCTGGTCAGCGGCGTGCCCGCGCGTTCCGGATGGCGACGACGTTGTCGGCCAATCGCCGAAGCGCATCGTGCTCGGCGACCGCAGTGGTGGTCGGAATCGCTCCAAGGGAAGCCCAGACGACGATCGGAGCGACAACAAGATCGAAGATGTCGTTCACGGTGATCTCGACGGCTTGGCTTGCATCGAGAATCGCCGCGATCTGCTCGGCGCGAGGCTCGGCGAAGAAGCGGGCGGCGTCCACGCCGCGGGGATGGGTGCGGGCTGTGGCGAGCAGCGCGTGGACAACAGCGAGCCCGCCGGGACGCCCGAACGCGACCGCGACCGAGCGGGCGTATCGAAGGATGTCGGCGTGCAGATCGCCCGTCACTGCCAAGGGGGCCTGTGTGGAGATCTCCTCCGCGAGCACATCGAGCAGCAGCGCCTCCGCCGTCTGCCATCGGCGGTACACCGTCGTTGCATGGACACCGGCCCGCTCGGCCACCGCGGGAATGGTGAGCCGCTCCGGTCCGAGCTCTGACATGAGCTCGCGCGCCGCTGCATGCACTGCCTGACGGGTACGTGCTGTCCGTCCGCCAGGCCGGGTGGAGCCTGAACGCTGAACCTCCATCCTCATCATCAGCGCATACTACTGCAACCGAGTTGCATGAACGGGCTCCGGACGGTAGCCTTCTTATTGCAACTCTTGTGCAGTTGTACTGAACGCCCACGGAGCTGGGCCACCCGGGACGATCACCAGCCTCGGCATCGCGAACGCTGACATCGTCCGGACCCTCATGAGCAGCCCGAAGACGGCCGCACTCGAGATCACCCCTGGCACTCAACAAGCATCACCCCGACCGCGCTCGCAACGACGCCCACGCACCGACACCGGTTCTGAGCACCGGACGCCCACTCGAAAGGACGCATGCCACATGCCCGGTCCGCTGTCGATCATCCTGCTTGTTCTCGTCGCTGCGCTCGTCGTCTTCCTGCTCGGCCAGCAATTGTTCTGGTCACGCCTCGACCTTCACCGCCCCTGGCTCCTGCCTGTGATCCTCGCCGTGGTCGGGATCCTTCTCATGAGCCTGCGCCCGTTCCCGACGGCCCCGCTCGACCTCATCGCAAGCGGCATACTGTTCGTCGTCGCCTTCCTCACCGGGATCGCGATGGCCGCGATCACCCAGTTCCGGGCCGCCGTCTCGCCGCCCCCATCGCGAAAGATCGACACGCAGGTTGGCCAGCTCGACGAGAGGACAGGATGGGGCGGCGTCGCGATGCTGACCATTCTCGTGGTCGCGCGTGTCGCGCTCAGCATTGTCCTGAAGAACGACGGAGCGAGGTACCTGTCGACCAGCGGGATTCTGCTGCTCTTGTTCGCCGCGAACCGCGTGGCCTATGTGATCGCCATTCGACCGCGCGTCCGACAGGCAACTGTTCGACTGGGACACTGAACCACAAGACCCCTTCGACAACGGCGCCGGACGCCGCGCGTGGCGGACCCACGCCGGCTGCTGGCTGGCGGGACGATGCGGCGAGACATTCCGGCCGAAACACCGCCCGGCGATTGACGATTCAGGCGTCCGGGACGCCCGGATCAACGAGCGCCGCGACACAGGCGGCCAAGTCGGCGCGCAACCGGTCCAGGTGACCGGACGGCAGTCCGGCCAGCATCCGTCGTTCCACCTGGGCCACCACCCGGCTGGCCTGATCGAGCAGCGCTGCGCCGGCCTCGGTGAGCTCGGCGGGCAGCGCCCGGCCGGCGGGCGGGCTGTCCGGACGGGTCAGCAGGCCGCGGTCGAGCAGTCCCTGCAGCAGGGTCTGCATGGACTGACGGGTGACGAACACGCTGCGGGCCAGCTCGGACGCGGAGATGCCCGGGCGCTGGCCCAGCTGCTCCAGGCAGGCGTACTGGGACACGGTGAGTGCCAGCGGCCGCAGCGCCGCCTCCATCGCCCCGCGCAACGCGACCGAGGCCTGCTTGATCGCCAACCCGATCGACGACTCGACCTCGACCCGCTCTTGCTCCACGTCAGCATCCTGACATACAGTCGCAGTGTCAGAAACCTGACATACCGACCGAGGAGGATTCCGTGGCGACCGTCTCCGGCCCCGATTTCATCGCCCTGCAGGTGCGCGACGTCCCGGCGTCCGCGCAGTTCTACGAGTCCCGCCTGGGCCTGCGGCGGGCGCCGAGCGCACCGCCCGGCGCGGTGGTGTTCGCGACCGGTCCGGTCGCCTTCGCCGTGCGCGAGCCGCTGCCCGGGACCGACCTCGACCAGGTGACCCCGCGACCGGGGGCCGGGGTCGCGCTCTGGCTGGCCGCCGACGACGCCCAGGGTCTGCACGACGACCTGGCCCGGGCGGGCACCACGATCCTGGCACCGCCGTCCGACACCCCGTTCGGCCGGACCTTCACCTTCGCCGACCCGGACGGCTACGCCGTCACTGTGCACGGTCCGGCCTGACACCCGGATTCGAGATCTGAGATCAGCTGCGCCCGAACGGGTCCTGGGTGTCGCTGTCGAACTCGAAGGACAGCTGCGGGCCGGTGACCCGGAACCACCAGCCGCCCTGGGGGTCGCCGCCGGGCAGGCGCTCGAGTCGGGTCGTCTGCCAGCCCCGCCACACGTCGGACACACTCACCGACGTGGTGCCGGTCGCCCGGACCATCACTGCGACCACGCCGAGCAGGTCGACCTGGACGGACACCGGCAGTTCGGTGACCAGGACGCCCGGACCGGTGGGGATGGCGACCGGGGCGGCGGTGCGGTGCAGGCGCGACCGCTGGTCCGGGAGCAGAGGGATGCGGGGATCGGCGTGCAGGAGCGTCATGGGTCCAGTGGACGGCGAGAGTCTGTCGGTCGTGCCGGCGCGAGCTGAGCGGAGCCTGGCAGTGCCGTGTCAGTCGGCGCGGTCGGTCGGCTCGGTCAGGACCGGAGCAGCTTGAGCACGGCCCGTTCCACGGTCGGCGTGGCCGCGATGAGACTGAGCACCTGTTCGGCGCTCTCGTCGTCCACCGGATCGGGCAGCACACCGGCCAGGTCCCGGGCCGCCCGCTCGACGGCCGTGTTGATGGTCCGCTCCGACTCGAACGCCTCCACCACCCGCGGGTCGATGTAGGAGCCGCGGCAGACCGCCGGGGTGTTGCCCAACCGGGACGCCACCGCCTTGACCGCCTGACTGACCGCACGCTTGCGGGCGGTCGCGCTCCAGCGCTTGCTGGCCGGGTGCGCCGCCGACAGCTGGGCCAGCGCGACCGCGGCCAGCACCGTGCCGTGCCAGGTGCGGAAGTCCTTGGCCGAGATGTCGCCTCTGAGAACCTCTTTCAGGTACAGGTTGATGTCGGTGCTGCCGAGGTGCCGCCAGTCCCGGCCCACCCGGTAGGCCAGCAACCGGTCGTCACCGCCCCGCCGCCGGCGCATCGTCTCGATGCTGTCCAGCAGCTCCGGATCCTCGATCTTCTCGACGCGGTGCATGCCCGACTTGGCGATGTAGTCGAAGATGAGCACGCCGCGCTCCCGCCGGACGTGCGAGCGCAGCAGCGTGGACAGGCCGTAACTGCCGTTGGTCTCGGTGTAGACCTCGCCGCCGATGCGGAAGTGCCCGCGGTCCAGCAGCCGGAACGCAGTGGCCATCGCCCGCTCCTGCCCCATCCCGGGCAGGGCCAGGTGCTCGGACACCTGCCGCCGCCCAGGCGGCAACGCCGCTCCGAACTGCAGCACCCGCTCGAACTTGCGCTGGTGCCGGCGCAACGCCCACTCCGGGTGGTACAGGTACTGCCGTCGACCAGCGGCGTCGGTGCCGATGGCCTGGATGTGCCCGTTCGGGAACGGACTGATCCACACCTGCTTCCACGCCGGCGGGATGACCAGATCGTCGATGCGGCGGCGGATCTCCGGATCGGTGATCACCGCGCCGTCGGTGTCCAGGTACTGCCAGCCACGCCCGCGCCGGCGCCGGGTCAGTCCGGGTCGGTCGGGGTGGGAACGACGCAGCCGCGCCGGCATCGGGCCCTCCCTGCGCTGGACGACGAGTGGCCGACGGTGATCGGCGACCACGATGTGCGATCAGCGGTACCCGGGGTCGGATCAGGTCAAACCCGTACGACCTCGGTCAGAGCGTGACGCAGCGGAAGCCCTCGATCTGGACGTCGTTCCACCCGGTGAAGCAGAGCTGGTCGCCAGGCTTCCAGCAGGAGATGTCGGCCTCTCCCGACGCCCTTCGGGTGCACTTGCGCTGATCACTCGTGGGCCGCGCCGACCCACACGGGCGCTCCGTCCAGTCCGTCGTCCAGTTCGTCCCGCTCGGCCACCAAGCGCAGGATGTCCCGGGCCACCTGATCGTTCTGCCGCAGGTTTGGTCCGTTGAAGTGCGGGCGTGCGAACCCACCGGAGCCGGCCGACCCGGACACGGACGGACCGAGCAGGAACCGGGCCGGGTGCACGGACCCGTCGGCGCGCACGGCGCGGCAGCGCGCGTCGGCCAGCACCTGGCCACCACCCAGCGACCGACCGGTGGCGTCGAACAGATCCTCGGCGGCCAGTTCGCCGCGCTGCAGCAGCCCGCGGATGATCGGGTCGGTCGCCGCCCGGACGTCCGGTCGCGGCAGCCGGGCGTCGACCAGCGCGGTGGCCACCACCGGCTCGTCGACGACGGACGACCGCCCCACGAAGCAGTCACCGTCCACCTCGACGCGCAGGTCCGGCCCGGCGAACTCGACGACCCCGGCATCGACCAGCGCCAGCAACTGCCGGAGCCGGGCCGGCGGCGGACCACTGGCCAGGAACGAGAACAGGCCGAGGAAGTGGCCTTCCACGTTAAGCACCCGGTCCGGGCCGCTGATGTGACCGGCGGTGATGGCGACGCTCAGGGCGAAGTACACGCTCAGCAGCGCGTTGAAGACCGCGCGGTCGGCGGAATGCTCCGGGTCCGCGCGCCGGTCCAGGTCGTCGCGGACGTACTGCTCGACCGCCCGTGACAGCGCCGCCCGGTCCTCGAAGTGCCGCCCGGCCAGCGGCCGGTCGATCCGCGGCAGGTCGAAGCGGTCCCGTGGGTCGGGAACCGCCCGCTCCGCGATCCGCGCGAACTCGGGCTGCAGCACGTCGAGTCGGTCGATCGCGGCGGCGAGATCGGCCCAGTCGCCCACGGTGCGCTGCGGATGGGCGCCGAACAGCCGCGCGTAGTGCGCGTGGGCCAGCTCCTTGGCCACCAGCGGCCAGATCTGCGTGGCCCAGTCGACCGTGCCGGTCGGCGCCATGCCGGCCAGCTCGCCCAGCCGGGCCGGCGTCAGGTACCGCGGCGGCACCGGGCCGAGGCCGGGCAGGTCGTAGCCGAGTTTGGCGTGGTACGGCACACCGCGCCGTGACCCCACGATGAGCACCGGCTCATCGCCGCTGGGCAGATACCGCAGCCCATCGGTTCGGCCCGGATCCGGGACGAACCGCCCACCGCGACCTTCGCAGGTCAGCACCATCAGGTCGATGAAGGCCAGCCCGAACCCCCGGACCAGCACTCGCTCCCCCGCCCGCAGCGGCGAGAGGTCGATGTCAGCAGTGTATCCCGGCGGCAGATAGGTCAGATCAGCCGCCCTGGCAGCGATGTCGAGAGCGGCCTCATCGTCGTCCAGCTCACGATCGAGGTAGCCCTGGGCCAGCACGACCACGTCCGCGGTCAGCTGCCGGCCGTCGGCCAGGGTGACCAGCTGACGGGCGGCGGGCGTGTCGTCGACCGCGATGGCGGTCTGCTCGATCACCTCGACCGGCACCGCGGACGCCGCCAGCGAGCGAACGGCGCTCTGGAAGACGAAGTCCAGGTAGGCGGCCTGGACGGAACGGCTGGCGAAGTCGTCGGGACCCAGCTGGTCCGCGGGGCTCTCACCGGTGATCAGGTCCCGCCCCTCGCCGGCCACCCACTCGTCCAGCGCCGGGCCGGGCACGATCGGCCCCTCGCAGGTCACCGAGGCATCGGTGAACATGGTGACGTCCTTGGCCACCGAATTCATCCAGAGCAGCGGCGACTGCCGGTCCCGCCACACCCGGCCGCCGCCGGCGGGGTGCGGGTCGACCACGGTGATCCGCACCGGCCGGCGCACCTGGGCCAGCAGCTCGGGGGCGCTGGCGGCCAGCCGCTCCAGCAGCGACGTGGTCCGCGGACCACCGCCGACGAACACCAGCTCCAGCGTCGGGTGCCCGCTCACGGTGTCGCTCACGATGTCGCTCACGATGCGGCGACCGGACGCAGCGACGGCGGCAGGGACTCGTCGTGGACGGGCGCTCCCGGCCAGAACGGCAGCCCGGCGCCCGGCACCAGCTCGCGGGCGAACGCCAGCGGACCGATCGTGGCCGGGTCCGCGGCCACGTCGAACCTGGGCGTGTAGCCGGTCGACAGGTACAGCGCCCGCGCCTCCGGCTGCCGGGGACCGGTGGTCAGGTGGATCCGGGTGTACCCGAGCTGCCGTGCGGCCGTTTCCAGCTCGGCCATCAGCCGGCGGGACAGGCCGCGGCGGCGGTGCCGGGACGCGGTCCACACCCGCTTCACCTCGGCGGTCAGCGCGTCGTCCGTCCGGTACCGGCGCAGCGCACCGCCGGCCACCACCTCACCGTCCTCGGACAGCAGCAGGAAGGTGCCATGCGGCGGCAGGAAGTCGGTCGGGTCGACCTCGGTCAGGTCGGTGAACTGGTTGTCCATCGCGTACCGGGTGCTGTACTCGACGATCAGGTCCTGCAGCAGCGGGCGGAGCCGCGGATCGTCGACGTGCACCTGCTCGACGAGCAGGTCCGGGGCGCCGGCGACCGGCGAGATCCGGGTCGGCCGGCGCTCGGCGGCGCGGGCCGCGGCCGGGGCGTCGGGGCGCAGCGCACCGACGAAGGCGCTGATCGCGTGAGTGACATCGGCGGCGGCGTCCGGATCGATGAGGAGACCGCCGTCCGGGAACACCGAGAGAACACCGGTGACGAGCTGCGCGCTCAGGCTGACCGAGCGGGCCCCGGCCGCGGTCAGCCGCGCGGCCACCGGCTCGCGGACGGACGGATCCGAGGCGGCGGCGCCGGTGAGGAACAGCAGCACGGGCTTGTCCCGCAGCACGCCGGTCCGGTCCAGGGCGAGCAACCGGTCGAGGGTGTCGGCCGAGCGGGGCGCGGCGACGACCACGGCGTCGGCCTCCGCGACCGAGGTCAGCGCCGCGGTCACGGAGACACCCGCGTGGTCGGCCGGCTCGGCGCTCGGGTCGGGCAGGTGACGCACCGTCAGCGACTCCACCGAGTGGCCCAGGACGGCGAACCGACGGCGCACGTAGGTGGCCAGGGCATCGACGTCCGGGTCGCCGGCCGGGCCGGCGGCGACGGACAGCATCCTCAGGACGGGCGAGGTGTGGGCTGACTGGCGGGGCTGCGCGGGCACGGACGCTCTCCTCCTCCGCCGACGACCGGCGGACCGATGGTGCAGGGGTCGGGGTCAGCCGACCCGGGACAGTGCTGGGCGCGACAGGGAGAACAACTCGCGGGCCGCAGAGATTTCTTCGGATCGGATGACGCCGATGCCGGCGGGCACCCGGTCACCGCCGACCAGCCCGGCGATGAGCTCGCCGATGACCGGGGTGAACTTGAAGCCGTGCCCGGAGAAGCCGGCGGCCACGGTGATCGGCCCCTGGCGGTCGATGATGAAGTTGTGGTCACCGCTGGTCGTGTACAGGCAGCTCATCGGGGCCGCGGTGGCCGGCTGGACGCCGGGCAGCCAGGTGGCGACGTACTCCTGCAACCGGGTCAGCCGGGCCGGGTCGACCGGGATGCGGTGATCGGGATCGACGACCGGACCGGTGCCGTGCTCCCCCACCTTCACGCCCTCGACCGCGCCCAGCCCGTAGATGCCGGGACCGTCGTACTCGAGGCCGGGGTGGTGCAGGAACGCCGGCCACTCGTCGGTCGGCGCCTGCCCGGGGCGGGCCAGGAAGTGCGCGGGCTGCTCCTGGGTGGTGACCAGCGGCGGCAGGCCCTCCGGCAGGAGCGACGCGGCGAGCCGCGGGCTCCAGGCGCCGCCGGCCAGCACCACCTGGTCGGCGTCGATCCGCTCGTCGGCCAACTGCACCCGTACCCCGGAGCCGGACCGGCGCACCGACACCACCGGCGTCGAGTGCCGGACCACCGCACCGAGGCGGGCGGCCTCCTGCTGCAGGGCCCCCACGGACGCGTCCGCGTCCACCCCACCGGCGGCCGGATGGTGCAGCGCCACCGTGTCGAACCGCAGGCCCGGCCAGCGGCGGGCCGCCGCGGCCGGGCTGAGGATGTCGTGCTCGACCCCGCGGGAGCGCAGCACCCGGGCGATGTCGAGCACGGACTGCGGATCGCCGTGGTCGACGGCCCCGGTCCAGCGGAGCAGCCGCGTCCCGGAGGAACGTTCCAGCGCGCGCCACAGGCCCGCCGCCCGGACGGCCAGATCGACGTACCGCGGGTCGGCGTAGCCGTGCCGGAAGATGCGGGAACTGCCGTGGCTGGCGCCCCGGTCGTGCCCGGGACCGAACTGTTCCAGCAAGGTGACCCGGTACCCGTGCCCCGCCAGCCGCCAGGCGGCGGCGCTGCCCATCGCGCCGCCGCCGACGACCACCACGTGGTCCGCGTTGCTGCGACTCATCTCAGCTCGCGGTCTTGGGCAGCCCGGGCGGGTTCAGCTCGGAGCTGTCCACGGCCTCGCTGGTCAAGTTCCACCGCTCGAGAACCTGCTCGTAGGTGCCGTTCTCGATCGTCTCGTTGATCGCCGCCTGGAACGCCTCGGCCAGGCCATTGCCCTTGAGGGTCAGCGTGGCGATCTCGCCCTGCAGCGCGTCGCCCGCGCCGGAGAAGACGCCGGTCACCTCGGTCTCGCCGGTGGAGGCCGCGTGGTACTGGGCCGTCGGGTTCGGGCCGAAGTAGGCGTCGATCCGGCCGGAGCCCAGTGCCAGGTAGTAGTCCGAGGCGTTCTGGTAGTACTGGATGTCCGTCGGCTCCAGGCCGGCGGCGACGTTGGCGTCGCTCCAGTCCACCAGCAGCTTCTCCTGGTTGGTGCCGGACCCGACGCCGATCTTCAGGCCGGCGACGTCCTTGGGCTCGGTGATCGAGACCCCGGAGTCCTGCTGCACCTCGAAGGCCAGGTTGTCGTTCCGGTAGGTGGCGAAGTCGTACTTCTCCTTGCGCTCCTCGGTGACGGTCACGTTCAGGATGAACACGTCCGCCTCCCCCGAGTCGATGCGCACGAAGTTCTGCGCCCAGTCGGCCGCGGAGTACTCGACCTCCAGGCCCAGCACGTCGGCGAACAGGTACGCGAAGTCCGGCTCGGAGCCGATGATCGTCTCGTCGTCGTCGGCGTAGAAGGCCAACGGCGGGGCGGTGCCCACGGTGCCGGTCACGTGCAACGTGCCGCGATCGCGGATCTCCTGGGGCACCAGCGCGGCGATGGCGTCGACCTTGGGCGTGGTGATCCGGTCTTGCTCGGGGGTCAGGTTGAAGGTGACCGCGGCCTGGGCGTCGGTGGTGCCGGCCGTGCTGCCGGCGGTGCTGCCGGCGGTGCTGGACGAACCGGCCGCGGAGGAACCGGTGCTGCTGCTCTGCTCGCTGCCGGACGACGAGCCGCCGCAGGCGCTGATCGCCAGGGCAGCCGCGGTCAGGACCGCGCCGACGGCGAAGAGGCGACGAGGACGGGATGACATCGGGTGGGTCCTTCCGGGGGATCCGGGGGTGAGCCGGATACGGGCGCGGCCGTCCGAGCGGACGGTCACGGGCGGGGATGGTGAGGTGGCGACCGGGACCGGCCGCGGGACGGCGTGCGTCAGAGCACGCGGGAGATGAAGGTGCGGGTGCGCTCGTGCTGGGGGGCGTCGAGCACCT
The DNA here is from genome assembly GCF_016918035.1 of Nakamurella leprariae. Lineage (GTDB taxonomy): Bacteria > Actinomycetota > Actinomycetes > Mycobacteriales > Nakamurellaceae > Nakamurella > Nakamurella leprariae. The sequence continues at coordinate 126,149 of NZ_JAERWK010000025.1, read as the reverse complement.
GCTGCGGCGGGCCCTGCTCGACGATCACGCCGGCGTCCATGAAGACCACGGTGTCGGCGACCTCACGGGCGAAGCCGATCTCGTGGGTCACCACGATGAGCGTGGTGCCGTGGTGGGCGAGCTGTTTGATGACGGCGAGCACCTCGCCGACCAGCTCCGGGTCGAGCGCCGAGGTCGGCTCGTCGAACAGGATGACCTTGGGGCGCAGGGCCAGCGCCCGGGCGATGGCCACCCGCTGCTGCTGGCCACCCGAGAGCTGACGCGGGTAGGCGTCGGCCTTGTCGGCCACGCCCACCCGCTCGAGCAGGGCCCGGGCCTCGGTCTCGACCTCGGCCCGGTTGCGCTTCTGGGCGGAGACGGGCGCCTCGACCACGTTCTGCAGCACCGTGAGATGCGGGAACAGGTTGAAGTTCTGGAACACGAACCCGATCGACGAACGCTGGTGCAGGACCTCCCGCTCGGAGAGCTCGTGCAGCCGGTTGCCCTTCTGCCGGTAGCCGATCAGCTCGCCGTCCACCTTGATCAGGCCGGTGTCGACCCGCTCCAGGTGGTTGATCGCCCGCAGCAGGGTCGACTTGCCGGAGCCGGACGGACCCAGGATCACCGTGACCTCGCCGCGGCGGACCTGCAGGTCGATGCCGCGCAGCACCTCGAGGCTGCCGAAGGTCTTGTGCACGCCGAGGATCTCGACGGCGTACTCGCTCGTCACCGCGGTCGCTCCGGCGCTCATCGGGCGTCACCGGCCCGGGTCGGGGTGCGACCGGTGGTGGCGGTGTCCAGGAAGGTCCGGATCCGCGTGCGGGCCTTCTGCCAGGGGGTGAGCGGCAGCGATCGAGCCGACCCCCGTGCGTAGTGCCGCTCGATGTAGTACTGGCCGATGGACAGCAGCGTGGTCAGCACGATGTACCAGACGGTGGCCACCATGAGCAGCGGCACCACCCGGCCACTGCGGCCGTAGATGACCTGCACCTGGTAGAAGAGCTCGGCGATGGCCATGGTCGAGACGATCGAGGTGCCCTTGAAGAGGCTGATGACCTCGTTGGCCGCGTTCGGCAGGATGGCCCGCATCGCCTGTGGCATCACGATCTTGAAGAACTGGCGTCGCTTCGGGATGCCCAGTGCTGCAGCCGCTTCCAGCTGTCCCGCGTCCACCGAGATGATGCCGGCCCGAATGATCTCGGCAGAATACGCCGCCTGGTGCAGGGCCAGACCGATGACCGCCGCCATCATCCCGCTGATCACGTCGTTGACGTCGAACTCGACGAACGCCGGACCGAACGGCACGCCGATCGACAGTGTCTTGTACAGGTAGGCGATGTTGAACCAGAACAGCAGCTGGACGATCAGCGGGATCGACCGGAACGCCCAGATGTAGGTCCACGAGACCACCTGCAGCACCGGGTTCTTCGACAACCGGGCCGCGGCCAGCCCGATGCCCAGGGCGAAGCCGAGGACGGTGCCGTAGACCGTCAGCTGCACCGTCATCCACAGCGCCTTGAGCACTGATGCGGCCGTGAAGTACTGGGCGAAGGTGCCCCAGTCCCAGCCGGGGTTGGTGACCAGCCCGTGGATGAACTGGGCGACCACGATCGCCACGGCGACCGCGGCGACCCAGCGCCACGGGTGCCGCGAGCGCACCACGACCAGGTGTTCAGGCTCGACAGCGGCGCCCGGCGGACCGGACGGCGCCAGGCCCGGGCTGGGTGACGCCGGTGCCGCAGACTGCGGCGCCGGTATGGTTCGACTCACGATGCGGTCCTTGGGGTTCCGAGCGCCGACCGGCGACGTGCGCGCACGGGTCGGCTGCCCTGATCAGGCGGAGGAGACGGTCACGGACGCCGGCGTACGGGCCGGCGCTGACAGTGCAGGTGCAGGAGGGCAGTCAGACGCGACAGAGCGCGCTGTCACTGCGGCAGAGGTCGATGTGCCGACAGCTCACACCGAGCAGGTCCTGCGCCGTCCACCGCTGGGCGGTGCCCACGGTTCGTGCCACGTCGGATCCGTCCTCGTTCCAGGGACCCGAGGGCTTCGGGTCCGCGCTTGCGGCGCGCGAGGCGCGACCGCCCGGTCCTCACCCGGAGCACCCCGCCGCGGAAGGAGGGTTGCCGTCCAGCGAGCCGGGGCTGTGCGCTGGAACTCATGACCTGGACAGGACAGTAGGTCGCCGCGGCGACGACGTCAACCGGGCACCGGGCACAGCCCGGTGGCACCGGTGGCGAGAGCGGTTGTGACGCTGCCCATCACGCGGCCATCACGGGTTGACGCGATCGACTCCTGCGCTCTAGCTTCCGACTCGGTCATGAGTTCCGGCCCACAGCCCTGGCTGGCCGGACGGCAACCCTCCGGTGGTGGTGGGGTGCCCCAGGTGAGGACCCGGCGGGATCGCCCTGATCCCGCAAGCACCCGTCCGGCCGCCGGCCGACCCGCGAGAGGGAGCCCGATGGCTCGCTGCACGATCCGCCAGCTGACCGTGTTGGTCCGTCGCCGCCACGTCGATCTGCACCTGGTGGACAGCGCGCTCTGTCGCGCCTGAGTCGGACCCACCACAGCCCGGGCGCGAGCACGCCCTCATCCCGCCGGTCCGGCGGACGATCCCGAACGGATCCCCCATGCATTCGCCTGCCCTGTTCCTCGCCCTCGAGCTGGACGGTCCGGGTGCCCACCCGGCCGCCTGGACCGCGGCGTCCGGTCCACCCGACCAGCCGGTGCGGCCCGGTGCGCTGCGTGCCGCCGTCCGCGCCGCCGAGACGGCGGGCTACGACCTGATCACTCTCGACGACTCGGCGCTGCCGCCGACCGGATCGCCGGAGGTCCCCGCCCGGCTCGAGGCCGGCACCCGGGCCGCATTCGTGGCCACCACGACCGAGCGGATCGGGCTGGCGCCGACGCTGGCCGTCACCGTGACCGAGCCGTTCCACCTGGCCACCCAGCTCGCGTCGCTCGACCACGCCTCCCGCGGGCGGGCCGCCTGGGTGGTGGCCGCCCCGGCCGACGCCGCCACCCTGGCCACGATCGGGGCCGACCCGCTCACTCCCGCCGAGGTGCAGCGCGAACTGGCCGACGTGATCGCCGTCGCCCGCGACCTCTGGGACTCGTGGGAGGACGACGCGGTCATCAAGGACGCCGCCACCGGCCGGTACCTGGATCCCGACAAAGTCCACCACGTCGACTTCCGCGGCGGCCGGTTCGGCGTCAAGGGCCCGCTCATCACGCCGCGGCCACCGCAGGGACAGGTGCTGGTGCTCGGCGCCGACGATCTCGGGGTCACCGACCAGCTCGACGTCGCGCTGATCGCCGCGGCGGATGCGACCGGCGTCGGCCGCCGCGCCGACGCCGCCCGCCGGGCCGGAGCGCCGTTGGTCTTCGCCGAGGTGGAGGTGGTGCTGGACACCGAGGCCGGACCGGCGACCGCGCGGCTGGCGGCCCTCGACGCGACGACCCCGTGGCCCGGCGGACGACGGCTGCGGCACGTGGGCTCGGCGGCCGCGCTGGTCGACCTGCTCCGCACGCTGGCCGAGCACGTCGACGGCGTCCGGCTGTTCCCGGCCGTGCACGACCTGGACGGCGCCGAACTGGCCGCCCGGGTGCTGCCCGGGCTGGCCGCGGCCGGTCTGCACCGGCCGGACCGGGCCGGCGCCACCCTGCGGGAACGGCTCGGCCTGCCCCGCTCCCCCAGCCGCTTCGCGGCCGACCACCGGACCGACCGCGACCTGGCAGGAGCCCACCGATGACCGGCACTGCGACGACTCCGACCAGTCCCTGGTACGACCCGAACGCCCAGGTCCACCTCGGCGTCTTCTACACGGGCGTGGGGCCGCAGACCATCTGGTCCGATCCGACCGCGGCGGAACAGATGGACATCTCGACCTTCGCCGACCTGGCCCGACTGCTCGAGCGCGGCCTGTTCGACGCATTCTTCCTCGGCGAGGGCCTGCGGGTGCGCGAGAACCGGGGCAGGGTCCATGCGCTCGATGTCGCCGGCCGACCGGACGCGATCACCGTGTTGTCAGCGCTGGCCGGCGCGACCGAGCGGATCGGCCTGGTCGCGACGCAGAACGCCACGTACAACCAGCCCGCCGATCTGGCCCGGCGGCTGGCGTCGCTGGACCTGCTGTCCGAGGGTCGGGCCGGCTGGAACGTCGTGACCACCGACAACGCCTGGACCGGCGAGAACTTCCGGCACGGTGGCTGGCTCGAGCACGACCGGCGCTACGACCGGGCCGCGCAGTTCGTGGACGCGGCCACGGAGCTGTGGGCGAGCTGGGCCGGTGCGCAGACCGCGGCCGTGCAGCGGGACACCGACCTGGTCCGCTTCACGTCCACCGCCACGGTGCCGGGCAGTGCCCAGGGCCGGCCGGTGCTGTTCCAGGCCGGCGACTCCGCCGGCGGCCGGGACCTGGCCGCCAGGCACGCGGATGTCGTGTTCTCGGCCAACACCGACTACGCCGCCGCGCTGGCCTACGCCACCGATCTCCGGGCCCGGTTGGCCGGGTACGGCCGTTCACCCGACTCCGTGCGGATCCTGCCGGGCGCGATGCTGGTGCTCGGATCCACCCCCGCGGAGGCCCGCGACAAGGCCGAGTGGGTCCGCCGCGAGCACATGAACCCGCAGCGCGCCATCGCGTTCTTCGAGCAGTACTGGGGCAAGGACCTGTCGGCCTACGACCCCGACGGGCCGCTGCCCGACATCGACCCGGTCGAGAACGAGCTGGATCCGTCCCGCGGCACCCTGGCCATCGACCAGCGGACCGGCAAGCTGGCCCAGATCGACCGGTGGCGGGCCCAGGCCGCCGAGCAGGGCCTTTCGATCCGGGAGCTCGCGCTCAGCATCGCGGGCGGCCACCGCACCTTCGTCGGCACGCCCAGCGAGATCGCGGACACCTGGACACATTTCGTCCGCACCCGGGTGGTCGACGGGTTCAACCTGGTGCCGTACTTGGTGCCGACCCAGCTGCAGGAGGTCGTCGACACGCTCATCCCCGAACTGCAGGAGCGCGGTGCCTACCGCACCGGGTACACGGGCACGACGCTGCGCGAGCACCTGGACCTGCCGGCAGTGTCCCGCCAGGCGCCCATCGGGCGAGCGGCCGCGACGGTCTGAGGGACGCCCAGCGGGGGCCCGGCGGCGAGCGTGATGGCGCCGCCGGTCCCGCCGTCGGGTCACTCCGCCGCGGCCAGCGCCTCCCGGGTGGCGTCCGCGGTCAGCTCGGCGCCGTACGCGGGCCGGTCCCGGTCGAACCGGCGCCCCTCGCGCAGCGGCCCGGCGTCGACCGTGTCGAAGCCGAACGAGTCGATGAGCGCCGCGACGGTGGCCTTGGCCTCGGCGTCATCCCCGGCGATCGGAATGGCGCGACGGGCCGGGTCGCCAGCCGGCTTGCCCTCGCTGACGATGTGCAGCGCCTGGATCGCGTTGAACGCCTTGACCACTCGCGCGCCGGTCAGGTGGTCGGCGAGCAGCTCGCTCGGCGTGGTGCTGCCGTCGTCGATCTGCGGGAAGCGGCCGTCACGCTCGAAGTAGTAGTTGTTGGTGTCGATGACCACCTTGCCGGCCAGTGGCGCCGTCGGGACCTGGTCGTAGGCCTTGAACGGCACCGTGACGACCACGATGTCGCCCGCCTCCGCCGCCTCCTGGGCAGTCGCCGCGCGCGCCGGGTCGCCGAGCTCCGCGACCAGGTCGGTCAGGGTCTCCGGACCTCGACTGTTGCTGAGCACCACCTGATGCCCGTTCGCGATCGCCTGCCGGGCGATCGCCGTGCCGATGTTGCCACTGCCGATGAGTCCGATCGTCGTCATGACCGGAGCAACCCACCCGGGCGTGATCCGATTCCCGAGCCGGTGCCGTCGCGGGCACCATGGTCGGCGGGAAGCACCGTCGGAGGAGTCGGGTCCTGGTCGAGCAGCTCGACGTACTGATCATCGGGGCCGGGCTGTCCGGCATCGGGGTCGCCGCACCCTGACGACGCCCCTGCCGGGGAAGCGCATCGCCGTGCTGGAGGCCCGGGGCGTCTCGGGTGGCACCCGGGACCTCTTCCGCCACCCGGGCCGTGCGGTCCCACTCCGAGATGCGGGCCTACGGGTTCGACTTCACGCCGTGGCGGGACGAGCGGTCCTCGCCGACCGGGCTCGCATCCTGGCCTCGCCGCCGCCGGGCGCGTGGAACCCCGACCTCGCCGTCCGTCAGGACGTGCGCCACTGCCCCGTCACCGGGGCGAGCCACACGCCGACCAGCGCATCGGTGACGCCGTCGGCGCACTCGGCCCAGGTGGCACGCGGCGTCGGCAGCCCCCGGGCCACCGCCGCCTCCCGTTCAGCGAAGGCCTGTACCACCAGCAGCCGCGCCAGGTCGCTGCGCTCCGCCCGGACCGGCTCCGGCAGATCGGGCACGCACCGTCCCAGGCCCTCGACCAGGACCGCGATGGTCCGCGTCCCCGAGGCCGCCTCCAGCACGGCGGCGCGACGCCGCGGGTCCGTGGTCAGTTGCGCGGCCAGGCGGGCGTACCAGGTCGGGACGCCCAGCTGCTCGAGGTGCTCGGCCAGCGGCCGGACCAGGCAGTCCAGCCAGCTCCGGATGTCGGTCGGGTCGCCCATCCCGGCCAGCGATCGGCGGCGGATGTCGTCGATGGGCACGGCGTGCCGCAGCACGACCGCCCGCACCAGATCGGCCGAGGTGCCGAAGTGGTAGGCGATCGCCGCGTTGTTGCCCTGCCCGGCCCCCGCGGTGATCTGCCGGTGCGAGACGTTGTCGATGCCTTGCTCGGCGTAGAGCCGTTCCGCCGCATCGAGCAGCGCGTCACGGGTCGCCCGACTGCGCCCGGAGTACGGCTCGGCGGCTGTGCCGGTCGTCACCCGGACCCCGACTTGTCTCGCATGGCGAAAGATCTTACCGTCAGGCCCGCCATTCCAGACAGCTGACTTACTTCGCCGAGGACCAGACGATGACCACTGCCAGCCCGCCGGCCGACGCCGCCCGGACCTCCCGGTCGTCCGGCGCGATCGTCGCGATCCTGGCGTTGGGCGGGATCTCGGTCTCGCTCATGCAGACGCTGGTCATCCCGATCGTCGGCCAGCTGCCGGCACTGCTGCACACCTCGGCGGCCAACGCCGCCTGGGCGATCACCGCCACCCTGCTGGCCGCCGCCGTGGCCACCCCGATCTCCGGCCGCCTCGGCGACATGATCGGCAAACGGCCGCTGCTGCTGGTCAGCCTCGGCATGATGGTGGCCGGCTCGGTGATCTGCGCGTTCAGCGAGAGCCTGCTGCCGATGGTGATCGGCCGGATCCTGCAGGGCTTCTCGTCCGGCGTCATTCCGCTGGGCATCAGCCTGATGCGTGACGTGCTGCCGCTGGAGAAGCTGGGGTCGGCGACCGCGGTGATGAGCGCCTCGCTCGGCGTCGGTGGCGCGCTCGGCCTGCCCGCCGCGGCCCTGATCGCCGACCACCTGGACTGGCACATGCTCTTCTGGGTCGCCGCCGCACTGGGAGCGGTCGTCTTCGTCCTGGTGCTGACGCTCATCCCGTCGGCCGGCCCGGGCCGCGGCGGGCGGCTCGACGTGACCGGGGCGATCGGCCTGTCGGCCGCGTTGATCCTGTTGTTGCTCGGCATCTCCAAGGGCAAGGACTGGGGCTGGGGCGAGCCCGCCACCCTCGGCTGCCTGATCGGCGGCCTGGCCCTGGCCCTGGTCTGGGGCTGGTACGAGCTGCGCACCGAGCAGCCGCTGGTCGACCTGCGGACCACCGCACGCCGGCAGGTGCTGCTGACCAACTTGGCCTCGGTGATGTTCGGCTTCTCCATGTTCGCCCAGTCACTGGTCTTCCCGCAGCTCATCCAGTTGCCGGCCGAGACCGGGTACGGACTGGGCCGGTCCATGCTGACCGCGGGCGTGGCCATGATCCCGGGCGGCGTGGTCATGCTGCTCACCGCGCCGATCTCGGCCATGGTCTCCCGCCGGTACGGCGCCAAGATCAGCCTGATGATCGGCGCGGTCGGAGTGGCCGCCGGCTACGCGCTCGGCCTGGTCATGATGGACGCCGTCTGGCAGCTGTCCGTCGTCAGCGGCGTCATCGGTGCCGGTGTCGGCTTCGCCTACGGCTCGATGCCGGCCCTCATCATGGGCGCCGTCCCGATCAGCGAGACCGCGGCCGCCAACAGCTTCAACACCCTGGTCCGGTCGATCGGCAGCTCGGCGTCCAGCGCCGTGGCCGGCATGGTCCTGGCCTCCTCCGCGGTGATCGTCGGCAGCGTCAGCATCCCGGCCGAGGGCGGGTTCCGGGTGATCCTGGCGTTGGCGTCCGGCGCCGCTCTGGTCGCGCTGGTCGTCGGCGTGTTCCTGCCGGGGCCGGCACGCCCGGGCGCCGTCGCCTCCGGACGGCACCGCGCCGGTCGGGTCGGGTCCGGGGCGCGCTGACCCCGGTCAGGCCGGTCCGGCGAGCACCCGGACCGGCCGGCCCATCATCCAGGCCATCACGTCCTCCACCGCCTGCCCGTACCCGATCGCGTAGGCCTGGCGGGAGACGAACCCGAGATGCGGGCTGAGCACCGTGTTCGGGGTGGTGAGCAGAGGGTGGTCCGGCGGCAGCGGCTCGGTGTCGAAGACATCCAGGGCCGCCCCGGCGATGCGGTGCTCGTGCAGCGCCAGGACCAGTGCGGCCTCGTCGACCACCGGGCCGCGGGAGGTGTTGACCAGGAACGCGTCCGGCCCGAGCAGGTCGAGCTCGCGGGCGCCGATGAGGCCGCGGGAGTCCTCGGTGAGCGGGACGTGCACGGTGAGCACGTCGCTGCGCCGGCACAGCTCGTCCAGCTCCACCCGGGTGGCGCCGTGCTCGGCGGCCCGGGCGTCGGTGAGCGAGCGGCTCCAGGCCAGCACCTGCATGCCGAAGACCTGCCCGATGGCGGCGATCCGGGCGCCGAGCCGGCCCAGCCCGACGATGCCCAGCGTGCTGCCGTGCAGCTCCAGCGGCAGCCCGACCTGCCAGCGGCCGGCCCGGACCGCGCGGTCCTCGGCCGGGACGCCCCGGACGACGGCCATGATGAGCGACCAGATCCCCTCGACCGTGCCGGTGGGTGTCAGTTCGGCGCCGCAGACGGTGATCCCGCGGGCGACGGCCGCATCCAGGTCGATGGACCTGTTCTGCATGCCGGTGGTGACGATGAGCCGCAGCCGCGGGAGCCGGGCCAGCAGGTCCGCGGGCAGCGGCGTCCGCTCCCGCATCAGCACCACCGCGTCGAACGCGGCCAGCCGCTCGGCCACGGCGTCCGGATCGGCCAGGTGGTCCGCGAACGCCACCACCTCGACCTCGTTGCCCAGCGGCATCCAGTCGGCGATGTCGAGGGCGACGCGCTGGTAGTCGTCCAGGACGGCGACGCGCAGCGGCGCGCTCATCCGGCTCGATGGCAGATCGGCAGCGGGATCGGCGGGGTTCGTGCCGGCATCGGTCATCACTGCACCGTGCCACGCTGACACCGGCGCGGCCTGGGCAGGCCCGGGTCAGACCCCGACCAGCGCCGTGTCGCCCGCCCAGCTCTTGCGCCAGGTGACGTCGCCGGCGGCGAGCTCGGCGCCGCACGCGGTACACCGGTCCGGGCCGGCGGTGACCGCGCCGCAGGCGGTGTGCACCACGTCCATGTGCACGGCGGGGTCGGCGTGCGGCCGGTGCCGCTCCCCCCACTGGGCCAGGGCGTTCAGCACCGGGAGCAGCTCCGCGCCCGCCTCGGTGAGCCGGTACTCCTGCCGGGTCCGCCCGCCGTCGCGGTACGGCTCCCGGCGCAGCAGCCCGGCCTCGACCAGGTGCGCAAGCCGCCGGCTCAGCACGTTGTCCGCCACGGACAGGCTGCGCCGGAAGTCCTCGTAGCGACGGGCGCCCTGCAGCGCCTGCCGCAGCACCAGCAGCGCCCAGGGGTCCCCCACCACGTCGAGCGAGCGGGCGATCGGGCAGCGGTCACCGGACCAGTCCGAACGCAGTGGCATGGGTGTCTCCTCCGGTCGACGCATCTGGCTTGCTCCAGAGAAGCCAGCCGTCCTATCGTACGGCCGCGCGGCCCTGACCGGACCGCCGAGTGCTGAGGAGACCGCATGGCCGGAGCAGGGACGTCGACGGTCCGGACGGCTGGTCGCCGCCGCCGTCGCGTGCATCCGGCGATCGTGGTCGCCGTCGTGGCCTTCGTCGCCCTCATTGGTGCGGCCGGGTTCCGGGCGGCGCCGGGCGCGTTCATCGTGCCGCTGCAGGAGGAGTTCGGCTGGTCCCGCAGCGTGCTGTCGCTGGCGGTCGGGGTCAACCTGGTGCTGTTCGGGCTGACCGCGCCGTTCGCCGCCGCCCTGATGGACCGGTTCGGCATGCGTCGCGTGGTGGCGATCGCCCTCACCTGTGTCGCCGCCGGCAGCGCGGCCAGCATCGCGGTGACGGCCAGCTGGCAGCTGGTGCTGCTGTGGGGCGTGCTCATCGGGCTCGGCACCGGCAGCATGGCCCTGGTCTTCGCGGCCACGGTGGCCAACCGCTGGTTCCACACCGGCCGCGGCCTGGTCATGGGCGTGCTCACCGCCGGCAGCGCCGCCGGACAGCTGATCTTCCTGCCCGTGGTGGCCACGGTGACCGAGCAGGTCGGCTGGCGCTGGGCGTCCCTGGTGATCGCCGCCGCGGCCCTGGCCGTGGTCCCGCTGGTGCTGCTGTTCCTGCACGACCGTCCCGCAGACCGCGGTCTGCAGCCCTACGGTGCACCGGAACCCGCGCCGCCGACACCGCTCTCGGCCGCGACACCGGCCGACTCCGCCGAGATCCCGATGACGGCCGACGACGTCGCGGCGCCGGAACGCCGCGGTGGCTCGGCGCGGGCCGCCCTGCGGGCGCTGCGGGAGGCGGCCCGGCACCGCACCTTCTGGGCCCTGGCCGGCGGATTCGCCATCTGCGGCGCCACCACCAACGGGATCATCGGCACCCACTTCATCCCGGCCGCGCACGACCACGGCATGGCCGAGACCACGGCCGCCGGGCTGCTCGCCCTGGTCGGCGCGTTCGACATCGTCGGCACCATCGCCTCGGGGTGGCTCACCGACCGGTTCGATCCGCGGGTGCTGCTCGCGGTCTACTACGGCTTCCGCGGTGTCGGCCTGGTCATGCTGCCCGGCCTGCTCTCGGACTCCGTCCATATCAGCATCCTGGCCTTCGTCATCGTCTACGGCCTGGACTGGGTCGCCACCGTCCCTCCGACCGTCGCGCTGTGCCGACAGGCGTTCGGTGACAACGGCACCATCGTGTTCGGCTGGGTCTTCGCCGCCCACCAGCTCGGCGCGGCCGCGGCCTCGGTCGGCGCCGGTGTCATCCGCGACGTCTCCGGCACCTACACGGTGGCCTGGTTCGGCGCCGCGGCCATGTGCCTGATCGCCGCACTCATCTCGTTCCAGATCCGGCCGCTGCCGACGGGTCGGACCGGCGCGCGGGTGGGCGGGCCGAGGCGCTGATTCCGCTCAGCGGTCGTACTGCGCCAGGAACGGTCACTCGGCCGCGCCCATCCGGGGCAGCACCTCCATGAGCTGGAGCCACGACGGGTACGGCGGCACGGGACGACTGACCCGCTCGATCCGCTCCTGCTCCGCGGCCGAGAGCACCAGCTGCGCGCCGGCCAGGCTGTCGACCAACCTGTTCCCGTCGCGTCGCCCCGACGACGAGCGAGGTGACACCCGGCCGGGACAGCGTCCAGGCCAGCGCCACCTGCGCGGCCGTGACGCCGCGCTCCCGCCCGACCGCGACCAGTTCGTCGACGATGTCGAACAACCGGTCCCGGTCCGGGACCGGAGGGATCCCCAGCGGAGTCGCGTGGCGGCCGCCGTCGGTGGTGCTGTCCCGACGGTACTTGCCGGACAACAGACCTCCGGCCAGCGGGCCCCACACCAGCGTGCCCAGACCCTGATCCGCGGCCATCGGCAGCAGGTCGAACTCGGGGTCGCGGACGTGCGGCGTGTAGTGGATCTGCTGGGCCACCGGCCGCGGCAGGTGCAGCGCGTCCGCCGTGGCCACGTGCTTGACGACCTGCCAGGCCGCGAAGTTCGACACGGCCACGTAGCGGACCTTGCCGGACCGGACGAGAACGTCCAGCGCCGAAAGGGTCTCGACGACCGGGGTGAGGCCGTCCCACATGTGCAGGTGGTAGAGGTCGATGTGGTCGCGCTGCAGCCGCCGGAGGCTGGTCTCGGCGGCGGCCAGGACGTGGTGCCGGCTCGAGCCCCGGTCGTTGGCGGTCGGGCCGGTGGCCAGGCCGACCTTGCTGGACACCAGCACCTCCGGCGACGGTCGACGCCGCAGCAGGGCTCCGACGATCTCCTCGGACGTCCCGCCGTGGTACGAGTCCGCCGTGTCGACCAGGTTGACCCCGGCGTCGACGGCCTCGTCGAACATGCGCTCGGTGGCGGCCAGGTCGGTCGATCCCACCCGGGTCGCCCGGCCGCCGGTGAACGTGAAGGACCCGAGCGTCACGGTCGAGACGAACAGGCCGCTCGAGCCGAGCCGGCGGAGCTCCACGGGTGCCTCCCACGGTGACACCGGGACGGGCCCGGGATCGCCGACGGTGGGGACGGTAGCCGTCGCGGATGTCGCGCGCGCTGCGCCGGTGCGCCCCCGGCCGGTCACGGCGCCCCCGGCGGCTGTGGTGAGGTGGTCGGGTGCGACTCGCGACCTGGAACGTCAATTCCCTCCGCTCCCGGATCGGCCGCGTCGAGGCGTTCCTGGCCCGCCACGACGTCGACGTCCTGGCCGTGCAGGAGACCAAGTCCCGGGAGGACCAGCTGCCGCTGATGGGGCTGCAGGCCGAGGGCTACGAGGTCGCCGCGGCGGGGACGAACCAGTGGAACGGCGTCGCCATCCTGTCCCGGATCGGCCTCGACGACGTCCAGATCGGGTTCGACGGCATGCCCGGGTGGGGTGAGCCGGAGGCGCCGGAGTCGCGCGCGATCGCCGCGACCTGCGGCGGCGTGCGGGTGTGGTCGCTGTACGTGCCCAACGGCCGCAAGCCCGACGACCCGCACTACACCTACAAGCTGACCTGGCTCGCCGCGCTGCGGACCGCGGCCGCCGGGTGGACGGCCGCCCCCACGGTGCTGGCCGGTGACTGGAACATCTGCCCCACCGACGACGACGTCTTCGACATCAAGCAGTTCGCCAAGTCGACCCACGTCACGCCTCCGGAGCGGGCCGCGTTCGCCGCGTTCGCCGCGGACGGGTGGCACGAGGTGACCCGCGCGCACGCCCCCGGGTACACGTACTGGGACTACTACCGGCAGCGGTTCGAGCGCGACCGCGGCCTGAAGATCGACTTCGCCTACGCCTCGCCGTCGGTGGCCGGGCGGGTGCGGGGCGCCTTCATCGACCGCGACGAACGGGACCCGGCCCAGGGCTCCGGCAGCCCGTCCGACCATGCCCCGGTGGTGCTGGAACTGGCCGACTGATGTCGGGTCAGAGCCAGCCGCGACGCTTGAACATCGCGAACAGCACCGCCGCCGCAGTCACGATCATCACCGCCGACACCGCGAACGCCGCCCAGGTGTTGACGCCCGGGTACTCCACGTTCTGCCCGAAGAACCCGGTGATCGCGGTGGGCACGGCGATGATGGCGGCCCACCCGGTCAGCTTCTTCATCACCGTGTTCAGCCGGGCGTCCGCCAGCGACAGGTTGGTCTCGAAGATGGTGGCCAGCATGTCGCGCAGCGAGTCGGTCCATTCCTGCGCGTGCACCGCGTGGTCGTACAGGTCGTCGAACGCCGCGGCGAGCTCGGCGGACGGGTGCGTGTCCTGCAGCCTGCGGATCAGCGCGCCCACCACGTCCCGCATCGGGACGGCGATCCGGCGCAGATCCACCAGGTTGCGCCGGACCTGGTAGGTCCGCCGCTGCATGTGTTGCCCCGGGCCGGCCTCGTCGAACAAGCCGTCCTCCAGGCTCTCCACCACGTCGTCGAGCTGCTGCGCCGCGTCCAGGTGCCGGTCCACCACCACGTCGAGCAGCCCGTGCACCAGCGCGCCGACCCCGTCCCGCAGCAGTTCCGGGCTGTCCGCCCAGCGTTGCACCACGGCGTCGACGTCGAACGCGGGCGTGCGCACCGTGATGAGCACCCGCCGCAGCACGAACGCCGACACCCGGGTGATGTTCAGCGCCGGCTCCACCTCGTCCGGCGGCGACTTCACCACCGGCGGCACCAGCGCGTAGACCACCAGGAAACTCGACTCGGCGTACCGGGTGACCTTCGACCGCTCCCCCGCCGAGAGCGCGTCCTCCACGGCCTGGGCGGGCAGGCCCAGATCGTCGGCCAGCGCCGACAGCGCCGACGGGCTGGGGTCGACCAGGTCCACCCAGACCAGGGCGTCGTCCTGGTCCAGCAGCGGCCGCACCTCGCCGAGTCCCGGCTGCTGGTCGAGGAGCGTGCCGTGTCGCCACACCGCGATCCGCACGTCGCGTCGATCCACCATGTCGTCCGCCACGGCAACAGTGTGCGCGCCCCGAGGTCCGTTCCAGCCGCGGCACCGCAGCCGGAGCCGGGGTCATCGGAGGGGACCCACCAGGGCCCTGGTCACACCGCGAGGCCGCGTTGCAGGAAGTCCAGGAGCGCGGCGCCGCGCGCGTCGTAGGCGGCGGTGTCCGAGGTGAGCATCAGGGCGAGGCCGGTGCCGCGCAGCTGGGTCACCAGCAGGTCCGCGGTGTCGTCGGCGTCGACGTCGGAGCGGATCGAGCCGTGACCGATCCCGTCGGTGATCAGGGCGGCGAGCAGCCGGCGGAAGTGCTCGTCGCGCTCGAGGAACAACGAGCGCAACGACGGTTGCGAGGTGACGGCCTCGGCCCACATCTGCAGGAACGCCCGGGTGGTGATCTCCTGCCGGCCGACGGCAGCCAGGTACGACTCGACCGTGAGCAGGAGCCGTGGCAGTCCGCGGACATCGGTCTGCGGCGACGCGATCGCCGTCTGGGCGTACTGCGCGGCCCGGGTGAGCAGCTCGTCCCGGCTGCCGAACTGGTGGGTGACGATGCCACGGCTGTATCCCGCCTCGACGCCGACCTTGGCCAGGGTGACGGCGCCCGAGCCGTGGTGGGCGATGAGGCGGAGCGTCGCCTCCAGGACCCGGTGCTCGGTCCGGGCCCGACGCTCGGCCTGGGTCCGCCGTTGCTCTGGCACCTGGTCCTCCCTGACTGATCGATGCACCGGAACTGTGGTTGACAGCCGCTTCGTCCGTGACGCTAACATCCTTGTCATCCAACAAGCTTGTCGCTTGACAAGTTTCTGCCGACCATCAGCTGGGAGCGACATGACCGCGAGCGACGATCGAACACGGCAGCGCGGACCCGCCGAAGTGTCGTTCGGCGGACGCCCGTGACGCCCCGGGTGTTCGTGCACGGCAACCCCGAGACGGACGCCGTGTGGGACCCGATGCTCGACGTGCTGGGCCGCGAGGGCGTCACCTGCCTGTCACCGCCGGGCTTCGGTGCGCACCTGCCGGACGGGTTCGGGACGAGGCTGGACTACCGCGACTGGCTGATCCGCGAGCTCGAGACATTCGATGAGCCGGTCGATCTCGTCGGTCACGATTGGGGCGGCGGCCACGTCGTCGCCGTGGCCATGGCCCGCCCGGACCTGCTGCGCAGCTGGGTCAGTGACGCCATCGGGATCTACCACCCCGAGTACGTCTGGCACGACCTCGCGCAGGTCTGGCAGACCCCGGGAGCCGGAGAGCAGAACGTCGCCGAGCGGTTCGGCGCCCCGGAGCCGGCGCGTGCGGCGGTCATGGAGGCGCGGGGCATCGACCGCGCCGTCGCCGCCCGGCTCGCCGCCGGGCAGGGCGAGGAGATGGGTCGGGCCGTGCTGCGGCTCTACCGCTCGGCGGCCCAGCCCGCGATGGCTGACGCCGGTCGGGACCTCCACCTCGCCGCCGCCCGGCCCGGGCTGTGCGTCCTCGCGGCCGAGGACGACCTCGCCGGGCCGATCACCGCCCGGACCCGCACCGCCGAGCGGGCCGGCGCCCGGACCGCGGTGCTCGAGGGGCTCGGTCACTGGTGGATGGTGCAGGACCCGGCCCGAGCGGCCGGCACGCTCGCCACGTTCTGGGACGGCGTCGGGCGACCGCCGCTCGGCAGCGGCGTCCGCGACGCCTAGAGCGTGACTTCGACGTCCGAGAACAGGATCCGCACGCCGCCGGTCGCCGCGCTCTGCACGCTGGCGAGGAAGGCGCCGGCCTCGGGCGTCGTCACCGCCCGGCTGGCGGTGTCGTAGTCCGGGAACGACAGGTCGAGCATCCGGTACGCCGGGGTCGGCGAACCATCTTCCTTGGGCCACACCTTCGACGACTCCACCGACTGCACGCCGGGCAGAGCCCGAGCGAGGTCGACCTGCGCCCGCGGGTAGGTGCTCTCGAACGACTCCGGATCGACCGGGTTGTCGTAGATCACGGTGATCTTGGTGGTCACGGGCTCTCCTGTGCACAGCGGGCGGCGTGGACGAGTGGTCGGGACCAGCGTGCCCACAGCCGCCGACGACCACCACCCGACCGGTCAGGTCCGATCAGGCCCTCGCCACCAGCACCCGCACCGCGGCGTCCACGCCGGTCCCGGCGGTCACGTCGGCCGAGCCCTCGATGCCGTCCGGCACCGCCCCGGTGGTGACCTCGGTGGCCAGCACCTGGTCGGCCAGCCACTGCCGCCGGCCCTGCACCGCCGCCGCGGCGACCGGGTGCTCGGTCTGCACGGTCAGGGTGATCCGGTCCGAGACGTCCAGGCCCAGCTGCTTGCGCAGGTCCTGCACGCCGCGGGCGACGTCGCGGACCAGGCCGTCGGCGATCAGGTCCTCGTCCAGCTCGGTGGCCAGCGAGACGAAGCCGCCGTCACGCAGCACGCCGATCGCGGCGCCACCGGCTGATCCACGGGCCGAGGCCAGGTCCAGGTTGAACTCGCCGTCCTGCAGGGTGATCCCGCCGCAGACGACGCTGCCGTCGTCGGCGACCGACCAGTCCCCGGCCTTGGACGCCTTGATCACCTGCTGCACCTGCTTGCCGAGCCGGGGACCGGCCGCGCGCGCGTTCACGGTGAGCGTGCGGATGACGCGGTCGTCGTGCTCGGCCAGCTCGGTCAGCTCCACGCTGCGGACGTTGACCTCGTCGCGCAGCACGTCCAGGAACGGCTGCAGCGCCGCGGGCTCCGCCACCGCCACCGTCAGCGACGACAGCGGTTGCCGCACCCGCAGTCTCGCCTCCTTGCGGACGGACAGCGCCACCGACGCGATCTCGCGGACCTGGTCCATGGCCGTCACCGACGCGCGCAGCGCGTCCGAGCTCGGCAGTTCGTCGGCCGTCACCCAGTCGGCCAGGTGCACCGAGCGCCCCCCGGTCAGCCCCCGCCAGATGACCTCACTGGTCAGCGGCAACAGCGGAGCCACCAGCCGGCACACCCGCTCCAGCACGGTGTGCAGGGTGTCGATCGCGTCGACGTCGCCGTCCCAGAACCGCTGCCGGGACCGGCGCACGTACCAGTTGGTCAGCACCTCCAGGTACTCCCGCACCGTCGCGCACGCGCCGGCCAGGTCGTAGGCGTCGAGCTGCCCGGTGACCTCGTCCCGCAGCTGCGCGGTCCGGCCCAGGATGTACCGGTCCATCGGGTCGGTCGAGTCGGTCCGCACCGACCCGGCCACCCCGGCGGCGTTCGCGTACAGGGCCAGGAAGTTCCACGCGTTCCACAGCGGCAGCACCGCCTGCCGGACGCTCTCGCGGATGCCGGCCTCGGTGACGACGAGGTCGCCGCCGCGCAGGATCGGTGAGGACATCAGGAACCAGCGCATCGCGTCGCTGCCGTCCCGCTCGAACACCTCGCCCACGTCCGGGTAGTTGCGGCGGGACTTGGACATCTTGAGACCGTCGTCGCCCAGCACGATCCCGTGCGCGATCACCGTGCGGAACGCCGGCCGGTCGAACAACGCGGTGGCCAGCACGTGCAGCGTGTAGAACCAGCCGCGGGTCTGCCCGTTGTACTCGACGATGAAGTCGCCGGGGTGGTGCTCCTCGAACCAGGTGCGGTTCTCGAACGGGTAGTGCACCTGTGCGTACGGCATCGAACCGGACTCGAACCAGCAGTCCAGCACCTCGGGCACCCGGCGCATGGTCGAGGTGCCGGTCGGGTCGTCGGGGTTCGGCCGGGTCAGCTCATCGATGTACGGGCGGTGCAGGTCGGTGGGCCGCACACTGCGTTCGCTGGTCGACACCCCTTCTCGCTCGTTCCTCGCTCGAAGGATGTCTCCGAAATCCCGCTCCAGCTCGTCCAGCGAGCCGTACACGTCGACCCGCGGGTACGACGGGTCGTCCGAGACCCACACCGGGATGGGCGATCCCCAGAACCGGTTGCGGGAGATCGACCAGTCCCGGGACCCGGCCAGCCATTTGCCGAACTGCCCGTCCCGGATGTGCGACGGCGTCCAGTCGATCTGCTGGTTCAGCTCGACCATCCGGTCGCGGAACTTCGTCACGGCCACGAACCAGGACGACACGGCCCGCTGGATGAGCGGGGTGTCGCAGCGCCAGCAGTGCGGGTACGGGTGGTCGTAGGTCTCCCGCCGGAACAACAGCCCGGCGTCCTTGAGGTCGCCGATGATCTGCGGGTTGGCCTCGAACACCTGCATGCCCTCGTACGGCGGCACCAGGGAGGTGAACCGGCCCTGGGCGTCGACCGGGTTGACCACCACGATGCCGGCGGCGTCGGTCACCGCCTTGTCGTCCTCACCGAAGGCCGGCGCGATGTGCACCACGCCGGTGCCGTCCTCGGTGGTCACGTAGTCGGCCGGCAGCACCTGGTGGGCCGCCGCCCCGCCGGCACCCGGGGCCTGCTCGGTGCCGGTGAAGAAGTCGAACGGCGGGACGTACCGGGTGCCGACCAGCTGGGCGCCGGTCCACCGGCCCAGCTCCTGCGGCTCCTCCCCCAGCTCCCGGGTGTACGCACCGACGCGGGCCGCGGCGAGCAGGTACCGACCCTGACGCGGGGCGTCGTGGCCGGCCTGCACCACCACGTAGTCGACGTCCGGATTCACCGCGGCGGCCAGGTTGGACGGCAGCGTCCACGGCGTCGTGGTCCAGACCAGCGCCTGCGCACCGTCGAGCACCGGGTCGTCGCTGCGCAGCCGCAGCGGCACGGTCACCGCGGGGTCCTGACGCGGCCGGTAGACGTCGTCCATCCGGGTCTCGGTGGCGCTCAGCGGCGTCTCGCAGCGCCAGCAGTACCAGAGCACCCGGTAGCCCTCGTAGACCAGACCCTTGTCCCACAGGGTCTTGAAGGCCCACATCACGGACTCCATGTAGTCCAGATCGAGGGTCTTGTAGTCGCGGGAGAAGTCGACCCAGCGGGCCTGGCGGGTGACGTACTCCTGCCACTCGTGGGTGTAGCGCAGCACCGAGGTCCGGCAGGCGTCGTTGAACTGCTCGACGCCGAGCGCCTCGATCTCCGACTTGTGCTTGATCCCGAGCTGCCGCTCGGCCTCCACCTCGGCGGGCAGGCCGTGGGTGTCCCAGCCGAAGCGGCGCTCCACCCGGCGGCCGCGCATCGTCTGGTAGCGCGGCACCACGTCCTTGACGTAGCCGGTCAGCAGGTGGCCGTAGTGCGGCAGGCCGTTGGCGAACGGCGGACCGTCGTAGAAGACGAACTCGTTGTCGCCGTGCTCCCCGGCCGGGCGCTGGTCGACCGAGGCCTGGAAGGTGCCGTCGGTGCGCCAGAAGTCGAGCACCTGGTGCTCGAGCGCGGGGAAGGACGGGTGCGGGTCGACGCTGTCGGCCCCGGCCCGCGGGTAGCCCCGGGGGGAGCCGGTCGCCGGATCAACGGTGCCGCAGTCAGCGGTCTCGGGCTGGGTCATGTCCTCGTCCTCGCACAGGTCGGTCGATCCACCTGCGAGGACGAGATCCCCACCGGACTCCTCGCCCGGCCGCGGTCCCGCGGTACCACCCCGCTTGCCCGGTGCCCGGCCTCCCGCAGGAGACCCGACGACCGGACCGCTCATCGTCCGGCTGTGACGGGCCGGTCCCGTTCGGGTCTAGTGAGGTCCTCTCGGCGTCAGGAGCTGACGCGCGGTGCGGACCCGTTCTTCCGAAGGCTCCCCGGTGATGGCCGGATCGACGCCGTGCCCAGGATAACGCCGAGCCGGGGCGCACTCATTCCTGGGCGCGCCCCGGCTCGGGACAGGTCGGCGGGCTCGGCGGTCAGCGGGCGGTCACGCCACCGTTGGCGGCGGAGACGTCCGCGTCGGCCAGTGCGCCGGCCTCGTCGGCGTCTTCCCCGTTGGACGCCTGCTCGCGGGTGCCCACGGCGTCCAGCTCACCGAGCTGCTCGTGGATCCACGCCTTGAGCCGGGTGCGGTACTCCTTCTCGTACTCGCGCAGCTCGGCGATGGTGCGCTCCAGCTTCGCGCGCTGCTGGTCGAGGTCGCCCAGCGTGGCCTGCACCTTGGCCTGGGTCTCCGCATCGGTCGTGTCGGCCTTCGCCTGCGCCTCGGTGACCAGCGTGTCGGCCTTGGCCTGCGCCTCGGCGAGCAGCTGCTCCGAGCGGTCCTGCGCCTCGGTGGTCAGCTTGTCGGCGGTCTCCTGCGCGATGGTCAGCAGCCGGGCCGCGTGGGTCGGCGCATCGGCCGCGTCCACCGCGGACGGCTGGGCCGGTGCGGCCGCGATCCCGGGGCCTGCAGTGCCACCGGCGTCGTTGTGCAGCTCGATGAGCCGGGTCAGCTCGGCCTCGACCTTGTCGAGGAAGGCGTCAACCTCGTCCTCGTCGTAGCCGCGCTTTCCGATCGACGGCTTCTTGAACTGGACGTTGTGCACGTCGGCGGGGGTCAACGGCATGGGGCACTCCTCGTGGACTTCTCGGTCGCGACGGCGGTGGCCGGGACCCAGGATGACCCAGGATCCGCCCGGCGGCAGCGCGGGTCGGCTGGCCAGGTGATCGGTCCCTCCGCCTGAGGCGGCCGGTCAGGAGGACCGCCCCACGCGTAGCGCAAACCCACTCTATCGGTGGACCGGAGTCCTCCGGCGACGGCGCGCACGCGCGTCGGTGGCTCACGGGGTGGGTCAGGCGGTGGCGAAGGCGAAGCCGGAGACCATCGTCATCAGGATGTAGACCACGATGAAGAGCACGAAGATGCTCAGGTCGAAGCCGACACCGCCCAGCCGGACGGTGGGGATGATGCGCCGCAGCAGCTTCACCGGCGGATCGGTCGCGGTGAACACGATCTCCAGCGCCATCGCCGGAACGCCGGCGGGGCGCCAGCTGCGCGCGAAGACCCGGACCAGCTCGATGACGATGCGGGTGAGCAGCGCGAGCCGGAAGAGCCACAGCAGCAGGAAGACGACCTGCCAGAGAACGTTCACAGTCTCGTTTGTACCGGACCGGCGGCCCGACCGGGACCGGTCGGGCCGTGTCGTCGGTCGGGTCGTCCGTCAGCGACCGGCGTAGGCCGGCTCGGTGGAGTACGCCGCGGCCGCCGCGACCTGGTCGGCATCGGCCTCCGGAGGCAGCAGCATGAAGACCTTGGTGGTGACCTTGTCGATCGACCCGTGCAGCGCGAAGGCCAGACCCGCGGCGAAGTCGACCAGACGCCGGGCGTTGGCGTCGTCCATCTCGGTCATGTCCAGGATGACCGGCAGACCCTCGCGGTACTTCTCACCGATCACCGCGGCCTCGGCGAACCCGCCGAGCTTGATGGTGACGGGGCGGCCGGCCGCTGCCGAGGCACCCGACGCGGCGACCTCGTTCTCGCGACGCCACTCGGGGCGGGACTGCACGGCCAGGGCTCCCTGGGTCACGGGAGTTGCCGCGGACGCGGGACGCGCCGACTCGGCGGCGTACGGCTGGTGATCGGCGGCGGCACCGTAGGAGCCCTCACCGAAGCGGTCGGTGGCGCGGTCGTCGTGCCGGGCATCGTCCCGGTACTCCGGGCCGTAGTCGTCGGCGTAGACCTCATCGCCCTCGTACCGACGGTCCTGATCGTCCGGCACCAGGCCCAGGAACGCCCCCATCTTGCGCCACTGTCCCATCGGCTGTGCGTCCTTCCTCTCGTCGCCGCTGCACGGAGCGCCGGCGACGGATGGCCGAAGTGCGTTCCGAGCTCGCGTCAGGGTATCGCCCGGTCAGGTGATCGCCGGAGCGCGACACACCTCGCCGGACGGGCGCTCCGCGTCGGACGATCCGGCACGGAGGGTGGAGCTGGTGGTGCGGTCGATCGGACGTCAACGGCGCCGGTCGGGGTCCAGCCAGACCAGGCCGCCCTGCCGGCCGGTCACCGGCGGGCCAGCACCCGGCGCGCCGGCGGCCAGGGTCGCCCGCCGGTGGCTGTACAGCTCGGCATCGGTGAAGGTGCAGCGCGGGTCGATCCGCACGGTCGGCACCCCAGCGCCCGCCAGCTGCCGGGCCAGCCCGGCACGGACGTCGACACCGGGTGTGCCCCACCGGGTCCGGCTGGCCGAGCCGGGCAGCGCGGCCTCCACCTCGTCCCGCAGGGCCGTCGGGACCTCGTAGCACTGCCCGCAGATGGCCGGTCCCAGCAGGACGTCGACGGCGGCCACCCGGGCGCCCAGCCCGGTCATCGTCTCGAGCAGCCGCAGCGCGACACCCGCCGCGGCCCCGAGCCGTCCCGCGTGCGCCGCACCCACCACCCGGGCACCGGTGTCGCCCGCCAGGATGGGCACGCAGTCCGCGGCCAGCACCAGCAGGCCCAACCCGGGGACGTCGGTGACCAGCCCGTCGGCGCCTGGGACGGACCTGATCGCAGGCGCCCGGACGACGGCGACCCGGTCACCGTGCACCTGGTCCATGCCGACCATCCGCCCCGAGAGGCCGGTCGCCGCAGCGAGTCTCGCCCGATTGGCGGCCACGGCGGCGGGGTCGTCGCCGACGTGCTCACCCAGGTTGAAGTCGCCGTACGGACCGGTGGACCGTCCGCCGCGCCGGGTGGTGACCACCCGGCGGACCCGAGCCGGCCCCGGGCTGGTGGACCCGGTCAGCGCTTCATGAACGACGGGATGTCAACGTCGTCGTCCACGGGCGGCTGGGCCGGACGGCTCGCATACCGGGGTGAGGCCGGCGGCTGGCTCGGCGCGGGGCGCTGGGCCGGAGCCTGCTGGGCGTACCCACCCGGCTGCGAGTACTGCGGGGCCGGTGGACGGGCATCGAACGACGGCGCGGACGGTACCGGAGCGGGCGGGGCGGCCACCGGTGCCTGGGCCCGCGCGGTCTGCTGCGCGGCCAGGAACGGATCCCGTCCACCGCCACCACCCTGGCGGGCCTGCCGTTCGTTGAACGTCGGCGGCAGCACCTGCGGCGTGGAGTCGAAGCCCGCGGCGATGACGGTGACCCGCACCTCGTCGCCGAGCGAATCGTCGATGACCGTCCCGAAGATGATGTTGGCGTCCATGTGGGCCGCCTCCTGTACCAGCGACGCAGCCTCGTTGATCTCGAACAATCCGAGGTCGGAACCGCCCGCGATGGACAGCAGCACGCCGTGCGCCCCATCCATCGAGGCCTCGAGCAGCGGCGAGTTGATCGCCTTCTGCGCGGCCTGGATGGACCGGCCTTCCCCGCGCGCCGAACCGATGCCCATCAGGGCGGTCCCAGCCCCGGCCATCACCGACTTGACGTCGGCGAAGTCCACGTTGATCAGACCCGGCGTGGTGATCAGGTCGGTGATGCCCTGCACGCCGTTGAGCAGCACCTCGTCGGCCGACCGGAACGCGTCCATGAGCGAGACGCCCATGTCACCGAGCTGCAGCAGCCGGTCGTTCGGGATGACGATCAGGGTGTCGCACTCGTCGCGCAGCGCCTTGATGCCGTCCTCGGCCTGCCCACCGCGGCGGCGGCCCTCGAAGTTGAACGGCCGGGTGACCACCCCGATGGTGAGCGCGCCGAGCCGGCGGGCGATGGAGGCGACGACCGGGGCGCCACCGGTGCCGGTGCCGCCACCCTCACCCGCGGTCACGAAGACCATGTCGGCGCCCTTGAGCACCTCCTCGATCTCCTCGCGGTGGTCCTCGGCGGCCTTGCGCCCGACGTCCGGGTTCGCGCCGGCGCCCAGGCCACGGGTCAGCTCACGACCGACGTCGAGCTTGACGTCGGCGTCGCTCATGAGCAGCGCCTGCGCGTCGGTGTTCACGGCGATGAACTCCACCCCGCGCAGGCCGACCTCGATCATCCGGTTGACGGCGTTCACGCCGCCACCGCCGATCCCGACCACCTTGATCACGGCGAGGTAGTTGTGCGGAGGGGTCATCCCCTTGGCCCTTTCTTCGGGTCTGATCGTCTCGTCACGGCCGGGCGGGCGTGCGACTCGCGGCTGCTGCCAGTGCTGCCCGGTCGATGCCGGGGCGATCCGACACGCCGATCGGCGTGTCCCTCAACCCTCGACCTCAACCAGACGGTTATAGTTATGTCAACTGCTGCTGGGATGAAGGTAGGGCGCGGACCGCGCGCATCCGGGCATTGGCTGCGGTGTGTCGGGAAGTCGTGTCGCCGCTCCGCGTGCCCGATGCGACCGGGACCCGCCCGCGCGTCGTCCCGTCGGCACGGCGCGATCGCCGTCGCGTCGATCACGCACGCTCGAGATGCCATGCCACGCACCGGCACACGTGCAGGGTCAGGATGGTCAGGACTCGTCCCAGCCCCGCTGCGGCTCGGCGCAGGTCTCCCGGAACACGTACTGCGACACCCGTTTCCGGTGTTCGCTGCTCCAGTCGATCGGAGGCCGACGAGCTTCCGGCGGCAGGTGACCGATGCGGTAGACGGCCATCAGCTCCAGCTCCTCGGGCACCGCCAACAGGTCCTGCACCCGCTGCCAGGCCCACGGCACCTCCATCGGGAAGGACACGAACTGGATGCCCAACCCCAACTGGGTCGTGGTCAGCCACAGGTTCTCCATCGCGGCGCCCATGCTGAACAACGAGTAGAAGGCGGACAGCTCCCCCGGCCGGTACTCGGCCCGGTCCAGCAGCACGGCCAGCAGCAGCGGCGATCCGGCGACCAGCTTGCGGTTCTCCTCGCCGAGCAGCTGCGGGACACGGAAGGCGTTCACCAGCTTCTGACCCCGCGGGGTGAACACCTGCCGGGTGAACGGCCGCAGTGGCGCGGGCAGCCGGTCGAACAGGATGCCGGACCGGGTCTGCTCCAGTTCTTCGGCGCTGAACCGGAAGTACCGCCGGTACCGGGAGAAGAACGTGCCGGACGACATCGTCTCGGTCATGCTCTCGCCGCTGATCCGGGCGATCGCCTCGATCATGGCGCGCTGCTCGATCAGCACGAACCGCCACGGCTGCGAGTTCAGCTGCGACGGCGCCCGGCCGGCCACCTCGACGAGCAGCCGCTGGTCGGCCGCGGACACCGGGTCGGGCAGGAAGGCGCCGTTGGTGGTGCGGCGGCGGCGGATGGCCTCGAGCAGCTCCATGTCGATCAGGCTGGCCGATCAGGCCGGCGGCCGCGGACGGCCCAGAGCGTGGCCGCGTAGGCCGGGGCCAGCGACGCCCCCAGGGCGGCGTGCCCGGCGGTCCGGGCCGGCACGAACGGGATCGCGGCCAGCGGCAGCGCCGCCGGCAGCAGCCGGACCACGGCGCGGTCCCGGCGAACGGCCAGCACGAGCCCGGCGGCGGCGGTGAGCCCGGCGGTGGCGGCGTACGCCGCGTGGTGGATCCACCGTGCCCGGGAAGTGTCCAGGGTGCCGGTGGCCACCCCGAGACCGAGCGTGCAGTTCACCAGCCAACAGGCGGTCGCGGACACGACCAGCACGCGGGACACCCCGTCATTCCACCACGCCCACCGGGGGGGGTGCGGTCGGTCCGACCAGCCGCCGCGCGTGGCGATGGGGTCACCCCAACGGGTCATTCCCGTCACTGAACGGTGATGTCGGGTGACCGCAACGGTGTTCATCGTGGACACTCGAAGATCTCGTGGGGCACCGACCGGGCGGCGAGCACACGTGCGTCCGGTCCGGGCCGCCGCCATCTGCACGTCGTTACCGCACCACACCATCGATCCAGAGAGGCAGGCACCGTGATCGCCACTCCTCCGGCCGCCGGAGCCGACCAGCACCCTTCGTCGGAGCTCGTCGGCAACCCGCTGCGCATCCGGAACCTCCCCGAGAGCACACCGGCCGCCGAGCCGGCGGCCGGCGCCGACCTGCTGGGCAACCCGCGTCGGCTCCGCGGCCTGAACGCCGCCGACTTCGAGGTCTGAACCGGTCGCTCCGACACCATCACGGCCGGGATCGCAGCTGCGGTCCCGGCCGTGATCGTCTGTCGCGACCGGCCGCGGAGTCCTCAGGACGCCGGCGGGATCCCGGTCACGACGCCCGAGGTCAGGTCGACGGCCCAGCCCGCGCCGGTCCCGGCCGGCCGGGACCAACTCTGTCCGGGCTGCAGCACCTCCAGCTGCCGACCACCGTCGATGACCCGGTACGGCAGCCGCAGCTCCCACCGGGCGCCGGTCCCGTCGGTACCGCCCAGCTGCACGCCGACGGCCAGCACACCGCTGCTCCGGTCGCCCGGCAGCCGCACCACCGGGTCGTCGCCGGCCGGCCCGGTCGCCGCGTCGGGCGCGGCCACCGTCCACCCCAGCTCGATCCGCTCTCCGGCATCGGCCGGGTCGGGCACCGGCCGGGTCTGCAGGTCGGTCGTGCCGTCGCCGACGTAGGCGACGACCGACCGACCTGGGTCGGGGTCCGCGGTGGCGTCGTCCGGGAGGTCCAGCTCGATCCGGAGCTCGATGCGGGCGCCGCGGTCGACCGTGAGCCGGTCGAGGCGGACCGGCCCGCCGAGGACCTGACCGCCGGGCAGCGCGTGCGACAGCCGGAACGCCGCGCGGTCGCCGAACCGATCGAGCACCGCGAAGTCCTCGGCCCCGCGGTCCTCGGCGTACAGCACCGGCCCGTCCAGGTCGGGGTCGTTCTCCAGGAACGGCGTCGATCCCAGGTAGCCGCTGTTGCCGCGGAACGGCAGGAAGACGACCGAGTCGTCGGGCACCTCGGCCTCGACCAGCGCCTGGATGGCGCGGAACTCGTCCTGCACGGCCAGGTTGCGGGTGATCTTGTCCGGCACCGCCGTCGCCGTGACCGCCACCATGACCACCACCACCACCGGCGCCGCCCAGCGCCGCCACCGCTGGGTCGAGGTGCGTCCGTCCCGGACCAGCCCGACCAGCGCCGCGGCGCCGAAGACGACCAGGGGCAGCACCACCGGCAGCAGGTAGTACGGCCCGAACAGGACCACGCCCTCCCAGTTGACGCCCATCGCGTACGGGCCCCAGAACGTCAGGTAGCCCAGCGGCACCACGACGGCCAGCGCGGCCACCGACCACCGGCGGTCGCCGCGGGTACGGAGCAGACCGACCACGGCCAGGACCAGCAGCACCAGCCCGCCGGCGATCCAGCTGGGCACCCAGCGCAGGTTGACCAGCAGCCCCTCCACACCGTCGGCCGGGGTGAAGTCGAACGTCGCGTCGTCGAACACCCCACGGGCGCCGAAGCCGAACCCGTCGCGGGTCCCGGTGACCGTGTACGGCAGCCGCAGCGGGTCGCCCAGCACCAGGGCGTGGTAGCCCAGGGCCAGGGCGCCGACCGGCAGCGCCCCGGCCAGCACCGGCAGCATCCACCGCCACCAGCGTCGGCCCCGGGTCCCCACGTGCGTGCTGTCGGCGCTGTCCGGTGCGGCGTCTCGGGTCGACCAGGTGGTCCACAGCGCCCAGACGGCGAACGGCAGCACCACCAGCAGCGCGTCGAACGGCCGGGCCCAGGCGGCCACCGCCGCCAGCGTGCCCGCGACCACCAGGCGGGGGGTGGAGTGACGGCGCAGGCCGCTGAGCAACAGCCAGCCGACCGCCGCCAGCAGGGCCAGTTCGAACAGGTACGACAGGTAGGTGCCGCTCTGCACCAGCACGATCGGCGACACGGCGAACAGCGCCCCGGCGACCAGGCCGGCGGGACGGTCGCCCAGCACCTCGCCGGCCAGCAGCGCGACCAGCACCGCGGCGGCCCCCGCACACGCGGCCAGCCCGACGACCTCGGAGCCGGTGAGCACCCCGGCCAGCGCCAGGACGGCCGACCAGGGCGGCGTGTACTTGACCACGATCCGGTCGTCCACGACCGCGGACGCCCACGGTCGGAAGGCGTCCTGGTCGGCCGGGAGGGTGAAGGTGCCGTGCTCGATCATCCGGGCGAAGGCGACGTACACGGAGTCGTCGCGGTTCAGCGAGTACAGCGGGAACAACCACAGGTGCACCAGCACCGCCGCGGCCGCGGCGCCCACCCCGAGCAGGACCAGCGCCGGCCAGGCCCGGCGGGCACGGACGGTCGCCCGGGGGGCGGTGGCGGGCGCCGGAGCGGTCACGCGGCGGCGCCGACGGGGATCCCCCGATGCCTGCGACCTGACCAGGCCCCTGACCCACTGCCGTGCCGCACGCCGACTCCTGTCCGCTCGCTCACTCGATCACCTCCGCGGTCCGCGGAACACACTCAGGACCAGGACGGCTCCGCCACCGGAGGAGTTGCGCACGACAGTCCACCGCGGCCGGGCCCGGGGCGCCGACCGGTCGGGGACCGCGATCAGCGCACCGAGACCAGGGTCGGATCGGAGATGTCGAAGACGGTCCCCGGCTGCTGCAGCACGGCGGGCAACACCTGCAGTTTGCGCGCGGTGTCCACGTCCAGCGTCGTGTCGTCGCTGCCGTCCCCGGCTGTCGCCGCGACACCCGGGTCGGGACCGGCCGTCCCCCAGCGCACCGTCCGCCCGTCGGTCAGCCGCAGCGTGACGTCGTACGGCGAGGTCGCCGCCACCGCGGCCAGCTGGGCCCGCAGTGACTCCGGCAGCACCCCGGACACCCGCACCGCCGCCAGCGTCGCCGGATCCTGCGGTCCCGGCGTGGCCAGCTCCACCACCGGCAGCGTCGGCACGGACTCCCGTCCGGCGACGGTCCGGTACGGCTCGCCGGTGGCGTCCAGCAGCCACCAGCTGTCGTTGGCCTGGGTCACCGCGACCGGCACCGGCAGCTCGACGGTGATGAGCAGGGTGTCCGGCCAGGCCCGTTCCACCTCGGCGGCGGTGATCCCCGGCAGGGCGGCCACCCGAGCCGCGACGGCGGCCGGGTCGACCCGGGCCAGCGGCGTGTCCAGCGCCACCCCGGACGCGGCGAGCACCTCGGCGCGCACCTGCTCGGCCGCGGCCGGATCACCGGTGGTGGCCGACGGGTCCGCCGCCGCGTCCCCGCCGGTGGCCGCGGTGATCCCGTCCACCTGGACGGACCGGACACCGAGCACCGGCGTGAACCAGGCCACCACGAACCCGGCCACCAGCAGGACCGCGACCGTGGCCAGACCCACCAGCAGCGGCCACCGGCGCCGACGGGCCCGGACCGGCCGCGCGGACGCGACCTCGGCCGGGCGCGGCCCCGTCGGACGCACCGGGGTCCGCGTGGGCCCGCTCACCGGGACCCCAGCAGGGTCAGCAGCTCCGGACCGAGCGTGGTGACGTCACCAGCGCCCATGGTGATGACCAGGTCACCGGACCGCACCAGCCCGGCGACGGTCCGGGCCGCCACCGCGAAGTCCGGTTCGTAGCGGACGGTGCGGGTCCCGCCCGGGCCGCCGACGCCCTCGGCCGGCGCGTCCGAGGTCGGGACGGACCGGGCGATGAGCTCGCCGCTCACGCCCGGCACCGGCTCCTCGCGGGCGCCGTAGACGTCGAGCACGACGACCACGTCGGCCGACCGCAGGGCGGTGGCGAACTCGCCGGCGAACGCGGCGGTGCGGGAGTACAGGTGCGGCTGGAACACCACCACCAGCCGGCCGCCGGCCGGCACCACCGCGCGCGCCGCCCGCAACTGGGCCCGCACCTCGGTCGGGTGGTGGGCGTAGTCGTCGTACACGGTGACGCCGCCGGCCGTGCCTCGGCGCTCGAACCGCCGCCGCACCCCGCGGTAGGCGGCCAGTCCCTCGGCCAGCCGGTACGGGTCGACGCCGAGTTCGATGCCCGCGACCAGCGCGGCCGTGGCGTTCAGCAGCATGTGCTCCCCCGGCACGGCGAGCCGGAGCGCGACCTCCCGGCCGTCGGCCAGTCGCACCGTGCCGGCCGCACCGGTGCGTGCGCCGTCCTGGTCGGTTCCGGGGCCGGCCGATCCGGTCGGGTCGACCGTCACTCGGACCTCAGGTGGGAACGGACCGTCGACCCGGGTGCCGTAGCGCACCACCCGGGCGCCACCGATGCGCTCGCCGCCGGTCCGGCCGGCCAGCGCATCAGCCCCGGGGTCGTCGGCGCACACCACCAGGAAGCCGCCCGGCTGGATCCTCTCGGTGAACGCGTCGAACACCGCGGCGTACGCCTCGGCGGTGCCGTGGTGGTCGAGGTGGTCGGGTTCGAGGTTGGTCACGATCGCGCCGTGCGGGGCGAAGGCCAGGAAGGAGCCGTCCGACTCGTCCGCCTCGGCCACGAAGACGTCACCCGTGCCGCTGTGCGCAGCCCGCGCCAGCCCGGTCGCCGCGCCGGGCACCGCGTCGGGCACCGCGTCCGACGCCGGCTGGGCCAGCACCCCGCCGATCGCGTAGGACGGGTCCAGGCCCGCGGCGTGCAGCGCCACCGTGAGCATCGAGGTGGTGGACGTCTTGCCGTGGGTGCCGGCCACGCAGACACTGCGGGCGCCGGCCATCAGGGCCGCCAGCGCCTCCGCCCGCCGCACCACCGGCACGCCGAACTGCTGCGCCCGGCGCACCTCCGGGTTGTCCGGCCGGATGGCCGTGGAGACGATCACCGCGGTCGGTCCGCCCGGCAACAGGTCCAGGTTCTCGGCCCGGTGACCGACGGCGCAGCGCACGCCGACGGTGCCCAGCTCGTCGAGGGTGCCGGACCCGCGGGCGTCGGACCCGGCCACCGGCCAGCCGCGCTCGGCCAGCAGCGTGGCGATACCACTCATCCCGGCTCCACCCACGCCGACCAGGAACGACCGTTCCAGACTGACGCCGCCGGCGGTCACCGGAGCCGCGGCCGTCACGACGCCGTCCCGGCGGCCCGGTCGACGACCGAGCGGATCAGCGCCACCAGGGCGTCGGCGGCCGGGGCGGCGGCCATCCGGCGGGCCGCGGCCGTCCGCTCGGCCAGCCGGTCCGGGTCGCCGAGCACCGGCAGCACCTGCTCGAGCACCATGGCGGCGGTGAGGTCCTCGTCGGCCACGGCCACCGCCGCGCCCACGTCCAGCTGGCGCTGAGCGTTCAGTCGTTGCTCCCCGTTCCCGTGCGGCAGCGGCACGTACACCGCCGGCAGGCCGACCGCGTCGATCTCGGCCACCGTGATCGCGCCCGACCGGGCCAGCACCAGATCGGCGGCCGCGTAGGCCAGGTCCATCCGGTCGAGGTACGGCACCGCGACGTAGCGGGCCCCGGTCCCGGAGCCACCATCGGCGCCGGCGACCGACGGCGGGTCGTTCTTGCGACCGTAGGCGTGCAGCACGCCGATGCCGGCGGCGGTCAGCTCGGCCGCCGCGCCGGCGACCGCCTCGTTGATCCGGCGGGCGCCCTGCGAGCCGCCGAACACCAGCAGTGTCGGCGCGTCCGGGTCCAGCCCGAAGGTCTCCCGGGCCTGCCCCCGCAGCGCCGGGCGGTCCAGCTGGGACAGCGACCGGCGCACCGGGTTGCCGACCACCTGCGCGTGCGGCAGGCCGGTCCCGGGGACGGCCGCAGCCACCGCGGCGGCGAACCTGGAGCCGATCCGGTTGGCCAGGCCGGCCCGGGCGTTGGCCTCGTGCACGACGATCGGCACGCGACGGCGGGCGGCCAGGTAGGCCGGCAGCGCCACGTAGCCACCGAACCCGACGACCACGTCCACCGACCGTTCCGCCATCACGGCCCGGGTCGCCCGGATCGACGCCCGCATCCGGGTCGGCAGCGTGACCAGGTCCCTGGACGGCTTGCGCGGCAACGGCACCGCCGGCACCAGCCGGAGCTCGTACCCGCGGGCCGGCACCAGGGTGGTCTCCAGCCCGCGCTCGGTGCCCAATGCGGTGATCACCACGGACGGGTCCGCGGCGAGCGCGTCGGCCACCGCCAGAGCGGGTTCGATGTGACCGGCGGTGCCGCCGCCGGCCAGCAGGACGCTCAGGCTCATCCGCGGCCACCCCGACCGTTCCGGCCGCCGCCGGCGGTGGGTCCACCGTCCCGTCGGGTGGGACCGGTGATGCGTGGCGCCCGATCGGGCAGCGGCGGCAGCGCGTCGCCTCGGCGGGCCGGCCGGGACCCGGTCCCGCGCCGCGGTCCGGCCGGGGCCTGCCCGCGCTCGGTGGCGCGCGGGGCCCGGGTCGGCGGGGCCTCGGCGGGTCGCCGGGACGGGGCGCGGCGGGCGGCCGTGGCCACCGCCGGGCGTTGACGCTCCGACTTGGCCCGCTCCCTGGTCCGGCGCTTGAGCGCCCGGCGCTGGGCACGTTCGCTCCGCACCGACTCGGCGTTGCGCATGCCCAGGAACCGGGCCACACGGCCGCCGTTCACCGTGTTGAGCGCGACCGCGGCCTCGGGCTCGGTGCGCGCGAAGTTGGCCAGCAGCCCGAACACGATCATGGTGATGATCAGCGAGGTACCACCGGTGGAGATCATCGGCAGGGTGATGCCGGTGACCGGCAGCAATCCGACCACGTACCCGACGTTGATGGCGGCCTGCCCGACCAGCCAGACCGTGCAGGACGAGGCGACGATCTTGACGAACGGGTCCACGTTGCGCCGGGCGATCCGCAGGCCGGTGTAGGCCAGCAGCGCGAACAGCAGCAGCACCACGGCGCACCCGACGAAGCCGAGCTCCTCGCCGATGATCGCGAAGATGAAGTCGGAGTCGGCGTTGGGCAGGTAGCTCCACTTGGCCCGCGACTGCCCGAGGCCGACGCCGAACCAGCCGCCGTTGGCCAGCCCGTACAGGCTCTGCAGCAGCTGGTAGCTGCTGGCCGGATGCGAGTCGGGGTCCATGAATGCGGTGATCCGGACCAGCCGGTACGGCTCGGCCACCGCCAGCGCGACCACGCCGGCCACCGCGGTGACGGCCAGCCCGCCGAACATCCACCACGGCGCGCCGGCGAAGTACATGACGGCCAGGAAGACGATGCCCAGCGCGACGGTGGTGCCCAGGTCGGGCTGCGCCATGATCAGAGCGCCCATCAGCGCGAACACCGGCAGCACCGGGATCAGCAGGGCGCGCACCGAGCCGAGCGTCTGGCGGCGGCTGGCCAGCACGTGCGCCATCCACAGCAGCAGCGCGAGCTTGGCCACCTCACTGGGCTGGAACTGGAAGCCGCCGACGCGGATCCAGCTGCGGGCCCCGTTCAGCAGTACGCCCACCCCGGGCACCAGCACCGCGGCCAGCAGCAGCAGCGAGACGATGACCGCGGCGGTGGACAGCGTCCGCATCAACCGCACCGGCAGGTACTGCGCAGCGAAGAAGCAGAGCAGGCCGACACCCGCGTAGGTGAGCTGGCTCTGGAAGGTGGAGAACGACGACCCGGCCGCCCGGAACGCCGACACCGACGACGAGGACAGCACCATCAGCAACCCGACGCCGAGCAGCAGCAGGAAGACGGCCAGCACCAGGTGCAGCGAGGTCATCGGCCGGTCGAGCCAGTCGGCCCCGACCCGGCGGACCGTCCGGGCGCCGCGCCGCACGCGGCCGCCGGATCCGTGCGGTTCCCGAGCGTTCCGGCGGGGGCTGCGCTGCTCGGGAAGCTCCGGCCGGCGCTCCCGCTCCTCGGGCTCGGTCGCTCCGGACCGCGACTCGGCCAGGCTCACGGCTGTCCCGCCGGGCGGGCACCGGGCAGCGCCAGGGCCGCCCGGGTGAACGCGTCGCCGCGTGCGGCGTAGGAGGCGAACATGTCCAGCGAGGCGGCCGCCGGGGCCAACAGCACGACGTCACCCGGGGCGGCCATCTCGACGGCCGCGGTCACCACCTTCTGCATCACCCCATCGTCGGTGCCGGGCACGCTCACGCAGGGGACATCCGGCGCGTGTCCGGAAAGTGCGGACGCGACGATCGGCGCGTCCACGCCGAGCAGCACCGCGCCGGCCAGCCGGTCGGCCACCGAGGCCACCAGTTCGTCGACCGCGGCACCCTTGAGCTGCCCACCGGCCACCCACACCACCCGCGGGTGGGCCAGCAGTGACGCGGCGGCGGCGTGTGGGTTGGTGGCCTTGGAGTCGTCCACGAACCGGACCGGCGGCGTGGCGGCCGGTGCCCCCGGGGGCACCAGCTCGGCCACCAGTTGGTTGCGGTGCCCGGACGGGGTGTAGTCGCGCAGCCCGCGGGCCACGTCCTCGGGCCGCACCCCGACCTGCAGCGCCAGCGCCGCCGCGGCGCCGGCGTTGGTCACGTTGTGCGGGCCGGCCGGACGGATGTCGGCCACCGGCAGCAGCACCTGATCCGGAACACCCTGGCGCCGCACCACCAGCTGCCCGTCGATGACGCCGATCGCGTCCATCCCGGCGCCGGCCGCGACGGGCGTACCGCCGGCGACCGCGACTCTGTGCACGGCGGGGGCGGCCGCCAGCAGCGTGGCGGCCACCGGGTCGTCGACGACCGCGACGGCGACGTCGCCGGTGAGCACGCGGGCCTTGTCGGCCGTGTAGTCGGCCATGGCCGACGCGGTGGTGGGCCGGTCACTGCCGGCCGGTGCGCCGTACCAGTCCAGGTGGTCCTCGGCCACGTTGAGCACGACGCCGGCCCGCGGCCGCAGCGTCGGCGCGGTGTGCAGCTGGAAGCTCGACAGCTCGGCCGCGATGACCTCCTGCGCGGGGTCCGTGGCCGTCACCGCCTCGATGACCGGCCAGCCGATGTTGCCGCAGGCGGTGACCCGGCGGCCGGCCGCCCGCAGGATGCTCTCCAGCATCCCGGTGGTGGTGGTCTTGCCGTTGGTGCCGGTGACGGCCAGCCACTGCCGACGTCCGCCGGCCGGGCCCTCCCGATCCAGCCGCCAGGCCAGCTCGACCTCACCGATGATCGGGACCCCGCGGCGGGTGGCGTCCACCAGCAGCGGATGCGTCGGCGGCAGCCCCGGGGAGGTGACCACCAGCTCGATCGGCTCGGGCAGCTCGGTGACGTCGCCGACGAGGCGCACGTCCCCGGGCAGGTCGGCCAGCGCGTCCGGTGCGGACGGTGCGGCTCGGCCGGACAGCAGCACCGTCCGGTCCGGCGCGGCCAGGGCCCGGGCCACGGCCAGGCCGGTCATGCCGGCCCCGGCCATCAGGACCCGGGCGACACCCGGCACGGCGGGTGATGCGTGTGCTCGATCAGCCACCGGTCAGCGACAACCATTCCGCGTAGAAGAGCCCGAGACCCAGCGCCGCGGACATGGCCGCGAGCAGCCAGAAGCGCACCATCACCGTGGTCTCGGCCCAACCCGACAACTCGAAGTGGTGGTGGAAGGGCGCCATCTTGAACACCCGGACGTGGCGCACCTTGAACACCGCGATCTGGATCACCACCGACAGCATCTCGACCACGAACAGACCGCCGATCACTACCAGCAACAGCTCGGTCCGGGTCAGGATGGACAGGCCGGCGATCATGCCGCCCAGGGCCAGCGACCCGGTGTCACCCATGAAGATGCGGGCCGGGTGGGCGTTCCACCAGAGGAAGCCGATACAGCCGCCGAGCATCGCGGCGGCCACCGTGGCCAGGTCGAGCGGGTCGCGGACCTCGTAGCAGCCGGCCAGCGCGGCGTCGCTCAGCAGCGGGTTCCAGCAGGCGTTGCGGAACTGGTAGAAGGCGATGAGCACGTAGGCGCCGAGCACCATGACCGACGACCCGGCGGCCAGGCCGTCCAGCCCGTCGGTGAAGTTCACCGCGTTCGACCAGGCCGCGATGATCAGCACGACGAGGATGACCGTGCCGATCGCGCCGAGCGAGAGGAACGTCAGGTCCCGTGTGTAGGAGATCCGCTGCGACGCCGGGGTCAGCCCCGTCTGCGCGCTGGGGAACCACAGCACCAGGACGGCGAAGGACAGCGCCACGAACGCCTGGCCGAAGAACTTCATCTTCTTGTTCAGGCCGAGGTTGCGCTGCTTGCGGATCTTGATGAAGTCGTCGAGGAACCCGACGATGCCCAGCCCGGTGGTCAGGTACAGCAGCAGCCAGCCCGACGCGGTCGGTCCGCTGCCGTCGGTGGCGAGCTGGACGCCCACCGCGACCAGGTAGCCGACCCACATGGCGATGATGGCCGCGGCCCCGCCCATGGTCGGGGTGCCCCGCTTGCCCTGGTGCTGCTGCGGGCCGTCCTCGCGGATCTCCTGGCCGAACCCCTGCCGGGAGAAGACCTTGATCAGGTACGGCGTCAGCAGGATGGAGACGCCGAGCGCCACCACCGCGGCGATCAGGATCATCCTCACGGCCGGACCCCGTCCGCCGTGCGGGATGCGTCGGACAGCCCGCGGGACAGTTCATCCACCACGCGCAGCGCGACCTGCTCCAGCCCCACCGACCGGGATGCCTTCACCAGCAGCACGTCACCGGGCTCCAACTCCTCCAGGAGGATCGCCACCGCCGCATCGACGTCCGGGACGAGCGCCGACTCCCCCGCCCAGGATCCCTCCAGGTGGGCGCCGAGGTGCAGCGCGCGGGTCGGCGACGGGCGGCCGCGGACGTGCCCGGCGCCCGGCCCGACCGGCGAGGTCGCGCCCAGGATGCGGGTCTCGGGCGCGTCGCCCACCACCAGCAGCCGGTCGATGCCCAGGCGCACCACCTGACGGCCCAGCTCGTCGTGCGCGGCGACGGACTCGTCGCCCAGCTCCCCCATCTCGCCCAGCACCGCCCAGGTGCGCCGGCCGGCGCCCAGGGTGGCCAGGGCACGCAGCGCTGCCCGCATCGAGTGCGGGTTGGCGTTGTAGGCGTCGTTCACGACGGTCACCGTGCCGCCCCGGACCGCAGCGGGGCCGGTCGCCGGGAGGGCCACCTCGGTGACCTCCATCCGCCAGCGGCTGGCCGGGGTGGCCTGGGACAGGGCCGCCGCCACCGCGTCGACCTCCATCCCCAGGGCGCGGGCCACGGCGGCGACGGCGAGCGCGTTGCCGACGTGGTGCTCGCCCACCAGCTGCAGCCGCACCGACGCGGAGCCCTCCGGGGTGATCAGCTCGAAGGTCGATCGCGCGGTCGTGTCCTGCCGCAACTGCTCGGCCCGGACCTGCGCCTCGGGGCGGGTGCCGACCAGCACCACCTCGGCCCGCGTCCGGTCGGCCATGGCCGCGACCCGGTGGTCGTCGACGTTCAACACGGCCACCCCGCCGGCGTCCGGTCCGGTGGAACCCGGCGCGGCCGCGGGCAGCGCCTCGACCAGCTCACCCTTGGCGCGGGCGATGGCGTCGACCGACCCGAACTCGCCCAGGTGCGCCGATCCCACGTTCAGCACCACCCCGATCCGGGGCGGCGCGATCGCGGTGAGCGCGGCGATGTGGCCGACCCCCCGGGCGGACAGCTCCAGCACCAGGAACCGGGTGTCGGCAGTGGCGCGCAGCGCGGTGTACGGGTGGCCGAGCTCGTTGTTGAACGAGCCGGACGGGGCGACGACGGCGACCTCGGGATCGGTGCCGTCCGGGAGCTGGGTCTGCAGGGTGGTCCTGAGCACCGCGGCCAGCAGGTCCTTGGTGGACGTCTTGCCCGAGGACCCGGTGACGCCGATGACCTGCAGGCCGTGCCGGTCGACCAGCGTGGTCACGCTGGCCCGGGCCAGCCGGGCCAGGGCGTGCAGCACGGCGGTGTTGCCGATCTCAGTCGCGTCGCCGGTCGCGTCTCCCGACGTGGCCACCACGGCCGCCGGGTCGCCGGCGGTCGCGTGGACGCCCGTATCCGGCTCACCGGCCGGGAGCCCGCTCACGTCGAGGACGGGCATGCCCGCAGCGTCGGACCGGTGCACCGGACCGGAACCGAGGACGGCCACGGCCCCGGCCGCGGCGGCGGCGTCGCCCAGGTCGTGGCCGTCCACCCGCTCGCCGCGCAGCGCCACGTACAGCGCGCCGGGACGGACCCGTCGGGTGTCGAACTCCACCGACGTCACGACGACGGACTCCCACCCCGGCTGCGCCGGGACGCCCACCACGTCGGCGACCTGTCGC
Source organism: Nakamurella leprariae (assembly GCF_016918035.1). Lineage (GTDB taxonomy): Bacteria > Actinomycetota > Actinomycetes > Mycobacteriales > Nakamurellaceae > Nakamurella > Nakamurella leprariae. The sequence goes on along the minus strand of NZ_JAERWK010000025.1, from coordinate 88,071 downwards.
AGCGTCATCTCGATCACGGGCTGAACTCCTCGGGCGGTGTGGCGGCGGATCCGGACGGGTCAGCGGTCAGGTCGGTCAGTGCGGCGGTGAGTTCGTGGCGGTCGGAGAACGGGTGCACCACGCCCGCCACGTCCTGGCCCTGCTCGTGGCCCTTGCCCGCGATGACGACGGCGTCACCCGGCCGAGCACGGCGCACCGCCTCGCGGACGGCCTCGCGCCGGTCGCCGATCTCCAGGATCTCGGCCGCCGTGCCGGCCCCGGTGGCCCCGGCCAGCACGGCGGCCCGGATCGACGCCGGCGGCTCGCTGCGCGGATTGTCGTCGGTGACGATGACCAGCTCGGCCCCCAGCGCTGCCTGCCGGCCCATCTCGGCCCGCTTGCCGCGGTCCCGGTCCCCGCCGGCGCCGAGCACCACCAGCACCCGGCTGGGCACGGCGGCCCGGACCGCACGCAGCAGCGCCTCGACCGCAGCCGGCTTGTGCGCGTAGTCGACCACGGCCAGGAACGGCTGCCCGGCGTCGACCTTCTCCATCCGGCCGGGCACGGCCACGTCGGCCAGCGCCCGGGCCGCGGTGGCCACGTCGCGACCCAGCAGGTGCACGCAGGCCAGTGCGGTGGCCGCGTTGGCCACGTTGAAGGCACCGGGCAACGAGACGGTGACCGGCACCGTCCCGGCCGGGGTGGCCACCGTGCAGTGCTGCACGCCGGTGGGATCGGCACGGCGCTCCAGCACGCTCACGTCGGCCCGCCTGGCGGGGTCGGTGGAGACGGTGAGCGCGTCCGGCACCCGCTCCGCCAGGCGGCGGCCCCACTCGTCGTCGACCACGATCACCCCGGCCCGGGCCCGCCCGTCGAACAGCAGCGCCTTGGCCTCGAAGTAGCCCTGCATGTCCGAGTGGAAGTCCAGGTGGTCCTGGCTCAGGTTGGTGAACGCGCCGACGGCGAACCCGGTCCCGGCGACCCGGCCCAGGGACAGCGCGTGCGACGACACCTCCATCACCGCGACGTCCACGCCCTGCTCCAGCATCACCGCGAACAGGGCCTGCAGGTCGGGCGCCTCCGGGGTGGTCAACGCGCTGGGCAGCACCCGCCCGGCGATGGAGGTCTGCACAGTGCCGATGAGCCCGGTGCGTGACCCGTCCGCGGCCAGCGCCGCCTCGAGCAGGAAACAGGTGGTGGTCTTGCCGGACGTCCCGGTCACCCCGACCACCGGCAGCCGCTCGCTCGGCCGGCCGTACACGTCCGCGGCCAGCGCACCGAGCGGTGCCCGCGGGTCCGCCGCCACCAGCACGGGCACGCCGGCGTCGGTCAGCTGCGCGGCCCCGGCCGGATCGGTGAGGACGGCCACCGCGCCGGCCGCGACGGCGTCACCGGCGAACTCGGCGCCGTGCCGCCGGGTGCCGGGCAGCGCGGCGAACAGGTCACCGGGGCGGGCGTCCTGCGCGCGCAGGGTGACCCCGGTGATGACCGGATCTGCCATGGCGGCCGGGTCCGCAGCCAGCGCGTGCGCCGCGGCCAGCTCGACCAGCCGGACCCCGACCACCCGCTCCGGGCGGACCGACGCGCGGGCCGGACCGGCGGGACCGGATCCCGACGGCGGTCCCGACGGGGCTCCCGGCGCGGGCGGTGGAGCGGGCACAGACACAGGCACAGGACTGCAAGCTACCGGTCTCAACCCACGTACAGGTCGTAGACGGGCGCCGGTTCGGGCGACGGCGGGACGTTGTCCTGACGCATCAGGTAGGCCGCGATCTCGTGGAACAGCGGCGCCGCGCTGCTGCCGCCGGGACCGCTCGAGTTCGGCGCGTCGAGCATGAGGGCGATCGCGTACCGCGGGTCGTCGGCCGGCACGACCCCGCCGAAGGTGGTGGTGACCAGGGTGTCGGAGTAGTCGCCGGTGGCCTCGTCGACCTGCTGCGCGGTGCCGGTCTTGCCCGCCACCTGGTAGCCGGTGAGCGCAGCCGCGGGGGCGGTGCCGCGGTGGTTGACGTCACCGTCCTGCACGGTCGCGCGGAGCATGTCCTTGAGCGTGTCGGCGGTCTGGGCGCTCATCACCCGCGTCTGCGTGCCGGGCGCCTGCGCGCCGCTGCTGACCGGGATCTCGACCGGCTGTCCGTCGCTGGTCATGCTCTGCACCAGGGTCGGGGTGACCCGGACACCGTCGTTGGCGATGGCCTGGTACATCCCGGCCAGCTGGACCAGGTTCACCGTCATGCCCTGCCCGATGGGCAGGTTGGCGAAGGTCGACGACGACCAGCTGGACTGGGCCGGCAGATCGCCGCGGGTCTCGCCGGGCAGCTGCACGCCGGTCTTGACGCCCTGCCCGAACAGCTCGGACTGCCGGATGAACGCGTCCGGACCGATCTGCTGGGCGATCATCAGCGTGCCCACGTTCGACGACTTGGCCAGGATGCCGGCCACCGTCATCTGGATCGGGCCGTGTGCCCAGGCGTCGTGCACGGTGACGTCGCCCATGCCGATCTCGCCGTCCACGGTGAGCACGGTGTCGGGGGTGATGAGGCCCTGCTCGAGGGCAGCGGCCATGGTCACCACCTTGTTGACCGATCCGGGCTCGAACTTGTCGGTGACCGCCTTGTTGCCGGTCTCCCGGACCGACTTGCCCGGCTCGAAGCAGGCCATCGCGGCGATCCGGGCGCTGTCGGCGGTCATCACCACGGCGCAGCCGGACTTGGCCCCGGTCTCGGTGACCCGCTGCTGTACGTACTGCGCCACCGTGTGCTGCAGGTCGTTGTCCAGGGTGAGGGTGATGTCGACGCCGTCGGTGGCCGCGACCTCGTTGCGGGCGCTGCCCGGGATGATGCCGCTGCGGGCGTCCACGTCGACCTCGCGGGAGCCGTCCTCGCCGGAGAGCTTGCCGTCGAACTTGGACTCGATGCCGGACAGCCCGTTGCCGTCGAAGTCGACGGTGCCCACGATGGCCGCCGCGGCGCTGCCGGTCTGCGCCTCGCGGATGTCCTGGCGCTCGGTCACCACCGCGTTGATCTGGTCGTCGTCCAGCACCGCGGCCATCTGCTCGATGATGACGTCGGCCTCGGCCGGCATCAGCCCACGGGCCAGGTAGACGTACCGGCTGTCCGAGCTCAGCTTGTCCATCAGCGCGTCGGCGGTGCGGTCCTCCGGCGCCGTGGTGGTGCCGGTGTCGGCCAGGTCCGCGGCCAGCAGCTCGGCCACCCGGCGGCGCTGGGTGTCGTCGGTGAACAGCGCGGGCCGGGCCGCCACCGCACGGCCCTCCACGGTGAAGGCGAGCTGGGCGCCGGTGCGGTCGCTGATGGAGCCGCGCTGCGCGGCCAGGGTGACCAGCCGGCTGCGCTGGTCGACGGCCTGGGCGGCGTAGCCGTGGCTGTCGACGACCTGGACGCTGATCAGCTTCACGCCGACGGCGACCAGCATCACCACCAGCGCCACCATGGCCAGCCGGCCGCGGCGGGGCAGGTTCGCGCGGGCGACCCGGGACCGCCGGGTGCGCCGACCACGGACCGACCGCGGCTGCGCGGCGCGCCCGGAGCGGGCCGGGCGCTCGGTGCGGCTGCGGCCGGTTCGGTCGCTGCGGTCCGGACGGCCGGCACGGTCAGTGCGGTCGGCCCGGGACGGTCCGACCACCCGCCCCGGGCGGACGGCGTGGCCCGACCCCGGACGCTGGCCACCGACGGCGTGGCCGGCGCCGGTGGCCGGGTCGGAGGGGTGCTCGGAGTTGCGCTCGGTGGGACGCGGCGGCCGGACCGGCGCGCCGCGGCGGCCGGCGCCGGCGCGGGGGGACCGGGTCGGTTGCGGACGCCCGGTGCCCGGCGGCTGGCTGCGCTGGCCCTGGCCGCGCTGGGTCTGGCCGCGCTGGCTCTGGGCACGCTGGCTCTGGGCGCGCGGGGGCTGGCCGGCGCGGTCGCGCGCCACCGCCCGGCGTTCGGTGCTCTCGTCACGGATCACGGAGCACCTCCGGGCTGGGCGGGATCGGCGGGCTGGTCCGCCGGCTGGGGCGGTTCGGCCTGATCGGCCGGTGGCGCCGGCTGGTCCTGGTCGGCCGGGGTCGTGGGTGCCGGGTCGGCCGGCGCGGTGGGTGCCGGGTCGGCCGGCGCGGTGGGTGCCGGGTCGGCCGGCGCGGTCGCCGGGGCCGGGCCGGGCACCACGGACGGGGTGCCGACGACGGTCGCGCCGGTCGATCCGCCTGATCCATCAGCGCCCTGCAGCATCAGCACGGCCGCGTCACCGGCCGGAACGAGGCCGAGTTCCGCCGCCTGCTGCGCGATGCGCGGGGTGGCGCCCAGCTCCGAGGCCCGCCGCTGCAGTGCCTCGATCTCCAGCTGCAGGTCGGCCACCGTGGCGTTGGACCGGCTGGTGCGCAGGCCGGCCTCCTCGGTCAGCGTGTTCAGCCACAGCACGCCGCCGACGCCACCGGCCAGCGCGACGATGAGCACGAGGACGAACGCAGCCCGGCTGAACGCACCGGGGAGACGCCCCGACCGGACGCCGGTCCCGGCGGCCGGGTCGGCGCCGGCCAGCGCGGCGCGACGGGCGCGGCGGTCGTAGGCCTTCTGGACGGAGCGCGGCCGGCGCGTGGTGGTCACCGGGGCGGTGCGGGGCTGTTCCTGCGGGTTCCGATCGGACGACTGCCCGGACGACTGCTCGGACACCAGGGCGGTCACCTCGTCGACGGTTCCGACGGGAGCCACGGACGTCCCGGCGCGGCGGTTCATCCGGCCTCCCGCAGTCGGACGGCGGCACGCAGGCGGGCGGACGCGGCCCGCGGGTTCTCGGTGACCTCGGCGTCATCCGGCTGCTGGGAACCCCTGATCAGCCAACCGAACTCGGGCGCCGAACCGGGGACGTCGAACGGGAGCCCGGGCGGCGCAGTGGATTCCGTGCGCGGCGCGATGGCGTGCTTGACGATGCGGTCCTCCAGCGATTGGTAGGACAGCACCACCAGCCGTCCTCCCACCGAGAGATGATCCATGGCTCCGGGGATCGCCCGGCGCAACGCGCCGAGCTCGTCGTTCACTTCGATGCGCAACGCCTGGAACGTGCGCTTGGCCGGGTGTCCACCGGTGCGCCGGGCGGCGGCCGGGATGGACGCCCGGACCAGCTCGACCAGGCGGGCACTGGTGGTGAACGGCTGCTCGGCCCGGGCCCGCACGACGGCCGAGGCGATGCGCGGCGCGAACCGTTCCTCGCCGTACTGGCGGAGCACCCGGACCAGCTCGGGCGACGAGTAGGTGTTCAGCACGTCGGCCGCGGTGATACCGGTGGTGCGATCCATTCGCATGTCGAGCGGGGCGTCGACCGCGTAGGCGAACCCGCGGCGCACCTCGTCGAGCTGCAACGACGACACGCCGAGATCGAACAGCACTCCCGCGACACCGACCCGCGGGATCCAGCCCCGGGCGGTGTGATCCGCCACCACATCGCCGATCTCGTCGTACACGGCATGCACGAGCACGGCTCGGTCGGCCACGCCCGCGGCGGTGAGCCGGCGCCGGGCGACGTCCAGCGCCTGGTGGTCCCGGTCGATGCCGATCACCCGGAGCTGTGGATGGGCCTGCAACAGGGCGAGGGTGTGACCGCCCATGCCCAGGGTGCCGTCGACCATCACGGGATCCGGGCGGTCGGTGAACGCGGGGGCCAGCAGCGTCCCCACCCGGGCGGAGAACACCGGGACGTGCAGTCCGGCCAGCCGGGCCAGGTCGTCGGACTCTGTCGCCGGAGCGGTCGCCGGGCCGGTCGCGGCCTGCGGGTCGTCCGGCTCGGTCACGTCGTCGCTCTCCTGGTTCTGACCGGTGGTGACCGTGCCCGACGGGGCCGTGCGACGGCCAGGAGCGGATCCTGGCCGCCCCCGGGGTCCGATCCGTGGTGGCGCCTGATGTCTGGTCCCCACCCGCTCCCTCCCTGGCGCGGGGGAAGTCGCGTCAGGAAGCAGAGCGGGTGCAGGCCGGGCAGCAGGCGTGGGCGCGGATCGGACGGTCGGTGGGGCGGAGTGGGACTCGGGGACGTTGGCTGGGGGCCGCGACCGGGGCTAGCCGCTGTCGAACAGTGACCGGTCCGGCGCGGCGTAGACCGATTCCTGCTCGGCCTCGTAGGCCTCCCACCGCTGGGAGTCCCACAGCTCCATGCGGAGCCCGACACCGGTGATGACGACGTCCTTGGTCAGCCCGGCGTACTCGCGCATCCGGGCCGGGACCGAGATCCGGCCCTGGGCGTCGGGGCGCTGTTCCTCGGTGTTGGCCAGCATGTAGCGCTGGTACCCGCGGGCCCGCTCGTCGGTGATGGGGGCGGTGATGGCCGCTTCGGCGAACTCGGCGAAGCCGTCCGGCGTGAACAGGTACAGGCAGTGGTCCTGACCCCGCACCAGCATCGCCCCGGCGGCGAAGTGGTCGCGGTACCGGGCCGGCAGCGTGATCCGGCCCTTGTCGTCCATGCGCGGGGTGTGCGTGCCGAAGAACCCGGTGAGTCCGGTCGCCACGGCCGATCACCTCCACCCCTGTTGCTCCCACCGTCCCCCGGCGCCGCCACCGTACCCCACTTTCCCCCACTTCGGCCCACAAACTGTCCCGCAACGCGTCGCGTCCCCACCACCTGCCCCATCGGCCGTCCCGCGCGTCCGCCGGGCCTGGCGGGGCTCCGCGCTGGACCAGCCGTTCGTCCCTGTTCCGAGCACCGACCGCCCGGCCGACGGGTCCGACCCACGTCCCTGCAGTTCCGGGGCGTCCGGCGGCCGGTCGGGTCCGACGACGAAGGTCGCGGCGGGGCCCGACCCTGGCAGACTGGCGGACGCACCGTCGGCCGGTCCGGCCCGGCGGATGCCACTGACCGTGCCGGCGGCGCGGACGGCACCACTCCAGGACGCAGGAGGCCGAGCGTGACCCAGGAAGTCGAGACAGGCCGGCAGGCCGGTGCTGCCCCGAACTCCGGGCCCGCGATCGCCCCGCACGAGGTCGGCGCGCCCGTCGACGGACCTGTCGACCAGACCCCGCTGACCCCGGAGGGCGCGGCGGAGCTGGCCGGCCGGCTGGCCGACGGCGTCGGCCAAGTACTGCTGGGCAAGCCGGAGGCCGTTCGCCTCGCCCTGATCGGCGTGCTGGCCGAGGGTCACCTGCTGGTCGAGGACGTGCCGGGCACCGGCAAGACCAGTCTGGCCAAGGCCATGGCCCGGGTGCTCGGCGGCGCCGTGAGCCGGGTCCAGTTCACGCCGGACCTGATGCCCGGGGACGTCACCGGCTCGAGCGTCTTCGACCGCAACACCGCCGAGTTCGAGTTCCGGCCCGGTCCGGTCTTCGCCAATGTGGTGATCGCCGACGAGATCAACCGGGCCTCCCCCAAGACGCAGTCCGCGCTGCTGGAGTGCATGGAGGAACGCCAGGTCACGGTGGACGGCACCACCTACCAGCTGGCCCGCCCGTTCCTGGTGGTGGCCACGCAGAACCCGGTCGAGATGGAGGGCACCTATCCGCTGCCGGAGGCGCAGCGGGACCGGTTCCTGGCCCGGATGTCGATCGGGTACCCCGACCCCACCACCGAGGTGGCGATGCTGTCCGACCGGGACCGCACCGACCCGCTGGCGCTGCTGCGCCCGGTGGCCACGGTGGAACGGACCGCGCAGCTCATCGACGCGGTGACCCGGGTGCACCTCGCCCCGGCGCTGCGTTCCTACCTGGTCGAGATCGTGGCCGCCACCCGCGGGCTGCCCGACGTCCGGCTCGGCGCCTCGCCCCGGGCCGTGCTGCACCTGGCCCGGGCGGCCAAGGCGTCGGCGGCCATGGACGGCCGCACCTTCGTGGTGCCCGACGACATCCAGCGGCTGGCCGTGCCGGTGCTGGCGCACCGGCTGATCCTGACCGTCGAGGCACACAGCCATCACCGGTCGGCCGAGGAGATCGTGGCCGTGCTGGTGTCCCGCATCCGGGTCCCCCGGGGGTCGGGTGGCTGAGCCGGCCGCACGACCGATGCCGGGGATGGGCCCCGGGAAGCGGCCGCGGTCCACCCGGGACGGCTGGCGATCCATCAGCGGCCTCACCACCCGGGGGCGCTGTCTGCTGGCCGGTGGCCTGGCCGCCGTCGTCTGCGCCGTCGTGCTGGACGAGCGGGACCTGTTGCGCATCGGCCTGTTCGCGGCCCTGTTCCCCATCCTCGCCTGGCTCGTCATGACGCTGCACCGGACCCGGCTGGCCGCCGCGCACCGGGTGCTGCCCGATCGGCTGGCCGCCGGCAGCACCGGCACCGTGGAGCTGACCGTGACCAACTCGGGGGTCAGCCGGTCGGCGTCGTGCGAGCTCGGCGAGCGGCCGACCCCCGACCTGACCGCGGGCCTGCGTGCCACGGTGCCCGGTCTGCGGGCCGGTCACAGCGCGGTGACCCGCTACCCGGCGGTGGCGGTGCGCCGCGGCCGCTTCGTGGTCGGGCCGCCACGCATCCGTATCGGTGATCCGTTCGGCATGTGGGAGAGCACCCGGATGCTGCCGGCCCGCACGGAGGTCCTGGTCGTCCCGACCGTCGAACCCCTGATCGGTGCACCGCCGGGACCGGGCACGCTGTCGGCCGCGTCCGAGCGGACCCCTGCCGGCGAGTCCGGCGGCGACCCGGACATCACCATGCGTCCGTACCGGGACGGTGACGACATCCGGGCGATCAACTGGCGCGCCTCCGCCCGGCACCACGACGAGCTCATGGTCCGGCTGCACGAGCCCGCCTCCCACGGCGGCGCCACCGTGCTGCTGGACCACCGGGTCGCCGCGTTCCCGGACGCAAGGCCGACGTCCGAGTACCCGGACGGCATCGGCGGTGACCCGACCTTCGAACGCGCCGTCTCGGCGGCCGCGTCGCTGACGTTGCACCTGGCTGCCGAGGACCACCGGGTCCGCCTGGTCACCCACACCGACCGGGTGTTGGCCGACGGGCACGACATCGCCGACGACGTCCTGGGCGCGCTGGCCGTGCTGGGCGCCGACCGCACCTCCTGGCACCCGGTCCGGCCCGCTCATCCCGGGCTGGTGGTGGCCGTGCTCGGCGAGCTCGACGTCCGGACCGCCCGGATGCTCACCTCGACGCTGAGCCGGGCCGGCACGCTGGTCGCCGTGGTGGTCAGCGAGCACGACGGGCGGACGGTCGCGCCGCCCCCACCGGAGGGCATCACCGTGATGACGGCCGCCGGCTGGCGGGTCACCCGGTGGACCCGGGACGAGCCGCTCGCCGCCGCCTGGCAACGGGTGTGCCCGCCGCGCCACCGGCCCGGTCCGGGTCCCGCGGTGCGGATGCGCCCGGCCGGGACGGCCGGACTGTCCGGGGCCGGTGCCCCGGGGACGGGGGTCCGCCGATGACGGTCACCGCACCGCCGGAGCACGACGGGCCGATCCCGGTCGGGGCCTACCCGGCCGGTCCGCCGCCGGACGACGGTCACCCACAGGTCGCCGCGCTGGCCACCGCGATCGGCGCGCTGGCCGTGCTGGCCGGATCGAGCGCCCTGGCCACCCAGCTGTCCGGCACCTCGTGGCTGACCTCGCTGGTGGTGGTGCTGACCGTCATCTGGCTGGTCGGCGTGGGCGGCCGGCTGTTGCGGCTGCCCAGCGCGGTGGTCGTGCTGGTGCAGCTCGCCACCCTGGCCGTGACGCTGACCGGCCTGTTCGTCACCGGCGCGACCTGGGGGGTGCTGCCCGACCCGCACGCCTGGGCCGAGGGCCGGGAGCTGCTGGCCGGCGCCTGGGACCAGGTGCTGACCACCGTCGCGCCCGCACCGGTGACCCCCGAGCTGTCCTTCCTGATCTGCCTGAGCGTCGGGCTGGCCGCGGTGGTGGTCGACCTGCTCATCGCGGTCGCGGGTGCGCCCGGGCTGGTCGCGCTGCCGCTGCTGTGCCTGTACTCGGTGCCGGCGTCCATCTCCGGCGTGATGCTGCCGTGGCCGGCGTTCGTGCTGCCGGCCGTGGCGTACGTCCTGCTGCTGCTGGTCACCGGGGCGGCCGGGCGGGTGACCGGCTGGCGGCCGGCCGCCGGCGTGGGGGCGGCCGCGGTGCCCATCGCGACCATGGCTGCCGTGCTGGCGCTGGTCGGCGCGGCCGCCTCCACCGGGGTGGGCACCGAGGGGCGACTGCCGCAGGCCGAGGGCGGCGGCAGCTCCGGGATCGGGCTGTCCCCGTTCACCTCGCTGCGCGGCGACCTCGAGCGGGCCGATCCGGTCGACCTGATGCGGGTGAGCGGGTTGCCGACCCCCGACTACCTGCGCACGGTCGGGTTGGAGTCCTGGACCCCCGACCAGGGCTGGTCGGTCGACGAGCTGCAGGACTCCGGGTCGCTGTCGACGGACGTGACGCCGGGCCCCGACGAGGTCACGTTGGACATCACGGTGACCAACCTGCGCGAACGCTTCCTGCCGGTCTACCAGGCGACCTCGGCCGTCTCCGGGTTGGGCTCGGGGTGGACCTACGACGCCGAGCTGCAGGCGGTGTTCCGCGAGGACCCGGTCGACGTGGACTCCTACCGGCTCACCAAGAGCACCGCGATGGCGGGCGCCAGCGCGCTGCGGGCGGACACGGTGACGGCCGATCCGCGGCTGCTGGACACCGGGGCCATGCCCGAGGAGGTCGTCGCGCAGGCCTGGGCGGTGGTCGCGGCGGCGACCACGCCGTTCGACCAGGCGCTGGCCCTGCAGCAGTTCTTCACCGATCCCGCCAACGGGTTCGTGTACTCGCTGTCCGTGCCGACCGGCAACACCGGTGACGCGCTGCTGGACTTCCTGCAGAACCGCCAGGGCTACTGCGAGCAGTACGCATCGGCGATGGCCGTGATGGCCCGGGCGGTCGGGCTGCCGACCCGGGTGGCGGTCGGCTTCACCCAGGGCGACCGGCAGGCCGACGGCTCGTACCTGATCAACAGTCACGACGCGCACGCCTGGGTCGAGGTCCGTTTCGATGCGGCCGGATGGGTCCGGTTCGATCCCACACCACTGACCGGTGGCCAGGGCGGACAACAGGGCTTCTTCGACGACACGGCGCAGGCTCCGTCGACCGCGCCGACCACCGAGGGAGTCACGCCCACCTCGGACGCCGCGGTGACCAGCGGCGACCTCGGGATCCCGGAGCCGGCGCCCGGGATGGAACCGCTGCTCGACTCCTCGCCCCCGGTGCCCACGGACGAGTCCGGGTCGGGTTCGCTGCTGGCCGTCCTCGGATGGACCGTGGGCATCGTGGCCGTCCTCGCCGCCCTGGCCGCCACCCCGACGTTGGTGCGGGGGCTGCGCCGCCGCCGGCGGCTCACGGTGATCGAGGCCGGCGGCCCGCAGGCTCCCCTGGCCGCGTGGGCCGAGGTGGAGGACGCGGCCGCCGATCACGGGGTGGCGATGAGTTCGGCGGAGTCGTTGCGCAGTGCGGCCAACCGGCTCGCCCGGGTCGCCCGGCTCGACGGCGACGACCGGGACGAACTGCGGATGCTCGTCCTGGACACCGAACGGGCCTGCTACGCGGCGCCCGTCGGGACCGCGGACCCGGTCGTCGGTGCGGTGCCGGTCGGAACGTCGAGGGCCGCCGCCGCGCTGTCGTCCGGCTCGACCGCAGTGGCAGGGGCGGCAGGAGTGGCGGTGGCGGACCGGGCCGGCGGCTCGGCGACCGGCGCACTGCTCGCGGAACGGGTCCGGCGGATCACCGCCGCGATCGCCCGGGGGCGGCCGCAGCGGCTGTCCGACCGGCTGCTGCCCCGGTCGGTGCGGCCCCCGCGCTGGCGCTGAACGGGTGGACACCGGCCCGGTGGTGCGGCGGCAGGGCGGGGGCCTGATGCACGGCGGTGATCAGATGACGGGTGCGGGGTGCCCGATGATCAGGTGAGGGTGCCGGTCGGGCCGACATCGCGAGCCGGTCGCGGCCGCGGGGTCCGGGACCGGGCACAGTCCACGCCTGGTCGGCGCACAGCGTCATCGACGGGCGGGCGTGCGGCACCGGGGAGCGGCCCAGGGCCGGTCAGGACGCCGGGGTGGACACCGACGACCGGACCGGCCGGCGGCTCACTGCTCCGGTTCTTCGAACCGGCGGCGGAAGCGCTCCTCCATGCGGTGCGACATCGTCGGGTTGGCACTGGGCGTGCTGCGGTTGCCCGACTTCGCGGCGCCGCGACTCCCGGGCTGACCGAAGACGAAGAGCCCGACGGCGGCGACCATGGTCAGGAAACCGAGAACACTGACCACCACACCGAGGGCCAAGAGGCTCTGCGTGGCGATCACACCGACGACGAGCGCGACAAGCCCCAGAAAGAACGTGATCCCGGCGACGATGGGTCGCCGCCGACGGATTCGCCCGACGTTCACACTGGTCGCGAACTTCGGATCATCCTTATAGAGAGCGCGTTCGATCTCGTCAAGCATGCGCTGCTCGTGCTCGGAGAGCGGCATGGGTCCTCCTCCGGCACCGACCTACGCGGTGGGTCACTGGACAGGTCGCCGATGAGCGACCTCACCATCCAGGATACGAGCACTCGCGCCCGGCGTGGTAACGAGTGAGCAAATCGGCTGATGGTCAACCCCGGACCGCCCCGGAACGGTCCCGGGTCCCTCGCGGAGCGCGATCGTCGGGCCGCTCAGCGCGGCCGACCCGGCCCGTCCAGGCCCGGTGCGGGCGGGCCGGGTCGGGACCGCGACGGGCCTGCCGACGGCCGAGCGGCTGGGTGCCGGGCCGCCGGCGGTGGATCGGCGGGACGGCCGGGGCCGAGCACGCTGCCCGGGCGCAGCGCCGCCGCGCCGAACCGGTCGACGAGCAGGTCCGCGACCCGGTCCACCGACGCCCAGCGCCGGGCCGAGTCGGCGGACACCGCAGCGGCGGGCGCCGCCGGCCCGTCGGCCGCGGCGACGACGGTCGGGCCGAGGTCGAACGCCAGCTGCTCGGCGATCACCGCTCCTCCGGTGATCGCCGGACCGCCCGCGCCCGGGCGCCGGGCGCGGTCCGGGCCGTCGTCCCGGCGCTCGGTCTGGTCGTCGCGACCCGGATCGGACGGACCGTCGTGCAGCAGGTTCTCCAGGCGGACGCCGAGCAGGCGGATCCGGCGGCCGGCCGGGACGGCGCGGTGCAGCAACGCGGTCGCGGTCCGGTAGATCACCTGGGTGATGTCCGTGGCCGGCTCGACGGTGCTGGACCGGGTGATGGTGGTCCAGTCGGCGAACCGGATCTTGATCGTGACGGTGCGGCCGCGGGCGCCGCCGGCGCGGGCCCGCGCACCCGTCCGGCCGGCCAACTGCAGCAGCGTGCGCGCCCACACGTCCGGGTCGGGGGTGTCGTCGGCGTAGGTGTGCTCCGCGCCGAGTGAGGACTCGACGGTGTCCGGGGTGACCACGCGCTCGTCGACGCCGGACGCCAGCCGGTGCAGGTTCGTCCCGACGGCCGTGCCGAGCACACGGGTCAGCAGGCGCAGGTCGGCCGCGGCGATCTCCCCCACGGTGTTCAGGCCCACCGACTCGAGCCGGGCCGCGGTGGCGGGACCGACGCCCCACAGCGCCCGCACCGGCAACGGGTGCAGCAGTTCGAGCACCCGCTCGGGTGGGACGACGAGCATGCCGTCGGGCTTGGCCCATCCGGAGGCGAGCTTGGCCACGAACTTGGTCGAGGCCGCGCCGACCGTGGCGGTCAGCTGCAGTTCGTCGGCGATCCGTGCCCGCAGGTCGGCGGCGATCCGCGACGGCGACCCGGACCGGCGTCGGGCTCCGCTCACGTCCAGGAACGCCTCGTCCACCGACAACGGCTCGACCAGCGGCGTGACGTCCCGCAGCATCCGCATCAGCGCGTCGGACGCCTCCCGGTAGGCCGCGTAGTCCGGCGGGAGCACCACCAGTCCCGGGCACAGCGCGCGGGCCGCCGCGGTCGGCATCGCCGAGCGGATGCCGTAGCGCCGGGCCGGGTAGTTGGCCGAGAGCACGACGCCCCGCCGGTCGCCGACGGGATCGGTGGGCCGGCGCCGCTCGGGCTCAATCCCGGTGTCCAGGTCGTCCGGGTGGGCGGACCGCCCCGATCGCCGCGTCCGCCGCGGATCCTGCGGTGCGTCGGGGTGGGCCATCGGCAGCCGGTCCGGGCCGGGCCGGCCGGCGACCAGCATCGGCCGGTCGCGCAGGTCCGGCCGGCTGCGCAGTTCCACGGACGCGAAGAACGCATCCATGTCGATGTGCAGCACGGTGCAGCGGGAGTCGTCGACCTCGGCCGGGTCCGCGGTGACCAACCGGCCCAGGTCGGGCCGGGTGCTCACCGCGCCGGCGGGGCGCCGTCGGCTGTCGGCCCCGCACCGGCCGTCGACCCCGCACCGGCCGTCGCGGCGACCCGGTTCGCACGGCCCACGACCAGCAGGTCGCCGGCGATCTGCTGGGCCACCGGGTGCACGGCCAGGTCGGCCTCGACGGCGCACCGGTCCTCGTCCTCGTCCTCTGCCGATCCGGCCGCGCCGACGTGAGCGACGCCCGGGACCACCCCGATGCCGAGCACCGACTCGACCTCGAGATCGGCGGTGGCGAAGATGCCCCGCAGTTGCTCGACGGTGAACCGCCGCCGCAGCGGGTCGTCGGCGCCCCAGCGCCCGTCGGGATCGGCCAGCAGGGCTCGCGCCGCAGACGAGCGGCCGGCCAACGCCTGGGCCAGCACGGCGGCCAGCAGCCCCGGCACCAGCACCGACACCTGACCGCCGGGCCGCAGCACCGCGGCGATCGCCGCCATGGCAGCAGCGGGGTCGTCGACCGCCTCCAGCACGTGGTGGCACAGCACCAGGTCGGCGCCGGGAGTGGTGTCGCCGACCGTCGCGTCACCGGCCACGCTCCAGCCGGCCACCACCTCGGCCAGCCGATCGGCGTCGGCCTGCCGGCCGGTGACGCGGTCGTCGACGCCGGCCTCCGCGGCCCGACGGTGCAGGATCGCCAGCGCGTCGGCGGACGAGTCCACCACCAGGACGCGGCAGCCCAACTGCGCCAGGGGGACCGCGCGGGTCCCACTACCGCCGCCCACGTCGATCACCCGGGCGTGTGGCCGGTCCGCGATCAACCGGCGCAACACCTCGGCGACCGGATCCGGCCCCGCCGCACCCGCGGTCATCGGCGCAACTCCACGGCGGGCTCGTGCATGGGGGTCACCCTCATCTCGGTGCGGCCCTCCTGACCGGTCCAGCCTGGCCGCATGGGTGGACAGTCTCCAGTTCGGATCCTGCACGAGATCCGGCTCGGATCTTGCTCGGCGCATCTCCGGTCCTGAGGGTAGCGAGCGAGCGGTGTCCGATCCGGCCGGACGCGCACCGCCGCGGACGCGCCCGGTCCGGCAGCGACTGACGCACCCTCCCCGGGCCGTTAGGGTGTCCGGGTGTTGGTGGCCAGCGTGCTCAGTCTGAAAGGCGGTGTCGGCAAGACGACCGTCACCCTCGGCCTGGCCTCCGCGGCCCATCACCGAGGGATCGACACACTGCTGATCGATCTCGATCCGCAGATGAACGCGACCAGCACCCTCACTGCCCGCGACGACCTGGTCGCGGTGCTCGACGGCACCCGACCGCCGGGTGGTCACCACGCGCAGTCTGCCGGGGATCCCGACAAGGACAGCCACCGGCCGCGCGTCGGCAGCACCACCATCACCGAGGTGCTGGACGATCCGCGGCGCAAGGTCGTCGCGCGGGCCGTCCAGCCGTCCGGCTGGGGTGGATCACTGCGGATCCTGCCAGGCAGCGAGACGGTAGAGGCGCACAACCACCCGGACCCCGACGCCAAGCGGCTGGTCCGGCTGACCGACGCCCTCGCCCTGGTCGATCCGGCACCCGAGCTCGTGCTCATCGACTGCCCGCCGTCGCTGGGGCAGCTGACCCGCAGCGGGCTGGTCGCCGCCGACCGCGCCGTTCTGGTCACCGAGCCGTCGCTGTACTCCGTGACCGGCGTGCAGCGCGCCCTCGAGGCGGTCCAGCAGGAGCGCAGCGGCCACAACCCTCGCCTGCAGCCGCTCGGGGTGGTCATCAACCGCTTCCGGCCCCGGGTGGCCGAGCACGAGTACCGGCTGCAGGAGCTGCAGGACTTGTTCGGCCCGCTCGTCCTGTCGCCCGTGCTGGCCGACCGCTCCGCGGTGCAGCAGGCCCAGGGCGCCGGCATGCCGATCCACGGCTGGCCCACCCCGGGCGCCCGGCAGCTGGCGCAGCAGTTCGACGAGCTGCTCGACCGGTTGCTCCGGTCAGCCCGTCGCCGGTCACGCTGACCGGCGGCTCAGCAACTCCTCGACGACGTCGAGGAAGACGGCCGTCTGCCGCACCATGTCGTCGGCCTCCCGCGCGGTGACCGTTGCGGCCAGACCCGCCTCGACCGCGTGACGCTTGGCCGAGCCGGCGGCGAAGAACGCCCCCCACTCGGACAGCTCGGGCGCCACCCGGGCGATCAGCTCCCACGCGCTGCCCCGCCGGCCCCGCACGGGACGGGCCCGGGCGGCCAGCACGGCCGCCGCGGCCCGCAGCGCGGCCAGGTGCGCCGCCGCGAACCGCTCCGGCGCATCCGCGATGCCCACGGCCCGGCCGACGCCGCGGCCGGCGTCAGCCAGAAGGTCACGGGCGGCCTGCGGAACCGGCGGCGCCCCGAGCGGCGCCGGTCGCGACCGTTCACCGGTCCGGTTCGGGCCGGTGCGCGCCGCCGGGGCGGCGCGGCGCGGCGAGCGGCCGGGCGCCTCAGCGCCGTCCGCCGCCGTCGGATCGCACAACATCGGCTGCCAGCCGGCCCGTTCCTGAACCGTCAGCGTCATGGCTCCCACTCCGATCGTCCCCTGGACCATGTTTCGTACGTCTGTTCGACACCGACGGTACCTCGTGGACGGGGCGCTCCGCCAGCACGTCCTGTCCGACGTCCCGGCGACCCGACTCATGCCGTGAGACCCGCACCCTGATCCGCACTGTGCCAGGGACCACCGACACCGAGGATGGCCAGAGCACTCCGGGGTCGTGACTCGACCTCCGACCGTCGACGCGATCACCGACGTCGACCACTCCGGAGGCCGGATGCGCCCGCCCCGGCCCGCCGCGCCGCCGGTGCGGCGTGGTCTGATGACCGGATGCGACACGCCAGGGCGGAGCCGGGACCCGGTCAGGACGACGCCGCCGGGACCCGCGTGCGGCTGGTCCGCTGGACCGCAGAGCAGTTCCGGGCCCGGGTCCAGGAACTGGTCGACGTGTACGTGCAGGCGATGGGGTACCCGCCGGGCGTGGCCACGGCCCGATCCGCGTTGTGGGACGAGCACAGCCGCCGGCCGGACTTCGACTGCTGGGTCGCCCTGGACGCCGCGGACCGGGTGCGCGGGCTCTGCTACGGCTACCGTGGCCTGCCCGGTCAGTGGTGGTATTCCGAGGTGCGCCGCGGGGTGGAGCGGGACGCCTCGCGACGGCTGGACTGGCTGGCCGACTTCTTCGAGCTCACCGAACTGCACGTCCGGCCCGACACGCAGGGCAGCGGCCTCGGTGAGGCGCTGCTGCGCCGGCTGCTGGACGCCCGGACCGAGCGCCGGGTGCTGCTGTCCACACCTGAGGGCGAGAACCGGGCGTGGCGGCTGTACCGCCGGCTGGGGTTCGAGGACCTGCTGCGGCACTACCGCTTCTCCGGCGACGCCCGCCCGTTCGGCATCCTGGGCCGGGACCTGCCGCTGCCGGAGGTCCTGGCCGACCGACACGCCGACCACCCCGTCGGCTGACCGGCAATCCGGCCGGTCACAGTCGGGCGAGCTGGCGGGCCAGCGGGTCCAGCCCCATCCCGCCGAGCCGCAACGCGGCGGTGTGGAAGGCACGGGCGTCGAACCGGCCGCCGGCGCGGGTCCGGGCGGCTGCCCGGCCCGCCAGCCACACCCGCTCGCCGACCTTGTAGGCCGGCGCCTGGCCGGGCCAGCCCAGGTAGCGGTCGATCTCGTCGCGACACAGCGCCGGATCGCTGACCGTCCGGGTGGTGAGGAACTCCAGGCCCAGGGCGGGGGTCCACCGGTGACCGGTGGCGAACCGGGCCTCGGCCGGGATGGGCAGCTCCAGGTGCATGCCGATGTCGACCACCACCCGGGCCGCGCGGAACAACTGGGAGTCCAGCAGACCGAACAGCACGCCGTCGTCGTCCAGACGGCCGAGCTCGCGCATCAGCCGCTCGGCGTACAGCGCCCAGCCCTCGCTGTGCCCGGCCGTGCCGCCCAGGGACCGCCGGAAGTCGTTGAGCCGGTCCCGCTCGTGCAGCGCGGTGGCGATCTGCAGGTGGTGGCCGGGCACGCCCTCGTGGTGCAGCACGGTGGTCTCCCGCCAGGTCGGGAAGCGCTGACGGTCGGCCGGGAAGGAGAACCACATCGACCCCGGCCGGCGCAGGTCCTCCGACGGCGCCAGGTAGTAGGCCCCGACCGGGCTGCCCAGCGGCGCCATCCGGCAGTCCAACGCGCGGATGGACTCCGGCAGGTCGAACTGGGTCCCGGCCAGGTCGGCCACGACGGCGCCGGACACCTCGGTCATCCAGTCCTGGAAGGCCGCCCGTCCGGTCACCGACCGCGCCGGGTCGGCGTCGAGCGCCGCGGCGGCCGCGGCCGGACTGCCCCCGCCGGTGATGCGGCCGGCCACCCGGTGCAGTTCCGCCTCGATGGTCAGGAACTCGTGCCAGCCCCAGGCGTACGTCTCGGCCAGGTCCAGCTCGGTGCCCAGGAACCGACGCTGATCCATCCGGTAGCGGTCGGCGCCGACCGGGTCGGTGGACGGCGCGGCCGGCCGCAGCTCGGTGCGCAGGAAGGCGGCGAGCTCCAGGTACGCGCGATCGGCGGCCCGGGCGACCTCGGACAGGCCGGCCCGGGTCACGGCGTCGGTCCCGGAGTCGGTCCTGGGGTCGGTCCTGGGGTCGCGGGCCGTGTCGCTGGTGGACAGGCCCCGGACGAACGCGGTGAACCACCCGCCGTCCCCGGCACCGGCACCGGCACCGGCACCGAAGGCCGTGCACTGCGCGGCGCACCGTTCGATCTGCCGGACCGCGGCGGTCCGTCCGGCGGCCGACGCGACGGCCAGGCCGCGGGCGTACCCGTCCAGCGCCGCCGGCACCCCGGCCATCCGGTCCCGCAGTTCGGCCAGGTCCGCCTCGGTGTCCGTGGGCAGCAGGTCGAAGGTCTGGCGCACGTGCTGCACCGGCGAGCTGATGCTGTTGAGGTCGGCGGCGGCCCACCCGGAGGCCAGGCGCTCCGCTTGGCCGGTCAGCCGCTCGGTGATGACCTCGCGGGCCAGCTCGTCGTCGGGGCCGGACGGCGGCACGACGGCGAGCCGGGCCAGCGTGCCGGTGATGAGACGGTGCCGTTCGGCCAGCCCGTCGGGCGACAGATCGTCCAGGCCGGGGCGACTCGACCGGCGGCCGAGCTCGATCGCCGTCATCGGGCTGAGCTCGACCAGCGCCGCCACGTACTCGTCGCTCACCCGGTCCACCGATCGGGGGATCCGCGCCGCCGGTGGGACGACAGGACCGGCGGACGACACGGCACCGACCGTACCGGCGGCGCCCGGCGCCGGTCCGCGGGTCAGCGCCCGCGCCCCTGGCGGCGGTGGGGATCCGGGCGCAGCACCGTGCGCTGCCCCGGGTCGCCGCCGACGGGGATGCCGCCGGCCTGCTCGGCGATCGAGTGGGCGATCTCGGCCGGCGAGTCGTCGGCGGCGGGTTCGATCGGCGGATGGCCGTCCCCCTCGCCCGGCCCTTCGCCCGGATCGGCGCCCCCCTCGGGTGGCCGATCCGCCGGCACGGTGACCTCGGGGGTGTCGTCGTCGCCCGCCCCGGTCCGTCGACCGGGTCCCTGGTCGTCGGGTCCGGTCGCATCGCCGTCGCCCGTGGCGCCGCGGTACGCGGCCCGGACGGTCAGGTGCGCGGACACCGGGGCGGTGACGAACTGCAGCAACACGATGAGGACCAGCAGCCCGATCACCGCGGCGCTGCGCAGCTGCAGCCCGAGACCGATCATCAGCAGCACGATGCCCAGCACCTGCGGTTTGGTCGCGGCGTGGATCCGGCTCATGGTGTCCGGGAACCGCAGCACGGCCACCCCGGCCAGCGCGGACATGGCTGCGCCCGCCACCAGGGCGACGCCGGCGATCACGTCGAGGACGTTCACACGCGGTCCCGGGGCAGCAGTTTGGCCAGGCCGGCCGAGCCGAGGAAGCCCAGCAGCGCCACGACGACCGCGGCGACCAGCGTGATGGACGACCGGGTCACGGCGGCGACGACGACGATGACGCCGACCAGGATCGCCAGCAGGACGTCCAGGGCGATGACGCGGTCGATGAGCGACGGGCCGCGCAGCAGCCGGACCATGGCGCAGATGCCGCCGACCGCGAACAGGCCGCCGGCGACGAAGGCGGCCACCGCGATGGTGGTGCTCATCCGTTCCTCCGTCCCGTTGGTCGTTCGCCCGTGCCGGTCCTGCGCGGCGGCCGGTCACGGGGACCGGCCCCCACCGCGGCGACGATCCGCCGTTCCTGGGTGCGGACCGACTCGGCGAAGCGCTCCAGGTCGCCCGGGGCGGTGTCCAGGACGTGGATCTGCAGGGTCCGCCGGTCGGGGTCGGCGTCGATGATGAGGCTGCCCGGCACCAGCGACACCGCGAGCGCGGTGAGCGTCTGGACCAGGTCGGACTGGGTGTCCAGCTGCACGGTGGTGATCTCGCTGCGCGGCAGCCGCGGCCGCACCGCCAGCCAGCACACGTTCAGTCCGGCCCGGACCACCGCGAACCCGAAGGTGACCACGAGCACCACGGTGCGCCATGGATGCAGGCCGACGCGGAACTCCAGCGCGGGCAGCGGGAACAGCAGCAGCACCACGGCGGAGAACAGCACGCCGAGCAGCACCAGGACGGGTGAGACCGACCCCCACAGCGCGGTCCACACCAGGACCAGCGCGACCAGCGCCATCAGGTAGGCGCGGCCCTGCATGCGGCGACTCAGGTGCTCTCCGGTGATCTGCCGGCGACGGCGGCGCAGTCGTTGCAGGCCGCTCATCCGGTGCCTCCCGGATCCTGGGCGGTCGGCTCGGCGGGACTGAGCCCCGGCGGGTCGATGAGCAGGTCGGCGGCACCGTCGGCCGGCGTGTCCATCACCGCGCGGACATAGGTCTGCTGGTCCATCAGGTTGCCGGCCGCGCGTTCGGCCAGGCCGTAGATCGGTCCGGCGCCGACGGTCAGCACCAGCCCGACCGTGACCACCGCGGTGGTCGCGCCGACCATGCCCAGCGGCAACCGGGCGGCCTCGGCGGCCGCCATCCGGCGGCGGGCGGCCTCGCGGGCCCGACGCCGGGACTCGGTGTACTGCGTGGTCATCGGGTGGTCGCCACGGGGGTCCAGCGGGCCGGTCGGCGGGTGCTCCTCCCCCGCCTGCGGTACCGGACGCCAGAACGCCCGGCCCCAGACCCGGACGATCGCGTACAGGGTGAGCAGGCTGGTGAGCGTGCCGAGGCAGACGATGACCAGCGGCAGCACCTGGGCGGCGCCGGTGGAGCCTTCCAGCGCGGCCTCGAACAAGCCGACCTTGCCCAGGAACCCCGAGAACGGCGGCACCCCGGCCAGGTTCATGGCCGGGATGAAGAACAGCACCGCCAGCACCGGCGCCGCCGCGGCCAGCCCGCCGAGCCGGGCCAGCACCGTGCTACCCGCCACCCGTTCGATCAGGCCCGCGCCGAGGAACAGGGCCGTCTGCACCAGGATGTGGTGGGCGACGTAGTAGATCGCCGCGGCCACGCCGGCCTCGGACCCGATGGCCACGCCGAAGAGCATGTAGCCGATGTGCGAGACCAGGGTGAACGAGAGCATCCGCTTGATGCCGGGCTGCACGATCGCACCGAGGATGCCGACCAGCATCGTCGCACCGGCCGCCACCATGAGCACGGTGGTGAACATGCCCGGGAACAGCAGCGTCTGCACCCGGATGATCGCGTAGACCCCGACCTTGGTCAGCAGGCCGGCGAACACCGCGGTGACCGGGGCCGGCGCCGTCGGGTACGAGTCGGGCAACCACGCCGACATCGGGAAGACCGCGGCCTTGACCCCGAAGGCGGTCAGCAGGATCGCCGCGATGGTGGCCTTGATGCCCGGCGGGACCGAGTCGATCTTGGTGGCCAGGTCGGCCAGGTTCACCGTGCCGGTGGCCGCGTAGACCATGGCGACGCCGGACAGGAAGATCAACGACGACAACAGCGAGACGACGATGTACGGCGCCCCGGCCCGCAGCCGCTCCGTCGTCCCGCCCAGGGTGAGCAGCACGTAGCTCGCGGTCAGCAGGATCTCGAAGCTGACGAACAGGTTGAACAGGTCACCGGCCAGGAAGGCGTTGGACACGCCCGTGGCCAGGATCAGGAACGTCGGGTGGAAGATCGACGTCGGCGTCTCGGAGTTGGTGCCGTCCTCCTCCTCGTCGTCGCGGCCCTGCGAGATCGAGTAGATGAGTACGGCCAGCGTGACGATCGTGGAGACCACCAGCATGAACGCGGCCAGCCGGTCGGCGACCAGGGTGATCCCGAACGGGGCGGACCACCCGCCGATGTGCATGACCATCGGTCCGCGGTCGTCGACCACCACCAGCATGATCAGCGCCACGGCCAGCTGGGCGGCCAGCGCGGTGACCGACAGGGCGCGCTGCACCCGCGGGCGGCGGCTGGCCACCATGGTCACGCCCGCACCGATCATCGGCAGGATGACGGCCAGGGGCAGGAGGGCGATCACGGGCGCATCACTCCGATCCCCCGGTGGTGTCCTGCCGCGTCAGGTCCTCGTCCTCGTCGGTGTCGACCACGATCGCCGCGGTCGAGCGGTAGTTGCGGTACACCATGGCGAGCAGGAACGCGCTCACTCCCAACGAGATGACGATCGACGTGAGGATCAGGGCCTGGGGCAACGGGTCGGCCAGCGCGGCGTCCGGGTCGCCCTCGCCCACGATCGGAGCGACGCCGCTGGTGCCCGAGGTGAGCAGCAACAGGTTCACGCCGTGGCCGGCCAGCAGGAACCCGAGCAGCACCCGGACCAGGTTGCGGGACATCATCAGGTAGACCCCGGCGGCGAACAGGCCACCGACGGTCAGGGCGAGCACGAGGCCGACGGTCACCGGCGCCGCCCCCGTCCGGAGCCCGCGGTCGCCGGGGCACCGGAGCGACGGCCGGCCCCGACCCGGTCCTGCGCCTGGCCCTGCTCGACCCGGTCCTGCACCAGCTGTCGGTCCAGCTCGGCGCCCATCGACCGGAGCACGTCGAGCACCAGGCCGATGACGACGAAGTAGACGCCGATGTCGAACAGGCTCGACGTCACGAACTTGAGGTGCCCGAGCACGGCGACGTCGGCCTCGAAGATGGTCGACTGCAGCGCCGCGCCCCCGGTCAACAGGCCGAACACGGCCATCACCGAGGTGATGAGCAGGCCGATGCCCATGAGGATGCCGGCGTCGACCGGGGCGGCCTCGCCCAGTTCGAACGCGCCGCCGGCCAGGTACCGCAGGGCCAGGGCCAGGCCGACGATCAGCCCGGCGGCGAAGCCGCCACCCGGCTCGTCGTGCCCGACGAACAGCACGAACAGGGAGAACACCACGATGACGTGGAAGATCAGCCGGGTCACCACCTCGAGCAGCAGCGACCGGCGGGGCGACCAATTGGTGGCCAGCCACGGCGAGGGCCGGTCCGGCCGCGTGCTGTCGTCCGACGGCAGCACGGTGGGACGCCGCGGCACCGACCCGGTGCGGCGGTTGATGAAGATGAGCGAGGCGACGCCGGTGGCCGCGGCCACCAGCACGGTGATCTCCCCGTAGGTGTCCCAGGCGCGGACGTCGACCAGGATGACGTTGACGATGTTGTGACCGCCGCCGAACGTCACCGCGGCACCGTCCAGCGCCCCGGAGACCGGTTCGAGGGTGCGGCTGCCCGGGATGATCAGGGCCAGCGCCGTCATGAGGGCCCCGGCGGCGATGGCCAGCACGGTGCGGATCACGTTGCCGCGCTTGCCGGTGGACAGCGCCGTGTCCGGCATCCGGGTCAGCACCAGCAGCGCGGCGATCAGGGTGACCGTCTCGACCAGCAGCTGGGTCAGAGCCAGGTCCGGCGCCCCCCGCACGATGTACAGGACCGCGATGGCGTACCCGATGCCGCCGACGACCAGCACCGCCACCAGGGCGCGACGGATCTTCAGCAGGCTGACCGCCAGCACCAGCACGACGGCTCCGACGGCCACCTCGGCGGGATCGCCGAGCACCACGTCGCCGGCGACCTCGCCGGAGTGCAGCAGGTTGAGCCCCGGGAAGACGATGAGGACGAGCAGGATCGCGCCCATCGAGGCCGGCAGCGAGCCGCGCTGGGTGGCCGAGGTGACCCCGAAGGCGATGAAGTCCACTGCGCGGGTGGTGGCCCGGTAGCTGCCGCCCGGCGCAGCGCCAGGAGCGGCGATGGCGGCGCGGGCCCGTTCGATCCCGCGCTGGGCCAGGAACACGCCGGTGCCCACCACCCAGCCGGTCACCGACAGCAGCAGCGGCAGGTTGAACCCGTGCCAGAGGGCCAGCGCGTCGGCGTGCGTCTCCCCCGCGGTGCGGGCGTAGGACTGCAGCAGACCCTCCAGGACCTGCGGTACGACACCGAAGATCAGACCGAGGACCGCGAGCAGTACCGCCGGACCAGTCATCAGGGCGGGCGCCCGCTTCGGCCGGACCGGCTCCACGCCGTCCTTGTCGCCGAACGCGCCCCAGAGGAACCGGATCGTGTACGTGACGGTCAGCGCCGACCCGACCGCCATCAGCGCCACCGCCACCACGCCCCAAGTGCCGCCGTCCAGCAGCCCGGCGTACCCGGCCTCCTTGGTCGCGAACCCGAGCATGGGCGGGACACCGGCCATGGAGACGCCGGCGGCGACCGCCACCCAGAACGGCACCGGCAGCCGGCGGCGCAGACCGCTGAGCCTGGTCAGGTCCCGGGTGCCGGTGGTCTCGTCGATGATGCCGACCACGAAGAACAGTGGTGCCTTGAAGCTGGCGTGGGCCAGCAGCATGGCCATGCCGCCGAGCAGTGCGTCGGCGTTGCCGGCGCCGAGCAGCAGGGTCATCAGGCCGAGCTGCGAGACGGTGCCGTAGGCGAGCAACAGCTTGAGGTCGCGCTGCCGCAGCGCCTGCACCGCGCCGTACAGCAGGGTCGCCCCACCCAGCAGGATCAGCAGCGGCTGCCAGAAGGTCGGCGAACCGTCGGGCAACGCGAACGCGGGCGCCAGCCGGGCGAACAGGTACAGACCGGCCTTGACCATGGTCGCCGCGTGCAGGTACGCGCTGGCCGGGGTGGGCGCGGCCATCGCGCCGGGCAGCCAGAACGAGAACGGCACGATCGCCGACTTGGTGATGCCACCGACGATCAGCATGATCACCGCGGCGGTCACCCAGCCACCCTGCGGCGGGTCGGCGATGATCTCCGAGATGCGGTACGTATCGGCCAGTTCGCCGAGCAGCACCGCCCCGATCAGCATGACCAGACCACCGGCGGTGGTGGTCA
The DNA here is from genome assembly GCF_016918035.1 of Nakamurella leprariae. Classification (GTDB taxonomy): domain Bacteria; phylum Actinomycetota; class Actinomycetes; order Mycobacteriales; family Nakamurellaceae; genus Nakamurella; species Nakamurella leprariae. Next base: position 62,615 of record NZ_JAERWK010000025.1, on the reverse strand, counting down.
GGAACGCCTGCGACGCGGCCGACCGGGAACTCTGCTTGCCCGCCCGGTGCGCGATGAGCAGGTACGACAGCAGACCGGTCAGCTCCCAGAAGATGACCAGCAGCAACAGGTTGTCGGCCCAGACCAGGCCGAGCATGGAACCGGCGAAGACCAGCATCGAGCCGAGGTACTTGCCCAGGCCGTCGTCCCCACGGGGGAAGTACCGGCTGGAGTAGAGCAGCACCAACGTGCCGATGCCCGCGATGACCAGGGTCATGATCATGGACAGCGCGTCGAGCCGGAAGTCGAGATCCAGCGACAGGACCGGGATCCAGCTGATCGTGACGGTGCGGCTGCCGCCGTCCAGCACGGACGGCAGCATGGCCGCGGCCCACACCGTGGTGGCGGCCGGCAGGGCGGACAGGACGATGAGCGCGCTGCGGTCCCACCACCGGCAGCAGGCGGGACCGAGCAGGCCGAGGACGAGGTACGCCAGCAGGAACCAGGGGGCCGCCGCGAAGGCTCCGGAGGTCCCCATCAGCGGGACCCGTGGTGATCAACCGGGAACAGGGCGTGTTCGGACGGTCTCGGGGGCGCCGAGGCGAGACATCCGGAAACGCGCACACTTCTCCCAGGGCTCGACGGTGGGTGTGACGTCCACTTTACCGTCCGCCGGGCGGCCTTCCCGCCCCGGGCCTGCGGGAATCGGTGTCAGGGACACGACCGACGAGCCGGTCGGCCCACGGTGCCGCCGACCGCGACCGGGTCAGCGGCCGCCGGGAGTCTCGTCGCGACGGACCTTGCGCCGCGCGAGCGCATCGACGATCCGGTGCACCAGGTTCATCAGGGCTCGCATCGCGGTTCCCTCCAGGCGTTCACGGGACGGGCAGGACGGACGCCGGTCCCGGTGGCATGACGCTGACGTCGCCCAGCCTGCCAGAGCAGACCGGGTCGGCGATGGAGTCGGTCAGGCGTCGGCCTCGCCGGACGCGACACGTCCCGGGGCCCGACCGGATCGGGCCGAGTCCCGGGACGCGTCGCTGCGGCGTCAGCTGCAGCCTGAGGTGCTGCCGCAGCCCTCGCACACGTAGCAGGCACCGGATGGGCGCATCTTGGTGCCGCAGGTGAAGCAGAGCGGGGCGTCGGCCGACTTGCCGATGACCAGCTCGAGCAGCTCGGTCGACGAGCCGGCGCGGCCGGCCGGCGCCGCCACCGGCGCGAGACCGGACGACGGGGCCGGGGCGACCACCGGATCGGTGGCGGTGCCCTCAGCGGCACCCGGCTGCACGCCGGACCCGCCCTGCTCGACGGCCGGGCGGACCACCGGGGTGGCGTCGACCGAGGTGCGCAGCTCCTCGACGACCTCCTCCTGCGCCGACGAGGACCCACCGCCGTAGGTGTTGTCCAGATGCGCGGAGCGCTCCTCGGCCGAGAAGATGCCCAGCTCGGCGCGCTTGTCGACCGGCAGGTAGTCCAGCGCGATGCGACGGAACAGGTAGTCCATCACCGAGGTCGCGATGCGGACGTCCGGGTCGTCGGTCATGCCGGCCGGCTCGAAGCGCAGGTTGGTGAACTTGGCGACGTAGGACTCCAGCGGGATGCCGTACTGCAGGCCCACCGAGACCGCGATGGAGAACGCGTCCATCACGCCGGCCAGGGTGGAACCCTGCTTGCCCAGCTTGATGAACACCTCGCCGAGGCCGTCGTCCGGGTAGGAACCGGTGGTCAGGTAGCCCTCGGCCCCGCCGACGGTGAACGAGACCGTCTGCGACGGCCGCTTCTTGGGCAGTCGGCGGCGGACCGGACCGGTGTGCACCGGCGCTGCGGCGACCGGCGCGGGAGCGGCCGGCTCGACCGGGGTCTGCTGGGTGGTCTTGTTCTTGCCGGCCGCGGACAGCGGCTGACCGACCTTGCAGTTGTCCCGGTAGATGGCCAGCGCCTTGAGACCCATCTTCCAGCCCTGCTGGTAGATCTCGGCCACGTCGGCGACGGACGCGTCCTCCGGCATGTTCACCGTCTTGGAGATGGCACCCGAGATGAACGGCTGGATGGCCGCCATCATCCGGACGTGACCCATCGGGGCGATGGATCGCTCCCCCATCGCGCAGTCGAAGACCTCGTAGTGCTCGCGCCGCAGACCGGGGGCGTCGACGACGTGGCCGTGCTCCGCGATGTACTCGACGACGGCCTCGACCTGCTCGTCCTGGTAGCCCAGCGCCTTGAGGGCGCGCGGCACCGTCTGGTTGACGATCTGCATGGAGCCGCCGCCGACCAGCTTCTTGAACTTCACCAGCGCGAGATCGGGTTCCACACCGGTGGTGTCGCAGTCCATCATGAGGCCGATGGTGCCGGTCGGAGCGAGCACCGAGGCCTGGGCGTTGCGGTAGCCGTGCTGTTGCCCCAGCTCCACCGTGCGCGCCCAGGCGGCGGTGGCCAGCTTCAGCGCGACGGCGTCGTTGGTGTGCAGCACGCGGATCTGGTCGTTGGCCGCGGCGTGCTTGCGGATGACCCGCTTGTGCGCCTCGGCGTTGCGGGCGTAGCCCTCGTAGGCGCCGACTGCGGCGGCCAGCTCGGCGGACCGGCCGTAGGCGGAGGCCTGCATGAGCGAGGTGATGGCGGCGGCCAGCGACCGGCCACCCTCGGAGTCGTAGGCGTGCCCGGTGGCCATCAGCAGCGCGCCCAGGTTGGCGTACCCGATGCCCAGCTGACGGAACGCCCGGGTGGTCTCGGTGATCGGCTCGGTCGGGAAGTCGGCGAAGCAGATCGAGATGTCCATGGCGGTGATGACGAACTCGACGGCCTTGGCGAACCGCTCGGCCTGGAACACGCCGTCGTCGCTGAGGAACTTCAGCAGGTTCAGCGAGGCCAGGTTGCAGGACGAGTTGTCCAGGTGCATGTACTCGCTGCACGGGTTGGACGCGTTGATCCGTCCCGACTCGGGCGAGGTGTGCCAGTCGTTGATGGTGTCGTCGTACTGGATGCCCGGGTCGGCGCACTCCCACGCGGCCTGGGTGATCTTGCCGAACAGATCGGCGGCGTCGACGGTCTCGATGACCTCGCCGGTCATCCGGCTCCGCAGACCGAAGTCGGTGCCGTTGGGGCCTGCCCCCTCCACGGCACGCATGAATTCGTCGGAGACGCGGACCGAGTTGTTGGCGTTCTGGTACTGCACGGAGACGATGTCGTCGCCGCCCAGGTCCATGTCGAACCCGGCGTCACGGAGGGCACGGATCTTGTGCTCCTCCTTGGCCTTGGTCTCGACGAACTCGGCGATGTCCGGGTGGTCGACGTCCAGCACGACCATCTTGGCCGCGCGGCGGGTCGCGCCACCGGACTTGATGGTGCCGGCCGACGCGTCGGCGCCGCGCATGAAGGACACGGGGCCGGACGCGGTGCCACCGGAGGACAGCAACTCCTTGGACGACCGGATGCGGGACAGGTTCAGCCCGGCGCCGGAGCCGCCCTTGAAGATCAGGCCCTCCTCGCGGTACCAGTTCAGGATCGAGTCCATCGTGTCGTCCACCGACAGGATGAAACAGGCCGAGACCTGCTGCGGGGACGCCGTTCCCACGTTGAACCAGACCGGCGAGTTGAACGCGAACACCTGGTGCAGCAGCATCCAGGTCAGCTCGTGCTCGAAGACCTCGCGGTCCTCCTCACCGGCGAAGTAGCCGTGCTCGGTCCCGGCCCGGGTGTAGGTCAGCACCACGCGGTCGATGAGCTGCCGCAGGCTGCTCTCCCGCACCGGGGTGCCCACCGCGCCGCGGAAGTACTTGCTGGTCACGATGTTCGTGGCGTTCACCGACCAGAAGTCCGGGAACTCGACACCGCGCTGCTCGAAGTTGATCGACCCGTCGCGCCAGTTGGTCATGACGACGTCGCGCCGCTCCCAGGTCACCTCGTCGTACGGGTGCACGCCGGGCGTGGTGAACAACCGCTCCAACCGCAGTCCGGCGCTCGTCGTGGACTGGCCGGCGCCGGAGCGGGCGCGGCGACTGCGGGAACCCTGCGCGGGCTGCCCGGCACCGGCGTCCGGCGAGTTGCCGTTGGTGGCGGTCTCGGTCATGGAGCGTGTCCCTTCCCCTGGATCACGATGCCGCACGGTCGAGGACGACCGGCGGGCTTGCGGGTGGCGCTGTGGTGCCGTGCTGCGGTGGTGCGTGCGGTGCTGCCGTGGAGCGGCCCCGGCTGCAGGAGCCGCGGCCGGCCGGCGCCGGGTGGACCGGGTCGCCGACGGTGGTGACGGCCGGGCGACGCTGCTCGGCGGGTTCGAGGTGCAGGACTGACGGGCGACGAGCGGTCAGCTCACCGGCACACCACGTGCTCGGGGGCGTCCCGTCTCGGGTCGGCCCCGGGCCGTGCCGGGCCCGGTGCCGTCGGCCGGCTCGGTGTCGTCGCCCGGACCGGCGTCACCGCCCTTGGCCCGGCGCCGCATGTCGGCGATCTCGGCGGCGAAGTCCTCCGCCGACGTGTAGGAGCGGTACACCGACGCGAACCGCAGGTAGGCGACCTCGTCCAGTTCGCGCAGCGGGTCGAGGATGGCCAGCCCGACCTGCTGGCTGGCGACCTCCGCCATGCCCCAGGCCCGGATCGTCTCCTCCACCTGCTGGGCCAGCTGGGCCAGATCGTCGTCCCCCACGGGGCGCCCCTGGCAGGCCCGGCGTACCCCGGTGATGACCTTGGAGCGCTGGAACGGCTCGGTCACGCCACTGCGCTTGACCACCATGAGCACCGCGGCCTCGACGGTGGAGAACCGACGGGAGCACTGCGGGCAGGACCGGCGACGCCGGATCGCCTGGCCGTCGTCCATCTCCCGGGAGTCGATGACCCGCGAGTCGGGGTGACGGCAGAACGGACACCGCACCGCAGCCACCTCCTTCGATCCTCACGCGCGCGTCCCGGACCGTCCGGCCGCTGTCCGTCCCCGCGCCCGATGTGGACAACGCGTGGACCGGACGTGGGCAGCCGGTCTGCTCCTGTGGACAACTCAGTCATCCGTGGGCACTACTTGTGGATGACTTACACCAGTGTAAGCACTAGATGTTGGGGTGACGGTACGGCGGGAGCCCGCCGCCGGACAAGTCGGCACGGGCGTGTCGGGACGGATTCACTCTCCCGGCCGTCGACGTGATCGTCGATCACCGTGCGTGCGGCGGGGAGCCCGCCGGACCCGGCGAACGGGCGGCACCGTCAGTCACTGACCGGTACCTGGAGCACCTGCCCGACCGGCAGGGTGACTGCCGCGAACTCGCCCAGACCGTTGATCCGCCGGATGTCCTGCACCACCTCGTCGGCGTCCCGGACCGGGTCGGCCTCGACCGCGATGGAGAACAGGCTGTCGCCCGGCTCCACCACCACCGGCACGGATCGCAGCGACGACACCGGTGCGAACAGCGTCCACAGCAGGACGGATCCGGCGACCACGACCGACGTCGTCATGGCCAGGCGCGCCCACCGCCCCATCCGGTAGCCGCGGAGCGCGGTGGGGGCGCCGGTCGGGCACCCGACCGGGGAACGGACGTCCGCGGGCGCCACGGTGTCGGCCGCCCGGGTGCCGGGCCGTCGGCGGGCCGGTCGGGCGCGGTCCGCACGGACCTCCGCCACCCGGCGACGCCGGCGGGACCGACGGCTGGTGTCGTCCGCCGGCTCGACCGGCGCCTCGGTCGACGAGAGCCGGTGCGGGACCCCGTGGGGCCGGGCCGAGGCCAGCCGCAGCCGACCGGCGCGGGCGCACTGCCGGCAGGTCGGGACGGTCGAGCCGGCCGCCCGCAGCCAGGACGTCGAGCCTGCCGGGCGGTGGGCCCGGCCGGTGAGCGGCGGGGCGACATCGACGGGCGCCCCCGGTCGGACCGGGGCCAGGAACACCGACCGGCCGGCGCGCCGGTCGGCGCGCCGGCGGTCGAACGCGGGGACGAGCCCGCCGAGCACACCGGCCGGACCGGTGCGCAGTGAGCGACGGACACCGGACGTCAGGACGTCAGCCATCTGGACTCTCCTGCCTCCGCCGGTCCCGTCATCGGGATCGGCGACTGCTCCGAGGTGGTCCGACCCGGTCGCGCACCCGCTGCGAGCGTGCCGCCGGTTCGAACGGGCGTTCTATCGAGCGCCCGTGGATGTTCTACACCCAGGCACCGACAACGCCGTCCGGACGACGTCCTCGAACGCCTCGGACCGGGCCTCCGCGAGCCGGAGCAGCCCGGGTCGGATCGGCTCCGACCTGCACAGACGACATCCGGGGCGTGTCGCTCGAACAATTGTTCACAGTTCGAATACACTGGGCGCGCCGCTCCGTCGATCACCGCCTCAGGTCGAGCGGACGGCACACGGACCGGGGCAGACACGTCCCGGCGTCACGGGAAGGTGTTGCGGTGGCCAGGGAACGCACGACAGCAGACAGCGGCGTCGGGACCGTGGCCGCAGGAGTCAGCGGGTCGACCGGCGGGAGCGGCACGACGGGCGACACCGTGGTGGTCTTCCCCGACGTCGCCCACACCGGCGTGCTGACCATGCGGCAGCGCAAGATCCTGCAGGTCATCAGGGACTCCGTGGAGCGCCGTGGCTACCCGCCCAGCGTGCGGGAGATCGGCGACGCCGTGGGTCTCAAGTCGCCGTCATCGGTGGCCCACCAGCTCAAGGTGCTGGAGCGCCGAGGACTCATCCGCAAGGACCCGAACCGTCCGCGCGCGGTGGACATCCGGCCAGCGGAGGACAACTTCGAGGATGCGACCGTGATGCCGGTGCCGGCGTTCGTCCCCGTCGTGGGGCGGATCGCCGCGGGCGGGCCGATCCTGGCCGACCAGCAGATCGACGACGTGTTCCCGCTGCCCCGCGAGTTGGTCGGCGAGGGCATCCTGTTCCTGCTCAAGGTGGTCGGCGACTCGATGATCGACGCGGCCATCGCCGACGGGGACTGGGTGGTCGTCCGCCAGCAGCCGGTGGCCGAGAACGGTGACATCGTCGCCGCCATGATCGACGGCGAGGCCACGGTCAAGACCTACCGTCGCCGCGACGGGCACGTCTGGCTGATGCCGCACAACGAGGCCTACGAGCCGATCGCCGGCGACGAGGCGGCCATCCTGGGACGGGTCGTCACCGTGCTCCGCAAGGTCTGACCGACCGCCCCGGCACAGCAACAGGCCCGGGACCACCTGGTGGTCCCGGGCCTGTTCTTGATCGTGTCCGACCGCCCCGGCGGTCAGCGGTGTCCGCTCAGGAGGCGACGCGGCGCTGCGGCTCGGGCGCAGCCTGATCGGCCGGCACCACGGGCACGACCGGAGTCGCGGTGATCTGGGCGGGCGGCGTCGGGACGCTGGCGGTCACGTCGGACTCGGCGGCCGTGGCCTTCTTGGGATCGTCCTCGTGCATGGCCGACACCTCGGACTTCAGGATGCGCAGCGAGCGCCCCAGGCCCCGAGCGGCGTCCGGCAGCTTCTTGGCGCCGAACAGAAGGATGAAGGCGGCGATGATGATCAACCAGTGCCACCACGACAAGCCACCCATGAACTGACCTCCTCGGAGAAGACAACGATGCCGGGCCCGGACCATTCGTCGCCGGGTTCCGGACGGATTGCTCAAGCCGGGCGAGCACAGCAGTTCGTGCGGCGACCGTTCCAGGGTACCCCGGTCGAGGTTACCGGCGCGTTGCCGAACGGCGGACTCATGGTGTCCGCGCAGACCACGCACAGTGGTGCAGCTCGCCCCGATCGCCGAGGTGACCGCCGCTCAGATCCCCCGGCCGGTCACAGCACCATGCTCACAGCACCACGCTCACCCCACCGCGTTCACAGCACCGCGTTCACAGCACCGTGGCGACCCGGTACTCCTCCAGCAGGCCGGCCAGGTTCAGGTTGACCTTGGCGTGCAGGTGCGTGCCGGCGTCCGTGTGCCGCTCGTCCAGCACCGTCCCCTCCCGGTGCACCCGGGCGACCAGGGCGCCCTCGGTGAACGGCACCACCACCTCGACGGTGACGGCCGGGTCCGGCAGCCGACGCGCGATGACCTCGCGCAGGGCGTCGATGCCCTCCCCGGTGTGCGCGGAGACGAACATCGCGCCGGGCAGCTCGTGCCGCAGCTGGGCCAGTACCACCGGGTCGGCGGCGTCGACCTTGTTCACCACGATGAGCTCCGGCACGGCCGCGGCATCGATCTCCGCGAGCACCTCCCGGACGGCGGTGATCTGTGCCAGCGGTTCGGCATCCGATCCGTCCACCACGTGGACGAGCAGGTCCGCGTCGGCGACCTCCTCGAGCGTCGAGCGGAACGACTCGACCAGCTGGTGCGGCAGGTGCCGGACGAACCCGACCGTGTCGGTGAGGGTGTACTGGCGCCCGTCGGCGGTGCGCGCCCGCCGGGTCGTCGGGTCCAGGGTCGCGAACAGCGCGTCCTCGACCAGCACCCCGGCGTCGGTGATCCGGTTCAGCAGCGACGACTTGCCGGCGTTGGTGTACCCGGCGATGGCCACCGCGGGCACGGCGTTCTCCCGCCGCTGCGACCGCTTGGTGTCGCGCACCTTGGTCATGGCGGCCAGTTCGGCCCGCAACTGGGCGATGCGCCGGTGGATGCGGCGACGGTCGATCTCCAGCTTCGTCTCACCGGGACCGCGGGACCCGATGCCGGCGCCGGCGGCGACCCGGCCACCGCGCTGCCGGGACAGCGCGGCACCCCAGCCGCGCAGGCGGGGCACCAGGTAGTTGAGCTGGGCCAGCTCGACCTGGGCCTTGCCCTCCTTGGACCGGGCGTGCTGGGCGAAGATGTCCAGGATGAGGGCGGTCCGATCGACCACCTTGACCCGCAGCCGCTCCTCGAGGTTGCGCAGCTGGCCGGGTGAGAGCTCGCCGTCGCAGATGACCGTGTCCGCGCCGGTGGACTCGACGATCTCCTGGAGTTCGGTGACCTTGCCGGAGCCGATGTAGGTGGCGGCGTCCGGATGGCTGCGCCGCTGCACCAGCGCATCCAGCACCACGGACCCGGCCGTCTCGGCCAGCCGGGCCAGCTCCGCCATGGATGCGGCCGCCGCGTCGGCGCGTTGGGAGCCCGCACCGCCGGCGCCGGCCCACACGCCGACCAACACCACCCGCTCCAGCTGGAGCTTGCGGTACTCGACCTCGGTGACGTCGGTGAGTTCGGTGGACAGCCCGACGACCCGGCGCAGGGCGGCCCGGTCGGCCAGGTCCTGCTCGCCGCGGGTGTCGGGGAAGTGCTCGGGGAGAGTTGTGGCGCCGTCGGTCGCCGCATCGGACGTCGCGGACCGGGCGTCGTGAGTGGGATCAGGACGGACGTCGGGATCGAGGTGGATGGCCGAGCCGTGGCTCGGCGACGTCCCGCGCATCGGACGGGAGTCGTCCGTCCGTCCGTCGGCCCCGTCGGACAGTGCCGCTCGTGCGGCGTCGTTCTGCATCGTCATCGTGCTACCAGGGTGCCAGACCGATCGCGGCGGTTCGAGCGAATTACCAGGTCCTGGCCCTCGATCAGCGACCCTCGATCACCTGACGGCGGAGCCGCCGCACACCGATCAGCCGGCGTCGGGCCACAGGGTGGCGTCGAGTCGGCCCACCGCGACCAGGACGGCCGGGCCTTCCAGCGTGGCCGTCCCGTCGTCGGCGACGGTGACCACGACCCGCCCGCCGGGCACCCGCACCCCCAGGGTGCCGGCCCGCCGTCCATCGGCGGCGAGCGCCACCGCGGCGGCGGCGACGGTGCCGGTCCCGCAGGACCGGGTCTCCCCGGAGCCGCGCTCGTGGACCCGCATGGCGATCTCCGCGACGGGACCGGCCGGGCGGTGCACGAACTCCACGTTCACGCCCGACGGGAACACCGTCGCGTCGAAGTCCGGGGCGGTCGACAGGTCGAGCTCGGCCAGCGGCACGTCGGTCAGGCAGGCCAGGTGCGGGTTGCCCACGTCGACGGCGGTGCCCTCGAACCGACGCCCGGCGACCGCAGCCGTGCTGGCGCCGCCGAGCGTCACCGGTCCCATGTCCACCCGGACGGGACCCTGCTCCCCCAGCCAGGCGGTGCGCAATCCGGCCCGGGTGTCGAAGGTCAGCGTCCCCGGGGCGGCCCAGCCGGCGGCGACCAGGAAGCGGGCGAACACCCGCGAGCCGTTGCCGCACATCTCCGCCAGCGAGCCGTCGGCGTTCCAGTAGTCCATGAAGAACTCGGCGCCGGTCCCCGTGTTCCGGCCGGGCGCGACCCGGATGACACCGTCGGCGCCGATCCCGGCCCGCCGGTCGCAGATGGCCCGGACCCGCTCCGCGGTCAGCTCGATGCGACCGTCCCGGTCCGGGAGGAGCACGAAGTCGTTCTCGGTGCCGTGCCCCTTGAGGAAGGCCGGCCCGGTGAATTCGAGATCCTCGGATCCGGCCTCGTAGGCAGGCAGCACGTCGGTCACCGCGCCAGTCTAGGAAGCGCCGGGGACCGACGCGGCCGCGCGCACCGTCGCCGCCGCCCGGGTCACCAGCTGCGGGTCGGCTGCGTCCAGGTCGATCATCCGGTGGTCCCGGCGGAACCAGGAGCGCTGCCGGCGGACGAACCGGCGGGTGGCCGTCACCGTCTCGGTGACCGCCGTGTCCACGTCGAGCTCACCGTCCAGCACCTGCAGCAGCTGGGCGTACCCCAGCGCCCGCCGCGCGGTCATCCCGCGCCGCAGGCCGGCGGCGTCCAGCCGACGCACCTCGTCCAGCCAGCCGGCCGTCATCATCACCTCGACCCGGGCGCCGAGCCGCTGGTCCAGCTCCTCGGTGGCCCGGTCCAGCCGGAGCAGGACCGCCCCGTACCGCGGCACGCCCGGCCGCGGCATCGAGGCGGTGAACGGCCGCCCGGTCAGCTCCATGACCTCCAGGGCTCGGACCAGCCGACGGCCGTTGGCCGGGTCGATGGCGGCGGCGGCCACCGGGTCGGCCGCGGCCACCCGCCGGTGCAGTTCGGCCGGGCCGACCACCGCGAGCTCGCCCTCGAGCCGGCGGCGGACCGCGGGGTCGGTGCCGGGGAAGTCGATCTCGTCGAGCACGGCCTGGATGTAGAGCCCGGACCCGCCGACCAGCACGGGCAGCCGGCCGTCGGCCCGGATCCGCTCGATCACCGCCCGGGCGTGGTCACGGTAGGCGGCCACGCTGGCCGTCTCGGTGACGTCCAGGACGTCGAGCAGGTGGTGCGGCACGCCGCGCCGCTCGTCCGGGGACAGCTTGGCCGTGCCGATGTCCATGCCGCGGTAGAGCTGCATCGAATCGGCGTTCACCACCTCGGCGCCCGCGGTGCCCAGCCTGGCGTCGTCGCCGAGGACCGCGGCCAGGTCGAGCGCCAGGTCCGACTTGCCCACGCCGGTCGGTCCGGCCACGACCACCAGCGGCGGCGTCGGACGGTCGGTCATGCCGGACCGCCGTTGCCGGCCGCACGGTCGCTCCCGACCGAACGGCGATCCGGCCAGGTCCAGGTCGCGACCAGGTAGCTGACCCCGAACGGCGCCCCGGCGGCGAGCAACCGTCCCGCGGCGGGCGGGTGCTCGGCGGTGACCGCGGCCAGGACCGCCCAGACCGACGCGCTCGGCACCAGCAGATCGTGCACCGGCCACCGGTCGGGGCGCAGGCACCCGGCCAGCGCGGCCGGATCGGCGTCCCGCACCGCGGCGGTGAGGGCCGCGTCCCAGGCGGCGGCCCCCGGGTGGTCGCCGCCGGGTGCGCTCGGCCCCGCGCACGCCGACCCCTCGGCCACCACCAGCAGCCCCGTCCGGGCGTCGGCCGCGGCCTCGCGGATCGCCGCCGCCGCGGCACCCACCGCGCGCGGCGACCCGGGGTGCCCGCGGCCTCCCCCGACCGCCGAGCGCAGGATGGGCACCGGCCCGGGCGCCACCTCGACCACGACCGGGTCGGTCACTCCGGCGCCGGCCAGCAGCGACCTCCCGACCCGCGCGGACACCGACCCCGGCGCACCGTCGTGTACGGCCCGCCGCGCCACGGATCCGTCCGTGCCGTCCGGCCTGGGCCAGGCCGCGGCCAGCACCACCACCCGATCCAGTCCGTGCAGCGCCGACACCGCGGACGCCGCCGCCGCCGGCACCTCGCCGGCCCTCGGCAGCAGCGACGGAGCCACTCCGGGCAGCAGGAACGGCGCCCCGGGGCAGGTGACGACCACTTCGATCACGCGCCGCTCACCGAGCCGCCTCCGTTCCGCGCGCAGGTCCCGCCGCAGGTCTCGCCGTCGACGGTCGGCCGGACCGACCGTCCAGCGGGCCTCCGATCCGGCGGGGCGGCCCGGGTCGGGCGGTGACCGGACCACCGGCCCGGAGCCGACGCCATCACCGCACCTCCGGCCGACGGGGCCCGTCGCATCGCCCTGCGCCGCCGCTGACATGCTGCCAGGCTGATCCCCGGCCGCGATCCGGCCTCGCCAGTGACGGCGGATCCGGGGCAGACTGGGGCTCTCTGAGCCCCCAGAGCAGCGTGGCACCACGGGGCCGGTCCAGGCCGGCCCGGAATCGCAGGATTCCCCGTCGAGCAGTTGGAAGGTCCCGCACCGATGACCCAGGACGACACCACTCCCGCCGCCGCGGGCGGTACCACCGAGCGTGCCGACGGCTCCGCTGACGGACACGCGGACGGGATCGCACCGACCGCGACCGAGCGTCCCACCGAGGGCGAGACCGTCGAGGCGCCGGTCGATCCGACCGTCGGTGACGATCCGCGTCGGGAGTACGAGCGGCCGGACGAGCCGTCCGGGTTGACCAGCCCCCTGCCGGGCCTGACCGAGACCGCCGATGGACCGACGGACCCGGCCGACTCCTTCGCCGCACCGGCCGACCTGATCGCCCCCGCCCCGGACTCCGGGGCCGTCCGCGATGAGCAGGTCGGCGGGAACCTCCCGCCCGCGGAGGCCGGGTCGGTTCCGCCGGCCGCTGGTGCGGTGCCGCCCGCCCCGATCCCGGTGGTCGAGCCCGGCACCCCGCCGGCCCCGATGCCGACGACACCGCCGGTGGCTCCGCCCGTCCCGGCTCCGCCCGTCGCGCCCGGCACCCGGCCGGGTGGGCCGCGACCGGCCGGGTCCCGCGGGCCGGGACGGCCGGGCGGTCGGCCGGGCGACAAGGGGCGCGGCACCCGGCCGGGTGGCCGGCCGACGCCGACCCCGCCGGCCGAGCACGGGCCCACCACGCTCGTCGAGCCGATCGTCGAGCCGGTCGACCCGCACGAGTGGGGCCGCATCGACGAGCAGGGCGTGGTCTACGTGCGGACCGCCGCCGGCGAACGGATCGTCGGCAACTGGCAGGCCGGCGACGCGGAGGCGGGGCTGGCCCACTTCGGGCGCCGGTTCGACGACTTCGCCACCGAGGTCGCGCTGCTGGAGGCCCGGCTGGTGTCGGGCTCGGGCGATCCGAAGGCAGCGAAGCAGCAGGCCATCGCGCTGCGCGAGCAGATCGAGACGCTCCCGGCCATCGGTGACATCGACGGCTGCGCGGCTCGCCTGGAGACCATCGTCACCGGCGCGGACGGTGCCATCGCGCTGGCCGCCCAGGTCCGGGCGCAGGCCCGCGCCCAGGCAGTGGCGGCCAAGGAGAAGCTGTGCGAGGAGGCCGAGGAGCTGGCCGCCTCGACGCAGTGGAAGTCGGCCGGTGACCGGCTCAAGGCCATCGTCGAGGAGTGGCGGCAGATCCGCGGGATCGACCGCAAGACCGACGATGCGCTGTGGAAGCGGTTCGCCAAGGCCCGCGACACCTTCACCCGGCACCGCGGGTCGCACTTCGCCGAGCTGGACAAGCAGCGCAGCGCGGCCAAGGAGGCCAAGGAGGCGCTCATCGAGCGCGCCGAGGCACTGGCCGATGCGACCGACTGGACCGCCACCGCGCACGCCTACCGCGACCTGATGACCGAGTGGAAGGCCGCCGGGCGCGCCCCGCGGGACACCGAGGAAGCGCTGTGGCAGCGGTTCCGCGCGGCCCAGGAGCGGTTCTTCTCGCGTCGCAACCGGACGTTCGCCGAGCGGGACGCCGAGTTCGAGGCGAACGCGGCCAAGAAGGAGTCGCTGCTGGCCGAAGCCGCCGAGATCGATCCGGCCAAGGACCTGGACGGCGCCAAGGCGCAGCTCCGGGACCTCCATGACCGGTGGGAGGCGGCCGGCAAGGTCCCCCGGGAGCGCATCCGGGAGCTGGACGGCAAGCTGCGCGCGGTCGAGGACAAGGTCAAGGCGGCCGAGGACCGGCACTGGCGACGCACCGATCCGGAGACCGCCGCCCGGCTGGAGCAGTTCCGCTCCCGGGTCGCCGACTTCACCAGCCAGGCGGCCAAGGCCCGCGCTGCCGGCAACGAGCGCAAGGCCAAGGAGGCCGAGGCGCAGGCCGCGCAGTGGCAGGAGTGGCTCAAGGCCGCGGAAGCCGCCGTGGACTGAACCGTGGACTGAGGCCGCCGTCGACGGACCAGTCGTCGCGGCGGTCACGGCATCGCACGGGGGTCCGGCCGAGAGGGCCGGCCCCCGTCCGCGTCCGCAAGGGGCTGTGGGCTGGGCGGGATCAGCCGACGGCGCAGGCCGACGCCGGCTGCGCCGGGGCCGGGCGGCCGAAGCCGGGCAGTCCCAGGCCCACGCCCGGCGTCGTCGTGCGGGTGCCGGCCTCGAACCGGTCCCCCGCCCGGGTGCGGCGGTGCGTCAGCACCGGACCGTCGGCGACCAGGTGGTGCGGCGCGGCCTGGTCGATGCGCACCTGCAGCACGTCGCCCGGTCGCACCGTCCGGTCGACGGCCCCGGTCGGCCGGAAGTGCACCAGCCGGCCGTCCCGGGCGCGTCCGCTCATCCGCTGGGTGGCCTCGTCCTTGCGGCCCTCGCCGGCCGCGACCAGCACCTCGACGGTGCTGCCGACCAGCGCCTGGTTGCCGGCCAGGGACGAGGCCTGCACCAGCTCCGCCAGCCGCAGGTACCGCTCCTTGACCACCTCGGCCGGCACCTGGTCGGGCAGGGCCGCGGCCGGCGTCCCGGGGCGGGGCGAGTACTGGAAGGTGAACGCGCCGGAGAAACGGGACTCGCGCACCACGTCGAGCGTGGCCTGGAAGTCCTCCTCGGTCTCCCCCGGGAACCCGACGATGATGTCGGTGGTGATGGCGGCGTCCGGCATGGCCGCGCGCACCTCGTCCAGGATGCCCAGGTAGCGCCCGGACCGGTACGAGCGGCGCATCGCCTTGAGCACCCGGTCCGACCCGGACTGCAGTGGCATGTGCAGCTGGTGGCAGACGTTCGGCGTCTCGGCCATCGCCGCGATGACGTCCGGGGTGAAGTCCTTGGGGTGCGGCGAGGTGAACCGGACCCGCTCCAGACCGTCGATGTCGCCGCAGGAGCGCAGCAGCTTGCCGAACGCCTGCCGGTCGCCGAACTGCACGCCGTAGGAGTTCACGTTCTGGCCGAGCAGGGTGACCTCCAGGACACCGTCGTCGACCAGCATCTGCACCTCGGCCAGGATGTCGCCGGGCCGGCGGTCCTGCTCCTTGCCGCGCAGCGACGGCACGATGCAGAACGTGCAGGTGTTGTTGCAGCCCACCGAGATCGACACCCACGACGCGTAGGTCGACTCACGCTTGGCCGGCAGCGAGGACGGGAAGACCTCGAGCGACTCCAGGATCTCCAGCTGGGCGTCGCCGTTGTGCCGGGCCCGCTCCAGCAGCGTCGGCAACGAGCCGACGTTGTGGGTGCCGAACACGACGTCGACCCAGGGGGCCCGTCGCAGGATCTCGCCCCGGTCCTTCTGGGCCAGGCAGCCACCGACGGCGATCTGCATCCCGGGCCGGGTCACCTTCAGCGGGGCCAGATGCCCGAGGTTCCCGTACAGCTTGTTGTCCGCGTTCTCCCGCACCGCGCAGGTGTTCAGCACGACCACGTCGGCCGCCCCGGGCGCGGCGTCCGCGGCGGCGGGGACCAGGCCGGCCTGCTCCAGCAGCCCGGACAGGCGCTCCGAGTCGTGCACGTTCATCTGGCAGCCGTACGTCCGCACCTGGTAGGTGCGGGGGGCCTCCTGCGGGGACGCGCTCGGCTCGGCGGCAGGGGCGGCGGACACGGTCGACATCACGCACGACAGGGTACGGCGGCCCTGCCACACCTCCGGCGTTCCGCGCACCGACGAGGAGGGAGCCTCGTCGCCGCCCGGGTGGGACGAAGATCGACCGGCGGATCGGGGTCGATCACGTAAAGCTTCGATCACGCCTGGACGCTCCTGGGAGCGAGCGGTGAACCGGTGTGGCAGGCTGCGTCCACACCGGGCGGTCCGTCACGCGCTGTGACGAGTGGACCCGGCGACCGGCCGGCCGACGGACGGGTGTGCAGGAGCGGAGGACGGGTGGCGGCAGTAGGAGCAGGACCGGCGTCCTCGGGCACCGGCGGGTCCGGACCGATGATCGAGATGCGGGACGTGCAGAAGCACTTCGGCGCCCTGCACGTGCTCAAGGACATCAACCTGTCGATCCCGGCCGGGCAGGTGACCATCGTGCTCGGTCCGTCCGGGTCCGGGAAGTCGACCCTGTGCCGCACCATCAACCGACTCGAGCCGATCGACTCCGGCACCATCGCCGTCGACGGCACGGTGCTGCCGGCCGAGGGCAAGGAACTGGCCCAGCTGCGCGCCGACGTGGGCATGGTGTTCCAGTCGTTCAACCTGTTCGCGCACAAGTCGATCCTGGACAACGTGACGCTCGGGCCGATCAAGGTCCGCCGGATGAACAAGGCCGAGGCCGAGAAGCTGGGCATGTCCCTGCTCGAGCGGGTCGGCATCGCCTCGCAGAAGGACAAGCTGCCGGCCCAGCTCTCCGGCGGGCAGCAGCAGCGCGTCGCCATCGCCCGGGCCCTGGCCATGCGGCCCAAGGTGATGCTGTTCGACGAGCCGACCAGCGCCCTGGACCCGGAGATGGTCAACGAGGTCCTCGACGTGATGACATCACTGGCCCGCGAGGGCATGACCATGCTGGTCGTCACCCACGAGATGGGCTTCGCCCGCCGCGCCGGGGACCGGGTGCTGTTCATGGCCGACGGCGAGATCGTCGAGGACGCCCCGCCGGAGCAGTTCTTCACCGATCCGAAGTCCGCCCGGGCCAAGGACTTCCTCAGCAAGATCCTCACCCACTGACCCACCCGGGAGCGCCCGCGGCCGGCTCGTCCCGCCGGCACCGCCCCGGCTCCCCCACCTGGCCCAGGAAGGTCCACCGGCGACGGGACTGTCCCGCCGTCAACGATCCGAGAGGAACCGGCTTGATGAGGTACCGGAAGTTGTCCACCGCGGTCGGCGTCGCCGCCGCCGCGTTCGTACTCGCAGCCTGTGGCGGCGGGGGCAGTGGCAGCGCCGTGGACGCCACCAGCACCTCGTCCAGCGCTGCGTCGTCGGCGGCGGCCTCCTCGTCCGCCGGCTCCTCGTCGTCCGGCTCGGCCACCTCGAGTGCGGCCGCCGGCGACTCCAAGGTGCTCTCCGACGCCGACGGCGGCACGCTCGTCGTCGGCATCAAGTACGACCAGCCCGGCCTCGGGCAGCAGAACCCGGACGGCTCGTTCTCCGGGTTCGACGTCGAGGTGGCCAAGTACGTGGCCGAGCAGCTCGGCGTGCCGGAGACCGGTGTCACCTTCAAGGAGGCCAAGTCGGCCGAGCGCGAAGGCCTGATCGAGCGCGGAGAGGTCGACTTGATCGTCGCCACCTACTCGATCACCGACGCCCGCAAGGAGAAGGTCAACTTCGCCGGGCCGTACTTCGTGGCCCACCAGGACCTGCTGGTCCGCGCCGACAACGACACCATCACCGGCCCGGAGAGCATGGGCGGCGCGATCCTGTGCTCGGTGAGCGGTTCCACCCCGGCGCAGAAGGTCAAGGACAACTACGCCCAGGACGTGGCGCTGCAGGAGTACGGCACCTACACCGAGTGCGTCGAGGCGCTGCGCAACGGTGCGGTCGACGCCGTCACCACCGACGACGTCATCCTGGCCGGCTACGCCGCCCAGTTCCCCGGTGAGCTCAAGCTCGTCGGCAACGGGTTCTCCGACGAGAACTACGGCATCGGCCTGAGCAAGGGCGACACCGCCGGCACCCAGGCGATCAACGACGCCATCCAGGCGATGATCGACGACGGCAGCTGGGCCGCCGCGCTCGAGTCGACCGTCGGCCCGTCGGGCTACACCATCCCCGAGCCGCCGACCCCCGGCGACGCCTGATCCCCACCGCGGCCCCTGACCCCTCCGGGTCGGGGGCCGCGTTCATGCCCGGCGCCGCGCCCGCGACGCCGCGGTTCCCCGGCGCCACCACTGGCAGGCAGGAGGTCGAGCGTGGACTTCAGCTTCCTCACCGATCCCAGGTACGACTTCCTGGGCGCGTTCTGGATGACGATCCAGTTGTCGTTCTGGTCGGCGCTCGGGGCGTTCGTCCTGGGCGTGGTGCTGGCCGCCATGCGGGTGTCGCCGGTGCCGTTGATGCGCGGGTTCGGCACCGCCTACGTGAACATCGTCCGCAACATCCCACTCACGGTGATCATCATCGTGATGAGCCAGGTCATCGCCGGCACGCTGGGCCTGCGACTGGCAGTCCGTGAGCCGGGCGTGAACCCGCAGGGCTTCCTCGACTCGCAGAACTTCCGGCTCGCCGTGCTCGGCTTCATCCTCTACACGGCCACCTTTGTCTGCGAGGCGGTCCGGTCCGGGATCAACACGGTGCCGCCCGGTCAGGCCGAGGCGGCCCGGGCGATCGGGCTGCGGTTCACCCAGGTGCTGGGGATCGTCATCCTGCCGCAGGCCATCCGCGCGGTCATCGCACCGCTGGGCTCGGTGCTCATCGCATTGATCAAGAACACCACGGTGGCGTCGGCCATCGGGGTGTTCGAGGCCGCAGCACTGATGAATCTCTACATCGAGAACGAGGCCGACAAGTTCCCGGCCACCTTCCTGGCCATCGCGGTCGGGTTCGTGATCATCACCCTGCCCATCGGGCTGCTGTTCGGCGCCTGGGCCAAGAAGGTGGGAGTGAAGCGATGAGCGGCAACGCCACGGTCCTCTACGACCACCCCGGCCCCCGGGCGAAGGCCCGCAACCTGGTGCTGTCCGTGCTGTTCGGCATCCTGCTGGTGCTGGGTGTGTGGTGGGTGGTCGACACCCTCATCGACAAGCAGCAGCTGACCGCGGCGAAGTGGTCGCCGATCGTCGACTGGCAGAACTGGGAGACCTACCTGCTGCCGGGGCTGTGGAACACGCTGAAGGCGGCGTTCCTGGCCCTGATCATCGCGCTGCCGCTGGGCGCCCTGTTCGGCATCGCCCGGCTGTCCGACCATGCTTGGGTCCGTTGGCCGTCCGGCATCATCGTGGAGTTCTTCCGCGCCGTGCCCGTGCTGATCCTGATGCTGTTCGCGTTCCAGTTCTGGTTCCTGGTCACCGGCGTCTCGAGCCCGCTCGCCGGCGTGGTCATCGGCCTGGTCCTCTACAACGGCTCGGTCCTGGCCGAGGTGTTCCGGGCCGGGATCCTGGCCCTGCCCAAGGGGCAGACCGAGGCGGCCCAGGCGATCGGGCTCAGCAAGTCACAGACCATGCTGTCGGTCCTGCTGCCGCAGGCGGTCACCTCGATGCTGCCGGCCGTGGTCAGCCAGCTGGTGGTCATCGTCAAGGACACCGCGCTGGGCGGCCTGCTCATCGGCTACGTCGAGCTCCGCCGCACGGCCAACACCATGGGCAGCTTCTACGGCAACCTGCTCGCCACCTACACGGTCGTCGCGGTGATCTTCATCCTGGTCAACCTGGCGTTGAGCTGGGGCGCCGGCGCGCTGGAGCGCACGCTGCGGAACCGGCGCGGTGGACGGACGGCCACGGTGCTGCTGTCGGGGCTGGAGGGACCGATGGCGGGCGGGGCCCGCAACGCGGCCGTCCTGCCGGACCCGAACGCGCCGGGCATGGAGCCCGAACAGCGCCGGTAGCGGTGTTCCGGCTCCGACCGTCGCGGCGGCGGCGTCCCCGCCGGCTCAGCGGGCGATCTCGGTGGCCCGGGACTCGCGGATGACGGTGACGCGGACCTGACCGGGATAGGTCAGCTCCTCCTCGATCTGCTTGGCCACCTCGCGGGCCAGCACGTGCGTCTCCAGGTCGTCGACCACCTCGGGCTTGACCATCACCCGGACCTCACGACCGGCCTGCATGGCGAAGACCTTCTCGACGCCCTTCTTGGCCGCGGCGATGGCCTCGATCCGCTCCAGCCGCTGCACGTAGGACTCCAGCGACTCGCGCCGGGCGCCGGGACGACCGCCGGAGCAGGCGTCGGCCGCCTGGGTGAGCACGGCCTCGACGGTGCTGGGCTGGACCTCGTCGTGGTGCGCCTCGATGCAGTGCGCGACCGCCTCCGACTCGCCGTACCGACGGGCCAGCTCGGCGCCGACGATGGCGTGCGATCCCTGGGCCTCGTGGGTGAGGGCCTTGCCGATGTCGTGCAGGAAGGCGCCCCGGGCGGCGATCTCCGGGTCGATACCCAGCTCCAGGGCCATGGCCCGGGCGATGTGCGCGCACTCGACCAGGTGGCCGAGCACGTTCTGCCCGTACGAGACCCGGTACTTGAGGTGCCCGATCAGGCTCATCAGCTCCGGGTGCAACGGCGCGACGTCGGCGTCGACGACGGCGTCCTCGGCGGCCCGCCGGCACAGCACGTCCACCTCGTCCTTGGCCCGCTCGTAGGCCTCCTCGATGCGGTGCGGGTGGATGCGACCGTCATCGACGAGCAGTTGCAGGGTGATCCGTCCGATCTCCCGGCGCACCGGGTCGAAGCAGGACAGCAGCACCGCCTCGGGGGTGTCGTCGATGATGACGTTGACGCCGGTGACGGTCTCGAAGGCGCGGATGTTGCGGCCCTCACGGCCGATGATCCGGCCCTTGAGGTCGTCGGACGGCAGCGGCATGACGGTGACAACGGTCTGCGCGGTCTGGTCGCTGGCCACCCGCTGGATGGCGTCGGCGACGATGGCCCGGGCCCGCTGCTGAGCGGTGGCCTGCGCCTCCTGCTCCAGCCGCCGGGCGTCCAGGGCCAGCTCCCGGCGCAGCTCCCGCGCCTGACGGGCGAGCAGTTCGGTCCGGGCCTGCTGGGTGGACAGACCACTGACCCGGCTCAGCTCGCGCTCCACCGCCTCGGAACGCCGGTCCAGCTCCTCGACGCGGGCGGTCACCTCGTCCCACTGCTGCTGGACCCGTCGGTTCTCCTCGGTCAGGTCCCGCATCCGGCGCTCCAGGTCGGTGCGCAGACCGGCCATCTGCTCGCGGTCGGCGGTGATCCGGGTGCGCTCGGCCAGCACGGACCGCTGCTGGTCGGCCAACGCCTGCTGCTGGGCCGCGAGCGCGGTCTGCTGCTCGGACAGGGCGGCGCCCGACTCCCGCAACCGGGTCTGGGTCCGGTCCAAAGCGCTGCGCTCCTGGGCCAGGCTCTGCTCGACCTCCGCCCGCAGCGCCTGCCGTTCCTCGTCGAGCCCGGCCCGCAGCCGGGCGACCTGGGCCCGGGCCGCGTCGAGCACCTGCCGGGCCTCCTCCTCGGCGTCCTGCCGGAGCCGTTCCGCCGCCCGCCGCACCGGGTCGGGCACCGCACCGGTCGCGGATCCGACCGGCACCAGCGCGACGGACTCCCCCGCCGGCGCGGGCGCCGTCAGGGACGGCCGGGTGACCGGAACCGCCGACGGATCCGGCACGGACGGGCGACCCGGTGCACCGCCCGGCGCGCTGCCGGACACATCGACGACCGTGGTCGACGTCGCCGTCCGGGTCATCGCCGGTGCCGCGCCGGTTGCGGACCCGGCGCCGGCAGCGTCGGCTCGGGTGGCCGTGGGGCGGTCGCCGCCCTGCCGACGGACGAACTCGTCCAGCAGCCGGCGCAGCGCCGCCTCGTCCATCCCTGCGGACGGGCGGCGACGCGCCACCACCACGATGGCGACCACCAACGCCGCCAACACGGCGGCCAGGAGGATCGCCAGCACGATGTCCGGCATGAACCCTCCCTCGTCGTTCCGGCCGGAGACGATGGGACTGTCGGACGGTGCGTCAGCGCCGCCGGTCGACGAACCGAACGGCGGTGGCCTCTGTGGTACCGGGTCGCGGCGAGCCGGCGTGCTGATCGAACAGATATCGCGGTGCGCGCACGGTCAGTCCGTGTGCGTCATCATCTCCGGTGACCCGAGGTTAAGGAGCCGCCGGAGCGGAAGCAAGCGCCGCGGCGCGCGCCGTACCGGTCGGGACCCGGGTCCGGATGCCGGATCGGGCGTCACCGGACAGAACGGGCACATCGCCCGGACGGTCGCCACCTCACTCGTCGGGCTGCCGGTCCAGATGCCCCTGGACGGCCCGGTCGACCACCTCGTACACCAGGCCCGGCGGGTAGCCGCGGCGGGCCAGCAGCCCGGCCAGCCGACGGCGCGCGGCCTCCGGCCCGGCCGCCATCACCGAGTCGAGCCGACGCCGCACCAGCTCGGTGGCCCGGCGGCGCTCATCGTCCGGATCGACCGCGGCGGCGGCCTCGGCGGCCATCGCCCCGTCGACGCCCTTGCGACGCAGCTCGGCGGCGAGTGCGGTCCGACCCAGACCTCGGTCCCGGTGCTTGGTGCGGACGAACGCCTCGGCGTAGGCCGCGTCGTCGATGAGCCCGACCTCAGTGAGGCGGTCCAGCGCGATGCGCGCCGCGTCGTCCGGGACACCCCGCCGCTGCAGCGCCTCGGCCAGTCCGGCCCGGGTCCGGGCCGACACGGCCAGTAGTCGCAGACAGACCGCCTTGGCCACCGCGACCGGGTCACCCGGATCGTCCTCCGGATGACCGGGCGTCGCGGCCGGTTCGGTGTCCGGACCGCGTCGGCGCCGCGGTGGCCGCGACCTCGAGTCCCCGGTCGGGCCGGCCGGGGAGCCAGCCGGTGGTGCCGTCTGCTCGACGGCGGCGATCCGGTCGGCCAGCTGGGCGAGTACGGCCGACCGGTCGGCCTCCACGGTCAGAACTCCACGGCCGCCGGGGCCGGCTCGGCATCGATGCGAGCACCGACGCCCAGCTTCTCCTTGATGCGCTTGTCGATCTCGTCGGCGATGTCCGGGTTGTCCCGCAGGTAGGTGCGGACGTTCTCCTTGCCCTGACCCAGCTGCTCGCCGTCGTACGTGTACCAGGCGCCCGCCTTGCGGACGAGGCCCTGCTCCACGCCGACGTCGATCAGCGAGCCCTCCCGGGAGATGCCCTGGCCGTAGATGATGTCGAACTCCGCCTGCTTGAACGGCGGGGCGACCTTGTTCTTCACGACCTTGACCCGGGTCCGGTTGCCGACGACGTCGGTACCGTCCTTGAGGGCCTCGATGCGGCGGATGTCCATCCGGACGGAGGCGTAGAACTTCAGCGCCTTGCCACCGGTCGTGGTCTCCGGCGAGCCGAACATGACGCCGATCTTCTCGCGCAGCTGGTTGATGAAGATCATCGTGGTGCCGGTGTTGTTGAGCGCACCGGCGATCTTGCGGAGCGCCTGCGACATCAGACGGGCCTGCAGACCGACGTGGCTGTCGCCCATCTCGCCCTCGATCTCGGCGCGGGGCACCAGCGCGGCCACCGAGTCGACCACGACCAGGTCGATCGCGCCCGACCGGATCAGCATGTCGGCGATCTCGAGCGCCTGCTCACCGGTGTCGGGCTGGGAGACCAGCAGCGAGTCGGTGTCCACGCCGAGCGCCTTGGCGTACTCGGGATCGAGCGCGTGCTCGGCGTCGATGAAGGCGGCGATGCCGCCGGCGGCCTGGACGCTGGCCACCGCGTGCAGCGTGACCGTCGTCTTGCCGGAGGACTCCGGGCCGTAGATCTCGATGATCCGGCCACGGGGCAGTCCGCCGATGCCCAGCGCGACGTCGAGCGCGATGGAGCCGGTGGGGATGACCTCGATCGGGGCCCGACCCTCGTCGCCGAGCCGCATCACCGTGCCCTTGCCGTACTGCTTCTCGATCTGGGCGAGCGCGATGCTGAGCGCCTTCTCGCGATCCGGTGCACTCATGACCTGTCCCGTGCCTTTCCTCGGGTCACCGGATGGATCCCATCCGGTGGAAGCTGCCTGCCGTGTCGTCAGGTGTGGTTGTCGAGAACGACGCTAGGACGAGGCACCGACAACGCCCGTCCGCCGGCCGCGGCTGTGCACAACTCGACCGCATGGGGACAACCCTACCCGTACACACGTTCGACACCGGCAGGTCGCACGGCGTGTCGCAGCGGCCTGGGCAGCACCGAGTGGCCCGGGCGGACCGCCATCACTTGCGGCGGTTGCGCCGCCAGGCCACCAGCGCGAAGGCCAGCGAGGTGAGCAGCATGACCAGCACCACGACCTGGAACAGCGGACTGCCCGGCTCGGTCATGCGAGTTCCTCCCCGTCCTCGTCAGCCACCCCATCGGTCGCGATCGGTCGCGATCGGTCCCGGTCAGTCCGGCAGGCCGTACCGCAAGGACTCCGGCACCTCGAAGGAGTCGCACACGGCGGCCCAGATCACCTTCGGATCCCGTCCCGACTCCAGCGCCTGCGCCGCGGTCATCCCGTCCAGCGCGCTGAACACGTGGTCCTGCGCGACCGAGTCGGCGCGGTACTCACCGAAGTGGGCCACCATCAGCTTGCGGAACTCGGTCAGTCGCACGCCCGCCGACTGTAGTGGCGTTCCGGTCCCGCTTCACCGGCCGGGGATCAGTCGGTCAGTTCGCGCAGGCCCATGGTCAGCCCGCGGAGCCGGTCGGTGGCGTCCTGCAGCGCGGCCACCGCGGGCGCTCCCGCCCCGGCGATCCCGCCCCCGGGGGCGGACCCGTGCAACTCGCGGGCCGCGGCCACCGTCTCGGCGGTCACCGCGACCAGCTGGCCGTACGAGGCGACCCCGGCCCGGATGTCCTCGGTGAGCAGCCGGATGGCCCCGTCCAGTCCGGGCTGGGCATCGGCCGGCGCGGCCGACCGCGTGCGGATCAAGGCGGACAGCTCCACCGAGCGCTCCCGCAGGCTCACCTCGGCGTCGTCGGCCACCCGGACGACGTCCTGCCGCAGGTCCACCGTCGACCGGCCGGCGTCCCCGGCGGCCAGCAGACCGACCAGTTGGCGCAGGCTGTCGGAGTACCCGTTCAGCTCGACCATCGACGGGCGGACAGCGGCGGCCACCGCGGGGCGTCGGGGCTGCGGCGGCGGCAGGGCGGCCAGCGCCCGGGACCGCTCACGGGCGTCCCGGACGGCGCGGACCAGGCCGCCGATCGACCAGATGAGCACGGCCAGGAAGCCGACCAGCAGCAGCGCGGGGATGACCAGTTCGGCGCCGGGGGTG
The DNA here is from genome assembly GCF_016918035.1 of Nakamurella leprariae. Taxonomy (GTDB): domain Bacteria; phylum Actinomycetota; class Actinomycetes; order Mycobacteriales; family Nakamurellaceae; genus Nakamurella; species Nakamurella leprariae. The sequence goes on along the minus strand of NZ_JAERWK010000025.1, from coordinate 37,382 downwards.
AGCAGCCCGACCGTGGCGCCGGCCGTCCCGGCCAGCCCCACGCCCGTGCCCACCGACCACACCTGCACCCGGCGACGGGCGGCACGGTGCCGCCGGGCGGCCACGGCCGATGCGTCGCGGCGGGTCCGCACCAGCTCGGTCGCCGCGTTCGACACGGTGCCGGCCAGCTCACCGCCGGCCGCCATCACCTGCGGCGCGTTGCGGGCGGCGAGCTCGGACGCGCTGCGCACCAGGGCGGACCCCGTCTGCAGCCCGGCCTGGACCGTCTTGCGTGACCTGCTGGACGTCATGCGGACATTGTCCCCTCGACGGGCCGGGTCGCGGCGGGGGTCGGACCCCGAGTGCACCCCGACCCCACCCGGAACGTCCCGGACGGGGTCGGAAGCACGAGTCTGCGCAGCGGGACTGGTCCCGCGGACGGTCAGTTCTGCTGCTGGTTCGGCGTCGACTGCTGGGCCGGCTTGGTCAGGTCGGCCGGGCCGGCCACCCCGTTGGTGGCGGGGTCGATGGCGCGGGAGTTCTGGTTGGCCAGCTCCGGGTGCAGCTGCGCGCGCAGTTGGTCGAGCCGGCTCGCACCGGCCATGTCCAGCGTTGACTTCTGCACCTCGAGCATCCGGCCCTCGACCGAGTTGGCGTGCAGCTCGGCCGAGCCCAGGGCATTGGCGTAGCGCCGCTCGATCTTGTCCCGCACCTCGTCCAGCGACGGAGTGTTGCCCGGCGCGGACAGCTGCGACATCGACTGCAGCGAGGCCGAGACCTGCTCCTGCATCTTGGCCTGTTCCAGCTGGGAGAGCAGCTTGGTCCGCTCGGCCAGCTTGGTCTGCAGCGTCATGGCGTTGTTCTCGACGGCCTTCTTGGCCTGCTCGGCGGCCTGCAGGGCCTGGTCGTGCATGGCCTTGAGGTCTTCCATCTGCTGTTCGGCGGCGACCAGTTGGGTGGCGAAGGCCTGCGCGGTCTGCTCGTACTGACCGGCCTTGACCGCGTCGCCCTTGGCCCGGGCCTCGTCGGCCAGCACCAGCGCCTGGCGGGCCGAGGACTGCAGCCGTTCCACGTCGCCCATCTGGCGGGTCAGCTTCATCTCCAGCTGGCGCTGGTTGCCGATGACCGCCGCGGCCTGCTGGGACAGCGCGGCGTGCTGCCGTTGCGCGTCCTCGATGGCCTGCTGGATCTGCACCTTCGGGTCGGCGTACTCGTCCACCTTGGAGGAGAACAGCGCCATCAGGTACTTCCACGCCTTGGTGAAGGGATTGGCCATCGATCCGGTCCTCTCGCGTGCCTGACCGGCGCGCCGTTCGGGCGACCGGTACGCCCATCGTTGCAGGTGTTCCGACGGTGATCCACCGGATCATGGACCGGCGGGCCGGAAATCCGGGACGAGTTCCGGGTGCCGTACGGTCCGTCCCGGAGCATCTCCGGGGTCGACCCCGGGTCGGGCGCCCGGATCGTCCGGACCCCGGTGGCCGCCGTCCCGCCCGCCGGTGGGCCCTGGCTACAGTGCCCTGTCCGGTCGCCGCGCCGTCGCGCTCCCGCCGGCGGAGCGTCGCCGCTCCCGGCCCGGACACAACGGACGGAGGTGGACCGTGGCGCGGCACGCCGGTGAGGGTCGGCGCGGCATCGCCCGGTGGGTCTGGGTGACCGTCGCGGTGGCGGTGGTCGCCGCCCTGGCCGTCGTCGGGTACGTGGCGATCGTCGGTCAGGACGATCCCGACCCGGCCACCGTGTGCACCCAGCAGGCCGAGCTGGCCGTGACCGCGACGCCGGCCCAGGCGGCCGCCCTGACCGCCGCGGCCGCCGCCTTCGACGCCACGCGTCCGGTGGCCCGGTCCGCCTGCGTCTCGTCCACCGTGACCGCCGCCGCGACGCCCGAGGACGCCGGCGAGCTCGGCACCCTGCAGCCGCCGCCCGCGGTGCTGGTCGTCGATTCCCCCGCCGATCTGGCCGCCCTCGAGGAGCACGACTCGGCGGTCACCGCCGGCCGGGACGACGATCCGGAGGCCAGCTCACCCGTGGTCCTGGCCGTCCGACCGGACGACGCGGACCGGGTGGCGGACGCGCTGGCCGGCGGCGGCTGGGCTGACCTGGTCCAGCTGGTGGGCGACGGCACGACAGCGGGTCCGCTGGCCCTGGCCCTGCCCGATCCGGCCGGCAACCGCGCCAGCGCCTACCTGGTCGAGTCGGTCGTGCTGGCCGCGCAGGACGGGACGACCGCGACCGCGGACGGATCCCCGGAGGCGGTGGACGAGTCCGCCGTCACCGGCGCCCTGCCGCTGCTCGACCGGCTGGCCGCGGCGACCGCCGCGTCCCGCGGACCGGACGCCGCCGGCACCACCGCCGAGGCGCTCACCGGCCTGGCCACGGCGGGCGACGCCGATCCGGCCGGGCCGGTTCCCGTCGTCCCGGTCGTCGAGACCGACCTGGTCGCCTGGAACTCCACGGCCGACGAGCCGCTGGCCGCGGTCCGGCCGGCCGGCCCGGCCGTCGGCGACACCGTGCTGGTCGTGCAACTGTCCGCGGACTGGGTCGACGCCACGGCCCGGGAGGCGGCCGCGCAGTTCGCGGCGTTCCTCCGCTCGGCGCCCGGACGTCAGGTGCTGGCCGACGCGGGCCTGCAGGTGCCGGACACCACCGCCACGGTGTCCTGGCCGGCGCTGCTCGGTCCGGTGGGCGGGGCCGCCGCCGTCCCGGCCGCCACCGGCGCGGCCCGCACCGCGGCGCTGGAGCCCTTCGCCGGCTGACCCGACCGGACCGCCGGCACCGCTCAGCGCAGCAGCGGCACCGGGGCATCACCCAGCCCGACCACGCCGTCCACCAGGCGGCCGGTCGGCGCGGTCACCGAACAGGTCAGCACCCGCGTGTCCGACCCGTCCGCGCCGCCGTCCGCGGTCGCGATCCGCACGGCTCCGCCCATGGTCGGGTCGGCCCGACCGAGCAGCCGGGTGGCCACCGCCCGGCAGGCTCGGGTCACCGCCACCCCGTCCGCGGCGGTGTCCTCGGGCACGGAGGTGGTCGCCAGCAGTTGCGCCTGGTGCGGCTGGCGGCAGTGCTCCAACGACCGGCCGGAGCCGCTGGACAGCTGCGACCAGCACACCCCGAACGCCGCCGGCAGCCGACCGCCGGCCAGCGCCCCCCGGGCCGCCCCGGTGTAGCTGCCGCGCCAGGTGGGCTCGACCACGCAGGCCAGCCAGCCGCGACCGGCCGCGCGCTGCACCCGGTCGGGGATCACCCACCGGGTGCTCAGCGACATCCCGGGCGTCCACTCGACCACCGTCGTGCGCGGCCCGACGGCCGACGCGTCGAGCCCGCCGGCCGCCGCGTCCCCGGCCGGATCGAACCCGAGCCGTCCCGCGCCGGCTGTGACGGCGTCGACCCCGGAGCCATCGCCCCCGGCGGCATCGGCCGGAACCACGGTGCGCAGCGTCCCGGCGCCGACGAAGTCCTCGGCGCTCTCGGTACAGCGCGATCCGAGACTGCGGGCCAGCTGCTGGTACTCGGTCAATGGCGTGCCGGCCGGCAGGTCGCGCACCCACACCACCTCGCCGGACTTGGCCTCGGCGCAGGCGACGAAGCCGGCCCAGCCGACCGGGGTCACGCCGGCCAGCGAGCCGGGGGTCCCGTCGGCGTCCAGACAGGCACCGGACACCGGCGCCGCCGGCAGCACCATGGCCTCGGCCGTGCCGCCCACCGGCCGCCCGGTGACCCCGGGCCTGATGAGCACGAGCACGCCGACGACGGCGAACGCGAGCCACCCTGCCCACCGTCGGACCATGACCACACCCTAGCGGCAGTGTGATCGACATCACTTCTGAGTGACGCGTCATCCGGACGAAACACGGGTGACCACGGTTCGTCATCACCTCGGGCGCCCGGACCGGCGATCAGGACTCGAAGGCCTCCGGCGGCGGGCAGGAGCACACCAGGTTGCGGTCGCCGAAGGCCCCGTCGATGCGGCCCACCGGCGGGAAGTACTTGTGCGCCGGGTCGACCCCGTGCGGGAACACGGCCTGGGCGCGGCTGTACGGCCGGTCCCAGTCGCCGGCCAGCACGGCCGCGGTGTGCGGTGCGCGCCGCAGCGGGCTCTGCTCGACCGGCCAGGCGCCAGCGGCGATCTCGTCGATCTCAGCACGGATGGCTGTCATCGCGTCGACGAACCGCTCCAGCTCGGCCAGGTCCTCGCTCTCGGTCGGCTCGACCATGAGCGTGCCGGCCACCGGGAAGGACATGGTCGGTGCGTGGAAGCCGAAGTCGGCCAGTCGCTTGGCCACGTCGTCGACGGTCACACCGGTCGCCCTGGTCAACGGCCGCAGGTCGAGGATGCACTCGTGCGCCACCGCGCCGGCCGCTCCGGTGTAGAGCACCGGGAACACCGGGTCGAGGCGCCGGGCCAGCCAGTTGGCCGAGGCGATCGCGGTGAGCGTGGCGCGCCGCAGGCCGTCGGCGCCCATCATCCGGATGTAGGCCCACGAGATGGGCAGGATCGAAGCCGATCCGAACGGGGCCGCGGCGATCGCGCCGACTCCGGTGGCCGGGCCCGCGCCCGGGTCCAGCGGATGGTTGGGCAGGAAGGGCGCCAGGTGCTCGGCCACCGCGACCGGACCGACCCCGGGTCCCCCGCCGCCGTGGGGGATGCAGAAGGTCTTGTGCAGGTTGAGGTGCGAGACGTCGCCACCGAACGCGCCCGGACGGGCCACCCCGACCAGGGCGTTGAGGTTCGCCCCGTCGACGTACACCTGCCCTCCGGCCTCGTGCACCAGCTCGGCCAGCTCGCTCACCGAGTCCTCGAACACCCCGTGGGTGGACGGGTAGGTGATCATGATGGCGGCCAGCTCGGCCCGGTGCTGCCCGACCTTGGCGCGCAGGTCCTCGAGATCGACGTCCCCGGAGTCGGTGGTGCGGACGACGACCACCTTCATGCCGGCCATGACGGCGCTGGCCGCGTTCGTGCCGTGGGCGGACGCCGGGATGAGGCAGACGGTGCGGTGCTCGTCGCCGCGAGAACGGTGGTAGGCGCGGATGGCCAGCAGGCCGGCCAGCTCGCCCTGCGACCCGGCGTTGGGCTGCAACGACACCGCGGCGTACCCGGTGATCTCGCACAGCCACGCGCTGAGCTGGTCGATCAGCTCGCGGTAGCCGGCGCTGTCCTCGGCGGGCGCGAACGGGTGGATGCCGGCGAACTCGGGCCAGCTGATGGCCAGCATCTCGCTGGTCGCGTTCAGCTTCATCGTGCAGGAGCCGAGCGGGATCATGGTCCGGTCCAGCGCCAGGTCGCTGTCGGACAGCCGGCGCAGATACCGCAGCATCGACGTCTCGCTGTGGTGGGCGGAGAACACCGGGTGGGTCAGGTACGGCGAGGTCCGGCGCAGCGAGTGCGGCACCGCCGTCCCCGGCGCGAGTCCCCAGTTGACCCGGTCCGCGGTGACCGCGGCCAGCACGGCGCTCAGGTGCTCTTCGGTCGTCGCCTCCGACACCGACACCTGGACCGCGTCCTCGCCGTCGACCCAGACGTTGACACCGTTGCGCCGGGCCTCGGCCCCGATCGCCCGGGCCCGGCCGGGGACGCGCAGCCGCAGGGTGTCGAACCACGCGTCGTGCTCGAGCTCGACGCCCGCGGCCCCGAGCATGACCGCGAGCAACCGGGCCTGCCGGTGCACCCGGTCGGCGATCCGGCGCAGCCCGGCCGGCCCGTGGTAGACGGCGTACATCCCGGCCATCACGGCCAGCAACACCTGCGCGGTGCAGATGTTGCTGGTCGCCTTCTCCCGGCGGATGTGCTGCTCGCGGGTCTGCAGGGCCAGCCGGTACGCGGGCGCGCCGGCGTCGTCCTTGGACACGCCGACCAACCGGCCGGGCAGCTGCCGCTGCAGTTCCGGCCGGACGGCGATGAACCCGGCGTGCGGGCCACCGAAGCCCAGCGGCACGCCGAACCGCTGGGAGGAGCCCACGGCGATGTCGGCCCCCACCTCGCCGGGCGGCGTGATCATGGTCAGGGCCAGCAGGTCGGTGGCCATCACGACGCCGGCCTCGCGGGCGTGCACCGCGTCGATGATCGCCCGGTGGTCGCGCAGCGCGCCGGACGCGGCCGGGTAGCTGATGAGCAGCCCGAAGCAGTCGCCGACTCCGAACTCCTCGATGCCGCCGGAGAGATCGGCCTCGACCAGTTCGATCCCCAGCGGCTCGGCCCGGGTGGCCAGCACGGCCTTGGTCTGCGGCAGGGTGTCCGCGTCGACGAGGAAGCGGGACGACTTGGACCGCATGGTCCTGCGCAGCAGGGTCATCGCCTCGGCGGCCGCGGTGCCCTCGTCGAGCATGGAGGCGTTGGCCACCGGCAGCCCGGTCAGGTCGGCCACCGCGGTCTGGAAGTTGAGCAGCGCCTCGAGCCGGCCCTGCGAGATCTCCGGCTGGTACGGCGTGTAGGCCGTGTACCAGGCCGGGTTCTCCAGCACGTTCCGGGCGATCACCGGCGGCACCACGGTGTCGTGGTAGCCGAGCCCGATCATCTGCACCATCGGGCGGTTGCGGCCGGCCAGGGCGCGCAGCTCGGCCACCGCCTCGGACTCGCCGACGGGCTCGGGCAGATCGAGCGGGCGGGCGGCCCGCCCGGTGCGGATGACGGCCGGGACCACGGCCTTCTCCAGCGCGTCCAGGTCCGGCTGCCCGAGGGCGTCCAGGATGGCCTGCAGCCCGGCCTGGTCGGGGCCGATGTGCCGGTCGGCGAACTGCTGGGCCAGATGGTCGGCCGAGTGTTCGGGGTGCATGCGTCTCCTCCGCCAGGGTGAGCGCGGCGCGGTCGACGCCGGCGCCTCCCCCTCTGTCGCGCCCGCGTGACGGTGCTCCAGAGGTGTCTCGACCCGGCGGTTCTGTGGCCTGAGAGATTGGCGGGGAGAGCTTGCTCCTTCGGCGTCCGGCCCGACCGATCGCTCACGCTGATCGGGGGCTCGGACTCTCCCGCCGGGGGTCGTCGACGCCGGCCAATCTACCAAGGGCCCACCCGAGCACCCTGCCAAGGGCCGTGCCAGCGGTGCCGGCCGGGATGCGCCCGCCGATCGACCGCGGGACGCTGACGCCATGTCCGAACCGACCACCGCACCGACGCGGGGCGTGATCGCATCCGCCTTCCCGATCCTGAACACCCCGGACCTGGACCGCTCGCTGACCTTCTGGCGCGACCTGCTGGGCGGCGTGGTCGAGTACCGGTTTCCCGAGTCCGGCCCGGCCGACTACGTGAGCCTGACCCTGGGCGCCTCGCACCTCGGGCTGGGCGCGAACCCCGATGCCGGCCCCGCGTCCGACGCCCCGGCCGCGATCTGGTTGTACACCGACGACTGCGACGTGCTCGTCGAGCGGCTGCGGGCCGCCGGGGTGCCGGTGGTGGAGGAACCGCAGGACCAGCCCTGGGGTGAGCGGACGGCGCAGGTGCGCGACCCCGACGGGCTCACCGTGCACCTCGGACAGCCGGGCGGTGCTGGCGGGCCCGGCTGACCCGGATCAGGCGGCCCGGACCCGCTCGTCGACCGGGGTGATCGTCATCAGGTGACCGGACTCCCGGTGCAGGTCCAGGTGCGGCCGCAGCCCGGCCTGGCGCATCGCGATGACGCCGGACGCCAGCGCGGCGACCACGATGATCACACCCGAGATCGTCTGCGAGACCGCCGGTCCGAACGCGTCGGTGACCGCCCCGATGATGAGCGAGCCGACCGGGATGCCGCCCATGAAGACCAGCATGTAGATGCTCATCACCCGCCCGCGCAGCACCGGATCGGTGGCCAGCTGCACGGTGGAGTTGTTCAGGCTGTTGAACATGATGGACACCACACCGGTGGCCACCAGCAGCACCACGAACACGGCGATGCCCGGGGCCAGGCCCATGGCCAGGATCAGCAGCCCCACGCCGAGCGCGGCGGCGAACTGCACCCACAGCCGCGACGAGGTGGTGCGCGCGGCCAGCAGCGCACCGGCCAGCGACCCGACCGCCAGCGCGGTGTTCAGCCACCCGTAGACCTGCGCCTGCCCGCCGAACTCCTGCTGCGTGTAGGCGGACAGGATGATCGGCCAGTTGAACCCGAAGGTGCCCACGAAGAAGATCAGCACGATCGGCCACCGCACCCGGGGTTCGGCCACGGCGTACCGCAGCGCCTCCCGGACCTGGCCGCGACCCCTCGGCGCGACCGCGGACGGCACCAGGTCCCGAGACCGGATGGCGGCCAGCGCACAGAACACGGCCACGAACGTCACCGCATTGACGGCGAAGGCCAGCCCCACGCCGACCGCACTGATCAGTACCCCGGCGACGGCCGGGCCGACCAACCGGGCCATCTGGAAGTTGCCCACGTTCAGGCTGACCGCGTTGCGGACCAGGTCGCGCGGCACCATCTCGTTCACGAACGTCTGCCGGGCCGGGTTGTCGACCACGGTGACCAGGCCGATGCCGAGGGCCACGGCGTAGACGTGCCAGACCTGGACGGCGCCGGTCAACGCCAGCACGGCCAGCACGGTGGCCAGGACCGCCATCACCACCTGGGTGATCATCAGCAGCCGGCGTTTGGAGTACCGGTCCGCGATGAGCCCGCCCCACAACCCGAAGAAGGCCATCGGCGCGAACTGCAGCGCGGTGGTGATGCCGACGGCCAGCGGCGACCCGGTGAGCTGCAGCACGAGCCAGTCCTGGGCGATGCGGGAGATCCAGGTGCCGGTGTTGGAGACGACCTGGCCGCCGAAGTACAGCCGGTAGTTGCGGATCCGCAGGGCGGCGAACGTGGAGGGGCGACGCGCGGGCTCGGACGTCGGTTCCGGCGTGGTGGCGGAGGCGGCGCTGCCGGCGGGCGTGGTGGCGAGGGCGGGCGTGCTGGTGAAGGGTGGTGTGCTGGTCATCTCCTGGGGACGGGACGGTACCGAGCGGTCAGTGGGTCGGTCAGTGAGCTGGTCGGTCATGACAGGGTCGACAACCGTCGCAAGGCGTCGGCGGCGCGGGTCAGGGCCTGCTGGTCCGGGGGCGAGAGCCGGTCGAACTGCCGGGTGAGCCACTCGGTCCGCACCGCCGTCGACCGCTCGGCGAAGGCCACACCCTCCGGGGTGCGCTCGATGAGCACCTGACGGCGGTCCTCCGGGTGAGGTCGGCGGGTGACGAGGCCACGCTGTTCGAGCCGCTCGATGATCCGGGACATCGACGGCGGCTGCACGTGCTCGCCGCGGGCCAGGTCCCCGGGCGTCAGGGCGCCCTCCCGGCACAGCCGGCCGAGCACCGCGCCCTCGGTCGCGGAGATGTCGCCGTCGGCGGTCTGGTAGCGCAGCCGGCGGCCCAGGACCAGGACCGCGGCGCGCAGGGTGTTGATGGTGTCGGGGTTCGGCGCCGGCCCGGCCGCGCGGACGGGGGCGGTGGGGGCAGGCAGACCGGACATGTCGTTAGTCTAACTCTTTACCGCGACTAACGAAAGGGTCGATCGCCAAGACGCAGCGAGCCCACCACCCCGGAACGGGACGGCGGGCTCGGAAGGTCTGCGGGACGGGTCAGCCGGCGTTGCGGGCGTTGCGGCGCCGGGACAGCTCGTCCTGCGTCGGCGGCACCCACACCTCGCCGCCCTCGATCCGCTCGGCCGGGAACTCGGCCAGTGATCCGGTCACCTCGCGCATGGTGCCGCCGATGGCGATGCCGAAGACGCCCTGGCCGCCCTGCAGCAGGTCGACGATCTCCTCCGGCGAGGTGCACTCGTAGACGGTGGTGCCGTCGGAGAACAGGGTGACCCCGGCCAGGTCCTCGACCCCGCGGGCGCGCAGGTGGTCGACGGCGACGCGGATGTTCTGCAGAGAGACGCCGGTGTCCAGCAACCGCTTCACCACCTTGAGGACCAGGATGTCCTTGAAGGAGTACAGCCGCTGGGTGCCCGACCCCGACGCGCTGCGCACGCTGGGCACGACCAGGCCGGTACGGGCCCAGTAGTCGAGCTGGCGGTAGGTGATGCCGGCGGCCTGCCAGGCGGTGGTGCCGCGGTAGCCGAGCGAATCGTCCTGCTTCGCCGCGTCCGGGGACGGGAAGAGCGCGTCCTGGCCGTCACCCATGGTGCTCCCCCGTCCGCCGCGTCAACCGGTCCGCACGCCGCACCGCCCGGTCCCGAGCGGGACCGAGGAATGACAACCATGCAGTTCGGCACGGTAGGTGGGCGGCGGGGCAGCGTCAACGCTGGCGGCGGCGTGTCCGGTGCGCGACCGGCAACCTCCACCCGAACGGGCTGACGGCCATCATCCGGCAACTACCCGGCGATCACCGTCGGTCGGCCGGGCGACCGGCCGATCAGGGCTTCTGACCGCCGAAGTCCTCGGGCGAGATGGTGTCCAGGAACTCCCGGAACCGTTCCACCTCGTCGCTGACGGCGTCGCCGGACGCGCCGGCGTCGTCGGCCGCCTCCTCGCCGTCCTCGCCCATGACGATGCCGGCGTCGGCCAGCACGGCTTCCTCGACGAACACCGGGATCTCCACGCGGACGGCGAGCGCGATGGCGTCGGACGGGCGGGCCGAGACGGTGGTGCCGTTCTCGAAGGCGAGTTCGCCGTAGAAGGTGCCCTCGCGGAAGTCGACCACCCGGACCTGACTGACGGCGTGCCCCAGGGCGGCGATGACGTGACCGAGCAGGTCGTGGGTGAGCGGCCGGCTGGGTCGGACCCCCTGCAGGTGCATGGCGATCGCGGTGGCTTCGGCCGACCCGATGAGGATCGGCAGACTCCGGTTGCCCTCGACCTCGGTGAGCACCAGAACTGGCTGCTGATTGGGCATCTCGACACGGACGCCGACGATGCGCATCTCGATCATCCCGGTGCCTTTCTGCTCTGTCCGAACGGTGTACGACCCGGCCCCGCGGGCGTTCCACCGCTCGCTGCCGAACCTACCGAATGCTGCGCCCGGTGCGTGCAACCGCTGGTCGGGGCCCCGCTGGCGCCGGTCGCGCGGGCACCCGGCCCGGGTCGGGACGAGTCAGCGACCGAGCTCGCGGCGCAGCGAGGCACGGACGAGGTGGCCGTGCAGCCGCGAGGTGGTGGCGGCCAGGCCGGCGGCGGCCGCGCCGGCCCGTTCCCGCGCGTCCGGATCCCGCTGCTGCCGCGCCTGGGCGGCGACCAGCTGGGCGACCAGGGATGCCTCCCGCTCGGCTGCGGTGCGCAGCGAACGCAGGTGCCGGGCCTCCAGACCGGCGGCCAGCAGCTCGGCCACCACCGCGGCGATCTGCACGGCCTCGGCCTCGAACCAGTCACCCGGGGCCGGGGCCAGCAACCCGTAGTGCTCGAGCTCGACCAGCTGGGTGGCGGTGAGTCCGGTGCCGGCGAGCAGCTCGGCGCGAGTCATCCGCACGCCGGAGGCGGGCGCCGCCGGTGCTGCGTCGTCCGCCGGAGCAGCCGCCACGCTCGACGTCCGGGACATTCGCACCGGCGGACCGGCGGGCTCCTGCCCGCGGTCGATCGCGTCCAGCTGCTCCTTGATGACCTTGAGCGGCAGGTAGTGGTCGCGCTGCGCGGCCAGGACGAACTTGAGCCGGTCGACGTCGGAGTCCGAGAACTGCCGGTAGCCGGACGGTGTGCGGCGCGGCGTGATGAGACCCTCGGACTCCAGGAACCGGATCTTGGAGATCGTGACGTCGGGGAAGTCCGGCTTGAGCCGCGCCATCACCACGCCGATGCTCGACCAGGTCGGCTCGTCGGCCACCCCTGCCGCGGTCATGACGACGCGGTGCCGGCCTGGTCACCGGACAGGAAGACCAGCCGGAACTTGCCGATCTGGACCTCGTCCTGGTTGGCCAGTGGGGAGACCTCGATGGGTTCCCGGTTCACGTAGGTGCCGTTCAGCGACCCCACGTCGGCCACCTCGAAACCCTCGGCGGTGCGGCGGAACTCGGCGTGCCGTCGGGAGACGGTGACGTCGTCGAGGAAGATGTCGCTCTCCGGGTGACGCCCGGCGGTGGTCAGGTCCTTGTCCAGGTGGAACCGGGAACCGGCGTTGGGTCCCCGCTTCACCACCAGCAGGGCCGACCCGGCGGACAGCGACTCCACTCCGAGGAGTTCGTCGGCCGTCTCGGTCTCCCCCGTCGGGAACAACCCGGTCGAGAAGATCGAGGTCTGATCCGACCCCTGCTCGCGGTCACTGCTGGTCACCCGTCGCTCCTCACCCGCATCACCCAGCGCCGACGGGACCCGCCCGCTGCCGGACCCGATCCGGACGCGGGGCGGCCTCGCCGCACCACATCCACCGGACACATCCACGTTCCGTTGCTGAGAACCTACCGTGCGGCACCGGTCGGGTGCATGCATCGGGTCCACCGCGCTCCCACACGGTGCCCCGACCCGCCGACCGCGTCCGGCCGCTCAGTTCCCCGCGGTGACCTCGGCGTACCCGGCCGCATCGAGCAGGTCGTCCAGCTGGGCCGGGTCGTCCGGCTGCAGGTCCAGCAGCCAGCCCGCGCCGTAGGGATCGCTGTTGACCAGTTCCGGGTTGTCCTCGAGCGCGGCGTTGCGCGCCACCACGGTGCCCCCGACCGGGGCGAACAGGTCGGACACCGACTTGGTCGACTCCACCTCCCCGATCGACTCCCCCGCGCTCACCGTGGTGCCGGGCTCGGCCAGCTGCACGAACACGATGTCCCCGAGCTCGGACTGGGCGTGGTCGGTGATGCCGACCCGGTAGACCTCGCCGGTCCCGGGGCCCTCCTGCCCGGTACGCACCCATTCGTGATCCCGGCTGTAGCGCAGTTCCTCAGGGATCACGGGGCGCACCTTCCTGCAGCGGGATGTCGGGGAGTCCGGCGGACCGGGCGTCGGCGCCGGCCCCGCCTGCGAACCTAGGTCCAGGGCGCCGGTCCGGTGGGTGTGACCCGCCGGGAGCGCCGCGGCGTGGACCCGGTCAGCCGTCGGCCGGGCGAGCGTATTGGGGCGTCCGCGGCGGTCGCAAGGCGTCGATCCGGACCTGCTGGGACTGCTCGACCGTGACCGTGCCGCCGGCCCGGCGCACCGAGTCGACCACGCCGCCCGGGATGGCCAGCGCGGCCGAGAGGGTGGGCGGGTCGCCGATGGCCAGCACCGTGTACGGCGCGGTCAGCGCGGTGCCGTCGAGATCGACCGCGCCCGCGGTGCCGGTGAACGCCGAGTCGACGCCGATCCGCACCGGGCCGACCTGGAACGCCTCGGCGCCCGCGTTGCGCAGTTCCTGGACGGCGTCCAGCAGCACCTCCGGTGACACGCGGCCGGACGGGTCCTCGACGGTGACGACGACTCCGGGACCTCCGGCCGCGACCGCCCCGGTCAGGATGCCGAGCGCGGTCGCCTGCCGCTCGGCCTCGGCCAGCGCCTCGGCCGAGGTCGCGCCGCTGCGCCGAAGCCGGGCCAGCGTGTCCTGCAGCTGCACGACCTCGGCGTTCAGCTCGTCCTCCTGCCGTTGCAGCCCGTCGAGCAGTTGCACCAGGTCGTCCGGGCGGGCGGTGGCGAGCGTGTCGCCCTCGGCGGTGCGCTGCACCTGCACGGCCAGTCCCAGGCCCAGCAGGGCGCACAGCACGGCGACCACGGCCTTGCTGCCCGGGCCGGTGCGCCGGCCGGCCGGTCGTCGCGCCCCGTCCGGACCGCCGGCCGGACTGCCGTTCGCACGGGTCATGTCAGGCCTTGAAGACGTGCCGCCGGATGGCGGCGGCGTTGCCGAAGATGCGGATGCCCAGGACGACGACCACCGCGGTGGACAGCTGTGAGCCGACGCCGAGCTGGTCGCCGAGGAAGACGATCAGCGCGGCGACCAGCACGTTGGCCACGAACGACACGACGAACACCTTGGCGTCGAAGATGTGGTCGAGCCGGGCTCGGACGCCGCCGAACACCGCGTCGAGGGCGGCGATGACCGCGATCGGCAGATACGGCGCCATCCAGTCGGGCACGGTCGGCTGCAGGAACAGCCCGGCCACGACCCCGATGGCCAGGGCGATCACGGCGTACACGGTGCGTCCTCCTGCGGTGCTCCCCCGGTGCCGGCCTCGGGGCCGGCTCGAGTCGGGCGTCGGTCACCAGGGTGTCGCGCGCCCCGGCGCCGGGGCATTCCGACCCTCTGTCCCGACCCGCCGACCGTACTGGCCCGGAGCGCCGGCGGTCGCGGCCCGGCCGGGCGCGTCACCGGGTCGGCGGCACCGGAGCGACGGTCGGGGTCGGGACCGGGCTCCCGGTCGTCGGATCGGTCAGCGCGGTGGCGGCGCGCGGCGCCGGACCGGAGCCGGCGGGCAGGTCCAGCCGGTCGGCCACGGTCACGTCGAACCGGATGCCGTACAGCTGGGCGAAGGAGGAGAACCGGCCGAACCCGGTGGTGTCGATCAACACGATCTGCATCGCGCTGGGGTCGCCGACCGCCTCGAAGGCGATCGGCCAGGCCACCGGTCGGTTGTCGACCAGGATGGCGCTCCCGGCCTGCCGGATCGTGCTGGTCGGCCGCAACCGGACTCCCCCGACGGCGACGGCCTCCGCGCCGCTGGCCCACAGGCTGTTGGCCAGCAGCTGCAGGTCCCGGTCCAGGATCTGCACGTCCGATCCGGCGTCCTGGGCGTCCGCGCCACTGCCGGCGTCCGCGGCGGCCGGAGCCGGTCCCACCTCGATGCGGATGCCCGGCCCGGACACCGCGATGCTGCCGGCCGCCATCTGCAGGGCACTCACCGAGGCCAGCGGCGCGTCCAGCCCGAGCTCCTGCTGGGCGGTGCGCACCTCCGCGGCGAGCGAGGTGACGCTGCCGGCCAGCGCCTCGGCGCGGCTCCGACGGTCCTGCACCTCGCTGAGCAGCCCGGCGCGGGCCGCCTCGGCGCCGACCGCGTCCTGCTCGGTGGCCCGGGCGGCCGCGCCCCAGATGACACCGATGACGGCCACGGTCAGCCCGACCAGGGCGAGATCGCGCCCGCGGTTCCGGGGCGGGCGGCCACCGGTGGACCGGGCGGCGTCCCGGGCGGCCCGGCGCCGGGCCGCTGCGGCGTACCCGGGGTCCAGGTGGTCGTGGTTCAGCGATTCCAGCAGCGCCGGCGGCGGGAACCGGCGCACCCGCGGCGGCCCGGTGGCCGGCTCGACCGGTGCCTGACCGCCGGCGTCCGGGCCGTCCGCGCCGTGGTCGGTCACGGTCGTGCTGCTCCGGTCAGGACGGGGGTGCTGCGCACCACCCAGGCCACCTGGTGCAGGTAGAGCACACCGGACCACAGGTACAGCAGCACGCCCCAGGTGATGAACGCGTACCCGGTGGGCAGGGCGACGGCGGCGAAGACCGAGTCACCCTGGGCCAGCAGCAGCATCGGCAGCGCGTACAGCAGACAGAAGGTGGCCGCCTTGCCGAGGTAGTGCACGGGCAGCGCGGTGTACCCGTGCCGGCGGACCAGCCGCAGCCCGACGGCCAGCACCAGGTCGCGGCCGATGATGAGCGCGGCCACCCACCACGGGATGAAGTCGCGGATCACGAAGGCGACCAGGGTGGCCAGGATGTACAGGCGGTCGGCGGCCGGATCGAGCAGCTCGCCCAGCCGGCTGTACTGGTTCAGCAGCCGGGCCAGCTTGCCGTCCGCCCAGTCGGTGATGGCACTGACCGCGAGCACGACCAGCGCCCAGCCGTCGGCGTGCGGACCGAGCAGCAGCCACAGGAACAGCGGCACCCCGAGCAGCCGCAGCACCGACAGCAGGTTGGGCACGGTCCAGATGCGTCCCAGGCCCTCCGCGGCCGACCCGGCCGGATCGGTCCCACCGGCGGGGCTGCCGTGCTGCGTGGAGGGGGCGGAGTCGGTCGGTGGCATCGCGGTGGTCCGCTCCGTCCTGCTCGGTGGGTCCGGCGCCGGTGGTCCGGCCGACCGGCGGGTCGTGCTCGGCCGTGGCGAGTCAGCGCACCGACCACATGGCGAACGCAGCCATGGTGATGCTGTCGACGATCCGGCCGTCCTGCATCATCTCGCGCATCCGGGCCACGGGCACCACCTCGTGGACCATGTCGGCCTCGCTGTCCTCGCGGGCGTGCGCCCCCGGCGTCAGGCCGGTGGCCACGAAGACGTGGCCACGCTGCGAGCAGAACCCACCCGCGGCGAACAGTTCCCCGAGCCGCTCCCACCGGTCGGCGCGCATCCCGGTCTCCTCGGCCAGCTCGGCCTGGGCCAGGGCCAGCGGCCCGCCCGCGGTCACCGACTCCGGGGTGCCCGCGCTCCAGGTCCCCATCGGCAGTTCCCAGGAGCGGCGTCCGGTCGGGTACCGGAACTGTTCGACCAGGTGCACCCCCTCCGGGGACTCGGCGATGACCACGGCGAAGTCCGGCTTGTCCACCACACCCCAGACGGCGCGGGCGCCGTCGGCGCGTTCCACGACGTCCTCCCGGACGGTCATCCAGGGATTGGCGTACACGACGCGGCTGGTCAGCGCCCGCAGCTCGCCCGGTTGGTCGGACGGGACGTGCGGGGCACCGGGGTCGGCAGGCTGATGACTCGGCACCGGACCATGGGACCACGGCACCGCTTCCGACCACCGACCGCCTGGGCACCGGGCGGTCACCCACGCCCCGGTGACCCGGACCGGGACCACCGGGGCACCGGTACCGGACTCCTAGGATGCCGCGGTGCCTCCCGCCGTCCCGCCCGCCCAGCCCGCACCCGGCGACGGCGATCTCGCCTGGTTCGGCGGCACGCTCGCCACCGGCCTGCTCGAGTCGGTGGACCTGACCGCGGATGCCTCGCCGCTGGACGGCGGAGGCTGGTGGGCGGTGGTCGCCGAGTTCGGGGGCCGGGTCGTCGGGCACCGGTTCGCCACGGTGCGCCCGGCTCCGCTGCCGGCCCCCGTCCGGGCATGGGCCCCACCCACCGGTTGGGTCTCCTCACTGGACCGCGCCGCCTACGTCGCCGGCGTGCGCCGGATCCAGCAGGACATCCGGGCCGGTCGGGTCTACCAGGTCAACCTGTGCCGGATGCTGCACGCTGCGATCCCCGACGACGCGGATCCGTTGGCCCTCGCGGCGCGCCTGGCGGCGGGCAACCCGGCACCGTTCCAGGGCGTCGTCCGGGCCGGCACCGACTGGGTGGTCACCGCGTCGCCGGAGCTGTTCCTGGCCCGGGACGGCGAGGTGGTGAGCAGCGCGCCGATCAAGGGCACCACCGGCCCGCGCATGCCGTTCGCGGCCAAGGATCTGCCGGAGAACATCATGATCACCGACCTGGTCCGCAACGACCTGGGCCGGGTGGCCCGCCCGGGCACCGTGCAGGTGACCGGACTGGCCGTCCGCGAAGAGCACCCGGGGCTGGCCCACCTGGTCTCGACGGTGCAGGCGCGGCTGCGCCCTGGGGTGGGCTGGACGGACCTGCTGGCCGCCACCCTGCCGCCCGGCTCGGTCAGCGGGGCACCGAAACACACCGCGCTGCAGGTGATCTCCGAGTTGGAACCGGAGCGCCGCGGTGTCTACTGCGGCGCCGTGGGGTGGGTCGACGCCGACCGCGGCAGCGCACGACTGGCCGTCGGCATCCGCACGTTCGCCTCGGCCGGGCCGCACCCCGATGACCCGGCCGGTCGCCGGCTGACCTTCGGCACCGGCGCCGGCATCACCATCGCCTCGGACCCGGACGACGAGTGGGCCGAGACGGAACTCAAGGCGGCGCGGTTGCTCTCGCTGGCCGGCGGCCGAGCCGGCTAGCGAGACAGTCAGCCGCGCAGCACCGTCCCGTCGTCGATACGACCGGGCGAGCCGTCCTCGGACACCGTGACCGTGCCCTCGACGCGGACGTCGGCACCGAAGGTCCAGTCCCCCTGCACGGTCAGCCGGTCGCAGGCCACCAGGGACGGCGGACCTACCGGGAAGCGCCGCTCGAACTCGGCGACCAGCTTGTAGCTCCCGGACAGCCCGACCAGCGGGGCCGCGGCGCGACGGTGGTCCAGGTGCAGCGCCGCGTCGTCGTCCAGCACGTAGGCGTCCGAGCGGACCACCAGCAGGTCGCTGGTCGTCTTCACCGGCAGGAACCGGGACCGCGGCACTTCGACGGCGGTGGCGCCCTCGAACACCCCGATGGCCGCGCCCATGGCCGTCTCGATCTGGATGACCTGCGGGCTCGAGGCGTCGGTGGGGTCGACGGTCTTGACGTTGCGGATGATCGGCAGGCCCAGCACCCCCTCGCCCTCGTCCAGCCGCTGCCGCAGCGCGGGCAGGTCCAGCCACAGGTTGTTGGTGTTGAAGAAGCGGTGCCGTTCGATGTCGCCGAACGCGTCCTGATCTTCCGGTCGGGTCTGCGCCGACTCGCGGAGCACCAGTTGCCCGTCCGCCCGTCGGCGGGCCAAGTGACCGCCCTTGCGGTCGGCCTCGGTGCGCCGGCAGAACTCGGCGCCGAACGGGCTGCCGGTCGCGGCGAACCAGCCGGCCAGCCGCGGATCGGGCCGGGCGCCGAGGTTGTCGGCGTTCGAGACGAACAGGTACCGGTAGCCGGCTGCCAGCAGCGCGTCCAGCACGCCGGAGGCGTCCAGGGCCGGGTACAGGTCGCCGTGGCCGGGCGGGCACCACTGCAGCCGTGGATCGGCCGGCCACTCGACCGGGGTCAGGTCGGTGGCCACCAGCTTGGGCTCCGAGTTCTGCCGGAACTCCAGTGGCAGCCCGTCCACCGCCAGGTCCGGGTGAGTGGCCAGCGCGGCCATGGTGTCGGCACTGGTGGCGAAGGAGTTCATGAACAGCACGGGCAGCCGGACGCCGTACTGCTGCCGCAGCGCCCGCACCTGGTCGACGATGAGATCCAGGAAGGTGCTCGAGTTCCGCACCGGCAGGAGCGACTTCGCCTGCTGCATGCCCATCGAGGTGCCCAGGCCACCGTTCAGCCTGACCACCGCGGTGACGGCGAGCGCGTCGCGGGCCTGCTCGTCGTCGACGGTCAGGTCGTCCAGCCGGGTCAGCTCCGGCACCGGCTCCAGGTCGCGTTCGTCGAACAGCCCGGTGTCGCCGCCGGCCAGGGCCCGGTAGGAGTGGGCGAAGACGTTGATGGCGCTGGGGTGGACCCCGGCCTCGACCATCAGCTCGCGCGCGCGGGTCAGCCCGTCGGGGCTCGTCTCGGTGCTCGTCTCGGGGCTCGTCACGGCGCCCAGCGTAGGGCCGGGCCGGCGACGGTCCGGACGCGCTCCGCGTCCTGGTGGTCGCGGTGCGCAGCCGGCCCGCGAGCCCGCGCGGACGCCGCGGGTCCAGTGCGGACGCCCGCCGGGCATCCGCACCAGACCGGTCGGCCGTCAGGCCAGGGCGGCGTCCAGGGTGATGTCCACGGCGGCCAGCGCCTTGGACACCGGGCAGCCGACCTTGGCGCTCTCGGCCGCCTGACGGAAGCCGTCGGCGTCGACCCCGTCGACGTCGCCGCGGACGGTGAGCGCGATCCCGGTGATCTTGAAACCGCCCGCGTCCTCGTCCGGGCCGAGGCCGACCTCGGCCTCGACGGTCAGCCGGTTGATGGTCCCGCCGGCGTCGCCCAGCAGCGCCGAGAGCTGCATGGCGTAGCAGGAGGTGTGCGCGGCGGCGATGAGCTCCTCCGGGCTGGTGACGCCGCCCGCGGAGTCGGCCGACCGCCGCGGGAACGACACGTCGTAGGTGCCGACTCCCGAGCTGACCAGCTCGACGCGGCCGGAGCCGTCCTGCAGGCCACCACTCCACTCGGTGCGCGCCTTGCGTGTGGGCATGAGCGTTCTCCTCGCTTCGATCGGTTCGTCCGGTGTGACGGGGGTCGATCAGTGCTGATCACGGTCGATCGGTCCCGACCGGTCCCCTGTACCCCGCCCGCCACCGGGGAGACGGCGGGTGGGCCGGGCCCCATCCTGCCGAGCGCCTCCGGAGCGCCGCTCGACGGGCCGGTGTCGGTGGTCGGTGGGACAGTCCGCGCCATGACCGGACAGACGGATGGCACCCCCGCCAACAGCACCGGAAGCACGCCCGGGGTCCGGGCCGGCATCGTGGTGAGTGTGGCCGAGCCGCGGGCGTTCGCGGAGCTGGCCACCGCCGCCGACCGGGCCGGGTGGGACGGGATCTTCACCTGGGAATCGGTCTGGGGGCAGGACGCGTGGGCCACTCTGGCGGCGGCCGCGATGGTCACCGAGCGGATCCGACTGGGCACCATGCTCAGTCCGCTGCCCCGGATCCGGCCGTGGGACTTCGCCGGGCGGGTGGCCACGGTGGACGTGCTCTCCGGCGGTCGCGTGCAGGTGGCGGTGGGCCTGGGCGCGATCCACGACGGCTGGACGGCGTTCGAGCCGGACGAGGGGCGGCGGGTGCGGGCCGAGAAGCTCGACGAGGGGCTGGCCGTCTATGACGGCCTGATGCGCGGGCAGCCGTTCGCGCACACCGGCCGGCACTGGTCGGTGCGCCCCACCACGTTCGTCCCGGCGCCGCCGCCGGTGCAGCGGCCCCGCGTCCCGGTGTGGGTGGTCGGTGCACATCCGTCCCGCCGGTCACTCGGCCGGGCCGCCCGCTGGGACGGGATCCTGCCCACCAAGGTCGGCTGGACCGAGCAGACGCCGTTCGGCCCGGCCGATCTGGCCGAGGTGGTCGACGCGGTGCGGCCGTTGCGCGAGGCGGCCGGGCTGCCCTGGGCGGGGTACGACGTCGTCGCCGAGGGGGTCACCGAGCCGGGACCGACCGCTGACCGACTGGTCGGCGAGTGGGCGACGGCCGGTGCCACCTGGTGGATCGAGTCGGACTGGTCGATGGACGGCGGGACGGCCGACCTGGTGGCCCGGCTGCGGCGGCGGATCGAGGCCGGCCCGCCGGGCCGGTGAGGGACCGGACGGGGAAGCTCCCCGCCAGATGCCGCAACGGTGCGGTGATCAGGGGCAGTCAGGGGCAGTCAGGGACAGTCAGGGGTGACCACGCCCAGCCGCTGGCGCCCCGGGCCGGTCGCGCGCGGTTACGCTCCGGTCACCGATCGTCGAGCCAGTCGACGGACGGAGCACCAGCGAGGGGGCCGGGTGATCGAGCCGACGCCACAGGCCGGAACGGGCAGCGCGACAGGACGGCGGTCCGGCCGACGGTCTCGCACCGCGATCGCCCTCCTGCTGGCCTTCGTCGTCGTGCTGTCCGGCGCCGCGACCAGCGGCGCCGGCCCGGCCGGCGCCGCCACCGGCCCGACCGCCACGCCCCCGATCGCCGGTCAGCCGGCCGTCCTGCGGGCCGCGACCGTCGCCGCGACCCCGGGCCAGGCGGTCGCCGACGCCGCGGCCCACGCCGCGGCGAACGGCGTCACCGCGCACATCAGCGTGGTGGACCGGGCCGGTGGTGGCGTGGTGGCCGAGACCCCCGGTGCCGACCGACAGGTCGCGTCCGAGTCGATCATGAAGCTGTTCCTGGCCGCGTACTACCTGACCCTCTACGGCGGCGCTGACGTGACGCCCGCCTCGGTGAAGGACCGGCTGTCCTACATGCTGCGGTTCTCCGACGACGCCACGGCGAGTTCGCTGTTCACCGCGTCGGCCATCCCCACGGTGGCGGCGCGGTACGGCATGCCGAACACCATCAACGCGACCGACCGGGTCGGCCACTGGGGCGCGGCGCGGATCACGGCCCGGGACGTGACCACCTTCCTCTCCCGGGCGGCGGCCGATCCGATGGTCGGCCCGTGGCTGCTGCCGGTGCTGGCGCAGACCGCCCGGACCGGCAGCGGCGCGGACGCGTCCTTCGACCAGTTCTTCGGGCTCAACACGCTCGGCGGTGATCACGGGTCCAAGCAGGGCTGGGGCTGCGACAGTTTCTGGACCACGCCGCGGTGCGCGGTGCACTCGGTCGGGTACACGGACCGGTGGTTCGTGGCCGTGCTGCAGTTGAGCAACGGCTACCCGGACCCGATGCGGGCCACAGCGACCGTTGCCGCACAGCGGATCCAGGCGTCGGTCCTGGTCCCGCCGCCGATCGGCGCGCTGGACGGCGCCCGGTCGTCCGGGGTGGGCCGGCTCATGGTGGACGGGTGGGCGGCCGACCCGGCCACCCCGGGCCGCGACGTCGAGGTGCACGTGTACGTGACGGGTCCGGCCGGCACCCGCGGCACCGCCGGGGTGATCGCCGGCGCTGGACGGCCGGATGTGGCCGGTGTCCATCCGTGGGCGGGCGACAGCACCGGCTTCAGCGCCGAGGTACCGGCCATGGGCGCCGGCCGGAACACGGTGTGTGCCTTCGCCATCGCCGCCGATCCGGCGGCCGGGAACACGCTGTTGGGTTGCCGGGACGTCGAGGTGCGGGACGCGTTCGGAGCGTTCGACGGGCTGTCGGTCACCGGGGACCGGATGCGACTCACAGGTTGGGCCGTCGATCCGAACGCGCCCGGGCGCGCCTCCGAGATCCACGTGTACGACCAGGCTCCGGACGGCACGACCACCGGGTACGCCGGGAACTGGGCCGACTCGTCCCGCCCGGACGTGTCGGCGGTGTTCGGGGTCGGTCCGTCCCACGGCTTCGACCTCTCCGTCCCGGCCGGGCGGTCCGGACGCCACACGGTGTGCGCGTTCGCGATCACCGTCGGCGGCGGCGCCGGCAATCCGCTGCTCGGCTGCCGCGAGGTGCAGGTGCCCGGGCCGACCGGAGTGCTGGACGACGTGCGGATCAGCGGCGGCACGCTGACCGCGAGCGGCTGGGCGTTCGACCCGCGGCGGCCGGGCGGCGGGCTGCCCGTGCACGTGTACGACTTCGGACCGGACGGGACCCGCGGGTTCTCCGGCTCCGTCACCGACCGGAGCCGTCCGGACGTCGGGCGGGTGTTCCCGGATGCCGGTTCGACACCCGGATTCTCGGTCGCCGTCCCGGCCGGATCGCGCGGGTCGCACCAGGTGTGCGTGTTCGCGGTCCCGGGTGGCGGCGAGCCGTCGGTGCTGCTGGGCTGCCGCACGGTCACCAGCTGAGCACAGGTGAGCCGGCCCGGCACGCGCACCGATCGGCGCCCCACTCGCGCGGTGGCGGTCCGAGCTCTTCGCCGGTCCGACCCCGTGGTGACGGGTCCGGCCCGTTCAACCAGGGTCGAACCCGGCCCTCGAGGGTCGGGCCTCACCGGCAGGGCGTTGCCGCGGCAACGCCTTCCCGGCGCTCCGTGTCCGCTCGCTGACGGCCCGTGGCTGCGACGTTCCCGCGGCACCGTGCGCCAGCGGTCCCCGACCGGGATCTCAGGACAGTTCGGGGGCCACCGGGTCGATCCAGATGGCGACGAGCTCGTCGAGCGTTCCTTCGATGCGGAACTTGTCGAGGGTGGCCGAGACGCAGGCGGTGAGCGGCGAGTCCGGCGGCAGCGCCAGCACCAGCTGCTCGGGCTGCCACTGTCCGGCGGGGAGCCGGCCGGCCACGGTCAGTCCCACGGCCGCGACCGACGGATCGAACGCCTGGGCGAGCGGGACCAACACCGCGTCCACCTCGCCGGCGCCGATCCCGACCGCGGCCTGCTCGACCGAGCCGTAGCGCACCGCGACGGCGCCCGGGGTGTCCACCGCCTGTGGGTCGGTGACCGAGGCCGCGCCGGCGACTGCCCCGAGGCGCTGGTCGGCCAGGTCGGCGGCGGTGAGGCCACCGGCACCGGCGCCGGACGCGGCCGCCACCAGCACCACGTCCGCGTCGGCGGCGTAGCCGGACGATGGTTCCAGCCCGGCCGCCTGCACCTCGGCAGCGGTGTGCCGGTCGACCAGCACGTCGAACGCGTCGACGTCCGACGTCGACGCGGTGATCCAGCTGACCTGGTCTGCGGTCCAACCCAGCGAGGCGGCCAGCCGGTCGACGAGCTCGACGTCCAGGCCCTGACCGTCGGCCGGATCGCCGAGCACCCATGGCGCCTCGCGGGACGCCCCGGTGGCCACCGTCAGCACCCCGGCGATGCGGGTGGGCAGTGCGGCCGCGGTGCACTCGCGCAGGGGGGCCGCCGTGGAGGCGACGGTGGCGGCCGTGCTGACGGTCGGCGAGCTCGCGGTGGGCGAGCTCGCGGTGGGCGAGCTCGCGGTGGGCGCCGGAGGCGTGGGCGCCACGGCCGGGTCGGCCGGTCGCCCGCACCCGGAGAGCAGCAGCGTCAGCATCCCGGCGGTGAGCAGGACGGCCCGGCGCCGGGTCCGCTGGTCGGTCACGCCTCGCTCCTCACCGCCGACTGCCGGCTGCCCACGGAAGGTCGGCGACACCGGCATGACCAGCGGAGCGTAACGGCAGAACGGCAGACGGTGAGGGATCGATGAGGCGATCCCTCAGGAGACCGGCTCACGCGTCGGGGCGTCGGCGCGCTCGGCGGGCCGGCGGCGCAGCAGCAGCACGATCACCATGACCAGCAGGACGACGATCACCGCGGCGGCCGCGACCAGCCAGCCCCAGTTCCGCTCCAGGAATCCCGATGAGTCGGCGACCGGCTCGGCGGCGACCGGGGCGGCCGCGCCGATCTGCGGGAAGGTGATGGTGGCCGCTGCGGTGCGGGTGAGCGAGCCGCTGGCCACCTCGACCTCGGCCTGCCAGGGGCCGTCCGGCAGACCCTGGTCGAGCGGCACGGTGACGGTGCCGGTCTCCCCCGGCGCCAGCGTCGTCGCCCGGGTGATGGCGAACGGTCCGGCCGACAGACCCGCGGGGCCGTCGCTCAGGGAGACGGTGCCCTGCAGGTCCAACGCCCGCCCGCCGGTGTTGTGCACGGCCGCGGTCACCGCCGGGCGTCCGTCGGTGCCACGTTCGGCGGTGAGGGTGTCGACGGTGAAGTCCGACGCGGGCGCACCGCCCGGACCGACCGAGAGGTAGACGCGCACCCCGACCCGGTTGGTGGTGGCCACCCCTCCGTCCGCCGTGGAGGCGCTGGTGATGGACGCCCACGCGGCGGCGTACTGCTCTCCGGGTGGAGCGTCGGTGGGGACGTCGATGGTCAGCTGCGCGTCGGCCCGGCCGCCGGCCGGCACGGTCACCGCGCTGGGTTCCAGCCGCATCCAGCTGACCAGCTGTTCGGACGCCTGCCCGTCGGGTGCATCGTCGGGGGTGAACCGTCCGTCGACCACCCGGGCCCCGCCCGGCGCGAGGGCGATGGTCTGTTCGGTGGTGGTCGAGTTCGACACCTCGACGCGCCGGGTGATCGACGCCCCGGGAGCCAGGTGGTCGATCAGATAGACGCGCGCCCGGGGATCGTCGGCCGCGGCCGCGGGCACCTCGGCCAGCCGGATCCCGAAGGAGCCGCTCGACCCCGCGGCATCACCCGACGGCTCGGTGCCGGGTCCGCCGGTCGGCGCGGCGGCGACAGGCCCAGCGGCAGGCCCCGTCGCACCCGAGAGCCCTGGTGCCAGGAGCAGGCTCCCGAGCACCAGGGCGACGAGCGCAGCGAGTGGACGGACTCGACCCCGCATCAGCGGACTCCCCCGAGTCTGATCGAGTTCGGGACGGGTGGATGGATCAGAGGGTCGAGTGCGTGAAGGTCATCTCGTAGCTGCCGGCGAGCACCCCGGCCGGGACGTCGACACTCAGCTCGGGCGTCCAGCTGACCACGTTGTAGCCGTTCACTCCGCTGACGTCGAAGACCGTCTGGGCGATGTTGTCCATGGTGATGACGCTCGCCGTACCGACGGTCACGCCGCCGGTGGTCGCGTTCACCGCACCCGGGTCGTAGGTGACCAGGCTCTCCGGCAGGGTGCCACCACCGACCGTGTCGGTCAGCGGGGTCATGCCGACCTGCACCTCGTAGTCGGCCGTACCGCCACGCAGATCGGCCACGGAGACGCTGCCGAGCGAGACGGACACGGTCTGGTCCGCGCCCGTGATCGACCAGGTGCCCAGATCGGCGGTCGTCGGCACCGTGATCTCCAGAGCGCCGCCGGTCACCTCGAGGGTCACCTCGGTGTCCTCGGCGGCGGCGGGCAGGGCGAACAGGACCATCGAGGCCGCGGCGATTCCGGCCACGGCGAACACACTCTTCTTCATGATCAGGAACTCCAGTGAGAGGAAGATGGCCTGCCGGTACCACCAGCGGCCCTGCGCCGAGACCTCGGCCCATCGCCATGAAGCGTCCCCTCTTGCCAGTAGCTGATCAATCACTCATGGTGATGATAGTGATCAACACCATCCGGGGGAGGAGGCGCCATGACCGACAGCGAGGACGCCACCGGGCGCCGCGCCCGCCCGGTCCGGTCGCCGGCCGCGAGCGCAGGATCTTCCGTCACGGACCGACCCACCGGCTCGCATCCCCTCGCTGCACCGACTGCCGCCACACGGCGTCACGGGCACCCACTGCCGTCACCACCTCGTCCCGGGAACGGACGCCGCACACTCGCGGTGACCACCGCCATGGTCGTGATCGCGCTGGTCACCGGCACCGGCTGGGTCGCCGCGGCCGTCCCCGACGGGTCGTCGTCCACCGCACCCGCCTCGGCCACAACCACGCCGTCGACCACCACCCCGAGCGCGCCGGCTCCTGGGCTGTCCCTGGGTACTGACGACCGGCCGGAAGCAACGGACGGGATCGTCACCACTGCGCCGATCGAGACCACGGCCGTCGCGACGACGACGGGCGACACATCTGTCGACACGCCGACCGGGTCCACCCCGTCGTCACCGTCGGTGATCATCGCAACGCCACCCACCGTGACCGGTCCACCCGGAACGAGCGACATCCACGACCCGTTGGTGGCGGAACCGGGCCATGCCGTGACGTCCGCCCACCAGCCCGGCGATCAACTCCCCGATCAGCCAGCCGACGCCGACCCGGTCGCCGGCGCCTCGCCCGCATCCGCCCCCGTCTCCACGCCACCGCCGGGACCGCCCGGCCCGACACCGGCCCCGGACGAGCCAACGACCGTCGTCACTGCCGTCATTGCTGCGGCACAGACGATGTCGTTGCGCGGCGCGAGCACCGCCGCCCTGGTCACCCTGCCGCCGGGCCGGCTCGGAACGGCCTACACGGCGGCACTGCCGGAACCCGACGGCCCCGGGCCGTGGACGTGGACGGTGACCGCGGACCACCCGCCGGCGGGGCTCGATCTGGACCCGGCCGGCACGATCACCGGGACGCCGGCCGAGTCCGGTGCCTACTCCTTCACCGCCCGGGCCACCGACCCCGCCGGCGAGCAGGTCGACCTGCGCCTCGAGGTGTCCGTCGCCACCGGCGCCCTGTCGGTGACGGTGCCCGGTGTGGCCGAACTCGGTGGCGCCACCCCGGGGACGTCCGTGACCGCGCAGCTGGGCCCGGTCACCGTCGTCGACGAGCGGGCGCTGTCCGACGCCCAGTGGTCGGTCGAGGTCTCCGCGACCGCGTTCACCGCCGGCTCCGGGCGCACCATCCCGGCCGACCGGCTGGCCTACTCGCCCGGTCCGGTCGCCGCCCGAGCAGGCCTGGGCGCCTTCACCGGCAGCGATCTGGTGTCCGCAGCGACGCCCGGGCTGGCCGCGCGCTGGACCGGCGGCGGACCGGCCAGCTGGGTCACCTGGCGCCCGACCGTGACCGTCGCGGTGCCGCTCGACCAACCGGCCGGCACCTACCGCGGCGTGATCACCCACTCGGTCTTCTGACCGTGCGCCACACCGTGCGAGAGCTGCCACCCGTCAGTCGATCTCGCTGGTGATCACCACCTCGCCCACCGTCCGCCCGGTCTTCGGGCGGTGTCCCTCCCGGAGGGCGTCGGCGTCGGACGGCCGGATTCCGGTGGCGGTGGTCGGTCGCAAGGTGGCGTCGTCGATCAGGGCGGTGTGAACCGCGCGACCGCCTCGCCCACCGCACGCACCACCCGGCGACCGCCCGGACCTCGACCAGCAGGTCGTGCGGCTGCAGGGACGGCACCGGCACCGACCGGGCGGTGATCGCCTCCGGATCGATGACCGGGAGGCGGTGCGTCGAACCGAAGGCGGTGGTGGTCGTCCCGGTGCTGCTCAGGTCGGCATCAGCGGTGGCGGTCAGCCGATCACTCTGTCCGCTGCGGTGCCGGGAGGGGCACGGCACCCACGCACGGCGACGGCTCGCGGCGGTCGCTCAGCGGTCGTAGTGCCCGGCCGCGATGTCCTCGAGCAGCGTCGGGCCGGTCGGCGCCCAGTCCAGCAGCGCGCGGGTCGCCACGCTCGAGGCCGGGACGTCCGCGGCCAGGACGGCGCCGATGAAGCCGAGCTCCTCGGCCAGCTGCTCGGCCGGCACGGACCCCGTCGGCACCCCGAGCCGGGCAGCCAGCGCCTCGGCGATGACCCGGACCGGGATCCCCTCCTCGGCCACCGCGTGCAGCACCGATCCCGCCGGCGCCTGCTCCAGCCCCAGCCGCACCAGTCGCGCGGCGTCCGAGCGGTGCACGGCCGGCCACCGGTTGACCCCGTCGCCGGGGTGCACCGAGGTGCCGCGCCGGCGGGCGGCGTCGGCGACGACGGCGACGAACCCGTGGTCGCCCTCGCCGTGGACGGTGGGCGCGAACCGCGCGCTCACCACCCGGACCCCGCGGTCGACGAACTCCAGCGCCAGGTTCTCGGCGCCGCCGCGCGGCGAGTCGACTCCGTGGTACGGCGCGCGGTCCACCTCGGTGGCCGGACGGCCCAGCCCGAAGAAGACCAGGCCGGCGGCCAGCACGAACGGCCGGTCCGACCCGGCCAGCGCCTGGCTGATCGTCTCGACCGCGGCACGTTCGGCCCGGTTCGAGGCGGCGAGGTCGACGAAGTCGTGCTTGTTGGCCAGATGCACTACGCCGTCGGCCTTCTCGGCACCGGTCCGGATCCCCGGCAGGTCGTCCAGATCACCGCGGCGGACCACGGCACCGAGCTGCTCGATGCGGGCAGCGGCCGCATCCGAGCGGGCCAGTCCGGTCACCTGGTGCCCGGCCGCGACGAGTTCGGCGACGACGGCCTGGCCGATGAACCCGGATGCTCCGGTGACGAAGACCCGCATGGTGGAACCTCCCGTGATGTCATGAGCTGACATCAGTACGGTAGCACCGATGTCAGACACTGTCATCGCCTAGACTCCCTCGCATGGGGCGGTGGCAACCGGGCGCGCAGCAGCGCCTGCAGCAGGCCGCGCTGGAGCTGTTCGCCGAGCGTGGCTTCGACGCCACCACCGTCGCCGACATCGCCGCCCGCGCCGGGGTGACCGAGCGGACCTTCTTCCGGTACTACGCCGACAAGCGTGAGGTGCTCTTCGACGGCGAGGACGGCCTGCAGCGGGCGTTCGTCGACGCGGTCGCTGCCGCACCGGCCGGGGCCTCGACCACCGCGGTGATCGATGCGGCCCTGGCCGCCGGCGGCGGCTTCCTGGAGCAGCGCCGGTCGGCGGACCGGCACTTCCCGCGCATCCGGGCCGAGATCCTGGCGGCCAACGACGCGCTGCAGGAACGCGAGCTGCTGAAGATGGCCAAGCTGGCCGGCGCCCTGGCCGGCGCGCTGCGCACCCGCGGCCTGGACGAGCTGTCGGCCCGGATGACCGCCGAACTGATCGTCGCGGTGTTCGTCACGGCGTTCACCCGCTGGATCGGCCCGGACGAGGACCGCGGCCTGGTCGACCTGCAATTGGACGGACTGACGGCCCTGCGCGCCGTGCTGACGGACTGACGGACTGACGGACTGACCCTTGTCAGGCAAGTGGTGACTTGCCTATGGTGGCCGACGTGGCCGACGTCTACCAGGCGATCGCCGACGGAACCAGACGGGCGCTGCTCGACGAGCTGCTGCAGCGGGACGAGCAGACGCTGTTCGAGCTGTGCTCCCGGCTGGCCATGCACCACGACCTGACGCCGAGCCGGCAGGCGGTCTCGCAGCACCTGGACGTCCTGGCCTCCGCCGGCCTGGTCCGCACCGAGCGGCGCGGCCGCTACAAGCTCCACACCATCGACCCCTCTCCGCTCGCGCAGATCGCCGAGCGGTGGCCCATCCGGAAGGCAGACCCGTGAAGCTCCAGACCGTCAGCATCTTCGTCGACGACCAGCAACGGGCCGCCGACTTCTACACCCTGACCCTGGGGTTCGCGATCGCGGCGGACGTCCCCATGGGCGAGCACCGCTGGCTCACCGTCGTCGAGGCGGGGCGCCCGGACGGCACCCAGATCTCCCTGGAGCCGAAGGGTCACCCGGCGGTCCGGCCGTTCACCGACGCCCTGCTCGCAGACGGCATCCCGGTGTGCGTGTTCGGCGTCGACGACGTGCAGGCCGAGTACGAGCGGCTCGTCGGGCTCGGCGTCACCTTCACGCAACCGCCGACGCCGATGGGACCGGTGACCGTCGCGGTGCTCGACGACACGTGCGGGAACCTGGTGCAGCTGGCTCAGTTCCACGGCTGAGGCGGCTCCGGCGCAACCGGGACCGCTGAGCCCGGGCACGACGAAGGCCTGGTGGACGTCGTCCACCAGGCCTCGGTGATCTCACGAAATGGCCTGCCGCGCTGACCATCCGAAGACGGCACCAACGACTCGTCCGAGCCCACTTGCCATCCGAGAGCACCGCGAACCGCGACATCAGGCCACAATCCCCGCGTCACGCCGCTGCCATAGGGAGACACGCCCCAAGGGGGTGTTGCTGGACCGTCGTGGCGGGCCTCACGCCGTGACCCTCAGGTCGCGGCGTCGAGGGATGCGAGCAGGGCGAGCTTGTCGGCGTCGGCGCTGTGTTCGGCGGGGTAGTAGAGCACGAGGATGAGGTCACCGATGGGCATCTTCTCGCGGTGCAGGCGCAGCACACCGAGGTTCGGGTGGTTGACGGCGGCGGTTCCTCCTTGCAGCTGCCGGACGTCGTGGCGGGCCCAGAGTGCGCGGAAGCGTGCACTGGCGAGGGACAGCTCGCCGACGAGCTCGATCGCGCGAGGGTCGGCGGTGTCATCGCCCAGGGAGCTCCGGAAGGAGGCGATGAACTCGTCGACGGCGCGGTCCCAGTCTTCCTGGAAGTCGCGTTCGGCCGGGTCGAGCATCAGGGACCGCAGCCGGTTGTTCCCGGGCGCGAGCCGTGGGCTGAATGCGGTGGCGAGGGGGTTGGCGGCGAGGACGTCGAAGTAGCGGTTCTCGATGAACGCGGGGATGTCAAGCGCCGCCAGCAGGTCCTTCAGCCGGGCTGGGACGCACTCAGGGCGCCGTGATGCCCGCGCGCGGCGGGGGCGCGGGCGGGGTCTTCCGAGGCTGATCAGGTAGTCGGCCTCCACTTCGTCGAGGTGCAGGACGCGGGCGAGGGATTCCAGGACCTGCGTGGAGGGGTTCTTGTCGCGGCCTCGTTCGAGGCGGAAGTAGTAGTCGGCGCTGATTCCGGCCAGCAGTGCGACCTCCTCGCGCCGCAGGCCGGGGACGCGGCGTCCCGATCCGGCGGGGATGCCGGCCTGCTCGGGCGTCACCAGCGCGCGGCGCGCGCCGAGGTACTCCCCGAGACGATTGTCGTTGGCGCCGTCCATGAGATCAACGGTAGCCAGTCCTGGCCGATCGAGAGGTGCCCTGTCACTACGTGGATCAGCGGGTCCTTCCCCCCTCCCCGGCGCGGCCGAGCATGGAGACGTGCCGGTGATCGATCCGGACGAAGACCACCCGGCCGACGGCCGGATACAGAGATGAAGGAAGCACTCATGAACGTCAGCGCACGTACCGTTCTGATCGTCGGGGGCACCACGGGAATCGGCCGTGCCCTCGCGCAGCGTTTCGTGGACGCCGGGAGCACGGTCGTCGTCGGAGGCCGCAACACCGACCAGGTCGAGGGGCTGGAGACAGTCCGCGTCGATGTGACCGACCCCGCATCGATCCTCACGGCTCGCGACGAGGTACTGTCCAAGCACCCCGAGCTCGACGTGGTCGTGACGATGTCGGGAGTCATGCTCACCGAGGACCTGCGCGACCCGGGCCACATCACCCAGGCCGAGACCACGATCGCGGTGAACCTGCTCGGTACGATCCGCGTGATCGACGCGTTCACCCCGCACCTGCTGGGCCGTGGCACCGGTGACATCATCACCGTCTCCTCCGGCATCGGCTTCCTGCCGTTCCCGCTGATGGCCACCTATGGCGCGTCGAAGGCCGCGGTGCACTCCTACACCGAGTCGCTGCGCTCCCACCTCGCCGGTACGGGCATCACCGTGACCGAGCTGGTTCCGCCGGCCGTCGCCAACGCCGGCCAGGAGAAGCTCAACCCCAACGCGCTGCCGATGGGCGACTTCCTCGACGAGGTCCTCGGTCAGCTGACGCAGAACCCGACCCCGAACGAGCTCGTGGTCGAGCGGGCCAAGGCCCTGCGCTGGGCCGAGCACGACGACACCTACGCCGAGCTCCTCGCCGCCCGCTCCCAGGCACTGAGCAACCTCCCCGGACGCTGAGAACTCAGTGGCGTCCACCAAGGTGGTGTGCGACGGCCTCGGTGACCAGCGGGGCGTCCACGGAAGGGCGGCCATCGCGTGATCTTGTGGAGACCTCTCACAGTCCAACCAGGAGACCGACGCGATGACCGCTGCGAGCAAGTATCGACCCTGCCCACTTCCTGCCCGAGCAGCTGGCCCAGGCCAGCCCTGATCTGCTGCGCTCGATGTTGACACGTTCATCAACACGCTGATGTCGGCCGATGCCGACTCGGTCTGCGGCGCCGAGTACGGCACCCGCTCGGCCGAGCGGACCAACGTGCGCAACGGCTCCCGGCATCGGGAGTTCGACACCCGGGCCGGCACCCTGGACGTGGCGATCTCCAAGCTCCAGGCCGGCTCGTACTTCCCGGACTGGCTGCTGGAACCTCACCACGGCGCTCGAAGCGCAACTCCCGCTGGCCACTACGCGGCCCGCCGCCACCGGGACGGACAAGGCCTGCATGAGTACCTCGAAGGCACGCGTCTGCAGAGGTCCTGTCCCGGTGGTGCGGTGACCGGCGAGACGTTCCCGCCGACGGGAGTGTGGACGGGTGAGGTCTGCACCGTGGCCAGCGGGAACACGGCAGACACGCTGTCGGGCAGGCCTTTGAAGCCGTCGCAGGCCACGAAGAACACGTCCCGCACGCCCCGGTTGCGCAGCTCGGTGAGCACGGCGAGATGAGAACTTCGCGGACTCGCCGTCACCGTCGCCGGCCCACATGCCCAGGATGTCCTTGTGCCCGTCCAAGTCGACGCCGATCGCGGCACAGACCGGCCGGTTGCGGACCTGCCCGTCACGGATCTTCACCATGATCGCGTCGATGAACACCGCGGCATAGGTGGTCTCAGGCGGTCGGGACCACCCGGCCTGCATCTCCTCGCGCACCCGGTCGATGATGCGGGTGACGGTGTCCCTGGACACGCTGGACACGCTGGCCCCGTACACGTCGGCGAAGTGCGCGCTGATCTCGCCGGTGGTCAACCCCTTGGCGTACAACGACAACACCACCTCGTCGACATCCGACAGGCGCCGCTGCCGCTTCTTGACCAGCTGCGGCTCGAAGGTGCCGTCCCGATCGCGGGGCACGTCGATCTGCACCGCCCCGGCCGCATCGGTCAACACCGTCTTGGACCGCTTGCCGTTGCGGGAGTTACCGCCGTTGCGGCCCACCGCGTCATGCTTGTCATAGCCCAGATGCTCGCTGAGCTCCTCGTCCAAGGCCGTCTCGATGACGGTCTTGGTCAGCGCTTTGAGCAGCCCGTCCGGGCCGGTCAACGCCACACCACGCTCGCGGGCCAGCTGCACACCAACTCCCGCGCCGCGTCCAGCTCGGCCGCCGACGGCGGCCGACCCCCGGTTCATCCGACGATGGCTCCACGACCACCAGTGTCTCGATCATCACGACCCTCTCCGCCCGGTCCACGCCGAGCTGATCAGGCCAGTTCCACCATCAGCGCGACAGTCCCGGTGATGTCTCATGCCCTCTGCGCGACGATGACGTTCGTGAAGAGGGTCAGCGTTCGCTGTCAAGGAGGGCCATGAGTGGTGCCGCGTAGCGTGTTCCGGCGACGGATTCTTGTGGGGCGGCGTGTTCGATCTCCGCGATGTCGTCAGCGGTGAGGTTCAGCTGTGCGGCCTCGACGGCTTGGGGGATGCGTTCGGGACGGCGGGCGCCGACGAGGGGGACGATGTTCGGGCTCTTGGCGAGGACCCAGGCGGTGGCGAGTTGCGCGACGCTGACGCCGCGTCGGGTGGCGATGGTGCGGAGCTTGTCGACGAGGGCGAGGTTGATCGGCAGGTTCTCGTCGTTGAAGCGGGGCAGGTGGCCCTTGAAGCGGTCGTCGACGGCGTCGCGCTGGAACTCGCCGGTGAGGAGTCCGTGGCCGAGGACGGCGTATGCGGTGACTCCGATACCGAGTTCGAGTGTGGTGTTGAGGATGTCGCGTTCGATGACGCGGCTGAAGAGGGAGTACTCCAGTTGCACGTCGGTGACGGGGTGCACGGTGTGGGCGCGGCGGATGGTGTCGGAGCCGACCTCGGACAGGCCGAGGTGACGCACGTAGCCGGCGTCGATGAGTTCGGAGATCGCGCCGACGGTGTCCTCGATCGGCACGTCCGGGGCGAGCCGGGAGGGTCGGTAGATGTCGATGTAGTCCGTGCCGAGGCGGCGCAGCGAGTAGGTCAGGAAGTTCTTCACGTGTTCGGGGCGGCCCTCGATGCCGACGAATCGTCCGGCGGGGTCCTTGAGGCCGTTGAACTTTACGCTCAGGATCGCGTTGTCCCGATCGCCGGGACGCAGCGATTCACAGATCAGTTCTTCGTTGTCGCCCATCCCGTAGAAGTCGCCGGTGTCGACAAGCGTCATGCCCGCATCGAGCGCCGTCCGGATGGTGGCGATCGACGTCTCGCGACTGAGCGGCTCGTTCGTCATCATCTCTGCCCCGAGCCCGACCGCTCCGGTGAGCAGCCCGCTCGAGCCCAGCTCGCGGGTGGGAAGTGTTGTGGTGTGTGCCATGGTGTGTGTCCTTTCCACGTGTCCGGTTCAGATACTTGGGGTGTAGCGGGGCGGCTTGCGAAGTTCGAACCACATGCGCGCCCGCATCCGCGCCATGGGCGTGAGCGCGGTGAACGGCATCGCATCCGCACCCAGTTGCCGGGCGGTGTCGGTGAGGAAATCCCTCACCTCCCACACGTCGGTGGGGTCGGAGTCGGAGTCCACTGCGAGCGTGGACTCCACTCGAGCTGCCGACCATCCGAGCCGACGGGCAAGCTGCGGCGCCTCCAGCCCGACGCGAGAGAGGTTCTGCTGCAGTTCCTTGCCGGTGCGCTCACGCTCTTCGGCGTTCAATGACATACACATCTCCATGCTGTTGCGAATTCAACAGTAGACCTGCTGGGTTGAACTTGCAACAGTTAGGCTGGGATCGACCAGTGAGGTCGACGAGGAGTGGCATGACGAGCGACGAGGAGCCCACGACGGATGCCGTGGACTTGTGGTTGGCCTGGAAGCAGGCGAATGAGCGTCTCCGCAGCGCGATCATCGGTGACGTCAGTGCGCACTCCGACGTCGGGGAGCCCGAACGCACGGTGCTCATCCACCTGCACGCCGCAGGCGGCACGCTCAGGCAGAATGCGCTCGCGTCCGCCACGGGCTGGGATCGCGGCCGCCTCTCCCATCTCCTGACCCGCATGGAGGCTCAGGGCCTCGCGCGACGTACCCGCCTCACCAACGGCGTCGACGTCTCCATCACCACCGGCGGGGAGGCTGCGTGGGCCGACGCGGAGCGGTCGCTGCGGGCCGCACTTGAACGACACCTCCTCAACCGGCTCGGCCCAGACCAGGTCATGCACCTTCGCGAACTCCTGCGAGTCCTCTCAGAGGACCGCCTGCTCCCCCATCCCGCGGCAGACGGCCTCAATCGCACGCACTCTCGTCCGCGGGTGACCGGTACTCATGAGCAATGAACAGAGAGATGGCGTGAGACGGAAGCTGTCATTCCTGGTCTTCGGAGGGACGGGGCGCACGGGGCAGCACTTCGTGCGCCTGGCATTCGAGCAGGGCCACAGCGTGCGGGTGCTTGCCCGGACGCCGAGCAAGCTGCAGCATCCTCATGCTGACCTCAAGGTCCTCCGGAGATCGATCAGCGGCCCGCTCGATCTCGACGCGCTCCTGGGGGGCGTTGATGCGGTGGTGGCTATGATCGGCAACGCCTCCGCCCAACATGATCGGGCAGTGAACACGGGGTTCGTCCAGGCTCTCGTGCCGGCGATGCGGCGCACAGGCGTGTCGCGCCTGCTCTATCAGGCGGGCGGCCTCAGCGCGACACCTGACAAGCGCCTTCCCTGGCCCCTGCTCGTCCTGCGCAGTACCCTGGCCCGGCGGAACATCGGTCAGCACAAGGACGAGGCAGTCATGCGATACCTCGACCAGTACGCACGTGACATCGAGTGGATCGTCCACCGAGCAGGCATCGGATCCGACGGCCCGTCCAAGGGTCAACTGCACCGCTCCCGCAACCGAACCAGCATCGCCACCTTCGTCGACTGCGCCGAGTATACCCTCCGGGCCGTTCAAGACCCGTCCGCGGTGCACACCTACGATTCCAGTGCTTCCAGCAGCGGGCACCGTTCCTGAGTCACGTCAGGCAGCCCGCTTCCGGAAGCCGGCGGGTCTGGCGTCGCCTTCCGCACGGGCGGGTTCGCGAATCCCTCCCTCTGAACCCGTGCTGTTCTCCAGGAGCCTCGAATCTCCTCATCGGTCCGGAAGCGATGCGAGTCACTGAGCGCGGTGATCGTAGGTTGCGTGCGCTTCCTCGATGCGGTCCTCGTTCTCGAGTGCCCAGCGTTGGAGGGCTCGGAGTGGTTCTTCGAGGGTGCGCCCCATTTGGGTGAGTTCGTATTCGACGCGGACCGGGACCTCGGGGAAGACGGTGCGGTGCACGAGTCCGTCGCGCTCGAGTCCGCGGAGTGTCTGGGTGAGCATCTTCTGCGAGATCCCCTCGATGCGGCGACGAAGCTGGGAGAAGCGTGCGCTGCCGTCGCTCAGCACGCCGATGATCAGCACCGTCCACCGGTCCCCCACCCGGTCCAGGATCTGACGCGCCGCACAGTCCGTCCGATACAGGTCGGAAGAAGTCGCCGAGGTGGTTACCACAAAGTGCCTTCTTCCCCACAGTGAGTTGGTCTCCTACGGTGACCATAGCGGCTGGTGTCTTGGCCGACAAGAGTTGAAGGAGAAACACGAATGTCACGGATCACTGTGCTTGGTGGCACCGGTTACGCCGGTTCCGCGATCGTCGCCGAGGCGGCCGCCCGCGGTCACGAGGTCACCTCGGTCAGCCGCTCCCTTCCGGAGGACACCCTGCAGAGGGTGACGTACATGCAGGGCGACGTCTCCGACGAGAGCACTCTGGCCGAAGCCATTTCAGGGGCCGACGTCGTCGTCGGTGCGCTCTCCCCGCGGGGAGCCCTGGCAGAGGGATTCCGTGACGTGTATCGAACGATCACGTGTCAACGGATCGTGAAGATCAACCCTGCTGGGTTCCGGGAATGTTGACCCCCGGGCGGTTGGTCAGTCCCGGTTCGCCCGGTTCTGTTTGGCCAGCAGTTCGCGGCGTTGGCGGGTGCGGTAGGAGTCGCCGGTGAGGGTGAGGACCTCGGCGTGGTGGACGAGGCGGT
>NZ_JAERWK010000024.1 GCF_016918035.1 Nakamurella leprariae | reverse complement strand
CCGACCGCCACCGGGATCGACCCCGGCACCGGCCCCGAAACCGGCGGCACCACGGTGACCATCACCGGCACCGGGTTCGTCCCCGACGCCACCACCGTCACCATCGACGGAGTCACGGTGCCGGCCGAGGACATCACCGTCGTCGACGACGACACCCTGACCTTCACCACCCCCGCCGGCGACCCCGGCCCGGTCGACGTGGTCGTGACCACCCCCGGCGGCACCAGCGATCCACTGCCC
The DNA here is from genome assembly GCF_016918035.1 of Nakamurella leprariae. Classification (GTDB taxonomy): domain Bacteria; phylum Actinomycetota; class Actinomycetes; order Mycobacteriales; family Nakamurellaceae; genus Nakamurella; species Nakamurella leprariae. The sequence continues at coordinate 1,191 of NZ_JAERWK010000024.1, read as the reverse complement.
TTCACCTACACCGCGGTCACCCCACCCGCCCCGACCGCCACCGGGATCGACCCCGGCACCGGCCCCGAAACCGGCGGCACCACGGTGACCATCACCGGCACCGGGTTCGTCCCCGACGCCACCACCGTCACCATCGACGGAGTCACGGTGCCGGCCGACCAGGTCACCGTCGTCGATCCGACCACTCTGACCTTCACCACCCCCGCCGGCAGTCCCGGCCGGGTGCGGGTGACGGTGACCACCCCCGGGGGCACCAGCGGCAGTGTGCCGTTCACCTACGTACCGGAGGTGACCCTCCCAGCGGTGCCCACGGTCTCCGGCATCACGCCCGACTTCGGCCCGACCGCCGGTGGGACGTCGGTGACCATCACCGGCACCGGGTTCGTACCGGGCGCCACCAGCGTCACCATCGACGGAGTCACGGTGCCGGCCGACCAGGTCACCGTCGTCGACGACGGCACCCTGACCTTCACCACCCCCGCCGGCAGTCCCGGCCGGGTGCGGGTGACGGTGACCACCCCCGGTGGCACCAGCGGGCCGTTGATGTTCCTGTACGAGCCGCCGGCCGCCACGCAGCCGGACCCGCCGGTGATCACCGCGCCAGGCAACGGGGACACCGTCGGCAGCGTGCCGACCATCGGCGGCACCGGGGATCCGGGCAACATCGTGACCGTCACCGACGGCACCTCGGTGATCTGCTCCGGCGTGGTGATCGACGCCTCCGGCGCGTGGAGCTGCACGCCGACCGCACCGCTGATCGACGGTCAGCACACCATCACCGCGACGCAGCAGGCGCCGAACGGTCTGATCTCCGCGCCGTCCGGGGCGATCACCTTCGTGTCCATCACCCTGCGGCCGGCCGGGCCCGGATCCATGGGCGGCTCGAGTGACGCCGGCGGAGACGACTGGGCGTACGGCAACAGCGGTTCGTCCGGATCCACCCCGACCTGGGGCTCGCCAGGTCAGGGCTGGACGGATCAGGGTTGGACGGACCAGGGCCTGGCCTACACCGGCGCCGATGTCCGGGTACCGCTGATCATCGGGCTCACCCTGCTGCTCGGCGGCTCGCTGTTGTTGGTGCGCCGCTGGGGTCGCGCCGGCTGATCTCGCAACGGCGTGGGGGGGGGGGGGGGGGGGGGGGGGGGGGCGGGGGGGGGGGGGGGGGGGGGGGGGGGGGGGGGGGTGGGGGGC
>NZ_JAERWK010000023.1 GCF_016918035.1 Nakamurella leprariae | reverse complement strand
CGCCGGGGGGGTCGCGCGGGCTGATCTCGCACGGGCGGCGGCGAACGGGTCGTCGGCGGTCCATCCGGACCGTCGGCGGCCCGTTCGCCGTTCCGGGATGTGTTAGCGTCGCCGGCGCAGCGCGCGAACAGCGAGGCCTCGCGCTCCCGGCCCTCAGCCGGTTGAGCATCCGCCTGCGATGTGACCAGTCCCGTTCCCAGGGCGTCGCGTCGCGCTGGATCGATCGATCCGGGCACGCGGTTCCCGGAGAGGCCAGCATGATCACCAGCTCTGAGCGGTTCCAGACCACCCACGCCGGAAGTCTGCCCCGCACACCCGAACTCATCGCGGCGAATGCGGCCCGCAAGCTGTCCGACGACGGCTTCACCGTGGTGCCAGACCCCGCGTTCGACGCCATGCTGTCCGACGCCGTCACCGATCTGGTGCGCCGCCAGGTCGACGCGGGTATCACGGTCGTCGGCGACGGCGAGTACGGGAAGTCCATGTCCAGCGCGGTCGACTACGGCGCCTGGTGGTCGTACTCGTTCCAGCGCCTCTCGGGGCTCGAACTCGTCGACGACGGCCTGTTCGCGCAGCCGCCGGTGCGGTCGACGCCGGGAAACGTGCAGCTCACCAGCTTCCCGGACCGGCGTGACTGGCAGATCTTCCGCGACGCCTACACCGACCCGGACAGCGGGGTGACGGTGGGCAAGCCGGCGGCGTTCCCGACCTGCACCGGCGAGCTGCGCTACACCGGGCACTCGGCGCTGACCCAGGACATCGCCAACCTGAAGACGGCACTGGCCGAGACCGGTGCTGCCGAGGGCTTCCTCACGTCGTTGTCGCCGGGCAGCTGCTCGCGCATCTCGAACCAGCACTACGCGTCCGAGGAGGAGTTCATCTGGGCCTGCGCCGACGCGATGCGCGAGGAGTATGTCGCCATCATCGAAGCCGGCCTGGTGCTGCAGATCGACGATCCCTCGATCGCCGAGAACTGGGACCAGATCAACCCGGAGCCGTCCGTCGAGGACTACCGGGCGTTCACCCGGATCCGGGTCGAGGCGCTGAACCACGCCCTGCGCGGACTGCCCGAGGACCGCATCCGGTTCCACCTGTGCTGGGGGTCCTGGCACGGTCCGCACACGACCGACGTCGAATTCCGCCACATCGTCGACCTGATGCTCGAGATCAACGCAGGCGCCTACTCGTTCGAGGCGGGCAACGTGCGTCACGAGCACGAGTGGCGGGTCTGGGAGGACGTGCAACTGCCGGACGGCAAGCTCATCCTTCCCGGGGTGGTCAGCCACGCCACCAACGTGGTGGAGCATCCGCAGCTGGTCGCCGACCGCATCCAGCGGTTCGCCTCGCTGGTCGGCCGGGAGCGGGTGATCGCTTCCACCGATTGCGGTCTCGGCGGCCGCATCCACCCGCAGATCGCCTGGGCCAAGCTGCAGACGCTGGCCGCGGGCGCCGCACTGGCGGACGAGCGCCGCTGATCGCGTGACGCCCGGCCTGGGACGCAGGACGCGACCCGGGCCGGGCCCGCTCGTCCGCATCGTCATCGAGCCACCTGCGGTTCTGCGCTCTGATCGGATGCGCTGCCCCACGGTGCTGAGGTGGGCGGCCCTGGTGGGGTGCTGCGGTACTCGTGGCCGGTCGGGGTGGTGACGACGGTAGCTGCCGCGGAACCAGTCGTGTGCCAGCCGTCTTCGTCTTTGGTGAGGTTGCAGCGGGCGCACAATCCTTGGCCGTTGTCGAGCACGGTGGGGCCGTCGGTGGCGTGGGGCTGGATGTGGTCGGCGTGGCGGATGGGGGCGTCGCACCAGGGTGTTCGGCAGGTCTGGTCCCGGGCGATGAGGAACTGTCGGTCCTGGTGACCGAAACGGCGTCTGCGTGGATCAGCGTGGCTCACCTGGCCGATCGGATCGGTGAACAAGCGGCGGACGAACACCCGGCTCGATTCCGGAGCCTCGCGGATCAGGTGCCGGGCCAGGCTGGCCGGGATGGGGCCGTGGCCGACGACGACCGCGGGTTCGGTGTCGCCGTCGAGCAGGGTGCGGTCGGTCATGACCAGGTTGATGGTCAGGTCGACGCCCGCGGGCACGGTGGGCAGCTCGCTCATGTCAGCAGCGTCATCGCTGGCCTCGACCGTGTCGGCGGCGGCGGGGGCGGCGACGGCGGTGACGCGAGCAACCAACTCATCGGCCATGACCTGGCCGCGGCCCCGCTCGTCGCCGGTGGCGAAGATGGTGTCGGCGTGCCGCCGCAGCGCCGCAATCACAGAGACGCCCTGCACGACCGGCAGCAGCGCGGTCAGGTAGGTCATGCAGTCCGGCGCCGGGCGGAGGCTGACCCGCCGGTCATTGGCAGCCTTGGCGTTCCGCGCGACCGCCTGTTTCGGGTCGAGTCGGTAGGCGATCCGCGTCGCCTCGGCGGCCAGCGCCCGGTCGCCCAGCCCGACGTAGGAGTCGGCCAGTTGTTCGTCGGCAGCGCGCTGATCAGCGCGGGACAGGCAGGCGGTCTCCCGAGCCACCAGCGTGGCCTTCCATTCACTGACCTCGCCGCGGCGCAGCGCGGACGCGAGATGGGGCAGTTCGTCGCGCAGGGACAGGGCCAACCCGAGGTGCCGACCGCCCTGGGTGGGTGAGACCCGCCGGGCGAGCGCGACCTGCGCTCCCACCGACCGTCGCACCGACACCCGGCGGCGTGTGGCCGCGTCCCCCGGCTCGCCGGCCGAAGCAGACCGGTCGGAGCCGGTGAGTTGCTGGTCCAGCAGCGCAGTCGTGGCGCGGGCCTGCAGTGACGCGGCCGCGGCCTTGAGCCGCTCGAGACCGCCGATCAGCTCGACCAGGTCGTGCTCATCCAGTCCGTCCGGTCTCGTCACCGCGAGGGCGTCGACCCACGACACGACCGCGGCCGCCAGTGCCGGTTCGGCGATCGTCGTACTGGACATGAGTACGATTCTACCGTGTCGATGACTGATGATCGAGGTGAGCATTGAGCGCGGACGGGTGGCGGATTCCCGTCGCTCCGACGGCCCGCCTCTCAATCACGGCAAACTCGAGGCGCGATCCCGTTCAGCCGCAGCAACTCTCACACTTCAGCCAAGCAGTCTTCGTTCTGTCAACCAACTGCACAGGTGCGCGACTGCCGCCCGGGACCCGCGGAGCGCCAGTCGCCGCAGCCTCCGCCGCGAGACGACGCCATCCGCACCGCCTTCACCGATCAGCACGGAAACACGCCGTTCCACAACGCAGTCGACCGCTCGGCGGAGCCAGCAAACGGGCGAGCACCCCGAAGAGCCGGCGGCCACCGCCCCACGCAGTCGTCCGCCCCACCGACAGAACCCGTCAGCACCCGAGCAGATCGGCGACCTCGGTGATCGACCCGGTGACGAGATCCCAGTCGTCCTCGGCCGTGAGATCGGCCGTCTGCCCGGGCCCGAACTCGAGCGGCCGCGCCACGAACACAGTCCGCAACCCGACCGCCCGCGCCGCCCGCAGGTCCGCGTTGTGCGCCGCGACCATGGCCACCTGGTCAGGCCGCAGGCCCACCGCCTCCACCGAGCGCAGGTACGTCTGCGGCATCGGCTTGTAGTTGTGGGCGATCTCCGCGCCGAGGATGACGTTCCAGGGCAGACCACCGAACCGGGCCAGGGCGAGCATCCCGGCGATGGATCCGTTGGACAGCGGCCCGATCGGGAACCGCCGCTGCAACCGGGTGAGGCCGACGACCGAGTCCGGCCACGGATCCAGCCGTGTCCACGCCCGGTTCAGCTCGGCCAGCTCGTCGCCCGTCACCGCGCCGAAGTCGACACCGTGCCGGGCCAGCACCGTCTCCAGGCTCTCCCGGTTCAACCGCTCGAGCGGGACCCACGGGCGCACCCCGGTGCGGACGGCTTCCATCGAAGGCTGGTACCGCGACCGCCACTCGTCGGCGAACACCAACGGGTCGACCTCGATGCCGTGCCCGGTCAGGAACGGCTCGGCCGCCCGCGCGATGCTGGACCGCCAGTCGACCACCGTGCCGAAGACGTCGAAGGCCAGGAACCGGACCTCGTCGAGGACTGCGCGCATCGAGTTTCCGATCAGTCGGGACGGAACGGCGGACCGCCATGGTCGCATCGCCGACGCGGCCGGATCCCGCCGGGATGGCACCAAGCACCTCTTCGCCGGATTCGATGGTCGGAGCCCGCTCTCGCTCGTACCTCGCTCGACCGACTCCTCCGGATTCGATGGTCGGAGCCCGCTCTCGCTCGTACCTCGCTCGACCGACTCCTCCGGATTCGATGGTCAGAGCCCGCTCTCGCTCGTACCTCGCTCGACCGACTCCTCCGGATTCGGTCGGGACTTCGTCCACGTCCACCTCGGCCTCTCCGGCACGGTCACCTCCGGCCGCGCCGCCCGAGCCGCGCGGAGCGCTGCGCATGCGGTGGGCGGGCCCGGGTCCCGGCGGGGACGGCGGGTGGACCGACCTGAGCGGCGCCACGCCCTGCGAGGTCATCACCGACGACGAGATGCAGCTCATCCTGGCCCGACTGGGCCCGGACCCACGACGCCGGTCGGACCCCGACAAGGCCTGGGAACGGATCACCCGGAGCCGGGTCGCCATCGGCGCGCTGCTCATGGACCAAGCCGTGCTGGCCGGGGTCGGCACGTCTCTCAGGCCGAAGTGCTGTTCCGGCAGTCCATCTCGCCGTTCCGACCGGGCCGGGGCCTCGACCACGACAGCTGGAGGGCGATGTGGGCGGATCTGGTCCGGTTGATGACCGCCGGAGTGCGCGCCGGGCGCATCATCACCACCCGCCCCGAGGACTGCACCCACCCGCGCTTCGCGGTGCCCCGGGAGGACGCGCACTCCGTGTACCGCCGGACCGGACTGCCCTGCCGGCGCTGCTGCACCCCGGTGAGCACCCAGGTCATGGTCGGGCGGAAGCTGTACTCGTGTCCGGTCTGTCAGGCGGGCGTGAACCCAGCGCGTCAGCGCTCGTGCACCCGCCCGGCCTGCACGTCCCAGCGACGGTCAACCCGCACCGTCTCGAGCATGCGGCGGTCGTGGGTGACCAGCAGCAGCGTGCCCGGGTAGTCGTTCAGCGCCTGTTCGAGCTGCTCGATGGCCGGCAGGTCGAGGTGGTTGGTCGGCTCGTCGAGCACCAGCAGGTTCACCCCACGCGCCTGCAGCAGGGCCAGCGCCGCCCGCGTCCGCTCCCCCGGCGACAACGAGGCGTCGTCGCGGCTGACGTGGTCGGCGCCGAGCCCGAACTTGGCCAGCAGCGTGCGGATCTCCTCCGGACGCTGGTCGGGCAGCAAGGTCTCGAACGCACCGAGCAGGGTCGGCCGTCCACCGGTCCGGGCGGCCGTGCCGAGCAGCGCGCGGGCCTGGTCGATCTCGCCGACAGCCACCGACGACCCCCGCGTCACCGACCCGGAGTCCGGCGCCAGCCGGCCGAGCAGGACCGAGAGCAGGGTGGTCTTGCCGCTGCCGTTCGGGCCGGTCACGGCGATCCGGTCGCCCGCGTCGATCTGCAGGTCGACCGGACCCAGGGTGAACTCGCCCCGCCGCAGCACGGCGCCCCGGGCGGCCAGCACCACGCTGCCCGACCGGCCCGCCGCCTTGATCGAGTACTGCAGCGTCCACTCCTTGCGCGGCTCGATCACCTCGGGGAGCCGTTCCAGCATGCGGTCGGTCTGGCTGGCCTTGGCCGCCTGCTTCTCGGTCTGCTCGATGCGGTGGCCCCGGCCGACCTTGTCGTTGTCCTTCCCGCGGCCCTTGGCCCCCTGAGCGGCGGCCCGCATGCCCTTGTCCATCCACGCCCGCTGCGTCCGGGCCCGCTCCTGCAGCTCGGCCTTGCGGTCCGCGTACTCCTCGTACGCCTCCCGGGCGTGCCGACGGGCGACCTCCCGCTCGGACAGGTAGGCCTGGTAGCCGCCGCGGTAGACGGCGATCTGCTGCTGGGCCAGGTCCAGCTCGACCACCACCCGCACGCAGCGGGCCAGGAACTCCCGGTCGTGCGAGACCAGCACCACCGTCGCGCCACTCGCCGAGCGCTCGGCGACGAAGCGCTCCAGCCGGTCCAGACCCTCCAGGTCCAGGTCGTTGGTCGGCTCGTCGAGCAGGAACACCTCGAAGCGGGCCAGCAGCAGCAGGGCGAGCCCGACACGGGCGGCCTGCCCCCCGGACAGCCCGGTCATCAGCAGGTCGCGGGCGCGCCCCCCACCCACCGGCACCAGCCCGACGTCGACCAGCGCGGCATCGATCCGCTCGTCCAGGTCGGCCGCACCCAACGCCAGCCACCGGTCCAGCGCGACCGCGTACCGGTCGTCCGCGCCGTCCACCCCGAGCCCGAGATCGACTGCTGCGTCGTCCATCTCGGCCTGCGCGGCGGTCACCCCGGTGGACCGGGCCAGGAAGGCGGCGACGTCCTCACCGGGTCGCCGTTGCACCTCCTGCGGCAGGTAGCCGATGGTCGCGTCGGCCGGCGCGAGCTCGAGCGTGCCCTCGTCCGGGGCGACGAGGCCGGCCAGCAACCGCAGCAGCGTCGACTTGCCGGCGCCGTTCGCGCCGACCAGGCCGACCACCTCGCCGGGTCCGACGGTGAGGTCCAGGCCGGAGAACACGGTGCGATCGCCGTGCGCGACCCCGACCCCGCGGGCGATGACGGTGGCAGCCACGACGGGCGTCAGCGCAGGGTGAACTGCCGGCCGCGGATGCCGTCGCGGGCGCGCCGCTCGGCGTCGGTCAGCTCCTGACCGGCGGCCACCGAGGCCAGGGCGGCGTCCAGACGCTCGGCGAACGCCGCGGCCGGACCGGCCCACTCGCTGGCGTGCGCCTCGCGGTCAAGGTCCCACACCGGCACCAGGCAGCCGTGGGCGCGGAACGACCCGACGTAGCGGGAGCCCTCGCACAGGCCGAGCTCGTCGGCCGCGGCCAGCCGGGCCAGGCCGGCCATGAGCGCCGACTCGTCCTCCGAGCGCACCCAGCGCAGGTGCGCCTTGTCACCGGCGTCGACCCAGTAGGCGCCGGGCAGATCGGCGACGCGGGCGCTCGGCATGATCGCGGCGTTGGCCCGCTCCAGCGAGACCGCCACCTCCGAACCCGGATCCGGCGTCGAGTCCAGCCACCAGGCGAAGTCGTCCTGCACGGTCACCTGGAGCGGCTCGTCGACGACGAGGTCGCCGAACCGCGGCCCCTCGGTCGCGCGGCCGACGACGGGCAGCATCTTGGACGGGCCGGCGGCCAGCCCCCACTCGATGGCGGCACCGAGATCGCGGGCCAGATCACCGGAGTGGGTCTGCACCTGCAGGCCGATGAACAGCGAGCCGTCCACCCTGGTCAGCGCCGCGGCCGCGCCGGGCAGCACGGTGCCCAGCGTCACCGACGGGACGGACGACTCCCCGCGCAGCGTCAGCGGCGCCGTCGCCGACGGCACGAACTCGCGCAGCGCGATCAGCTCGGTCTCCGCAGCCAACCCCTCGAACGGCCGGGTGACGATCAGGTCGGGCACGTCGCCGGACCCGTGGCACGCCTTGTACCGGCGGCCCGATCCGCACGGGCACGGGCGGCGCGGGTTGTCGACCGAAGCGGAGGCCGCGGTGCTGGCGGCATTGGCGGCGGCTGCATCAGCGCCGGCGGACCGGCGGGCACTCTTCTTGGACACGCGACCACGGTAAACGAGTCGGGGCACGGTTCCGGACGTCGGAGCGTCGTCGCCGCCCAGCCCGACCACGCGCCGGACGAGCGACGCGGCGTCAGCCCCGGGTCGGCGCGGGCGGGACCACCACCCACCCCGCGTACGGAGGCCGCCGGGGTCGGACCAGCCGGGCCAACCGGACCGCCAGCGCGGCGGTGAGCCCGGCGACCACGGCCGCGGTCACGTCGACCGCGATGTGCAGCTCCACCGAGTCGGCGGCGGCCTGCGCCGATCCGCCCAGACCGCGGAGTACCGCAGCGGCCCACAGCACGCCGTTCAGCACCCAGGCCACCCACCAGGCCGCGACGAGCCGGCTGACCCGCGGCCGCCCACCGGCGGTGAGCAGCACGTCGGGCCCGGTTCCGGTCTCGGCGTCGGCGTACGGGTGCCGGCGGTGCACCGTCCCGGCCACCATCGACTCGGTCTCGGCCAGCACCTGACCGGCGCCGACCAGGTTCCATCCGGGGAGCAGCAGGCGCAGCAGCACGGCGCGGCGCGAGTGCGGTGCACCACGGCGGAGCACGGCCGCCGCACCGGCGTGCAGCCGGACGACGGCCGGGACTCCGGTGAGCACCGTCAGCACCGCGGCGAGCAGCACCCCGACGGACGTGCCGACCACAGCCGCGTCACTGAACCGGACGACCGATGCGTCCAACACCTCGGTGCGCCCGCGCAGCAGCAGCACGAACCGCTGGATCTCGGCTGCCGCAGCCAGCAACGCGAACACGGCGGTCAGACCGCCCAGCCACACCACGGTGCGCAGCGGCCGGACGGTGGCGTCCAGCTCGGCCGACGCGTCCCGCCGCGCGGGCGGCTCGACCGGCACCCAGGCGATGGGCCGGTACCCCCAGCGCGGCCGGTCCGGCCCGTAGGACGGCGGTCCCATGTACGGACGACGCGGCGAAGACGGCGCACGGGGCCGCAACGGGGCCGGGCGGTCGGCGGGCGGGTGCGCCACCCAGGTCACTCCGGTCAGCGGGGCACTGCACCGTACGCACCACGAGCCACCGACCTGCATCCAGCCGCAGGCCGGACAGCGACCGGTCGGCGGGGAGCCCGGCCACGGCTGCATCCCGGGCCGGGCGGCAGTGCCGTTCCCGGACCCGGTGCCAAGGCCCGGGGTGCTCAGATGATCTCCGGGACGTTCGAGTGATCGGCCTCCAGCGGCCGGCCGGCCGCCACCCAGACACCCATGCCGCCGGCGACGTTCACGGCGTCCCAGCCCTGCTGGTTGAGGTACGCGGTGACCCGCGCGGATCGTCCGCCCGATCGGCAGACCACGTAGATCGGGTCGCCCTCGGGCACCTCGTCGAGCCGGTCGGCCAGCTCGGACATCGGGATGTGCGTCGCCCCGGGCGCGTGGCCGGCCTGCCACTCATCGGGTTCGCGCACGTCCAACAGCGTCGCGTCCTGCGGCACCTCGGTGACCGCCACCTCTGGGATCTGTGGAGAGTTCACCCGGCCATCGTCCCACCTGCCCGCCGGGGCCGGCCCGACCACCGCAGGTCGTGCGCCGGGGAGCGCGCTGGGTACGGTGCGGCAGGCACCCGGACCGGACAGCGGGCTGCCATCCGATCCTCCAGGAGGTTCCGCGTGGGTGCGTTGTGGCACGGCATGGCCAACATGTCCGCCGTCGAGGCGAACGGTGAGTTCGTCCTCACCCGCGGCCAGGGCGCCACGGTGTGGGACGCCCAGGGGCGCGAGTACGTGGACGCCACCGCCGGACTGTGGTTCGCCACCGTCGGGCACGGCCGTACCGAGATCGGTGACGCGGTCGCCGCGCAACTCAGCCGGATCGCGCACTACTCCAACTTCGGCGACCACGCGGTCGACACCGCCGTGGCGCTGGCCGAACGGCTGGCGGCGATCGCCCCGGTCCCGAACAGCAAGATCTTCTTCACCTCGGGCGGCTCGGACTCCATCGACTCGGCGGCCAAGCTGGCCCGCCGGTACTGGCACGAACTGGGCCGGCCGGACAAGACGCTGATCGTGGGGCGGGAGCGGGCGTACCACGGCATGCACGTGGGTGGCACCGCCCTGTCCGGCATCCCCGGCAACTTCGAGGGTTACGGCACCCTCATGCAGGACGCCCGCACCATCGCGTGGGACTCCGGCAAGGCCCTGCTCGAGCTCATCGAGACCGAGGGGGCAGAGCGCATCGCGGCGTTCTTCTGCGAGCCGATCATCGGCGCCGGCGGCATCCACCTCCCCCCGGACGGGTACCTGGACGAGGTTCGCCGGATCTGTCGCGAGCACGACATCCTGTTCGTGGTCGACGAAGTCATCACCGGGTTCGGCCGGATCGGCAGCGACACGGGGCAGGGGCACTGGTTCGCCTCGTCCCGGTTCGACCTCGATCCGGACATGATGACCACGGCCAAGGGCCTGACGTCCGGGTACGTGCCGATGGGTGCGCTGTTCGTCGCGCCGCGGGTGGCCGAGCCGTTCTTCGCGCCGGGCGGCAGCACGTGGTGGCGGCACGGCTTCACCTACGCGGGGCACGCCGGCGCAGCAGCCGCGGCGATGGCGACGCTGGACATCGTGGAGCGCGAGGACCTGCTGTCCGCGGCCACCGCGCTGCAGGACGAGCTGCACCGGCGCATCGCCCCGCTGGCCGAGCTGGACCGGGTGGTCGAGGTGCGCAGCGGCCTGGGCGCGCTGGCCGCGATCCAGCTGGAGGACGTCCCGACCGCGCTGGCCATGGCCGGGACGCTGCGCGGCCACGGGGTGGCCACCCGCGCGGTGGGCGCCGGCGGCATCCAGGTCTCGCCGCCCCTGGTCATCACGGCGGACGAGCTGGACCGGCTGGAGGAGGGTCTCCGCGCGGCGCTCACCGCCTGAGCGGGACCCCGCTCTTGCCGCGGACGGCACCGTCCGACAGCATGAGCACCGTCCCGACCGGCTGGTCGGGAAGCCCGAGCGGTCGTCACCGATGACGGCGGGGCCGGGCCGGCTGCAGAGGAATCAGCAAACATGCGTCTGGCGACTTGGGAAGCCATCGAGACGGTCAAGCTCAACGACGTGCCGGAGCCCCAGCCGGGCCCGAAGGACGTGGTGATCGACGTCGGCGCCTGCGGCATCTGCGGGTCGGACGTGCACGCCTACGTCGAGGGCGCCTGGATCGCCCCCGGCGTGCCGCTGGGTCACGAGTTCGCCGGCACCGTCTCCTGGGTCGGCGAGGAGGTCGCGGGCCTCAAGGTGGGCGATCGGGTGGCAGCCAACCCGGCGGTGCCGTGCGGCACGTGCGCGCGGTGTCAGGACGGCCGGTTCAACCTGTGCAACAACATGTCTGGCTCCGGTGGCGGCTTCGCCGACAAGGTCCTGTACAAGGACGGGACCGTCGGTCAGCAGCTGTTCATCATGCCGGACAACGTGAGCTTCGAGGAGGCGGCGTTCCTGGAGCCGCTGTCGGTCGCGGCCCGCGCGGTCGACCACGCCGAGATCAAGCTCGACGAGCCCGTCCTCGTCTTCGGTCTGGGCTCCATCGGCGCCTGCGTGCTGCAGGTGCTGCTGGCCAAGGGGGCCAAGGACATCATCGTGGTCGACACCTCCGAGGCCCGTCGCGAGGCGGCGCGCAAGGCCGGCGCCCATGAGGTGCTCGACCCGATCGCGACCGACGTCGTCGCCCACCTGCTCGAGACCCGCGGCACCACCACCTCGCCGTACCAGCAGTCGGGGGCCATCGGCTCGATCATCGACTCCTCCGGCGCCGTCCAGGTGCTGCCCGGCGCGCTGACCCTGCTGCGCGCCGCGGGCGTGCTGTCGCTGGTCGGCCTGGCGTCCAAGGACGCCAGCATCAACATCAACGACATCGTGCAGAAGGAGATCCGGGTCCAGGGCAGCTTCGCCTACACCCCGGCCGACTGTGCCTACGCGGCCGACCTGATCGCGACCAAGACGGTCGACCTCACGCCGCTGGTGTCGCACAAGTTCAACCTCGACGACATCAGCGAGGCGTTCGAGACGCAGCGGCAGACCGCCACCTCCATCAAGGTCATGGTCTCCCCCAGCTTCTGAAGTGGTGCGCTGCTGAGCGCGACTCACGGACTCGAGCCCGGCCGGCGGATTCCTCACCGGCCGGGCTCGGCTCGTTCCGCGCCGAGTCGCACCGGATCGGCTTGGGCGCTTGCCGGTCGTGGCGCGGTCGGCCAGCATGGGTCGCGCCTCGACCCGACCGTCGGGAAGCCCGAGCAGCCGTCACCGACGACGGGGGGCCGGGCCGGCTGCGAAGGAATCTGCGACATGCGCCTGGCGACCTGGGAAGCCATCGAGATGGTCAAGCTCAACGACCTGCCGGAGTTCGACCCGGGTCCCAAGGACGTGATCATCGACGTCGGCGCCTGCGGGATCTGCGGGTCCGACGTGCACGCCTACGTCGAGGGCGCCTGGACCGCCCCGGGCAAGCCGCTGGGTCACGAGTTCGCCGGCACGGTGAGCTGGGTCGGCGCGGAGGTGGCCGGGCTGAGCGTGGGCGACCGGATCGCCGTCAACCCGGCGGTGCCGTGCGGTCAGTGCGCGCGGTGCCAGGACGGGCGGTTCAACCTGTGCAACAACCGGCAGGGCGGCGGCAGCGGCGGCTTCGCCGACCGGGTTCTGTTCACGAACGGCACCGTCGGGCGGCAGCTGTTCGTGATGCCGGACGACGTGAGCTTCGAGGAGGCGGCGTTCCTGGAGCCGCTGTCGGTCGCGGCCCGCGCGGTCGACCACGCCGAGATCAAGCTCGACGAGCCCGTCCTCGTCTTCGGCCTCGGTTCCATCGGCGCGTGCGTGCTGCAGGTGCTGCTGGCCCAGGGGGCCAAGGACATCATCGTGGTCGACACCTCCGAGGCCCGTCGCGAGGCGGCGCGCAAGGCCGGCGCGCACGAGGTACTGGATCCGATCGCCACCGATGTGGTCGCGCACCTGCTGGAGACCCGCGGCACGACGACGTCCCCGTACCAGGAGTCGGGGGCCATCGGCTCGATCATCGACTCCTCCGGCGCCGTCCAGGTGCTGCCCGGCGCGCTGACCCTGCTGCGCGCGGCCGGCACCCTGTCGCTGGTCGGCCTGGCCTCGCGCGATGCGGCGATCAACATCAACGACATCGTGCAGAAGGAGATCCGGGTCCAGGGCAGCTTCGCCTACACCCCGGCCGACTGTGCCTACGCGGCCGACCTGATCGCGACCAAGAAGGTCGACCTCACGCCGCTGGTCTCCCACACCTTCAACCTCGACGACATCACCGAGGCGTTCGAGACGCAGCGGCAGACCGCCACCTCGATCAAGGTGATGGTCTCCCCCACCGCCTGATCGTCCCCCGTTCGCTCCCAGCACGGACCCGGACCCGGTCGGCGGGTGGGCCGCCGGCCGGGCTGGCTGGTGTCCGCGTGTCGGCCATGGCAATTCGGCCGCGGCGGTCATGACTGCGGCGATTGGCTGCGCCGCGGACCGACATCCGCGCCCCGGATCCGCGGTGTCATGTGACAGGACATCGCTGATTGACGGCGCAGCTGCGCATTTCGGGCGCGGATCGGGCTCGTCACGTCGCGGCACGGCACCGCGCCCGGAAATCAGCGCCTCGCCAATACACTCCGTGATCAAGCCTCGGCCGAGCGTCGTCGGCGGGCGGGAGGAGTGCCAGTGATTGCACCCGCAGCACGGCCGTCGGCCTCGTACGGCGTGCACTCCGAGGTCGGCCGGCTGCGCAAGGTGCTGGTCTGCGCGCCGGGGCTGGCCCACCGCCGGCTCACCCCGACCAACGCCGCCGTGCTGCTCTTCGACGACGTGATGTGGGTGGAGACGGCGCAGCGCGACCACGCCGACTTCGTCGCCCAGCTCACCGCCCGCGGGGTCGAGGTGGTCGAGCTGCACGCGCTGCTGGCCGAGACGGTGGCCGACACCACCGCCCGGGATTGGCTGCTCGACCGGAAGATCACGCCGAACGAGGTCGGGCTCGGCCTGATGGACGGCACCCGCACCTACCTGGAATCACTGCCGCCACACCGGCTGGCCGAGTACCTCATCGGCGGCCTGGCCGCGTACGACCTGCCCGACGAACTGCGCGGCCCGGCCAGCGGTCTGGTGCCGGAGTCGACCGGTCCGTGGGAGTTCCTGCTGCCGCCGCTGCCGAACACGCTCTACACCCGGGACACCACCTGCTGGCTCTACGGCGGGCTGACCCTGAACCCGCTCTCATGGCCGGCCCGGGTGCACGAGACACTGCTCATGCAGGCCATCTACCGGTTCCACCCGGACTACGTCGGCTCGACCGTGTGGTGGGGGGACGCCGAGCGGGACTGGGGCCAGGCCACCATCGAGGGCGGCGACGTCATGCCGGTCGGCAACGGCGTGGTGCTGATGGGGATGAGCGAGCGCACCTCCCGACAGGCGATCACCCAGGTGGCCCTGACACTGTTCCAGGCCGGCGCCGCGCAGCAGGTGATCGTGGCCGGCATGCCGAAGCTGCGGGCGGCCATGCACCTGGACACCGTCTTCACCTTCGCCGACCGTGACGTGGTGACGCTGTACCCGCGGATCATGGACGGCGTCCACACCTTCACCCTGCTCCCGGCCGATCACGCCGTCGGCTTCGACGTGGTCGACGAGGGCGAGGGGCGGTTCGTCGAGGTGGTGGCCCGGTCCCTCGGTCTGGCGGAGATCCGCACCCTGGAGACCGGCGGTGACATCTACGCGTCCGAGCGTCAGCAGTGGGACAGCGGCAACAACGCGGTCGCGGTGGAGCCGGGCGTGGTCTTCACCTACGACCGGAACACCACCACCAACGCCCTGCTGCGGGCAGCGGGGGTGGAGGTCATCGAGATCGTCGGGGCGGAACTCGGCCGGGGCCGGGGTGGCGGGCACTGCATGACCTGCCCGATCGTCCGGGATCCCGTCGACCTCTGACCCGTCCCGGACCTGTCCCTCCGACGGAACTTCATGGCAGGCGAAGCACCCTGCGGCGCCAGCCAATTGGCGAAGATCAGCCGTCCCAAACAGTGACGCCGCACATTGCTGAAGCACTCGAAGCGGACAGACGGCGCGCGATTCACCTCCGCCGTTACCCAACTGTAACCCAGTCACAGCGAGGTCACTGGCACACTTCACCGCACTGACGCGAACGGGTGGTGTTCCCGGATTCCGGGTGACGCAGTATCACCGAGAGCGTCCGAACATCTGCACTGACATCCCCTTCCGGCTCCGACCGTCACAGTTGTTCCACCGATCGCACACCTCTGATCACCGGTCGTAGCCAACCTCTCGGTGGTCGCGTGGAACCGCCTGCGCCGGCCGCCGCCCTGCCCCATGTCCAGGTCCCGCCGGCCCAGGAGTCGCCCACCCAGACCGTCCTGTGCACAACCGTTCTCGTCGACGACCAGCCCGGCGGAACGCGGCTCGACCGTGCCTCCGGGGCCGCCCGGAGATGCTGGCGATGAGTCGCGCCCATCGGACGCGTCGCCGTCGTGTCGATGACGCACGTCCGGGCCGGTCCGCCCTCCCGCGGCGATGACGCACGCCCCTTTCCACCACACCTTCGCCCAGTACAGGAACGGACGGGTCGATGCCGCGCGCACTCATCACCGGAATCACCGGTCAGGACGGCCGATACCTGGCCGAATTCCTGCTGTCCCAGGACTACGAGG
Source organism: Nakamurella leprariae (assembly GCF_016918035.1). GTDB lineage: Bacteria > Actinomycetota > Actinomycetes > Mycobacteriales > Nakamurellaceae > Nakamurella > Nakamurella leprariae. The sequence goes on along the minus strand of NZ_JAERWK010000023.1, from coordinate 190,972 downwards.
TGTTCGGACTGGTCCGCGGGCAGCACAATCCGAAACGGGCCGTACTCGAACAGGAACTTCCCGACGTGCAGTTGCTGACCGGGGACCTGGCCGATCTCTCGAGCCTCATCACCGCGCTGCACACCGCCCTGCCGCACGAGGTCTACAACCTGGGCGCCATCTCCTACGTCGCCTATTCCTTCGTCAATGCCCGGCACACCAGCGAGATCACCGGCCTCGGCGTGCTGAACGTACTGGAGGCGATCCGGCTGGCCGCAGGCCCCGGACGACCGGAGATCCGGTTCTACCAGGCGTCCTCGTCCGAGATGTTCGGCAAGGCGCAGTGCGTCCCGCAGGACGAGCGCACCCCGTTCTGGCCGCGGTCGCCGTACGGCGTGGCCAAGGCCTACGGGCACCACCTGACCGTCAACTACCGCGAGGCGTACGGCCTGCATGCCAGTTCGGGGATCCTGTTCAACCACGAGTCACCCCGGCGCGGCCACGAGTTCGTCACCCGCAAGATCACCGCCGCGGTCGCCCGGATCGCCCTCGGCCTGCAGGACACCCTCACGCTGGGCAACCTGGACGCGCGCCGCGACTGGGGGTACGCCGGCGACTACGTCGAGGCGATGTGGCTCATGCTGCAGGCCGAGGAACCGGACGACTACGTGATCGCCACCGGCGAGACACACAGCGTGCGTGAGTTCCTCGACGCCGCCTTCGCCCGGATCGGCGTGACCGACTGGTCGCCACGGGTGCGCACCGACCCCGCGCTGCTCCGCCCGGCCGAGGTCGACCTGCTCATCGGGGACGCGAGCCGCGCCCATGAACGCCTCGGCTGGTACCCGCGGGTCGGGTTCACCGAGCTGGTCGAGCGGATGGTCGACGCCGACCTGGCGCTGGCCACCGTGGAGGCCGACCGGCTGGCCACCCCGGCCGGCACCCCGGCGCGCCCGGTGGGAGCGGCCCGATGACCGTCGCGCTCGTCACCGGGGTCGCCGGTCAGGACGGCGGGTACCTGGCCCAGCAGTTGCTGGCCGCCGGCACCGAGGTGCACGGTCTGGTGCACCGTCCGCTCGAGGCGCTGCTGCCCACCCGTCCGTGGCTGGCCGAGATCACCTGCCACCGTGGCGACGTCACCGACACCGAGGGCACCGCCGCGCTCATCCGCGAGCTGCGGCCGGACCGGATCTTCAACCTGGCCGGCGACTCGTCCGTGGGCCGGTCGTGGCGCACCCCGGAGCGCACCGGAGCGGTGTGCGGGGTGGCTGTGCCGGCCATGCTGGCCGCCGCCGGCGAGCTGGCCGACCGGGGGCGCGACGTCCGGTTCGTGCAGGCGAGCAGCGCGGAGATCTTCGGCAACCCGGCGCAGCCGCGGCAGGACGAGCGCACCCCGATCCAGCCGATCAACCCGTACGGCGCGGCCAAGGCCTACGCCCACGTGATGTGCCGCATCTACCGCGACCGCGGCCTGCACGTCAGCTCGATGGTGCTGTATCCGCACGAGTCACCGCGCCGCTCACCGGCGTTCGTGAGCCGGACCATCACCGCCGGCGTGGTGGACATCGTCCGGGGCCGCCGCGACCACCTCGAGCTGGGCAACGTGTCGGCCCGACGGGACTGGGGCTGGGCGCCGGAGGTGGTGCAGGCCATGATCCGGGCGGCCGAGCAACCGGTGGGCGACGACTACGTGATCGCCACCGGGGTGGCCCACTCGGTCGAGGAGTTCGTGGCTCGCGCCTTCGCCGAGGTCGGCATCGCCGACTGGCGGCCGCTGGTGCGCACCGATCCCGCGCGGCTCCGACCGCGCGACGCGGCCGAGCTGTGCGGGGACGCCGGTCGGGCCCGATTGTTGCTCGCCTGGCACCCCACCGTCGGCTTCGACGAGCTGGTCAGGCGGCTGGTCGACGCGGCCCTGCACGCGAGCACCCAGGCGCCGCTGGCGGTGCTGACGTGACCACCACCCCGACAGCGCCCGGGACCGGTCGCCCACCGGCCTGGCTGCGCGGCTACCACGGCGTCATCGAGCCGAGCGTGCTGGCCCAGTGGCAGGTCTCGCCGCGGGACCTGGCGTTGTCCCGCCGCTCGGCCGGCACCCAGCGGCTGGCCGGGCTGACCGAACTGCCCAGCGGCACCGTCCGCTCGACCCCCAGCACCCGGACCGGCGCGCACCACGTGGGCCGCAACGGCGAGCCCGCACCGGAGCCCACCGTTCCGGCGGAGCCCACCACCCCGCCGGAGCCCGACCCGGTGCCGCTGGACCCCGCCGCGGCAGCCGTGGTGCCGCCGACCGTCCCGGCGCCGGTCGCCGGGACGGCGCTCGCGGCCGCCCAGTGGGACCCGGCGCAGGAGACGCTGCCCGAGTTCCTGGACCGGCGACTGGCCGAGGCGCCGTACCTGTACCTGCCGAACCGCAGTCGCGGGTACGCGGTGACCAAACGGCTCATCGACCTGGTCGGGGCGACCGTGCTGCTGATCGTGAGCGCCCCGGTCATCCTGGCGCTGGTCGTGCTGATCCGGCTGGACTCGCCCGGCCCGGCCGTGTTCCGCCAGCAGCGGGTCACCCGCGGCGGCCGGGTGTTCACGTTCTACAAGTTCCGCACCATGTGGACGGACGCGCGCGAGCGCTTCCCGGAGCTGTACGACTACTCGCGGCCCACCGGCGGGTTCGACGGCCAGTACTACAAGCTCGCCGACGACCCACGGAACACGAGAGTCGGCCGCTGGCTGCGCCGCACCACCCTGGACGAGCTGCCCAACCTGATCAACGTGCTCACCGGCGATCTCAGCCTGATCGGGCCGCGGCCCGAACTGCCGGACCTGGTGCCGCACTACCGCCCGGAGGAGCTGGCCTGCTTCTTCACCAAGGCGGGCCTGACCGGGCTGGCCCAGGTGGCCGGTCGCAGCCTGCTCACCGTGCGGGAGCGGCTGACCCTGGACCTGCGGTACGTGGCCAACCAGTCGCTGCTGCTGGATCTGCGGATCCTGTGGCGGACCGGGCTGGTCGTGGTGCTCGGCCGAGGGGCGTTCTGATGGCCGCCGCGCCGCAGACGGCGGAAGCGCCCTCCGTACAGCGTGTCCCGTCGCTCGACGTGATCATCGTCGCCTACCACAGCCGGGACCTGGTGCTGCGCTGCCTGGACGCACTGGCCGCCGACCTGACCGCCGAGCGGGTGCACGTCACGGTGCTGGACAACAGCCGGGACACCCTGCTGTTGCACCGGCTGGGCGACCGGGCCGGCGTCACCGGCATCGACATGGGTGGCAACACCGGCTTCGCCCGGGCCTGCAACCGGGGCATCGCGCTGGGCGCCGCCCCGGCCGTGCTGCTGCTCAACCCGGACACCGTCGTCGCCGAGGATGCGATCGACACGCTGCTGCGGTTCCTGGCCGACCACCCGGACGCGGGCGTCGTCGCCCCGGCCCTGCGCAACCCGGACGGCAGCGACCAGCGCACCGCCCGCCGGTTCCCCACCGCCGCGGCCGCCGTGTTCGGTCGCCGGTCGGTGCTGACCCGGCTGTGGCCGGGTAACCGCTGGTCCGGGCGGTACCTGCTGACCGACCAGGTCGACCGGTCCCGGCCGTTCCGGGCCGACTGGGTGTCCGGGGCGGCGATGCTGGTGCCGCGGGCGGTGATCGATCGGGTCGGTGGGCTGGACGAGGGCTACTTCCTGTTCTGGGAGGACGCCGACTGGTGCCGACGGATCCGGTCCGCCGGACTCGACGTGTGGGTCGTCCCGGACGCTGTCGTGACCCACGACGAGGGCGGTACCCGCAACCACGGCTGGTCCACCACCGCCCTGCGGTCGTTCCACCGCGGCGCCTACCGGTACTGGCGGCTGCACGCCGCCCCGCAGTGGTGGAACCCGCTGCGCTGGGCCGCCGCCGCCGCGCTCACCGCCCGTGCCGCGGTGCTCATCGCCGAGTCGTCCCTGCGCGACCGATCCCTCATCCGTCGGACAGGAGCATCATGACCGTCTCCGCGTGGCTGCGCCGGTACTGGCGGATCCCCCTCATCGCGCTGCTCGGGGCGGTGCTGGCCTTCGCCGGCTCGTTCCTGGTCTCGCCGACCTACGAGTCCAGCACCCGGGTGCTGATCCGGGCCAAGGACACCAGCTTCCTGACCACCTCGGGCCAGGACCTGTCGTCGGGCACCATCGTGGCCGACGGCAGCCTGTCCAAGTCGCTGGCCGAGACGTACGCGGCCATGGCCACCAGCCGCACCACGGCCGAGGCGGTCGTCGACCGGCTCGCCCTGGACGCCCCGCGGGCCCAGGACGACGGCATCATCGCCTCGGCCCGGCGCGGGCTGTCCTGGCTGTACCGCTGCACCAAGGCGTTCGTCACTTCGGGGTTCTGCGCCGAGATCGACACGCGCACCGCGGCCATCAGCGGCGTGCAGGAGGGCGTCACCGCCGGGCAACTCGGCCCGAACACCGGACAGGGCGCCGGACAACCGGTCTCGTACGTGCTGGAGATCGGCGCCACCGGCGAGACGGCCGAGCAGGCCCGGGCGGTGACCGACGCGGTGGCCGACGAGCTGGTCGCGGCCGGCGAACGGCGGTTCACCGAGGACATTCAGCGGTACGAGGCCGATCTCGCCGCCCAGGTGGCCGCGGCCGAGCAGGACGTCGCGGCCCGCACTCAGGCCGTCACCGACTTCAAGAACACCAACGGGCTGTCCACCGCCGAAGAGCAGCAGGTGCTGGCCGCCACCTCCTACGACACCCTGCAGAACAACCTGCTCGACGCCCAGGCGCAGCTGGCCGACCTGCAGGCCCAGCTGGCCTCCACCGAGGCGTCCCTGGCCGACACCCCGCAGCTGCTCAGCAACAACCAGCGCATCCAGACCGGGCGCTCGGACACCACGGTGGAGAGCGACGCGACCAACCCGGTGTGGACGGCGCTGGCCACCCAGCGCGACCAGGTGCGGGCGCAGCTGAACGGGGTGCAGGCCCGGATCGCACAGCTGCAGTCGCAGCTGGCCGCGGCCAGCCCGACCGCGCTGAACACCGCGCAGGGTCGATTGGTGGTACTGCAGCAGGATCTCGACCTGGCCCGCAGCAACCAGGCCGACCTGACCGGGCGGTTGCAGCAGGCCCGCAGCACGGCCGTCACCGGTGGTGGCGAGTTGACCCGGATCGACACCGCCGCCCTGCCGGCATATCCGGCCGCACCCAAGCGCTACATGTACCTGCTGCTCGGGCTGGTCTTCGGCGGTCTGGCCGGCGCGGCCCTGACCTGGTGGGCACGCCGACGGCACACCGGCCCGGCGGGAGTCGAGCAGAACCCGGCGCCGAGCACCGAGCCGCCGGGCGGCGGCCACGCGGCGCCGGCCGGGACGCCGGACGAGACGCCCGCACCGGTGCCCGGCCCCCGTCCGGACCTCGAACCGGTGGCTCCGGCGCGGACCCCGGAACCGGTCGGCGTTCTCGGGCCGCCGCCCGGCCGCAACGGGGCGGCGCACTGATGCACCCCTCCCCTCCTCCCGCGCACCCGCCGGGCGCGGCGGCACCCCCGTCCGAGCCGCCCGGACCGCCCGGAGCGGTGATGCCGGACGGCGCGACCGCCGGTCCGGAACCGGCCACCGGGGTCGGCCGGGGCGTGATGGTCAGCACCGGCACCCAGATCGTGGCCAAGGTGTTGCATCTCGGACTGAACCTGGTCACCACGGTCGCGCTGGTCCGCGCCCTGGGCCCGGACGCGTACGGCTCGTACGTGCTGGTGCTGACCCTGACGCTGCTGGCCGGGTTGGTGGCCGACTTCGGGCTGACCCAGCTGGTGATCCGCGAGGTGGCCCGGGAGCCGCAGCGCGAGGGTGAGCTGGTCGGCACGATGCTGGCCGTGCGCGGGGCACTGGCGGTGGTGGCGGTGCTGCTGCCGCAGCTGGTGCTGTGGGGGCTCGGCGAGCCGGCCGTCGTACACCTGGCCGCCCTGGTGTCGGCGCTGGTGTTCTTCGGTGACGCGCTGCTGTCGGTGGCGCTGGTGGCGTTCCACGTCCGGGTCGAGCAGCAGTACGAGGCGCTGGTCCGGGTGGTGATGGAGGCCGTCGAGACCGCGGTGGTGCTGGTGCTGCTGGCCGCCGGGGCGCCGCTGCCGGGGCTGTTCGCCGCGCCGGTGGCCGGGATCGTGGCCGGCGCGGCGGTCGCGTTGCCGCTGGCCCGGCGCCGCTACCGGGTGCGGCTGCAGGTGCGGCGGGACCTGGTGCGGCGGCTGCTCATCGAGGCGCTGCCCATCGGTCCGGCACTGCTCATCGGGGTGCTGTCGCTGAAGCTGGACACGGTCGTGCTGTCGACGATGCGGCCGGACTCCGACGTGGGCCGGTACGGGGCCGCGCACCGCCCGGTCGAATACCTGCTGCTGGCCAGCGCGGTGTTCATCGGGGTGCTGTTCCCACTGGTCTCCCGGGCCTGGGCCGGGCAGGACGCTGTCGCGCTGCGAGCCTGGTACCGCCGCGGCACCGAGGCACTGGTGGCCGTGTTCGTGCTGGTACCGCTGGCGCTGCTGGCCGCGGCCGGCCCGATGCTGCAGACCGTGTTCGGCCCGGCGTTCACCCCGGCCGCGCCCACCATGACCGTGCTGGGGATCGCGCTGGTCCTCATGGTGGTCAACGCATGGCAGTCGCTGGTGCTGCTGGCCGGCGGGTTCCAGCGGATCACCCTGCGCTACAACGCGATCGCCTTGGTGCTGACCATCGTCAGCTGCGTCGCGCTGGTCGCGGGCGTCGGGATGATCGGCGCCGCGCTGGCCGCGCTCATCACCGCGGTGTACGTGCTGACCGCGTCCACCCTGGCCATCCGCCGGCACATGGCGCTGACCCTCGATGCCCGCCGGCTGGCCGGGGTCGCCCTGGCCGCGGCGGTCGGCGGCCTGGCCCTGCTGGTCGCGCGGCTGCTGCACCTGCCCTGGCCGGTCGTGGTGCTCGCCGCCGTCGTCGGCCACCTGGCCGCCCTGGTCGCCACCCGGTGGCACCGAGCCTTCCGAGAGGTGTTGACGTGAACGAGCCATCGACCGCGACCGGGTCGGCGCTGCCGAAGGTGTCGGTCATCATCCCGACGTACAACCGGTGCGAGGTCGGCCGGGTGACGCTCATGCACCTGCTGGCCCAGGACTACCCGGACGACCGACTGGAGATCCTGGTCGCGGACAATTCGGCCGACGGCACCCCGGCCATGGTCCGGGAGCTGGCCGCCGACTCGGCCGTTCGCATCCGGCTGTTGTTCGGCGACGAGCGGCTGCCCGCGGTGAAGCGGAACGACGCACTGCGGGCCGCGACCGGTGACCTGGCGCTGTTCATGAACGACGACGTCTGGGTCGGCCCGGACTTCGTCCGCCGGCACGTCGAGGCCCACGCCCGGCACGACGGACCGGTCGCGGTGATCGGCCGGGTCGAGCAGTCCACGCTCATGCCGGACGACCCGTTCATCAACTGGTACCGGCCGTTCGCCTACGACGAGATCGCCGACCGCGCCGGGCAGGCCGTGTCCTACCGCTACCACTGGTCGATGAACCTGAGCCTGCCGCGGCGGACGATGCTGGATCGCAACCTGGTCTTCCACCAGGACTGGGCCCACATCGGCCACGAGGACGTGGAACTCGGCTACCGCTGGACCAGGGCGGGCTACCCGGTGGTGTACGAACCGGCCGCGTTCGGGCAGCACTTCCACCCGCACGGGTTGGCCAGCGCCTGCCGGCTGCAGGAGTCGATCGGCCGGGGCCTGCGCGACCTCGAGGTGCTCATCCCGGAGCCCGACCTGCTGGAGCGGTACGGCGTGCTGAGCCGCACCGCGTCGCGGCGCGGCCGGATCCGGATGACCGTCCGCAACGCGATGTTCAACCGGGTCACCGTGCCGCCCCTGCGGTGGGCGCTGCGGGACGGGTCCGCGCTGGCCGACACCCGGTTCGCCCGCTGGGCGTTCTGGAAGATCATGCTGCACTCCACCGAGCGCGGGTACCGGTCGGAGCCGCGCCGCTCCCCCTCCCCCACCATGACCCGACCCGCGCCGATCCCGACCGCTGACCCGGCGGCCGCGGTGGTCGGTCATGTCTCCGCCGATCCGACGAGACCGTGGGCGGGAGAACCGGTGTGAACGTCCTCCGACGCGCCGGGAGCACGGTGCTGGTGCTGCTGGCGGTGGTGCTGGCGGCTGCGGCCCTGGCCCCGCTCGGCCCCACCGTGCTCGCGGTGCTCGGTGCCGCCCTGGTGGCGGTCGTGGTGCTGTGGGCGTGCCGCCGGGACCTGGCGCCGGTGGGGGTGGTGCTGCGGTCCCGGCAGGTGTGGCCGCTGCTGAGCCGGACCGTCCGGGGCAGCTCCGCCAGTGAGGTGGTCACCTTCCTGACCGTCGCGTCACTGGCCGTGCTGCTGCACAAGTCGCTCACCGCCCAGGACCTGGAGCACTCGGGCGGCGCGATCTCGGTCTACGTCACCACGTTCGACCTGCTGGTGCTGGTGCTGTACGGGCTGTGGATCGCCGAGGGCACGCTGCTGACCGACCTGCGCGCGGCGTTCCGGCGCCGACGGATCCTGTGGATGCCACCGCTGGCCGCGGCGCTGCTGCTGCCCAGCCTGCTGATCACCCCGACGCTGCTGCTGGGCGCCGCCGAACTGGCCCGCTGCGGGTTCATGGCGCTGCTGTTCTGGTACCTGGCCGTCCGGGTGCGCACCCGCCGGCACGTGGTCGCGGTGCTGGCCGGGCTGGGCGTCTTCGTGCTCGTGGAGCTCGTGGTGGTGGTGCTGCAGGCGACCACCGGCGGGGTGCTGGGTCTGTCGTTCCTGGGCATCCCCACCGAGCTCGGCGAGCGCACCACCGACACCTCGTCACTGGGACGACCGTTCGGCACGGTGACCCACCCGGTGTTCATGGGCTGCTCGCTCGGCATCATCGCGCTGCTCGGGCTGGCCCTGGCCGTGGAGCTGCGCCGCGGGCTGCCCCGCCTGCTGGCCACCGGACTGACCGCCGCGGCGCTGCTGCCGCTGGTCATCGCGCAGACCCGGGCCGCGCTGGTGGCGTTCGCGGTCGTCGCGGTCGGCGTCGTCGGGCTCGGCCTGGCCCGCGGGCGGATCCCGTGGCGGGCCGTGGGTTGGGGGCTGGCCGCCGCGGCAGTGCTGGCCGTGGCGTTCCTGCCGCAGCTGACCGACCTGGTGCAGGCCAACTTCGGGACGGGGCACTACCAGGAGGAGCTCGACTCGCGTGGACAGCTCAACGACATCGCCTGGACCATGTTCGACGACCACTGGGGCATCGGCGTCGGGCTGAACGCGTTCGAGACGGTGCTGCCGCGGTACGAGCCGTTCCCGGTGATCTTCTTCGGCAACCCGGTGCACAACCTGTACCTGATGTACCTGTCCGAGGCCGGCGTGCTCGGCCTGGCCTCGGTCGTCGTGGTGGGCGCCTCACTGGTCACGGTCGCGGTGCGGCTGGCCCGCCGCACCACCGACCGACTGCTCGCGGCGGTCGGCATCGGGGCAGCCGGCGTGGTGCTCTTCGTGGGCATCGAGGAGCTGCTCGGCTTCTCGATGCGGCAGGACATCCCGTTGGCCCTGTTCTGGGTGGTGGCCGGGCTGCTGGTGGCGTGCTCGGAGATCGCCGTCTCCGCCCCGGTGCCGCCCGTCCCGTCGCCGACGCCGCCGCGGCGCCCCCGACCGCCGGCGCCACTGCCGCCGCGCTGGCCGCGGCGGGCGCCGGCCCCGTCCGACCCGGAGCTGGTCGACGAGCTGCTGACCGGCCGGACCCCACTGACGCACCGGGTGCCCCGTCGCCGCCGGCTGCGGCCGGTCGTGCTGGTGCCGGCGGTGGTTGCGGCGGTGGTCGCCGGGGTGGCGCTGAGCCCGGTGGGGCCGGCGACCGCCCAGCCCGGGGCGGACCCGACCACCACCAGCCCGGCGCCGGGCACCAGCACTGTCCCGACAGTGGCGACGACACCGACAGCAGCGACCACCCCGACGGCGGCCACGCCGCCGACCACGCCCCCGACCCCGCTCCCGACCACGTCCTCCGTCCCGCCCGCCGGGGTCACGCCGGCGCCGGCCGTCGCGGTCGATCCGTCCACCCGCCTGGTGTTCTCGGCCGTCGAGCGGGCCACCGGGGTGCAGGGCATCTTCGTGGCCGGCACCGACGGCACCGGCATCCGCCGGATCACCCCGGCGGACGGGCGGTTCTACAACTGGCCACGGTTCGTGTACGGCGGCAACAAGATCGTGTTCACCGTCCGGTCCGGGCGGGTCGGCTCGCCGGAGACCATCGCGCTGATGGACCCGGACGGCACCGATGTGCGGCCGATCCGCACCCTGGGCTACCAGATCGCCCACCCGGACGTCGATCCCACCGGTTCGTTCCTGATCTACACGGCGCAGGCGCCGTGGTTCCCGGTGGTCGCGGTGTTCCGGATGGATCTGCGCACCCTCGAGAGCACCAATCTGACCGCGGTCACCGTGCCGGTGGGCGGGTTCGACTCGGACCCGACGCTGGCCGCCGACGGCCGGACGCTGGTGCTGGCCGACTCCACCGGGGACCGCACCGGGATCAGCCGGCTCGGCGTCGACGGGAACGACCGGGCCCGCGTCACCGACCATCCGTTCTTCGACACCGATCCGGACATCACCACCGACGGCACCCTGGTGGTGGCCGCCTCCTACCGCGGGGAGGGCCGCCCCAGTGACACGGACGAACTGTCGCTGCTCGGCGTGCGGTCGGCGGACTGGTCGCTGATCACCCAGGCCACCGCCGGCGGGCCGGAGCGGGTGCTCACCGACGGCGCGCAGTGCACCACCCGGCTGCCCACCGAGCGGTGCACGGTCACCGAGATGTCCGCGTTCGCACCGAAATTCAGCCCGGACGACCGGTGGGTCGGGTTCGTCGGCGCGCTGGACATCTTCACCACCTGCATCTGCGTGATCGATCTGACCGGCGGGCAGGGGACGCCGCTGCTGGCGTCGACCGACCTGGCCATCGACTGGTTCGACTGGACGACCACACCGGGCCCGGCCCCGGGCACCGCCGGCCCCGGCGCCATCGGGTCGGCGGCGTCCGACTCGCGGCTGCTGCTGGTCGCGTCGGCGCCCGGGGGCCGAACCCAGCTGCTGTCCGCGTCGACCGACCTCACCGACCGCGAGATCCTGCCGCTGCCGGACGGTGTCGCACCGATCGACGCGCGCTGGGCACCGGACCGGCGGACGGTGGCGTTCACCGCGCTGGCTCCGGTGCCGGACACCCCGGCCGCGCCGCACCCGGCCCCGGCGCCCGGCACCGCCCGCCGCGAGCACGTGACCCTGGACGTGCTGCGACCGCTGTCGCTGGCCCTGCAGACCGACGCGGCCACCGAGGTGACAGACGCGGGCCTGCCCCAGGTGTTCCTGCGGGCCGCCGACGGCTCGGTCCGTCAGCTCACCGACCCGTGGCTGGAGGACGCGCAGGACGGGGTGGCCGCCGGCGACCCGCGCAGCAACGCCGCGCCGGCGTTCTCCCCGGACGGGCGCTTCCTGACCGTCACCAACACCTCCCCGGCCACCGGTGAGTCGTTCCTGCTGCGGCTCGATCTGCAGCGCCTCGACCAGCCCGGCTCGGTGGTCAACCTGACCAACGGCACCGCCGGGGCGCTGCCCGTCCGCGACGCCGACCCGGCCGTCTCTCCCGATGGCGGCACCGTGGCGTTCACCTGGGCCGACGGCGACGACCGCGGCCTGTTCCGGATGGACGCCACCACCGGCGCCGCCGTCCAGCCGCTCGACGACGGCGGGTCCGGCTCGGCCAGCACCGGCCCGGCCTGGCTGCCGGACGGATCCGCGGTGGTGAGCGTGGCCGATGTCGCGGCCGGCGCCCAGCTGGTGCTGACCGGCCCGGCCGGGACCCGACCGGTCACCGCTGGAGTCGACGAGCCGGTGGCCCGGCCGGTGGTCGACCCCGGTGGCGGCCGGGTGGCCTGGCTGCAACCCGGGATCGCCGGGTTCACGGTCTGGATCACCGACCTGCCCGGCGCCGGACCGGACGACCGCCCGGCCCCCCGCCTGCTGCAACCCGACCCCGGCACCACCGTGCACTCCCTGGACTGGAGGTGATCCCCGTGACGGACCTGATCACGCGCCCGAGCCCCACCGCGGTGGCCGAGCAGGTGTCCCCGCGACGCCGGCTGACCACCGTGATCGTCACGTGGAACACCGTCGGGCTGCTCGACGACTGCCTGGCCAGCGTCGTCGCCGCCACCCCGGCCGACACCGACAACGAGATCATCGTGGTGGACAACGCCTCCGGCGACGGATCGGCCGAGCACCTGCGCCGCGCCTGGCCGGACGTCACCGTGCTGGAGAACGCGGAGAACGTCGGCTTCTGCCGGGCCAACAACCAGGCGATCGCCCTGGCCGAGGCGCCCGAGCTGCTGCTCATCAACACCGACGCCCGGCTGGCGCCCGACGGCATCGTCGCGATGCGCGCCCATCTGGATCGGGACCCGCTCGCCGCGGTGGTCGGCCCGCGGCTGGTGTACGCGGACGGGTCGTGGCAACGCTGGACCGCGGGCCAGGACGTCACGCTGCGGACGCTGGCCTGCTACCTGCTCGGCCTGGACCGGCTGGGCCGGATCGGCGGCGACCCGAGCCGGCACCGCACGGCCGGCATCTACCTGGGCATCGACACCCCCGAGCCGTTCCGGCCCGGCTGGGTGTCCAGCGCGGTGATGATGGTGCGACGCGTCGCACTCGACCAGGTCGGCGCCTTCGACGACGACATCTTCGTCTACATGGACGATGTCGACCTGTGCCAACGAGTCACCGCGGCCGGTTGGCACGTCTGGTACGCGGCCGACACCACCGCGGTGCACTTCATGGGCTCGTCCAGCCGACAGGTCACCGGCCGGGCGTCACCGGAGGCGCTGCGCGCCCTGAACCGCTGGTACGCCCGCCGGGCCGGTGCAACGGCCGGACTCGCGCTGCGCGTGATGGAAGTCGTCGGCTTCGGCGGCCGCGCCGCCGTGCACACCGTCCGGGCCGCCGTGGCCCGGGCCCGTCCCGACCCCGATCGACCTGATCGGGCCGCCGCCCTGCGGACCCGAGCCGCCGACCATGCCCGTCTCCTCCGACTCGCCCTGGAGCCCATCCGTGTCGACCGATCTCGCTGACCCCGCCACCGGGGCACCACCACCCGACCACCACACAGCCGACCACCACGCCCACGCGCATCATCAGCACGGGCCTGCGCTGACCCTGGCCGACCGGCACGCCCACGAGGCCGAGACCTACGACGCCATGGCCGCCGGCCTGCTCGCGGACTGGTCGGACGAGGCGTACCGGATCGACCCGGCCGTCATCCCGTTCGCCAACCGGGAGCACGTGGACTACCTGACCGCGGCGATCGACGAGATCCGGCCGCTGGCCGGGAAGCGGATCCTCGAGGTCGGCGCCGGCTCCGGGTCGCTGGCGGTGTGGCTGGCCCTGCAGGGCGCCGAGGTGGTCGGCATCGACGTCTCCGGCGGCATCCTGGAGGTGGCGCGTCGCCGCGCCGAGGTCTCCGGGGTGGCCGACCGGGTCACCTTCGTGCACAGCCCGATCGAGTCGTTCGACCCGGCCGCGGCCGGGCTGGCGATCGAGCAGTTCGACGCGATCATCGGCAACAACGTCGTGCACCACTTCGACCGCGACCTGGCCATGGCCGCGCTGGGGCGGATGCTGGCGCCCGGCGCGGTGGCGGTGTTCTGCGAACCGGTGCTGTTCGTCCCGGACTGGCTGCGCCGCCTGCGCAATTCGGCGCCGGTCACCCGTCGGTTCCCACCGCACACCCACTCCCCCGACGAACGGTCGCTGGACAAGGGCGATCTCGCTCTCATGCAGCGCTGGTTCCGGCTCGTGCAGTGGCGCCCGTTCCAACTGCTCAGCCGTCTGCAGAACTTCACCGAACTGTCCGATCCTGTCTGGCACCGGCTCGAGTCCATCGACCGGTGGGTGCTGCGCACCGTCCCGTCCACCCGCAACGTCTGCCGAATGGTCGTGGTGACCCTCGGCCTGCCCCGAGAGGTCCCGACCCGATGAAGATCCTGGCCACCGGAGCCGCCGGCATGCTCGGCAGCTCGCTCATCCCCACCCTCGTCCGCGCCGGCCATGAGGTCGTCGCCACCGACATCGATCTCACCGAGCCGCGGCCCTGGGGGTCGACCGGCCCGGTGATCGACCACCTGGACGTGCGGGACCGGACCGCGGTGAACGACGCCATCCGCGCGGTGGCGCCGGAGATGGTGCTCCACCTGGCCGCCGAGACCTCGCTGGAACTGTCCGACGCGGACCCGGACCACGCGTACCTGACCAACACCATCGCCACCAAGTACGTCGCGCTGGCCGCCCGCCGGGCCGGCGTGCCCCTCACCTACATCAGCACCGCGGGCGTCTTCGACGGGACCAAGGCGGCCGCCTACACCGAGTTCGACAAGCCCAACCCGGTGAACCTGTACGGGGCCAGCAAGTACGAGGGTGAGCTGCTGGTCAGCGAACTCGTCGAGGAGCACTACATCATCCGGGCCGGCTGGATGGTCGGCGGCGGCCCCGGCAAGGATCACAAGTTCGTCTCCCGGATCATGGACCAGCTGGCCGCCGGGGCGGACACCATCCACGCGGTCACCGACAAGTTCGGCACCCCCACCTACGCGCCCGACTTCGCCCGCTGCTTCCTGCAGCTCATCGACTCCGGAGTGTGGGGTCTGTACCACATGGCCTGCGGCGGTGAGGGTTCCCGCTACGACGTGGCCGAGCACCTGCTGCGGGTGCTGGGCCGGGACGACGTCACCCTGGTCGGCGTCGACTCCGAGTTCTTCGCCGAGGAGTTCTCCTCGGTACGGCCCCGTTCGGAGATCATGCGCAACCTGGTGCTCGACCTGCAGGGCATGAACGTCATGCGGGACTGGCCGACCGCGCTGGCCGAGTACCTGCAGACCCAGTACGCCGACCTGTGCTCGGCCGAGCGCGTCGCCTGAACCCCATCTCCCCGACCACAGACCTGCCTGGAGATCCCCATGACCATCACCTCGACCGCCGCCACCTCCCGTCCCACGCCCGGATCCGTGACCGGCGCGACGGTCCCCGTCCCCACCACCGGCCCCGCGTCCGAGACCGACCAGCGCTCGGTGTGCGTGGTCATCCCGATGCCGAACGACCCGCCGTGGGAGCTGTTCGACGAGGTGCCGGCACACATCCCGATCATCGTCAGCGACGACAGCAACGGGCAGCTGGCCCCGCCGCCGCGCGAGAACGTCTGGTACTTCGACAGTGCCGCGCAGCAGGCGTACACCGGTGAGCACTTCGCGGCCATGCCGCACCGGAGCGCGGCCAGCCGGAACGTCGGGCACTACATCGCCTACCGCGAGGGGTTCGACGTCATCGTGGCCCTGGACTACGACTGCGGCACCCGCCCGGGCTGGCTGGCCGAGCACCTGCGGGCGCTCGGCACCGCGACCGGGGCGCCGGCCCTGCAGCCCGGTCTGGAGCGCGGCTGGGTCAACTCGATCGACCAGGTGTTCGGTGGGCTGCCGGCCGACGGCCCGAACGCCGGGCAGGGCGCCGGGTCGCCCGTCTACGCCCGCGGCTACCCGTACGAGCTGCGCACCCCGGAGCTGAGCCGGACGACGGCGACCACCGTCAGCGGCGAGGTCAAGCTGAACATGGGCGTCTGGGACGGGATCCTGGACCTCAACGGCATCGACAAGCTCTTCGGCGGTGAGCCCGGGGATCCCGGCCTGGCCGCCGGGCCGAACCAGGTGGCACTGGGCAACCTGCCGTTGTGCGGGATGAACACCGCGTTCGCGGCGGAGCTGACCCCGGCGTACTTCTTCCTGCCCGACGTGTGGGTGGACGGCTGGCAGCTGTCCCGGCACGACGACATCTGGGGCGGCTACATCGTCAAGCGGCTGATGGACCTGCGCGGCGACCTGCTCAGCTTCGGCGGGCCGGTGGTGCAGCACACCAAGCAGACCCGGCTGGAGCGGGTGGTGGTGCTGGAGCAGTGGATGCACCTGATGTCGATGCCGTTCTACGACCTGGTCGAGGAGGCGCTCACCGACGTCGAGTCCGGCGAGTACCTCGACATGTACGCCGCGTTCGTCGACGGGTACCACCGGGCGCTGTCGCGGAGCACCCAGCCCGCGCACTACCGCGCGGTGTTCGCCGAGCTGGGCGACTGGATGGCCCGCTGGTCGCGGGCGTTCCGATGAGCACCGGTCCGGCGCCCGTCGGTCTGCGCGCGGCACTGGCCGTGGACCTGCGGGAGTTCGCCAAGGTCAAGGCGTCCGGCGCCGATCCGGGGCGGCTCGGCCTCGGGCAGCGGATCGACGTGCTGATGATGCCGGGGTTCTGGGCGGTGGCGTTGTGGCGGCTGGGCACGGCGTGCCGGGCCCGGGGGCTGCGGCCGGTGTCCCGGCTCTGCTACGTCGCGACCATGCTGCTGTTCGGCGCCGACCTGCCGGCCGGGGCCCGGGTCGGCCCGGGCATGGTGATGCCGCACCCGGTGGGCGTGACGATCGCCAGCGACGTGGTGTTCGGCGCCCGCTGCCGGGTCATGGGCGGCGTGCGGATCGGCGGCAGCGGCAACCCGGCCCGGCCGGGGCACCCCGTGCTCGGCGACGATGTGTGGTTGATGGACGGCAGCAAGGTGTTCGGGCCGGTGACCATCGGCGACCGCACGGTGGTGGGCAGCGGCGCGTTGGTGGCCCGGGACGTCGAGGCGGACATGTTCGTGATGGGGCCGCGGAGTTCGACCGACGTCCGGCCGCTGGCCGAGGTGGGCCTGGCCGACCACGGCGGCGCCCTGCGCGTGGCCGGGTAGCGGCGATGTTCGTCGCGATCGACGCCACCTCGATCGGCTCCGGACTGGGCGGGGACGAGACGCTGATGCTCGGGCTGCTCCGCGGGCTGGTCGCCACCCTGCGCGGGGGGACGGATCCGGCCGGTGCCGCGCCACACCGGCTGGTGCTGCTGGCCGATCGGGACGCGACCCTGCCGATCGAGGTGACCGAGCACCCCACGGTCCGAGTGGACCGGTGCCGGCGGCGACCCGGGCCGGTGCACTTCACGGTGACCTCGCCGAGCTGGCTGGCCCGGGTGACCCGGCGGTCCGGCCGGCCGGACGTGGTGCTGAGCGTGACCCACGCCCCGGTCCGGTCGCCGGCCCCGGTCGCACTGGTGGTCACCGACCTGTCGTTCGTGCGGGTGCCGGCGGCGTACCCGTGGCTGACCCGGCTGCGGTTGCAGGCGATGGTGCGCCGGCAGGCGCCGCGGGCCGCCCAGGTGGTGACGATCAGCGAGTTCTGCCGCCGCGACATCCTCGACGAGTACGGCCTGGCGCAGGACCGGGTGTCGGTGGTGCCACTGGTGGTGGACGAGCCGGTGGACGGACCGTCCGGGTCGGACGCGGCCCGGGCCGAGCTGGCCGCGCACGGGGTGTCCGGCCGGTTCCTGCTGTACCTGGGCAATCTGCACCCGCGCAAGAACGTGGCCCGGGCGCTGCGGGCGTTCCTCACCGTGGCCGAACAGCCCGGGATGGACGATGTGGCTTTCGTGGTGGCCGGCGGCCGGTGGTTCGCCGGCAGCGAG
The DNA here is from genome assembly GCF_016918035.1 of Nakamurella leprariae. Classification (GTDB taxonomy): domain Bacteria; phylum Actinomycetota; class Actinomycetes; order Mycobacteriales; family Nakamurellaceae; genus Nakamurella; species Nakamurella leprariae. The sequence continues at coordinate 173,430 of NZ_JAERWK010000023.1, read as the reverse complement.
GAGCAGGCCGTCGCGACGGCCGCACCGGACGGACGGATCGCCATGCTGGGTCGCGTGAGCACCGCACAGCGTGAGGTGCTGCTGCGCGATGCGGCGGCGCTGGTCTACCCGTCCACCTTCGAGGGGTTCGGGCTGCCGCCGCTGGAGGCGATGACCCGCGGCACGGTCGTCGTCGCGGCCGACGCCACCGCCGTCCCCGAGGTGTGTGGGGACGCCGCGCTGCTCGTCGATCCGCTGGACGAGACGGCGATCGGCCGGGCGATGGTCCGGGCCGTCACCGACGAACCGCTGCGGGCCGAGCTGGTGGACCGGGGCCGGCAGCGGGCCGCGATGTTCACCGTGGAACGCACCGGCACGGCGGCCTGGGTCGCACTGCACGCCGCGGCCGCCCGATCCGGCGCCCCGGCTGCCGAACCGTTGGCGCGCTGACGGTGTCCCCGCCCCCGCCACCCGGACCGCCGGTCCCGCCGGGCTTCCCGGTCCCGACCGGCGCCGGCTCCGGACCGCAGCGGCGGCGGCGTCCGTGGCGCTGGTGGCTGGCCGGGGCGGTGACCGCGGTGGTGCTGATCGGGGCGGTGTTCCTGGCGCTGGTGCGAGTGTCCGACCAGCCGGCGTCCCCGCCGTCGGGCTGGGTGCCACCGTCCGTGCTGCCCACGTCCTCGGTGATCCAGCCGGAACCGGGCGACCGGATCGCATTCACCTCCGACCGCACCGGCAACTACGAGATCTTCACCATGCCGGCGGCCGGCGGCCCGGCCCGGCAGATGACCAGGGACCCGCAGTACGACTCGTGGTGGCCACGGCTCGCCCCGAACCGGCGCACGATCATGTTCCTGCGGTCGCCGGCCGGCACGCTCGACCGGGACGCCACCAAGGTCAGCCTGTGGGTGATGGGCGTGGACGGGTCCGGGCCCACCCAGCTGCGGCCGCCGGGCACGGACGGGTGGACCGTGCAGGGGCATCCCGAGTTCTCCCCGGACGGCCGGTCGGTGGTGATGTTCGGCGGCAGCCGGATCAACCCGCAGATCTGGGTGACCGACGCGCTGGGCCGGTCCCCGAAGAAGGTCACCGACCGGCCCGGGGTGAACCTGGACCCGGTGTTCGCCCCGGACGGGAAGACCATCACCTTCGTCGGCTGCCCGCGGGCGATCTGCCACGAGGCCGACTACGAGCTGTACCGGATCCCGGTCGGCGGCGGGACGGCGCAGCGTCTCACCACCAACACGATCCGGGACCAGGATCCGTACTACTCCCCCGACGGCACGCGGCTGGCCTGGCTGGCGCAGATCGAGACCGACGGTGGCGTAGCCGATCTCGGCGTGTGGGACATCATGGTCGGCGGGCCGGACGGGCAGGGCGCACGCCGGCTGATCGGCGACGACGGGGTGACCAGCCGGCCGCAGTGGTCGGCGGACGGCCGGACGATCTTCACGCACCGGATCCCGCCGGGCGGCGACGCGTTCCAGCTGTGGAAGGTGCGGCCGGACGGCTCCGGCCTGGCCGAGCTCACCGACGGGCCGGGCAGCAACGAGTACCCGGGGACCTGACCGTTCGACGTCGGGCGAGTCGGATCCGCGGCCAGCCGCACGATCATTCCCCGTCGAGCCAGAAGGACCTTGATCGGAAACTCCAAGATCGTTTCATTCATCGGGCGGATCCGTGGTGCTGTTCGCCTGACGTCGAGCCATTTCCCCTGACCCGCCTCGGTGAATCGTCCCCGAAGCGTGAAGATCGGTTTCGTACGCATCATCCCGACGCGAGGCCGAAAATTGGCATCATCACGTTCAGTGGTCCACGGAACACTGATAGTCATAGCCGTGCCATAGTGAGACATGACGATGGACGGCCAGTGCTTCCAGCTCGACTGATGGCCGACGAGCAGGACGCTTCAGCGGGAAATGGGGGAAGTGACCGAGATCTGGGTGTTTCGCCGGTCGGATCGTGGGAATCACAAGCTGGTCTCTGGCTCACCGAGGTCGCCGCGGGTGATCGTCAGGCATTCCGGGCCCTTTTCCTGATCTTGGAATTGCCGGTTCGACGGGCGGCCTTCCGGGTGGTCCGCGACTCAGGTCTGGCCGAGGAGATCAGTCAGGAGGTGTTCCTCCACGTGTGGCGAGAGGCCGGCCAGTTCGACTGCGCACGTGGCTCCGCCATCGGCTGGATCATGATGATCACCCATCATCGGGCCGTCGATCGCGTCCGAGGCCTCGTCTCGTCCCGCCGACGGGATGCGGTCGCGGAGTCGGCGCACCAAGATCGCGATCACGACCAGGTCGTCGAGGACGTGTTGACCCGCGCCGACCGTCGGCTGGTCCGCGCGAGCATGGAGACCCTCACGCCGCTGCAACGACAGTGCATCGAACTCGTCTACTTCAGCGGCCTGACCAACCACCAAGTCAGTCGGCTCCTCGCGGTCCCCCTCGGCACGGTCAAGACGCGCCTGCGCGACGGACTGGGTCGACTCCGCGTGACGTTGGGTGCAGCGACCACCACCGGGACCCGACCCCGAACCACGACGCCCGACGGGCACCGTCTCGTCGCCCCACCTGTGTCGTCGCCGCCCGGCCCGCCCCGGGCAGTCGCCGATCACCACGAGGGGAGAGGCGTCACCGAGCACCACCTGGGACTGTCCTGATCTCGTGCCGGACCACGGGTCCGGCACGTGGTGTGGGAGTCCCGACCGAGCCACACCTGCGCAGTCCTGATCAGTTCGGTCCGGACAGCACCGAGTATCCGGGGACCTGACCGGGTGGTCCCCGGCACCGACACGGGGTCACCCCCGGCGCGCCCTGGCGACACAGGCCGGCCCGTCCGATACTGGCGCGATCATCGACCGTCCCGTCGGAGTGCTCATGGACCGTTCCACCGGCCGCAGGTCCCGCCGCCGGATCCGCCGACCCGCGCTCGGGGCGGTGGCCGCCGTCGTCGTGGGCGTGACCGCCGCGTGCGGGGTCACCACGCCGCCGATGGTGGCGCCACCGCGCCCGCCGGGCGAGGTGGCGGCCGAGGCCTGGGACACCGCGCTGGCGGCAACGACCACGCCTCCGCTGCTGATCACCGAGCCGCTGTCGGTGCTGGACGGCGGTGGTTGGACCGACGCCGAGTCCAAGGACGCCTGGGTCCACGGGCGGTTGGTCGTCGAGGACCCGGCCGGCACCGGCACCCCGGCACCCCAGACGATCGCCCTGGGCGGCACCACCCGGACCGTCGGCGTGCTGTCCCCGGACGCCACCGCGGCGTCCGTACGACGCGGAGACCGGTGCGCCGCGGACTGCCGGGAGCTGGTGCTGACCGATCCGGCGCTGGTGACCATGCGCATCACGACGATCCTCGGGCCGACGGACGTCCCGGCCTGGCAGTTCGTCGCGCAGGGCACGCCCGATCTGGTCCGCCTGGTCGCCATCGACCCAGCCGAGTACCTCACCGTCCCCGACGTGACGGGTCTGCCCAGCCTCTGGACGGCGGAAGTCCTGGCGGGCGGCACGGTGCGGGTCAGCTTCCCCGGTGAGACACCGCCCTCGGGTCACGGATGCGGCAGCGACGACACCGCCAGCGCGGCCGAGACCGAGCACGTCGTCGTGGTGGACGTCATCGAGCACGCCGATCTGAGCTGGTCGGGCGCTGGCTGCGCCGGCCCCGGGGTCACCCGCACCGTGGACCTGCCGCTCGATCGGCCGCTCGGTGACCGGGTGCTCGTCGCCGCGGAGGACGGCGCCGTCATCGGCATCGACCGCCGCGCCGACCACTGAGCGCCGGGCGCGACGACGATCAGGCGGGCAGGGTGCGGCAGCCGAGCAGGGTGTTGGCGCCGCCGTCGAGCCCGACCGCCGTGGCGCAGACCTGCAACTCCCCGCCGACCGCCGGGCGCGGGACGGTCACGGTGAAGCCGTGCCGGCCACTCGCGCTGATGCCGTACCAGGCGGCGACGTCACCGCGCCAGGTGCGGGCGACGAACCGTCCGGTGGTGAACGTGGTCCCGTCCGCCGTGGTCACGGTGAACTCGACCTGGGTGGGTCGCTCGAAGTCGTCGGGATCCATGGTCCAGCCCTGGAACCGGAGCCGGTCGCCGTCGCCGGAGCGCAGCACCGCGTCGAGCGCGCCGACCGGCTCGCGGTCCGGGACGGGCAGCAGCACGTCCCGGACGGGCGCATCGGCGTCGACGCCGTCGGTGAACACCATGGTGTTGAAGTCGCTGCCGGCCCGCCCGGGTCCACTGGCCATGCCGATGAAGCGGTACTCCGGGCGCAGGATGTTCTCCCGGTGCGACGGTGAGTCCATGTAGCTGGCGAACAGCATCTCGGGCGTGCCGGTACCGGTGGTCCACTGGCCGACGTTCTCGCCCCAGGCGGAGCCGGACCCGGCCCCGAACTGGGGCAGCCAGACGGGGACGTCCGGGTTGTGCTCCAGTCGATCGTCGGTGCCGCCGGAAGCCAGCACGGTCGTCCAGGTGAGCGCGAGCCGGGTGAGGCCCTCGGCCTCGACGAGCGGGGTCAGACCGGCCTCGAGCCTGGCCCGGTTGACCAGCAGGATCATCTCCTGGTCGAACCAGGTCAGTTGGGGCACCAGCGGTGTCCCGGGCATGGGCGCAGTGGCGGCGGAGCGCACCGCGGCCGGTGCGGTCGGTGCGGTGGATCCGGAGGCACCCGTGCCGACGAGGGCGGGCCGGACGACCGGTGCGGTCGGTGCGGTGCTGGTCGACACGTGGCCCAATGACTCGAGGGCGGCGCCGGGCTCGGCCGCGACCGCGGCGGGGGCCAGACCGACGACCGCGGCCAAGACCGCGGCCAGGATCGCGGACGGCACGGCGACGGCCCGCAGCCCGGGCGACCGGCGACGGGTCTGCTGGTGACGACGGTGCACAGCACGGTCCTGCGTCAAGGCTGTCTCCGTCTCCCCAGGACGACCGGGACGAGGTCGGCGGCGTCATCGGCGCCGAACGGTCCCCTCCAGGGTGCCCGGCGGTCGTCGGTTCGGGGAGGACGATTCGGACGGATCACCCGAACCGGGCCGGTTCCCACCGGTCCGGTGCCCGCGGGGCCGACCCGGGGTCACCGTGCTCCGAGACGGTGGGCAGCTCCGCCCCCGATCGGCCGCCACGGACTGCCCGTGACATGGCGGTCCGTGGCGATGACCCGCACGGCCGTCGGGCCTCACTCAGCCAGCTCTCGGCCCCCGCCACACGCTCTCGATCTGCACGAGCAGTGGGGTTGACGCCGATCCACGGCAGCGTCAGATCCTCGATCCGTTCATCCGGTTCGGGTTCCGGCCCGGAGACTGATCGGAGGGACGCTCAGCGTTGCCCCGCGGGCAACGCGCCCGGCGCCGGCGACCGCAGCAGCTCGCGGAACCCGGCCTGGGGGGCGGTGTCTCCTTCGAGCCAGGCGTGCGCGTGCACCGCCCCCACCGGGTCGCCGTCGGCGGCGGCGCAGCCGGGCGTGCGGTCCGGACCCGGGTCGGTGACCGCGACGACGAGCTCCCGGGGACGGCCACCGTCGGCGTCGAACCGCTGGAGCACCAGCGACCGCTCCAGGCAGGTGGCGCGCTGCTCGTCCAGCGTGGCCACCACGGCCGAGCGATCGGCCGCCCGGACCTGCGGCGGCGCCGGCAGTTCCACGTCGGTGACGCCCGCGGTGGTGAGCTGGCGGCGCGCGGAGAGCAGCGCGGCGACGGCCCAGCCGGCAGCGGCCGGACGCGGCCCCGCACCCCGCCGTTCGCCGGCGTTCCGGACGCCACGGATCATGGCGCGGGCGGCGGCGGGCAACGACGGACCGGGCCGGGTGGCCGGTGTGGCCGCGATGCGGGGGGCGGCCGATGGGGTGCGCAGGGTATCGAGCCCGGCCCGGAACGCCTCCTGGGCCCGGCAGGTACGGGCCAGATCGGCAGCGCGCAGCCAGGTGTCGGGTCCGAATGTCTGCACGGCCTGGGCCAGGTCCTGCCGGCCGGAGCGCGGCGCGGTCGGACCCCGGCCGGCGGCCAGGGCGACGAGCAGGGCGATGCCGCGGGCCGACGGCGCGGGCGCCTCGGCGCCGGCGAACACCAGCATGGCCCGCTCCTCCCACAGCTCCCGGAAGAGTCCGGCCGGGCGGTCGACCCCGGCAGGAAGGGAGTGCAGCCGCACGGTGATGGCGCCGGAGCCGGGCGAGCGCCAGCGGTGGCAGCCGGTGGGGCCGGTGGGGCCGGTGAGGTCCAGTCCCTCCGGCCGGTAGCCGTGGTCGCGCAACGCATCGGTGGCGGCCGGGACGGCGGCGGGATGCACGAGCAGGTCGACGGCGGCGTAGCCGCGGGTCCGCCCGACCGGGTGGTGGATCTGCCGGGCGATGACCGGGCCGCCGATGAGCAGTGCGGCCACGCCGGCGTCGCTGAGCAGCGCGGCGGTACCGGCGGCCAGTGCGTCGACCACCAGGTGGCGGGCCGCCACCGTGGGCGTGGGAGCGGGTGCCGTGGGCGTGGCGGCCGGCCCGGGACGGTCGGCGCGGCCGATCCACGGGTCGGTGGTCCGGAACAGGTCGGCGGCGCCGTGGTCGCTCGCGTCGTCGGTCACCGCGGCCAGCAGCGGCGAGTCCCCGGCGCGCACCGCGGTGCGGCGACGGCCGGCGAGCGGAGCGGCGGGCAGGGCGTCCGGCGAGAGACCGGGCGGGGTCGGGACCAGGGACAGGTGCGCGCGACGCAGCGGCGCCGCCGGCGCGGTGGTGCCGAGGCCGGTGGGGTCGGTCATCGCCCGGATCCCAGCCGGGAGCCGAGCCGGGTGATGCCGGTGCGGAGCGCGAAGGCCGGGTGCGGCTGGTCGGGCGCCTGGTCGAGCAGCCCGGAGGTGCGCAGTTCGGCCAGGAAGGCGACGACGTCGGCGTCGGCCCGGCACCGGTCGATGCGGTGGTCGGACACCTCGAGCAGCGCGTCGACCAGGGCGGTGTGGGTGGCGCCGTCGGCGAGCAGCGACCACAGCCGGGTGCCCGTGCGGTTGAGGCCGTAGTAGGCGGAGGCGGCGAGATCGAGCAGGACGGTGCTCTCGCCGATGGTGCGCCAGGCGACGACGGTGGACGAGACGTGCAGCACCGGCTCCAGGACGGCGGTCATGCCGGCGTCCCGATGGATCGATTCGCTCGGTCGGCTCGGTCGGCACGAGGGCGGCCGGCGGACGACTCGGCGCCGCGGGCAGGCCCGAGCGAGCCCAGCCGGCGCAGCTGCGGCGGCTCGTAGTCCTGGACCGGCGGCCGTGACGAGGATGTGGTGGGCCAGGAGCGCTCAGCGGTCATGGCGGCACTCCGATGCGAGCCGCTGGACGGCTCGGCAGCGCCACGGCAGCGCGATGTGCCGGGCGGCCCGGCTCCGGCAGGACGGCGATGCGCCGACCACGCAGGGCGTCCAGCGCCCTGGTACCCCCCGTCGTTGCAACACGGCAGTTCCTCTCTCGTGCACCCGCTCTCTGCACCGCATCCCGCGCGACCCCCCGGTCACGCGGCCTGCGATTGAGTGCTCGGAGACGGTACCCATCCACGATCACGCTCAGTAAGTACCCGGAAGACTCGCAGTCAATCCCCGCACGGGGGCGAGTCGTGGCCGTGGGTCACCGTTCCCGCTCGGTTGCACCCCCGCCGGGTGATCGTGGAGCGCATGAGAGTCGCGGTGTCGACGGGCCGAAGGTCACGGAGCGCGCCGACGGAGCACGGGGGGCGTGCACTCCGTCCGTGGGTACGGCGCCGACGTCATCCCGACGCGCAGCGCAAGATCACCGACAGCACACCGTTGTTGATCAATGCTGGGGCCTGTGAGGTCTGGAGACAGCCGGGACAGGCGGCGCAGCGCCGTCGGGTACGCGGCGTTGGCGGCACTGACCGTCGGGACGATCGTCGCCTCGGTCGTCGTGCTCACCCGCCCGACCGCGGTGCCGAACGTCGACGAGTTGAACGCAGCGGCGGCATCCCGGATCGCGGCGGCGCAGTCGTCGTCGTCACCGGCGACCACGGTCGCACCGCTGATCGGATCGTCCAGCGCGTCTTCGACGCCGGCTCGACCGGAGATGCAGCGGGTCGTGTTCATCGGTGACGGCTACACGGCCGCCCCGGATTCGTGGGCCGCGCTCGTGGCGGCGTCCGAGGGCTGGACGCCGACGGTGCTGGCCGCCGCCCGGGCCGGCTACAGCAACGCCCCCGCCGGGACGCCGGCGTACGCGGGGCAAGCAGCCGGCATCCCCGACGGCACCGACATCGTGATGGTGGCCGGCGGCGGCAACGACCTGAGCATCTTCGTTCGCGATCCGGCGACGTTCCAGGCCGACGTTGCCGCCACCCTCAGCGAGATCGGGCGCCGGGCACCGGACGCCACGGTGATCGTGGTGAATCCGTGGTGGGACGACGACCCCGTCCCGCAGACGTTCGTCGCGCTGTCGGACACGGTCCGCGCCGCGGCCGTCGCCGCCGGCGCCACCTACCTGGACACCGGGCAGCCACTGGTCGGTCGGTCGGATCTCGTCGACGCGGACAGCATCCGTCCCAACGAGCAGGGTCAGGCAGCGCTGGCCGCTGCCGTTCATCTGGCGATCGAGTCCGTGGGGGCTCCGCTCTGACCTCGAGCAGATCGGAACCACCGGCAACTCACGACTCATCGTTCACAGTCCGGACGATGAGGTTCCGTCCACGCCCCGTTCAGGGGAAGCAGGGCGGCTACGGCGCGTCGATGATCCTTGCTGCCGCAACGATCGTGGTGTGTGCGGTGGTGGTGGGCCCAGACCGACCGCCGTGCCGGACGTCGAAGAGCTCGCCGACCATTCCGACCGAGACCCAGCCCCTGCCGGCGGTCTTCATCGGCGATGCCTCCACGGCAGGTCCAAGCCCGTGGGTGCAGCAGGTGGCCGCGGCCAAGGGACGGGCGCCGGAGACCCTGGGGGCGGGCGACGTCGGCTGCACCAACGCGGCGGACGGCAACCTGCCGTTCTTCGAGGACGATCCCGCGCGGTTCCGGGCCGAGTCGAGGCCACCCTCGACATCATCACCAGCTCGGCATCCGGCGCGTTCGTCGTGATCATCAATCCGTGGTGGGACGACCACGAACTGCCGGCGGACTTCGCGGCCATGACGGACATCATCCGAAGCGCCGCCGCGGCCGCGAACATCGCGCTCCTGGACACCGAGGAGCCGCTGTCCCGGCGGACCGAGCTGATCAGTGGTGACGGTGCCGTGGCCGATGAGGCCGGGCATCGGGTGCTCGCCGACGCGGTGATCGCGGCGATGGACTCGGTCCTGGCCACGAGCTGACGGAACGTCGCCGCCGGACTCCGTGACGTGGCCGGTGACCCAGACACGCCGTCTGTCGGAACGGGACTCGCAGACACCGCCCACAGCGGGGCGCCATCGGGGAACGAATTGCGTGCGGCAGCAACCGCCGCTGCTGACACCTCACTTCGGCCGAGCCGGCCGGGTGGGAGACCCACCGTGCCCGTACCGAACGCGACGACCGGAGGCTCAGTACGCTCCCTGCTTGGCCAGCACCGTCTTGACGGTCTTCGCGATGATCGTCAGATCCGATGCCACCGACCAGTTCTCGACGTAGTAGAAGTCGAGTCGGATTCGCTCCTCGGCGCTCACGTCCGAGCGACCGGACACCTGCCACAGCCCGGTGATACCCGGCTTGACCAGCATCCTCCGCTCCAGGAAGTTACCGACTTCGGCGCCCTCGCCCGGAACCAGTGGTCGCGGCCCGACGATGCTCATCTGCAGGCTCAGCACGTTGAACAGCTGTGGCAGTTCGTCGATGCTGGTCTTGCGGATGAACCGGCCGATCTTGGTGATGCGGGCATCGTCAGCTGACTTGTAGAACACGGCTCCCGACTGGCCGGCCGCCTGTTTGGCTTGGCTGACCGCCTTGTCGGCACCGACTCGCATGGATCGGAACTTCCACACTCTGAACGTCTGACCGCCTCGGCCGACCCGCTCCTGGCGGAAGAACACCGGCCCTCGATCGGTGATCTTGATGGCCGCAGCCACGGCGAGGAACACCGGTGAGAGGGCCGTCACTCCGATGACAGCGATGACCAGGTCGAGCACCGTCTTGGCGACCAGCTTCGGCCCCTTGAACGTCGGCTCCTCGACGACGAGCAGCGGCAGCCCTGCCACCGGCTTGACGTGGATCCGTGGACCGGCGACATCGGTGAGGGACGGCGCGAGGCACAGGCGGATGCCGGTACCTTCCAGCCGCCACCCCAGCTGACGGACGTGCTCGGGCGTGAATCTGGTCGACGACGACACCGCGACCGTGTTGGCCGCCGAACGGTCGATGGCGCCCGTGAAGTCGGTGAAGCCCCCGAGCACGGGAAACTCGCTGTGCTCGGTGTAGGCAGCGACTTGGTCGTCCGGGACGCAGAGACCCACCACCCGGTACCCCGACGCGCTCTGCTGGCGCAGGCGCCGGGCCAGCGCGCTGGCCGACCGGCCGTCCCCGATGATCAGCACTGAGTTCATGTAACCGCCGACCTTGCGGTGCTCACGAAGCAGTTGCCGCCACACCCAGCGCCCGGCCATCACTCCGGACAGGCCGAGCGGCAGCGCCAGGGCCAGGTATCCGCGGGCCACGTCGAACTGGAGCAGATAGCAGACGATGGCCACGAACCCGAACAAGTACAGCGAGGCACTGATGACCCGCTTGTACTCGGAGGGGCCCTCGCCGACCACCTTGTGGTCCCACGCTCCCCAGATGGCCAACGCGATCAACCAGGTGGCGGTCAACAGGATGGTGAGCGCCCAGTAGCTGATGGCGACATCACCGGGCTTGGCGACCGTCACATCCCACAGATCGTCGAACCGCAACGACTGACTCAGCAACATCATCGCCGCGATGATCACCGCGTCGGTCATGAACAGGTTGCGGACGTAGCGGCGCATCCATCGGCGGACGTGCACCGGGCGGATCGGTTCACTGGTGGACGGCTCCGTCGGTGCCGTCCCCATGTCGCGCCGCTCCAGCTGCACCGGGAGCACCGGTGGGACACCGGACACGGTCTTGACCGCTTGCAGTCGATCTTCGACTGAACTCATCGCCAACTCCTCGACGCACGTGGATCCGACACCCGAGTCACCCGGCCTCGGAACGCAGTGCCGGAGAGTCGTCCACCTCGCTGGAGCTCGCGCGTGACCTGGAGCCGGCCAGCGCGGTCCCGGCGAACCGCCGGTACCGGTCCTCGGCGGCCTCGCGGCCGTAGAGGGTGGTGTAGACCCGCCGCGACGCCGACGCCAGCTCGTGTCGGCGGACCTCGTCGTGCTGCAAGTGCTCGGCTGCGTCCAGCAGCGCCTGCGGATCCCCCCCTGCGACGACCTCACCCAGCCGTTGCTCGGCCAAGAACGCCGCAGTGATGCTGACCGAGTCGGTCGCGGCGAGCACGGGGCGGCCGGCTGCTGTGTAGGAGGTCAACTTGCTCGGCAGCGACATGGTGATTGCTGAAGGCAACTCGTTGAGCAGCAACACATCTGCAGCTGCAAGTGCGTAGGGATAGTCTGCGTCGGACAGCGGCGGGACGAACTGCGCGTTCGCCACTCCGGCGGCACGTTGCCCCAGCACTTGGCGCTGATTGCCGTCACCGACGAACACGAACTGGACCGTACTGGCGCGCTGCTCGGCCAGGCGTGCGGCGTCGACCACTGTCTCGAGACCCTGCTTGGAACCCATGTTGCCGGTGTGCACCACCAGGAACGCGTCCGGGTCCCAGCCGAGGCGGGCCCGCGCTTCGGACACGCTCGCACGGACCGGCGTGATGTGGGCGAAATTGGTGGTGAGATCGACCTTGTCGACCGGGACGCCGCCCTGCTCGAGAACCCGCCGGAACTCCTCGTTGATCACGCCGATCCGGGCGCAACGTCGGTACAGCGAGTACTCCCCCGCCCGGATCACCGCGCCCAGCCGGCCCCCCACCGTGCCGGTCTGCGTCGCGGCGTTCGCAGTCAGATCCTGGATGATCGCCGCCACGGGAACCCGCCGACGGTACGCCGCGAGCGGCGCAGCGAGTGCACCCAGCACCGGCACCGAGGCGATCACCAGATCCGGTCGCTCACCGCGCAGCACCTGCAGCGCCCGGCGGAAGAAGCTGGCCTCCATCCGTGCCCGGTCCTTCATGCTCGACTGCGGGGGCACCCAGTGCCGGCACCGCGTCACCTGCACCGAGCCGTCCCACTCCTGCCAGAAATCACCGTTCGCGTACCGAGGATCGTCGACCCGCCACTGCGGATAGTGCGGCAGTCCCGTCACGACGTGGACATGCGCTCCCCCGTCGGCCAGCGCGCGGGCGAGCGCAGTGACGTAGGGGGCGCTGCCGGTCGGCTCGGGCGCGTAATTGATGCCCACGACGGTGATCCGGGCACCGCTCAAGTCCACTGCGTCCATACTTCCCCCGTCCGGGCGACCGCTCAGTGTGTTCTGGCGGCCCCGCGAGTCATTGCTGGCCTGGCGCCTCGACACGACATCGGATCGAATGTTCCGGTCTCGGTGACGCCTGCGTGGGAAGTGCTCTCCGGACCCGATGGCCGATGCTACGGGAAGCGGCTGGCCTCCGGGAACGGCTGTCACACACCCGGACTCGGACATGACGACCGATGGTGATCGAGATCGGCCGCAAGCAGCCACCATCGGGTGACCGGCGCCGTCGATCGGTGTTCTTGTGTCGCAACCAGTGATCTCTCGTCGGCAGCCACGAGCCGCAACGACGGTGTCCCGGTGTTGATGTCGTTGAAGATCACCCACTCGTTACCAAGTGGCCCACGTCAGCGCTGGGGAACCGCGTGCTGCGCGACCATCTCGGCCTCGGTCATGATGCGGGCGAGCTCGGGCGGCAGGACCTGAGCCTCCCAGCCGAGTTCACGCTTGGCCTTCGACGCGTCGCCGATGAGGGAGTCGACCTCGGACGGGCGTAGGTAGCGCTCGTCGAATCGCACGTGGTCCTGCCAGTCGAGATTGACGGTCCGGAAGCAGAACTCCAGGAAGTCGCGCACGGTGTAAGCGGTCCCGGTCGCCAGCACGTAGTCCTGCGGGACCTCGGCCTGCAGCATGCGCCACATGCCCTCGACGTACTCCTTGGCGTAGCCCCAGTCGCGGACCGCGTCGAGGTTGCCCATGTACAGGTACTGCTGCTTGCCACTGGCGACCGCCGCGGCACCCATGGCGATCTTGCGCGTCACGAAGGTCTCGCCGCGCCGGGGCGACTCGTGGTTGAACAGGATGCCGTTCACCGCGAACAGGTCGTACGCCTCCCGGTAGTTCCGGGTGATCCAGTACGAATAGACCTTGGCGGCGCCGTAGGGCGAGCGCGGCCAGAACGGCGTCTCCTCGTCCTGCGGCGGCGGGGTCGCGCCGAACATCTCGGAGCTGCTGGCCTGGTAGAAGCGGGCCGGCACACCGGTGGCCCGGATGGCCTCGAGCAGTCGCGTGGTGCCCATGCCGGTGGTCAGACCGGTGAACTCGGGTTCGTCGAAGGACACCCGCACGTGCGACTGGGCGGCGAGGTTGTAGACCTCGGTCGGGTTGATCTTCTCCAGCAGGGTGACCAGCCGGGAGCCGTCGGTCAGGTCGGCGTGGTGCAGGAAGAGCCGGGCGCTGGGGTCGTGTGGGTCCTGGTACAGGTGATCGATGCGGGAGGTGTTGAACGTCGATGACCGGCGCATGAAGCCGTGGACGACATAGCCCTTCTCCAGCAGGAGTTCGGCCAGGTAGGAGCCGTCCTGCCCGGTGATGCCGGTGATCAAGGCAACCTTGCGCTGGCTGGTTCCAGGGGACTCGGCGGTCGCGGTCACAGGAAGCTCACTTCTCTCGGTGTAACTGTATGGCTACGCTCTGCTCGCAATTCTCCACGCGGAGCGTTTCGTCCCCGTCAGCTCTTCTCCTGAGGCGGTCACGTGCCCGAACACCGGGTGGGATCCCCCATCCATCAGCTCGACCGGGAGGCCCCGGTCTACATCGCCGGCCACCGCGGCCTGGTCGGCTCCGCACTGTGGCGGCACCTCGAGGCGAACGGCTTCACCAACCTGGTGGGGTGGTCGTCGTCCGAGCTGGATCTGCGAGACAGGGCCGCCGTGCACGAACGAGTCCGCGCGCTCCGCCCGGCCGTGGTGATCGACGCAGCAGCCCGGGTCGGCGGCATCCTGGCCAACCACACGTACCCGGCCGAGTTCCTGTCCGAGAACCTGCAGATCCAGGTGAACCTGATGGACGCCGCGGTGGCCGCTGAGGTACCGCGCTTGCTGTTCCTCGGGTCCAGCTGCATCTATCCCAAGTTCGCCGAGCAGCCCATCCGCGAGGACTCGCTGCTGACCGGCGCACTGGAGCCGACCAACGACGCGTACGCGATCGCCAAGATCGCCGGGATCATGCAGGTGCAGGCCATCCGCCGGCAGTACGGCCTGCCGTACATCTCCGCGATGCCGACCAACTTGTACGGGCCGGGCGACAACTTCCACCCGAGGAACAGCCACGTGTTGCCGGCGCTGATCCGACGCTTCCACGAAGCCAAGGAGTCGGGCGCGGCGTCAGTCACCTGCTGGGGCACGGGCACCCCGAAGCGGGAGTTCCTGCACGTCGACGACCTGGCCGCCGCCTGCCTGCATCTGCTCGAGCACTACGACGACCCGCAGACCATCAACATCGGCACCGGGGTGGATCAGACGATCGCCGAGATCGCCGAGATGACCGCGGCGGCCGTCGACTACCAGGGCGACATCGAATGGGACACCAGCAAGCCGGACGGCACGCCGCGCAAGCTGCTCGATGTCTCCCGGATCAAGGCCACCGGGTGGAAACCGCAGATCGACCTGCAGACCGGACTGAGCGACACCTACCGGTGGTTCCTGCAGCACGCCAGCGAGGTGCGCGGATGACGGCCGCCCCTGCACACCCCGCTCCGGCGCCCGCGCGCCGACGCCTGGCCGGCTTCACCGGAGCTGGGTACGACAAGGGTCGCAACACGCTGTGGCAGGCGGCCTGGTTCGCCACCTCGAACCTGGTGGCCATGAAGTGGTGGTGCCCGAGCCCGGTCCGCATCGCGATCCTGCGAGCGTTCGGCGCCGACATCGGTACCGGCGTCCTCATGCGGCACCGCGTCCGCGTGCACTGGCCCTGGAAGCTGACCATCGGCAACGACTGCTGGATCGGCGAAGGAGCGTGGATCCTCAACCTCGAACCGGTCACCATCGGCAACGACGTCTGCATCTCGCAGGAAGCCCTGCTGTGCACCGGCTCTCATGACCGTCGCTCCGAGACGTTCGAGTTCGACAATGGGCCGATCGTCATCGAGGACGGCGCGTGGGTGGCGGCCCGGTCCATCGTGCTGCGCGGAGTCACGCTTGGCAGCGGATCAGTGGTCGGAGCGGCCGCAACGGTCGGTCACAGCGTCGCGGCCGGACACGTCGCCGCGAGTCAGCGATGAGAGTCGTCCACGTCGTTCATTCGGTCGACTCGATGAACTCCTACGGAGGACCTCTCACCGTGGCGGCCGGCCATGTCAACGGGCTCCGCCGCGCAGACGTCCCAGCCTTCCTGATCGCCGGTTCCCGCGGCTACCATCCCTCGGACGTCCAAGGTGCTCCCGTGCTCACGTTCGCCATTCGGCGCCTGGTCCCAGCTCTTGGTTTCGCCGGCTGGTCTGCGCCGTCGTCGATCTCCTGGTTGATTCGACACCGCGCACGAATCGACCTCCTGCACATCCACATGAGTCGAGACCTCATCACCCTTCCGATCGCCTTGGCCGCCTCCCGGCTCGGCATTCCTTACGTCGTCCAGACCCACGGCATGGTCGACCCGCCCAAGAACCGGCTCGGCGCCGTGCTGGACAGCCTGGCGACGCGTCGGGCGTTGCGCGGCGCGGCCGCGGTCTTCGCGCTGACGGCGCTCGAGCAGCGGCACCTCCAAGAGGTCGTCCCCGGTCTGAAGAGCCAGCGCTTGATGAACGGGTTGGCACTGCCGCCCGAAACTGACGGGGTCGATCGACGCGACGGTCGGGAGCCGACCGTGCTGTTCGCCTCGCGACTGCATTCGCGGAAGCGACCGAGCGCCTTCATCCGCGCCGCCGCGCAGCTCCGCGCGGACGGTGTCCGGGCACGCTTCCGTCTCGTCGGACCGGATGAGGGACAAGGCGACAACGTCCGCGAGCTCCTGAGCGAGTTGCACGATCCGGCGGTCGAATGGGTCGGGCCGATGGCTCACGCATCGCTGCAGGCGGAGCTTGCGCGGGCGTCGGTCTTCGTGCTGCCCTCGATCGACGAGCCGTATCCGATGGCCGTGCTGGAGTCCATGGCGCACGGCACGCCCGTCATCGTCACCGAGTCCTGCGGGCTCGCCGATCTCATCAGACAGACGAACAGCGGATTGGTCGTGGATCACAGCACCGCTGGCCTGGCCGACGCCATTGACACCATCGTCACCGACCTGAGCTTGGCCACGACGATGGGCGAGAACGCTCGACGGGCTGTCCGAGAGCAGGCTTCGATCGATGCGGTGGTCGATCAGTTGCTCGACCACTACCGAGCCAGCCTTTCCACGGGGACACGCACGGCACCGGCGCCAGAGTCGACCCGATGACCAACCTGCTGATCGTGCAACCACGACTGACGACTTACCGTCTGCCCTTCTTCGAGGGCCTCATCGCTGAGTTGGCCAAGGACGACATCGCCTGCCGGGTGGCGTCGCCACCCGCCGGCGGAGTGGCCGCCGCCCGCGGTGACAGCGATCACAATCCGCCCTGGCACACGTTCACCCAGGGTGGCACTCTGCGGATCCGCGGTCGCACGATCTCCTACCTGGGCAGCGGACCAGCCCAGCGCAGCGCTGACGCCGTGATCGTCGCCATGCTCGGATCGTCGTACGACACCTACCGCGCGATCCTGACCGGCAAGTTCCGCGGTATCCCGGTCGGACTGTGGGGTCACATCAAGTCGTACACCTCGGAGTCCCATCCACTCGATGCCCTCGTCGAGCGATGGCAGCTCATGAATGCGTCGCGGGTCTTTGCCTACACTCCAGGCGGTGCTGCCGAGGCGATCCGGTTGGGCGTCAGGCCCCACGCAGTCACCACGGTGATGAACTCGGTGGACACGGCCACCTTGTGCACTGCGGCCAGTGCCGTGGACCCGGCGGTCGTCGACGCCTTCGTCGAGCGGCACAGCCTGGACCGCTGTCGTACGGCTGCGTACTTCGGGGGGCTCGATCAAGCCAAGCGCATCGATTTCCTCGCGGAGTCACTGGCGGAGCTGGCGCAGCTCGACCCACGGTTCAAGCTGATCGTGGGCGGCCGCGGAGCCTCCATCGAATTGCTCCGACCTGCCATCGACCGAGGTCAGGTCATCCACATGGGATATGTGGGTTCCAGCGAGAAGGCTCTGGTCAGCAAGGTGGCCAGCACGCTCGCGATGCCCGGACGGATCGGGCTGATCGCGGTCGAGGCCCTCGCCCTGGGGCTTCCCGTCATCACGACCAAGTGGAAGTACCACTCGGCCGAGATCGAGTACTTGCAAGAAGGTGTGTCGATGTTCAGCAGTGATGACGACCCCCGGAGCTACGCCCACAAGCTCCTGGCCAGCACCGAACGATTCGCCGAACGGCCCGCACCAGCCCGGGCTCATCCGACGATGGACCAGATGATTGGCAACTTCGCCGCCGGCGTCCGGGCGATGCTGGTATGAGGCCGTCGACGGACCGTCTCCGGCACCGGAGATCAGAAGGACCGCAAGATCTGCGCACGAACGTCGTGGTGCTGTTGACGGCAGCGGTGCAGCCGAACTCTGGCGTGTCGGTGGCACTGAGTGACGCGGAGGCACGGCGCACGCAGTACTTGGATTCCTTCCGGTTCTGGGGTGAGTTCGCTCAGCGGACCGGCGCCCGGATCGTGGTCACGGAGTCCTCGGGGACGCCTCCGGACTGCTTCCTCGAGGCATTCAGTGAATCCGGTTGCAACGAGATCACCTGGATCGACGTCACTCCGACAGAGACGGCACTGATGCGCGGAAAAGGCGCGATCGAGGCTGAGATGATCGATCGAACGGTAGGACTCCTGACCGACGACACGACGGCCATGTACAAGATCACCGGCCGTCTGACCATCGCCAATGCCGATCGCGTGATCACCGAACTCCCCGAGCGGACGGTCGTGGCGCGCGGTCTGCTCGATCGGTCACGCTTCGACATGCGGGTCGTCGGAGCCTCCCGAGCGATCTGGGCGCGCGACCTGTCAGGAATGTGTGACGAGGTGGACGAGGCGCGCGGAACGGATCTGGGCAACGTCCTGGCCGCGCGGCTCATGCATGCCAGCGCGGTCCGCCAGGTCCGAGTCAACCGCTTCGCCGAGCGTCCCCGATTGAGGGGGGTCTCCGGCACGCGAGGCGAGGACTACGGCCGCCCGACCCGACGCATCGCGGAACTGCTGATGGAACCGATCGACCGGGCGGCCTTCAGCTTGGCTGCGCGGAAGTCGGTCTGATGAGTCCGCCATCGACCTCCCGACCACTGGTCACCCTCCGCTCGGTCCCGCTCACCCCCGGGCGCCTGGAACTGGCGGCCTCCGGTTCCGGTGCCATCGCGACGTGGTTGTACCGGCCGTCCAAGTTGCGCGGCCAGGTCGCCTTGGCCATCTCGACGGCCCTGCGCCTTCGAGGCAAACGGGCGAGTGGCTTCCCGTTCGAACTTGACGAGGTCATCGCCGCGCTCGGGGTGCGCCCACGGGGGTGCGCGGTGATGCGCTCCCCCGACCGCCAGCAATGGGTCATCGCGATCGACACGGACGACACGCAGGGCGTCATCGCCAAGATCGGCATGCAGGACCAGCGTGCCCGGATCCGCGAGGAGTACCGAACGCTGCGCCGACTCGCGGATCACTCCGGGCTGTTCTCAGTACCGATCGTCAACAGACTCAGTGAAGGACGGACGTGGTCGGCGTTCGACATGGAGCGCGTCGCAGATGTCCATGGTTCCGTGCATTTCGACCTGGACGAGGCACTGGCGGTGTCCGTTGAGCTGGCGCGAGTCGACGACAGCGGAATCACCCACGGTGACTTGGCTCCCTGGAACCTGTTGCACGGCGAACGCACCTGGCTCATCGACTGGGAGCGGGCCCGGGCCTTGCAGCCCGGTCTCGACTTGGCTCACTACGTCCTGGCCTCGGCGGACATCGGCGGCATGCTCAGCAGTCAGGATGCCCGGGACCACCTCCGTTTCAGCTCGCCGTTGGTTCGCGAGTACTGCAGGCGAACGGGATTCGCCCTGCCTCTGGTGGCCACCAATCTCCGAGAAATGCTCACGTACTTCGACTCTCGGGCGGGCGATCAGTTCTCGGACAGGTGACATCCGGAGCAGGATCAGCCAGCCGTTCCGTCATCGTGCAACGAGCGGTCAGCGACGCGGCACGGAGGAACGTCCGCGCCAAGATCGGCGGTGCGCTACCGGCAGCGGTCCTGCCCTGCCTGGCCGGGCCTGTCTGACCCACCAGTCAACGGCCAGTGCGGCAACCGCGACCTGGAGCGCGATGCTGACCTGGGCTGGAAAATTGCCGCGTGCCGCGACCGGTGCGACCGCCGCGACCACCACCAGCGCTACCAACCTGCTCCCAGATGCCCTCTCGTAGCGACTCGTCCAGCGTTGGCTCCACGATCCGAGCAGGTAGCTCGCCACCACGACGCCGACAAGTCCGAAATCGAAGAAGAGCGTCCCGAAGACGCTCGGAACCGGGCAGATGCCTTCCTGACATGTTCCACCGAACAGCCCCGTCAGCAAGGTGTTGCTCCACGAGCGAGGGGGCCCGAACGCCGCAGGCATGGGGGCGATCAGCAGGTCACCGAAGGTCCCACGTCCCAAGCCCCATGGGACGCTGGTCGAGCCAATCTGCGGACCGGCATAGGCTATGTACGAGTACATCTCGGTGTCGTACGAGACGAAGAACTTCTCGATGCTTCCCCAGATCCCCTCGGATCCGACCCGGTCGGAGAACGCGGAGGTGAAGCCGGCATCGTCGGTCCTGGAACCGGCGCTCCGAATGAACGGAATCACCGTCAGCGAGAAGAAGACGACAGCGCTGGTTCCGATCAAGCTCAACGAGACCTTGCGCGACCATCGCCGGGTGCTCGCGCCGATGAGCCCCGCGATGATCGAGGGGATCAGGAAGCGCCGATTCCCCAGTGCCAGTGGCGGAACGACCGCCAGACCGACCACCAGCCAGTAGCAGAGCCGCTGAGACCTGCTCAGCGCCCGAACCCGCTCGAGTGTCACTCGTTGCACCGCGGCAACGACCGCCGCGACGACGGGCAGGGCCGGGACCAAGGCTGGAACCCCGACGAGGAACTGGGAGTTCGCCGCCGATCGACCGGCGAACAGTTGGCCCAGGATCGCGGTGCCTCCGCCCATGTACAGGGTGATCGCAAGCCATGCCCCCAGGATGGCGATGGCCGCGACCAGCCCCCGTCTGAACCGGAGAGCAAGGATCGTCGGATCGGGCGCCGGAGCCAACTCCACCTCAGTCGGGAACTGTCGACGGCCCCGGGAGGTTGTCACCGTCGCCACCCAGTGGCCACCTACCAGCGCTGTGATGCCGGCCAACCCGACCAATGACGCCAGCGGCGTCCCTTGCGACACATCGGCGCCGTAGAACCAGATCGCACCATCGGCGGCCATGAAGAGCGGCCGGATCCCGAAGATCGAGATCAGAAGGATCAACGACGTCGAGAACGGCGCGAGCAGATCCCCCGTCCGCCCGCGGGTTGCCACGACCAGTCCGACGAGGCCGATCGTCAGCGAGGCACAGGCGAGCCAGACCGACTCAACCGGCATGACCGGTCCGATTCGCGGTGATCGGCGGGCCTGGTCGATCCGATCCGTCGCCCGGAGTTCCGTCGACGTGTTCCAAGGCCGCGACCGCCGCCCGGCGACCTCGTTGCAGGAGCTCGTCCGCCACCACCAACCGGGCCGCCTGGACGTCCCTGAGCGAAGACAACGGCGACCAGTCGTCACGCAGGTCGCCGTCGATCAACCGTCGGAGCGGTATCGGATCCATGAACCAGGACAACGTCCGGTCGATCTTCCCGCCCGGCCGCTGCTCGGCGTTGACGACCAGCGCGCCGGCCATTCCGCCGAACACACAGGCGTGCAATCGATCACTGACGACCAGGGCGGACGATCGGTAGGTGCTGAGGACCCTGTCGAGTTGGTCGCCGGTGGAACGCCCGCACCAGCCGACGTGTTCGATTCCGAGCGCATCGGCGAGCGCCTGATGACCTGCCTCGTCGCGTCGGACCTGCGTGACGATCACAGGCTCCAGGCCCTGCTTGCGGCTTCGCTGCATCAGGTGTCGAAGGTTGCTCAGGGGTACTGCCCGGGGGTCGCGGAGCGAGATCGCGACGTACCGATCGCTCTCGTTCCGAGAGTCCAAGCCCAACGCACGTGTCATGTCGAGCGCCACGTCCGGCACCAGGTGGGCACGGACACCGATCAACTGGCAGCTGACGGGGTCGCGTACACCGTAGAACTCAGCTCGTCCGGCCGTTCGGCGATGCAGCTGAACCGCAAGCGCGTTGCGTCCGCTCAGGGCGCCACCGATCCCGACGACCGAACCCCGTCGGCTGCGGGTGACCGCGGCCAACATCCAGGCCCGAGCCGCAGCGCCGACAGCGCCGCGCGACCCGGCCGCCGACCTGGGGCCCGGCGCGAAGACAAGTCCGGCCTCCCCCTGCCGCAAGGAGGCACCCCAGCTCGCGATGTACTCCCGGTCACTGCGATGGACGATCGCATCCGGTGCCGGCCGACCGACGGCGGCATCGAGGTAGTCGTCCGCCATTCCTGTTGCGAGCACGTGGATCTTGTGGCGCCCTGAAGCGTTGATCCACGCCAGCGCGACGGCCCGGATCACGACATCGCCCAGGTTCTCCTGTTGTGCGACCGCACTGTAGAAGATGTCCACCAGTCAGAGCTCCTCGATCATGTGCGCGGGCGCCCGGCATCCGGAGCGGGCGAGGGCGATTCCCAGGAGAACTGCTTGGAGCGCGAATGACGCGGCCAGAGCGATCGCTGCGCCCACGGCACCGCTGGAGATCGACCCGATGGCGACTCCGGCCAGGCACAGTGCAGTACTGATCACCGACACCATTGCGACGAACTGCTTGCGGCCGAGACCTTGGAGCGCGCCGCCGAGATTCGATGCGAGCCCTGCGAGCACCAGTGAGATGACCACGATCTGGAACGGCAGCACCGCGTCGCGGTACCCCTCTCCGAGGAGCAGCGGCACGGCCACCGGCGCCAGTGCTGCGAGCGCACCGTAGATGAGGGCCATCATGCCCACGACCACTCCGACGGTCTTCATGACCGGACGGAGCCCGGCCCCCTCGGCCTGGCCGCGTGCTACCGCGGGGACCAGCACCGTGGCCAGAGACGTCGGGACGATGCGCAATGGCCCAGTCACTCGAGCCGCCGCCGCGTAGTAGGCCGTCTGGCTTGACCCGGCGATCGTACCGACGATCAAGGTGTCGAGATTGCGCAACTGCGTACCGACCGAATTGACCCAGTAGGCGAACGACTGGCCCACGATGGTACGGAACGGAGTTCGGGTGTCGGCGACGAGGCGGTGACGGACCCAGCGGTGGACTGCCACGTTGATGGCGAGCGACACGACCGCATATCCGGCAGAAAATGCGAGAAGAGGCGGAACACCAGGAAGCACGAGCAGAATGAAGGACGCACATGAGAGCACCCGGCGCGCGACGCCGACCGTCGCGTTCACCTGCGCGTCCCCGTCGGCGAGCGCGACTCCCAACCACGTGTCTGTGTTGCGATCCGCAGCGGCCCAGACCGCGAGCGGCAACACCGACCAGAACGTCGAGTCGATCATCGCACCCACCACGATCACGAGTGCGACCAAGGCGCACAACGCCAGCGCAGTACGGCTGTTGATGCGCAGGGCCGAAGTCACGGTGGGATCATTCCGATCGGCTGCGCGCTGACGAAGCACGAACGTCGGGATGCCCAGGTCGGTGGCGACCTGCAGCACGATGATCAGTCCGAACATCACGCTGGCGACACCGAAATCGTCCGGGCCGGCCCAGCGGGCGAGGAGGGCGAGACTCAGCGCCTGAATGACCGCCCCGACGATGCGACCGGAGGCGACCAGACCGAACTGCCTGGTCAGTCGACTCCGCGGTTTCGGCGGTGAGCGGTGTGTCACCACAGTTCGGGCAGGGGAGCGAGCATTGACACAGATCACTTCCCGCTGCGAACGGCGACCTGGCTGGTGGCCACCTCGGACTCCCCGCCGTCTGGACGGTGCTTGCCGCTCGACACCTCTCCGCCGGCATCGCCCGCTGAGTGCGACGAGGTGTTCTCGTGTGGCTGGTACGACCCGTAGCCGTAGTACGAGTACGAATCCGCGCCGGAGATCGGGACCCGGTTGAGGATTGTGCCGAGCACCCGTGCGTCGACGGCCCGCAGTGATTCGGCCGAAGTGTGCAACTGTTGGCGAGTCGTCCGGCCGTGTCGGACGACAACGACGGCACCGTCGACCTTGGTGGAGAGCACGGCGGCGTCCGTGACCGGCAGCAGCGGCGCGGTGTCGATGACGACCATCGAGAACGTCTTGTCGATCTCGTCGAGCAATTTGCTCATCGCACTGCTGGCCAACAGCTCCGACGGATTCGGCGGGATGGACCCACACGGGAGCACGGTCAGTCCGCCGCGGCCCCACGGCTGCAGGACGTCGTCCAGCTCAGCGCGATTCGCCAGGACATCGGACAGTCCGACTGCGCTCTCCAGACCAAGGTACGTGGCCACCCGGGGGCGGCGGAGATCGGCTTCGATGAGCAGAGTCCGTTCCCCCGACTCCGCGAAGGCGACCGCAAGATTGACCGCAGTGCTGGACTTGCCCTCCTCGGCGACCGAGGAGGTCAGCAGCACCCGTCGGATCGGACGATCGACGTCGACGAAGGCCAAGTTGGTGCGCAGCTGTCGGTAGGCCTCAGCGCGTATGGATCGCGAATGCGTGTCGACGATGAGCGGCGATTCGCCGGCCTCGGCGTCGAAGGGAATGACCGCGAGCACACCGGAACCCGTCGCGTCCTCGACATCTTCGGGCGTGCGCACCGATGTGTCGGTCATCTCCCGCAGGCCAGCGAGCGCGGTGCCGACGATCAAACCGATCAGGGTCGCCAAGCCGATGTTCAACACCGCGTCGGGGCTCACCGGACTCGCCTCTAGGCGCGCGGCGGAGGTCACCTCGAGGCTGACGCCCGGATCGGTTGCCCCCGGAGCGGTCTCGATCTGCGACACCAGGTCGACCATCTGGACCGAAGCCGACTCAGCGATCTCGAGTGACCGCTCCGGGTCGGTGTCGGTGACGGTCAGGTTCAGTAGCACGGTGTTGAGATCACCGCGGGCGGTGATCCGGCTCGAGATCTGATCGGCGCTCAGGTCGATCTGCGTGTCGTCTGCGATCATCTGACCGAGACGTCCGCTCTTGGCGAGCTGCGCGTAGGAGTTGACCCGCTTCTGCGCGAACTGATCGCCCTGGTACGCGCCGCCCAACTGGTCGGTGGGCGTCCGGACGAAGAACGTGACCGAGCTTGCGTACTGCGGCGTGGTTGCGACGGTGATGATCGTCCCGACTCCCGCACCGACCACGGTGCAGATGAGCACGACCCACCAGTACTTCCGAAGACCGCGAACCCAGGTCCGATAGTTCATTGCCGTCCTTCGCTCTGCCGCCACTGCCTCGTCCTCAGCGCTCGGGTCGCACCCGGTCCTGGAACGATCCCCAGGATCTTCCCAACCGCCGGTTATGGTCCGCGTGAGAACCGGGCGTCCGCGGCAAGCCCGACAGCACGCTGCTCCCGAGACGCGACAACGCCCGGACCCAAACGGGTCCGGGCGTTGTCAGGATCAGACAGCGTCAGCTGGAGACGTGCGTCCCCCGCCGACGGATCGCACCCCGGGTGCCGAAGAACAGCAGACCCAGGCCGGCGACCAGCGCGGTGCCGCCGATGGCCAGCGGAGCCGCGACGCTGGCGCCGGTGTTGGCCAGGCCCGAGCTGCTGGCGTAGGTGCCGGAGGCACCCTTGACGTAGGCCGCGGTGGTGGTGCTGGAGACCTCGGTCCAGGTCTCGTCCTCGACGTAGACCGTCTTGGAGCCCCAAGAGCCGGACTTGTCGCCCGTCACCTTCACCACGGTCTTGCCGGTGTGCTTCGGCGTGACGGTGAAGTTCACCACGCCGCCGTTGTCGGCAGCCACCGCGTAGGTCTCGACATCGCCGTTCACGTAGACCACGGTCACGGTGATCGGCTCGTTGGCGATGAAGCCGTCGCCCATGATCAGGGTGCCGTTGTTGATGATCACGGTGCCGTTGTTGGTCCCGATGACCACACCCACGTTGCCGTCACCGTCACCGTCACCGTCGCCCGGACCGGCGACGTCGTCGCCGACCGGAACCGACACCGACACCGACCGGCCGCTGGTCAGACCGGTGAAGGTGACCGTGTAGGTGCCTTCGGCCAGCGGCGTGAAGGAGATGGCCACCGAGCCGTCGGCCCCCGCGACCGCCGTACCGGTGATGGTCTCCATCTTCAGCGGGAACGCCTGACCGGCGCCACCACCGATCGACGGGCCCTCGATGGTGTAGGCGACCTCTTCGCCCGGGATGAAGGAGTTCGCCGGCACGGCCACGACGGCCGTCTCGCCGACGCCACCGGCGGACACGACCGGCTCGGCGCCGGGCGCCGGTGCCGGATAGTCATCGGTCGGCGCAGCGGTCGCGACGCCGGAGATCGCGACGAACGCGATCGGCATCGCAAGCAGAGGTGTAACGAGTTTGCGCAGCATGTGGTTTTCCGCCCCCATCGACGTGCTGTTCCCTGCGGGCAATCCGCCTGCCCCCCAGAGCTTCCGACGAAGGGAGCATATGTGGGTCTCGCCCGATGTGAAGTTGATGTTGGATGAGCAGATGCTGCTTGCTGCCACGGAAATCGACTCGAAGGTTTTGTTGTCATCCTTTCGAGAGCTGCTGGACTCGCCGCTGGCGCTACGCACCGTGACGATGCGCGACCGAACACCGGCTTCACATCCCCGACAGGTCAATCTGTGCTGTCGGTCACAGATCGTTCCCGACCCGGAACGCTGCGTGACAGACGTGTGAATGCAGGCTCACGCAGCGTCCGGGAGGCGACAGGTGCGATACGTGTCGATGGACGTCGAGGTGGTGTGGACGCCCGGCGTCAACACCAGGTCCGGCGTCACGTCGCTCGCCGTTCCGGCGCCCTCGACCGGCCCGAGCACCGTGAACTGCACCGTGGTCGACTCCCCCGGCGCCAGCTGCACCGTGGTCCAGGCAGCCTCGCGCGACTGGTCCTGCGAGCGCGTGAAGGTCGCGATGCCGTCGTCCTTGAGCACCCGCACCACGCCGCCACCCACCGGCGCGAAGGCGGTCACGTTGGTCTGCAGCACGTACGCCGTGCCCGCCTTCTGCAGACCCAGTACGTACTCGGGCAGGCCCGACGACGGCGCGTCGTACCGCAAGGTCACGTCGACCAGCAGTTCCCGCCGACCGTCGTCGGCGCACTTGCCCTCGGTGACGGCCACGTCCTGGTGCAGGTAGTAGCCGAGCTTGGCCCCGGTGCCGTCGTTCAGGAACACCCCGATGGTCGGCTGCTCGACGTCGGTGGACAGCGCCCCGGCCAGCATGGTGGCGCCGATGTCGGCCTGTTCGGTCGTGTCCGCGCTCCACAGCATCACCCGGCGCTCCCGGACGCCCTGAGCCAGGCCGTCCACCATTGCGGAGGCGTTCGCTGCGCCCGAGGCCACCCGGTTGAAGGCCAGCGCCGTGGCGGCGGCCAGGTAATCGTCGCGGTCGTTCTGCTGGCGCAGGTCCGGGAACTTCGCATAGACGTCCGACATCAGCACCTGGGCCACGTTGTCCGCGGTGAGCGTGACCCCGCCTCCCACGTCGATCGGCTCACTGCCCTTCATCAGGTACGAGAGCACCACCGGATCCACCGCCAGCACCCCGTCGATCGCCGTGCCCTTGCGCGCCGTGTACATCTGCGCGAACAGCGAGGCTGCGGTCGGGAAGTCGGGGGTGAAGTTGACGTCCTGCGGATAGATCGTCATCAGGTTCGAGTACAGCGCCCGCTGCTCCGGGCTGATGGTGGCGATCGGCGGGTCGAACGTGCCCAGCGTCCGGCTGGCCGCACCTTGGTCGAGGATCCTCACCCGACCCTGGTCGGCCTGCACCAACGCGTACGAGCCGAAGATGCCGCCGGTGGCCCGCGGCTCGGCCAGGTTCTGGAAGGCCACCAGGTACGTGCGTGGCCCGTCCGCGCCGAGCATCGGCGGCAGCAGCCGGGCGGCCCGCGCCCCCGTGCCGGTGATGCCGGCCGCCTGGTCGAGCTTGCCCCACAGCTCCAGGACCGCCTCGTTCACCGGCCCGACCAGGTCCGACCGGTCGATGGCGGCCATCCGCTGCCGCGAGTCGTTCACCACCTCGTCGGCCCGCTGGAGCAGCGGCGCCGCTGCCTGGATCGGGGCCAGGTCGATGGTGCTGTCCTCGGGTGCCAGCACCGACGGGTCGAGGGTGTCGGTGATCTGCACCATCGAGGGCATCACCTCGGTGGACAGCGCGTCGACCACCAGACCGACCTCGCGCACCGCGTCCAGCTGGTCGCCCACCCACGGCACCACGGTGGCCGCCCGGTACAGCGGATCGTCCACCGCGCTGCGCGCCGCCGACGCCTCCTCCCGCAGAGCGGCCACCGTCCGCGCCGTCGCATCCCGATCGATCGCGGCCAGGTCGTCCAGCTCGCCCTGCAGGTCGCTGACGTGCTCGGCCGCCGCGGTCAGGTGGGTGTAGGCCTGGTACGTCCGCCAGCCCACCCACGCGATCGAGCCGATGATCAGCACGCCCAGCCCGATCATCGACCAGGACAGGATCCGCTGCCGACGGGTGCGCTTGCGGCGCCGCTCCCGGCGCTCGGCCCGCTCCTGCGGGGTCAGCTTCCGCCGCTCGGCGAACTGCACCCCGCCGGTCGGCGGCTGGTACGTCCGGATGGCGAACCGGTCGGCGGTCTCGGAGTCCTCTGGGCTCGCCGGGCTCTCCGGGCTCTCGGCGCTCCCGCTGGGACCCGACCCGGGAACCCGGTCCGACCCGGCCGTCGTCGGCTCCGCCGCGTCACCGGCAGACTCCGCCGGATGATCTTCCGGGGTCGGATCCCCACTGCTGTGCTGCTTCACCATCGAACGCCACCCCGCATCGTCACGTCCGGTGACGGTATGGAGCACCCTGTAAAAGGGGCGAGAACTCAGCGTGGCGGATCCTTGGGGCGCCGCGAAGGACTTTGGCCCGCCGGCGATCGGTTCAGTAACCTGTGCCGTTGGATGCGATCACGGCGGCCGATCCACAACCCTGCGGTCCCGGGCCCGTGACATCGCCAGGAGCTGTCATGACCGACGACCGGGCCGGCGACGTCCGCGGCCACACCAGCAGTGGCGCGTCCGCGGACGCCGGACTCGCCCAGCGCCTCAGCGACCTGGCCCGGTCGCTGGAGGCCGAACCCGACCTCGACGAGACGTTGCAGCGCATCGTGCGCGCCGCCGTGGACAACATCCCGGGCGCGGCGCACGCCGGCGTCATGCTCATCGAGAAGCGCACGATCACGACGCCCGCCGGCTCCAGCGACCTGGTCGAGCGGGTCGACCAGGCGCAGTACGACACCGACCAGGGCCCGTGCCTGGACGCCATCAGGGACGACGCCACCGTCCGCGTCGAGGACATGTCCGCCGAGCAGCGCTGGCCGCAGTTCGCGCAGCGCGCCGCCGAGCTGGGCGTGCGCTCGATGCTGTCGTTCCAGCTGTTCGTCCGGGACCGCGACCTGGGCGCGCTGAATCTGTACGCCGAGGAGCCGCACGCCTTCGACAACGAGGCCGAGCAGGTCGGTCTCCTGCTGGCCAGCCACGCGGCGATCGCCATGATGGGCGCCCAGCAGCAACACCACATGCGTTCGGCGCTGGCCAACCGGGACCTCATCGGTCAGGCCAAGGGCGTCCTGATGGAGCGCTACAAGATCACCGCCGATCGGGCGTTCGCCCTGCTGGTCCGGGCCTCGCAGGAGAGCAACGCCAAGCTGCACGACGTGGCGCGGCAGGTCACCGAGACCGGACAGGACCCGGTGCGCCCCGCCCGGGTCTGAACGCCGAACTCGCTCAGGGCTGCTCGGTCGCGGCCAGCGACGACCGTTGCCCCAGCTGGTTGCGGCCGGCCCGCTTCGCGGCGTAGAGCACGGTGTCGGCCGCCGCGTACAGCGACCGCAGGTCGTGCGCATCGGTCGGAGCGTGGGCCACGCCCACGCTCAGCGTGACGGTCATTTCCAGCCCGTCGGAGCTGACGAACGGCGCCGTCCGCACGTCCTCGATGATCTGCTCGGCCCGCAGCAGACCGGCGGCCAGCGGTGCACCGGGCAGCAGCACGGCGATCTCGTCGCCGCCGATCCGGCACACGATGTCGTCCGGTCGCGAACGGGCCGTCAGCATCGTGGCCACCCAGCGCAGCACCTCGTCGCCGCACGGATGCCCGTACCGGTCGTTGATCTGCTTGAAGTGGTCGATGTCGATCAGGATCAGCACCGTGCCGTGATGGCTCTGCGCCCCGGTCAGCGCCGAGCGCGCCGCCTCGTCCAGCACCCGACGGGTGACCAGCCCGGTGAGCGGGTCGATCGCCGCCTGCCGGCGCAACTGGGCGACCAGCGCACACCGGGCGGCCTCGGACTTGGCGATGACCCAACCGCAGACGCCCAGGGCCACCGCCACGAACAGCAGGTTCAACACGGCCGGGCGACCGCCCGAGCTGCTGAACGCCACGATCCCGGCCCCGAGGATCGACAGTGCGGTGATGGCGCGCCCACCTGGCGGTGGCAACTGCGCCGCGGCGTACAGCACCGGACAGAAGAAGAACAGCAGGGATGCCGGCTGGTTCGGCAGCACGACGAGGTCGACCGCCACCAGCGCTGCCACCCCGAACACCGGGACGATCGCCCAGACCGCCGGGCGGGCCCGCGGCAGCAGCCGGGTCACCGGGACGACGAGCGCGGCTCCGACGGCGAACGCCGCGATGGTGAGGACGAGATGGGTGATCGAGGTCGACGGTGGGACCAACAGCAGCCCGATCACAGCTGCGGCCGAGGCCACCTGGTACACCACCCGGATGTCCCGCGCCGCGGCATCCGGCTCCCGTGGCTGCAGCCAGCGCACCGCTGTTCCCACGGCATCCCCCGATGTCGTCCGCTGCCGGCGGCCACCCGGCCGCCGACCGAACCCTCGACGCTACCGACGCCGCAGTGGCCGCGCAGTCGCCCGCAGTGGTCAAGTGCGGCGTACGGTCCGTGAGCGGCACACGACCGAACGGGGAACGAGACCGGCATGGCATCGACAACGGCGTACGACCACGTGCACCTCCTGGTCATCGGCGGCGGCCCCGCCGGCCACTCCGCCGTGGCCGGGTACCGCGACGACGACGGCCCCGGCCGGGTGCTGCTGGTCAGCGACGACCAGGCGCAGCCGTACAACCGGCCGCCGCTGTCCAAGGACTACCTGCGCGGCGAGACCGATGAGGCCGAGTTGTGGCTGGACGGGCGCGGTTACTACGAGGAACACGACATCGAGCTGTGGCTGGACGATCCGGTCGTCTCGCTGGACGCGGGCGCCCGGGTGGCCCGCACCGCCTCCGGCCGTTCCGTCGCGTACGAGCAGTGCGTGCTGGCCACCGGCTGCCGGCCCGCGGTGCTGCCGATCCCCGGCGGCGGCCACCCGGACGTGCTGCAGCTGCGGTTCCTGGACCAGGCCCAGGAGCTCCGCGGCCGGGCCGAGCGCGCGGCCAGTGCGGTGGTGGTCGGGTCCGGGTTCATCGGCTGCGAGGCCGCCATGTCACTGGCCCTGCGCGGCCTCGCGGTCACCATGGTCTCGTCCGAACCGCTGCCGCAGCGACACCGGCTCGGCCAGGCCGCCGCCGAGCGCATCGCCACCTGGCTCGCCGACGCCGGCGTGCACCTCATCGGCGACGCGCACGTCGCCGCCATCGAGGACGGCCGCGCGGTGCACCTCGAGGACGGCCGGTCCGTGACCGCCGACCTGGTGCTCACCGCCGTCGGCGTCGACCCGCAGACCCAACTGGCCGCCGACGCCGGCTGCACGCTGGACGGCGACCGGGTGGTGGTCGACGAGCACCTGGCCACCGGCATCCCCGGCCTGTTCGCCGCGGGCGACATCGCCTTCGCCCGGAACGCCACCGCCGGACGGCATCTGGCGGTCGAACACTGGGGCGAGGCGACCATCATGGGCGAGATCGCCGGCGAGAACGCGGCCGGCGCCACCGAGGCATGGGGCGACGTGCCCGGCTTCTGGTCCGAGATCGGCCCGCACACGCTCAAGTACGGCGCCTGGGGCGACGGCTGGGATCGGGACGTCCTCGTCGAGCACCCCGACGGCGGGTGGACCGTCTGGTACACCCGCGACCAGGACGGCCAGCAGGTGACGGTCGGCGTGCTGACCTCCGAGGCCGACGCCGACTACGACCACGGCTGCGAGCTGGTCGCGGCCGGGGCGCCGCTGCCGGCGTTGGGCTGAGCACCCGGTGGGCCGCCGGCCGAGACGGTGAAGATCTGCCTGGCATCCGCCGGTGCCTCCGCGTGGTGCCGCCGGAATTTCCCGAGCATGACCGGGCTGTCGGCGACCGACCTGCAGGACATGCCGGCTCCGCCGCCGTCTGGCCCGACGCGGGAACTGCCACCGCGAGCATCGACAGACCCGGCACGGCCACCGACACCTCTCCGCGTTCATCGGCGGACCGAGACGCCCGGACCGCCCGCCGCGCCGAGATGCTCGGCGGAACGGACGGTCCGGATGTGTGTCGCGTCAGCTCGTCGGCAGCGGGGCCACCACCGGCAGCGGCTGACTGTCACCGCGCCTGGGGAACCCGATCCTCCACACCGCACCGGGCGGGGTGGCCGGGGCGACCTCGGAGGCCGACGACCCATCCTCGTCGGAGAGACTCCACGCCGAGACGAACACATTGCCCCGCCGATCGACGACCAGGCCGGCCGGGAAGGGCACGTCCTGCGAGACGTAGGTGTCGTCGCGGGTGTCGACCCGGACCACCGTCCCGGGCGGACCGGCCGGCGGCTCCTCCGGCGCGGCGACCGGGGGCTCCCCTCCGGGAGGACCACCGGGGCCCTCCGGCCCGAACAGCTGCGAGACGTACAGGTACTTGCCGTCCACGGCGATGCCGGTCACGGCGGTGAAGCCGTCCCACCGGTCCAGCTCAGTGCCGTCCTGGTCGTACTTGACCACCGCGCCGTACCCGGGTGCCAGCGCACCCAGCCCGCCGACGTAGATGTTGCCCCACTTGTCCTGGGCCAACGAGGTCGGCACGAACTCCGGCACGCCCTCCTCCGGCGGGTACACCGACCACACCTCGAACGTCGGCGTCGGCAGGCCCCGGTCGTCCAGGTGGCCGAAGTCCGCGGTGACCAGCCAGACGGCGTTCGCGCCCGCGTCCGCGACCAGAGCCTTGGCGATGTCACCCTCGCGACCCAGGTACAGCACGCCGTACGGGTTCGAGTCGATGGCGCCGCCGTCGGGGTTCAGCGCCTGCTCCGCCGCGGCGATGCTCACGTACGGGATCAGCGAGTTGCTGTCCGGAATGCCGACGACCAGGTTGCCCAGCTGCTCGATGCCGGGGACCGTCAGGTCGGGCGGGATGGGCCCGTAGGTGATCGGGACCAGGACCTCACCGGTCTCGGTCCAGGCGGCCGCGTCCGACCCGGTCGCCCCGGACCCGTCCGGCGCGGCGGCCGACAGGAACCCGGTCAGCACCCGGTTCGGCGCCGAACCCTCGACCCGGCTGGGCCGGTCGACGGTGGACACCGAGCCGGTGAGCCCCAGGCAGACCTCGCCCTCCGGCCCGGTCAGGCACGGACCGTCGCCGCCCCGGCCGGCCTCGGCGATGACCAGGGTGCCGCCGGCCCGTCCCTGCCAGGACAGCCCACGCGGGTTGTTCAGGCCGTTGACCACGACCACCGGATCGGGGGTCTCCCCGTTGCCGTGGTCGCCACCGTGCCAGTCACCGTGCCAGCCACCGTGCCAGCGCCACGGGTCGTCGTCACTCCACCTGCCGTGGTCGCCCCACCCGTCCCCGCCGGCCGCGGCCGGTGGCGCGAACGCCACCACTGCAGCGAGACCGATCGCGGTGGTGGCGGCCAGGCTGATTGTTCGCCGCATCGTCGAACCCCCTCGACACCGGCCCCAGCGATCCCAGACCCGGTGTCCCCACTCCGCTGTGAGGACGGGCGCGCACCGGTGCCCGCCCAGACTAGGAAGGTCACGCCCCGGTGGAGATCGACTTCGGGGCAAGCACCCGAGCGCCGCAGAGGTGCGTTCGTTCGGAGCAGTCTGTGAAGATCCTTTGACGTTCCGGGGCGCTGCCGGTGTCCGCCGGCGGTGCATCACCGGCCGTCGGGCTGCTCACGACGTGTCGGTGCGTCGGTTACTTGACCAGGCGCGAACGTCGCCGATCGGCCAGCAACCGGCCGCCGGTCTGGCAGGTCGGGCAGTACTGGAACGAGCGGTCGGTGAACGACACCTCGGCCACCGTGTCCCCACACACCGGGCAGGGCAGGCCGGTCCGCGCGTGCACCCGCAGTCCGGTGCGCTTCTCCCCCTTCAGCCGCGCCGCCTGCATCCCCTCGGTGCGCGACACCGCGTCGGTCAGCACGTCGTGCACCGCGTCGGCCAGCCGGTCCAGCTCCTCGCCGGTCAGCTTCGACGCCGTCGCGAACGGCGACAGCTTGGCCACGTGCAGGATCTCGTCGGAGTAGGCGTTGCCGATGCCGGCCAGCACGGCCTGGTCGGTGATCACCGTCTTGATCCGCCCGCTCTGCCCGGCGAACCGCTCCTTGAACCCGGCCGCGTCGAGCGTCAACGCGTCCGGACCGAGCCGGGCGATGCCCGGGACCTGCTGCGGATCCCGGCCGATCGCCACGTTCACCGACTTGCGGGTACCGGCCTCGGTGAGGTCGAAGCCGCCCGTGGGGAACCGCATCCGCAGCGCCACCGGCCCGCCCATCTTCGGCGGCGTCGCGCTCGGGTTGTCCGACCAGCGCAGCCAGCCGGCCCGGGCCAGGTGGATGACGACGTGCAGCTCCGGATCATCGGTGGCGCCTGGACTGCTGTCGCTGGTCGGGCCGGGCACCGTGACGATGTCCAGGAACTTGCCGTGCCGGGTCGCGTGGCTGACCGTGCGCCCGACCAGCGCCGTCGGCGGCGGCTCGTACGTGGTCAGCACGTTCATCGCGGCGACGTTGACGGCCAGCACCGGCTGACCGCCGGCATGCTCGGTCACGAACGACGCCAGCGCCGTCACCTCGGGCAGTTCGGGCATGCCCGACAGTGTGCCCTCAGCGTGATCGGGTCGGGAAGGACGGTCGGTGGTGATCCATACAGTGATCGCACCTCACTCCGAGGGGCGCTGCCGGAAGGTCCGGTCGGAAGCGCGCCCAGGAGGGAGGTGGTGCGGGTGGATGAACACGATCCGCCGCGACAGCCGAAAGCCCCGATCGACTGGGCCAAGTGGTTGACAGCCGTTGGCTCAGTCGTCGGGGCGATCGTTGCTGTGGTCCGGTCCCTGACAGGGGGCTGAGCCCGTACCAGGGGAGTCGTCGGCGGCCACCGGCGGCTCCCCGCCCACGATAGTCGTCGGCGCGGACCGCGTCGATGGTCGCCGCAGGTCGGTGGGCATCGTTCGCGCGTCAGGGCACCGGGGCGGGTGGCCGGGCGCGACGGCGGTCGCGGACCAGACACCACACCCAGCACAGCACCAGCACGTCGAACGCGTACAGCGTGGCCAGCAACGAGGCGCCCTCGAGGCGGAAGACGCTCGGCGTCAGCAGCACGACGGTCGACAGGATCAGGTAGCAGTCCAGGGCGTGCCGGCCGAGCCGGGCGAACGGCGAGGCCACCATCGGCACCGTGTCGAGCAGCCAGGCCGCCGCCGGCCGCAGCACCAGGAAGGCCAGCAGGGCCATGACGATCGTGCCCAGCCCGAGTCGTCCCTCCAGGAAGAGCGACTGCACCGACGTGCGCCAGATCGCCGTCGGCCCCTCGGTGACCGCGTAGCCCAGCACGACGAACAGCGCCAGCGCGACGGCCGCGGCGGCGATCACCCGCACGTTGCCGACCAGGGACTGCACCCGTTCGCTGCGCCAGTGCCAGCCGATGGTCAGCCCGACCAGGAACAGCAGCTGCCAGCAGGCCCAGTTCACCGCGCCCGGTACACCGGGGAACTGCGGGAAGGTGAAGGTCGAGCGGGGCAGGGCGGTGGAGCCCTCGCCGACGACGTAGCCGACGGCGTACAGCACCAGCGATCCGCCGACGACCAGCGGCCACCAGCCCCGGCGCAGGGCCAGCACCGCGGGCACGGCCAGCAGCAGGCACACCACGTACAGCGACAGGATGGACACCAGCGGCGGCGAGATCCGCAGGGTCAGCGCGGCCCAGATGGTCGGGCCGAGGCCGCCGACCCCGTCGACCGAGGCCAGCGGTCGCGGTGCCAGCGTGCTGGTCCTTTCCGGGTCCACCGCGGCGATCACCAGCGCGAGCACCACCAGGAACAGGTGGGCCAGGTAGATCAGCCCCGCCCGCCGCAGCAGCGTCCTCGTCACCACGCCGGTGGGCCGGTCGGCCCGGGATCGCTGCACCACGCCCAGCACCAGGCCGGAGAGGAAGACGAACCCGACCGCGCCGTCGATCCACACCGCCGCGTGCAACACCTCGTACGGCAGGCTGCCGGCGGCCAGGTGCGCCGTCGTCATGCTGACGATGCACAGCCCCCGCAGCACGTCGAACGCGGCGATGCGTCGCGGCGCCACCGGGGGGGCGTCCGCCGGCTCGGTCACCTCTGTGCGCTCGGACATCGGCCTCCCCCGCGGCGTCCGGTCCACCCGGGTCGGGCGTCTCGCAGGACCCAGCATAGGAACGCGGTGTCAGCTCGGCGTTGCTCGATCAGCGGGTCGGCGCCGGGGTGCCGCCGCTCAGCTGGAGCGGACGGGCAACGCCCTCGGCGGCATCGACCGTTCGACCGGTCAGGTCGTCGATCAGCGCATCTGCTGGCGCGGCATCCACCGTCGCGGCTCCACCGCGGCAGCCCGTCACGCCTTCCAGCGCTCGAGGCCCGGATGTCCACCGATCGCCGCACCCCCGTGACCGCACCCCGGCTCGGATCATTTGATATCTGCGCATGGATGCAGACAAGCAGGCATGCCGGCGCGTGCTCGCCGCCGACCAGGTCGCTCTGGCCGTCGAGGTGTTCCGCATGCTGGCCGACCCGACGCGGGTCCAGCTGCTGTGGTCCCTCATCGACCGCGAGCTGCCGGTCAACGAGCTCGCCGCCCAGCTCAACCGCCTCGGCCCGGCGGTCTGGCAGCACCTGGCGAAACTGCGCATGGCGCGGCTGGTCTCGACCCGGCGCTCGGTTCCGCTGCCCTGGTCGCCGACGGTCTGCACGCCCGCACCGACGGCCTCACCTCGCTGGCCGTCGTGCTCGGCGCGCTCGGCGTGTGGGTCGGCTGGCCCGCCGCCGACCCGGTCTCCGGCATCGTCATCGCCGTGGCCATCCTGCTGGTGCTGAGCACCGCCGGGCGCGAGGTGTTCCGGCGGCTGCTCGACGGCGTGGAGCCGCAGCTCGTCGAGACGGTCGCGGATGCCCTGCGCACCACGCCGGGCGTCCGCGGCGTCCGGCGCGTGCGCATGCGTTGGTCGGGCCACCAGCTCCGCGGCGAGGCCGACATCGAGGTGGACCCGGCCCTGACCGCGCTGCAGGCCCAGGGCGTCGCCCATGCCGCCGAACAGCACGCCGTCAGCCACACCCGACGGCTGACCGAGCTGACCGTGCACACCAGTCCGGCAGGGGGGCCCTGAGCGGTCGGCTCGGGGAAGACCCGCACAACGACTCGCGCGGGAGCGCGGGTCTTCACCAAGAAGAGGTCCGGGCGACACGGGGTACGCGCCAACCCGGTGAGGATCAGGCCCGGCCGATGCCCAGCTGCCAGTCGTCCAGGTAGTCCGCGGCGAAGCCGGCCTGCGAGTAGGTCAGGTAGAAGTTCCACATCCGGATGAACGTCTCGTCGAAGCCGAGCTCGCGGATCCGGGGCAGCTGCTCGTTGAAGCGGTGCCGCCACAGCTCGAGGGTGATCGCGTACGAACGGCCCAGCCGGCGGCTCTCCAGGATGCGCCGGTCGGTGTGCTCGACCAGGGTGCCTTCGATGGCCCGCAGTGACGGCAGCGCGCCGCCCG
Source organism: Nakamurella leprariae (assembly GCF_016918035.1). Lineage (GTDB taxonomy): Bacteria > Actinomycetota > Actinomycetes > Mycobacteriales > Nakamurellaceae > Nakamurella > Nakamurella leprariae. The sequence goes on along the minus strand of NZ_JAERWK010000023.1, from coordinate 136,115 downwards.
GGAACACGTACTTGTGCACCCAGGTGTAGCTGTTGCGCGTCTCGATCATCCGGTCGTGCCCGATGGTGATGGCCTGCAGACCGAAGCGACCGGACTCGGTGAGCACCCGCGCGACCGCGCGGAAGTAGTCGGGCCAGTACCGCTCGCCGACCGCCTCGATCATCTCGACGCTCACCACGGCGTCGTACCCGCCGGGGTTGGCCGCAGCGTGCGTGCGGTAGTCCTCGAGCCGGACCTCGATCCGGTCGGCCAGCCCGGCCGCGGCGATCCGCTCCCGGGCGAGCGCCTGCTGCTCCTCCGACAACGTCAGCGTGGTCACCGTGACGTCGCGCTCGGCCACCGCGCGCAGGGCCAGTGCTCCCCAGCCCGAGCCGATCTCCAGCACCCTCATCCCGGGGGCCACCCGAGCCAGGTCGAGCACGCCGTCGATCTTCCGCAGCTGCGCGGTCTGCAGGTCGTCACCCGGTTCGAACCAGGCCGCCGAGTACGTCAGCGTCGGGTCCAGGAACGTCTCGAACAGATCGTTGGACAGGTCGTAGTGCCGGTGGATGTTCTCCCGGGCGTTGGTCGGGGTGTTGTCCTCCGACGCCGGCGGCCGGTGCTGCCAGTACTTGCGCAGCTTCTGCAGCGGCGCCGGCACCAGCATGGTGAGCCGGCTGGCCAGCACGGTGAGCACCTCGGCCAGTTCGTCGGTGGCCTCGTTGATCTGCCCCGCGCTCGCGGTCATCGTCCCGGCCGGCTGGTCGGCGAGCGGCGCGGCCCACCCGCCGGTGGTGATGTCCCCGGTCATCCACGCCTCGCCCAGGCCGATCAGCCCGTCCCGGCCGAGCCGGGCGAAGAACGCCTCGGGCCGGACGACCTGCAGCCGCGGACCGCCGGTCCCCCAGCTGCTGCCGTCCGGGAAGGCGACGGTCAGCGGCAGGTTGCGGGCGGCACCCTGCAGCACACGGCGCGCGACGGCGGCGTGCAGTCCCGAGCTGGGCACGTCGAACAGTCCGGGCCAGACGCCACGGGCGGGTTGCGGCATCGCGCCGCCACGAGCAGGACTCAGCAGAGCCATGACCAGATCCGTTCCTGTCACCGAGGTGGAACCCACACGGCCAGGGCGGAGCGACGGTGCGCCGACCCTGGCGAATGCCGATACAGGATGCATCCGCCCCCACGACACGTGGTCGCGGGGGCGCGCGACCTCGTGATCGCGATCATCCGGCGACGGTTGTACCGCGCCGACCAGGTGATCTCAATCGCGCCGTCCCGATCAGCCGCAGGTGATCAGCCGTGATCAGGATGGCGTTCAGGCGAAGGCGAGCGGCAGCAGCGCGGTGGCGTTGAACACGACGTGGCCGACGATGGCCGGGCCGATCCGCCGGTAGTGCATCGACACCAGCCCGAACGCGACGCCGCCCAGCAGCAGGGTCGGAGCCAGGGTGACGAGCGAGACCACGTCGGTGACCTCTGGGAAGTGCAGGAACGCGAACAGCGACGAGGTGATCCACACGGCCGCCATGCGCCGGTCCCGCGGCCGGCGGCCGCGGCGGGCGTCGGCCCGTTGCAGGGTGGCCAGCGCCGACCGCAACCCGAGTCCGCGGAAGAAGACCTCCTCGATGAGCGGGCCCAGCAGCCCGACGAACAGCACCAGCAGCGCGATGAGCATCGGGTTGCCGCCCGCCTGCCCGGAGAACGGCACGTTCCCACTCGGTCGGCTGGCGGTGACGCCCTGGACGAGCAGCGTGATCACGACCGCCGCCACCCGCAGCCCCACCCCGAGCCCCAGTCCGACGGCCAGGTCGATCCACCGGAACCGCAGCCCGAGATCCCGGGCGAAGCTGCCGGTGCCGTGCGCCCGGACCGCCCACCAGCAGGTGCCGACCAGCCCGATCCAGATGGGCAGCACCCCGAACACCAGGGTGACGCTGACCGACGAGACGGACCGGACGTCGCTGAGCTGCAGCACCGTCTGCACGCCGGTGGTGACCAGCAGGATGACGCCGAACGCGGCCAGCACGTCCCGCAACGACCAGCCGGTGCGCTGCGGTGCGGACGGCGGTAGGGACTGGGGCGCCGGGTCGGACCCGGGCCGCTGCCGGTCGGCCGGTCGGTCCCCGGCGGCGGGCACTGGGCTCGGCTGCGGGATCGACAGTGGGATCGACAGTTGGATCGACAGCGGGATCGGCAGGTGGATCGGCTCGGTGATCGGCGGGGCGGTCGGCTGGTCGGCTCCGGCCGGCGGCTGACCCGGTCCGCCGGGTGGCTGACCGGCGCGGGCGGGCGGGGGCATCCAGGGGTCCGGCCGCGGTGGGTCACCGAGTCCGGCGGTGGATGCTGCGGCCGCGCGGGGCTGGTCGATCGGGCCGGACTCCGACATGGGCACGTCCTTCTTGCACATCCGCCGCACGTCCGCCGTCGGTCGGTGGACCTGGCGACCATGGTCGCAGGGCTTCGGCTCGGGCGAAGCACCGTGCCGACCCAGGCACCTGATGATCACCGACCGTGCCGGGTGGTCGGCCGTCGTCGCTGTTCAGCGGCGACGGCACCGCCCGGTGCGGCGACCCGACCGAGATCCGGTGGTACACCACACGATCAACGATGCCCCTACGCCATGAAGTTGCCATATCGAAGCTCGACACGACGTCCGATCAGGTGAAAGGCTGGGGCCGAGTGGGGTTGCCGCGCGTCGGGGGGTGCGAAGTGATCGCCGGCCGCACGTGACGGCCGGACCAACAACCCCATCCAGCACGAGGGGGTCAGCAGTGGTCACGCGAGAGTCGCGGTCGGTCGGTCTGCACGCTGCGCCGGACGACGGGAGCGGAAGCACAGCAGCCGATCACGGTGAGTCGGGCGGACGGCACGCCGCCGGCACGCCCGGGCCCGACGTCCGGGCCGAGGCAGCCACCTCGGTCCCACCCTCCGGGTTCAGCCGGTCCGCGGCCCTGACCGCGTTGCTCGAGGAGTACCGCACCGCCGACGCGGCGCAGGGCGTCACGATGCGTTCGACGCTCCCACACCCCCGGTCTGCCCCGATCCGAACCGGCGGTGCGGCACCGGGTCCGGCTGCGGTCAGGCGGCCGGTCGCGAACCCCTCGGTCGTGCCCGTGGCGCCCATCTCCGCGGCCGAGACCCAATGGCCCGACCTGACCACCGAACTGCTCGGGCCGGCCGAGGAGGAACCACCCGTCGACCCGTCCGCCGAGCTGCCGTCCATGCCCACCAGCCCGCCGCCCGCGTCGTCCGGACGCCCGCCCGGCCGTCGTCGCACGCTCGCCGCGGTGGTGGGCGCCGCGGCCGTGGTCGTGACCGGCGTGGTCATCACCTTCGAGGTGACCGGTGGCGCCGTGGATCCGGCGGGTGTGGATGTCCCGTCGTCGACCACGGCACCGCCGACCTCGGCCACCGCGGTGCGCTCGGTGCAGGTGGTGGCACCCACCACCGAGCAGGTGGCCGCCGCGACCACGGCGGTGCCGTCGGCGGTGTCATCCGAGGTGACGTCCGCGGATCCGGCTCAGGCCCCGGTGGCGTCCGCGGCCGTCCCGGTCACGGACGCCGCCGCTGTCCCGCCAGCGGCTCCCGCTCCGGCGCCGCCGTCCGCCGCACCCGCCCGCCCCGCCGAGGCTGCTCCGTCGCCGCGGTCGCGCACTCCGCGGACCGAGGCCCCGGTCGCACCGGAGCCGGCGCCGAATGCGGCACCGCCCGAGCTGACCGAGGGCCGGAACGTCGAGCGACGTCCGACCGCCTCCTCTGCTCAGCCGCCCGCCGCTCCGCCTCCGGCGGCACCCGCAGCCCCGGCCGCTCCGGCCGTGCCCGCGGCCCCAGCGGCACCGCCGGCCGAGAGCCCTCGGCAGGGTGGCACCGTCGTGATCGTGCCGGCCGTGCCGGACCCGGAGACCCGGACCGTGCCGTCGGTGCCGTCGATGCCGTCGATGCCGTCGATCGAGGTGTCACTGCCCGGCTACGGCGGCGCCCCACCGGCCGACGACCCCCGCGGCACCGACCGGCGCCGCTGAGCGCCGGCACGTCCGACCCCTGAGCGACGAGGTCCGACCCTCGACCGACGGGTCCGCCCGGTCACCAGCGCCCGACGCGTCCAGGCCGCGGAGGCGCCCGGACAACGAGAGATCCCCCGGTCGACCGAGTCGACCGGGGGATCCCCGACTGCTCAGCGGATCACGCCGGCGCCGTGGTGCTCGCCGTCGTCGTGCTGGTCGTGCTGGACGACGGGATGGCGCTGGTCGTCGTGGTGCCGGAGGTCGAGGTCCCCGGGGTGGTGGTCTCGGTGGTCTCCGGCGCCGTCGAGGTCGTGCTCGTGGTGGTGCCCGGCTCGGCCGGCGTCGTGCTGACGTCGGTCGGATCGGCCGGCGTGGTGCTCGGCGTCGTCGGGACGGTGGTCTCCGAGCCGGCCGTGACCGTCAGCGGGATGGTGACCACGGTCTGGGACGGCGCGGCGGTCAGCACGATGCTGGTCGCCCCGCTCAGCTCGGCCGGCACGTCGATCTCGACGGTGGCCTGGCCGTCGGCCACGGTCACCGGCGCCAGCTCGACATCACCGATCCGGACGGCCAGCTCGATGTTCTCCGGCGCGCCCAGGCTGGTCAGGTCCAACCCCGACACCTGGAACTCGATCGTCTCGCCGGCCGCGACCTCGGCGGGAACACCCGCGACCTCCACGGCCTGACGGGCGAAGTCCGGGGTCAGGCCGGGGTTCGCCTCCAGGTACTCGATCCACGCGTCCCGGTCGACCAGCCCGGAGTCGCGCGCGTCCGTGCCACCGGTGAAGGCGCGGAAGTTGTCGCCCCCGGTGATCAGGAACGAGAACGTGCCGACGCGGTACTCCCGCGCCGGGTCCAGCGGCGCCCCGTCGATGGTGACCGAGGTGATCCGCTGCCCCGCCGGCAGGCTGTCGTCGAACGTGTAGGTGACGTTGCCGGACAGTCCCAGCTGCAGGTACGGCCGCGACGGCACGTTGCCGTTGGCGTCCGTCTGCCACTGCTGGTTGAGCAGCTCGATCAGCTGCGTGCCGGTCAGCGTGGTCGTCCACAGGTTGTTCACGAACGGCAGCACCGCGTTGGCCTCGGCGTAGGTGATCACGCCGTCCTCGCCGTACAGCAGCTCGGCCCGCAGCCCGCCGGGGTTGACCACGGCCAGCTCGGCGCCGCCGCGGTCCTCCGAGCCCAGGCTGTCGCGCAGGGCGTCGGCGACCAGGTCGCCCAGGGCCGACTCGCTGGCCCGGTCGTCCCGGCCCGGCGTCGGGTTGTCCGGCGTGGCCGGCTGACCGACGTAGACGCCACCCGACCAGCTGCCCCCGCTGAAGGCGGTGGTGATGTCGGCGGTGACGCTGCCGACCTGGGTGTCGCCGACCTCGGCCGCCTCGGCCAGCGCAGCGTCCACGATGCCGCTGACCGCGGCGACCCGCGGATAGGCTTCGATCAGCTGGGCGTCGTTGCTGGTGGTGCGGACCACGTTCGCGGCCACGGATGCCTCGACGTCACCGGTCGCCTCGTCGACGACCAGGGAGACCGTGCCGATGTTGGCCCCGTAGGAACCGGTCTGGACCACCGGGCGGGTGCCGTCGCTGCCCGGCACCGGCGCCTGCCACGCGTACTCCTTGTGGGTGTGACCGGTGAAGATCACGTCCACCGCGGGCGAGGTCCCGGTGACGATCTCGGCGAAGGCACCGCCGCCGGCGATCTCCTCCTCCAGCGTCGCACCGTCCGGTGTCCCGGCCCCGGCACCCTCGTGGTACTCGGCGATGAGCACGTCGGCCTCGCCGTTGTCCTCGTCACCGTCGGTCAGCTGGGCCGCGACCCGGTTCACCGCCGCCACCGGGTCACCGAAGGTGATCTCGGTGATGCCGCCGGGCGAGACCAGCGACGGGGTCTCCAGGGTCACCGCGCCGATGACGCCGACCCGCAGGCCGTCGACCTCGAACACCGCGTACTCCTGCAGCGCCGGCTCCTCGTCGGTGCCGGCCAGGTAGACGTTGGCGCCCAGGTACGGGAAGTGGACCGGCTCGTTGCCGTCCTCGCCGCCGATGACGCGGCCGACCAGATCCTGGTAGCCCTGGTCGAACTCGTGGTTGCCGACGGCCGAGGCCGAGACCTCCATCGCGTTCAGCATGTCGATGGTCGGCTGGTCCTGCTGGACCGACGAGGCGAACAGCGAGGCACCGATGTTGTCACCCGCGGACAGCAGCAGGGTGGTGTCCGCGTCGCCGGCCTCGCGGAGCTGCTCCACGGTTCCGGCCACCGCCACGGCGTTGTCGTCGATGCGACCGTGGAAGTCGTTGATGTTCAGCAGGTTCAGCGTGGTCAGGCCGGTGTCCTCGCCGACCGCCGTCCCGCAGTCCAGCAGCGAGTTGTCGTTGCCGGTGGCCGACACGGCGAACACGCACACGGTGTGCTCGCCCTCGGGCAGCGGCACGGTCACGGCGAAGCCGTGATCACCGGAGGTGCCGAGCGCGGCGTTGACGTCCGGGCGGGGCAGCACCGACTGGCGCGCGTACCCGACGCCGTCCACGTAGACGTGCACCTCGCTGGCGGCGTTCGGGGCGTTCGGGTCCAGGGTCCACCCGGTCAGTGCGATCTGGTCACCGGTGACGGTGACCACGGCAGCGTCGAGCGAACCGAACGCCGCCGTCGAACCCGGGATCGTCCGGCAGCCCAGCAGGGTGTTGCCGGACGGTGCGATGGCGAACGCGCAGACGTCGTTCACGCCCTCCTGCAGCGGGACCTCGACGCTGAAGCCGTGGTCGCCGGAGACGCCCAGGACCGCGTTGACGTCGGCTCGGGCTCCGTCCGCCGGGAAGGCGAAGCCAGCACCGTCGACGTAGACGTGGACCTCGGTGGGCTCAGCCGCGTCGTTCGGATCGAGCGCCCAGCCGGTGAGCTGCGCCGTGCCGGGCGCAGCCACGAACGCCGCGTCCAGGGAGCCCTGGGCCGGGCCCGGGCCCTGCGCCGTGGCGCAGCCCATCAGCACACTGGCCGCCGCGTCCGACGGGACGATCCAGGCGCAGACCTCGTTGCTGCCCGGCTGCAGGGCCACCTCGGCCGAGAAGCCGTGCCCGCCGGTGAGGTCGAAGGCGGCGTTCACGTCGGGACGGGCCAGGTCGGCCTGCAGGTTGGCCTGGCCCACGCCGTTGACGTAGATGTGCACCTCGGCCGTGCCGTTGACGTCGGCCGGGTCGAGCGCCCAGCCGGAGACGGTGCTGACCACGCCGTTGGTGGCCTGGTCGAGCGATCCGAACCAGCCCGGGACGGGTGCCGCGGCCGCGGCGGCGGGCAGGGCCACCGTGGTGGCGCCGACCAACGCGACGGTCGCGGCGGCGAACCACCGGCCCCGGCGGCGGGGTACTGCGGCGGACGCGTCGCGCCCCGGACTGCTGCTGCGCCGATGGTCGGATGCCGCGTTCGCTCGTCCCTCGCTCACGCGACTCCTCCTGATGGTTCGGACCGCTCTGCGCTGCCGGACACCCGGCCTCCTTCTCGTGGTCGTCGACGTGCCCGATGGCGGGCGGTGACCACCGGTCACGGCCCGCTCGTTCGAGCGGCGCTCGGATCATGCCTGCGGGATCCGACAGTCCACGAGACCGGGGCGTGACGAACTGGTGAACACCGAGATGTCGCACCCGGAACCATCACTCACGGTCAGCACCCGAGCGGGGCAGCCCGCGGAGGAAGCCACGGAGCGTGAGCGTCGGACGTCGCCTCTACGCTGCGCCCATGACCACCGGCAGACGACAACTCGGGCGCTCCGGCCTCACCGTGTCGACCACGGGCCTGGGATGCAACAACTTCGGCCGACCCGGCACGGCCACCGAGGATCTGGCCGGCACTCGGGCGGTGGTGCACGCCGCGATCGACGCCGGCATCACCCTGTTCGACACCGCCGACCGGTACGGGCAGCCGGCCGGGCGCAGCGAGGCATTGCTCGGCGAGGCGCTCGGCAGCCGCCGGGACGAGATCGTGCTGGCCACCAAGTTCGGGCTGGACGTCGACGGCGCGAACGGCCCGGTGGACGGCGCCCGCGGCTCCCGTCGCTACATCCGGGCCGCCGTGCACGCCTCACTGCGGCGGCTGCGCACCGACTGGATCGACCTGTACCAGCTGCACGAGCCCGACCCGGTCACGCCGATCGACGAGACGTTGGCCGCTCTGGACGAGTTGGTCCAGGCCGGCACCGTGCGCTACGTCGGGTCGTCGAACCTGGCCGGGTGGCAGGTGACGGACGCGGCCTGGACCGCCCGCACCGAACGCCGGGCACCCTTCGTCTCAGCCCAGAACGAGTACTCGCTGCTGCGGCGCGAACTGGAACGGGAGCTGCTGCCGGCCGCCCGCGCCGCCGGCGTCGGGGTGCTGCCGTTCTTCCCGCTGGCCAACGGCCTGCTGTCGGGCAAGTACACCCGCAGCCACGCCCCGGCCGACAGTCGGCTGGCCCGGATCAAACCGGAGCTGCTGGAGTCCGCGCCCTGGGAGGCGCTGGACCGGCTGCAGATGTTCGCCGAGGCCCGCGGGCTCACCATGCTGCACGTGGCGTTCGGCTGGCTGCTCGCCCAGGACCCGGTGGCCTCGGTGATCGCCGGCGCGACCCGGCCCGAGCAGGTGGTGGCCAACGCCGAGGCGGGATCGGCCTGGACGCCGACCCCGACCGACCTGGCCGAGATCGACACCATCTTCCCGCCGCCGGCCTGACCGGCGAGCTGGCCGCCCAGGTCCTCGGGGACGGGCCATCAGCCGACCCTGGTCCCCCAGCATGCCGTCTGCTGCAGTCGAGAACACCTGCGGCTGCGATCGTCGAGCATCGTTGCTCTCCCGTCTGTCGAGCAGGACCGATCCGGGCGGGTCGCCCGATCATCAACGGACCGGCTGCCGCCAGGGCCGTTCCCGTGTTGTCCACGGCGACACCGTGACGACGGTGTGCACGGGCCATTCCCGGCGGCTCGCACACACGAGCCCGGCGGCACAGGCGACACCGGAGGGGTCACCCCGGCGATCACCTTCACGTGGAGCGAGGACCGCACGTCTGTCGACGGACACGGTCGGCCGAGGAATCGACTGACGACGATCGGGATCATGGTCGCGTCCCCAGTTCGAGTCATGGCCTCTCTGCACAGTACGAGGGCTTCTGGATCGTCGATTCACGCCGATGGCGGGCAATTCATCGGAATGGGTGACGACCAGCCGGGAAGCAGGCACGGCAACGTGCCGACGGACACCCAGGGGAACCACAGAGGGATCGCCGGGAGGACGACACGACCGATCGTGCCCTCAGTTTCACCCGATCGCCCCGCGCAGTGACCGCTGTGCTCATCGCCTCCGCCAGGTGCTCGCGCGCGACAGGAGTGACAGCCGACCTCGTCGAGATCCGAGGATGATGGTCGGGGATGGTGATCAGGAATGCATCGGCCGTCTCAGGAATGCGTCACCAATGACCGCAGGAAGAACTGCAGATTGGCCGGGCGTTCGGCCAGCCGCCGGGTGAAGTAGCCGTACCACTCGGTCCCCCACGGCACGTAGACCCGCACCCGCCGGCCGGCGTCGACCAGCCGCTGCTGCTCCTGCGGTCGGATGCCGTACAGCAGTTGGTGTTCCCAGTCCTGCGCACTCCGCCCGGTGCGGCCGGCCAACTCCCCGGCCAGGACGATGCACCGCGGATCGTGGGTCGCCACCATCGGGTGGGCGGGGCCGGCCATCAGCACCGCCAGGCACCGCGCGTAGGCCCGGTCCACCGCGGCGCGGTCCTGGTGGGCGACCTCGGGCGGTTCCGCGTAGGCCCCCTTGACCAACCGGATCCGCGCTCCCGACGCCGCCAGCCCGGGCAGCTCCGACTCCGTGCGGCGGAGCATCGCCTGCTGCACCACCCCGACATCCGGGTGGTGCCGCCGCAGTTCGGCGTGCACCTGCAGCAGGTCGTCGATCGTGCCGGCGTCCTCCGCGTCCAGCGTGACCAGCGCGCCCACCGCCGCGGCTGCGTCAGCGATGCGCCGGGCGTTGCGCGTGGCCAGGGCGACGGCCTCGGAGCCACTTCCGGCCACGGCCTGTCCGATGGCCGACAGCTTCACCGACACCTCGCTGCCCGCGGAGAGTCCCGCCGCCGCGAGCGCGTCCAGGGAGCCCAGCGTGGCCTCGACGGCGGCCGTGGCCGACTCCGCGTCCGTATGCTGCTCGCCCAGGTGGTCCAGGCTGACCGGCAGGCCACGGTCCCGGAGCCGGGCCACCACCCGGACGGCGTCGGCCACGGTGTCCCCGGCCACGAACCGCTGCACCACCCGGCGGGTGACCGGGACGCGCAGCAGGGCGGTCCGCACCTCCGGGCGCGCGGACGCGGCGAGCAGCAGATTTCCCAGCGGATCCATCGGTCAGCCCTGATGCGGGTAGGTCACGCCGGGGGCGGGCAGGAACGTCTCCTTGATCGTGCGGGGCGACGTCCAGCGGGCGAGATTGCCGACGCTTCCGGCCTTGTCGTTGGTCCCGGACGCGCGGGAACCACCGAACGGCTGCTGGCCGACGACCGCCCCGGTGGGCTTGTCGTTGAGGTAGAAGTTGCCGGCGGTGAACCGGAGCGCGTGCTGCGCGGTGTGCAGCGCGGCCCGGTCCCGGGCGAACACGGCCCCGGTCAACCCGTACGGCGAGGCGGTGTCGACCTCGCGCAGCACCTGCTCGAAACGGTCGTCCGGGTACACCGCCACCGACAGGATGGGCCCGAAGTACTCGGTGGAGAACATCTCGTCCCGCGGGTCGGTCCCGTGCAGCACGGTGGGCCGGACGAACCAGCCGACCTCGTCATCCGCGGTGCCGCCGGCCAGCACGCTGATCGAGTCCGTCGCGTGCGCCCGCCGCAGCGCGGCCGAGCACCGGTCGAAGGCGGGACGGTCGATCACCGCCGAGGTGAACGCGCTCAGGTCGGTGACGGCCCCGACCGACAGCGCTTCGGTGCGCTCCGCCAGCTCGTCGCGGACCCGGCGCCACAGCGACTCGGGCAGGTAGGCGCGCGACGCCGCCGAGCACTTCTGCCCGGAGTACTCGAACGCCCCGCGCAGCAGCGCGGGGACCAGGGCCTGCGGGTCGGCCGACGGGTGGGCGATCACGAAGTCCTTGCCGCCGGTCTCGCCGACCAGCCGCGGATAGGTGCGGTACCCGGCGATCCGCTCCCCCACCGTGCGCCACAACTGCTGGAAGGTTTCGGTGGACCCGGTGAAGTGGATGCCGGCCAGCTCCGGCTCGGCCAGCAGCACCTCGGCGATCTCCGGGCCGCGGCCGGGCAGCAGGTTGATCACCCCGGGCGGCAGTCCCGCCTCGAACAGCAGGTCCAGGGTGAGCGAGGCGGCCAGCTGCTGGGTCGGCGAGGGCTTCCAGATCACCACGTTGCCCATCAGGGCCGGCGCGGTCGGCAGATTCCCGGCGATGGAGGTGAAGTTGAACGGGGTGATGGCCCAGACGAATCCCTCGAGCGGGCGGTGATCGGTGCGGTTCCACACCCCGGGCGCCTGGGCCGGTGGCTGCTCGGCCAGCAGCTGCCGGGCGAAGGTGACGTTGAACCGCCAGAAGTCGATGAGCTCGCAGGCGGCGTCGATCTCGGCCTGCTGGATCGTCTTGCCCTGCCCGAGCATGGTCGCCGCGTTCATCCGGGCCCGCCAGGGACCGGCCAGCAGCTCGGCTGCGCGCAGCAGCACGGCGGCCCGCTCGTCGAACGGCGTCTCCCGCCACGGCACGGCCGCGGCCAGCGCGGCCTGGACGGCGAGCCGGGCGTCATCTGCGTCGGCGGCCGCACTGACCGCCAGCACCCGCCGGTGGTCGTGCGGCGCCCGCACGTCGAACTGCGGTCCGGAACCCGGACGGCGCCGGTCGCCGATGACCGCGGGGAGCTCGCGGGGTTCGGCGAACTCGTCCAGCGCGGCGAGCAGGTCGGCCCGCTCGGCGCTGCCCGGGGCGTGGTCGCAGACCGGTTCGTTGCGCGGTGGCGGCGGTGCGGTGATCGCATCCATCCCCTGACCTCCGGCTCAGCTGCGACGGGCGGCCGTCCCACTGTGACACGGCGCCCGCGGGCTGACACGGCAGGTGCGGGCGCTCGGTCTGTGTGCCCCGGCCGCATCCGGGCAACTAGGCTGATGAACCGGCTGGTCCGACTGGTCCGACTGGTCCGACCTGCCGGCCCGGGTGCCCGCCCGGGCCGGGACGGTCGTCGAGAGGAGCGACGTGGCACTGCGCAGGAAATCTCGAGCCCGGTCGACGACCGGTGACACCTCGCGCTCGACCGACACCGCGTCCGGCAGCCGCACGGTGACCAAGAAGGCCCGCAAGCAGGTCACGGTGCCCGGCACCAAGCCGGCCAACCTGGTGCAGACGCTGACCGACCCCAAGGTCGCGCGGCGCGGCCTGACCATCGTCAAGCTGGTCGGGCCCACCGTCACGCCGATCGCCATCCAGGCCTCCGTGGGCATCCGCAAGCTGGTCGACCAGCAGCGGGCGCAGCGGCTCGGGGTGGACCCGGACCGCATCGGCGCCTACCGCGGACCCACCGGCCCGACCGCCGCCCGGATCGACGGACTCACCGGGTCGATCGAGGACCTGATGCGTCGCCGCGGCTCGGAACCGCCGGTCGTCCGGTTCGTGGACGCCGCCCGGCGTCGGCTGGCCGACCTGTCGAACGCGGTGGAGACGGCGGCGTCCATGCCGTCCGGCCGCCGCCGCGCCACGCTGCGCGCGATCCACCGGGACCTGAACCAGATCGAGGCGGACCTGCTGACCTTCCTGGTCCGCGCCGACGCCCCCTGAGCCGACCCGCGACCGGCCGGGTGCGGTCCCGGACGGTCCTGGCGGTCGGCCCGCGCCGATACCCTGACCGGGTGTTCGACCCGACGAGTGTGCACTGGCGGCTGGCCCGCACCGGCGCCCTCGTCGTCCCCGCCACCCTGCTGGCCGGCCTCGGTCACCAGCTCGGCGGCGGCGGCCTCCCGCACGTCGGGGCCGCGGCCGCCCCGGCGGTGGTGCTCGGCCTCGCCTGGTACCCGGCCACCCGGCGCGCGACGCGCTGGCCGGAGCTGCTGGGCACCCTGCTCGCGGCTCAAGTGCTGTTCCACCTCATGTTCTCGCTGGCCGACCACGCACCCGCGACCGTCGACCTGTGGGCGATGGCCGGCTTCCACCTGGTCGCTGCGGCCGCGACCGCTGTGGTGCTGGCCGTCGCGGAACGGGCCGCGTTCCGGCTGGCCGCCGCCTGGCGCCGCACCGTCGCCCGCGCGCTGGCCGTCCCGGCCGTGCTGGCACCGCCGTCCTGGGTGGCGCAGCTGCCGTGGTCGACGCCCCAGCCCGTCGCGGTGGCCGGCGGCGGTCCGCTCGCCGCCCGGCGGGGGCCGCCGGTCGGCTGACCGGACCATGCCCCCGGACCGCAGTCGCCCCGGCGACCGGTCCGGCCCCGGCACCTCCGGTCACCCCCGACCGCTCCCGGTGACGCCCCCGTCGACCGGCGTCGCCGCGCGACCCGATGCCCGGGCTGCGCGGCGCTCCGACCGCGGGCGTCACCCCCTGCCTCGAGAACGGCGAACCCTGATGCATCCGACCCTCGACCACCCCGCTCCCGCCCGAACCGGCCGACGCGCCGTTCGCTGGGCGGCCCTGGTGCCCGCCACCGCCGCGGCCATGCTGCTCGGCAGTGGTCTGGCCGCCGCCCACGTGACCGTCAACCCGTCGTCGGCGACCGCCGGCAGTTACAGCACCCTGACCTTCCGGGTGCCCAACGAGTCGGCCACCGCGGCCACCACCGCGCTGACCGTGGAGTTCCCCACCGACACCCCGTTCGCGTCGGTGCGGTACCAGCCGGTGCCCGGCTGGACCGCCGAGGTCGTCCGTGAGCCGCTGCCCGCCCCGGTCACCCAGGGCACGGTCACGATCGACGAGGCCGTCACCTCGATCACCTGGACCGCCGATGCCGGCACCTCGATCGGCCAGGACCAGTTCGGCCAGTTCACCGTGTCCGTCGGCCCGGTGCCGGACGTCGAGTCGATCAGCTTCCCGGCCAGTCAGGTCTACGACGACGGTTCGGTCGTGGACTGGGACGAGGTGGCCGCCGCGGATGCCGAGGAGCCGGAGCACCCGGCCCCGACGCTCACCGTCCAGCCCGCCGCCGCCGACACCGACGGCGCTCACGTCCACGGTGCGACGGCCGGCGGCACCTCGAGCAGCTCGACGGCGCCGCCCACCTCGGCGGCGAACGACCTGACCGTCACGGCCGCCCAGACCCCGGCGTCCGACGACGGCACCGCCCGCACCCTGGGCGCCATCGGCATCGCTCTGGCCGCGGTCGCCGTGCTGCTGGCCGCGGTCGGCGTCCGCACCGCCCGGGCGCGTCGGTGATGCGCGTGCCGACCATGACCGAGTCGGGTGTCCGGCGGGCTGACCAGCCCGCCGGGCCCCGGCCCGGGGGACGCGGCGGGGCCGGTGCCCCGGTCCGACGGCTGCTCGCGGCCGTCGCCGTGCTGGTGGCGGCGCTGGCCGCGCCGCTGGCCACCGCGCTGCCGGCCGCCGCGCACAACGTGCTCGTCTCCAGCGATCCGGCCGACGGCAGCCAACTGGACGCTCCGCCCACCTCGGTGACGCTGACCTTCGACCAGCCCGTGCAGAACTTCGAGCCGGTCGTGGTGGTCACCGGGCCGGACGGCCAGTCGGTCGACGTCGGCACCCCCGAGGTGGCCAGCACCTCGGTCACCGCCACCGTGGGGGCGCTGCCGGCGGCCGGCGCCTACACCGTCGCCTACCGGATCGTGTCCGCGGACGGGCACCCGGTGCAGGGGCAGATCGGCTTCCAGCTGGTCCAGACGACCGCGCCGACCACTGACTCGGTGACCACCACGGCCCCGACCAGCTCGGCCCCGACCAGCTCGAGCGTCAGCAGCCCGAGCGCGACCGATCCGTCGACCACTCCCTCGACGACGGCCGCGGTGACCCCGGCCGCGCAGGACTCGTCCGGTGGCCTGGCCGGCTGGATCTGGGTGGTCCTCGCCGTCGCTGCCGTGGTGGTCGTCGTCGCGGTGGTGCTGATCCTGCGGCGACCGAGCGGTCCGCCCCGGTCCTGACGCCCGCCGGCTCCGGCCCGGGGCGGGGCGGCACCGATCGCGCCGTCCCGAGCCGGGCGCTGGACGGCGCGGTCGGGCCGGGGCAGGCTGATCTGGTGAGCAACACGCGTGGGGAGGGGCCGGCCCAGGATCCGGGCCAGGCCGCGGCCGAGCGCGCCGCCGAGCTGCGGCTGCGGCGGGACCGGTTGCAGCGCGGCATCGGGTTGACCGAGGACGACGTCTCGGCCCAGCGGGCCGCGCTGGCGCGGGCCCGGGAACGGGACCGGGCGGCGCACCGGCGGGCGGCCACCGCGCACACCCAGGCGGCCGACCGCCACCTGGCCGCGGCCGGCGTCCACGCCCGGTCGGCCGAACAGGAGATCGGCGACGTCGCCCACCACCGAGAGATGGAGCAGTACCACCGGGCTGCAGCCGAAGCCGACCGACAGGCCGCCCAGGACGAACTCGACGCCCTGACCTGAGCCGCTAGGACCGTTCCTGGATCGGCATGACCACCTCGCGCACGATCAGGCTGATGGCCGCGGCCACCGGGACGGCCAGGATCGCACCGGTGACGCCGAGCAGCGCACCGCCGATGACGATGGCCACCACCACCGCCCCGGTCGAGATGTCGACCGTCCGTCGCATCACCCGGGGATACAGCCAGTACGCCTCGAACAGGTGCTGGCACAGGTAGAACAGTCCGGCCACGATGCCCAGGGTCAACGACTGGGTGAAGCCCAGCAGCGTCATGCCGATGCCGATCAGGATCGGTCCCACCACCGGCACGAAGTCGAGCACCCCGGCGGCCAGCGCGATCGCCCACGGGTACGGCAGCCCGATGATGGCGGCGAACACCCCCGCGACGAGGCCGGCCTGGATGGCGATGAGCGTCGCCCCCGACAGGTACCCGCCCATCTGCTTGAGCACCTTGTCGGCCAGCAGGCTGATGCGGCGGCGCCGGGACGCCGGCGCCAGCCGGTACGCGGTCCGCTTGATCTGCGGGAAGCCGGCCAGGAAGTAGAGCGTCAGCACCAGCACGATGAGCAGGTCGACAATGATCCCGGCCACCGTGACCCCGGCCGAGACGATGCCGCCGGAGGCTCCGGACACCATGTTCTGGATGAAGTTCGAGTCCTGCAGCTGCTGCAACAGGTTGAACCGCTGGTCCAGGTCCTGGATCCACTGCTGGCGTTGCAGCCCGGCGATGAGCGAGGGCACGGACGTGACGAACGTCCCGACCTCGTTCACGATCGGCGGGATGATCGCGTAGATGGCCGCGGCGATGAGCAGGAGCAACGCCAGGAACACCACCGTGACGGCCAGGCTGCGGCGCAACCCATGGCGGATCAACCAGCCGACCGGCGGATCCAGGCCGATGGCCAGCAGCGCCGCGATGGCGATGAGGATGAGCGTGCTGCGGATGGAGTCCAGCGACTCGTAGGTGACGTAGGCCAGCAGCAACCCGAGCCCGGCGAAGAACCCGATCCGGAACGCGGCCAGCGGACCGGTCCGCCCGCCGAGGCGCGCGAGCCGGCCGTCCTTGACCTCCTCGGCCGGCTCGACGCCGATCTCCTCGGCCGCGATCCGGGCGGCCTCGACCGCCTCGGCCGCCGACCGGGCCACCTCGGCCGCCCGCAGGGTGCGTTCGGCCATCAGCCGGGTGGTGACCGACGACAGCGTGCTGCGCAGATCGCGACGGGCCTTGCGGGCGGCCGGCCGCCCCTCGCCGGACGCCTCGTGCCGGTCGAGTTCGGTGATCGCGTCCCGCAACGCCGCGGTCAGCTCCCCGGACGGATCCGGGTCGTGGGCGCTCGCAGCGGGGCCCGGGTCGGGCGGTGGTGACCCGGGTGGCGGACCGTCCGGCGGCACGGCCTGACCCGGCCCGACCCGGGCGTCGTCGCCCGGACCGTCTGCTGTCGGCGTGGTCACCGTGCCGCCCGCGTCCTGGAGCCTGGTCCGCTGTCGGTCTGCGGTCAGTCGGCGATCAGGTCGCGGTACTCGGGGTGTCGGTCCGTGACCCACCACGACACGTACGGGCAGGTCGGCACGATGTGCACGCCCTGCTCCCGCGCGGCATCCAGTGTGTACTGGACCAGGTCTGAGGCGACCCCGAAGCCGCGGACGGCCGGATCGGTGAACGTGTGCACGATGTTCCAGCGGTCGGGCAGGCGCCGATAATCGAGCACCGCGACCTCTCGACCGTCGACCAGCATACGGAACCGGCCGTGCTCGGCCAGGTGCTCGAACTCCCGGGTCCGCGTCGGGCCCTGCCCGAGCGGTTCGCCGGACGTGATGTCGCTGGAGACGCCGGTGTCGGCGGGGCTCTCGGTCATGGGTGCTTCCTCCGGGGCGGAACGACTGGACACGGCTGGGCAGGGCGACGACGAGCCGGCCGCGTCAGCGGGCTCGGACGGGCGGTCGGGCGACACCGGTCGACCGCGACAGGTTCACCGGACGGGCGAGATGTCCGGGACGGGGGCGGACACCGCCCGTCGCCGACGATCGTGGCACATCGAC
Source organism: Nakamurella leprariae (assembly GCF_016918035.1). GTDB lineage: Bacteria > Actinomycetota > Actinomycetes > Mycobacteriales > Nakamurellaceae > Nakamurella > Nakamurella leprariae. The sequence continues at coordinate 118,555 of NZ_JAERWK010000023.1, read as the reverse complement.
CGACCGGGGCCTGCAGGTGTTCACCCGGAGGTGTCTCCGGTCACGAACCGCCACGTCGGGCCCCCTGGCGTGTCGGTCACCTCGACGCCCAGCTCGCGCAGCCGGTCCCGCAGTCGGTCGGCCCGGGCGAAATCGCGGTCGGCCCGGGCCCGCTGCCGGTCGGCCAGCGCCTGCTCCACCTCGGGCAGCCGGGGGTTATCCGGGGACGACACGGCACCGCCCGTATCCGGCTCCGCCGGTTCGGCGCCGACCCCCAGTCCCAGCACCGAGTCCACGGCCAGCACCACCCGGCGCTGCTCGTCGAACGGCAGGTCGCTGCGCATCATGGCGCGGATCTCGGCCAGCGCGCGGGGGGTGTTCAGGTCGTCGGCCACCGCGGCGTCGATGCGGGCCAGCCAGTCCCGGGCCGCCGCACCCAGCTGGGCGACCGACGCGTCGTAGGTCGTCGGCGCCGTGTCGGCGCCGCCCGGCCCCCAGTGCGCGATGAACCGGGCGTACCCGGCTGCCTGGCCGATCAGGTTCTGCTCGGTGAAGTCCAGCTGCCGGCGGTAGTGCGCCATCAGGACCAGGTAGCGGTAGGCCAGCGCCGGCCGCCCGCCGGCCACGATGTCCCGCAGCAACGGCATCCGGCCGGCCGACTTGGAGATCTTCCGGCCACCGGCGACCAGGAACTCGTTGTGCAACCAGGTCCGCACCCACCGGGTGTCCGGCTCGTCCAGGAAGGCGCCGCTCTGCGCCATCTCGTTGACGTGGTGGATCTCCCGGTGGTCGACCCCACCGGTGTGGATGTCGAAGTGCCGGCCCAGCAGTTCCAGGCTCATCACCGAGCACTCCAGGTGCCAGCCCGGGACTCCCGGTCCCCACGGCGAGTCCCAGCGCATCACCCGGCGCTCGGTGGCGGTGTCGGCCCGCCACACCGCGAAGTCCGCGGGATGCCGTTTGCCCTCGGCGCTCAGCTCGCGCTGCTCGAGCAGCCCCGCCTTGGCCTTGGCCAGGACCCCGTACTCGGGGTCCTTGGACGTGTCGAAGTACAGGCCGTCGGCCAGCTGGTAGGTGACACCGCGCTGCTCGAGCACCTTGGCGAACTCGATCATCTGCGGGACGTACTCGGACGCCCGCGGCTGGTGCGTCGGCGGCTTGATCCGCAGCGCTGCCAGATCGGCCTGGAACGCCTCGGTGTAGTGACCGGTCAGCTCCTGCACACTCTTGAGCTCGCGGCGGGCGGCCGCCTCGACCTTGTCCTCGCCGAGGTCCGACTCACCCACCGTGTGGCCGACGTCGGTGATGTTCACGACCTGGTCGACCTGGTAGCCGCGCCACTCCAGCGTGCGGCGCAGCACGTCGCTGAAGACGTAGGCCCGCAGGTTGCCCAGGTGTGCGTACGAGTAAACCGTCGGACCGCAGGAGTAGATGCCGACCCGTCCGGGGGTCATCGGGACGAAGTCCTCGACCTGAGCGGTGAGCGAATTGTGGAGGCGCAGCGGGGCGGGCGGGGCCATGTCGGGTTCCTGCGGTTCCTTCCTGGCTCGGGCCGGAACTCTCCGTGCCGACCCGGTCGCTGCAGCGGTCGGCCGGTCCGACCGGCTCGGCGGGTCAGCCTACCGGCGCACCGGCGCGCACCGTGCGACACGGCGACCGAGCCGGTCGACGGGGCCGATCCGATCAGTCCCGGCTGCCGGGCTGCGGCGGCAGGATCGGACCGCCGGCGGTGACGCCGTCGAGCGCGCCGCCGCCCGGGGAGCCGGCCGCGGGGTCAGGGCGCCGGGCCGGCGACGGCCGGTCGGCCGGCGGCGCGTCCGCACCGGCCGGCAGCACGACGCGCGGGCCCACCGCGTCCTCCGCCCGATGCGCTCGCCGACGCCGGTCCGGGCCGGCGACCGACACCGAGCCGGGCGTCATGGTCCACGTGGGGCCGGCCGGGAACGGGCCGACCGGACCACGCCGGCCGGGCGGACGCCCGCCGACGGGCTGGGGTCCGGCCGTCCGCGCCCGCGCACCGGCCGGGCGGCCCCGGCTGTCCTTGATCCGGTACAGCTCGGCGTCCGCCATCTGGAACAGCTCGATCGCCGTGGTGGTCGGGGTGGCGGTGTCCGCCCAGCCCACCGATGCCCCCACCGTGAGCAGCTCGGTGCCGATGGTGACCGGCAGCGCGACGCGCATCCGGATGCGCTCGGCGATCCGGTTGACGTCGTTGATCGAGACGTCCCCGCCGAGCAGCACGGCGAACTCGTCACCGCCGAACCGGGCGACCAGGTCCTCGTCGGACCGGGTGACCGTGGCCAGCCGCCGGGCCACCTGGGTGAGCACCTTGTCCCCGGCGACGTGGCCGTACCGGTCGTTGATGGCCTTGAAGTCGTCGAGGTCGACGAGCAGCACGGCGATGCGGCCGCCGCCTCGGTCCGTGCCCAGCACCTCGAGCTGCCGTTGCAACCTGGCCATCAACGCGGCCCGGTTGGCCACCCCGGTGAGCGGGTCCTTGGCCGCCAGCACCGTACCGACGTACATGGCCCGGATGCCCTCGAACGAGCCGACGGTGACGACCAGCAGCAGCGGCGCCATGGCTGGGCCGGTCACGGCGGTGACCGCGCCGATGGGGGCGGCCAGGCCGATGAGCGCCGACAGCCGCCCGCGCCACCAGGAGCGGCGGTAGTCGTCCCAGGACTCCACCCGCAAGGTCAGCTGGCGCAGGCCGATGAGCACGATGTTCAGGGCCTCGATCACCACGACCATGGCCACGGTGACCAGCACCATCAGGTCAGCGCCGGCCGGCTCCCAGGAACCGGCCGGGTCCGCATGTTCGGCAACGGCGCCGCTGATGCGATCCGGTCCGCCCAGAGCGACCACGGTGGCGGCCGCCGCACCCTGCAGGCCCCAGAGCACGGTCACCTGCGCGGTGCGCCACCAGCGCCCCCCGAAGCCGACCAGCACCCCGCTGAGCAGGAACAACACCACCGCCGCCGGCCCGTAGGCGAGCAGCGCGGCGATGGTCAGAGGCGTGGAGAAGATCAGCTGCTCCGGGAACCCGTGCACCGCCCGCATCCGCGGCAGCCGCGGGTAGACGTCGGCCACCACCATGAGCAGCGCGAGGGTGATGAAGCCCGGCTCGACCGCGATGTCGGCCAGCGACGGGCCCGGTGCCCCGGCCAGCAGCACCAGCGCGATCGCCAGCACCAGCACCGACCCGGCCAGGAACCACCGGAACGCAGCCGGTGTCCGGCCCAACGGGCCCCCGTAGGCCTCGACGGACAGAGTCGACCACGATTCCGCCGGCGTGAACAGCCGGTGCCTCACCGCAGACCGCCGCCGCGCCGGACGCCATCGCGCGTCACATCCACGGCGTCCACGCCTCCGGCCGGGGCGACGGCCGGCGGTCGGAGCGCCGACCAGATCAGCGAGCCGGCCGACGCGCCACCCTGCGGGCTGACCGACCACATCGGCCGACCCCAGCCGTCGGGCAGGGCGGCCGATCCGGTGACGGCCCCGGACACCACCCGGCCGTCCACGTCGTACCGGTGCACCGGCCCGACCGACACCGGCAGCCGCCGGTGCTCCCGCTTGTTGCGGTACATCGCCTGGTCCGCGCCGTGCAGCAGATCGGCGGGGTCGGCGGCCGGGTCGTCGGTGATGCTCCAGCCCACCGAGCCACCGAGCTCCAGCCTGACCTCGGTCAGCTGCAGCGGGCGTTCGATCGCCGCGCCCAGCTGATCAGCCAGGGTCCGCACCCCGCGGCTGACGGTGCCCGGCGCGGCCAGCACCGCGAACTCGTCGCCGCCGATCCGGGCGACCAGGTCGCGCGGGCCGGCCGCCTCGGCCAGCCGACGTCCCACCGCGGCCAGCACCTCGTCGCCGACCAGGTGGCCGAAGGTGTCGTTGACCGCCTTGAAGCCGTCGAGGTCGACGACGATCACCCCGACCGGGCGGCCCTTGCGGGCCAGCTGGGCGATCCGGCGGCGCAGTTCGCGGTGGAACGACTGCCGGTTGGGCAGGCCGGTGAGGGGGTCGGTGCCGGCCTGGACAGCGGTGCGCACGACCGACGCGGAGACCTCGTGCACGGCCACCACGGCCACCGCGACCAGCGGCAGTGTCATCGGGTTCCACAGCGCCATCGCGGCGAGGAGGGGGCTGACCAGCAGGCTGATCCCCCACACCCGTGCGGTGCGGGGGGCCGCGGCGAGTTCGGTGCGCCACTCGACCGGATCGGCCGCCCAGGCCAGCACCCCGCGCAGCACCACGTACCCGGCCATGACGGTCACGGCGAGCAGGACGCCGGCCAGCACCATGCCGCCGACCTGGCCGCTCTCGCGGGGCAGCGGAGTGCCCAGGATCAGCAGGATCAGCTCGTTGACGCCGGCCACGCCCAGGGCGAGCCAGCCGAACTTGATCAGGTTGACCCAGGCCCGGCGCCGGTTCCGGCGCTGCCCGATGAGCGCGTCGACCACCCCACTGAGCGCGAGCAGGACGACCGCCGCGGGTCCGAACGCGATCACCGCCGCCAGGGAGAGCACCACCGACCAGGGGTAACCGGGGCGGAACCGGACGTCCCGCAGCCACGGCACCAGCCGGTAACAGTCCGTGAACGCCACCAGAGCGGCCAGGAGGACGAATCCGGGAGTCCGGAGCAGGTCCGGCAGCGACGGCTCCGGACGAGACAGGAAGAGCAGGGTGAAGCCGACGACCACGCCGAGCACGCCCACCAAGATCACAGATCGGTATCGTGTTGGTGTCCTGATCAACGGGTCGGCCGCGGGTTGCGCAACGACCTCCACGACGCCTCCCCTCATCATGCAATCGTAGTCGTACAGCCCGTGACCGACACACAACTCGGAGCCACGATCCCCGGATCGGTGGACGTCACGCCACCGCACGTGACTGCGCGTCGTCGTTCTCACCCGACCCAGCGGTCGGAGTCCGTCCACGTTCGACGGACACCGAGTCGGAGCGAAGTCCGGGCCCGGGCCCTCACCCGGTGGTCACCCAGCTTCGTTCCGGGCGAACGGACACCGCGCCGGACGATCCCGGGCCGCCGGGCGGGCGATGTGTCACGATCGCGCCGTCGGCCGCTCCGGTTCCCGTCCGGCCCGGACGAGACGGCGGCGTCCGGGACCGAGTGGAGCGGACATGACATCGGAACAGGCCGAGCGAACGTCGTCACAGTCGGTGAGCGGCGCGGATGTCGTGGTGATCGGTGCGGGCCTCGCCGGCCTGGTCGCTGCGACCGAGGCCGCGGCGGCCGGCCGCACCGTCGTGGTGGTCGACCAGGAGCCCGGCGCATCGCTCGGCGGTCAGGCCTACTGGTCGCTCGGCGGCCTGTTCCTCGTCGACAGTCCGGAACAGCGTCGGGTCGGCATCACCGACAGTCTCGACCTGGCCCGGCAGGACTGGGCTGCGACCGCGGCGTTCGACCGGGTCGAGGACCACTGGCCCCGGCGCTGGTCCGAGGCGTTCCTGGACTTCGCCGCCGGCGACCTGCGGGCCTGGCTGCGCCAGGCGGGCATCGCCCTCTTCCCGCTGCCGATGTGGGCCGAACGCGGTGGCCTGGCCGGGGGCCCGGGCAACTCGGTGCCCCGGTTCCACGTGGTCTGGGGCAGCGGTCCTGGCGTCGTCACCCCGTTCGTCCGCACGGTCACCGCGCACGCCCGGGCCGGACGGATCCGGGTGCTGTTCCGGCACCGGGTCACCGGCCTGACCGGCGCCGGCGGCGCGGTCACCGGCGTCAGCGGCGAGGTGCTCGCGCCGGACGATGCGGTGCGGGGCGCGCCGTCGTCCCGCCGGGTGGTCGGCGACTTCCGCATCGACGCCGATGCCGTGGTCATCGCGTCCGGCGGCATCGGTGCCAACCACGACCTGGTCCGGCAGTTCTGGCCCGGAGGCCCGGCCGCGGCGCCGGCCCGGATGCTGTCCGGGGTCCCGGACTCCACCGACGGGCTGATGCTCGGCGTCGCCGCCTCCTCCGGCGCCAGCCTGATCAACCGCGACCGCATGTGGCACTACCCCGAGGGCATCACCAACCACAGCCCGGTGTGGTCCCACCACGGCATCCGGATCCTGTCCGGGCCGTCCCCGCTGTGGCTGGACTCCGCGGGTCGGCGGCTGCCCCCGCCGCTGTGGCCCGGCTTCGACACCGGCGGTTCGCTGCGGCACCTGACCGACGGGGCCGCCGCGGACCGGGCCACCGACCCGGCCACCGACCGTGCCGCCGATCACTCCTGGTTCGTCACCGACCTGGCCACCATCACCAAGGAGTTCGGGCTGTCCGGGTCGGAGCAGAACCCGGACTTCACCGGCCGCTCGGTCCGCGCGCTGCTGCGCCGGGTCGTCGGCTCCGGGCCGGCGCGGCCCGTGCAGGCGTTCCTGGACGACGGCTCGGACTTCGTCACGGCGGACGGCCCGGACGCGCTGGTGGCCCGGATGAACGAGCTGACCGGCGCCGACCTGCTGGACGCCGCGGTGGTCGGCGATCACCTGCGGCAGCACGACGCACAGGTGCGCTCGGGCCTGGGCAAGGACGGTCAGCTGGCCGCCGTCCTGGCCGCCCGCCGGTACGTCGGGGACCGGCGGATGCGCACCGCCGACCCGCACGAGCTGCTCTCCGGAGCCGGCGGCCCGCTGGTCGGCGTGCGGCTGCACGTGCTGACCCGCAAGACGCTGGGCGGGCTGGAGACCGACCTCGACGGCCGGGTGCTGCGTCCGGGCGGTGCAGTGCTGCCCGGTCTGTACGCGGCCGGCGAGGCCACCGGCTTCGGCGGCGGCGGCATGCACGGGTGGAAGGCGCTGGAGGGCACCTTCCTGGCCGGGTGCCTGTTCTCCGGCCGCGTCGCCGGCCGCTCGGCCGCGGCGCTGATCTGAGGGCCGACCCGGCCCGACCGGGGTGATCGCAGCGGTGATCACGGCACGGCGCACACTGCCGGGATGACTTCCGACAGCGCGGTCACCCGTCCCGACTTCCCGGTCCGCATCTCCATCCAGCTGCACCCGCAGCACGCCGACTACCGGCAGATCCGTGATGCGGTGCTCCGAGCCGAGGATCTGGGCGTCGACGCGGTGTTCAACTGGGACCACTTCTTCCCGCTGACCGGGGAACCGGACGGCAAGCACTTCGAGTGCTGGACCATGCTGGGTGCCTGGGCCGAGCAGACCGAGCGGGTGCAGATCGGCGCGCTGGTCACCGGCGTGGGGTACCGCAATCCCGACCTGCTGGCCGACATGGCCCGCACCGTCGACCACATCAGCGGGGGCCGGCTGATCCTCGGGCTGGGCGCCGGCTGGTTCGAGCGGGACTACGACGAGTACGGCTACGAGTTCGGCACGGCCGGGTCCCGGCTGCGGTACCTGGGCGAGTCGCTGCCGCGGATCAAGTCCCGGCTGCAGGCGCTGAACCCGACGCCTGCCGGACCGCTGCCCTGGCTGATCGGCGGGGGCGGGGAGCGCAAGACCCTGCGCCTGGTCGCCGAGCACGCCGACATCTGGCACGCCTACGGCGACGCCGAGACCCTGGCCCACAAGTCGCGGGTGCTGGCCGAGCACTGCGCCGCGGCCGGACGCGACCCGCGGGCCATCGAACGGTCGACCGGGGCCGCCTCACCCCAGCAGGCGGACGAACTGGCCGATCTCGGCTTCTCGCTCTTCACCCTGCGGTTCGACGGGCCCGAGTACGACCTGTCGTCACTGCCGGCGTGGCTGCGCTGGCGGGACGCCCGGAACGGGTGAACTCGCGGTCGGAATGTTGACGACCGTTCGCCGGTCGGGTGGTGTGATGCCAGTTGGACCACGGAGGGTCACACTTCTGTGACGGAAACTTGACATCACGAGTTGGTATCAAGGGTCCGCATGGTCGACTCCGTTGCCCTATGACTAGCACTGGGCGCGGATCGGTCGTCGGCACACGCGGCGGACGACCGGAGATCGCGCCCACCACAGCACTGATCACCGCACCAGGCAGGACCCGGGGGAAGCACGTCCGTCCGGACGTGGCGCCCTGTCTGGCGACCCACCACCACGCCGGCAGCGCCGCTGTCGGTCGCACGTGAGCGAAGGACGCGTCATGAGCCGTCGGTTGGCGTCGGGGGGACCTGCAGCACCTGAGTTCGACCTTCACGGGCCGGACGTGCAGGACGCGCACACGGTCCGCTCCGACGAGGACCTGCTGGACAGCGAACTGCTGGCCATGCAGCGCAGCGACAACACCGCCGATCACCGGGACGGCGCGCTGCGCCTGCCGGACGGCCGGGCCCTGGCCTGGGCCGAGTTCGGCAACTCCCGGGGCCTGCCCACCGTCTTCCTGCCGGACGTCCCGTCGACCCGGTTGGCGCCGTCGTGGCTGATCACCGACGCGACCGGGGAGACGGCGCTGCCGCACAGCCTGCGGATCCTGGCCGTCGACCGCCCGGGCGTCGGCCGGTCCGACGCGCTGGCGCCGGAGGCGACGCCGCAGCCCGCGGAGGACCTGCGCCGCATGGTGGAGACGCTCGCCGTCGGCCGGGTCGCCGTTGTCGGCATCGGCTCCGGCGCGGTCGACGCCCTGGCCTTCGCCGCCCGGTACCCCGCGCTGGCGGTCTCGGTGACCGCGGTGTCGCCCCGGCTGCCCGGCGCCGACCGGTCACCGCGCCGGCTGCGCACGCTGGGTCGCCGGGCCCGTCCCGTCGCCGGACCGCTGGCCGCCTGGCTGGCCGCCGGGACCCGCGACACCGATCTCACCAGCCCGGACGCCTGGGAACGGCTCCTGCGTCGGCTGGATCCGAGCCACCGGGCGGCGCTCGCCGCCCGGTGGCGACACCCCCACTTCCGGGCCGCCGTGGCCGCGGACCTCGCCGAGCACGGCATGGCCCGCGTCGCTCTGCGGGCCGTCCCCGCCGGTGACGCCGCGGCGGTCGGACCGGACCCGCGCACGGTGCGGGTGCCGGTGCAGCTGTGGCACGGCGCGCAGGAGTCCGGCGCGATGCTGGCCGAGCTGCGCTCGCTGCTGGAGACCCGCCCGCACTGGCAGCTGAACGTGGTGCCCGGAGGCTGCGCCTCGCTCGGCGACTGGTCGCCGGTGCTGGCCGGGGTGGCCCGGTCGTTCCGCGCCGCCGCCGCCTGAGCGCGCGAGCCCGCCTGACCGCAGCTGAACGCACTTCGATCGGCCCCGGGCGGTCCCGACCGGGTGGCACAGTGACGCGGTGCCGTCACCCGCTGCCCCGTCGACCAACCGTCAGGTCGTCGCGCTGGCCGTGCCCACCCTCGGCGCGCTGTTGGCCGAACCGGTGTTCCTGCTGGTCGACGCGGCGGTGGTGGGCCATCTCGGGACGGCGCAGCTGGCCGGCGTCGGCATCGCCTCGGTCCTGTTGAGCACCGCGGTCGGGCTGGCCGTGTTCCTGGCCTACGGCACGACGGCGCAGGTGGCCCGCTCGCTGGGCGCCGGTCGCGAGCGGGACGCGCTGCAGTTCGGCGTGGCCGGCATGTGGCTGGCCGCGCTGGTCGGCGCCGGACTGCTGCTGGTCGGCTGGCCGCTGGCCCCGCTCCTGGTCGACGCGCTCGGCGGCCGAGCGGCTGAAGCCGGCGCCGCGGGCTTCGGGGTCACCTACCTGCGCTGGTCGTTGCTGGGCCTGCCAGGGATGTTGCTGGTGCTCGCCGGGACCGGCGTGCTCCGCGGCTTCCAGGACGCCCGCACCCCGCTGGTCGTGGCGGTGACCGGTGCCGTGGTGAACACCGGGCTGAACCTGGTGCTCGTCCTGGTCGTCGGGTGGGGCGTGGCCGGAGCGGCGATCGGCACCGCGGTCACCCAGACGGGCATGGCCGTGGCGTTCGTGCTGGTGGTGCACCGGTCCGCCCGCCGTTCCGGCGGATCGCTGCGGTTCCACCCGGGGCACGTCCGCGGCGCCGGACGGGCCGGCGTGCCCCTGCTGCTGCGCACCGCGGCGCTGCGGGGCGCCGTGCTGCTGACCACCCTGGTCGCGGCCCGGCAGGGCGTGGTCGCGCTGGCCGCCCATCAGGTGCTGACCGCCATCTGGAACTTCCTGGCCCTGGGCCTGGACGCCCTGGCCATCGCCGCGCAGGCGCTGACCGGGCGGGCGCTGGGCGCCGGTGACGCGGCCGAGGTGCGCCGGCTGACCCGGTTGCTGCTGCGCTGGGGTCTGGCCGCGGGCGCGGTGCTGACCGTGGTGCTGCTGGTGCTGCACACCCTGATCGGTCCGTTGTTCTCCCCCGACCCGGCGGTGCGGTCGGCGATCGCCGCCGGTCTGGTCGTGCTGGCGGTGACGCAGCCGCTGGCCGGCTGGGTGTTCGTACTGGACGGGGTGCTCATCGGCGCCGGTGACGGGGTGTACCTGGCCTGGGCCCAGCTGATGACCCTGGCCGCGTACGTCCCGGCCGTGGTCGCGTTGATCCTCTGGCCGCCGGGTGGCACCGCCGGGCTGGTCTGGTTGTGGATCGCGTTCGCCGGTTGGTTCATGCTGGCCCGGGCGATCACGCTGGGCCTGCGGTACCGGAGCGACCGGTGGCTGGTCACCGGCGCGGGCTGAGCGGTCTGGGACCCTGCGGTCGTGTTCGCGTCCATCGAGATCGCCGCCCTGGTGCTGGGCGCGCTGCTCATCCTGGCCGCCGGCCTGCTGCTGGGCCGGGCCAACCGCGGGCGGCGGTTGCGGTGGTGGTGGTCGGCCGACGCCTCCGGGGTGGTCCGGCCGTGGGCCTTCCTGCCGGTGCAACTGGTTGGCATCGTGCTGTTCGTCTTCGGCGCGTCCGGGCTGCAGGACCGCCTGGGCTGGTGGTCCTACCCGGTCGCGCTCGCCGGCATCCTCGTGTGCTCGACCGGGCCGGTGCTGGTGCACAACGCGCGATTGCACGAGGCCTGACGAGTGAGCCAGCCATCAGAGCAGACGCTGATCAGCCAGACGCCGGACGGGCCGCCCCGGCGGACGGCGACCCGTTCGGTGCCGGGCTGCCCGTCCCGGACCATCGGCGTCGGCGGTTCGAACCGGTGGTCGGAAGTCGTGCAGCGTGCCGAACACCGACCCGGTCAGCCACTCCTCGATCTCGGCCAGCGGCCGCTCGGTCCGCCACGCCATCCTGACCGTGGTGGCCATCGCGCCTTCCCGCCCCGCCCGCCGATGAGATCGACTCCGGTCCGGAGTCGGAGTCATCATGACGACAGACCACCCCGACCACCCCGAGCTCGCCTTCACCGCCCCGCTGGAGAAGGACGGCGCGTTCGACACCTTCCTCACCGTGCCCAGATCGGTGCAGCACCTGGGCACCGGAAAGGCGGTGAAGGTCGAAGGAACGCTCGACGGCACGGCGTTCGAGGCGACGCTGATGCCGTCCGGTCAGCGCGGGCACTGGCTCCCGCTGCGCAAGGCGCTCCGTCAGCAGATCGGCAAGGACGCCGCCGGCGACACCGTGCACGTCCGGTTGCGGCGGCGAGGCTGAACGCCGGGGAATGAACCGACCGGCCATCCGGTTGGAACCGGTGGCCGGCCCTGGATGCGAAGGTGGCGACACCGGCAGACGGCGCGCGAGCGCGGCAGTCGAGCATGGGCGATGCGGAGGGTTCGATTCCCTCCGACGGCACTCCTGTTGCCCGTTCCGGCCCGTCGGTCCTCGACCGACGGGCCGGAGCCGTCCCACCCCCTGACACGGCGGGCTCTCACCCCTCGAGCGTGCGGGCCATCCCCCGCTCCACGGCGTCGATCAGCTCGGGCCTCAGCCGGGCCGCCGCGATGATCGAATGCACGGAGCCGACCCGGCGGGCGCGTTCCATGTCGTGGATGGCCTCGAACTCGGCGGCCACTTCACCCATCTTCTCGTTGCGGACCTGGGCCCGGAGCTCGGTGAGCTTGACCCGCAGCCCGGCCCTGTCCGGCGGGGCGGCGGCGGCCACCGCGGTCTCCAGCTCGGCGATGCGCGGGTCGGCCGCGGTCCGGGTGTTCACGTCCCGGGTGAAGACCACCGCGGCTGCCGGCGCCCCGCCGATGACCGACGCGTAGGAGCCCTCGACCGCGAGCACCTCCATGTTGTCGTTGAGCGCTCCGGAGAAGACCACGAACGCGCCGCCGTGGTAGCGGGAGATCAGGCAGAACACGATCGGGCCGTCGAAGTTCACGACGGCCCGGCCGATCTCGGCGCCGTACTCCAGCTGCAGGTTCCGCAGCGACTCCGGGGACCCGTCGAAGCCGGACAGGTTGGCCAGCACCACCACCGGTCGGTTGCCGCTGGCCGCGTTGATGGCCCGGGCCACCTTCTTGGACGAGCGCGGGAACAACGTGCCGGAGGTGAACTGGTCCGGGCCGTCGGCCGGCAGCGCGCCGCGCCGGACCACCGGCCGGGACTCGATGCCGACGACCGTCACCGGGTGTCCGCCCAGGTGCGCGTCGACCACGACACCGGTGTCGGCCTCAGCCATCCCGGCCCACCGCTCCAGCGTGGCGTGATCGGCGTCGACGACCGCGGCGATGACCGTGCGGATGTCGAACGGCTTCTTGCGGTCCTTGTTCTTCTCCGCCGAGAAGATCTCGCCGACGGTGGTGAACTCGCTGTCCGGATGGGTGTGCGGGAACTCGCGCACGTCCCGGTCCCGGGCGTCGGTGGTCGGCGCCGGGCGCGGGAACCGCTCCCCCGGCGTGACGTAGGCGTGGTCGTAGTGGGCGAACAGGATGTCGATGGCGCCACCCATGGTCGGCGCCCAGTACTGCGCCTGGCCGTTCGGGCCCATGATCCGGTCGTACCCGCCGATGCCGAAGTTGTCCTCGGCGGACACCCCGCCCGAGTAGTCGAGCGAGTGCTTGCCGGTCAGCACCATGGCGCTGTCCGGGGTCATCACCAGGATGCCCTTGGTGTGCTGCAGCATCGTGGCCTCGGCGTTCCAGTACGGCTGGGCGCCGACGTTGATCCCGGCCACCAGCACGTTGATCTCGCCACCGGCCTGGGTGAAGGTGATGATCCGGCGCAGGGCCCGGGCCACCCCGTCCATGTTCTCGGTGCCGCTGTCCATCGCGATGGTCGCCCCGGAGGACAGCGCGAACCACTCCACCGGGATCCCGCGCTGCTCGGCGAGATCGATGGCGGCGACGACCACCTCGCACTCGGCCACGGCCACGGTGCCAAGCGCTCTGGTCGGGTCGCCCATCAGCACCACCCGCTCCATGCCCTCGGGGTACCGGGCGGTGGGCGTGCGGACCAGACCGGCGATGACGCCGGTGCGGTTGCGACCGTAGGGGCGCTCGACGGGACCGAAGGCGCCGTCGGTGATGTCGTACTCGGTGAAGCTGCCCTCGTCCTTGGTGAGCAACGGGATCAGCTCGTACGGGTAGACGGTGCCGCGCGCGGCGGACCGCTGCACCTTCTGCGTGTAGTCGTCGCGCGGCTGGATCGGCTCGGTCGGCGGCTCGGTGACGGTGACCTTGAGCCCCTGCCCCGCAGCGTTGGTGAACCGCAGGGCCACTGCGCGTTCCGCCTGCTCGGGGCGCTCGCGCAGCCGGGCCAGCACGGTGATCTCCTCGAGCCCGGCGCCGACGGACAGCGGCACGCTGCCGCGGGCGAACCCGACCAGCTCCCGCAGCGGCAGCTCCAGGGTGGGCCACAGGTGCAGGAACACCCGGTTGGCGTCGTACCGGGCCCGGCCGCCGCGCGCCGCCTGGGCGCGGCGGATCCCGTCCAGGCAGGCGGCCAGCACCCGCTCGGCGGCCGGGAACGCGATGACGGCGCCGGACGCGTCCCGCAGCGGGGTCACGTCGCGGACCGCGGCCAGCGCGACGAGCCGTTCGTCGGAAGGGTTGTCGGGGGCCACACAGCGGATCAGGTGCACGTCGTCGGGCGCCGGGAGCCGGGTGCCGACGAAGTTCTTGAGCCGCCACAGGTCCAGCCGCTGCGCGATGAGCGGGTGCAGCCCGCGGATCACCGTCTCCTCGCTGAGCGCGACCGAGCCGCCGGTGCGGACCGCCGGGCCTGCGGCGTGCGTGGCCGACCAACTGCTCTCGTCCGGCACCGGCCGGAAGGTGAACTGCTCCACCGGCTCGTCGACCGCCTGCACCACGGTGACGGTCACCCGTCGGCCGCCGGCCAGGCCGGGCACCGCCTCCAGCGCCTCCCGCAGTCGCGCGGAGACCTCGTCGGAGTCGGCCGGGCGGTCGGGCCAGCCCAGGTAGAGGTCGGTGATCAGGCTCCCGTCGGACGCCAGGTCCGACGCCCGCCGCTGCACCAGCAGCAGGTCCTCGGGCAGCCGCTCGGCCCGCACGACGGCCGACAGCACGGTCAGGTCGGCGTCCTGCTGGGTGACGGTCGCGCGGACCAGCGGGATCCCGTCCAGCTGCTCGGGCACCACGTCCCGCACCCGCAGGATCTTGTAGTACCGCCGCGTCATCCCGGCCAGCATCGGCGCCAGCTCCGGCCCGCCGGTGAGCACCTGCTCGCCGAGCAGGCCGACCAGCGGTTCCGGGCTGTCCTCGAAGACCCGCATCCGCTCGGCGGCGTCCCCGGCGTCGGGCCGGTCGGCCAGGTAGGCCAGCTGTTCGCGCACCGTGCGGTAGACGCGCCGCCGGGCCTGCTCGATGAGCGGCTGGTCGAACACCCGGAACCGGACGTTGCGGGCCAGGTCCCCGATGACCGGGAAGCGCAGCTGGGTCGCCACGATGAGCCGCTCGAGCACGTCGCCGACCCGTTCGCGCGCCTCGCCCTGGGGCTGTTGGTCGGTGATCCACCGTTCCAGCAGCCCGGAGACGATCGGCACCTGGTCGGCTGCCCGGCCCAGGGCCAGGAAGACGCGGTAGACGGCGGACTCCAGGCCCGGGCCGGGATCCAGCGAGGTCACCCCGTAGTGGGCCAGGACGCGCAGCAGCTTGGCCCGGAACGAGGCCGGCAGTCCCTCGCGGTCGGCATCCAGCGACCGCAGGTACGAGTGAAAGAACTCGCGCGGGCTGTGCACCTGCTCGGCCAGGTCCTCGGAGCGGGCCGGACGGTTGCGGGAGAGCTCGCACAGGTCGGCGAAGGTGGTGAGCAGGTCGAGCTCGGCCGCCCGGAGGGCCGGGTCACCGACGCCGAGGGTGCCGCGGTGCTGCTCGTACTGGCGCAGCAGCGCCCGGGCTTCGTCCCCGGGCACGTCGTAGCCCAGGATCAGCGACCGCAGCGTGCCCAGCTGGTCGCGGGCCGGGTCGTGGTCGTCGGCGATCGGCGCGGCGGCCGGGGCCAGCACCACCCGCGGCCGGGCCGGGGCGCTGCCCGCCTCCTCGGCGCGGTCCAGCCGCAGCAGCGGGGCGCCCGCATCGACCTGCGCGTTCACCGTGGCGACGACCTCGCGGACGCGACCCGCATACGGCGCGCGGACCGCGGTCTCCATCTTCATCGACTCGAGGACGGCGACGGTGTCGCCCGCGTCCACCTCGTCACCGACCTTGACCGGCACGGCGACCACGACAGCCGGGGCGGAGGACCGGACGATGCCGCCCTCGTCCCGGGTCACCCGGTGGGTGATGCCGTCCACCTCGACCAGCTCGGCGCCCTCCGCCGGCGACGTGGTCACCGCGTGCCGCCGGCCGTCGACGGTGAGCCGGCTCTGGAACGCCGACAGCGGTTCCACGGTCACGTCCAGCGTGGCGGTCTCCCCGGCGACCCGGACCCGGTAGCGGTCCGGGCTGACCTGCAGCACCAGCAGTGAGTAGGCGTTGCCCTGGTAGCCGAGCTCCACCGTGCGGCCCGGCGCCGGCGTGGCCCGGGGCCGGCCGCCGTGGGCGGACCGCAGGAACGACTCCCGGGCCAGTTCGTCCTGGTCGCGGTAGGCGGCGACGGCGACCGACAGCAGCGCGACGTCCGCGCCGGGGGCGGCGTGCGCGGCGTCGCGCAACCCGCCGATGCGGTCCAGCCAGCCGGTGTCGGCGGTGCCGTCGATGACCTCGGGCCGATCGAGGAGTTCGAGCAGGAACGACTTGGTGGTGGTGCCACCGCGCAGCACCACCGTGGTGTCGCGCAGCGCGACGCGCAGCCGGGCCAGCGCCTCGGGCCGGTCGCGACCCCAGGCGATGATCTTGGCGACCATCGAGTCGTAGTCCGGCGGGATGACGTCGCCGGCGGCGATGCCGGTGTCGACGCGCACCCCCGGGCCGGTCGGCACGGACAGCACCTCGACCGTGCCCGGGGCCGGGGCGAAGCCCTCGTCCGCGTCCTCGGCGTTGAGCCGCGCCTCGATCGCGTGCCCGTTGACCGGCGGCGGCTCCCCCTCCAGCCGGTGTCCCTGGGCCACCAGCAGCTGCAGTTTGACCAGGTCCAGGCCGGTGGTCGCCTCGGTCACCGGGTGCTCGACCTGCAGCCGGGTGTTCACCTCCAGGAACGCGAAGCTGCGTTCCTGCGGCTGGTACAGGAACTCCACGGTGCCGGCGCCCTCGTACCCGGCCGCGGCGACCAGCGCCGCGGCCCGCCGGGCCAGATCGGCGGCCTGCGCCGGTTCCAGAGCCGGCGAGGCCGACTCCTCGATGATCTTCTGGTTGCGCCGCTGCACGGAGCAGTCCCGCACCCCCGGCGTCCACACCGTGCCGTGCTGATCGGCGATGACCTGCACCTCGATGTGCCGGCCGCCGCGGACCAGCCGCTCGAAGAACACCACCGGGTCACCGAAGGTGGCCTTGGCTTCGATCTGCACGCGCTCCAGGGCCGGCAGCAGTTCGTCCGGGGTGAGCACGATCCGGATGCCGCGCCCCCCACCGCCGCTGCGGGCCTTGATGATGAGCGGGTACCCGATCCGCTCGGCGTGTTCGACGGCCGCCTCGGACGAGGTGACCGGCCCGTTGCTCCACGCCGCCACCGGCACGCCGGAGGCCTCGGCCAGCAGCTTGGCCTCGATCTTGTCGCCGAGGCGGCGCATGGCCTCCGGGGACGGACCGACGAAGGTGATGCCCATCCGGGCGCAGAGTTCGGCGAAGGCCGGGTCCTCCGCCACGAAGCCCCAGCCGACCCAGACGGCGTCGGCCCGGGCCAGCCGCAGCGCGCGCTCCAGCTCGCCGTGGTGCAGGTACGGGCTGGCGCCGAGGACGGCGCGGTCGCGCAACAGCACGGCCTCGTCGGCCAGCCGGACGAACAACGCCGACTTCTCGGCCGCGGTGTGCAGCGCGATGACGGTGATCCGGGACCCGCGTTCAGCGTTGAGCTCGCGCACCGCGCGGATCAGCCGGACCGCCGGCTCCCCCCGGTTGACGACCACCAGCCGGCTGATCTTCGGGCTGTTCATCGCGCTCCCACGTCCGTCCGTCCGCGCCCCGGGGCCCGGGGCTGGTTCCATCGGGCCGAGGTGCGCGGCACGTACCCGCGAGCTGTCCGGCCGGTGATGGCGATCGCTGCGGTGTCCGCGGCCGCGGCCGGTCGACACCGCGGGCGATCCTTCCACCGGGCTCCGGGGCGATCCAGCCGACGCCCCGGGCGGCGAGGACCGGTCCCACCGCCGACCGGCAGCAGGCGTCGCGCAAGACTGACGAGGGCGGACACCGCCACCGAGCGGAGCGCCTCGGTCACGATCGGTCGCGGGGCGGAGGGTGGCATGGTGTCCGATCCGCATCCCGAACTCCCGGACCAGCCGGACGCATCCCGTCGACCGGTGTGGCGCCGGCCGGGCCTGCTGGTGCTGGTGCTGCTCGGCGGCGCGGCCGGGACCGCGGTCCGGATCGGCGCCGGCGAGCTGTGGCCGCACGGCGCGGGGCAGTGGCCGACGGGCACCTTCGTGGTCAACCTGGCCGGCGCCCTCGCGCTCGGGATGCTCCTCGAGGCGCTGGCGCGGCGCGGGGCAGACCTGGGGGCGCGACTGCGGATCCGGCTGGCGCTGGGGACCGGCTTCTGCGGCGGCCTGACCACCTTCTCCACCCTGGCCGTCGAGATCGACACCCTGCTCCGCGACGGCGCTCCGGCCGTGGCGGCGGCATATGCGCTGGTCAGCGTGGCCATCGGCGTGCTGCTGGCCGGCGCCGGCGTGTGGCTGGGCACCCGGCTGCGCGGCGGGCGGGTGGACCGGTGACGGCCCTGGCCATCGTGGCCGGCGGCGTCGGCGCGGTGCTGCGGTTCGTGGTGGACGGGCTGCTGCGGGCCCGCTGGCCGGGGCGGCTGCCGTGGCCGACCGCGGTGATCAACGTGTCCGGCTCGCTGGTGCTGGGCCTGCTCACCGGCCTGGTCGCCGCGGGCGTCCCGGGCTCGTGGGCGCTGGTGCTGGGCACCGGGCTGTGCGGCGGGTGGACGACGTTCAGTACGGCGTCGTTCGAGACGGTGCGCCTGCTGCAGCAACGCCGCTGGGGTGCGGGAGCCGGGTACCTGCTGGGTTCGCTGATCCTGAGCATCGCGGCGGCCGCCATCGGGTTCGCGGTGGGCCGGGGGCTCGGCTGAGCCCGGCCGGCTCGGCGTGACGCCGTGCCGGCCCGGGTCGCTCGACTTGGTCGAGACACCCGCATCGACTCGCTGCGTGACGGCATGTTGCGCGCAGTTGATTCCGGCGGGGCGGGCCGTCGGCGGGTCCCGCTACCCTCTGCGCCGTGACGGTCCCAGTGCTCGGAGTCCACGTCGGTGCCCGCGAGAACGACGCCGATCCGGTCGCGGAGGCCCAGGCCGCGGGCGCGAACGCGGTGCAGGTGTTCCTGGCCGATCCGCAGGGTTGGAAGACGCCGAAGCCGCACCCGATGGCCGCCGAACTGGCCGCGGCCGATCTCGACGTGTACGTGCACGCCCCGTACATCGTGAACGTGGCCAGCACCAACAACCGGATCCGCATCCCCAGCCGCAAGTTGCTGCAGGCACACGCCAAGGCGGCCGCGGCGATGGGCGCCAAGGGCCTGATCGTGCACGGCGGGCGCGTGACGGCGGACGACGATCCGGCCGTCGGGGTGGACAACTGGCGCAAGACGTTCGAGCGGCAGGCGGCCGAGGGTGGCTTCGGGCTCCCGGTGCTCATCGAGAACACCGCCGGCGGCGACCGCGCGATGGCCCGCACGCTGGACGCCTGGGCCCGGCTGTGGGACGCCGTCGGTGAGTTCGGCGCCGGCGTCACCCTGGACACCTGTCACGCCTGGGCCGGGGGGCTGGACCTGACCACCGTGGTCGACGACCTGCGCGGCATCACCGGGCGCATCGACCTGGTGCACTGCAACAACTCCCGTGACGAGGCCGACTCCGCCCGCGACCGGCACGGCCCCCTGGTCGACGGCCAGATCCCGACCGAGCTGCTCGTCGAGGTGGTCCGCGCCGCCGGCACGGCGGTCGTGCTGGAGACGCCGAGCGGGCCGGACGGGCGCGCGGCGGAGATCGCGCTGCTGCGCGACGCGCTCAGCTGACGCGCCGGCGGGGACCGCGACGCAGCTCGAGCACGGCCGGGACGGCGACGGCGGCGACCCCCAGACCGATCGCCGCGGCCAGGACGACCCGCCAGGCGCTCTGCTGCGCGAACGCAAGGCTCAGCCACCACCCGCCGAGCCCGAGTCCGACCAGAACGATGCCCACCAGTCCGATGCGGTCGCGGTCCGGAGCCGGGTACCGAGCCGGCACGCCCAGTCGGGCAGCGCTGCGGCGGTCGCGCCGGACGTCGTGGAACGTCATCCACGGCTGGAGCACAGCGAGGAACGAGAACGCCATCGGACTGCCGTCACTCATCCCGATCAGCAGATCGAGCGAGACGGCGCAGGCCGCCACCAGCACCGACACCACGACGGCGAAGCCGTACGGGTACCGCAACGCCGGCCCCCAGCCGCGTCGTCGATCAGCCACCCGGCCACGCTTGCAGCCCCGAGTTGATCAAGCCAGCCCCCGTCCCGGTCATGCCCCGCGTCCACGACCACGGTCCGACAACTCCGGCGCCGCTCGTGGGCAATTCCACGTTTCACCGGATCGGGAAGCTCCGCGGGACCGGCCGGGTTGCACGGCTCGGTGAACGCGTCCGCCGATGGGTACCGCCATCGGACAGACCACGGCCGGACGCAGCCAGGCGCGAGAGAAGGAGTCGACATGGCCTTGAACATCCCCGACGTGACCCTGAACAACGGCGTGACCATCCCGCAGCTCGGGTTCGGCGTCTTCCAGATCAAGCCCGAGGACACCGCCGCGGCCGTGAAGGCGGCCCTCGAGGTCGGCTACCGGCACATCGACACCGCCGAGATGTACGGCAACGAGGCGGGGGTGGCCCAGGGCATCGAGGACGCGGGCGTCGACCCGGCCGAGGTGTTCGTCACCAGCAAGATCAACAACAACGCGCACGGCTACGACAAGGCCATGGCCGCGTTCGAGCAGACGCTCAAGGAGCTGCGGACCGACGCGGTCGACCTGATGCTCATCCACTGGCCGCTGCCGACCGTGGGCGACTTCGTCGGCACCTGGAAGGCGCTGGAGCAGGTGTACTCCGAGGGCCGCGCCCGGTCGATCGGGGTGTCCAACTTCCAGCCCGTCCACCTGCAGCGGCTGACCGACGAGACCAGCGTGGTGCCGGCGGTGAACCAGATCGAGGTGCACCCGTACTTCACGCAGGACGCGCTGCTCGCCGAGAACGCCCGACGCGGGATCGCCACCGAGGCGTGGTCGCCGATCGCCCAGGGCGACGTGCTGGACGACGCGACGATCGTCGAGATCGCGCAGGCCGTCGGCAAGTCCCCGGCCCAGGTGGTGCTGCGCTGGCACCTGCAGCGCGGGTCCATCGTGTTCCCCAAGTCGAGCACCCCGTCCCGCATGCGGGAGAACGCGGGCCTGTTCGACTTCGAGCTCACCGACGAGCAGGTCCGGCGGATCTCGGGCCTCGACCGGAACGGGCGGCGCGGTCCGGACCCGGACACGTTCGACCGCATCCCCGACTGATCCGGGCCGCGCGACCTCACCGACCGGAAGGAGCCGAACCATGCGCGTCGTCATCGCCGGAGGGCACGGCAAGATCGGCCTGCGGCTGGCCCGCCTGCTCGCCGAACGGGAGGACCACGCGGTGAGCCTGGTCCGCAAGCCCGAGCACGACGCCGACGTCATCGCCGTCGGCGCCCACCCGCAGCGCTTCGACCTGGAGTCCGGCACGGCCGACGAGCTGGCCGGGATCGTCCGCGGTGCCGATGCCGTGGTGTTCGCGGCCGGCGCCGGACCGAACAGCGGCGCCGCCCGCAAGGACACCGTCGATCGGGCGGCGGCGGCGCTGCTGGCTGACGCGGCCGAACAGGCCGGCGTGCGGCGGTACCTGATGGTCTCGGCCATCGGCGTCGACCGCACCGAACTGCCGACCGGGCAGGGCGAAGTGTGGGACGCCTACGTCAGCGCCAAGCAGCGCGCGGACGAGGATCTGCGCGGGCGCGACCTGGACTGGACGATCGTCCGGCCGGGTGGCCTGACCGACACCTCAGGCACCGGCCGGGTCACGCTGGCCGCCCAGACCGAGATGGGCCCGGTCCCGCGCGAGGACGTCGCCGCGGTGCTGGTCGCGCTGCTGGACGAGCCGGGCACGGCGCACCTGTCGCTGGACCTGGTCGGCGGGGACCTGCCGATCGTGCAGGCGGTGCAGGAGGTCCAGTCCGCCCGCTGACCCACGGCCGAGCACGATCCCGGAGGCCCGACGCGCCCGGGCGTGTCGGGCCTCCGGCGTGTCCGGCCGGGGCCGCCACACTGCTGGCGTGCCCACCGACACCGACCCGACCCGGGTCGCCGCCCTCGCCCTGTTCGACGAACTCGGGGAGCCCTTCGAAGGTCCGGACACCTCGCGTGGCCGGATGTTCGGTGCTCATGGACTCCGCATCAACGACAAGTTCTTCGCCATGATCGACTCGCACGGCCGACTCATGGTGAAGCTGCCGCACGAACGCATCGACGACCTGGTCCGCGAAGGTCACGCGCAGCGCCTGGTCATGAACGGCCGGTCGATGCGGGAGTGGGCAGTGCTGCCGTACGCCGATGACGAGATCTGCCGGGAACGCTGGTCGAGTGCCATGTCCCGGGCGCACGACTTCCTGCTCACGCTGACCAGTCGGCCGCGCAAGCCGGTCCGTTGAGCGCGACCGTCGTCAGGCTGGGACGACGACCCGCTCCCGCGTCCGCCGGCGCTTCGGGACGCTGCCGGCCAGGGTGATCCCGGCGCTGGCCAGCACCACGCACCCGATCGCGATGAGCTGCAGCGGCCCGACGTGCTGGTCCAGCAGCAGCAGACCGGCCAGCGCGGCCACCGCCGGCTCCAGGCTGAGCAGCACCCCGAAGACGTGCTTCGGGATACGCCGCAGCGCGGCCAGTTCCAGCGAGTACGGGATCACCGAGGCCAGCAGCGCGGTGGCCAGCGCGACGACCAGCAGGGACGGGTCGGCGAGGGCGAACGCCGCTCCGGACGCACCGAACGGCAGCACCAGCACGGTGGCCACGGCCACGGCCACGGCCAGGCCCCCGGTCCCGCTGGTCCGGCCGGCGGCCCGGGCGCTGGCCAGGATGTATCCGGCCCAGAACGCCGCAGCGACCAGTGCCCACAGCACACCGACCGGGTCGAGCGAGGCGTCACGGCGGATGCTGTCCAGGCCGAGCAGCAGGATCCCGACGAGCGCCAAGCCCACCCAGGCCAGGTCGCGGCCGCGACGGGACAGGACGGCGGCCAGCACCAGCGGCCCGAGGAACTCGATGGCCACGGCGGTGCCCAGCGGAATCCGGTCGATCGCCGCGTAGAACGCCCCGTTCATCCCGGCCAGGGCCACGCCGAAGAGCAGCACGGTGCGCCAGGTCGACGCGGGCCAGCGGCGCACCCGGGGCCGGGCCAGCACCAGCAGCACGACAGCGGCGAACCCGAGCCGCAGCGTGGTGACGCCCCAGGCGCCCAGGTGGGGGAAGAGCGTGGTGGCCAGCGCGGCACCGAACTGCAGCGAGATGCACGAGCCGAGGACGAGCGCCGTCGCTCCGGGATGATGACGGGACTGCGACGGAGCCGAACTCATGGGAACAGTCTGAGTTGCCCCTTCGAGAAGGTCCAGTGAAGGATCGTGCACTGAACTCATCAGCTGTACTCACCGATCGGGGACGCCGGTGCTCAACCTGCCGAGACTGCGGATGCTGCGTGAACTGCACCGCCGCGGATCGCTGGCCCAGGTGGCGCGGGCGCTCAACTACACGCCCTCGGCGGTCTCGCAGCAGCTCACCCTGCTGGAGCGCGAGGTCGGCGTGCCGTTGCTGCAGCGGGTGGGCCGTGGGGTGGTGCTGACCCACGAGGCGGTGGCCCTGGCCGCGCACGCGGACGCGGTGATCGCCCGGCTGGAGCTGGCCGAGTCGGAACTGGCCCAGTCCCGGACCCGGGTGGGCGGGGTGCTGCGGGTCGCCTCGTTCCAGACCGTGCTGCTGGCCATCGCCCCGACCGCGCTCACCCAGCTGGCCGAGGAGCACCCGGACCTGCAGGTGGAGATCGCCCACCAGGAGGTGGACGAGGCCTACAGCGGCCTGCTCGCGCACGACTTCGACGTCATCCTCGGCGAGGAGTACCCGGGCCGGACGGCCGGCGTGCGGCCCGGAACGCACCAGGAGACGTTGCACCGGGACCCGATGCTGCTGGCCACGCCGAGGGCGGGGGCGCTGGCCGACCTGCCCACCCGGTTGCCCGACCTGGCCGAGGCGCCGTGGGCCCTGGAACCGCTGGACTCCCTCACCGGGGTGTGGCAGCGGGACGTGATCACCGCGGCCGGGCTCGAGCCGCGGATCCGGTTCGAGACACCGGACCCGCTGCTGCAGGCCCACCTGGTCAGCTCAGGCCACGCGGTGGCGCTGCTGCCCGGGCTGATCCCGCCCGCCTACACCGAGGCGGTACGGCTGACCGAGCTGCCCGGCCGGCCGCACCGCACGCTGCACACGGCGGTGCGGGAGGGCCGGGCCGGGCACCCGGCCATCGTGGCGTTCCGGCGAGCCCTGGCCGCGGCGGCGGCGCAGGCGGCCTGACCCGGCCGGTCCCGCCCGATCAGCGGCGCCCCGGCGGAACCCTCGATGCGTTCCACGAACTCGTCGCTGGTCTCGTCCTCGATGACCAGACAGGTGCTGTACGACTGCGCCGGCTCGGAGCCGTCCATCCGGAGACAGGCAGGTTGATGTCGTCGCGTCGCAGCGCGACGTGCGGGTTCGGCCGCAGCTGCCGGTCGCTGATCTCGAAACCGAGCATCTCGGAGATGGACGCGATCTCGTCGATGGACGGGCAGGGCAGCAGCGGGATCGTGAGTTCGTCCGCCACGGCCCGAACCGGGGCCCGACCCGACCGGAACGACACCGCACAGTTCGGGTCAGACCGTCGGCGCCGGCTGCGTTCGCTCCTCAGTGGCGTGCACCGCGGCCAGGATCTGCTCGACCGCCGCCTCGGCGGTCAGCTCG
This sequence comes from Nakamurella leprariae, assembly GCF_016918035.1. Lineage (GTDB taxonomy): Bacteria > Actinomycetota > Actinomycetes > Mycobacteriales > Nakamurellaceae > Nakamurella > Nakamurella leprariae. The sequence goes on along the minus strand of NZ_JAERWK010000023.1, from coordinate 94,285 downwards.
CCGGCCAGCACCGCGGCCTCGGCGTCCTTGACCGCCGGCCGCACCGACGGCAGCGCCAGCCGGGCCAGCAGCCGGTCCCGGACCAGCGCACGGGACCAGTCCACCTGCTGCGACCGGCGTTTCGGCTCCAGCTCACCGCGGCGGGCCAGCCCGTCGCGGTGCCGCAGCAGCGCCGCCCACACCTCGTCGATGTTGCCGTCGTGCAACGCGCTGCAGGTGAGCACCTTGGTGTGCGCGCCGGGGCCGCGCAGCAGCCGGATGGCCCCGGCCAGCTCGCGGGCGGCGAGCTTGGCGTCCTGGACGTGCGGGCCGTCGGCCTTGTTCACCGCGATGACATCGGCCAGCTCGAGGATGCCGCGCTTGATGCCCTGCAACTGGTCGCCGGTGCGGGCCAGGGTCAGGAACAGGAACGAGTCGACCATCGACGCGACGGCGTACTCGGACTGCCCGACGCCGACCGTCTCGACCAGCACCACGTCGAACCCGGCCGCCTCCATGACGAGCATCGCCTCGCGGGTGGCCCGGGCCACGCCACCGAGGGTGCCGGAGGTCGGCGACGGGCGGACGAACGCCTCGTCCGCCGCGGCCAGCCGGGACATCCGGGTCTTGTCACCGAGCACCGACCCGCCGGTCCGGGCGGAGGACGGGTCGATGGCCAGCACGGCCACCTTGTGCCCGGCGCCGATCAGGTGCATGCCCAGGGCGTCGATGAACGTCGACTTGCCCACGCCGGGCACACCGCTGATGCCGACCCGCACGGCCTGGCCGGTCCGGGGCCGGACCCGGCCGAGCAGGTCGGCGGCCAGCTGCTGGTGGTCCGGCCGGCTGGATTCGACCAGGGTGAGCGCACGGCCGATGGCTGCACGCCGGCCGCCGAGCAGGCCTTCGTCCAGCTCGTCGAGATCGATGCGCATCCGCTCAGCCGGTGCTGGCCAGCTGCTGGCGCAGCGTCTGCAGCAGTTCGGCGGCCGCCTTCGAGATGACCGTGCCGGGTGGGAAGATCGCCGCCGCCCCGGCTTCCCGCAACGCGGGGAAGTCCTGCGCCGGGATCACCCCGCCGACCACGATCAGGATGTCCGGACGTCCGGCATCGGCCAGCGCCTCCCGCAGCTCGGGCACGAGCGTGAGGTGACCGGCGGCCAGTGAGCTGACGCCGACGACGTGCACGTCGGCCTCCACCGCCTGCCGGGCCACCTCCGCGGGAGTCCGGAACAGCGGGCCGATGTCCACGTCGAAGCCGAGGTCGGCGAACGCGGTGGCGATCACCTTCTGGCCGCGGTCGTGCCCGTCCTGACCCATCTTGGCGACCAGGATGCGCGGGCGACGACCCTGCTCGGCCTCGAACTCCTCGGTGAGCTGCCGCACCTCCTCGATACCGCTGTCCACCCCGGCCTCCTGCCGGTAGACCCCGCTGATCGTGCGGATCTGCGCGGCGTGCCGGTCGAACACCCGCTCCATGGCGTTGGAGATCTCACCGACCGTGGCCTTGGCCCGGGCCGCGTCGATGGCCAGCGCCATCAGGTTCTGCGACCCGTCGGTAGGACGGGTGCCCTCCATGGCTGCCCCGGCGGCCCGGGTCAGCGCGGCGAGCGCCGCCTCGACCGCCTCGGTGTCGCGCTCCTCCCGGAGCCGCTGCAGCTTGGCGGTCTGCTCCGCGCGGACCGCACTGTTGTCGATCTGCAGGACGTCGAGGTCGTCCTCGTCGTCCAGCCGGTACTTGTTCACGCCGATCACCGGCTGCCGGCCCGAGTCGATCCGGGCCTGGGTGCGGGCCGCGGCCTCCTCGATGCGCAGCTTGGGCAGGCCCGCGTCGATCGCCTGGGCCATGCCACCGGCCGCCTCGACCTCCTGGATGTGACCCCAGGCGCGGCGCGCGATGTCGTAGGTCAGCTTCTCCACGTAGTTGCTGCCGCCCCACGGGTCGATGACCCGGGTGGTGCCGGACTCCTGCTGCAGCAGCAGCTGGGTGTTCCGGGCGATGCGGGCCGAGAAGTCGGTCGGCAGCGCGATCGCCTCGTCGAGGGCGTTGGTGTGCAACGACTGGGTGTGGCCCTGGGTGGCGGCCATCGCCTCGATGCAGGTGCGGACCACGTTGTTGAACGGGTCCTGCGCGGTGAGCGACCAGCCCGAGGTCTGGCTGTGCGTGCGCAGCGAGAGCGACTTGTCGCTCTTGGGATCGAACTGCTTGACCAGCTTCGACCACAGCAGCCGGGCCGCGCGCATCTTGGCGACCTCCATGAAGAAGTTCATCCCGATCGCCCAGAAGAACGACAGTCGCGGCGCGAACGCGTCGATGTCCAGGCCGGCCTCGAGCCCGGCGCGGATGTACTCCACGCCGTCGGCCAGGGTGTAGGCCAACTCGAGATCGTTGGTGGCTCCGGCCTCCTGGATGTGGTACCCGGAGATGGAGATCGAGTTGAACTTCGGCATCCGCCGTGAGGTGAAGTCGAAGATGTCGCTGATCACCCGCATCGACGGCTTCGGCGGGTAGATGTAGGTGTTGCGGACCATGAACTCCTTGAGGATGTCGTTCTGGATGGTTCCGGCCAGCTGCTCCGGGCTCACCCCCTGCTCCTCGGCGGCCACGACGTACAGGGCCAGCACCGGCAGGACGGCACCGTTCATGGTCATCGACACGCTCATCCGGTCCAACGGGATCCCGTCGAACAGCTGCCGCATGTCGTAGATCGAGTCGATGGCGACGCCGGCCATGCCGACATCGCCGGACACGCGGGGATTGTCGCTGTCGTACCCGCGGTGGGTGGGCAGGTCGAAGGCGACCGACAGGCCCTTCTGGCCGGCGGCCAGGTTGCGGCGGTAGAACGCGTTCGATGCGGCCGCGGTGGAGAAGCCGGCGTACTGCCGGATGGTCCATGGCTGGTTCACGTACATGGTCGGGTACGGACCGCGCAGGAACGGCTTGATGCCCGGGTAGGTCTGCAGGAAGTCGACATCGTCCAGGTCGCTGGGCGAGTACAGCCCGGACACCGGGATGCCCTCCGGCGTCTCCCACATCGCGCCGGAGAACGTCGGCAGCTCGGCCGAGGCGTCGGCCGCATCCGCCGCCCAGCCGGCGGAGGAGAAATCAGGGATCTGCACCATCACCGCACCCCGCTTCCCGCCGTGCGGTGCGCATCCAGCACCGACGACAGCACCTCGAGCACATCACAACCGAGGAAGACGAACCCGTCGAGCCCGAGGCCCCGCAGCTCGTCGGTGGCCTTGCCGGCCAGCCAGAGCTGCCCCGTGCCCGCCGCCCGCAGCCGGGTCACCGCGTCCGCGGCCTGCTCGGCGTAGACCGCGTCGGACGAGCACAGGCAGACGACGGGAGCGGCAGCGGCAGCCTCGACGTCGGAGACCACGGCGACCTCGAAGGTGCCGGCCCGGAACAGGTCGGTGGCGAACCCGACCCGCGCGGCGGCGGTGCGGGCGTCCCCCAGGGCCAGCAGCATCACGGCGGGGCGGGCGTCGTCGGCGGCGAGCGCCTCGACCTGATCCTGCAGCTCCTCGAACGGCGCGGCGAAGCGCAGGTTCGGCAGCAGCCCCCCGGCCATCGGCGCCGGGGCCTCGGGCCGTTCCGGCAGCGTCTCGGTCACCGGCGGGAAGGCGCTCACCCCGGTGATCGGGGCCTTGCGGCGGGCGATGTCCTTCGCCCGAGCGACGCGGGCGGTGGCCAGCAGCGCTTCCAGCGCACCCGACTCCAGCGCGGCCGACGCCCCGCCGGCCTGCTCGAGGCGGGTGAACTTCTCCCACGCCACCTCGGCCATCCGATCGGTCAGCGACTCGACGTACCAGGAGCCACCGGCCGGATCGAGCACCCGGCCCAGGCTGGACTCGTCGTGCAGGATCGCCTGGGTGTTGCGGGCGATCCGCCGGGCGAACTCGTCGGACACCCCGAGCGCCGTGTCGAACGGGGTCACGGTGATCGCGCGGGCACCGCCGACGGCGGCCGCGAAGGTGGCCACGGTCGTGCGCATCATGTTGACCCACGGATCTCGCCGGGTCAGCGCGGTGGACGCGGTGACCGCGTGCTGCCGCTGGGCGGCCGGGGCGACGCCGGACAGCTCCGCCACCCTGGCCCAGACCCGGCGTGCCGCACGAAGTTTGGCGATGGACGCGAACTGGTCGACGTTCACGGTGAACCGGAAGTCGACCAGCTCGAACGGATCCTCGGCGCCGGCATCGGCCAGGGCGCGCAGGGCGTGCACCCCGGCCGCGGTGGCGGCGGCGATCTCGTCGGCGTCGCTGCCACCGGCCTCGGCGTACACGGTGCCGTCCACGGTGACCGGGATCAGCCCGGTGCCCTGGCTGAGCGCGAACGCCTGGGCGATCAGGTCGGCGGGGACGTCGGCACCGGTGCGGGCCCGGGTGGCGACCGGGTCGGCACCCAGGCTGCCGCGCAGTTCGGCCGGGGCGACCTGACGGCGCTCGGCGAGTTCCAGCAGCGCCCGGCCGGCGGCCGCGGTGTCGGCACCGGCGTCGAGCACGATCGCGATCAGGTCGAGGTAGACGCCCTGCAGGGCACGGTCGAAGCCGCCCAGGTCGGTCCCGCCAGCGCCGACGGTGAGCCACACGGAGCCGGCCCCGCCGGCCAGGTCGGAGAGCATCCGCTCGTTGACCCGGACCGCGTCGGGATCGGCGTAGTGGGTGCGGATGTCCCAGCCGGCCGCGTCCACACCGTCGTTCCCGGGGGCGGTGATGTCGTCCTCACCGCCGGCCTCGACGACCTCCTCGGTGGCCACCCGGAGCCGGGCGGCCACGGCCGGATCGATCGGCGACATCGTCGGGGCGTCGTCGGCGGTGTAGAGCGGCTTGATGCTGATGTCGTCGTAGGTGCGGCTGGACAGGTACTCCTCGGGGTCCTTGTCCTCGGGCACACCGGACTTGCGCAGCACGGCCGCGACCGCCGTGCGCCACTGCTCGCGGGTGGCCGGCGGGAACTCGCCCGCCAGCTCCAGGTGCTCCACCGCTGTCCGTCCTCCCGTTTCCCGGCCGGGTCCTGCGACCCGGAAGCCCACCTGTTCCCCGCCCGCACGCTACCGGGCGGGGGTCAACTCACTCGCTGCCGTCGAGGATCTCGCACACCGTCGATCCGGAGGTGACGGCGTCTCCGGGAGCCAGACTCAATCCCTTCACCGTGCCCGCGCGGTGCGCGGTCAGCGGCTGCTCCATCTTCATCGCCTCGACCATGACGATCAGGTCACCGGCCTCGACGGTGTCCCCGTCGGACACCGCGACCTTGACCACGGTGCCCTGCATCGGCGCGACCAGCGATGCGCCCGACGCGGCCACCACGCCGCTGCGCCCACCGGCACGTCGGGGCTTGGCCTTGGCCCGGCCGCCGGCGCCGCCGAGGGCGAGACCGCCCGGGATGCTGACCTCGAGCCGCTTGCCGCCGACCTCGACGACAACGGTCCGGCGCTCCTGCTCCTCGGACTCCGGCGTACCGGTCGGGGTGAACGCCGGGATGGTGTTGTCGAACTCGCTCTCGATCCACCGGGTGAACACCGTGAACGGCTCGCTGGTGAACGCGGGGTCGCGGACCACGGCGCGGTGGAACGGGATGGTGGTGGCCAGCCCGTCGACGACCAGCTCGTCCAGCGCCCGTCGGGACCGGGCCAGCGCCTCCTCGCGGGTCTCGCCCCACACGATCAGCTTGGCCAGCAGCGAGTCGAAGTTGCCGCCGATGACGTCGCCGGCCTCGACGCCGGAGTCCATCCGGACGCCCGGACCGGCCGGCTCGCGGTACGCGATCACCGCGCCCGGGGCCGGCAGGAAGTTGCGGCCCGGGTCCTCGCCGTTGATGCGGAACTCGATGGCGTGGCCGCGTGGGGTCGGATCCTCGGTGAAGCGCAGCACCTCGCCCTCGGCGATGCGGAACTGCTCGCGCACCAGGTCGATCCCCGCGGTCTCCTCGGAGACCGGGTGCTCGACCTGCAGCCGGGTGTTCACCTCGAGGAAGGAGATGACGCCGTCCGCGCCGACCAGGTACTCGACGGTGCCCGCGCCGGAGTACTTGGCCTCACGGCAGATGGCCTTGGCGCTGGAGTGGATGGTGGCCCGCTGCTCGTCGGTCAGGAACGGCGCGGGGGCCTCCTCGACCAGCTTCTGGTTGCGGCGCTGCAGCGAGCAGTCGCGGGTGCCGACCACGACGACGTTGCCGTGCAGGTCGGCCAGCACCTGGGCCTCGACGTGCCGGGAGCGGTCCAGGTACCGCTCGACGAAGCACTCGCCGCGGCCGAACGCCGAGATCGCCTCGCGGACGGCGCTGGCGTACAGCTCTGGGATCTCCTCGATGGTGCGGGCGATCTTCAATCCACGGCCGCCACCACCGAAGGCAGCCTTGATGGCCACCGGCACCCCGTGCTCTCGGGCGAAGGCGACCACCTCGTCGGCACCGGACACCGGGTCCTTGGTACCGGGGACCAGCGGGGCACCGGCGCGCAGGGCGATGTGCCGGGCGGTGACCTTGTCGCCGAGATCGCTGATGGCCTGCGGGGACGGCCCGATCCAGGTCAGCCCGGCGTCCAGCACGGCCTGGGCGAACTCGGCGTTCTCGGACAGGAAGCCGTAGCCGGGGTGCACGCCGTCGGCGCCGGACTGCTGGGCGACCTCGATGACCTTGTCGATGCGCAGGTACGACTCGCCGGGGGTGGTACCGCCGAGCGCGTAGGCCTCGTCGGCCATCTTCACGTGCGGCATGTCGCGGTCCGGCTCGGCGTAGACGGCGACCGAGGTGTAGCCGGCGTCCTTGCACGCGCGGATCACCCGGACCGCGATCTCACCGCGGTTGGCGATCAGGACCTTCTGCATGGTTGTCCTCTCCGAGGCCCGATGACGACTGGGCGGCTGGTGCGGGTCGATCAAGCGTCAGCGCTGGTGCTGGCGGACTCAACGGCCTTCGAAGGCGGCCCGTGGGTCGGACCAGCCGGGGACGGTCGGGCGACCGGGCCGGGCCGAGGCGGCCCACCGGTCTGCGCGCGGGGTGCGCGGTTCGGCCTCCCCGCCGCCGAGCTGCAGCAGCACCGCGACCACCGCGGCGACCTCCTCGGCGGTCGCGGACGACGAGATGCGCAGGGCGGGAACCTCTGCGTGCGAGCCGCTCACAGCACCCGATGTCGCGTGCGAGCCGCTCACAGCACCCGATGTCGCGTGCGAGCCGCTCACAGCGGGATGTTCCCGTGCTTGCGCGGCGGGGCCGACTGCCGTTTGTTGCGCAGCACCCGCAGCGAGCGGATGACGTAGGCCCGGGTCCTGGACGGCTCGATCACCGAGTCGATGTAGCCGCGCTCGGCCGCGATGTACGGGTTCACCAGGGTGTCCTCGTACTCGGCGATCACCTGGGCGCGCAGTGTCTCCGGGTCGTCGGCGGCGGCCAGCGCGCGCCGGTGCAGGATGTTGGCCGCGCCCTGGGCCCCCATGACGGCGATCTGCGCGGTCGGCCACGCCAGGTTCACGTCGGCCCCGAGATGCTTGGAACCCATGACGTCGTAGGCGCCGCCGAACGACTTGCGCGTCACGATGGTGATCTTCGGGACGGTGGCCTCGGCGTAGGCGTAGATCAGCTTGGCACCGCGGCGGATGATGCCGGCGTGTTCCTGGCCGACGCCGGGCAGGAACCCGGGCACGTCGACCAGAGTGAGCACCGGGATGTTGAAGGCATCGCAGGTGCGGACGAAGCGGGCCGCCTTCTCGGAGGCGTCGATGTCCAGGCAGCCGGCCAGGTGCAGCGGCTGGTTGGCCACGATGCCGACCGGACGGCCCTCGATGCGGCCGAAGCCGATGACGATGTTCTGCGCGAAGAGCTCCTGGACCTCGACGAAGTCGCCGTCGTCCACGAGGTGCTCGACGATGAGCCGGATGTCGTACGGCTGGTTGGCCGAGTCGGGGATGAAGGTGTCGAGTTCGAGGTCCTCGGCGGTGATCTCGAGGTCAGCCTCGGCGTCGGCGTCGACCGGCGGCTCGTCCAGGTTGTTGCTGGGCAGGAACGACAGCAGCGCCTTGACGTAGTCCAGCGCGTCGTCCTCGTCGGCGGCCAGGTAGTGCGCGGTGCCGCTGGTGGCGCTGTGCACCTGGGCGCCGCCCAGCTCGTCGAGGGTGACGTTCTCGCCGGTGACGCTGCGGACCACGTCCGGGCCGGTGATGAACATCTGCGAGGTCTTGTCGACCATGACGATGAAGTCGGTGAGCGCCGGGGAGTAGACGTGCCCGCCGGCTGCGGCTCCCATGACCAGGGAGATCTGCGGGATGACCCCGGAGGCCTGGACGTTGCGGTAGAAGATGTCGCCGTACAGGCCGAGCGAGACGACGCCCTCCTGGATGCGCGCGCCGCCGCCCTCGTTGATGCCGATGACCGGACAGCCGTTCTTCAGCGCGAAGTCGAGGACCTTGACGATCTTCTCGCCGTAGACCTCGCCGAGGCTCCCGCCGAAGACGGTGACGTCCTGGCTGAACACACACACCGGCCGACCGTCCACGGTGCCGTGGCCGGTGACGACACCGTCACCGAACGGCCGTTGCGCGTCCATGCCGAAGTTCGTGGAGCGGTGCCGGGCGAACTCGTCGAACTCGATGAAGCTGCCCTCGTCGAGCAGCTGCTCGATGCGCTCCCGGGCCGTCTTCTTGCCCTTGGCGTGCTGCCGCTCCACGGCGCGCGCCGACCCCGCGTGCACCGCATCGTCGTAGCGACGCCGCAGGTCCGCGATCTTGCCGGCTGTGGTGTGGATGTCGGGCCCTGTCTCGGCGGACGAGCTCACCGGATCCACCATTGCGCCGTCGACACTCACACCGATCTCCGTCCGGGTCGACCCTGGAACTTCCGCAGCACATGGCACCGGGCCGGCGGAGGCTGGACCACGACGGTCGCCGTGCCGCACAATGTCGGTACCTAGTGCCGGATGGACGGTACTCGGTACCACCTGGTGGTGCAACCGGAGGTGAGACCCATGACCGGGACGAGTCCGTTGCCGTCCACCCGGCCGGCCCCGACGGCCCGCCCGGCAGCCGAGCGACTGATGGACGCCGCGTTCGAGTTGTTCGACGAGCGTGGGTACGAGCAGACCACCGTCGAGGAGATCGCCGAGCGGGCGCAGGTCAGCCGCACCACGTTCTTCCGGCACTACCGATCGAAGGAGGAGGTCATCTTCCCGCGGCACGAGGTGCTGCTGGAGTCGATCCGGCAGCGGCTGGCCACCTCCACCGAACGGACCGCGTTGATCGCGGTGTCCGATGCGGTCCGGCTGGTCCTGCTGAGCTACCTGGAGGAGGGCGACCGGGCGCGCAACCGGTACGCGCTGACCAGCCGGGTCGGCGCGCTGCGGGACCGGGAGATCGCCTCGGGGGCGCGGTACCAACGGTTGTTCCGGGAGTTCATCAGCAGCTGGGTCGGGCCGGCGTCGCTCACGGCCCTGCAGGCTGAGTTGATGGCGGCGGCCGTGGTCGCCGCGCACAACCACGTGCTGCGCCGGTGGCTGCGCGGCGAGTCGGACGATCCGGTGACGGAAGTGGACGACGCCCTGGCCGATGTGGTGCGGCTGTTCACCGCGCCCGAGGAGCGGGTGGGTGAGCCGGGCCAGGGCACCACCGTGGTGGTGCTGCAGTCGGACCGGCCGTTGGACGAGGTGCTGCCGGCGCTGCGGCGGGCGGTCGCCGGCGAGTGAACCCGACCGGCCGGTGGAGCCCGGTCTCCTAGAGTGGGAGCCCAGATTCGACCGACCGGAAGAGGGGGCCCGGTGGCCGACACGCCCGCGCCGCACGACCCGCAGTCGTCCGCTCCCGACGGGCGGTTCGACGAACTCCTGGCCGCAGCCGGCTCCTACCTGGGCAGCGCGACCCGGATCATCCGCGGTGACCTGCGGATGATCGCGGGCCTGCTGCAGCCCGGGGAGCGGGTGCTGGCCCTGGCCATGGGCCAACTGGAGGGGCGGGCCCGGATGGTGCCGCAGCTGGTCACCGCGACCGACCGCCGCATCCTGCTCACCCAGCGCCGGGTCACCCCGATCGGCCGGGATTGGGTGCAGGAGGTGGCGTGGGACGACGTGCGGTCGGCGTCGGTGCAGGGCGACGTCGGGTTCCTGAGCACCACGGCCGCGACCTGGCGGCTGACCAAGGCGATGCCGTTGCACGCGTTCGAGGTCATCGACCGGTTCCGCGGCGACAGCCGCGGCGCGCCTGCTCCGACCGCGCCGCCGCCGCTCGCGCCCCGGTCCGAGCGGCTGGCCGACGCCGGGGACGACGTGCACCTGGACGGCGTGGCCCGGCGGGACGTCGACGGAGTGCCGGTGTTCTGGCCCGAGCGGCGGTCCGGAATTCCGGGGGTGCTCCGGGCGCGGCTGGTGTTCGGGGTCGGGATCCGCGACGAGGCGTTCCCGAGGACCGGGATCACCCGGCTGGTGGCCCGGTTGATCGAGCAGACCGCGGTGCGCACCGGTGTCGCGCTGCCGATCGCGATGTCGGTGGACGCGCATCTGACCACCCTGGAGGTCGCGGGGGCCGATGTGGCGGTGGCCGACGCGATCGAGCGGCTGTCCCGCGCGGTGGCGGTGCTCGACGTCAGCGGGCTGGGCCAGGAGTGGCGTGAGCTGACCACCAGCCCGGTGCCCCGTCCCGACCTGGGCACGGCCGAATGGCTGCCCGCGTTCAGCCGGTTCGGCAACCGCGGCGTGGGGCTGCTGGCCGCGGCCGAGCTGGCCCCGCACACCTCCACCGTCGACGACGTGATCACCTGGGCGCGGCGGTGGTTCCACCGGGACAACGCCGCACTGGTGCTCGACGATGCGCCGCCGGCCGGGCTGCGGCTGCCGGTCCCGGCACCGCGGGGACGCTGGTGGCCGGGCGTGCACGACGCCGCCGACCTGCTCGATCCGGTGGCCGGACCGGTCCCGGGGTGGACGCCGGCCGAGGACGCCGTGCTGCTCAGCGTGTTCGACGCCTGGACGCCGGAGCTGGCCGTGGGCTGGGCGGTGCTGGAGCAGCGGCTGCGAGCACGAGTTCCGGACGTCGCCATGGCGGTGACGGTGCTGCCGGTCTCCGGTGACCGCGTCGTCGCCTCCCTCGGTGCATCGGTGGACACGGGCAGCGCCGGGACCGTGGCGGCCGCCGTGCAGCAGGCGATCGCCAACCTGCCCAGCCGCCCGGTGACCAGCGCTGAGGTGGGGGCGGTCGCGGACCGTTCGCCCGACAGCGTCGACGCCGCTCTGGCCCAGGCCGCCGCCCATCTGATGGACCTGACCGTGCCCGTCGCTCATCCCGACGTCTCGGTCGAGCCCTGGGCAGTCGACGAGGCACTGCAGACCGCACTGGACACGGCCGTCCTGGCGGTCCCGCCGGCGGCCGCACCGACCGATCTCCCGGCCCTGGACAGCTCCGGCGGTCCGGTGGTGACGGGTGTGCCGTTCCAGCGGGCACTGCTCGGCTCGGCGGTCCCCCGTGGTTCCGAGATGGTCGCCGGCGAGGAGGGCCTGTCGGTGCGGTCGGGCGACAGCCAGACGTGGACGACGGTGCGGTACCGCGACGTCGTCGGGCTGCGCATCGAGCAGATCGGTCCGGGCGACGAGGTGCTCATGCTGGTCGTCGGCAGCGGGCCGTCGCTCATCTGGCGGGCCAAGGACTGGCGCAAGGGCGCGCTGGCCGTGGCCGAGGCGATCCGGAAGGCCGTGCCGGTGGACCGGCACTACCGACTGCCCAGCTGACAGCCGGACCGGGATGACCGGTGGGATGACCACGAACCTGGCCGTGGTTGTACTGGATACGCTCGGACAGCCGAGCGCTGTGCGCTTCCCTGCGATCGAGGAGACCTGATGACGACAGCACGTGCAGTTCTGGCCGGTGGCTGCTTCTGGGGCATGCAGGACCTCATCCGCAAGCAGCCCGGCGTGGTCAGCACCCGGGTCGGCTACACCGGGGGGCAGAACGACCACCCGACGTACACGAATCACCCGGGCCACGCCGAGGCCATCGAGATCATCTACGACCCGGCCGTGACGTCCTACCGGGATCTGCTGGAGTTCTTCTTCCAGATCCACGACCCGTCGACGAAGAACCGTCAGGGCAACGACATCGGCACCAGCTACCGCTCGGCCATCTTCTACGCCGACGATGAGCAGCAGCAGGTCGCCGAGGACACCATCGCCGACGTGGACGCCTCCGGCCTGTGGCCCGGCAAGGTCGTCACCGAGGTCGTCCCGGAGGTCGCCTTCTGGGAGGCCGAGCCGGAGCACCAGGACTACCTGGAGCGGATCCCGTGGGGCTACACCTGCCATTTCCCGCGTCCCAACTGGCGACTGCCGCGCCGGGCCGCGAGCACCAGCGCCTGATCGGCTTGCGGGACGGGGCGGCCGGCGTCGGCCGCCCCCGCTGAGCCTGCTTCGAGTGAGTCGGTCCCGTCCCACTCCGCCGAGCGCGGTGGTGTGGGCGGGACACTGCGGTACTCATGGCCCGTCGGCGTGATGATGACCGCCGCCGCGCCGGTGCCGTCGGTGTGCCAGCCGTCGTGGTCCTTGGTGAGGTTGCAGCGCGCGCAGAGGCCTTGGCCGTTGTCGAGCAGGGTGGGGCCTTGGTCGGTGTGGGGCTGGATGTGGTCGGCGTGGCGGATGGGGGCGTCGCACCAGGGTGTTCGGCAGGTCTGGTCGCGGGCGATGAGGAACTGTCGGTCCAAGAACGCGAACCGACGGCGTCTGGGGTCGGCGTGGGTGAGCTGGCCGGTCGGGTCCTGGAACAGCCGCCGGACAAAGACGCGCGATGATTCGGGGGCTTGGCGGATGAGGTGCCGGGCGAGGCTGGCGGGGATGGGGCCGTGGCCGACGATGACGGCGGGTTCGGTGTCGCCGTCGAGCAGGGTGCGGTCGGTCATGACCAGGTTGATGGTCAGGTCGACGCCCGCGGGCACGGTGGGCAGGTCGCTCATGTCAGCGGCGTCATCGCTGGCCTCGACCGTGTCGGCGGCGGGGGCGGCGACGGCGGTGACGCGAGCAACCAACTCATCGGCCATGACCTGGCCCCGGCCACGCTCGTCGCCGGCGGCGAACACGGTGTCAGCGTGCCGCTGCAGGGCCGCGATCACGGCGACGCCCTGCACGACGGGCAGCAGCGCGGTCAGGTACGTCATGCAGTCCGGCGCCGGGCGGAGGCTGACCCGCCGGTCGTGGTGGGCTTTGGCGTTCCGCGCGACCGCCTGTTTCGGGTCGAGTCGGTAGGCGATCCGGGTCGCTTCGGCGGCCAATGCCCGGTCGCCGAGCCCGGCGTACGAGCCGGCCAGTTCGTGGTCGGCGGCGCGGCGGAGGTCGGGGTTGAGGTAGGCGGTCTCCCGGGCGACCAGGGTGGCCCTCCATTCGCTGACCGCACCGCGGCGCAGGGCGGCGCCCAGCTTCGGCAGCTCGTCGCGCAGGGCGACGGCCAGGCCCAGGTGGCGGCCGCCCTGGTGCGGTGAGACCCGACGGGCGAGGGCGACCTGCGCGCCGACGGATCGGCGGACCGCGAGCCGCCGCCGCTTGGCCGCATCACCCGACTCATTCGGCGAGGCCGCACTGTCGGAGGCGGTGAGTTGACTGTCCAACAGCGCAGTCGTGGACCGGGCCTGCACCGCGGCCGCGGCGGCTTTGAGCCGCTCGAGACCGGTGATCAGTTCGACCAGGTCGTGCTCGCCGAGCCCGTGCGGCCCGGTGGTGGCGAATTGGTCGACCCACGCGGTGACCACGGCCGGGGTCACCGGTTGCTGGGTCAGCGTGTTCGACATGTGTTCGATCATACGGCGTTGATCAGCATGTTTCGAGGTTATCCACATGATCGAACGGGTGGCGTTCCGGTCGTCGCACTGTCGAGTAGCCCGATCACCGGCGAACGGACGATGTGCGACGACGCATCTGCCACAGCGCTTCTCGCGGAGCGACGGCGACCCGCACGACAGACACCGATCGCGCCCGTCGCTGACCGCCCGACACCGAAGTCACCCACTGTCCGGCGCCTGACGTCCGATCGCGAGACGTGCTGCTTCATCAGGGCTTTCGGTCCTGCTCGGAACCACACTCGCGATCCAGGCTGCCCACGGACGCATCGCTCTGGTGCAGCCGTCCATCGCGCACCCGGTCATCCTTGGTGGTTCGACTGCTCGGCGATCTGGACGTCCTGCCCGGACGACCGTTCGCGATCATCGCCCTCGGTGTCGCCGGCGCTCATCGTCGCCGCCGTGGCCGTCCTGGTGTCCCGATCGAACGACCGACGGCGCCCCGACCCGCCGTCGTCGTCGCCATGACCGCGAACGAGCCTCACCAGGCGACCACCCCCGCCCGGTCCCGGAACACCCCCGTCGGCCCGTCGACGCCGATGGTGGCCAGCTCGACGATCGCGTCGGTGCCCTCGGTCACGGTCTGGTGTCCGGTGTGATGGTTGAAGTCGGTGGCCGTGTAGCCGGGATCGGCCGCGTTGACCTTGATGTCCGGCAGACCCTTGGCGTACTGCGTCGTCAGCATGGTCACGGCTGCCTTCGACGCGGTGTAGAACGGTCCGACGATCGTCGATTCGATCCGGTCGGGATCGTGGGTGGCCGCGAACGAGCCCATCCCGCTGGACACGTTGACGATCACCGGGTTCGCCGACCGGCGCAGCAATGGCAGGAACGCACGCGTCACCCGCACGATGCCGACGACGTTCGTGTCGAGCACCGCGGTGAAGTCGGCCGGCGCGAGCGCATCGATGGGGGCGAGCGGGCCGGACACCCCGGCGTTGTTCACCAGCACGTCGACGGTCCCCTCGTGCGCCTCGACGTCGGCTGCGGCCGCCGCCACGGACTGCTCGTCGGTCACGTCGATCTGCACGAACCGGCCGCCCAGGGCGTCCGCGGCGGCCCGACCCCGGTCCGCGTCCCGCGCACCGATGATGACCGTGTGGCCCAGATCAATGAGCCGTCGGGCGGTCTCGTAGCCGAGGGATTTGTTGGCACCGGTGATGAAGGTCGTGGTCATGCCGCCACTCTGCGGTCGCACGACGGCACCGCGGAAGGCACGGTCCGACCGTGGGACGGGCAGTACCAGTCTCCGCCCGCCCGACGGCGCCAAGATGGAGGCCATGGACGGCGA
Organism: Nakamurella leprariae; assembly: GCF_016918035.1. Taxonomy (GTDB): domain Bacteria; phylum Actinomycetota; class Actinomycetes; order Mycobacteriales; family Nakamurellaceae; genus Nakamurella; species Nakamurella leprariae. The sequence continues at coordinate 79,214 of NZ_JAERWK010000023.1, read as the reverse complement.
GACCCTGGGCACGGCGCTGCGCCGATGGCGGGACCGGTTGTCCCCGCGCGACGTCGGCCTGCCGGACCGGCCCGGACGCCGGGCGGCCGGGCTGCGCCGCGAGGAGCTCGCCGATCTGGCCGGCCTGTCCGTCGACTACGTCATCCGCCTCGAGCAGGGCCGCGCCACCCATCCGTCCGCCCAGGTCGTCGCGTCGCTGGCCCGGGCGCTGCAACTGCAGCCCACCGAACGGGACCACGCCCACCGACTGGCCGGGCTGCTGCCGCCCGCCGCCGGCACTGTCTCCCGACACGTCCCGCCCGGTGTCCAGCGGATGCTGTCCCGCCTCGGCGACTTCCCGGTCGGGGTGTTCAGCGCCGACTGGACCCTGTTGATGTGGACGCCGGCATGGGCGGTGCTCATCGGTGATCCGACCGACCGCAGCGATGCCGACCGGAACCTCATCCGCGCGGTGTTCGCCGGCCGGACCGGTGGCCTGTCCGGCTGGCCGGTGCGGCAGCACGACGACGTCGGCCTGCCCAGCGCGCTCGTCGCCGACCTGCGGACCGCGCTGGTCGATCATCCGGACGACCCGGACCTGCCGGCCCTCATCGCCGAGATGCGAGCCACCAGCGCAGACTTCGCGCAGCTGTGGGACCAGGGTGCCGTGGGCCGACACGTCTCGTCACGCAAGACCATCGAGCATCCCGACGTCGGGGACATCACCTGCGACTGCGACGTCCTCACGGTGCCCGGATCGGACGTCCGACTGGTGGTCTACACCGTCGCCGACGGGTCTACCGACGCCGAGAGACTCGAGTTCATCCGGGTGACGGCCGGGCAGCGGGCGACGTCGGCGAAGTACTGACCGCTACTCCCACTTCAACGTACAGCCGACACGGGGTCTTGCCACAAGACCCCGGTCCTGGCGCACCCTGGCTCCTTGCACCGCCCGAAGCGACCGCGGCGCGTCCTGCAGCGAAACGGAGCCCATCACGGTGAAGCCGTTGTCCATCAGCATCTTCCACCTCCCCGAGGACCGTGCGGCCAAGGCCGACCCGGCGCTCATCGGCACCGACGAGCAGCACCTGACCGAGATCGCGGCCTGCCTGGAGCAGTCGATCGCCGAGCTGACCGACCGGCTCGCCGAGACCCGCCGCGCCCCCGGTGGCGGCTACCAGCGGGCGCTGGAACGAGACCAGGAGGTGCACCGGCTCACCGCCCGGCTGCGCACCCTGCGCCGCTTCGGGCTCGACCTGGTCCTCGGCCGCATCGTTCCTGCGGACGCCGACGGACCCACCTACGTCGGCCGCATCGGGCTGTCCGACGCCACCGGCCGGCACCTGGTCGTGGACTGGCGCTCCCCCGTCGCCGAGCCGTTCTTCGGCGCCACCCACGCCGACCCCATGGGCCTGACCAGCCGGCGCCGCTACCGCTGGACCCGGGGCCGGATCACCGACTACTGGGACGAGGTGTTCGCCTGGGACGACTCGATCCGGCGGGAGACGTTGGACGACCAGTCCAGATTCATCGCCAGTCTCGGCGCCACCCGGACCGACCGGATGCGCGATGTCCTCGGCACCATCCAGGCCGACCAGGACGCGATCATCCGGGCCGACTCGCGTGGCGCGCTGGTCGTGGACGGCGGGCCGGGCACCGGCAAGACGGTGGTGGCCCTGCACCGCACCGCCTACCTGCTGTACTCCGACCCACGGCTGGGCCACCACCGCGGCGGCGTGCTGTTCATCGGCCCGTCCGAGCCGTACCTGAGCTACGTGGCCGACGTGCTGCCCAGCCTCGGCGAGGAGGGCGTCCGGACCTGCACCCTGCGGGACCTGGTGGCCGAGGGTGCGGCGGCCGTCCCGGAGTCCGATCCGCAGGTCGCCGCACTGAAGGCGCAGACCCGCATGGTCGACGCGATCGACCGCGCCGTCCGGTTCTCCGAGGAGCCGCCGGACGCCTCGACGACGATCGAGACCGACTGGGGCGACGTCACCGTGGGACCGGACGAGTGGGCGGAGGCGTTCGAGGCTCCGGAGGCAGGCACCCCGCACAACGAGGCCCGCGAGGTGATCGCCGCGGAGTTGGTCGAGATCATCCTGCGCACCACCGATCTCGACGCTCCCGAGGACCAGGTGCGGCCGGCCCTGCTGCGCAGCCGCGAGCTGCGCAACACCCTGCATCGCGCCTGGCCGATGCTGGACGCGGCGGAGGTGGTCGGCGACCTGTGGACCGTGCCGACCTACCTGCGCTGGTGCGCACCCTGGCTCAGCGCTGACGACATCGCCCGGCTGCACCGAGCCGACGGGAAGCGCTGGACCGTGTCCGACCTGCCACTGCTGGACGCGGCGCGGCACCAGGTGGGCGACGCTCGGGCGGCGGACCGCGACCGTCGTCGCAGCGCCACTCTGGCCGCCCGCCGGGGCGAGATGAACGAGGTGGTCGAGGCGCTCATCGAGTCGGACGACTCGGAGATGGCCGTGATGAGCATGCTGCGCGGCGCCGACCTGCGCAACGCCCTGGACGACGAGAGCGACACGCTCACGGCCGATCCCGACGTGCTGGTCGGGGCGTTCGCCCACGTGGTGGTGGACGAGGCGCAGGAGCTGACCGACGCGCAGTGGCGGATGGTGCTGCGCCGCTGTCCGTCCCGCAGCGTCACGGTGGTCGGCGACCGCGGCCAGGCCCGGCACGGCTTCACCGAGTCCTGGACCAACCGGCTCCGCCGGGTCGGGTTCGACCAGGTCCGGCAGGCGTCGCTGCGGATCAACTACCGGACCCCGGTGGAGATCATGGAGGCAGCCGGACCGGTGATCCGGGCGGTGCTGCCAGACGTCACCGTGCCGACGTCCGTGCGCAGCACCGGTCGGCCCGTGCGTCGCGGCACGGTGGCCGAGCTGGACGCCGTGCTGGACGCCTGGACCGCGGCGGACCCGGACGGCATCGGCTGCGTCATCGGCGACCCGACGTTCCCCGGCCGCCCCCGGATCCGTTCGCTGTCCCCGGAGACGGCCAAGGGCCTGGAGTTCGACCTGGTCGTCCTGGTCGACACCGGGCGTCCCGCCGCGACGATCGAGCAGGCGGTGGACCGGTACGTGGCCATGACCCGGGCCACCCAGGAGCTGGTCGTGCTGATCGACCGGTGATCAGCGCTCCGGCACGTCCGGCCGGTACCGCAGCTGCACCACGCCCGAGCTGAACGTCGTCGCCGCGATCAGCTGCAGACGGACGTCGGCGATGCCGTCCCAGACCCGCGGCCCGGTGCCCCACAGGTACGGGCTCAGCGAGAACCGGACCTCGTCGACGAGACCGGCCGCCAGCAGGCTCCGGGCCAGCTCACCGGTCCCGGTGACGACCAGGTCGCCGGGCGTGCGGGCCTTGAGCGCGCTGACGCTCGCGGTGACGTCGCCCTCCAGCAGGGTGGCGTTCCAGGTGAGCGGGCCGGTCAGGGTCCGGGAGGCGACGAACTTGGGCATGGAGTTCATCCGGTGGGCGAAGGCCTCGTAGCCCGGCAGGTCGGCCATCCGCGGCCACACCGCGGCCAGGCCCTCGTAGGTCCGACGGCCGACCAGCATCGCGTCGGCCGCCTGCCACAGGTCCAGGGCCGCCTGCTGACTGTCCGGGTCGAGGACCAGCCAGCCGTCCGGTTCGGGGACCGGCGCCTCGAACGCGCCGTTGACGGTGATGGAGCTGGTGATGACGAGTCGTCCCACTGAGCCTCCTGGCGGCCGCCGCCGCGGCTCGATCGACACAGCGGATCCGACACGACCGACTGCCGGGCGCCGCGCAACTCATCGCACGATCTGCTCATCCCACGTCGGCGCATCGCACCGTCAGTCCTGGGCGTCGCTCCCCGGACCGGCCAGCGCACTGATCAACGCGATCAGCCCGGCACGCAGGGCGGCACTGTCCTGACCGGCCGTCCGCAGGATGTCGTCGGTGAGCCGCTCTCCGCGATCGGACAACGAGGCCACCAGCCCGCGGCCGCGGTCGGTGAGCTGCGCGACCCGGCGGCGACGGTCGGCCGGGTCGGCGTCCCGGGTGATGTGGCCGGTCTGCTCGAGGTGCGCCAGGGTGCGTCCCATGGTCTGTTCGGTGACGTGCTGGGCCCGGGCCAGGACGCGCTGGTCGGCCGGACCGGCCATCAGGGTGGCCAGCACGACGACCCCCGCGTGGGTCACCCCGTCGTCACGCAGCCGGGCGTTCCAGGTGTTCTCCACCAGGCGGGCCGCGGTCGACAGCAACCGGCCGGTCGCCCAAGCTTCGTGCTGCTCCCAGCTCATCCGGCGGTCCCTCCCTGTCCCTGTCCGAGTCCCTGTCCACGACCGGTCCTCATCGTGCCCCGATCAATCCGCACCGTGTGGCAGCATGACCGGAACACTCAGCATGCTGAGTATTGCCCGGCCGCTCCGGAAGGACCCCGATGACGACCGAGACCCCACCCGCCCCCGGCCGGCACGGGGCCCGCCGCGGCCGCGGCGTGCTGCGCGGCGCCGCCCTGCTGGCGGTGGTGGTGGCCTGGCTGGCCATCGCCGGCCTGGGTGGCCCGGCCATCGGGGCGCTGTCGTCGGTGCAGTCCAACGACCAGGAGTCGTTCCTGCCGGCCAACGCCGAGTCGGTGGAGGCGGCCGAGGCGGCGCGCGCGTTCTCCGACCGACCGTCGCTGCCCGCGTTCGTGGTGTTCAGCGTGGGAGGCACGGCGGACACCGACGGCCTGCCGGCCTCGCCGGAGCAGCTGACGTCGTGGAACGCCTTCGCCGGGTCGGTCGCCGCGATCGAGGTCGAGGGGGTCGGCACGGTCGGCCAGTTCCTGGTCGGGGGGGCCGCCGCGCCGCTCGTCCCGTCCGAGGACGGCCAGGCCGCCCTCCTGGTGCTGCCGTTGGACTCCGACCTGGTCAGCACCGCGGACGCCTCCGGGGAGCCGCCCCTGGACCGGATCGTCGATGAGGTGCGAGCGGCGGCCGTCGCCGCTGCGGCCGGGGCGAGCGCCCACGTGGCCGGCCCGGCCGGCCTGGTCTCCGACCTGGGCGCGGCATTCGCCGGCATCGACGGCGTGCTGCTGCTGGTCGCTCTCAGCGCGGTGCTGGTCATTCTGATCCTGATCTACCGGGCCATCGCGCTGCCGCTGGTGGTGCTGTTCACCTCGGTGAGCGGGCTGGCACTGGCCGGTGGTGTGGTCTACCTGCTCGCCCGCGAGGACGTGCTCGTCCTGAACGGTCAGAGCCAGGGGATCCTGTTCATCCTCACCGTCGGCGCCGCGACGGACTACGGCCTGCTGCTCGTGTCCCGGTACCGCGAGGAACTCACCCGGGTCACGTCCACCGCCACCGCCATGCGCCGGGCCTGGCGCTCCTGCCTGGAACCGGTGGCCGCCTCGGCCGGAACGGTGATCATCGGCCTGCTCTGCCTGCTGCTGTCCGACCTCAACTCGAACCGCTCGCTGGGGCCGGTCGGGGCCATCGGCATCGTCGCGGCGTTCCTGGCCGCGCTCACCCTGCTGCCGGCGCTGCTGCTGGCCGGACGGTGGCTGTTCTGGCCGCGGATCCCGCACCCGCCGGCCACTGCACGATCGGCCGAGGGTCGCCACGCCACCGACGCAGCCCGGCCGCACACCGCACAGCACGAGCGGCCCGCCCGGCGGGGCATCTGGGTGGTCATCGCGGACGTGGTCGGCCGGCATCCGCGGCGCACCTGGCTGATCACCGCCGGCGCGTTGGCCGTCGCGTGCCTGGCCGTGCCGACGTTCAAGGCGTCCGGCACCCCGCAGACCGACGTGTTCCTCACCGACGTCGACTCGATCGACGGCCAAGAGGCCCTGGTCGACCACTTCCCGGGTGGGTCCGGCGATCCGGTCGTGGTCATCGCCCCGGAGGCGGCGGGCGACGCCGTCGTGGAGACGCTGTCGAGCACACCCGGGGTGACCGCCGCGGGGCTGGTCGGCGAGGGCGGCCGGCCGGGTGGCCCACCGCTGGTGGTCGACGGACGGGTGCAGGTGCAGGCCACGCTGACCGACGCGGCCGACTCGCAGGCCGCCGAGGACACCATCCGCGCGGCCCGGGCCGCGCTGCATGCGTTGTCCGACGGCGAGCAGATCCTGGTCGGCGGGACCACCGCCACCCAGTACGACACCGTCACCACCGCCGAGCACGACCTGCGGCTGATCATCCCGGTCATCCTGGTCGCGGTGCTGCTGGTGCTCATCGTGCTGCTGCGGTCGCTGGTCGCGCCGCTCATCCTGATCGTGGCGACGGTGTTGTCGTTCGGCGCCGCGATGGGCGTCGGCGCGCTGGTCTTCAACCACTGGTGGGACTTCCCGGGCGCCGATCCGGCCGTGCCGCTGTTCGCGTTCGTGTTCCTGGTCGCGCTCGGGGTCGACTACTCGATCTTCCTGATGACGCGGGTGCGCGAGGAGGTCGCCGTGCACGGCCCGAACGAGGGTGTGCTGCGCGGCCTGCGGGTCACCGGCGGCGTCATCACCAGCGCCGGCGTGGTGCTGGCCGCCACCTTCGCCGCGCTGTTCGTCATCCCGATCCTGTTCCTGGCCCAGATCGCCTTCCTGGTCACCTTCGGCGTGCTGCTCGACACCCTGGTCGTCCGGACGCTGCTGGTGCCGGCGCTGGCGTCCGACCTGGGCCGGCGGACGTGGTGGCCGGTGACGCCGAAGCCGACCCGCCACCAGCGGGAGGTCGCCCGGATGCAGTGATACTCGTCACGTTCCACACCTACTCACAACGGTTCCTTCCCTACCGTGAGGGATTGAATCGCTGACGGTGGGGAAGGACGCACGGTGGCCGACGCCGACCAGCGCGACCTGCAGGACCCGTCCGACGCCGCACGCCGCTTCTCCGAGCTGCGGGACCGCGCGACGTCGACGTTCGGCGACGTCGCGCGACTGATGCGCGGCGACCTCAAGCTCATCGCCCGGCTGCTCGACTCGCAGGAACGGGTGCTCGCGCTGGCCTACGGCCGGCTGCAGGGTCGGGGCCGGATGGCCGGTCAGCTGCTGACGGCGACGGACCGCCGGGTGCTGCTGACCCAGCGCCGCACGCCGCTGGGCCGCGACTGGGTCACCGAGATCGGCTGGGACGCCATCCGTTCGGCGAGCGTGCACGGACCGGCCGGCGTGCTCACCACCGTCGACGACACCTGGGTGATGGACAAGGCGATGCCGCTGTCCGCCTTCACCACCATCGAGCGGGTCCGCGGGGACGGCAGTACGGGGGCCGGCGCGGGTCTGGTGGTCACCGCGGCCACCCCGCACGGCCCCGCGGCGACGCCCCTCGACGACGGACCTCTCGCCCGGTCCCCGATCACCGACCGCACCGTCGAGGACGGACCGGACGACGAGGTGGTGCACCGGACGGTCATCGACGGCGTCCCGGTGCACTGGTGCGAACGGCCCGGGCGACTGGAGGCCGACCTGCTGTTCGGCGTCGGCATGCGGGACGAGCCCTTCGTCCGCACCGGCATCACGCACCTGGTCGAGCACCTGGCCATGCAGCCGTTCACCCGGGTGCCGTACGCCTGCAACGCCTCGGTCCACCCCAGGCTCACGTCGTTCGAGGTGGCCAGCAGCCCTGACGTCGTGGTCCGCCACCTCGAGCAGGTGTGCCGGTCGCTGGCCGCCCTGGACCTGGGGGTACTGGAGCGCGAGCGGGCGGTGCTGCTGGCCGAGGAGTCCGGGTCGAACATCGGTGTGTTCGGCTGGTTGCCGCCGACCATCCGGTTCGGCAGCCAGGGACTCGGCCTGCTCGGCAACGTCCAGATCGCACCGCACCTCGCGACGGCCGAGGACGTCGAGGCCTGGGGCCGCCGCTGGTTCCACCGGGGCAACGCGGTGCTCGTGCTCAGTGGCCCGCCACCGGCCGGGTTGCGGCTGCCGCTGCCCGACGCGCCGGGGGACTGGGTTCCGGACGCCCACGCCACCGTCGAGAACCTGCCGGTGGTGGCGACGCCCACGCCGAGCGTCACCGAGGGTCCGCCGGACTCGATCCTGCTCACCGTCGCGGCCGGGTGGACCCCGGCGTTCGCGGCCGGATGGTCGGTGCTGGTGGATCGGTTGCTGCGGCGGCTGCGTCACGACCTCGGCCTGATCTACGAACTCGTGTCGTCGATCGAGCCGGTGGCCGGGGAGCGGGTACTGGCCACGGTCGCCGCCGAGGGGCCCGAGGCGCAGGCGCAACGGCTGGCCGACGAAGCCTGGCGGGTCGTCACCGAGCTGCGCGACCACGGCGTGACGGACGCCGAACTGGACCACCAGCGGGCCATCCTGCGGGAGGAACGCCACCACCCCGAGGTGCTGGCCGCCGGGGCCACCGACCAGGCGATCCGCGAGCTGGTGGGCAGCGCGCTCAGCCTGGGCCGCGACCCGTCCGCCACCGACCGTCTGCACCGGGACGACGTGTCCGCCGCGCTCCGCGCCGCCCTGCCGACCCTGGTCGTCGCGGTGCCCTCGGGCGTGGCGGTCCCCGACCTGCCCCGACTCGACCAGTCGGGTGGGGCGCTGGTGGACGGCACGACGTACGACCGGGCCCGCCTCGGCTCGGCCATGCCGCGCGGCTCACGCCTCATCGCGGGTCCGGACGGTCTGTCGGTCCGGACAGGCCACGACGACGACACGTGGGCGACCGTGCGGTACCCCGGCGTCGTCGGGCTCAAGCTCGAGCAGGTCGGCCCGGGCGACGAGATGCTGCTGCTGATGGCCGGTTCCGGGGTCTCGGTGGTGTTCCGGGCCAAGGACTGGCGGGGTGCCGCCGAGGTGGAGGCGGCGATCCGCCGTGCCGTCCCGGCGCACCTGCACTACCGGCTGCCGGGCTGACGGCGGGTCAGCGACGACTCGACCCCGGCCGCCGGACCTGCATCGGGCGACCGGGGTCGAGAGGACGTGTGTCTCAGCGGGTCAGGACGATCTTGCCGCCACGGCCGCCGCGCTCGGCGTGCTCGAGGGCGGCCCCCACGTCGGACAGCGAGTAGGTCTGCTCGACGGGGATGTCGAACTTGCCCGAGATGACCAGGTCGAACGCCTCGGTGAAGACCGCCCCGATCTGCTCCGAGGTCAGTGTGCGCATCGACCGCGGCGTCCAGTACCCCTCGAGCCGGATGTCGTTGAACACCACCAGCTCCGAGTCGATCTGGCACGGCTCACCGGACATCAGGCCGTAGTTCGACACGACCGCGCCGGCCTTCAGGCAGTGGGCCAGGCGGTTGGTGGCCGCACCCCCGACCGCGTCGACCCCGAGCACCGCCAGCTCGCCACCGGTGATCGCCTCGACCTGCTGCTGCAGATCGGGGCCGTCGATGACCACCGGACCGGTGAGCCGGCCGGCCACGCTGTCGGCCGCCTGCTGCGACCGGACCACGTTGACGACCTTGTGCCCACGCTCGTGGGCCACCGTGTCCAGGATCCGTCCGAACGCCGAGTTGCCGGCGTTCTGCACGATCCAGTCGCCGGGCTGCAGCTTCACGTGCTCCTCGAGCAGCAGGATCACCGCCTGCGGGTTCACCATGCCCAGGGCCAGCTGCACCTTGTCGGTGTCCGGCGGCAGCCGGATCGCGGTGGCGGCCGGGATGACCATGTAGTCCGACCACAGTCCGTCGACGCCGAGCAGGGCCACGGTCGTGCCCTCGGGCACGACGTCGGTGGCGCCGCCGACCACGGTGCCGACCCCCTCGATGCCCGCCTTGCGCGGCAGTGCCGGCTTGGACGGGCCGTACCCGTACCGGCCCTCGAACATCAGGATCTCGGCCGGGTTGATCGGCGCGGCCTCGAGGCGCACGAGCAGCTGCCCGTCCCGCGGCACCGGCACCGGCACGGTGTCGATCTCGGCGACCTCGGCCGGGCGGCCGTAGCGGCGCTGCACGACCTGGCGCATGGTGTCCGGGACGGTGTCGGGGACGGCTGCACTCACGAGGTCACTCCTGGTTGGCTGGGCGGGCGGGGAACTGCGCGTGATCCTGCCGGATCAGGCCGGGAACCAGCACCGGCCCCCGGTCCGTCAACGCTGACGGTCCGGGAGCCGGAGTCGGAGTGCGCCCGCGTCAGCGCAGGTCGCGCTCGGTGTCGGCGTCGGGGCTGACGCCGGCCGGCTCGGTCAGCTGAGCCGGGAATCCGGGGATGCCCTGAGCTGGCCGAGACACTGCCGATCTGGGCGGTGTCGAGGCCGAGATCGGCCGACCAGAACGGGTTCAGCAGGTTGAACTTCGCGGTGCGCACGAGGTGGGCGAGCCGGCCCGATGCTCACGCTCGCCCGACCGGAGGGCCGGCCACCGTCATCGGCGGCCGGTCGCGGTCACACGTGGTGGCGCCCCCCGAGAGGAAGCGCCCCGCGTCTGTGAGAGGTCGGTGACGGGATCGCTCAGATGGCGGTCGCGCCACCGTCGACGGGGATGATGACCCCGTTGACGTACGACGCCGCGTCCGAGGCGAGGAAGACTGCCACAGAGGCGATCTCGCTCGGCTGCGCGATGCGGCGCAGGGGGTTGCCGGCCCCGGCGGCGGCGCGCGCGGCGTCGTCCACCAGAGCCTGGTTGATCATCGGGGTGTCGACCCCGCCCGGGCAGATGCAGTTGACCCGGATGCCCTTGGGGCCCCAGTCGGCGGCCATGACGCGGGTCAAGGCGACCACCCCGCCCTTGGACGCGGTGTAGGCGTCTGCACCGGACAGCGCGACCAGGCCGTTGATCGAGGCATTGTTGATGATGACGCCGGCGCCCTGCTCGGCCATGACCGGCAGGGCGAACTTGCACCCCAGGGCTGGGCCCTTGAGGTTGATGGCGATGATGGCGTCCCAGTCGGCGACCGGGGTCTCCACCACGTTGGCCATCTTGAACCGGTTGGTCGAGCTGAAGCCGACGCCGGCGTTGTTGAAGAGCACGTCGAGCCGACCGAAGCGGGAGACGGCGGCGTCGATCATGCCCTTGACGGCACTCTCGTCGGCCACGTCCACGCCGACGGCGATCGCGTCGGCGCCCTTGTCCTGGAGTGCCTTGGCCTGCGCCTGGGCGCCGGCCTCGTTCCAGTCGGCGACGATGACCTTGGCCCCCTCGGCCGCGAACAGTTCGGTCGCGGCCAGGCCCTGCCCGCTGGCTCCGCCGGTGATGACGACGACCTTGGCGTCGAGTCCGGTGTTCATGGGGCTTCCTCCATCGTGACGACCACCGTCATGACATCGTCGGCGGCCAGTTGGGTTTCGAACGCCTCCTGGACAGAGGCCAGTTCGGAAGTCTCGGTGACCAGCGGCGCGGTGTCGACCGCTGCGCGCATGGTGTCCGCCCTGGACGAGAACCTCCGTTGGTTCGGAACCGGGATCCGACCGTCGGGTCGGTTGGGCGAAGTGAACTCCCGTTCCACGGTCACTGTCAAGGCCGAGGGCGTGTCGACCGACGTTCATCGGCCGACGAATTCCGGATCAGCGAGAGCAGCCAACTCGGTATGCCGTAAAGGGTTTCGCATCGAGGGTGCTGAGCCGTGCGAAGGACTCCAGGAGCCCCCGCGGTAGCCGCGCCCGTCCGCCCGGCCCGTCGCATCGCGGTCGCTGCAGCCCCGTCTGGGCCGCCCGCTCAGCGACCGTCCCGACCAGCGCAGACACATGCTGGTGTCGGCGGGTCACAGATGAGAACATGCACGGACGCGACGAGGCGGGTCCGGGGAACCACCCCCGAGGGCCGTCCGCCCCGGCACCGGAGCCGGTCGCGGGACGAGACCAGGGAAGGGGGAGACGTCATGCCGACTCGTGCACCGTCCACCCGATCGGCGCGACGACGGATGAGTCTCGACGACCGTCGCGCCGAGATCATCACGTCCGCTGCCGAGCTGTTCGACCGCATGGGGTACTCCAACACCACCATGGACGACATCGGCCGCACCGTCGGCATCGCGAAACCGACGCTCTACCATTATTTCTCAGGCAAAGACCAGATCCTGGCGTCCATCCACGAGGAGTTCATCGACCTGCTGCTGGAGAAGAACGAGCGCCGCCAGCAGGCCGGGCTGGCCCCCGAGCAGCGCCTGCTCGAGGTGATGGTCGACATCATGGAGCTGATGGAGACGCACCGGGGCCATGTCCGGGTCTTCTTCGAGCACCACCGCGAGTTGCCGGAGGCCGACCAACCGGCCATGCGGGACAAACGGGACCGGTACGAGGCGGCCGTCGCGCACGCCATCAAGCAGGGCACCGCGGACGGCACCTTCCGGGACACCGACCCCCGCCTGGCCGCACTGGCCCTGTTCGGCATGTGCAACTGGGCCTACCAGTGGTACCAGGCCAGCGGTCCCCTACGACCTCGCGAGATCGCCTATCAGTTCTGGGACATCTTCGTCCGGGGCATCGCGGCCCACCCGCGGGGCCAGACGGCCGGCTGAGCCCGGTCACCGACCGAGCCGACGACGGCCCGGGAACCGCCAGGTTCCCGGGCCGCCTGCCGCTGCCGATCGTGTTGCGGTCCGGTGTCAGTGGACCTCGATGCCGCCGTCGACGTTCAGCGCCTGACCGGTCACCAGGTTGGCGTCCGGCGACAGCAGGAAGCGCACCATCGCCGCGATGTCCTCCACCTTGGTCGGCCGCTGCAGCGGCGTCTGCGCCTTGACCGACGCCATGAACGCGTCGTGGTTGGACAGGCCGGCGTCCTTCATGGCCGGCACGTTCTCGGCCAGCCAGGCCCCGGTGACCTCCCACATGGGGGTCCAGACCAGCCCCGGGCAGATCGCGTTGACCGTGACGCCGTGCGGGCCGTAGACGCTGGCCATCGACTGGGTCAGCGAGATGACCGCCGCCTTCGAGGCGCAGTAGTCGGCCAGGGCCGCGCTGCCGCGCTTGCCGGCGATGCTGGCCATGTTCACGATCCGCCCGGACCCGCGCGGCGCCATCCGCTCGCCGACCGCGCGACCGAGCAGGAACGTCGCGGTCACGTTGATGTCGAAGGTGCGCTGCCACTGGGCCAGATCGAGCTCGGCGAAGACGGACATCAGACCGACGCCGGCCACGTTGATCAGCCCGTCGATCGGCGCCTCGTCGTCGATCTCGTCAGCCAGGGCCGGCAGCTTGTCCAGCTCCAGCAGATCGGCCACTCGGGTGGCCACGGTGCCCCGGCTCAGGGCGTCCAGCTCGGCGGCGGTGGCCTGCAGCTCGGCCTCCTTGCGATCCACCAGGACGAGGTTCTCGCCGTCCTCGGCGAGACGGGTGGCCACCGCCTTGCCGATGCCCTGGGCTGCTCCGGTGACCACGATTCGACGACCGCTCATCGGTGTTGGTGCTCGCATTCTTCTCGGTGGTGCATGGTGGCGGCTCCGCGGTCGCGGACCGCACGGTGTGGGCGCCGGCTCGTCGGGCCGGCGCGCCGCGACGCCCGAGCCGCGGTGCAGGACGGGCGTCGCGGACCGGTCGGTCAGCCGGGGACCGACGCCGCCTCGAGCTGCTCGGGATGGTCGAGCAGCTCCTTGAGAGCGGCGCAGAACCGGCCACCGGTGGCCCCGTCGACGATGCGGTGGTCGTAGCCCACAGCCACGCCCAGCAGCGGACGGACGACCACCTCACCGCCGGCGACGACCGGGGTGTCGACCGTCGCCCCGACGAAGACGATGGCCGACTGCGGGGCGGTGACCAACGGCATGCCGGTCTCCACCGCGCCCTGGCCCAGATTGGACAGGGTGATGGTCCCGGGCACCGCGTCCAGCGGCCCCCGGCCCGCCTGAGCGGCCGACACCGTCGCGGTGACCGCGGCGTTGATCTCGTCCAGGCCCAGGGTCTGCGTGCGGGGCACCACCGGGACCAGCAGGCCACGGTCGGTGTTGACCGCCAGCGAGACGTTGACGTCGTCGTAGACCGTGATCCCGCCGGACGTCCAGCTGGCGTTGACCTCGGGCACCGTGCCGGCCGCGCGGGCGATCGCGGCGACCAGGATGTCGGTGACGCCCACCGCCTGCCCCGCCGCCTTGCGCTGGGCGCGGAAGGTGAGCACCGCGGTGAGGTCGACCCGGAACTGCTGGACGAACTGCGGGATCTCCGACCAGCTGCGGGACAGGTTGTCCGCCATGGCCTTGCGCGCACCGGTGACCGGACGCTGTTCGCGCACGGCCACCCCGGGGAGGGCCGTCGCCGGACCGGACCCGGCCGCGGCGGACGAGCCGACGGCCCCCGACGAGGACAGGAAGGCGTCGATGTCCTCGACGGTGACCGCGCCGCGGGCCCCGGTGCCGGTCACCAGCGCCAGGTCGACGCCCCGCTCGGCCGCATAGGTCCGGACCTTGGGCAGCGCCCGGACCCGGCCTCCGGCCGGGGCCCCGGTCGTCGCGGCGGGAGCCGCGGGCAGCGGTGACCCCGACGGCTCCCGTCCGGCCAGCGCGGCCGGGCCCTCGGCCCCGCCGGGTGCGAACTCGGGCGGCTCGGTCGGCCCGGCCTCACCCGAGGACTCCTCGGCGATCGCGGCGTCGATCTGCTCGGCCGTCAACGTCTCCCCGGGATCGGCGACCACCGCGAGCAGGGCGCCGACGGGCAGGTCCTCCCCCGTCGGCGCGACGATCCGCGCCATGGTGCCGGGTACCCGGGCCTCGACCTCGACGGTGTTCTTCTGAGTCTCCACCTCGTACAACGGGTCGCCGGCGGTGAACGCGTCGCCCTCCTGCTGCATCCAGGACACGATGATCCCGGACTCCATGGTGTAGCCCTGCTGGGACAGATGGATCAGGTGCATGTCAGCCCACGAGCTCCTTGACGGCCAGATGGATGTCGGCCGGCGTGGGCATGACCAGCGCCTCGAGGGCCGGGTTCTGCGGGATCGGCACGTCCATCGCCCCGATCCGCTTGATCGGTCCCTCGAGCAGGTCGATGACGTTCTCGGCGATCACGGCCGAGATCTCCGAGGCCCCACCGCCGGTCCGCGGCGCCTCCTGGGCGATGACCACGCGGCCGGTCTTCTCGATCGAGGCGAAGATCGCGTCGGTGTCCAGCGGGCGCAGGCCCCGGGTGTCCAGCACCTCGACGCTGGTGCCGTCGGTGGCGGCGAGATCGGCGGCGGCCAGCGCCCAGTGCACCGCCCGGCCCCACGCGATCACCGTGACATCGGTGCCCTCACGCTTGATGTCGGCCTTGCCGATCGGCACCACGAAGTCCGGGTCGTCCGGCACGGCGCCGCGGGTCGCGTAGAGCGCCTTGTGCTCGAAGAATCCGACCGGGTTGTCGTCCCGGATGGCCGCCTTGAGCAGGCCCTTGGCGTCGGCCGGGGTGGACGGCACCACGATGTGGGCGCCGGGGTAGCTCAGCATCAGGGCCTCCGGGCACAACGAGTGTTCGGCCCCGCCGCCGCCGGTCGCGCCCTCGGGCATGCGCAGCACCATCGGCACGCGGAACTGGCCGCCGTGCATGTAGCGCCACTTGCTCATCTTGGACAACGTCTCGTCGGCGGCGTTGACGATGAAGTCGGCGAACTGCAGCTCGGCCACCGGTCGCAGGCCGGTGATGGCCAGGCCGACAGCGCCGCCCACGATGAACATCTCGGAGATCGGGGTGTCGATGACCCGGTCGGCGCCGTACTTCTCGTAGAGGCCGGGAGTGGCGCCGAAGATGCCGCCCATCCGGCCGACGTCCTCGCCGAGGACGACGACCCGCTCGTCCCGGGCCATCTCCTCGTCGAGGGCCTCGGTGATCGCGCGGCTGTAGGTGATCGTGCGAGCACCTGACGATGCAGTCATGTGGAGGCTCCTCAGACGTAGAGGTACTCGGTCAGGACATCGGCGGTCGGCTTGGCTCCGGCGAGCGCCTGCTCCCGGGCCGCCTCGACCTGCTCGATGGCCTCGGCCTCGATGGCGGACAACTGCTCCTCGGTGGCCTCGCCGCTCTCCTTGAGCGCGGCGCGGGCCCAGACGATCGGGTCGCGGGTGGCGCTGGTCGACCGCTCGGCCGCCTCCCGGTACGCCTGCGGGTCGCCCAGGTAGTGACCGAGCAGGCGCACCGTCTTGACCTCGATGAGGGTCGGACCGCCTCCGTTCCGGGCGCGTTCCACCGCCTCGACCGCGACATCGTGGACCTCGAAAGGGTTCTGGCCGTCGACGGCCACCCCGGGGAAGCCGTAGCCGTTGGCCCGGTCGACGAAGGCACCGCCGGTGGAGTACTCGGTGGGGACGGACACGGCCCACCCGTTGTTCTGCACCACGAACACCAACGGCAGCTTCCAGGCACCGGCGGCGTTGGCCGCCTCGTGGAAGGTGCCGCGGTTGGCGGCGCCGTCCCCGAAGAAGCACATGGTGACCTGGTCGGTCTTGCGGATCTTGGCCGACAGGGCGGCACCGGCGGCGATCAGCTGGCTGCCGCCCAGGGTCCCGGACTGACCGAGCACTCCGCGGTCGGGGTCGGCGACGTGCACGATGCCGGCGCCGTAGCCGCGGGTGGTGCCGAGCTCGTTGCCCAGGAAGTCGCCGAACAGACCGACCAGGGGCACGCCCTTGGCGATGATGTGCGCCATGCCGCGATGGTCGTAGAGCAGGTAGTCGCTCTCCCGCAGCGCCATGGTGCAGGCCACCTCGGAGCCCTCCGAACCGCGGCCGGGGTGGTAGCTGGCCGGGGCGAGGTTCTCGTCGATCAGTCGCATGAGCGCCTGTTCCCAGCTCTGGGCCAGGACCATGGTCCGGTAGATGTCGAGTTTGGTCTTCGGATCGGTCATGTCATCTCTCCGTGCGGACGTCGCCGTCGAGTCGGGTGGAGTTGACCGGCGCGCACCGCCGTTGGAGCGCGCGTCGGAGCCGTGATCTCCCTACTCTGCCGCCTGATCACCGTGGCCGCTCACCGGGCCCCGTCGGACCCGACTCCGTGCCCGACGCATCGACCGACCAGTCGGTAACTCGCAGCCTGTGACGACCGCCACGTCCAGGCGGCGCCAGTCATCGGTTTCAGCCACAGAACTTGGAGGGACGTGCGCTCGTGCAAGCCGGTGTTCGACCCGCGGCCTCGGTTCTTGCCTGCACCAGCGCACCGGCGTCCGCAGGACAGAGCCTCAGCCGACCAGTCGGTCGGTGAACGTCTCCTCCACGTGATGACCTGGTCTCGACGCACGGTCATCCGCCATGCTGGGCCTGGCAGCGACGCCAGGCGGGGATGTACGGCACCCGGCCGAGGATGCAGACAGGAGCACAACACCGTGGTTGACCGTCGTGACGGAGGCTCGGGGCTGTCCCGGGCCGTGCCGACCCCGACTTCCGGCGGTCTGTCCGCCGTCCGCGTGGCCGGTGATCGGCGATGAGCGTGGACCTCACCCTCGACCCGCGCATCGAAGACCTCAAGCAGCGCACCCGGTCCTTCATCGACGAGCACGTCATCCCGGCCGAGTCGGAGATCGACGCCCACGGCGCCGGCCTGGCCGACGACCGGCTCGCGGCCCTGCGCACGGTGGCCCGTCGGGCCGGGATCTTCGCGCCGACCGCTCCGGAGGAGTTCGGCGGTCTGGCCCTCGACCACCGCGACCAGTCGGTGGTGCTGGAGGAGTCCGGCCGCAGCGTGCTCGGTCCGGCCGTGCTGAACTGCGCCGCCCCGGACGAGGGCAACATCCTGCTGCTGGACAAGAAGACCACCCCCCAGCAGCGGGAGCAGTACCTCGCCCCGCTGGCCCGCGGTGAGGTCCGGTCGGCGTTCTCGATGACCGAACCGTCCCCGGGCGCCGGGGCCGACCCGGAGATGCTGGCCACCACCGCGACCAAGGTGGACGGAGGCTGGCGGATCGACGGCCGCAAGTGGCTGATCACCGGGGCCGACGGCGCCGCGTTCTTCATCACCATGGCCCGGACGTCCGAGCGGGCGGCCACCATGTTCCTGGTCGACGCAGGCCACCCTGGGATGACGATCTCGCGCCACGTCACCACCCTGGACAGCGGATTCGCCGGCGGCCACGGCGAGCTGATCTACGACCACTGCGTCGTCCCGGACTCCGCGGTGCTGGGCCGGGTCGACGAGGGGTTCGCCGACGCCCAGGTGCGCCTCGGGCCGGCCCGGCTCACCCATTGCATGCGCTGGTTGGGTGCCGCCCGGCGGGCGCACGAGGTGGCCGTCGCCTACGCCACCGCCCGCCCGATGTTCGGCGGGCGGCTGGCCGACCAGGGCATGGCCCAGGAGAAGATCGCGGACAACGAGATCGACATCCAGGCCAGCCGGCTGATGATCTGGAACGCCGCCGCGGTGCTCGACCGGCACGAGCCGGCCCGGCAGGAGACCTCGACGGCCAAGGTGTTCGTGGCCGAGGCCGTCAACCGGATCGTCGACCGCAGCGTGCAGCTCTGCGGCGGCTACGGCGTCTCGTACGACTCGCCGCTGCCGCACATCCTGCGCGAGGTCCGACCGTTCCGGATCTACGACGGTCCCAGCGAGGTGCACCGCCGCGCAATCTCGCGTCGCGCGGTCCGTCGTTCGGAGAGCGGCTCGCTGCCGGGCGACTACTCATGAGCGCCGAGACCAGCGCCGAGACGGAGTCCGACCGGACCACCGAAGGGCCGACCGCCTCGGCGTCCGACCTCGATGTCGCCGCCCTGACCCGGTACCTCGACGGCAGGCTGCCAGGCTTCGACGCAGCCGAGCCACTGCAGGTCGACCTGCTGGCGGGGGGCCGGTCCAACCTGACCTTCCGCATCCGCCAGTCCGGCGGCGACTGGGCGCTGCGCCGCCCGCCGCTCGGGCACGTGATGGCGTCGGCGCACGACATGGGCCGGGAGTACCGGGTGCAGTCCGGGCTCAACATGGTCGACTTCCCGGCGCCGACCATGCGACTGCTGTGCACCGACCACGAGGTGCTCGGCGCCGACTTCTACGTCATGGACTTCGTCACCGGCCGGGTGCTGTCCACCGCCGAGGACACCGCGGCGCTCACGCCGGAGCAGCGTCGGACGCTGAGCGCCCACCACCTGGACACCCTGACCCAGCTGCACGGGTTGGATCTGACGGCGGCCGGGCTGGACCAGCTGGGCAAGCCGACCGGGTACGTCCGGCGGCAGATCCGCCGCTGGACCGGGCAGTGGGAGACCACCAAGACCCGTGAACTGCCCGCGCTGGGCGAGTTGGCCGGTTGGCTGACCGACCGGGGCCCGAAGGTGCCGGATCTGGGCGCGACGCTGGTGCACGGCGACTTCCGGATGGACAACATGGTGGTGGATCCCGCGACCTACCGGCCGATCGCGGTGCTCGACTGGGAGATGTCCACGCTGGGTGACCCCATCGCCGACCTGGCCGTGGTCCTCGTCTACTGGACCGAGCCCGGGGACAGGCTGCGCCGGGATCTGCCGGTCAGCCCGGACGTCACCACGGCGCCCGGCTTCTTCACCCGTGACGAGGTGGCCGAGTACTACGCGAGGGTCACCGGTCGTGACCTGTCGCAGCTGGACTTCCACGTGGCGCTGGCCTGCTTCAAGCTGGCCGTCATCATGGAGTCGATCCGGTACCGGATCCTGGCGGGGATGCAGCGTGGCATCTCCGCGTCGGACGCCGACGAGATGGGACGGGCGACCGAGGCGTTGATCGAGATCGGGCTGCGGGCCACCCGCATCGGCGGTGTCGCGGCACTGGGTTCCTGAGCTGGGGGGTCCGCACCTCCGGTCGAGATCGTCAGTCAGAGAGGGAACATCGTGGTTGCTGCACCGAACACCGATCCGATCGTGCTGGTCGACGGCGCGCGGACGCCGGTCGGCTCGTACGGCGGGGCGTTCAAGGACGTCGACGCCCACCAGCTGGGCGCGCTCGCGGTGAAGGGCGCCCTGGAGCGCTCCGGGGTCTCTCCCGAGCAGGTCCAGGAAGTCGTCATGGGCTGCATCGGCCAGGTCGGCAAGGACGGGTACAACGCCCGCCGCGTCGCCATCGCCGCCGGCCTGCCCACCCGCACCCCGGCGTTCAACGTCAACCGGCTCTGCGGCTCCGGCCTGCAGGCCATCTGGTCCGCCGCCCAGGAACTGCGCTGGGGCACCATCGACCTCGCCGTCGCCGGCGGCAACGAGAACATGTCCCGGATGCCGTTCCTGGACTTCGCCGCCCGCAGCGGCAACCGACTCGGCGACCGGGTGCTGGTCGACGGCACCGTGGCCATGCTGACCGACCCGTTCCACGACATGCACATGGGTCGCACCGCCGAGGCCGTCGCCCGCAAGTACGAGGTGTCGCGGGTCGAGCAGGACGAGTTCGCGCTGCAGAGTCAGCAGCGGGCCGCGTCGGCGAAGGCCAAGGCCGCCTTCGCGGAGGAGATCGTCCCGGTGGAGACCGGCGGTCGGAAGAGCCGCACCGTCACCGAGGACGAACACCCCCGCCCGGACACCACCCTGGAGATCCTGGGCAAGCTCCGACCGGTGTTCGAGGCCGACGGCACCGTCACCGCCGGCAATGCCTCCGGGATCAACGACGGCGGGGCGGCCATGGTCGTCACCCGCGAGTCGGTGGCCAAGGACCTCGGCCTGGCTCCGCTCGCGGTGTTGGAGGCGGTCACCACCGCGGCCATGGAACCCGAGCTCATGGGGTACGCCCCGGTGCTGGCGCTCGATGCGCTGGCCGAGCGCACCGGGCTGGCCATGCACGACGTCGACACCATCGAGCTCAACGAAGCGTTCGCCTCCCAGGCCGTCGCGGTCATCCGGGACGCCAAGCTCGACCCGGAGAAGACCAACCCCTACGGCGGCGCCATCGCCCTGGGACACCCGGTCGGCGCCACCGCCGCCATCCTGACCCTGCGCGCCGCCAAGGACCTGGCCCGCCGGGATCTGGAGACCGCCGTGGTCACCATGTGCATCGGCGGCGGCCAGGCCCTGGCCGCCCTGCTGCGCCGCTACCAGGGCTGACCGTCCACCTGCTCGACGCGCGCTGACATCGACACCGGACGGCCGGTCCCGGACACGCGGGACCGGCCGTCCGGCGTTCCCGGTGCGGCACGGCGGCCGGTCGATCACCGTCCGGGCAGCAGCGACGGGTCGTCCAGGTCGATCCGGACCAGCGGACTGCCGGCGATCCAGTCGTCCGCGTCGCCGACGATGTTCTGCACTCCTCCACGATCGGCCGGATGCCGGAGCCCGTCGACGATCTCCCGCAGCACTCGCGCTCGTTCGCCCGGCTCGGTGATGGGCACGCCGCTGGCGGTCAGATCCGCGCTCACACCGTGCTTCAGGTGGATGACGATCCGCGGATGCGCCAGCACGTTGGCGTACCAGTCGCGCCGGGCGGGAGCCGTGGACAGGTAGAGCTCGTCTCCCGCTCGGTAGAACCAGATCTCGATCCGGTGGGCCCGCCCGGATCGGGCCCCGGTCGTCGTGAGGTCGATCGTCCGGGCCTGCGCGCTGGAGGACCGGTCGATGGCCAGGGCCGCCCGGATGGCCGAGAGGTCGGCCCGGGCAGCAGACGCCTGGCCCTCACGCATCGATCGACTCCGATGCCGGCAACGCCGGCCCCAGCAGCAGGCCGCCGTCGACCACGAACTCCGAGCCCGTCACGAAGCTCGCCTCCCGAGAGGTCAGCCACAACAGCATGGCGGTGACCTCGCGGGGCTCGGCCACGCGCGGCACGGCGAAGGCGTCGGGCGAGTAGGCCTCGGCGATCGTGACGTCGGACCCCGGGACCGGGTCGTTGATGAACGGGGTCGAGACGACGCCCGGGTGCACCGAGTTGACCCGGATCCCGTCGCGTCCGAGTTCCAGTGCGGCGGTCCGGGTCAGGCCGCGGACCGCCCACTTGGAGGCGGTGTACGGCGCGAAGCAGGCGGTGCCGACATTGGCCATGGTGGAGACCACATTGACGATCGACCCGCCGCCGGCCCGCCGCAACGACGGGCTGACGGCCCGGATGCCCAGGAACGGGCCGGTGGTGTTGACGGCCAGGGCGGACGACCAGGCCGCGAGGTCGGTGTGCTCGATGGGCGCCGGTGGCGTCTGTACCCCGGCGTTGTTGATCAGGACGGTCACCGGGCCGAAGGTGGTCTCGGCGACCTCGACGGCGCGACGCCACTGCTCGGCGTCGGTCACGTCGAGGTACACGAACTGCGCCCTCGCGCCGAGCTCAGCGGCCAGGGCCCGTCCAGGACCGTCGCGCCGGCCGGCGATCACCACGCGGGCGCCCTCGGCGTGGTAGCCGCGGACGTGGGACGCACCCATGCCGCCGGTGGCGCCGGTGATCAGGACGACATCCTGCGCGTGTCGCTCGTGCATGCGGATCCTCTCGCCGATGGTGAGTCGGTCGACTCACCTCACCGGTCGAGCATGGCGGCCCACGTGTGGTGAGTCAAGTGTCTCACCATTGGGTACCCTCGACGGATGCCCGGCGCCTCCTCGTTCCACCAGCAGGTCGCTGCCGACAAGCGCGCGGCGATCCTGACCGCCGCCACGGCGCTCTTCGGCGAGCAGGGGTACGGCCGCACGTCGCTGGCCCAGATCGCCACGGCCGCCCAGGTCTCCAAGGCGACGCTGTTCAAGCAGTTCCCCACCAAGAGCCACGTCTTCGATGCGATCGTCGACGAGGTGTGGGGCCGGTCGACTGAGCCCACCGCACCGACCGACCCCGCGGACCCACGGACCGGCCTGCGCGCGCTCGGCACCGAGTACGCGGAACTGCTGAGCCGGCCGGGCATGGCCGGCCTGTTCCGCCTGGTCATCGCGGAGGCACCGTCGTTCCCCGAGCTGGGGCGTCGACAGTTCGACCTCGGCAAGCTGCCGTTCTTCGACGAGGTGTGCCGCTACTTCCAGGCTGCGGCCGCGGCCGGATCGCTGCACGTGCAGGACCCGACGATGGCGACCACCCAGATGCTCGGCATGATCTCCAACTTCGTGCTCTGGCCCCGGATGTTCCTGATCGACTGGGCTCCGGACGGCGAGTCCGTCGCCGGCGCGGTCGAGGAGGCGGTGCTCACCGTCCTCGCCCGCTACGGGGTGCCTGACCGTCCGGCGTCCGACTGAGCGGCCGTCCGGCGGTCCTGGTTCAGTCGCCGGGCACCTCGAACGGTGCCGGCTCGTGGTCGTGCACGATCAGCCACCGACTCGTCCGTGTTCATGAGTGCGCCGGCAGACCAACGTGGCCCGTACCCACACGTCGACCTCGCCGCCGCC
The DNA here is from genome assembly GCF_016918035.1 of Nakamurella leprariae. Lineage (GTDB taxonomy): Bacteria > Actinomycetota > Actinomycetes > Mycobacteriales > Nakamurellaceae > Nakamurella > Nakamurella leprariae. The sequence continues at coordinate 56,194 of NZ_JAERWK010000023.1, read as the reverse complement.
GTGGTGTCGTCACTCATCTCGTCTCCCTGGTGTCGTCGTGCATCCCAGGTCCGACCGGAACGATCCGTCGCCTCATCGGTGATGACCGCAAGTCCGCGGCGTCGCCACCACCTCGGACGCTCCGTCGGAGCGGGTCGCCAGCGCCGTGGTCACCGGCAACACCTCGGTGCGGACACGCGACCAAGGCCTGCAGGACCCGTCCGATCCGCAGGACTGAGCGGCTCACTCCAGCCGGACGTCCTGGGGCCGTTTGTCCGGCCGCAGCCCGCGCCAACTCGCGGCCCGGACGTGGTCGTCGTGCGTCCACTCGGTGAAGACGATCTCGCCGACCAGCTCCGGCTCGACCCACACCGCACCCCGGGCCTCGGCCCGCGGCACCGTCCCGACCACCGCGCTGGTCGGGGTGCGCAGCTCGTCCAGCCGCCGGAACAGGTCGTCCAGGATGGCGTCGGTGAAGCCGGTGCCGACCTTGCCGGCGTACCGCAGCCTGCCGTCGTCGGCCGGTACGGCCAGCAGCAGCGAGCCGATGGTGCCGGCGCGGCGGCCGTTCCCGGGCTTCCAGCCGACCAGCACCACCTCCTGGGTGCGCTGGTGCTTGAGCTTGATCCAGCTACCCGAGCGCTTGCCAGGCTGGTAGACCGACGTGGCCCGCTTGGCCACCACGCCCTCCCAGCCCAGTTCGTCGGTGGCGTCCAGCGCCTCCTGGACCGTCCCGGTCAGCGCCTCCGGCACCCGCACCCGATCGCCGTGCAGCGGTAGCGCCTGCAGCAGCTGGCGTCTCGTGTCGTAGCCGCGATGGAGCAGCGAGATCCCGTCCACGTAGAGCACATCGAAGGCCAAGTACGTCACCGGGACGGCGTCCACCATCGTGCGCACCTCGGCCGGGCGGACCAGGTTCATCCGCTGCTGCAGCAGCCCGAAGTCGGTGCGGCCGGCCCCGTCCCCCGACGGTCCTGCAGCGGTGGCGTAGGCGACGATCTCGCCGTCCAGCACGACGCTGTGCCCGTCGAGCAGCTCGGCCAGCTCGGCGAGTTCCGGGTAGCCGGCGGTGATGTCCCGGCCGGTGCGGCTGCGCAGCTCGAACACGTCCGGGCCGACCCGGGCGATCGCCCGGATGCCGTCCCACTTGCCCTCGAACCGCCAGTCCGCGTCCTTCGCCAGCGCGGCGACCGACCCGGCACTGGCGGCCATGGGCTCGATGCCGGTCGGGGGCGGTTCGAGTGCGGCGGCGTCGGGCTCCGTCCTCGCCCTGCGGGTGGCGCGGCGAGCGGGCTCCGGTGACGACGCCGCCGGGGAGGCGCCGGTCTTGGGCGGGGTCTGATCGGCCATCAGGTGGGCCAACCAGTTGTCGCCTCCGGTGCGGATGAACGCGTACCGGCCCTTGGTGCGCGCGCCGTCGAACCAGACGATCACCTCGTCGTCGCGCCACTTGTCGGTGACGTAGTGGCCGCTGTCCCAGATGCTCATCCGGCCGCCGCCGTACTCGCCCTTCGGGATGGTCCCGGAGAAGGTGGCGTACTCCAGCGGGTGGTCCTCGGTGTGCACGGCCAGCCGGTTCTGCCCTTGGTCGGTGGGCAGGTTCTTGGGCACCGCCCAGCTGACCAGCACCCCGCCCCGCTCCAGCCGCACGTCGTAGTGCAGCCGGGTGGCGTGGTGCTCCTGGATGACGAAGGTGTCGTTGCCACCCACCGGCAGGGCAGCCGCCGCCGGCACCGGTTCCGGGGTGCGGTCGGCCGACCGCTTGGCCCGGTAGGCGGCCAGCTTGTCCTGCTCCGCGGTCGCGGCCGCTGCCGCCGCGGCTGACACCCGCGTCCGCGAGCCGCTGCTCGACCGGCGGGCAGGGGCCTGCTCGGCGGACAGCTGGGCCATCGGGTCGGCGCCACCGGACTCGCGCAGCCGGGCCAGCACCTCATGCATGTCCAGGTGCCGCAACTCCGGGTCGTCCAGCTCGTCCCAGTCCCGCGGTGCGGCGGCGGTCGGCGTCTCCCGACCGCGCAACGAGTACGGCGCGATCGTCGTCTTGTTGCCGTTGTTCTGCGACCAGTCGATGAAGACCTTGCCGGTGCGCAGCGCCTTGGTCATCCGCGACACCACCAGGTCGGGCAGGTCGCCCTCCACCGCCTCGGCCATGGCCCTGGCCCACTCCGACGCCTGCTGCGAGGTCAGCGTGCCGTCCAGGGCCAGGTACAGGTGCAACCCCTTCGAGCCGCTGGTGACCGGCACGACCGGCAAGCGGACCCCACTGGACCACAACCGGTCCCGCACCCGCCGGGCCACCTCGGCGCACTCGGCCAGGCCCACCCCGGGTCCCGGATCGAGGTCGAAGACCAGCCGGTCCGGATGCCGCGGCGTCCCGGCATCGTCGAACCGCCACTGCGGGACGTGCAGCTCCAGCGCCGCGTTCTGCGCCAACCAGGCCAGCGTCGAGGCGTGGTCCACCACCGGGTAGTGGTTGGTGCCGGACGTGTGTTCGATGGACTCCTGCCGCACCCACGTCGGCGTCGAGGCGTCGGTGTTCTTCTGGAAGAACGGCTGCGAGCGGACCCCGTCCGGCCAGCGCTTGCGGGTGCACGGTCGGCCGGCCAACAACGGCACCATGACCGGCGCCACCTCGGCGAAGTAGCCGATCACCTCGGCCTTGGTCGTGCCCGTGTCCGGGTACAGCACCTTGCCCAGGTTGGTCAGCTTGAAGCGGTGGCCGTCCAGCTCGACCATGCCGCCGTCGGTCTCCGACGTGCGTGCGGAACGTGCCGGCACCCGTCCTCCCCTCCCCGTCCCTCGCCCGGTGGCCACCGGATCGGGTACGGCCCCTCGCCATCGCCCCCCTGGCCAGCGATGATGGTTCCATGCGATCCATCTGGAAGGGTTCCCTGGCGTTCGGGCTGGTCAACGTCCCGATCAAGGTGTACTCCGCGACCGAGGAACGCGACATCCGCTTCCACCAGGTGCACGCGGCCGACGGCGGCCGGATCCGCTACCAGCGGGTGTGCGAGGTGTGCGGGGAGAAGGTCGAGTACAGCCAGATCAACAAGGCGTACGAGTCCCCCGACGGCCGGGTGGTGGTGCTGACCGACGAGGACTTCGCCGAGATGCCGGCGAACAACGACCACGAGATCGAGGTCTCCAGCTTCGTCCCGTCCGAGCAGATCGACCCGGTGCTCTACGACAAGAGCTACTACCTGGAGCCGGCGTCGAAGTCGACCAAGGCGTACGTGCTGCTGCAGCAGACGCTGCAGAGCACCGACCGGGTGGCCATCGTGCACTTCGCGCTCCGGCAGAAGACACGGCTGGCCGCGCTGCGGGTACGGGACGACGTGCTGGTCGTGCAGACGCTGCTGTGGCCGGACGAGGTGCGTGAGGCCCACTTCAGATCGCTGGACGAGCCGGTGGAGATCAAGCCGGCCGAGTTGAAGATGGCCGCCGCGTTGGTCGACAGCTTCGCCGACGACTTCCACCCGGAGCAGTACACCGACACCTACCGCGAGGAGCTCGAGCAGCTCATCGAGGCCCGGTTGGCCGGCGCCGAGGCGTTCCCCGAGGCCGAGGCGGCCGACACCGGCGAGGACGCCGAGGTGGTCGACCTGCTGGCGGCGCTGCAACGCAGCGTCGAGCGCAGCAAGCGCGGGGCCGCCGCCGCCGAGACCGCCGGCGACGAGCCCGCCGATACGACCCCGAAGAAGGCGACCCGTTCCCGGGTGGCGTCCCGGGCCGGCGAGCCGGCCGCGAAGCGGAGCACCGGCACCCGGTCCCGCAAGACCGGTACCGACGACGCCTCGGCCGACGGTGATGCCGGCGAGGTGACCGAGACCAAGGCCCCGGCCCGGCGGCGTCGCACCGCGTCCTGAGCCGCCCGCGCAGGATCCGACCCGCCGTCCGAGCCGCCGCCAGACCCGTTCCCGCCGCATCCGGACGCGACGGCTTGCCTGTCCCCGGCCGCCGCGCCACGCCACGACTTGCCGACACGAACGACCGGTCGTTAGCCTGGATGACAGCCACACCGGCAGCTGGCGACATCGTCGCGCCGCCGGCTGCGTGTGTCGTCGACGACTCCCCCGGGCGCCCTCGACGGGCGCAGGCGCTCGCACCACCTTTCACCGACGAGAGGAATCAGCATGGGGCAGCTCGACGGCAAGATCGTCGTCATCACCGGATCCGGGCGGGGCCAGGGCCTGGCCGCCGCCAAGATCTTCGCCCGCGAGGGCGCCCGGATCGTGATCAACGACCTCGACTCCGAGTCGGTCGAGAAGGCCGTCGCCGACGTGCGCGAACTCGGCGGCGAGGCCAACGGCTACGCCGGCGACATCTCCGACCCGGACGACGTGCAGGCACTGCTCGCCGTGGCCCAGGGCATGGGCGGCCTGGACGTCCTCTACAACAACGCCGGCATCGGCAACTCGGCCACCAAGCGGTTCGGCATCGGGATGGACGACCTGGTCAACTGCACGCTCGAGGACTGGAACCGGATCATTGCGATCAACCTCACCGGTTCCTTCCTGACCTGCAAGTACGGCATTCCGATGATCATCGAGCGGGGCGGCGGCTCGATCATCAACACCTCGTCCATCCACGGCATCGTCGGGATGACCAGCGCGCACGCCTACTCGGCGACCAAGGGCGCGCTCTGCGCGATCACCCGGGCCATCGCCATCACCTACGGACCGCAGGGCGTCCGCTGCAACGCGATCCTGCCCGGCGTGGTGCAGACCGACATGATCGGCGACGCCCTGGCGATCGCCGAGGTCCGCGAGCACATGGTGAACGCCGCGCCGCTGCGCAAGGCCGGCACCGCCGAGGACATGGCCAACGCCGCGCTCTGGCTGGCCAGCGACAACGCCAAGTTCGTCACCGGTCAGGACATCGTCGTCGACGGCGGCGCCTCGATGTACACCGCGCTCATCGCCAGCCGCTGACCGCACTGCTCAGGAAGCGAGACACCATGCAGGACACCGCGGAGCTGACGCCGGAACAGGCGCGCGAGAAGTACCGCGAAGAGCGGGCGAAGCGGATCCGGGCCGACGGCCTGGACCAGTACCTCCACCTCGAGGGCGACCTGGCGAAGTTCGGCCAGGACCCCTGGGCCGAGGGCGACGGCGCCCGCGACCCCATGCAGACCACCGTGGACGCCGTCATCATCGGTGCCGGCATCGGTGCGCTGCAGATGGCCGTGAACATGCGCCGGGTCGGCCTCGACCGGGTCATGATGATCGACAAGGCCAGCGACGTCGGGGGAACCTGGTACTGGAACCGGTATCCCGGAGCCCAGTGCGACACCGAGTCCTACGTCTACCTGCCGTTCCTGGAGGAGACCGGGTACGTCCCGACCGAGAAGTACGCGCACCAGCCGGAGATCTACGAGCACTGCCGGCGGGTCGCCCGGCACTTCGACCTGTACCGCGATGCGGTGTTCCAGACCCAGGTCGAGGAGGCGCACTGGGACGACGCCTCCGGCCGCTGGACCATCAGCACCGACCGCGGCGACACCATCCAGGCCCGCTACCTGGTCATCTGCCCGGGCCGGCTGCAGTCACCGAAACTGCCCGGCATCAAGGGCATCGATCGGTTCCAGGGTCGCGCCTGGCACACCAGCCGGTGGGCTCCCGAGTTCGCCGGCGAGGACCTGGCCAAGCTGGCCGGCAAGCGGGTGGGCATCATCGGCACCGGCGCCACCGGCCTGCAGGCCGTCCCCAAGCTGGCCGAGGTGGCCGACCAGCTGTACGTCTTCCAGCGGACGCCTTCGGCGGTGTGGGAGCGCAACAACCGCCCCACCGAGGACGGCTGGAACACCGATACCGAGCCGGGCTGGCAGAAGCGTCGGATGTGGAACTTCACCGCCGCCGCCGCCGGCTTCCCGGTCCCCGAGGAGCAGGGCGACCTGGTCGACGACGGCTGGACCGAGATCGCCGGCTGGTTCGCGAAGTCCCAGAAGGATCCCGAGGTCACCGATCTCGAGATCATGGGCCGCATGCGCACCCGGGTCGAGGAGATCGTCAAAGACCCGAAGGCGGCCGAGGCGCTCAAGCCGTACTACCGATACGGCTGCAAGCGGCCCACCTTCCACGACGGGTTCCTGCCCGCGTTCAACCGGCCGAACGTCGAGCTGGTCGACACCGACGGCCGCGGCCCGGACGAGATCACCGAGAACGCCGTGGTCGTTGACGGCCAGGCCTACGAGATCGACTGCCTGGTCTTCGCCACCGGGTTCGACCTCGGCATGGGCTTCCTGTACGGCACCGGGCTGAAGATCCACGGCCGTGACGGGCAGCTGCTGACTGACAAGTGGGCCAACGGCCTGCGGACGCTGCACGGCATGTACGCCAACAACTTCCCGAACTGCTTCTACCTCGGCTTCACCCAGACCGCGTTCTCGGTCAGCTACACGCACATGGCGCTGGAGCAGACCGAGCACGCCGCCCACGTGATCGCCGAGGCAGAGCGACGGGGCGCCTTCCTCGAGCCCACCGCGGAGGCCGAGCAGGCCTACGTCGACACGGTCCGGAACGCCAAGACGCCGGCGATGCGTCAGGCCCAGTGGGAGTGCACCCCGAGCTCGGGCAACAACGAAGGCAACCCGGACGACCCGAACACCCTGTTCGCGGGCGCGTACCTGCCGGGCGGCAACACGTTCTTCCAGGTCCTCGCGGACTGGCGGGCGGCCGGCACCTTCGAGGGCGTGACGTTCACCCCGGTGGCGTCCCGCAGCTGACCAGCGCAGCACCCACCGCTGCAGCCCCATCGCAGCACCGAGGCCCGGACCTCCTCCCCATCGGAGGTCCGGGCCTCGCCCGTTCCCGGGTACCGCGCCATCGACCATCGGGCCGGCTCCAGTCGCCCAGGAACTGAATGGCGACGAGGACCGTCCATCTGGTGGAGACCGGCTGCTCGACCGCGGGCCGGCTCCTCCAGGTCCGCCCCAGCTCGTCAGGAGACGCCTCACCATGACCGATCTTGCGTTCGTGCCGTTGCAACGGGAGGCGTTCGACCCGGTGGCCGAACTCGGCCGGATGCGGGCCGAGCAGCCGGTGACGAAGCTGGAGTTCCCGTTCGGCATCAGCGCCTGGCTGGTCACCCGGTACGACGACGTGCGGACCGTGCTGATGAACGCCACCGACTTCAGCAACGACTTCGCCAACCTGACCAAGGCCACCGGCGGGTTGGCCGACGAGGACAAGGATCCGGGCGGGCTGGGGTTCGCCGACCCGCCCAAGCACACCCGGCTGCGCCGGCTGCTCACCCCGGAGTTCACCGTCCGCCGGCTGCAGCGGCTGATCCCGCGGATCGAGGCGGTCATCGACGAGCAGCTGGACGCGATGGAGCAGGCCCGTGCCGCCGCCCCGGACGCACCGGTCGACCTGGTCGGTCAGTTCGCCGTGGCGGTGCCGTCCCTGGTCATCAGCGAGCTGCTGGACGTGCCGGTGGCCGACCGGGAGGCGTTCACCCGGCTCTCGGCCGGCCGGTTCGACCTGTTCGGCGGCATGTTCGACAGCCTGGACGCGATGAGCGAGTCGCTGGTGTTCATGTCCGAGCTGGTCAGTCAGCAGCGGGCCCACCCGGGCGACGGGCTGCTCGGCGCCATCATCCGTGAGCACGGTGACGCCATCACCGACCGCGAACTGGCCGGACTGGCCGACGGCGTCCTGGTCGGCGGGCACGAGACCACGGCCAGCATGCTGGCCATGGGCGCGGTGCTGCTGCTGCAGTCCCCCGAAGCGGCCGCCGTGATGCGCTCGGGCGACGCGGATGCCGTGCAGCAGCTGGTCGAGGAGCTGCTGCGCTACCTGACCGTGGTGCAGGTGGCGTTCCCCCGCTTCGCCCGCACCGACGTGCAGGTCGGCGGAGTCACGATCCCGGCCGGATCGATGGTGCTGTGCTCCCTCTCGGGGGCCGACCGGGACCCGGCGCTCCCCGCCGCGGGCCGCCCCACCGAGGCGGCTGCGTCGGGATGCCCCGCGCACCGGGGCCGATCGCTCGAGGAGTTCAACCCGCACCGGGCGGCGACCGCCCACCTGGCCTTCGGCCACGGCATCCACCGCTGCGTCGGCGCCGAGCTGGCCCGCATCGAACTGCGCATCGCCTACCCGAGGCTGCTGCGCCGCTTCCCCGAACTCCGGCTGGCCGTGCCCCCGCGGGACCTGACCTTCCGCGAGCTGTCCATCGTGCACGGACTGGACCGGGTGCCCGTGACCTGGTGATCGGCCGGTGCCCGGCCGGGTCAGGCGACCGGGTCGGGCACCACCGTGCGCCGCACCACGTCGTCGACCACGCCGATCAGCGACTCCCGCACCGACCCGTCGACCGCGGCGGCGGCCGCCCGCTGCCGGTCGGCGCCGGTGCCGACCGCGGCCCACCGCTGCAGGGATGCGTCGACGAGAGCACGGTCGCCGGTGGCGGACAGCGCCGGCCCGACCCGATCGACCAGGGCGCCGACCGCGTCCAGCGCGGGCAGCAACCGGCCCGCCCGCACGTCGAACAGCTCACCGGCCAGGCCGGACCGGGCCGCCCGCCAGGCGGCGCCGCGCAGCACCTCGACCCGGACGTCGGGCGCCGGGACACCGGAACGCCAGTCCCGCACCGCGGTCTCGACCAGCGCCCGGATCAGCACGGCCACGGCGACCGCGTCATCGACGTCGGTGCAGACGTCGGCCACCCGCACCTCCACGGTCGGATAGCTGGCCGACAGGCGGGCGTCGAAGTAGATCATCCCGGTGTCCAGCGCGGCGCCCGAGGCGATGAGGGTGTCGACCACCTGCCGGTACCGGGCCGGATCGCCGAACCGTTCGGTCGGGCCGGCCGTGGGCCACCGGCCCCACAGCATGGTGCGGTAGCTGGCGTAGCCGGTGTCCTGCCCCTGGAAGAACGGCGAATTGGCCGACAGCGCCAGGATCGTGGCCAGGTCGGTGCGGATCCGGTCCAGCACCGCCACGCCCTCCTCCGGCGAGTCGACCGAGACGTGCACGTGCTGGCCACAGGTCAGTTGCTCGCGGGCGATCACCGCGAACTCGGCGGTCATCCGGTGGTACCGCTCGTCATCCGTGGCGGACGGCCGGGTGGGCAGCGGACTGGTGGCCAGTGCGGCGATCCGGACGCCGGTGGCCGCGGCTCCGGTGGCCATGGCCCGGCGCAACCGGATCAGGTCGGCCCGCAACGGCTCGGCCTCCAGCGCAGGGACCGAACCCAACTCGGCCTGCTGTTCCTTGAACTCGTGGTCGACCCGGTCCGCGTCCACACCGGTCCGGCGGACGGTGGCCGTCACCACGTCGTCCCCGGCCGCCACGGGGGCCGCGGCCACCGGGTCGACCAGCAACAGTTCCTCTTCGACCCCGAAACTCCGCGCGTTCACCGCCCCAGTCTGCGGCACCGGCGACGGGCGACGATCACCACCCGACGGGACGCAACAGCGCAATGCGGAGTGCCCTCATCATTGCTACCCTCATCACATGGACGCCGGACCGGACATCCCGCCAGGGCAGGACCCACTCGCGCTGGAGTCCCAGTTGTGCTTCGCCATGGTGGTGGCCGCCCGCACCGTGGTCGCCGCCTACCGACCGGTGCTGGAGCCGCTCGGCCTGACCCACCCGCAGTACCTGGTCATGTTGGCGCTCTGGCAGCACGCGCCGCTGTCGGTCAAACGGCTGGCCGAACTGCTGAAACTGGAGCCGCCGACGTTGTCGCCGCTGGTCAAGCGGTTGGAGGCGGCCGGCCTGGTCACCCGGCAGCGCGACCCGGATGACGAGCGGGTGCTGCAGGTCCGGCTCACGGAGGCCGGTGTGGCGCTCCGCCGGCAGGCCGAGCAGGTGCCGCCGACCATCGCCGCGCGATTCGGCATGGACGACGCCGACCTGGTCCGGCTGCGCGACGAGCTGACCGCCGTCATCACCGCGTCCGAACGCGCACTCGAGCTCACCGCAGTCGGAAGGACCTCACCATGACCATCCTGGGCCCGGCGCTCGCCGCAGCCACCCACCTGCTCATCGCCGCGCCCGCCGACGACGGCTCGTTCAGCGTCGGCGCCCTGCTGCTCTGGGTGCTCGGCTTCCTGTCGCTCGGGGTCGTCTCGTCGCTCGGCATCATGGCCCGCATGCGGGACCGGCGGGCCGAGCGCATCCGCGACCAGCACGCCATCGAGGAGCACCGCCGCGATCGGCGAGCGGCGGCGGAGCGGACCGACCCCGGCGAGATCACCGCCACCTGATCAGCGCTCGTCCCACCACTGCAGCACCCGCACGGCCAGGAACGTCACCCACTTCGACGGCTCGCGCGTCGGCGCGTCCACCTCGAACCAGACCCGGCCCGGATCGCGGCCGGCCTGCAGCCAGGTGCCGTCGGGCTGCCGGGCGGCCCGGATCATCTCGATGGCGGTGGCCATCCGTGGGTCCGGCGGCCCGCCGTCGGCCAGGCGCGCCGCGCGCAGGTGATCGGCGGCGTTCAGCACGTCGTACTTGGCCCGGATCGGGTAGGCGAAGTGGTCGACCCACGGTCCGACCCGCTCACCCGTGGTCAACCGGCGGAACAGGTCTCGCTCCAGCAGGTACTCCTCGCCGGCGCGGCGGGCGGCCCGGGTGGCGTCGTTGCCGCCGGTCGCCTCGTCGAAGGCCAGCAGCCCCTTGAGGCTGTTCAGCGTGGAGTGGAACGAGGAGCGGGTCGAGCCCTCGACCCATTCGCAGTTCCAGCCACCGTCCGGGAGCTGGTGCTGCACGAACCAGTCGGCGATCCCGGCCACGTCAGGCCGGATGTCCGGGGCGGTGAGCCACACGCCGTTGGCCAACGTCCAGGCGTTGATGCAGCAGTCGACCTCGCCGCCCCAGTAGGGCAGGTCGTCGTACTCCCAGCGGCAGTGCTCGTCCAGCAGCTCCACGGTGTGCCGCTGCTGCAGCACCTCGGCCGGGACGCCCCACTCCCGCAACGAGTTCAGCGTCCAGGTGGTCGCCGTCCACGGCTGCCCGGGCTCGCCGGCCCCCTCGGTCTCCCAGGCCAGCCCGTTCGGGAAGAAGGCGCCGTGCGCCCACTGCCCGTCCGGCTCCTGCAGCGCCAGCAACCGCGCCCCGAACCCCTCGCTGACCACCCGGGCCCGGGTCGCCCGCCAGACCTCGGGCGGCTCACCGGCCAGGTCGCGCTGCACCTGCCAGCGGAGCGCGGGATCGGAGTCCAGCAGCCAGTCCAGCACCGAGTCGGTCACCTCTGACGACATGCCCGGACGATAGCCGCCCCGCCGGGATCCGGCGGGGCGGCCGTCGACGGCTCAGACCGGCAGCCGCAGCCCGGTGGCGGTGTCGAACAGGTGCAGTCGCGCCGCGCTGACGTCGATCGACACCGGCTGACCGACGGTGAAGTGACCGAACCCGGTGAGACGGGCGGTGAGTCGCTCCGGGCCGAGGTCGAGGATCACGTCGGTGGCGTTGCCGATGGGCTCGACCAGCCGGACCCGGGCGATGCCGGCGTCGTCCGGCGCGATGCCGATCTCGTCCGGCCGCAGGCCCAGCCGAACCGTCTGCGGCAGCTCGGCCCCGCGGGGCACCGGCACGACCAGCTCGGTGCCCGGCACCTGGTAGCCGTCGGCCACCCGGGTGGCCGTCCACAGGTTCATCCGCGGCTTGCCCACGAAGGACGCCACGAACTCGGTGGCCGGGTGGTGGTAGATCTCCTCCGGCGAGCCGTACTGCTCCAGGTGCCCCTTGCTCATCACCGCGATCCGGTCGGAGAGGGTGAGCGCCTCCTCCTGGTCGTGCGTGACGTAGACGCTGGTGGCGCCCAGGTCCCGGTGCAGCTGCTTGAGCTCGGTCCGGGTCTGGTCGCGCAGCAGCGCGTCCAGGTTGGACAGCGGCTCGTCGAACAGGAACACGCTCGGGCGGCGGGCGATGGCCCGGCCCAGCGCGACGCGCTGCCGCTGACCGCCGGAGAGCTCCTTGGGCTTGCGGTCCAGGAACGGCTCGATGGACAGCCGCCGCGCGGCGTCCCGCACCCGCGCTTCGATCTGGTCCTTGGGCGTCTTGCGCATCTTCAGCCCGAACGCCATGTTGTTGTAGACCGTCATGTGCGGGTACAGCGCGTAGTCCTGGAAGACGAACGCGAGATCGCGCTTGTCGGGCGGCAACTCGTCGACCCGCCGGCCGTCGATGGTGATGCTGCCGCCGGAGATGTCCTCCAGCCCGGCGATCATGTTCAGGGTCGTCGACTTGCCGCAGCCCGACGGGCCGAGCAGGGTCACGAACTGGCCCTCGCCCACCGTGTAGGTGAGGTCCTCCACGGCCAGCGTCTTGCCGTACGTCTTGCGGACGGCGTCCAGGACGATCTCGCCCATCAGCCCTTCACTGCTCCTTCGGTCAGGCCCCGCACGATCCACTTCTGGGCGGCCAGGGTGAGCACCAGCACGGGCAGCGAGGTGATCACGCCGGCGGTGGCGGCGGCGGTGTAGTCCATGGCGAACAGTCCCTGGAACGAGGCGGTCCGCACGGGCAGGGTGGTCGACCCGCTGGCGGTGAGGATCTTGGCCAGGAAGAAGTCGCTCCACGCGGTGATGAACGCGAAGATGCCCGTCGCGGCCAGGCCCGTGGCGGCCAGCGGGAACGCGATGCGCAGCAACATCTGCCAGCGGTTGCAGCCGTCGATCCGGGCAGCCTTCTCCAGGCTGGCCGGGATGGCTTCGAAGAAGCCGACCATCATCCAGATCACCAGCGGCAGGATCGTCGCGGTGTAGACGATGACCAGCGCCCACGGGGTGTCGAACAGGCCCATGCCGCGGATGATGATGAACAGCGGCACGGCCAGCACGATCACCGGGATGGCCTGGGTGGCCATCATGGCCAGCAGCAGCGGCTGCCGCCCGCGGAAGCGGAACCGGGCGATGCCGTACGCCGCGAACGAGCCCAGCGCCAGGCAGATCAGCGTGGTCAGCAGGGCGACCAGCGCCGAGGTGCCCATCGGCTTGAGGAACGAGCTGTCGGTGAGCAGGTCGCCGTACTCGCTGAAGGTGATCCGGGTCAGGTCCAGATCGGGGTCGCGGCGCTGCAGCAGCTCGGCCGGCAGCAGGCTGTACAGCAACATCCACAGGAACGGCGCGACGAAGAAGATCATCGCGACGACCAGCAGGAACCGGTGCAGCACGGTGAACCCGCGACGTCGCGCCTTCCAACTCAGCCCGCGGGGCGCCCGCGTCGTGCTCGGCGTCGCACCGGTGGGCCGGGGCAGGGTCTTCGGCTCGGTCTGTGGTTCGGTCTGTGGTTCGGTCACTGGCTCTCTCCTGCCACCCCGGCCGGCTGCGCGAGCTCGTCGCGTCCCGGCTCCTTCAGCGAAGGGGTGACATCGGCGGTGGCGCCGGGCTTCCGACGCCACCTGCTGGGACCGCCGGCCGGGCGGCCCAGCAGCAGGATCCAGAACAACGTGGTCAGGATGACCAGCACCATGATGACCACCGCGATGGCCGCGCCGTACCCGCGGTCCAGGTTGCTGAAGGTGGTCAGGTAGCCCAGGAAGTTGATCGTGGTGGTGCCACCGGCCGGCCCACCGGAACCACCGGTGAGCACGTAGATGGTGTCGAAGACCTTGATGGACCACATGCTCTGGACGATCAGCGCGAACATCAACGCGCCCTTCACGCCCGGCAGCGTGATGTGCAGGAACCGCTTCCACGCGTTGGCGCCGTCGACACCGGCCGCGCGGTACAGGTTGCGCGGGATGTTCTGCAACGACGCCATCAGCAGCAGCGTCAGGAACGGCAGCAGTTTCCACATCTCGGCGAAGATGAGCACGTTCATCGCGGTGTCGGGATCGGCCAGCCACTGCACGTTCTCGTCGATGATGCCGAGGTTCCGCAGGATGGTGTTGGCGATCCCGTTGTCGCCGTCGAAGATGAGCCGCCACATGATGCCGTTCACCACCGGCGGTACCGCCCACGGCACCAGCAGCAGCACCCGGGCCAGGGTCCGGCCCTTGAAGTCCTGGTTCAGCAGGATGGCCAGGCCGAGGGCCAGCGCGACACCGCCGATCACGGTGATGACCGAGAAGAAGGCGGTGCGCCCCATGGCGTCCCAGAACTCGCCACTCTCGAAGAGCGTCGTGTAGTTCCGGACCCCGATGTACGGGTGGCGAGGGCTGATCTTGTCGTTCCACTGGTGGGTGGACAGCCACACCGCATACCCGATCGGGTACGCGAAGAGTGCGGCCACGACCAGGACGGCCGGGGCGACCAGTGCCAGGGTGAAGCGCCGGTCACCCCGCGTCCGCGAGTCGGTGCCCCGGCGGCGCCGGTCGGCCCGGGACTCCCGGGATCCTTCCGGCGCCGTCGGTGCGGTGGTGGGAATGCTCATCCGGTCCTGCTCTCCCCTTCCAGGGCGGGCGGCCCGACCGGTCCGGCCGGGCTGCGGGCGTCAGGCGGTCCCCCGCTCGCGGCTCGATCAGCCGGTGTAGCGCTCGACGATGTCGGTGGCGCGGGCCGCGGCCTCGTCCAGGGCCTCCTGCGGCGTGGCCTGCTCCAGCATGGCCCGGGAGATGTTGGTGGACAGCACCTGCGTGACGTCGCTGTACCAGGGCGAGCCGTAACGACGGATCTCGAAGTCGCTCTGCTCCTTGTAGGTGGACACCACCGGCAGTGTCTCGGTGATGGCGGCGTCGTCGAGCAGCGTGGTGGTCACCGGGAACCAGCCCTCCTCCTCGACGATCCGGGTCTGCACCGGCCGCTGGGTGACGTACTGCAGCCAGGCCAGGGCGGCCGGCTTGTTCTGCGAGAACTGATTGATGGCGAAGCCCTCGGAGCCGTCGATGGAGGCGGTGGTCACCGAGATGCCCGGGATGATCGCGTTGCCGGTGTTCTCCCGGCCGACCACGGCACCCTCCTTGGTCGCCGCGGCCCACTGCGACGGCCAGTTGAACACGATGCCGGTCTGGCCGGCGCCGAACAGGGTGCCCAGGTCGGAGGCGTTGGTGATCTGCAGGCTGGACGGGTTCATGACCTTGTCGACGGTCAACAGGTCGCGCAGCTTGGTCAGCGCCTCGACGCCGCGCTCGTCGTTGAAGGTGACGGTGTTGTCGTCCCCGTACATCTGGCCACCGTTGAGCAGCAGGGTGCGGACGAAGTTCTGGTACGCGCCGTCGGTGTTGCCCATGTCGCAGGTGAAGCCGTAGCGGTCACCGGTGGTCAGCGCCTTGGCCGCGGCCACGAACTCGTCCCAGGTGGCCGGAGGCGCCTCAGGATCGAGCCCGGCCTGCCGGAACAGCTCCTTGTTGTAGAACATCGTCTGCGCGCTGGCGAACTTGGGCAGGCCGTAGACGGTCCCGTTCCAGGAGACCGCGTCGAGGGCGGCCGGCAGCAGGTCGGTCGGGACGGCGTCGGAGCCCAGCGCCTGCAGCCAGCCGGCCTGGCCGAACTCGGCCGACCACGCGGCCCAGGTCATCACCACGTCGTAGCTGGAGTCCTGTGCGGAGAACAGCGTCGCCAGCCGGTCGTGCAGGTCGTTAAAGTTGGCCTGCTCGTACTCGACGGTGATGCCGGTGTCGTTCTGGAACGCCTCGACCACCCCGTTGAGGAACACCGGGTTGGTGTTGTCGTCCAGGATCCGGATGGAGCCACTGGCCCCGCTGGTGGTGCCCAGCGTGCTGGCCGGCGCGGCGTCGCCACCACCGCCGGTCACCGGCTCCTCACCACCGCAGGCGGCCAGCAGGCCGCCTGCGGCCAGAGCACCGCCGATGCCGATGAAGCGCCGCCGCGAGACGGCCGAGCTGGTCGGGAATGAGTGGGGACGGGACACGGAGAGCTCCTCGGGGACGGGACGGACGGCACGTCGGCGGGTCGTACAGGTCGGGGTCGAGCGGAGTGGTGCGGGTCAGGCGGGGTCGGCGACTGGTTCGGGCTGGCCGGAGGCCAGGCTGCGGTCGATCGCCGAGATCACCCGGGTGACCACGAGACCATCGGCCAGACCCGGGATGTCGGTGATCCGGCCGAGCAGGTGGTCGATGAACGAGACGGCCATCTCGACCGGGAAGCCCTGCAGTCGGCCATCCTTGACGAAGGTGCCCCACTGGGCCCAGCGCAGCTGGTCGGAGAACAGGTGCACGCCCTGGTCGGCGCCCTGGATCCGCAGCGCCGACTCGGTGCCGACCAGCTCGACCCGCAGGTCGTAGACGGCGGGGTGCGACACCGGCAGCACCCAGGCCGAGTGCAGCGTGGCCGTGGTGCCGTCGGTGAAGGTCAGGCTGGCGTCGACCGAGTCCCAGGTGTCGACCCCGCGACCGACCAGGTGCTGCTTGACGCCGGTGGCGTACACCGAGACGACCTGCTTGCCGGTCAACCAGAGCAGCAGGTCCAGGGTGTGCGGCATCAGGAACCAGGCCGGTGAGCTGCGACCGGCCCAGGACAGCATCTCGGTGGGCACGAAGACGGTGTCGTGCAGGTGCGCGACCTGGGTGAGGACGGTGCCCAGCGAGCCGGCGTCGATCAGCTCCTTGGCCGCGACGAAGCGTGGGTTCCAACGGTTCTCGAAACCGACGACACACTTCACCCCGGCCCGCTCGACCGCGTCGGTGATGGCCCGGGCGTCGTCGGTGGTGGTGGCCAGCGGCTTCTCGATGAGCAGGTGCAGGCCGGCCTGGGCCGCATCCACCGCGACGTCCCGGTGGGCGAAGTCGGGAGTGGCCACGACCAGCGCGTCCAGCTCCAACCCGGCGGCCAGCAGTTCCCGGTGGTCGGTGAAGGACCGGGCATCGTGCTCGACGGCCAGCGCCCTGGCGAGCGCCTCGGCGCGATCGCAGATCGCCACCACGGTCGCGTCGGGGTGCTGGGAGATCGAGCGGGCGAACAGCGAGCCGCGGATGCCGGCACCGACGATGCCGATCCGCACGGGCCGCGATGGCTGGGACATGGGTGGAGGCCTCTCCGACGAGGTACGCGAGTAGGTCTGACTGAAGATGCTCAAAGCAAGCCCGACTCGTTCAAGTTCGCTCATGATTGTTCCACGGCCATCCGATGTCAACGCCCGATCCACGTTACGTTCGTGTGACGACCGCGGGCCACCGCCGACCTTGGGACGCCTCCTGGCAGCCGCGGACACGCATCGAGCAGGAACGAGCACTCAAGGGTCGTCCGCAGGACCGGGAGGGACGCGGCGACCGTGTCCCTCCCGGTCCCGCGTCAGACCTGGATGACCCGGATCCCGGCCGTGGTCAGCGCCGCCACCTGGGCCGGATCGGCACCGGTGTCGGTGACCAGGGTGTTGATGGTCGACGCCGGACAGACCTGGGCGAACGCCCGTCGCCCGATCTTGGTCGAGTCGGCCACCACGATGACCGCGTCGGCCCGCTGGGCCAGCAGCCGGTTGATGCTGGCCTCCTCCTCGTTCTCGGTGGAGGCGCCGCGGTCGGCGGAGACGGCGTTCACGCCGATGACAGCCAGGTCCAGGGACAGCTCGCGCAGGGCGGGCTCGGCCAGCGAACCGACCAGCTCGTAGGACTGCGGACGGGCGACGCCGCCGGTCAGGACCACTTTGACGGCCGGCCGCAGGATCATCTCGGACGCGATGTTCATCGCGTTGGTGACCACCGTGATCCACGGCGCGGTGCGGTCGGTGGGGCGGTCCGGGCGGGCAGCCAGCGCCCGGGCCACCTCGGTGGTGGTGGTGCCACCGGTGAACCCGACGATGCTGCGGTCCGGGATGAGCTCGGCCGCCGCCGCGCCGATGCGGCGCTTCTCCTCGGCGTTCCGGCCGGACTTGTACCGCAGCGGCAGGTCGTAGGCCATGCCGTTGGCCTTGGCGCCACCGCGTGTGCGGACCAGCATCTGCCGGTCGGCCAGCTCCTCGAAGTCACGGCGGATGGTGGCCGGGGAGACCTCCAGGGCCGCGGCCGCCGCTTCGACGGTGAGCAGTTCCGAGGCAGCCAACAGCTCCAGGACCTTCGACCAGCGCTCCTGTCGATCCACTTCGCGCTCCCGTGCGTGTCCTGGCCGTGACCGCCGGCCGTTCGTAGTTGTTCACAGTGTTGCAGTTCCGAGCAGTATCGGGCACGATTCGGATCGTCCCGCTCGACGACCCTCTCGCGGGCGACCGACCGAGCCCCATCTGCGCCCCATCGGTGCACCGCCGTGCCACTGGCCCGCCCAGTGCTGCCGCCGTCGGGCCGATGAGCGATCTTCCCCGACCAGCAGGAGGACCCCATCATGACCACCCCGCACACCGGCGCCGAGATCGCTCGCCAGCCGGAGAGCTGGCGACGGGCCGGCGACCTGGTGGGCACTGCCGCGGTCGCCGACCTGCTCCCCCGCGCCGACGAGCGCGTCGCGGTGATCGGCTGCGGCACGTCGTGGTTCGTGGCCCAGGCCTACGCAGCGAAGCGGGAGGCCCACACCGGCGCGCACACCGACGCCTTCGCCGCCTCCGAGATGCCGACGCGCCGGTACGACCGGCTCATCGCCATCAGCCGCTCCGGGACCACCACCGAGGTGCTGCAGCTGCTCGAGCGGGTCCGCGGCACGATGCCGACCACCGCCATCACCTGCGACACCACCACCCCGATCGTCGACCTGGCCGACGGGGTCATCGACCTGTCGTTCGCCGACGAGCAGTCGGTGGTGCAGACGGTGTCGGCCACCACGGCGCTCACCGTGCTGCGCACCTCGCTGGGAGAGGACCTGAGTACGGCCGCCGACCAGGCCGAGCAGGTCATCGCCGAGACCGTGCCCGCCGAGCTGGTCACCGCCGAGCAGTTCAGCTTCCTGGGCCGCGGCTGGACCGTCGGGCTGGCGCACGAGGCCGGCCTGAAGATGCGGGAAGCCGCGCTGGCCTGGACCGAGACCTACCCGGCCATGGAGTACCGGCACGGCCCGATCAGCATCGCCGAGACCGGCCGGGTGACCTGGAGCTTCGGTCCCGCCCCGGAGGGGCTGGCCGACCAGGTCGCCGCGACCGGAGCGCTGTGGGTCGAGCACACCGATGTCGATCCGATGGTCGACCTGATCCGGGTGCACAAGCTGGCGGTGGCCATCGCCGAGCACCGCGGGATGAACCCCGACGAGCCGCGCAACCTGACTCGCTCCATCGTGTTGCAGTAGCAACTGCAGGAGTTCCAGCACCACCGCACACGTCCGGCGGACCGGGTGAGTCGCCCTCGCCCGGTCCGCCGGAGTCCGAGGACGGCGGCCGCGACCGGTCGCAGGAGGCGAGGTCCAGCCCGTGGCGAGCGGACAATCGGCCGTCGTGCCGTCAGCTGGTGCCGTCGTCGCGATCGACATCGGCGGCACCACGATCAAGGGTGCGGTGGTCGACGCCGACGGACGCTGGCAGCACCGCGACCGCCGGCCGACCCGCCGCCAGGCCGGGCCCGAGCAGGTGCTCACCGACGTGCTCGTCTTCGCCGACGAGCTGATCGGCCGGGCCACCGCCCTCGGCGTCCCGGCCATCGGCATCGGTGTCGCCTCGCTCGGGCTGGTCGACCCCACCGCCGGTCGGCTGATCTGGTCGGCCACCGTCGGCTGGCGCGACGTCCCCTTGGTCGAGATCCTCCGCACCCGCACCGGCCTACCGGTGATGCTGTTCCACGACATCGCGGCCGGCGCTCTGGCCGAAGCCGAGGACGGCGCCGCGCAGGGGGTCCCGGACTTCCTGTTCACTGCGATCGGCACCGGGATCGGCGGCACCGTCGTCGTCGACGGGCAACCGCGGGGCGGGGCGCACCACCGAGCCGGCGAGCTCGGGCACCTGGTCGTCCGCCCCGGCGGCGCCCCGTGCGGGTGCGGGGCCCGGGGCTGTCTGGAGACCCTGGCCTCCGGTCGCGCGCTCACCGAGCGGTACACCGCGGCGCTCGGCCGACCCGCGACCGCCGCCGAACTCCTCGCCGACGTCGCGGCCGGATCACCGCTCGCGCAACCGATCTGGGACGATGCCGTCGCCGCCCTGGCCGACGCCCTGGTCGCCCACAGCGTCCTGGTCGATCCCGAGCTGATCGTCATCGGCGGCGGGGTGGCCGGCGCCGGTCCGTTGCTGTTCGAGCCGCTGCGCGCCGCGGTGGACGGACGGCTCATGCTGCCGGGCGCCCCCCGGCTGCTGCCCGCACACTTCGGGGACGACGCGGCGCTGGTCGGCGCTGCGGCCGCCACCCGGCGGACCGTGACCGCGATCGAGGCACCCGCATGAGCGCTCCCACCACGCTGACCGGCTCGGTCGTCGGCCCGGACGCGATCACGCCGGCCACCGTGACGGTCTCGGACGGCCGGATCGCCACGGTCACGCCGCTGCCGGCCGGCACCCCGGCCCCGGACCACTACGTGCTGCCCGGTTTCGTCGACCTGCACGTGCACGGCGGGGACGGCGCCGCGTTCGACGACGGCGCCGAGGCCGCCCGGCGGGTCATCGACCGGCACCGCCGACACGGCACCACCACCATGCTGGCCAGCCTGGTCACCGCAGCCCCGGCCGCGCTGACCGAACGGATCCGCGCGCTGGGCGAACTCGTGGATGCCGGCGAACTGGCGGGGCTGCACCTGGAAGGCCCCTTCCTGGCCGAGTCCCGGTGCGGTGCGCACGATCCGGGGCAGCTGCAGGCACCCACCGCCGCCGCCGTCGAGGCACTGCTGGCGGCCGGAGCAGGCCGCGTCCGGATGATCACCCTCGCGCCCGAGCTGCCCGGCGGACTGGCCGCGGTCGAGCGCATCGTCGCGGCGGGCGTGGTGGCCGCTGTCGGCCACACCGACGCCACCGTGGCCCAGACCCGGGCCGCGTTCGACGCCGGCGCCCGGGTGGCCACCCATCTGGCCAACGGCATGCGACCGCTGCACCACCGCGACGGCGGCCCGGTGGCCGCGGCCCTGCTGGACGACCGGGTGGCGGCGGAGATCATCGCCGACGGCGAGCATGTCGCGCCCGAGATGATCGCGGTGTTCGCGCGGCTGCTGGGCCCCGACCGGTTGGTGCTGGTCACCGACGCCATGGCCGCGGCCGGCGCCCCGGACGGGCGGTACTCGCTGGGTGGGCTCCAGGTCGAGGTCGCCGACCGGCAGGCCAGGGTCATCGGACCGGACGGATCGTCCGGGTCACTGGCCGGCAGCACGCTGACCATGGACGCCGCGGTGCGAGGGGCGGTCGCCGCGGGCGTGTCGCTGGTCGACGCGGTGCGGGCGGCCACCCTGACTCCGGCCACCGTGCTCGGCCTCGGGGACAGTCACGGCGCTGTCCTGCCCGGCCGGGTCGCCGACCTGGTCGTCACCGACCGAGACCTGCGACCGACCGCGGTGCTGCGGCACGGCATCTGGAGCGAGCGATGACGCCGACGCCGGCCGGCCGCAGGCCCCGGATCCTCACCGTGACGCTGAACGCCGCCCTGGACGTCACCTACGACGTCGACGCGATGACCCACGGGGCCAGCCACCGGGTCCGGGCGGTGCGCAGCCGGGCCGGCGGCAAGGGCGTGAACGTCGCGCGGGTCGCCGCCCTGCTCGGCGCCCGGGTGACCGCGTCCGGGCTGGCCGGCGGTCCGTCCGGGGCCGAGATCGTCGCCGAGCTGGACGCCGTGCCCGGGGTGCGCCCGGCCTTCGTCCCGGTCGCCGGGGCGTCCCGTCGCACGGTCACGGTCGTCGACGACGCGGGCACCGCGACCGCCTTCAACGAGGCGGGTCCGCTGGTCGACGAGGCCGAGTGGGCCTGCTTCCGCGACCGGTTCCCCGATCTGGTCGCCGACGCCGACGTGATCGTGCTGTCCGGCTCGCTGCCGCCCGGGGTACCCGGGGACGCGTACGCGGCGCTGGTGGCCAACGCCCGGGTGGCCGGCGTGCCGGTGATCCTGGATGCCGACGGGCCGCCGCTGCTGGCCGGCCTCCCCGCCGGGCCGGACGTGGTGAAGCCCAACGAGCCGGAACTGCGTGCGGCGACCGGCACCGCCGACCCGGTGCCAGGCGCCCAGGCGCTGCGCCGGGCGGGGGCCGTCACGGTGGTCGCCTCGCTGGGACCGGCCGGACTGCTCGCCGTCACCGACGCCGGGGCCTGGCAGGCCCGACCGCCGGTCATGACGGTGGCCAACGCCACCGGTGCCGGCGACGCCGCGGTCGCCGCCATCGCCGTCGGGCTGGCCCGCGGCGACGACTGGCCGGCGATCCTGCGCCGGGCGGCGGCCGTCTCGGCCGCGTCCGTCACCGAGCCGTTGGGCGGCGCGGTCGATGTCGCGCTGGCCGAGCGGATCGCGGCCGGGATCGACCCGGTCGCCGTGCGGCCGACCTGACCCGGTGCCGCTCGATCCCCCATCCCCATCCACCTGACCTGAGGACATCCATGCCGCTCGTGCCCACCGCCGACCTCGTCGCCGACGCCGCCGCCGCCCGTCGGGCCGTCCCGGCGTTCAACGTCATCACCCTCGAGCACGCCGAGGCGATCGCCGACGGCGTGGCCGACTGGGCCGCCGGCACGGGCGGCACCGGCGCGGCGATCCTGCAGGTCAGCCAGAACGCGGTGGCCTACCACCGCGGGCAGGTGGCGCCGATCGTCGCCGCCTGCCGGCTCATCGCCGAGGCGTCCGACGCCCGGCTCTCGGTGCACCTGGACCACGCCACCGAGCGGGACCTGCTGGCCGCCGCGGCCGCCGCCGGGGTCAGCTCCGTCATGTTCGACGCCTCGACGCTGCCGCACGCCGAGAACGTGGCCGCGACCCGGGAGGCCACGGCCTGGGCGCAGGCCCGCGGCCTGTACGTCGAGGCCGAACTGGGCGAGGTCGGCGGCAAGGACGGCGCCCACGCCCCCGGCGTCCGCACCGACCCCGACGAGGCCCACCAGTTCGTCGCCGACACCGGCGTCGACGCGCTGGCCGTGGCGGTCGGCAGCTCGCACGCGATGACCGAGCGGACTGCCGCGCTGGACCACCCGCTGATCGAACGGCTGGCCGCCGCCGTCGACGTCCCACTGGTGCTGCACGGTTCCTCCGGGGTGCCGTGGACCGAGCTGCGCGCCGCGGCCCGCTCCGGCATCACCAAGATCAACATCGGCACCCTGCTGAACGTCTCGTTCACCGCCGCCGTCCGCACCGCCCTGGCCGACGAACGGCTGGTCGACCCGCGCAAGTACCTGACGCCCGCCCGCACCGCCACCGCCACGGTGATCAGTGAGGCCATGGCGGAGCTCAACGCCGCCGGCTGAGCCGCTCCCGGCTGGTGCCGAATTGCTCGACTTGGTGACGACACGCGCCTGCGATCGGACACGCCAGGCCCGGCATCAGCGTCCGCGGCCCCAGCTCCGGCGCACGGCCAGCAGGTCCCGGGTCAGCGAGGTGCCGACCAGCACGCCCAGCGCGATGGCGAACAGCGAGATGGCCGCGGTCACCAGCTCCTGGGCGCCGACCCCGCCGACGAGCTGGGACACCCCGCGGAAGCCCAGCGCGCCCGGAACGAGCAGCCAGAACGCCGGCAGTTGCAGCACTGCCGTCGGCGGGCTCCAGCGCAGCCGGGACAGCAGCAGGGTCAGCGGCACCATGACGAGCCCGCCCAGGAAGCCGGACAGGTTCGGGGTGAGGACGAACGCCCCCACGGTCTGGGCGGCGTACGCGGCGAGCAGGGTGATCCACAGGAACGGCAGGGAACCCGGCGGCGCCGAGGAGAACACCCGGTAGCCGACGCCGACCAGCAGGACCCCCACCCACGGCGCCCAGGCACCCAGCTGGCGCGCCGAGTCCAGCTCGGGCGCACTGACCAGGGTGAACGCCATGAGCACGCCGAACACCAGCAGCAGCAACTGCGAGATGCCCCAGATCAGCCGGCTGGCCCCGGAGACGATCTGGTCGCGGGCCAGTTCCATGGTGGCCAGGGTCAGGGTGGCGCCGGGCAGGAAGCTGACCAACGGTGGGGTGAGCAGCCGCAGCGGGTCGTCCCCCACCCACGGTGCGAGCACGCCGATGGACAACAGGCTGACCAGGAACGCGGCCACCACCGGCAGCGCCGTGGACAGGGTCGGCCAGCGCAGGGCCAGCAGCCGCAGCGCCCCGACGAACGCACCCAGCACCAGGTAGGCCGGCAGCGCCGCGACGTCCGGGTTCAGTACCAGCCCGAACCCCAGGCACAGCACGGTGTGGCCGAGCACGGTGGACAGCACGCCGAACCGGGGCGGCGACCGCAGGATCGCCTGCAGCCGCTCCAGCCCGTCGCGGGCCGGGATCGAGGCGGTGCGCAGCTGGGTCAGGAGCTCCTCGACGGCGGCGATCTGGTCCAGCCGCAGGGTGCGCGCCGGTGCGGACACCAGATCGAGTTCCTGCCGGCCCAGCCGGAACAGGATGCCGGTGGGCAGCACCAGCACCTGCAGGTCGACGTCGTACGCGGCCGCGACCGACTCGAGGGTGCCGGCGATGTCCTGCACCGACTCGGAGCTGTTCAACAGGGCCAGCCCCAGCGCACGCAGCAACGCGACGAGTTCCGGGGACGGCTCCGTCCGGTGCAACTCCAGGCGCGGCAGCGGCTGGGTGTCCTCCGGGCCGAGGGCGCGCAGCGTCTTGCGGACCTGCCGGGACACCCGGGCCCGCATCGGCTGCCGATCCCCGGGCGCTCTCCCGTCCCGCCCGTCCTGCTGCCCCGGCTGCTCGTCCGACGGTTCCCCCGACCGCTCTCCCGACATGGCCGCGGACCGGTCCTACAGGGCGACCGTCGTCAGCACCCGGGTCAGCCCGGGTTCGGCCGGGGTGGATCCGAACCCGAACCGGACGGCCGGCTCGACCGGCCGCAGCTCACCCAGGTCCTGGCCGTCGAACTCGGCGGTGAGGTCGGTGATGCGGTGCAGGTCCAGCGCCGAGTACCACTCGCGCCGTCCCCCGGAGGTCTCGCCGCGGGTGCGCACCCCGTGCATGGTCAGCCGGGCGACCGGGTCGATCACCGTGGTCCAGGCCCGGGTCCGGGCCACCGAGCGCGGCACCGCACTGAGCAACCAGCCCAACCCCGGACGGCCCTGGACGCGGAAGGTCACGGCCAGGTCCGGCGCGACGACGCCCCACCGGTCACCTTCCAGGCCGCGACGCACCGGCGTCACCCGGACCTCGTCGAACGCGTAGGTGGCGGCGATGAAGTCGGCCAGCTCCTGCGTCGGGGCCAGCAGGATGCGGTGCCCGTCGGCCCGCTCGACCATGACGTCGGTGACCGGCCCGAACGGCGAGCGCGGCCACATCCCGATCACCAGCCGAGTGCCCGAGGCGGTGCCGATGCCGGCGATCGCGCCGTCGAACCGGACCAGCCGACGCCGTCCCGGCCGGCCGGTGGGCTCGGCAGGAGGCTGCGGATCCGGCATGGCCAGCACGGTAGGCCCTGCTGGCGACCACGGGCCAGCCGGGTCGCCCGGGGACCCACCGGAGGGGGCGGCAGCACCCGGACCGGGCACCGGCCCGGCCGTAGGGTGGCCGACATGACCACCCTCGCCGCGGTGCACGCGGTGGTGCCGGAGCACCGCTATCCGCAGGACGAGATCACCCGGGCGTTCGCCGAGGTCGTGCTGGGTCCCAGCGGCGCGAGCAGCCCCGACGGCGACGGCGGCACCGCACCCGTCACCCTGGCCGCGCTGCAGCGGCTGCACGCCAACACCCGGGTCGAGCACCGTCATCTGGCGTTCCCGCTGTCGCGGTACCGCGAGCTCACCGACTTCACCGACGCCAACGGCCTGTTCCTGCAGGCCGCACCGGAGCTGGCCACTGCGGCGGTGACCAAGGCGCTGGCCCAGGCCGGCGTCCCGGCCGAGCACGTCGACCTCGTCCTGTCGACCACCACCACCGGGCTGGCCGTCCCGTCGCTGGACGCCCTCATCGCCGGCCGGGTCGGCTTCCGGCCCGACCTCAAGCGGATGCCGCTGTTCGGGCTCGGCTGCGTGGCCGGCGCCGCCGGCGTGGCCCGGATGCACGACTACCTCCTCGGCCATCCCGACCAGGTCGCGGTCCTCGTCGCGGTGGAGCTGTGCTCGCTGACCCTGCAGCGGGACGACCGGTCGATGGCGAATCTCGTCGCCAGCGGGCTGTTCGGGGACGGCGCCGCCGCGGTCGTCGCGGTGGGCGCCGAGTACGCCCACCGGCACGGCATCGCCGGCCCGACGGTGGTGGACACCCGGAGCCACCTCTACCCGGACACCCAGCACGTGATGGGCTGGGACCTGGGCACGCACGGCCTGCGGGTGGTGCTGGACGCCGGCGTCCCGGCGCTGACCCGGCAGTACCTCGGCCCGGACATCCGCGGGCTGCTGGACGAGCACGACCTGACCGTCGACGAGGTCACCGGCTGGGTCAGCCATCCGGGTGGGCCCAAGGTGATCGAGGCCATCCAGGACGTGCTGGCGTTGCCGCCGGCAGCGTTGGAGCCGACCTGGCGATCGCTGGCCGACGTCGGCAACCTGTCCTCGGTGTCGGTGCTGCACGTGCTGGAGGACACGCTGACCCGGCGACGTCCCCGCGCCGGCACGCCCGGCGTGATGATGGCCCTCGGGCCAGGGTTCGGCGCCGAGGTGGTGCTGCTGTGCTGGTGAGCCAGACCGGCTGGGCCGCACCGTTGATCGACACGCACGCGCGGTACGTCCCGTACATCCTGCTGCTGGTCGCGGTGGCCGGTGAACGCGTCGTCGAACTCGTGGTGGCCCGGCGCAACTCGGCCTGGGCGGCCCGGCGCGGCGGGGTGGAGACCGGCCAGGGCCACTATCCGTTCATGGTGGTGCTGCACACCGGTCTGCTGCTGGGCGCGCTGCTCGAGGTGACGATCCTGCACCGGCCGTTCCTGCCGTGGCTCGGATGGCCGATGCTGGCGTTGGTCGTGGCCGCCCAGGCGTTGCGCTGGTGGTGCATCCTCACGCTCGGCCCGCGCTGGAACACCAGGATCGTGGTGGTGCCCGGGCTGCCACCCATCACCCGCGGCCCGTACCGCTGGCTCCGGCACCCGAACTACGTGGCCGTGGTGGTCGAGGGGATCGCGCTGCCCCTGGTGCACACCGCGTGGTGGACGGCCGTGGTGTTCACCGTGCTGAACGCCGGGCTGCTGACGGTGCGGATCCGGCAGGAGGAGGCCGCGATGGCCCGGGCCGCCGGACTGCCCGGCCTCCGCGCCCCGTGACCGCCCGATGAGCCACCGCCACCCAGCGCCGACGGCATGCCAGCAACGACCACGAGGAACAGGAGCGTCCCAACGGTGAGTGGTGTCGAACAGGTCGTGCTGCTGGACGAGGACGGCGCGGCCGTCGGGACGGCCGACAAGTCCGGGGTGCACGGCCCGGACACCCCGCTGCACCTGGCCTTCTCCTGCTACCTGTTCGACGCCGACGGCCGGCTGCTGGTGACCCGGCGGGCGTTCGGCAAGACGACCTGGCCGGGGGTGCGCACCAACACCTGCTGCGGGCACCCCGGTCCGGGCGAGCCGATCGATGCGGCCGTGCACCGGCGGCTCGCCTCCGAACTCGGCGTCCACGGGGTCACGCTCGAGCTGGTGCTCCCCCGGTTCCGGTACCGCGCGGTGATGGCCGACGGCACCGTCGAGCACGAGCTGTGCCCGGTGTTCCGCGGCGTGCTGACCGGGCCGGTCGCGGTCCCGGAGCCCGATCCGACCGAGGTGGCCGAGTGCTGGTGGCAGCCGTGGGCCGAGTTCGTGGCCGCCGCCGACCCGCGCGGCGACGGGGCGGCCGACCCGTTGTCCCCGTGGGGTCAGGTGCAGGTGGCCGAGCTGACCGCGCTGGGTCCGGACCCGCTGCACTGGCCGGTGGGCGACGCGGCGGCGCTGCCGCCGGCGGCCCGGCTGGCGGTCTGAGACGGCTCGTCGCCGTCGCAACCTGCAGGTCTGTCCAACGGCGTCCGGGAGCTGTCGCTCGTCCGCCGATGAACTGCGCGCTGCCCGATGCGGCGAACGCCCACTGGCAGCTCGAGGCACGCAGGACCACCGGGAGTTGCGGCGGCACCCGTGATCTCGGACCGAGACGATCACTCCAGGCCGTCGAAGGCCGGCGCGTACCGGAACGGCCCGGCCAGCGCGTCGGTCCAGGCACTGAGCGTCCGCACCTGGAAGTGGTCGCCCCAGGCCGGGTCCGGCGACACCACCCCGACGGCGGACGCCGGCCGGAATCCGAACCGGGCGTACCAGCGCTGGTCGCCGAGCAGCACCACCGCGGGTTCGCCGAGCGCGTCGGCGGCGCCCAGCACCGCGTGCAGGAGCGCGGACCCGACGCCGCCGTGCTGCCGGTCGGGTCGCACCGCGACCGGTCCCAGACCCACCGCCGGGCGGCCGGCGATCGTCCCCCGGGACGCGGTGACCTGGCCGATGACCTGCGCACCGGCGTCGGAAGGATCCACCGCGACCAGCGTCATCGCCGCCAGCAGCGAGCCCTCGGCTCGCAGCGCGCCGATCAGCGCGACCTCGACCGGAGGGCCGGATCCCGCCGGCAGCGCGAACGCCGCACCGGTCACGGCGGCGACCTCGTCGTGGTCGTCGGGGCGTTCACGGCGGATGAGCACACCGGGCAGCCTGCCGGGTCGATGCGCTCGCGGCCAACCTGTTTCCGGGGATGGCCCGGGAACTCCGCCGTTCCGTCCGGCCGTTGCCCGGTGGATGCTGGCCGCACCCCGTCCCCGACGGCAGGTGGGCGTCGGCCGAGTCCCCACAACGCTCCGGGAGCTGACCCATGACCGGTCCTGACGCCCCGGCGGCATCCCAACCTCGGCGCCGCGGGTCCGCATTCGCCCGGCTGGTCTCCCTGCCGGGTGCCCTGGTCTCCGGGACGCTGTCGACGGTGGCCAGCGTCCCAGCCGCCGTCGGGTCCGCGGCCGAGGCGACAGCCGAGGGCGTGACCAAGGTCGCCGGCGCCGTGCTGGCCGTCCCGCGGGAGGTGCTCGATCTGGTGCCGCGCGTGCTGGAGATCCTGGAGCGGATCGAGGCGTTGCTGCGGCACGTCGACGACCAGGTGGCGTCGGTCCGGACGGTGGTGATCGAGGCCGGCGACGCGGTGCGGGCGGCCACGGTCGCCGTCGACCGGACCGCCGTCCTGGTGCAGACGCTCGATCCGCACCTGCGCGCGATGACCCCGGTCGTGCAGCAGCTGGCCGGCTCGCTGACCCCGGCGCACGTCGTGGCCATCGCCCGGGCCCTCGACGTGTTGCCGGAGCTGACCGAGCTGTCCGTGCCGGCCGTCCGCAACCTGGTGGAACTGATCCCCGAGCTGGACGAGCTCATCGAGCACCTCGACGCCGTGGGCACCATCGTGCAGGGTCTGCCCGGCGCGCAGCTGCTGCTGCGCCGCGGCGCCAGCGCCCGCGCGGAGGCCGCCGACGACTGATCCTCCATGGCGCCGGTCAGTCGCTGAGCAGCTTCCGCAGCTGCTCGGCCCGCGCAGCGGTCCACCCGGGTGGCTGCAGCACCTGTGCCCAGCCGTCGACGTACTCCCGGGTGAACGTGTGGCCGTGGCCGTCCGGTGTCTCGACGAACTCGGCCAGGTCCAGGGTGACCTGCCAGAAGGTGACGAGCGGGATCCAGACCATGGCGTCCGAGACGTCCCGCCCGCGCGGCTCGGCCAGCCAGTCCGGACGTCGCCACAGCAGCTCCGGACTCCACCAGGTGATCGGGTCGGACGGGTGCAGCAGGTACAGCACGCGGCTGTCCGGCCAGGGGCGGTCAGCCGGCGCGGCCGGGGCCGAGGGGAGGTCGGAGAACCGCACGGTCCGGCCGTC
Source organism: Nakamurella leprariae (assembly GCF_016918035.1). Lineage (GTDB taxonomy): Bacteria > Actinomycetota > Actinomycetes > Mycobacteriales > Nakamurellaceae > Nakamurella > Nakamurella leprariae. Next base: position 26,578 of record NZ_JAERWK010000023.1, on the reverse strand, counting down.
CCGGAACACCGGGCTGATCTCGGGGCTGCCCGCGTCACGGTGATCGGTGAACTCGCGGTACAGGACGTTGAAGTTCGGTGGGCCGGCGAAGAGGCCGCCGGCGGTCCGGTTGTGCAGGTCGCGCTCACCACTGAAGGCGGCCTCCAGGGAGAACGAGCCCAGGCTCTCCCCGAAGACGAACAGCCGGGGACGGTCGTCCGCCGGGCGGGCCAGCCAGCGTTCGGAGACGGCGTCGAACAGCGCCCGGCCCGCGATCCGGGCCCGGTCCTGGTCGGCCATCAGCGACAGCGCGGACGGCAGGTGCGAGTACTGGATGGCCACCGCCGCCGAATCGCCGCCCGTCTCGTACTCGAAGGCGGTCAGCGCCCCCGGGTCCACCCATCCCGTTCCGGTGGTCCCGGCGACCAGCAGGTACCCGCGGTCGAAGCCACCGGCCCGCTCCAGGTCCTCGACGGCCAGCCGGGCGCGGTCCTCGACGTCCGCGGCCGAGTCGACGCCGGCGTAGGCCCGCACCGGGGTCGGCGCGCTCGCGCCGGTGAACGCGGCGATCTCGTCGGCCGTCGGGCCCCGGCCGACGAAGTTGCGGCCCTGCATGCCCAGCGAGTCCCACGGCACCCGGGAGCCGGGCCCACCCGAGCGTTCCGGCGTGGTCGGCCGACTGGCGGTCGCCCCGGTGGTCGCGTCCAGCGCGGCGAAGCTCCGATCGGCCAGGCGCAGCATGCCGTTCCACAGCACACCGCTGAGCAGCAGGACGGTCATCGCGGCGGCGACGAGCGCGCCGACGGCGCGGGCGGCCGTCCCGCCGATCCGTCCGGTCAGCGCCCGGGCCAGCCGACGGAAGACCCACCGCACACCGCGGGCGGCCGCCAGCAGCCCGACGAACACCAGCACCGCCCCGACCGGGAACAGCAGGTGACCGAGCACGGCCTCGCCGGGCAGCCCGAACAGGCCGCGCACGGTGGACTGCCACCACAGCCCCAGCCCGTACGACACGACCAGCAGCAGCCCACCGCCGATGACGAGGCGCCGCCACGACCGGGGCGTGGGCCGCCGCGCAGGCCGCTCGGCCAGCGCCCGCCACACCCAGGCGCCGGTGACCCCCAGCGCGTACCCGAGGGCGGCGGTCAGACCGAAGGCCACGCCCTGGAACAGGGCCGGTCGGGGCAGCAGGGACGGGGTGAACGACAGACACCCGATCACCAGCGCCGTCCAGGCACCGGGCAGCGTGCACGGCCGCCATCCCCAGGACGTCGTCACCGGCGGACCATATCCACTCCACCGGGCGGCCCGCCGGTCCGTGCCGCGCTCCGCCCTCCGTGAACGGCGCACGGCCGGACCGATCACCGCTGGCATCATCGACCGATGGCTCGCATCTCCATCGGGCGTGGTCGCGCTCGCCGGTCCCTGCCCGTCCGCCCCACCACGGTGATCGGCACCGCCGCCGGTGCGGTGGGCGCCACGGTCGGCGCGGTGTGGCTGCGCCAGGCCCTGCGGGGGCTGCCGCTGGCCATGGGCGCGTCCTCCCGGCGCATCGCCCGGGCCGCGGCCGACGCCCCGCAGTTCGCCGACGGCCAGTTCCGGAACACCATCCCGACCAGGACCCTCGAGCCGGGCACCGTGCTGGACATGAGCCGGGCCATGGCCGAGCGCGGGGACCGCGGCAAGCCGGCTCGCTCCATCCCGGTGGCCACGCCCGAGATACCGGCTCAGGCCGGTGATCTCGCGGCGACCTGGTTCGGGCACGCCAGCGTGCTGCTGGAGCTGGACGGCGCGCGACTGCTGCTCGATCCGGTGTGGGGCGAGCGGGTGTCGCCCTCACCGCTGGTCGGTCCGGCCCGGATGCACCCGGTCCCCATGCCGCTGGCCGACCTGCCGCCGGTCGACGCGATCGTCATCTCGCACGACCACTACGACCACCTGGACCTGCCGACGGTCCGCACGCTGCTGCGCACCCAGCGCGCGCCGTTCCTGGTGCCGCGCGGCGTCGGCGAGCACCTGCGTCGCTGGCGGGTACCGGAGGACCGGATCGTCGAGCTGGACTGGGACGGGACGGTCGAGGTCGCCGGCATCACCGCGACGTGCACCGAGTCACGCCACTTCTCGGGACGCGGCTTCAAGCGGAACACCAGCCTGTGGAGCTCGTGGACGTTCACCGGCCCGCGGCACCGGGTGTTCTTCGGTGGCGACACCGGGTACACCCCGGCGTTCGCCGAGGTCGGGCAGCGCCTCGGCCCGTTCGACCTGACCATCCTGCCCATCGGTGCGTACGGCCCGTCCTGGCCGCACATCCACCTCGATCCGGAGGAGGCGGTCAAGGTCCATCTGGATCTGGGCGGGGACGCCGTCATGCTGCCCATCCACTGGGCCACCTTCGACCTGGCCCTGCACGCCTGGGGCGAGCCGATCGAGCGGCTGCTGGCCGCGGCCGGCGCCGGGATCACCGTGGTGACGCCGCGGCCGGGTGCCCGGGTCGATCTCAGTGAGGGTGCGCCGTCGCCGGACCCGTGGTGGGTGCCGGTCGCCGGCTGACCTGCGGCTCGCCCGACGGTGGCGGCGATGCATTCTGTCCAGTGGCAGCGTCTGCCCCGGGAACGCCCGGGTCGCGGGCCTCACCGGGCACGGGGAAGGACCACCGATCATGCTGTTCTCCTCGGCGACCATGTCGCTGGACGGCTACATCGCCGGCGTCGGCGGCGACATGTCCTGGCTCAGCCGCTTCGTCACCGGTGCGCCCGACCCGGTCGCGGACGCGTTGATGGCCCGCAGCGGCAGCCTGCTCATCGGCAACCGGACCTTCGGCGGCGACGACCCCAACGCCGGCACCGACGCCGAGGGAGCGTTCGGTGGGCAGTGGTCGGGGGTCAGCGTGGTGCTGACCCATCACCCGAAGACCGACACCCCGGACGTCCGCTACGTCGGCGACCTGACCACCGCGGTCGAGACCGCCCGCACCGCCGCCGGCGACCGGGACGTCAACATCCTGGGCGCCGACGTCGCCCGGCAGTGCCTGCAGGCCGGGCTGCTCGAGGAGATCTGGGTGTCCGTGGCGCCGATCCTGCTGGGCGACGGGGTGCCGTTGTTCCGCCTGGCCGGCGGCACCCGGGTCGACCTGCAGCCGATCGCCGTGACGACCGAGCCGATGCCCTGGTTCGGCTACCGCGTGGTCCGCTGACCGTCGACCGGCTCACCAGATCCGAACGCGCTCCTGCGGATCCAGCCACATCCCGTCACCCGGCTGCACCTCGAACGCCCGGTGGAACTCGTCGAGGTTGCGCACCACCTGGTTGCAACGGAACTCAGCCGGCGAGTGCGGGTCGATGGCCAGGTACTGCTGCAGCTGCTCGTCGCGGATCTTGGACTGCCACACCCGCGCCCAGGCGGCGAAGAAGGCCTGCACACCCTTCGCCGGATCACCCCCGGCGGTTCCGGCCAGCGTCAGTGCCTGCAACGCGATGCCGAGACCGCCCAGGTCGCCGATGTTCTCGCCGACGGTGAGGGCGCCGTTGAGGTGCTGACCGGGGAGCTGCGCCGGTTCCAGGGCCGAGTACTGCTCGATCAGCCGGGCGGTCAGCGCCTGGAACGCCTCCTTGTCGGCGGCGGTCCACCAGTCGTGCAGCGCGCCGCGGCCGTCGTACTTGGCTCCCTGGTCGTCGAAGCCGTGGCCGATCTCGTGCCCGATCACCGCGCCGATGGCGCCGTAGTTGGCCGCGTCCGACCCGTCGACGTCGAAGAACGGCGGCCGCAGGATCGCGGCCGGGAACACGATCTCGTTCATGCCCGGGTTGTAGTAGGCGTTCACGGTCTGCGGGGTCATGAACCACTCGTCGCGGTCGACCGGGGCGCCGATCTTGGCCAGGTCCCGATCCCACTCGAAGGCCGCCGCGCGGGCGGCGTTGCCCAGCAGGTCGTCCGGGTCGAAGACCAGGCCGGTGTAGTCCCGCCAACGGACCGGGTACCCGACCTTCGGGGTGAAGGCGCCCAACTTGTCCAGCGCCCGGACCTTGGTCTCCTCGCTCATCCACGGCAGCGCGGTGATCGACCGGCGGTAGGCCTGCAGCAGGTGGCCGACCAGGACGTCCATCCGCTCCTTGGCGGTGGGCGGGAAGTGCTCGGCCACGTAGAGCTCGCCGAGCGCCTCGCCCACCGACTGCTCGACCAGGCCGACACCGCGCTTCCAGCGCTCCCGCAGCTGCGGGGTGCCGGACAGGATGCGGCCGTAGAAGTCGAAGTTGGCCTGCACCAGCTCGTCCGGGCCGAGCGGGGCCATCGCGTGCACGGCCTTCCAGGTCAACCAGTCCCGCCACTGCTCGAGGCGGTCCTCGGTGAGCATGCGGCCCAGTTGCTCGAAGTAGCTGACCTGCCGGACGACGACCTCGTCGAGGACCCGCTGCGAGACACCGGCGCCGATCGCCCAGGCCGTGAGCAGCTCGCGCGACAGCAGTGCGTCGACGTCCTCGCGGTCCCGGCGGTTGTAGGTCTGGTCCTGGTCCCGGGAGCGCACCCGGTCCCAGTGCGCGGCAGCGATCTCCGTCTCCAGGTCGAACACCCGCCCCGCCGCGGCCGCCGGGTCGGGCAGCCCGGCCAGGCCCAGCATCCGCTCCACGTGCTCCCGGTAGGACCCGCGCACCGAGGCGTACCGCTCCTCGCGGTAGTACGACTCGTCCGGCAGACCCAGACCGCCCTGCCAGAAGTTGGTGATGTAGCCCTGCGGGCGGGCGGGGTCGGTGTCGACCTCCAGCCAGAATGCGCCGGGCACGCCCCGCCGGCGCAGCGCGCCCATCTCGGTGACCAGGGACGGGATGTCGTCGATGGCCCCGATGACCTCCGCCTGCTCACGCAGCGGGCGCAGGCCGAGCTCCTCCAACCGCTCGGTGTCCATGAACGAGCGGTACAGCTGCCCGATCAGCTGCGTCGGCGGCAGCGCGGTCGCCGGGCTGCCGATCCCGGACTCCGGCACCGGCACCGCGGCGCACTCCTGGGCAGCCCGCTCGACGATGACCCGGCAGGCCGCCTCGGACTCGTCCCGCAGCCGGTAGAACGCCCCGTCGACGGGGCGGTCCGCGGGGATCTCCGCCTCGCGCAGCCAGGTGCCGTTCACCGCGCGGAACAGGTCGTCCTGGGGCCGGACCGACGAGTCGGCGGCCGGTCCGTGCAGCAGATCACCGGCCGGGTCGGACTGATCGGTCCCGGTGACCGGAACGGCGGACCTGGGCAGGACGGACATGGACACTCCCTCATCGACGAGCGGTCCGGGCGGACGCGGACCAGGCGGACCAGGCGGCCGAACAGGTGGCAGACCCGTCCCGGACCAGTTGGCGGACCAGTTGGCGGACCAGTTGGCGGACCAGTTGGCACGGTACCCAGTCCCCCGTCCGGAGCTGGGAGGGCCGTAGTCCGCGTCACCTGACCGGGCCGGCGGGGGCCCGGCGCGGGTAGAGTGGATCGCTTGCTCCGACCGGTGCGGTCGAGGCCCGGTCCGCCCGTCGGCCCGGTGCTCGACGACGGACCGGTCGGCACCGGCGGCGCCGTTCGCGGCGCCCGCTCTCATCGCAGAACCCGGCGCAACCCGCGCCGCCTCTGGGGGAATCGTGACCGACTTGGCAGCCAGCTCGCCCGGTCCGGCGGCGTCGCGTCCGGCCGAATCCACCGAGCTGTCCCGTAGGGACGCACCCGCCGACCGCAACGGCCATGCCGTCCCGACCGACCTGGCGACCGAACAGCGGTACGTCGCCCGGCTGTACGAGCGTCTGGACACGCTCCGCGTCGAGACCGTGGCATTGCGCGACCGGTACATCCGGGACAGCGACAACACCCCGGGCGGGCGAGTGGAGCGTGACATCGCCTACGCGCGCCACGCGGCATCGCTGGTCGCGCTCACCGCGGCCGAGGACCGGCTCTGCTTCGGCCGGCTCGACTTCACCGACGGGGACCGGGCCTACATCGGCCGGATGGGCATCTTCGACGACCGCGGCGACCACCAGCAGCTGCTGATGGACTGGCGTGCCCCGTCGGCCCGGCCGTTCTACGTGGCCACCGCGGCCGCGCCGCTGGGCGTGCAGCGTCGTCGGCACCTGCGTACCCGCCGGCGGGTCGTCGAGTCCCTGGCCGACGAGTACCTGGACGTCTCCGATCTCGACCAGGCCGACCTGGCCCGGGTGACCGCGGCCGACCCGACGTCCGACGGCCCGCTGCTGGCCGCGTTGAACGCGCCCCGCACCGGACGGATGGGCGACATCGTCGAGACCATCCAGGCGGAGCAGGACCGCATCATCCGGGCCGACCACCGCGGCGTCATGGTGGTGCAGGGTGGGCCGGGCACCGGCAAGACGGTGGTCGCGCTGCACCGGGCGGCCTACCTGCTCTACACCCACCGCGAACAGCTCATGCACCGCGGCGTGCTGGTGGTCGGACCGAACGAGACGTTCCTGCGCTACATCTCGCAGGTGCTGCCGTCGCTCGGCGAGAACGCGGTGGTGCTGACCACGCCGGGGGAGCTGTTCCCCGGAGTCCGGGCGACCGCCCTGGACGACCCGGCCGTGGCCGCGATCAAAGGCCGGACGTCGATGGCGGCCGTGCTGGCCAACGCCGTCCTGGACCGGCAGCGGATGCCCAGGGAGCCGATCACCGTGCCGTTCGGCGGCGCACCCGGTGGCGCGCTGACCGCCGACCGCGCGCTGCTGGAGCGGGCCCAGCAGCGGGCCTGGCACTCCCGGTTGCCGCACAACCAGGCCAGACGGCTGTTCCTGCGCTCCGTGCTGGATCAGTTGCTGCGGCAACTGGTGGAACGGCTGGAGCAGGGCCGGGTCCGGGCCGGCGGTGAGTCCGGTGACCGGCTGGTGTTCACCCAGGACGACCGCGACTCGCTGCGCCGCGAGCTGGCCACCGACCCCGCGGTGGCGGCCGCGTTGTCCCGGGTGTGGCCGGCGCTGTCCCCGCAGCAGGTGCTCAGCGAGCTGTACGCCTCGCCGCGCCGGCTCCGGTTCGCGGCCCCCGACTTCACCGACCGCCAGCGGGCCCTGCTGGAGCGGCCGGTCGCCGAGCACCTGTCGGACACCGTGTGGACGGTGTCCGACGTGCCGTTGCTGGACGAGGCGGCCGAACTGCTCGGCGACGTCCCGGACGCGGCGCGTGGCCAGCAGGACCGCGAGCGGGCCGAGCGCACCGCGTACGCACAGGAGGTGCTCGACCTCATGGACACCTCACCCGACGGCGAGGGCGAGGGGCTGGCCGGGATGCTCGGCATCGTCTCGGCGGCCGACCTGGCCGAGCGACAGGAGGAGCTGGTGTCGCTGACCTCGACCGCCGAGCGCGCCGGCAGCGATCGGGAGTGGACCTTCGGGCACGTCATCGTGGACGAGGCGCAGGAGCTGTCGTCCATGGCCTGGCGGGTGCTGATGCGGCGCAACCCGTTGCGGTCGATGACGCTGGTCGGCGACCTGGCCCAGACCAGCGACCCGGCCGGCGCTGCATCCTGGCAGAAGGTGCTGCGTCCGTACGTGCGGGACCGCTGGCACCTGGAGCCGCTGACGGTGAACTACCGGACGCCCGAGGAGATCATGGCCGTCGCGGCGCGGGTACTGAGCCGGATCGACCCGCGGCTGCAGGCGCCGACCTCGGTCCGCGCCACCGGGGTCCGGCCGTGGCGCCGGGCCGTCACGGACCCGGCCGGGCTGGTGCCGGCCGTGGTGCGAGCGGTCACGGACGAGGCCGAGCAGCTCGGCGAACGGCAATTGGCCGTGCTCGTCCCGGACGACCTGGTGGGTCCGGTACGCCGGGCGCTGGCGACCGCGCTGCCCGCGGCGACCACCGCGCCCGGCACCGATCTGCCGCCGCAGGTGTCGGTGCTGAGCGTGCGGCAGGCCAAGGGCCTGGAGTTCGACGTGGTCGTGGTGGTCGAGCCGGGCCGGATGGTGCAGGCGTCGCAGCGGGGCTGGAACGACCTGTACGTCGCGGTGACCCGGGCCACCCAGCAGCTGGGTGTGGTGCACACCGGGCGGGTGCTGGCCGAGTTGGCGGAGCTGGAGCCGCGCTGACCTCGACGGTCCTGGGCCGCAGTCACTGGTTCCTCGGAGCCGACCAGCCGGACCGAGGGTGGTATCACAGTGATACCGTTGTTGAGTGGCGATGACGTTGCGTCTCACCGACGAACAGGAACGGGCACTCGCACTGCTGGCTGAGGTCGACCAGGTCAGCAAGCAGGAGGCCACCGTGCGAGCGATCATGGAGACCGCAGCCCGCCGTGTGCACAGCGCGCGAGTCCGCGAGCTGTCCGCCGGCGCCCGGGCCCGGTACGCAGATCTGCTGGACCGGCTCGGTCAGTGACCGAGTTCCTCACCACCGAGGACCTGCTCGTCCTGATCGCGGACCTCGGCGTGGGGCCGGTCCGCGATCACGGCCTGCTCGACTCGGCGGCGCACCGCCCGACCACCGTGGTCTTCGGGCAGGACGCGTACCCGTCCATCGACGAGAAGGCCGCCGCCCTGCTCGAATCGATCGTGCGGAACCACGCGCTCGTGGACGGCAACAAGCGCCTCGGCTGGCTCGCTGTGGTGGTCTTCCTCGGCCTGAACGGCATCAGCCTGGACGCGCCGGACGACCCCGCGTACGACCTGGTCATCGCGGTCACCATCGGCGCGAGCACCGTTCCCGAGACCGCAGCCCGGCTGCGTTCCTGGCGCGCGCCCTGATCCCCTGCCACCGACCGGACGGCGGCTACGACGAGCGCGGGATGACCGGCACGAGCAGCTGGGACGGGTGCTCCGGTCCCCAGTGCAGCGTCACGGCCACCCGCGGACCGGTCTCGTAGTTGGCCGGCAGCCCACCGGTGAGCGGGTTCCGCGGCGACAGCCAGCGACCGGCGACGACCAGCCGCAGCTGGTCCCCGGCCCGGAACAGCGTCGCGGACGGCCCGAGCGCCACGTCCACCGGGACGATCTGTCCGGCGCGGACGGGTTCCGGCCGGTCGAACGTCGGCATCGGCTCGAACGGCCGGGACGCAGCCTCGTCCAGCCTCCGCAGCGACACGCGCTGCCAGCCGGTGGTGACCCGGTCGTGCCCGAAGCCGTACGAGCCCTCGTAGCCGACGAACCTGCCGCGGCGCCACTGCTCCACCCCGACGAACAGCCGGGCGTCCAGCGACCCGACGCCCGGTGCACCCGCCGGGTCCTGCAGCGAGACGAACAGCCGGGCCGCCATCGGCCCGGTCAGCTCGGTGTCCTGCGGGACCGTCCAGCCCACCCCGAACCCACCGGTGCGGCTGTCGAAGTCGACGGCGCCGGACTGCGCGGCGGGGGTGCTGGTCAGCCCGGTCGTCGTCACGTGCAGCGGCGTCCAGGCCGTGCGGGCCAGCGGCCACTCCTGCTCGTCCCGGATCTCGACCACCCGGTTGCCCCGGTCGCGGATCTCCAGCCGGACCGGCGGCAACGGTGCGCCCGACTGGTCCTTGAGGTGCCGGTCCAGGAAGCGCAGCTGCGCGGCCTGGGCCTCGGACGAGTAGAACGCCGACCACTTGCCGGTGCGGTGCGTCCACAGGTGCCGCTCGGTCGAGCTGATCTGCTCGAACGCCCGGATGGAGCCGCGGCTGTGCAGGTTGTTGTCCGAGAAGCTGCCGCAGATCAGCGCCGGTACCTCGATCGCGGCCAGGTCGGGCACCTTCGACCGCCAGTACTCGTCCAGGAGCGGCCGCCGCTTGGTCTCCTCGTCGAGGCGGTCGGCCAGCCGGACCCGGCGCAGCACCCGGCCCCACAGCACGATGAACCCGCGTTCGCGGACGCCGCCCGGGTGCCCGAGGTCACGGTAGGCGTCGGTCAGGCCCTCCCACGGCACGATGGCCCTCAGGTGCTCGGGGTGCAGACCGGCGGCCTTCCACTGCGAGATGGCCAGGTAGGAGACGCCCAGCATGCCGACCGACCCGGTGCTCCAGTCCCGGGTCCCGGCCCAGTCGATCAGGTCGGCCACGTCGCGGGCCTCCAGGTCGGACAGCAGCGAGCCGGTGCCCTCGGAGGTGCCCGCCCCGCGCAGGTCGGCGTTCACCAGTGCGTACCCGCGGGCGGTCCAGCGGGCCGGATCGGGTGACTCCCAGGTGGTCAGGGCGGAGAAGGCGACCGGGCCGGCCTGACGCAGGATCCGGTACTGGAAGTCGACCTTCATCCGGCCCCGGCGGGTCCGGGTCGGCCACGTGTCCTTGCCGTACGGGTGCGCGCAGAGGATGACCGGGAACGGCCCCGGACCAGCGGGCAGGAAGACGTTCGCCCGCAGCACCGTGCCGTCCCGGGTGGGGACGGGGACGTCCCGGTGCACGACGAGGCTGCCGGGATCGGGTTCGGTGACGGTCACCGGCGGGCGCAGTGCACCGCGGATCCGGGTGAGCGCGTACCCGAACCGGCCCGGGCGACGCCACGGCCGGTCGGGATGCGGGGCGTCGGCGACTACCGGCATGGGAGCTCCTCGCGGGTCCGGCGGATCGAGCGGCCCCATGATCGACCCGGGCGGGCCGACCGTCCAGCCGGGAGTGCCCCCGTACCCGCTCACGGCTGCGCCGTGCGCTCCCGGAACCACCGCGCCGGCACGATGCCCAGCACCAGCACGGCGATGAGCGCACCCCAACCGGTGTCGACCAGTCGCTCGACCGCGATGCGGCCGGCGCTGCCCGGGTGGGCGGCGGACAGCAGCAGCAGGACCAGCGGGGTGATGAACGTCAGCGCCAGCGCGGAGTGCCGGATGACGACCAGTTCGATGACGAACTGCAGGACGCCGAACAGCAACGCCAGCCAGATGCCCTGCGGGTGCAGCAGCGCCAGCAGCGCGAAGACGCCCACCCCGACGACCGTGCCGGTGATGCGGTGGACCGCCCGGACCACGGTGACGCGGTGCCGGTGCCCGATACTCAGGATGGCCACCGACGCCCCGACCACCCAGTAGCCGCGTGGCTCGCCGATGACCGTCACCAGCCCGACCCCGAGCAGCGACGCCATCACCTGACGGGCGACGCTGAGCCGGTCGGTCGCGTCGATCGGGTCCCGTCGTCTCGGAGTGGCGAACGCGGCGGCCGCAGCGGGCCAACGCACCGCGGGGATCGACATGACCAGGGCGCTGATCAGGTACGCAGCGACGCATCCCGCGGCCAGCAGCCCGAGCAGCGGACCGGGGGCGACGCCGGCGCCACCGGAAGAGATGGGCCCGGTCAGTTGTGCCGAGATGCCGAACACCAGGATGAACATGATCGCGCCGGGCGGTCCGAGCCGGGTGGCCACGGTCCCCACCGCGGACGCCACGGCGACCGCGGCCAAGCCGACCAGGGTGGCCGGGTGGGACGGCGCGACCAGCGCTCCCAGCGCCGCGACGGCGACCAGCGCCAGCGCGACCACCGGCAGCAACCGCAGTCGTCGGCGCCGCGGCTCGGCCCCGAAGTACAGCGAGGTGAAGGCGCCCAGGCTGGCCAGCAGGCCGAGATCGGTGCGACCGGCCAGCGCCCCGACCGCCACCGGCACGGCCATCGACAGACCGGCCGCGACGGCGATGGGCCATCGCCGGGGCGACGGGTTGAAGGCGATCAGACTGCGAGCGAAGCCGGTGGTGCTCATCGCCCGACATTGTCGTCCCGCCGCCCGGGGCGCTCTGCACCTCGGGCGGCGGTCGATCCGATCAGCTGGAGCGCGGTACCACCGTGGTCTTCGCGTCCCCGTCCACCGCCGCCTTGGCCATGAGGTCGGCTCCGGCCAGCCGGCTCAGCAGCCCGGCCAGGTCGACGCCGGTGAGGTCCTTGGACAGTTGCAGCCCCTGGGCCACGTTGGCGGCGACGGTCTTGCCGAGGCCGACGCCGGCGGCGCCGTCCGAGGAGATGACGGTCATCTTGTCCACCGCGGCCAGCGGGGCCGACGCGGCCTCCACCACCTGGGGCAGCACCGTGACCAGCATCTCCAGCACCGCGGCCTGGCCGTACGTGGCGAACGCCTTGGACCGCAGGTCCATCGCCTCGGCCTCGGCCTGACCGCGGGCCAGGATGGCGCTGGCCTCGGCCGAGCCCTCCCGCTCGACCGCCTCGGCGACCGCCTGCCGGCGCATCCGCTCCGCCTCACCCTTCTTGGCGCCCTCGATGGCCTCGGCCTCGGCCAGCGCGGACCGGCGGGACCGCTCGCCCTCGCCGACCAGCCGGGCCTGCTCGGCGCCGGCCTGGGCCGCGGCGATGGTGGACTGCCGCTCGGCCTCGGCCCGGGCGATGGCCGCGTTCTTGTTGGCCTGGGCCTGCGTCTCGATGCGGTACCGGTCGGCGTCGGCCGGCCGCCGCACCTCGGTGTCCAACTGCCGCTCCTTGAGCAGGGCCGTGCGCTCGGCCACCTTCTCCTGCTCGGTGAGCACCCGCTGGTCCTGCGCCGCCTTGGCCAGCGGACCGGCGGCGGCCGCCTCGGCCTTGGCCGCGTCGATCTGCGCGTCGATCTCGGCCTGCTTGAGCGACAACTGCCGGTTGGACACCGCGATGGCCTCCCGGGCCAGCAGCGATTCCTGCTCGGCGACCTGCTGCGCCCGGGCCTCGGCGATGGCCGCCTCCTTGAGCACCCGCGCGGCCTCTGGTCGTCCGAGGTCGGCCAGATAGCTGCCCTCAGCCTGGATGTCCTGCAACTGGAAGGTGTCCAGGATCAGACCCTGCCCGGTGAGCGAGGTCTCGGCCTCCTCGGCCACGGCGGAGGCGAACGCGGCGCGGTCTCGGATGATCTCCTCGATGGTGAGGCGGCCGACGATGGAGCGCAGCGCGCCGGCCAGCACCTCGGAGGTGAACACGTCGATGCCGGACTGCTGGTTCAGGAAGCGTTGCGCAGCAGCACGGATCGACGCCTCGGAGCCACCGACCTTGACGATGGCCACCCCCTCGAGGTCGGTCTTGATGCCCTGCTTGGACACCGCACCGCGGATGCCGACCGGGATGCGCCGGCTGGACAGGTCGATGGAGTGCAGCTTCTGCACCACCGGGAGCACGAACACGCTCGCCCCCATCACGACCTTCTGGCCGGACAGGTCGGTGGAGGTCACGCCGGAGGACGAGGTCGACGTCCGGCCGCGGCGGCCGGTGACCAGGAACGCCTGGTTGGGCCCGGCGACCTTGATCCGGGACAGGATCAGCAGCACGAGCAGGATGATGAGCACGGCGACGCCGCCCAGGGCGATCAGGACCGGCAAGGACACGGAACTCTCCTTCGAGGACGACGGACCGCCGGGTCCGCCGGGCTTCGGGCAGGGTCTGCAGGTCTCGCGCGGGGACGCCGGGACGGGTCCCTCGGCGCGAGAAGATCAGTCAGTGCGGTGGTTCGGCGGCGGATCGACGGGACGGTCGGGCGGCTCGAAGGCCGTTGAGACGACCTCGACGAGCGTCGGCGACACCACCCCGGCGACCATGATCGGCGTCCCGACCGGCAGCGCCAGGTCGCTGCGGGCGGCCAGTTTGACCCGGGTGCCGTGCAGCGAGACGTGGATCTCGCCGATGCCACCGGCGGGGATCCTGGTGATCACCGCACCCAGCCGACCCTCGAGATCGTGCTCGGTGGGCGTCGGGTCGGTGGCCATGACCATCAGACCGCGGGTCAGCCGGATGGCGCCGTACGACAAGGGCACCGCCCCCACCACACCGGCGCCCAACGCCACGGCGAGCCGACCACCGGTCGGCCAGCCCGTGGGCACCAGCGCGGCGACCGCCGCCCCGATGAAGCCGATCCCGCCGATGAGCGCGGCCAGGGCGGGGAGCGAGAAGACCCCGAGCCCGTCGACGTCGGCATCGAAGTGCAGGTCCCCGATCACCATGGCCACCACGAGCACCAGCAGACCGATCCCGCCCACCACCAGCAGGGTGAGGACGAGGGGATCCATCGGCACTCCTCCGGGGTGTCGGGAACAGAATGTTACCCCGGCTCAGCACCATCCGTCCAGGTGATGGTGATCTTCGGATCGACATCAGGCTGTCACGAATGGGTCTCGCTCGGCGGTCGCCGACAGGCTCCACCGCGGGCGGGCCGGACCACCCCGTTGTCGAACGCGAAGACGACCGCAGCGGCGCGGCCTCGAAGCCCGGGCTCGCGTCTCGTGGGTGACCAGCAGCACCGCGGTGCCGGTGCGGCGCAGCTCGGCGATCGCGGCCCACACGTCCCGCCGTGCGGCGAGATCCAGTCCTCGGGTCAGTTCATCCAGCACCACCAGGTGCGGCGCGTTCAGCAGCCCGGTGACCAACGACAGCCGGTGTCGTCCACCGCCACTCATCGAGCCCACGAAGGAGCGGCGTCGGTCGGCGAGGTCGAACGCCACGAGCAGCTCGTCACCGTCACGGGCCGCACCGTCCCGCTCGGGCCGGCGCTGTCCCTGCAGGCACTCCACCGTCGTCGTCGTGCCGGCGCCGTTCGCGCCGATCAGGCCGACCAGCTCGCCCGGACGGACGTCGAGGTCCACGCCGTCGACCACGGTGCGGTCGCCGTCCGCTTGACCAGCGCCCGGACGGTGACCACGGCTTTCGTCGTGTCGATCCATGCGATCGTCCGAGGCCGGGACCGCCCGCCGCATCGGCCACCGGGGACGAGATCGACCTCTGCCTGCAGGGAGAGGTGGTCCCGGGGTCCAGACTGAACGGACCCGGCGACACCACGACCTGCAGGAGTGTCGATGAGCCCGAGCTTCCGCCTGTCCGCCACGGTGCTCGACACCCCGGACGTGGCCACGCTGACCGACTTCTACCGCCGCCTGCTGGGCTGGGAGACGATCGAGGAGGCGCCGGAGTGGGCGCGGTTGCGCAGCCCGGACGGCGGTGCCGGCCTGTCGTTCCAGCTGGAGCCGGCCTACCGGCCGCCGACCTGGCCGGCCGGGACCGGCGAGCTCCCGATGATGGCCCACCTGGACATCGAGGTGGACGACCTGGACGCGGCCGGTGACCGGGCCGCCGAACTCGGTGCGACCCTGGCCGGGTTCCAGCCGCAGCAGCACGTCCGGGTCTGGCTGGATCCGGCCGGGCACCCGTTCTGCCTGTTCCTGCCGGGCGCCTGAATCCGGCGCCCGGCAGCAGGGCGATTCAGCGCTCGGCGCGGATCTGGTTGCGCAGCACGCCGAGCCCGTCGATGGAGATCTCGACGACCTCGCCGTCGACCAGCCAGCGCGGGGGCGTCCGGGCGTACCCGACCCCACCGGGGGTCCCGGTCAGCACCACGTCGCCCGGCTGCAGCGTGATCATGGTGGAGATGTAGGCGACGAGCGCGGCGGGTGAGAAGACCAGGTCGTCGGTGGACGCCTCCTGCATCAGCTCCCCGGCGACGGTGGCGCGGATGGTCGGTCCCGGCGCCCACTCGTCCGGCGTGACCAGCGCCGGACCGAGCGGCGTGCTGCGCTCCCAGCCCTTGCCGGCCAGCCACTGGGCGGTGCGGAACTGCCAGCCGCGCATCGAGACGTCGTTCGACACGGTCCATCCCGCGATGGCCGCGGCCGCCGTCTGCTCGGTGGCGCGGCGGACCGGCGTGCCGATGACGACGGCCAGCTCGGCCTCCCAGTCGAGGTGCGGATCCTCCGGCGGCAACAGGACGTCGTCCGTCGCACCGACCAGGGACTCGGCGAACTTGGGGAACAGGGTCGGGAAGGCGGGCAGCTCCATCCCCATCTCCAGGATGTGCGACCGGTAGTTCAGCCCGGCGCAGATGACCTTGCCCGGGTGCGGCACGACGGGGGCGAGATCGGCTCCGGCGTACGGGATCTGCTCGCCGACGGCCGCGGCGGCGACCTCCCGCCAGTCCGGCCGGGCCAGCAGGGAACCCACGTCGGCCACGCCGTCCAGCACCGTCAGGGTGCCGGAGTCCGGGTCCCCGGTGTTCCCGTCCAGCCGGGCCGCCCGGGTGCCCGCCGCCGTTCGCAGCGTGACCAGTCGCATCGTCGCTCTCCCTCGCCACCGGCCCGCCGGCTCGTCCACCGGGCCCCGCACCGCCGGGCCGCCCGCTGGATCGGGCCGCACCCACGCCGGCGCGGGACGAGTATCGCGGGCGGTCGGCCACCGGGGCCCACCACCCCCGCCTGACGACCCGCCGACCTGACGAGCCGCCGAGCCGACGCACGCCCGTCCCACGCGCCGCCTGGGAGACTGCCGCCATGGTGATCGGGATCCTGCTGGTGGTGCTGGCGGCGGTGGCCAGTGGCGCGGGCTCGGTCCTCGAGTCACAGGGCGCCAAGGCAGCCGCCCGCGGTGGCCCCAGTCATGCCGTGCCGTTCAGCCAACTGCTCCGGCGACCGCGGTACGTGGTCGGCCTGGTCGTCGACCTGACCGGGTTCATCGCGGCGGCGGCGGCCATGCAGTACCTGCCGTTGTTCATGGTGCAGGCCGGGGTGGCCAGCAGCGTCGGCGTCACCGCGGTGCTGGCGGCGGTGCTCGGCGCCCGGCTGCCGCGGCAGTCGGTCATCGCGCTGGTCGGCATGCTGGCCGGACTGGTGCTGCTGGCCATCTCGGCCCGGGACGAACCGCCGATCGAGCTGGCCGAGATCTGGCGCTGGACGCTGGTCGTCGCGGTCATCCCCACCGCCGGCATCGCGGCGCTGGCCAAGCGACTGCCGGCCGGGCGTCCCCGCGCCATCACGTTGTCCCTGGCCGCCGGCCTGGGCTTCACCTGGGTGGCCGTCGCGGCCCGGACGCTGGACGCGCCGCACGCCTGGTGGCTGTACCTGATCGACCCGACCTTCCTGGCCATCGCCCTGAACGGGGTCCTGGCCACCACCGCGTTCGGCGCCGCGTTGGAACACGGCTCGGTGACGCTGGTCTCGGCGGTGAACTACGCGACCGAGACCGTGCTGCCGTCGGCCATCGGCCTGTCGTTCCTGGGCGACCGGGTGCGCGAGGGGTTCGGCGGGATCGCCACCGTGGGCTTCGTGCTGGCCGTGGCCGGCGCGTTGAGCCTGGCCGGGTTGAGCGCCCGGATCGCCGTGCCGACCCGAGCGGTGACCGCGGCGCCATCGGTGTGAATCCGACCCGCTGTCCGGTGGTAGGAACGAGCGATGCCGGACGCCGCGAAACGGTTCCACCCGCGCCATGCGCTCACGGACGACGACGATTCGACCCTGTCGACGGTCCGCCGACAGCGCAAGCCCGCGTACGCCCGCTGGTTGCGCCGGTTCGGCGCCGTGGCGCTGCTCGCGATCGTCGTGGCGGGCGCGACGGGATGGCTGGGAGTGCGGGCCGGGACCGTGCGGGCCACCGCCGACGGCTGGACGCTCGAGCTGACGTACCCACGGGTGGCCCGCGCCGGACTGGACGTCCCGGTGTCCATCCGGGTCACCGCGCCGGAGCCGCTCGCCGAGCGTCCACTCACGCTCACCGTCGACCGCGCCTTCCTCGACCTGTTCGAGACCCAGGGCTGGAACCCGGAACCCTCGGCGACCACCGGGGACGGTGACCGGGTGGCGCTCGAGTTCGACACGGCCCCCGAAGGCGACGTGTTCCGGGCGGACTACGACGCCTACATCCAGCCGAGCAGTCAGATCGGCATCGACGCCCGCGTCGGGCTCGAGGTGGACGACGAGGAGATCGTCTCCGTCGGGTTCACCACCACGCTGCTGCCCTGATGTCGCTGCCCTGATGTCGCCGCCCTGATGTCGCCGCCCTGATGTCGCCGCCTGCCCCGATGCTGCCTGCCCCGAGGAGCCGTTGCCGTGGAGATCGTCTACCGCGCCGCCGTCATGTTCCTGTTCCTGTGGCTGGTCACCAGGATCGTCGGCCGCTCGACCCTGGGTGAGTTGAGCAGCTTCCAGCTCATCCTGTTCATCGTGATGGGCGACATGGTCCAGCAGGCCGTGACCCAGCAGGACTCGTCGCTCACCGGTGGCCTGCTCGCCGTCTCGGTGTTCGCGGTGCTGACGCTGGCCCTGTCCTGGGCCGACTCGCGCTGGCCGCGCGCTCGGGCGGTGACCACCGGGGTCGCCGTCGTCGTGGTGGAACGGGGCGAACCGCAGATGGATGTGCTGCGCGCCGAACGCATGTCGATCGACGACCTGATGGCCGCCGCCCGCCAGCAGGGTTTCGAACGGTTCAGCGACATCCGGTTGGCCGTGCTGGAGGCCAACGGCGAACTGTCGTTCTTCAAGCGGCAGGAGTCCGGCGACGGCACGCCGGTGACCGGGTCCGACGGCTCCCCCAACCAGCCCTCGGTCGGATGAGGCGGGGCAGCACGGCGGTGTGCGATGGCAGGCTGGAGCCATGACGGACACCGGGACCGATGCCAAGCAGGGTTCGTACGTCACCGCCGGGAGCGAGTTCACCCGCGACACCGACTACATCACCACCCGGATCACCGCGACCGGGGCCGGCCAGGACGAGTACCCGGTGGAGGCCGACCGGTACCGGCTGGTGGTGGCCCGGGCCTGCCCGTGGGCCAACCGCGCGGTGATCGTGCGCCGGCTGCTCGGCCTGGAGTCGGTGATCTCGATGGGCATGTGCGGGCCGACCCACGACGAGCGCAGTTGGACCTTCGACCTGGATCCCGACGGGGTCGACCCGGTGCTCGGCATCCCGCGGCTGCAGGACGCGTACTTCGCCCGGTTCCCCGACTACCCGCGCGGCATCACCGTGCCCGCCATGGTGGACGTGCCGACCGGGGCGGTCGTGACCAACGACTACCGGCAGATGACGCTCGACTTCTCCACCGAGTGGACGGCGCACCACCGCGACGGCGCGCCGGACCTGTACCCGGAGGCCCTGCGCGAGGAGATCGACGAGGTGGCGCGCCGCAACTACACCGAGGTCAACAACGGCGTCTACCGGTGTGGGTTCGCCGGCTCGCAGGAGTCGTACGACGCCGCGTACGACCGGCTGTTCACCCGGCTCGACTGGCTCTCCGACCGGCTGCGTGACCGCCGGTACCTGGTCGGCGACACCATCACCCAGGCCGACGTCTTCCTGTTCACCACGCTGGCCCGGTTCGACGCCGTCTACCACGGGCACTTCAAGTGCAACCGCAGCAAGCTGTCGGAGATGCCGGTGCTGTGGGCGTACGCGCGAGACCTGTTCCAGACGCCCGGGTTCGGCGACACCACCGACTTCGTGCAGATCAGGCAGCACTACTACATCGTCCACTCGGACATCAACCCGACGCAGATCGTGCCCAAGGGTCCGGACCTGGCCAACTGGTGGACGGCCCACCACCGCGAGCAGCTGGGGGGCCGGCCGTTCGGCGACGGCACCCCGCCCCCGCCGCCGGTGCAGGCCGAGCGGGTGCCGGCCGACCACGCCGCGCCGCAAGGGTGATCGCGGCCAGCTGCTCGAGGCCGGGTGATCGGCGGGGGTGATCGGCGGGGGCCGATCGTTCACCGGCCGGCGACGTCGGTCACACTGCACCCATGACCGAGACGACAGGGTTGTCCTTCTCCGATTCGATCCTCATCGACGCCTCTCCGGAGGCCGTCTACGAGCTGGTCAGCGACGTGACGCGGACCGGCGAGTGGAGCCCCAAGTGCAAGGCCGCGTGGTGGGACGAGGGCGCCGGCCCGCGCGTGGGCGACTGGTTCAACGGCCGCAACGAGGCCAACGGCAACACCTGGGAGACCCGGTCGCTGGTCGTCGCGGCCGAGCCGGGCCGGGAATTCACCTGGCAGGTCGGCGGTGAGCTCGTCCGTTGGGGCTACACGCTCGCCCCCGAGGGCGAGGGCACTCGGCTCACCGAATCCTGGGAGCTGCTGCCGGGCGGCAAGGACTTCTTCCTCAACCAGTTCGGCGAGGAGACGGGGCAGGCGCTCATCGACGAGCGCCAGGGTTGGGCGCAGACCGGCATCCCGGAGACGCTGGCCGCGATCAAGGCGATCGCGGAGCGGGACCTGGTCGGCGCCTGAGACGTCGTTCGTTCCCGGGGCCGGACCGAGCTGCTCGGTCCGGCCCCGGGGTGTGTCAGGGCTCCGACCGGACCTCGTGGCCGCGGACGACCTCGGACCGGCGCAGGTCTTCGGCGGTCGGCCGCTGCGCCGGCTGCAGCGGCCGGTCGACCAGGTAGCGGACGTAGGCGTACGGGGTGAAGAACGCGGGCAGCTCCTCGCCGAGCGCGGTCTCGACGAAGACGTCGCGGGCCTCGTCGACGTGCCGGTGGTCACGGTCGTCGGTGGCCTGGGCGTGCAGCAGCTCGACCTCGTGGTCCATCAGCTCGGTGACCAGGTCCCGGGTGACGACCAGCCCCTCGGCCAGCCTGACCCGATGATGCAGCCACTGCCACACCTGGGCTCGGGAGATCTCGACGGTGGCGGCGTCCTCCATGAGCGAGTCGATGGCCACCGCGCCCTGCCCGCTGACCCACGCGGTCAGGTAGCGCAGCGACACCGAGACGTTGGTGCGCAGGCCGGTGAGGGTGATCCACGGCGGCGTGGTCGTCGGCGTCCCGATGAGATCCGTGGCCGTGACGGCGACGCCGTCGCCCTGCCGGTCGCGTTGCCGGTCGCGCTGGTCGGGGCGACCCTGCAGCACCGCCTCGAAGGCGTCGCGGCAGGTCGGCACCAGGGCCGGGTGGGCGGCCCAGGAGCCGTCGAAGCCGTCGGCGGCCTCCCGGTCCTTGTCCGCGCGCATCTTGGTCAGCGCCCGCTCGGCTGCCTGCGGGTCGGCCTTGCTCGGCACGAACGCGGCCATGCCGCCGATGGCGTGCGCGCCGCGGCGATGGCAGGTGGCCACCAGCAGGTCGGTGTAGGCGCGCATGGTCGGGATGGTCATGGTCAGCTCAGCCCGCTCCGGCAGCACGAACTCCGGCCCGCGCTGGGCGAAGGTCTTGATCCGGCTGAACAGGTAGTCCCACCGGCCCGCGTTCAGCCCAGCGCTGTGATCCCGCAGCTCGTACAGGATCTCGTCCATCTCGAACGCCGCCGGCAGCGTCTCGATGAGGACGGTGGCCCGGATGGTGCCCTGCGGGATGCCGAGCAGCGCCTGGGCCTGCACGAACACGTCGTTCCACAGCCGGGCCTCGAGGTGCGACTCGAGCTTGGGCAGGTAGCAGTACGGTCCCGCCCCGCGGGCGATCAGCTCGCGGGCGTTGTGGAAGAAGAACAGGCCGAAGTCGACCAGCGACGCCGACATCGGCCGTCCGTCGATGGTCAGGTGCTTCTCGCACAGCCTCCACCCGCGGGGCCGGACCACGATCGTCGGCCGCTGAGACGCCTCGACGACGCGGTACTCGCGACCGCTGTCGTCGGTGAACTCGATCCGGTCGCGGATCGCGTCCAGCAGGTTGAGCTGTCCATCGATGACGGTCTGCCAGGCCGGGGCGGTGGCGTCCTCGAAGTCGGCCATCCACACGTCCGCGCCCGAGTTCAGCGCATTGATGGTCATCCGGCGGGTCACCGGGCCGGTCATCTCCACCCGCCGCCGGGTCAGGCCGGGCGCCGGCGGCGCCACCTGCCAGGACGGGTCGCGGCGGATCGACCCGGTGCCGGGCAGGAAGTCCAGATCCTCGCCGTGCCGGATCCGGTGGGCACGGGCCCGCCGAGCGGCGAGCAGATCGGCGCGGCGGCCGGCCGCGGCATTGTCCAGCCGGGCCAGGAAGTCCAGCGCCTCCGGGGTCAGGATCTCCTCGAACCGGTCGTGCCAGGCGCCGACCACAGTCGGGCGGGTGATCGGGCGGGTGCTGCTGGGAGTGGGCGGGTCAGTGGAAGAGACGGTCTGCGTCATGACTGGGTCCTCAGCTCGGGTCGGTCGACCGGCGATCAGTGGAACTGCTCTTCCTCGGTGGAGCCGGACAGGGCCGTGGTCGCGCTGTCGGGGTTCAGGGCGGTGGCCACGGCGTCGAAGTAGCCGGTCCCGACCTCGGCCTGGTGCTTGACCGCGGTGTAACCGGCCGCCTCGTCGGCGAACTCGGCCTCCTGCAACTGGACGTAGGCGCTCATCCCGGTCCGCGAGTAGCCCTGGGCCAGGTGGAACATCGAGTGGTTCAGCGCGTGGAACCCGGCCAGGGTGATGAACTGGAACCGGTAGCCCAGCTCCCCGAGTTCCTCCTGGAACGCGGCGATCTCGCGGTCCGAGAGTGCGGCCTTCCAGTTGAACGACGGCGAGCAGTTGTAGGCCAGCATCTGGTCGGGGAACTCGCGATGCAGCTCGGTGGCGAACTCCCGGGCCAGCCCCAGATCGGGCGTGCCGGTCTCCACCCAGATCAGGTCCGAGTACGGCGCGTACGCCTTGGCCCGGGCCAGCACCGGCTCGATGCCGTTGCGCACCCGGTAGAACCCCTCGCTGGTCCGTTCCCCGGTGGTGAACGGCCGGTCGGTCTCATCGACGTCGCTGGTCAGCAGGTCCGCGGCCAGCGCGTCGGTGCGGGCGATCACGATGCTCGGCACCCCGGCGACGTCCGCCGCCAGCCGGGCCGCATTCAAGGTGCGCACGTGCTGCGCGGTCGGGATCAGGACCTTGCCGCCCAAGTGGCCGCACTTCTTCTCCGACGCCAGTTGGTCCTCCCAGTGCACCCCGGCCGCGCCGGAGGCGATCATCGACTTCATCAACTCGAACGCGTTCAGCGCCCCACCGAACCCGGCCTCGGCGTCGGCCACGATCGGCACCAGCCACTGGCGGTCGGGACGACCGGCGGCGTGGTCGATCTCGTCCGCCCGCAGCAGCGCGTTGTTGATCCGGCGGACCACCGCCGGCACCGAGTTCGCCGGGTACAGGCTCTGATCCGGGTACGTCTGCCCGGCCAGGTTCGCATCCGCCGCCACCTGCCACCCGGACAGGTAGATCGCCTCCAACCCACCCCGGACCATCTGCACAGCCTGATTCCCGGTCAACGCCCCCAGCGCCCGGGTGAACGTCTTCGTCTGCAGCGCCGACCACAGCCGCTCCGCACCCAGACGCGCCAGGGTGTGCTCCTCCTGCACCGTGCCGCGCAACCGCACCACGTCCTGCGCCGAGTACGTCCGCGAGACGCCCACCCACCGCGGGTCGGAGTCCCACGAGTGCTGCAGTGCCGCAGCGGCATCCGCGGCAGGGGCGTCGGCGGCCGGTGCGGCCTTCGGGGACAGGGTGGCGGTCATGGTGATCCTCTCGGCGGCACCGATCCAGGGTTTCGGTCGGTGATGGGCGGTCCGGGAACGCACCCACCGTCCCGTGCAGGATCAAGATCCTCAATGCATCGAGCAGTTCAAGAACTGCAGTTCTTGCGCTACCGTGCAACAATGCCGCAGCCGTCGTCCGGTGTGAAGAGTCGCCGTCCGCCCGCTTCCGCACCGTCGGGCACCGTGCCCACCCCCGCCGGAGCCCCCGACCCGCTCACCGTCGGCCGCCGGCTGCGCCACTTGCGTCGGCAGCAGCAGCGCACGCTCGACGACCTGGCCGGCGCCGTGGGCATGTCCGCGTCCGCGCTGTCGTTGCTGGAGAACGGCAAGCGCGAGGCGAAGTTGTCCACCCTGACCGCGCTGGCCGCGGCGCTCGGCACCGGGCTGGGTGAGCTGCTCGCCGTGGAGCCGCCCAGCCGGCGGGCCGCGCTGGAGATCGAGCTCGAGAAGGCGCAGCGTGCACCGGCTTTCGAGGCACTGGGGGTGCCCGCGGTGCGGCCCGGGCCGCGACTGCCCACCGATGCGCTCGAGGCACTGGTCGGCCTGCACCGGGAACTGGCCCGCGAGCAGGCCGCCCGGGTGGCCACCCCGGAGGCGGCCCGGCGGGCCAACGCCGAGCTTCGGCTGGAGATGCGCCGACGGGACAACTACTACGGCGAGATCGAACAACTCGCGGCCGGCCTGCTCACCGCGTCCCGGTACGAGGGCGGCCCGATCACCCGAGCCGTCGTCGACCGGCTGGCCGGACACCTCGGCTTCCGGCTGCAGCACGCCGTCGACCTGCCCGAGTCGACGCGCACCGTCAGCGATCTCGCCAACCGCATCATCTACCTACCCCGCCCTGAGGTCGGACAGCACGGCTCCCGCTCGCTGGCCCTGCAGGCGCTCGGCCACTTCGTCCTGGGCCACCAGGTGCCACAGGACTACTCGGAGTTCCTCCGGCAGCGCGTTGAGATCAACTACTTCGCCGCCGCGGTGCTGTTGCCCGAACAGGGCACGCTGACCATGCTCGAGCGCGCCCGGGCCGAACGCGACATCGCCATCGAGGACCTGCGCGACGCCTACGCTGTCTCCTACGAGACCGCCGCCCACCGCTTCACCAACCTGGCCACCCGGCACCTCGGGATGCCGGTGCACTTCATGCGGATCTCCTCGGCCGGCATCATCCACAAGGCCTACGAGAACGACGGTGTCCACTTCTCCAGCGACCTCACCGGCGCCATCGAGGGCCAGCGGGTGTGCCGGGCGTGGACCGCCCGCGCGGTGTTCGACCAGCCGGACACCTCGCGGGCGTACCAGCAGTACACCGACACCAGCTCGGGCACCTACTGGTGCACCGCTCTGGTCGACCCCAACCCCGCCGGTCTGTTCTCGGTCAGCGTCGGCATGCCCTATCGCGTCGCCCAGTGGATGCGCGGCCGGGACACCCAGTCCCGCGCCCGGTCCCGCTGCCCCGACCCGAGCTGCTGCAGCGAACCGCCGGCCGAGCTCGCCGGACGCTGGGACGGCCTCGCCTGGCCCAGCGCCCGGGCCCACTCACACCTGCTGGCCGCCATGCCGCCCGGCGTGTTCCCCGGAGTCGACCAGCGGGAGGTGCTGCAGTTCCTCGACCGTCACGCCGCCGGCCGGTGACGGGCGCCGGTCACGCCGCCGGGGTGATGCCGGCCCAGAAGTCACAGCGGTGCTCGGCCGCTGCGTCGACCATCGACGATCCGCCCTGCACCAACCGCATCACGTGGGTGGACGACGCCGTCATCGCCGGCCAGTCCGGCAGACCGTCCGCGACTGGCACACCGATCCGGGCGAACGCCGACCAGGCGTCGATCATCGCGTCCGAGAGCTGCTGCTGCTCGGGCGTCCTCAGTGCACTGGTGCCACCCAGGTCGAACAGGAACGGCAGCTCGGTGGCGTGCGTGGCCCCCAGCGGCACCGACGGTACGTCGAGCCCGTTGACGTTCGGCGCCTGGGGGTCGGCGAACTCGAACCCGTACACGGTGGTGGCGCCGGCCAGCTGCTGATCGGCGTGCAGGGTCGGGCAGGCCCAAGCACTGTCGCTGATCACCGCCGCCCAGGCCAGCCCGGGTGAGTCGAAGGCCGACAGCGGGTACTGCTCCTGTACCGTCGCGGCCGACTCACCGAACGCTGCCCGCAACAGGCTCGGATAGGTCTGCTCGGTCACCGACGCCGGGTCGGCCGTCAGCGCCGCGGCCACGAACGAGCGGGCCTCGTCCTGGGTGCCTCCGGACAGCACCGGCACCTCGGCCACCTCCCCCTGCGCCACCGCGACGGCCGGGTCGAGCGGCAGCAGGTCGGTGCCGAAGGCGACGCTGTTGGACAACTGATCGGTCGAGGCGGCCAGCGTCTCGGCGGGCAGCGCCCGCAGGCAGGCGATCGGATCCGGGTCGGCGCACCCCAGCGTCGCGGCCGCGCCCGTGCCCAGGGCCTGCGACGTGGACAGGTCGACGTACGGGCGGGACGCGGGCAGGCCCGGGTACAGGGTGCCCGCCGGCCAGGACAGCGCGCACGACCCGGACGAGACGGCCACCTTGGCGACGAGTCCGGTCGCGGCGGGTGAGGTCAGGAACGCGCAGGCCGACATGCCGCCGGCCGACTCACCGAACACGGTCAGGTCGTCCGGGTCGCCGCCGAACGCAGCCGCGTTGTCCTTGACCCACCGCGTCGCGGCGATCTGGTCGGCGAGCCCGAAGTTCCCCGATCCGGGAAGGCCGGGCAGCCCCAGGTAGCCGAAGATGCCCAACCGGTAGTTGACCGTGACGACGATGACGTCGCCACGGGACGCCAGGCGTTGCGCGTCGTACTCGGCGCCGGATCCGTCGGTGAAGCCGCCGCCGTGCCACCACACCATCACCGGCACCGGTGTGGCCGGATCGGCGCTCAAGGGCGTGGTCACGTTCAGGAACAGGCAGTCCTCGACCGTGCTGCCCGGTGGTAGGCCGGTCGGCGCGTCCGGCGCGCAGGCGGCGCCGGACGCGGTGGCGTCGACCGGCTCGGAGGTGGGCGGCAGCACTTCGGGCAGCGTCCAGCGCCGCTCCCCCACCGGCGGCTGCGCGTAGCGGACGCCGAGGAACTGCCGGGTCAACGGAGTGGTCGTCCCGGTCAACGTCCCCGAGCTGGTCACCGCGGTGGGCGGACCGTCCGGCGCCGCGACCGTCGACGAGGTGACCGGCGAGAATGACGGGCTGGTCGGTGCGCTCGTCGGTCCCGGCTCCGAGCCGCCTGTGCAGCCGGCGAGCACCAGCAGGGTGAGAGCGAGCAGGGTGAGCAGCGGCGCCGTGCGGCGAGCGGGCGAGATCCGCACGGTCCCAGTACAGCACGGGCCGTCGAACAGGCGATGACCACCCGATCTCGGCCGCACCTCAGATGTCGGCCTGGCCCGTCGTCGCACCGGGCCGACCGCGACGAGCAGGACCCTGGGACGGGATCTCGGTCGGCGGGGGTTCAGCTCAGGTCTGGGTAGAGCGGGTGTCGGGTGGCGAGGGTGGCCACGCGGGTGCGGAGTGTGTGGGCGAGGTCGGTGGGCAGGTCGCCGACGGGGGCGGTGAGG
>NZ_JAERWK010000022.1 GCF_016918035.1 Nakamurella leprariae | reverse complement strand
GGTCGCGGTGGATGGTCACCACGCTGACCCCGAACTTGGTGGCCAGGTCCTGCGGGGTGGCCGAGCCCCCGGCCATGAGCGCCTCGGCGATCAGCCGCTTGCGGGTCTCGGTCTTGCGCTCCCGCGGCGTGAGTGCGGAGACCGAGCCCAGAGGTTGTGCGCTCACGGCGTTCTCCCCCTCGCTGCCCATCACCATCTCCCGCTCGCGCTCACGCCTCGACCGGCGATGCGCCGGCCGTCCCACGGCGGGGTCGGCCGGCGCACCGGTCGTACTGCCATCCTTCGGTCTCCGACGTCCTGGCGGACAGACCCCCGACGGGGGTCCGGCCGGGTCAGGAGGAGATGACGAAGTTGTTGACCGTGTCGGCGTTCTCGGTGGTGATCAGGACACAGTCGATGGCCTGCTTCTCCTCGCTGGCGCCGGTGGAGCCGGTGCGGATGAAGCTGTCCAGCTGCTCGACGGCCAGGTTGGTGCCCTCCACGATGGGCTGGACCACGGTGGCGACCATCTCGCCGGCCTTGACCGCGTTCACCGCGTCCTGGTTGCCGTCGAAGCCGAGGACCTTGATCTGGTCGATCTTGTTGGCGGCCTTGATGGCGTTGATGGCGCCGAGGGCCATCTCGTCGTTGCCCGCGATGACGCCGGTGATGTCAGGGTGCGCCGACAGCAGCGCCTCCATCTTCTCCTGGCCCTCCTGGCGGTCCCAGTTGGCGATCTCCTCGCCGACCTTCTGCAGGTCCGGGTACTGGGAGATGACCGCCTCGTAGCCGTCGGAACGGACCTGGGCGTTGTTGTCGCTCGGGTTGCCGAACAGCTCGACGTAGGTGCCGGTGTAGTTCATGGCCTCCGACCACGCCTCGGCGCCGATGGTGGCGCCCTGGGCGTTGTTGGACACGATCTGGGCGACCGCGATGCCCGTCTCGTTGATCTCGGCGTTGACCAGCGCGACCGGGATGCCGGCATCGGTGGCCCGCTGCACGATCGCGATGCTCTCCTCGGCCCCGGCCGGGTCGAGCAGGATGCCCGAGACCTTGGCATTGATGGCGGTCTCCATCAGACGCTGCTGCTCGTCCGGGTCGTTCTTGTGCGCCGAGGTGGTGGTGGTGTACCCGAGCTCGGTGGCCTTGGCCACCGCGGTGTCGACCTCCGCCTTCCAGTACGGGTTCGACGGGTCGACCGTGATGATGGCGATGGTGCCGCCCTCGCCGCCGGTGCCGGTCGAGGCCGAGCTGCTGGCCGACGAGCTGGTGGCCGCCGACGACTCGCTGGAGGTGTCGCCACCGGTCGCGCTGCTGCTCGAGCTGGTCGAGCTGCCGGAGTCACTGCCGCCGCACGCCGCGACGCCCATGAGGGCGACGCCGATGCCCGCGATCGCGACCCGCGAGAGTTTCTTGGAGAACATCGGATTCCTTCCTGGATGGGCGCTCCAGCACTGGAGCGCCGGCACTGCTGGGTACTTCGCTGTCCCTCGCACTACCGTTGGAGCAGGCACTGCGGTACTGCGGGGCGGTGCTGATCACCCCGGGCGCGAACGCGGCCGGGCCGGTGCACGTGGAGCCACGTGCACCGAGTGCCGGGCCACCCGGACCCGGTCCGACCGCAGTGGTCGGGCCGGATCCGCGCGGCGCGACGGTCCGGTCAGGCCGCCGCCGGAGGCGGCGTCGACCGGGTGCTCTGACGCAGGTTCGCCACGGCGCGACGGGCGTTCCGCCGGCGCTGCGCGATCTGCTGGATGGAGTCGACCGCCACGGCCAGGATGATCACGGCGCCGGTGACCACCTGCTGCCAGAACGGCGAGACACCGATGATGACCAGACCGTTGGCCAGGAAGCCGATGACCAGGGCACCGATGATGGTGCCGCGCACGGTGCCACGCCCGCCGGAGAGGGCGGCGCCACCGATGACCACCGCGGCGATCGCGTTCAACTCGTAGAACTGGCCGAGATCGGCGGTCGAGGAGCTGATGTTGGCGATCTGCAGGATGCCGACCAGCGCCGCGCACATGCCGGACAGCACGTAGATGCGGGTCTCGACCTTCTTGACCGGCACGCCGGACAGCTGGGCCGCGCGGGTGTTCGAACCGGTGGCGTACAGCCAGCGCCCGAACGGGGTGCGGGTCAGCAGGATCGAGAAGATGACCGCCAGGACGACCATCACCCAGGCGGAGATCGGGATGCCCAGCGGGCTGGAGGCGAACACCCCGAAGAAGCCGGTGTTGCCCAGCTCCTCCTGACCGCGCAGCTCCGCGGTGATGTTCTGGCCGTTCAGGAACACCTGGGTCAGACCACGGGCCACGTAGAGCATGCCGAGGGTGACGATGAACGGTGCCAGGTTGAGTCTGGCGATCAACAACCCGTTCACGTACCCGACGAGCATGCCCACCAGCACCGACACGATCACGATCACCCACACCTGCGGGAACAGGATGGCGTCGGTGAACGGCACGTGCAGGCCGCGGAACAGGTTGCCGGCCACGGCGCCGGTGAGCCCCACCGTGGAGCCGACCGACAGGTCGATGCCGCCGTTGAGGATGACCAGCAGCATGCCCAGCGCGATGATCGCGTTGAAGGCGACCTGCTTGATGATCGAAGTGAGGTTGCCGCCGGTCAGGTAGTTCTCGCTCATGATGGCGAAGAACGCCACGATGACGATGAGCGCGATGAGGGCCCGGCCCTCGACCAGCACCGAGTTGAGGTTGAACCGGCTGCTGCGACCGTTGCCGTTCGCGGAGCCACCCGGGGGGTTCCCCGTGCCCGATGCGGGCTTGGTCGTCGTCTCGGTCACTGCTCGGCTCCGTTCGAGTGGTGGTAGTCGCTGTCGTGCTCACCGGAGGCGGCCATGAGCTCGTCCCGGGTGGTGGTGCGAGGGTCCAGTTCGCGGACGAACCGGCCCTTGCTCATCACGACGATGCGGTGGGAGGCGGTCAGTGCCTCGCCCGCTTCGGAGGTCACGTACAGCACGGCCAGACCTCGCTTGGCCTCACGGAACAGCAGGGCGAAGATCTCGCCCTTGGCGCCGACGTCGATGCCTCGCGTCGGCTCGTCGAGCAGCAGCACCTTCGGGTCGGTCAGCAGCATCTTGCCGATGACGACCTTCTGTTGGTTGCCGCCGGACAGGGAGGTGATCGGGGCGTTCGGGCCGGCCGTCTTGACCCGGACGTCCTTGCTCTGGGCGGCGACGCGCTCGCGCTCCTTGCCGCCCTGGATGAAGAAGTTCTTCACCATCGACGGCAGACTGGACAGTGACATGTTGCGGCCCACCGACATCATCTGGACCAGGCCGTCGCGCTGCCGGTCCTCGGGGACCAGCCCGACGCCCATCTCGATGCGCTCGGCCACCGACTTGTGGGTGAAGTCGTTGCCGTGCAGCCGCACCCGGCCGCGGGAGAACTCGTCCCGGCCGGCCAGGGCCTCCATCAGTTCGGTGCGCCCGGCGCCCATCAACCCGTACAGGCAGACGATCTCGCCCTCGCGCACCTCGAGCGAGACGTCGTTGACGACGACGCGCGCGGTCTCGGAGTCGGCGACGGTCACGCCCTCGATGGACAGGGCGACGTCGCCGTAGTCGCGGGGCTCGTTGCGGAAGTCGTAGTCGGCGTCCCGGCCGACCATCTGGCGGACCACCCACGGCAGGTCGATGTTCTCGGCCCGTTCGGTGGCGACCAGGTCACCGTCGCGGAAGACGACCGCGAAGTCGGCGATCTCGATCGCCTCTTCGAGATGGTGCGAGATGTAGACGATGGCCACGCCCTGGGCGGTGAGCTCGCGGATGACCTTGAACAGCACCTCGACCTCGGCGGCCGACAGGGCCGAGGTCGGCTCGTCCATGATCAGGATGCGGGCATTCGCGGCCAGCGCGCGGGCGATCTCGATGATCTGCTGCTGGCCGACCCGCAGGTCCTGCACCAGCGTGCTCGGCTTGATGGGCTCCTCGAGGCGTTCCATCAGCTGGGCGGTGATCTCCCGCTCCTTGCCGTAATCCACCGTGCCGGCGGCGTTGCGCAGCTCGCGGCCCAGGAAGATGTTGTCCCGCACGCTGAGGTTGGCGCACAGGTTCAGTTCCTGGTGGATGATCGAGATGCCGCGGTCCACCGCGTCACTCGTGGACTTCAGCTCGACGACCTCGCCGTCCAGCTCCAGGTGCCCACCGGTCGGGGTCTCCACGCCGGACAGGATCTTCATGAGCGTCGACTTGCCGGCGCCGTTCTCGCCGAACAGCACGGTCACCTTGCCGCGACGCACGTCGAAGTTGACGCCCTTGAGTGCGCGGGTGACGCCGTAGGTCTTGGCGATGTCGACGGCGCGCAGGACCACCTCGCCGTCGGCCGGGCCGTCCAGGACGGCCGCGGAGTCGGCGGCCGTGCTCATGCGGCCACCTCGATGACCACGGGCTGGATGTTCGCCGGCTTCGCCGCCGGGACCGTGTCGCCACCGCCGGTGGCGGTCACGTTCAGCACGCCGGTGACGGTGACGGTCTGGCCGACCAGCTGGGTCGGATCGCCCAGCGGCGCCACCACGTCGGTCTGGATCAGCTTCTTGATCTCGTCGCCGACGTACTGGTACTGGGTCTGCCCGGGGGCGTCGCCGAAGCGGAAACCCATGGCGTCGCGGACGATGGTGCCGTTCACGGCAGTGGTCAGCGGGACGATGACCGGGGTCTCCCCGGACAAGCCCTCGACCTCGAGTCGCAGCGACTCGGCGGTGCTCTCCGGGGTCACGGTGCCGGTGGCGGTGACCGCGAAGTCGTACGAGCCCTCCGACGGGCTCACCGCCTCGAACTGCTCGGCGGCCGCGGCGATGCTGGCCTGGGCCGCCGGCAGCACCTCGTCCAGCGGGTCGGCCGCCTCCGGCAGCTCCGCCTTGGCCCGGTCGAACAGCTCCGTGGCCTCGGTGGTGGCGTTGAACTGCTCGGGGCCGATGTTCGCCAGCGACTCCGGGGTCTCGAACCGGGTGCACAGCAGCATGGCCACGACCAGCACGACGATCGCACCGGCCGCGATGAGGCGGTTGCGCACGCGACCGGACGAACGACTTGGGCTCTTCATCGAGACGGCTCCTTGAGAAGGCAGGCTGGTCCGAGCGCGGCGACGGCCCACCCCACGGTGTGGCTCCGGTCACAGCAACCCAGCGCCGAGAAATTACGCTCAATCCGACATCAGTGCAACACAGACTGCAAGAACTCGCTCAGGTCGTGGGGCCGAACTGGTCGGCCGTCGATCGCTGGCCGACCGCCACCGCAGCGCCGAACGGTCGAATCGTGACACATCTACCCCGCTGGGAGAGGACTCAGCGTGGCGTCTGGGCAGTGCATTCGCCCGAACGGGTATGACCGATCCCCCGTTCAGACTGAGCACAATCCTTCACTGTCACGTCCAGACGTGATCGAACCGTGACAGCTCCGGATCGCCCCGGTCGGATCTGTTCAGTTCGTGACGAAAGAACTGCCGGCGCCGGTCGCCGCCGCGGCCAGGTCCAGCAGCCGCAGGAACCCCTCGGGCGACCATCCGGCCCGCCCCACGAACAGCCCGTCGGTGTGCGGATCGCCGAGGATCGCTGCGGCGTTGTCGGCGTTGACCCCGCCGCCGTACAGCAGCGCCAGCGCCGCGGACCCGCGGCCGTGACCGTCCACCGTCTCGGCAATGACCGCCATGACCGGTGCGATCTGCTCCGGCGTGGCCGGCTGACCCGCCGTCCCGATCGCCCAGATCGGTTCGTAGGCCACGATGACCTGCCCGATCCGCTCGGCCGCCACCCGCGACAGTGCAGCCCGGACCTGGGCCGCGATGAACGTCGGCGCCTCGCCCGCCTCCCGCACCGACCGCGGCTCACCGACGCAGATGAGCGGCACCAGGTCGTGGTCGAGAGCAGCGGCGGCCTTGAGGGCCACCGTCTCGTCGGTCTCGCCGAACGACTCGCGCCGTTCCGAGTGCCCCATCTCGATGAGGCGGGCCCCGGCGTCCTTGGCCATCCGCATCGAGATCTCACCCGTACCAGCACCTTCCGGTCCCCAGTGGGCGTTCTGGGCGCCGAGCAGGTACGGCGAGTTGTCCGGCAGGCGGTCCCTGACCGCGGCGAGGGCGGTGTGCGGGGGCAGCACGAACGGCTGCAGTCCCGCCGGCGGCGGCGACGCGGTCACCACGTCGACGAAGGTCCGCGCCTCGGCGAGGGTCTTGTTCATCTTCCAGCTGGTGCCGACCCACGTCTGCGGGGATCCCATGCGCTCACGCGTCCGATCTGGTTCAATGCCCTGGTTGATCCGAGAGCGTCAGACGAACATCCCGGATCGACAGAACTTCAGGATTTCGTCAGATCGGACCGTAGTCGATCGGCTCGCCCCCGCGAGCTGCGCCCGGGGCCCGATCGAACCGGCACCCGAGGTCGTCGTGCCCGCCGACTGGTTGCAGCGGCGTCCGACCCGACCAGTGCACCGCATCGGGCGGTGTGACGCAAGTCGCATCTGCCTCGCAGCGACGTACTGTCTTGACAGCGTCCGCAGCCAGCTGCCACGGCTGCTCGAGAAGGAGAACTCAATGGCTGAGATCGCAACGGCACCGGGTGCTTCCGCCTCCGACCTGCCCACCGAGATGCAGGCCGTGATCGTGCACGGTCCGGAGAACTACCAGCTCGAGACGGTCGCCGTGCCGCGCGCCGGCGCGGGCGAGGCGCTGGTGAAGGTCGAGGCGGTCGGCATCTGCGCGTCCGATCTCAAGGCCTACCACGGTGCCGCCAAGTTCTGGGGCGACGAGAACCGTCCGGCCTGGACGGAGACCGAGGTGACCCCGGGTCATGAGTTCGTCGGCATCATCGTCGAGATCGACGACGAGGCCTCGGGCCGCTGGAACGTCCAGGCCGGTGACCGCGTCGTGGCCGAGCAGATCGTGCCGTGCGGCGAGTGCCGGTACTGCCTGCGTGGCGAGTACTGGATGTGCGGGCCGCACATCATGTTCGGGTTCAAGCGCAAGACCCCCGGCGCCATGGCCGAGTACATGGTGTTCCCGAAGGAGGCGCGGGTTCACAAGATCAGCAAGGACATCCCGCCGGCGCACGCCGCGTTCGCCGAGCCGCTGTCCTGCGCCCTGCACGCCGTCGAACGCGGCAACATCAAGTTCGAGGACGTCGTCGTGGTCGCCGGTGCCGGCCCGATCGGCCTGGGCATGATCGCCGGTGCCGCGGCCAAGAACCCGGCTGCGGTGATCGCGCTGGACATGGCCCCGGCCAAGCTTGAACTGGCCCGCAAGTGCGGCGCCACCCACACGATCAACATCGCCGAGCAGGACGCGGTGCAGATCATCAAGGACATGACCGACGGCTACGGCGCCGACGTCTACCTCGAGGGCACCGGTCACCCGTCGGCCGTCAAGCAGGGCCTCAACCTGCTGCGCAAGCTCGGGACGTACGTCGAGTACAGCGTCTTCGGCTCGGACGTCACCGTCGACTGGAGCATCATCAGCGACGACAAGGAGCTCAACGTCCTGGGCGCCCACCTGGGCCCGAACTGCTGGCCGGCCGCCATCCGCATGATCGAGTCCGGGAAACTCCCGCTCGACGAGATCTGCACCCACCAGCTGCCGATCTCGCGGTTCCAGGAGGGCCTGGACCTGGTCGCCGACGGCAAGTCCTCGATCAAGGTGTCGCTGCTCCCCGGCTGAGGCCGGGCCCGACCGACGTCGCGCAACCCCGCCGGATCGGCTGAACCTCCACCTCGACCGGCACCAGCACCACCGTGAGCACCAGGATGAGCAAGGAGATCTGAGGAAGATGAGCGAAGGTCAGCTCCGCATCGTCGTGGGCAGCGACGATGCCGGTGTCCGGTACAAGGACAGGCTCAAGGCCGATCTGCAGGCCCACCCGCGGGTCGCCGAAGTCATCGACGTCGGCGTGAACGGCGACGAGGACACCCACTACCCGCACGTGGCCGTGGCCGCGGGCCGGCTCATCCGCGAGGGCAGGGCCGACCGTGGCCTGCTCATCTGCGGCACCGGTCTCGGGGTCGCCATCAGCGCCAACAAGGTGCCGGGCATCCGCGCCGTCACCGCGCACGACGCCTTCTCGGTCGAGCGGTCGGTGCTGTCGAACAACGCCCAGGTGCTGTGCATGGGCGAGCGCGTCATCGGCCTGGAGCTGGCCCGCAAGCTCGTCAAGGAGTGGCTGCTGCACACCTTCGACGAGAGCTCGGCCTCGGCCGAGAAGGTCAACGCCATCAACGCCTACGACGCCGCCCGCGGAGCCGACGCAGACCAGGCGGAGGCCGCCGTCAGCGCCTGCTGACGCCTCGAGCAATCCCTGCGGATCCCCCGGACCGGTGACCTCCGGGGGATCCGCTGTCTCAGCCCAGCTTCGCGGCCGCGATCTGGCCGTACAGCTCGGCCCGCAGATCGGTGAACTCCACCGCGGCGCGGGTGGTCACCTGGTCCCGGCGATCCGGCAGCGGCACCGGCACGTCGGCCCGCACCCCGGCCGGAGGCCGGCCCAGCACCACCACCCGCTGACCCAGGTAGACGGACTCGTCGATGTCGTGGGTCACGAACACCACCGTCAGCGGCAGCCGGTGCCACAGGTCCCGCACGAGATCCTCGAGATCGGCCCGGGTCTGCGCGTCCACCGCGGCGAACGGCTCGTCCATCAGCAGGATCCGCGGCTGGGCCACCACCGCGCGGGCGATGGCCACCCGCTGCTGCATGCCACCGGAGAGCTGCCACGGGTACGCCCGTTCGACGTCCGGCAGGCCCACCAGGTGCAGCGCCTCGGTGACCGCCGCGCGGCGGTCGCGCTGCCCCCGGC
This sequence comes from Nakamurella leprariae, assembly GCF_016918035.1. Classification (GTDB taxonomy): domain Bacteria; phylum Actinomycetota; class Actinomycetes; order Mycobacteriales; family Nakamurellaceae; genus Nakamurella; species Nakamurella leprariae. Next base: position 4,123 of record NZ_JAERWK010000022.1, on the reverse strand, counting down.
CCGAATTCAGCAGGGCCAGATCCACGTTGTCCCGCACCGTCTTCCACGGGAACAGGCTCCGGCCGTACTCCTGGTGCACCATGGCGAGCCCGGTGGGCGGACCGGTGACCGGAGCGCCGCCCACCCGGACGGTGCCGCGACTCGGCCGGAGCAGCCCCGCCATCGCCCGGACCAGCGTCGTCTTGCCGGAGCCGGACGGCCCGATGACGCAGGCGAACTGCCCGGCGGGGATGTCCAGGCTGACCGGGGCCAGTGCGGGCACCGGCCGGCCGTCCCGCAGGTAGTCGTGCCCGACGCCGTCCAGACTGAGCCCGGATGCCGTCGGCGGCCGTGGTTCCGCGCTCACCGGACGGCTCCCGTGGCGCCGAACCACCAGGCCAGCGCCCACCGCTGCACGGCGCGGAACCCGAAGGCCAGCAGGATGCCCAGCACGCCGAGCAGCAGGATGCCGGACCACATGGCCGGGATGGCGAAGGTCTGCGAGAAGACGAGGATCGATCGGCCGAGACCGTCCCGGGCGGCGAACATCTCGCTGATCACCACCATCACCAGGGCCAGCGACAGCGCCTGCTCCAGGCCGGCGGCGATCCGCGGCCCGGCCGCCGGCAGCACCAGGTGCCGCAGCCGCTGCACCGCGGACAGGTGCAGGCCGGCCACCGTGTCCCGGGCCAGTGGGTCGATGGACCGGACCCCGTCGACGGTGTTCAGCAGCACCGGCCACACGCAGCCGACCGCGACCACGGTGATCCGCATGCCGTCGCCGATGCCGAGCACCAGCATGATGGCCGGCACCAGCAACGGCGGCGGGACCGCCCGCAGGAAGGCCAGGGTCGGCCCGAGGGCCCAGGCCAGCCGGGGCACGCTCCCGATGAGCACGCCCAGGGCGATCCCGACCACCCCGGCCAGGGCGAAGCCGGCGAGCAGCCGGACCAGGCTGGGCAGCACGTCCTGACCGATCCGGGTCGGCGTCCAGGTGGTCCCGAAGGTGTCGACGATCCGGCTCAGCGGGGGGAAGAAGAAGCTGGTGCTGCCGGCGCTGAGCGCCCACCACAGAGCGAACAGCGCGGCCGGCAGCCCGGCGAAGAGGGCCGTGCCGACGACCGCGCGCCGCAGCCGACGGCGACCGACGGTGCGCGGCGGCGCGTCCGACGCCGGACCCTCGGTGAGGTCCGTCGCGGCGGACGGCAGCTCACGGATCACCACGACGCCCCCCGGCCGATCCCGGCTCGGTGACTGACGTGCCACGGCATGAGCCGGCGTTCGGCCGCCCGGACCAGCACGTCCGCGATCACTCCGAGCACGCCGGTGACGGCGATGAGCGCGTACATCTGCGGGACCACACCACCGTCCTGGGCCAGCGCCACCGCCTTGCCCAGCCCCGCATTGCCGATGATCAGCTCGGCGGCCACCGTCATGACCAGGGCCACCGACACGCTCAGCCGCAACCCGGTCCACCAGGCCGGCAGGACCGAGGGCGCGATGAGGTGACGCAGCCGCTGGGCCGGCGACAGGTGCAGCGCGGCCGCGGTCTCCCGGGCCACCGGATCGACCTCGGCCAGCCCCGCGACGACCTGCATGAGCACCGGCCAGATCGCCGCCCACACCACCAGCAGGACCTTGGACTCGAGCTGGGTGCCGAACAGCAGGATGGCCACCGGTACCAGGGCGACGGCCGGGACCGGGCGCAGGAAGTCCAGGGTCGACGCGGTGGCCCGCCGCACCGCCGGGACGACGCCGAGCAGGAAGCCGGCGACGGTGCCGGCCAGCACGGCGGCCGCCCCGCCGACCAGCCAGCCGAGCATCGTCTGCCCGGTCGCCGTCCAGAACGACGGGCGGCCGAGCTGCTCGACGAGCGCCTCGACGACCGCACTGAGCGGCGGCAGGTGTGCCGACGGCAGCACACCGGTCCGCGGCAGCAGTTCGGCCAGGGCCAGCACCACCAGGGTGCCGCCCACCGCCCAGCGCCACCGGGCCGGGCCGCCGGCTCCGGCCGGCACGGCCGGTCCGGGATCGACGGCCGGATCGGTGCGGACGGTGGGCGACGCAGTCACAGACCGGACCAGATCACGGCATCCGGGTCGGGAGCGCTCGGCAGCAGACCGTCCTGCACGAGCAGGTCGCCCATGGTGCGCACCGAGTCGACGTCGATCTCGGTCGGGAAGCTGGGCAGCTCCAGCTGGCCGAACAGGGCCGGGTCGATGCTGGTGAACGAGGGCAGGACGTCGAGCACCGCCTGCGGGTCCTGCTCGGCCAGCGCGTCGGCCTTCGCCAGTGCCCGCACGAACCCGGCCACTGCGTCAGGCTTGGCCGCCAGGGTGTCGGCGGTGGCGAAGTAGGTCGAGACGGTCATGTCCGGATCGACGTCCTGGTACGGGTACGTCACCGCGTGCGCACCACCGTCCAGCGCCGTGGCCAGGTACGGATCGACGATCAGACCGGCGTCGATGTCGCCGCGCTCGATCGCCGCGGCCTGGTCGCCGAAGCCGATCTCGACGAACTCCACCGAGTCCGGGTCACCGCCGGCGGCGGCGATGGACGCCTTGGTGACGACCATGGCGATGTTGTTGAGCGCGTTCACGCCGATCTTCTTACCGGCCAGGTCGGCGGCCGTGGCGATGGCCGGGTCGCGGGCGATGATGGCGCAGAAGTCGACGTCACCCCCGGCCGTGGGCGCCGAGGCGGGGGCGACCGCCTGCACCGGCAGCCCCTGGCCGCTGGCCAGCAGCAGGGTGACCACATTGCTGAACCCGATGTCGAACTGGCCGCTGGTCACCGCAGGCACGATCGTCGAGCTGGTCCGGGCCGTCTCGACGGTGACGTCGAGGCCCTCCTCGGCGAAGAAGCCCTGCTCCTGGGCGATGTAGACCGGAGCGGCCTCGATGATCGGGATGACCGAGACGGACAGCGCCTGGGTCGCGCCGGACGGTGCCGCGTCGGACGAGCCGCCGGTGGCGGGCGCCGCGCTGGTGACCGGCTCGGAGCCGGACGAGGAGGACCCGCTCGACGAGCCGCTCGATGAGCCGCTCGATGAGCCGCAGCCGGCCAGGGTGAGGGTGAGGGCCGCCGTCACGGCCAGGGCAGCCGTGAACCGGCGCCGGAGAACTGACATGTTCGGTCCCGAGTGCTCGAAGGCGGCCACTGCCGCCCGATGAAGATTAGGTGAGGCTGACCTTAAAGCACCGATGGTCACCATCAGCGAGGACATGTCGGGCAGATCACCCGAGCGGGGGGAACTCCTGGCCGGATCCGGGCGTCTGCTCGAGCCTACCGGCACTCAGCGTGTCCGGAACGCCCCAGAGGGCGACCATCTCGTCGGTGATCCGCGCGACGACCGGTTCGTGGAAGGGCTCGCGCAGCATCGAGTTGTGGCCTCCGGGGATCCGGACGATCTCGTGCTCGCCGGTGAGCACGAGTGACCACCAGCGCGGGTCGTCCGGGTTCTCCGGCACGGTGATGACCACGGTCCGGCCGCCCCAGGTGGTGAGGGTGTGCCGGTTGATCAGGCGCAGGCTCTGCTCCCAGAAGACCGCGTCACGCACCTCGGGCCGGTACCGGACCAACCCGGCACCGACCAGACGGGCGTGCATCAGCCATCGCGCGGCGGCCCCGGGCGCCGGTTCGGGCGTCGGTTCGGGCACCTCGCTGCCCACCGCCTGGCGGCCGCGGGCCACCAGCGCGGGCGGCAGATTGGTGTCCAGCAGGACCACCGCCGGCACGGACTCTCCCGCGTCGGCCAGCCGCCGGGCCGTCTCCAGCGCGAGCAGGCCGCCGTACGAGTGGCCGATCAGGAGGTACGGGCCGTGCCGCTGCTGGGCGCGGAGCACCTCGAGGTGCCGGTCGACCACCCGGCGCAACGACCAGTCGGGCACCGCCCGATCGGTGTAGCCGCTGGCGTGGAAGCCGATGACCCCGGCCGTGGCCGGCAACCGCTGCGCGATGGGCAGCAGCGACAGCGCGGAGGTGCCGCCCCCGGCGAAGGCGAACACGGTGGGACCGCCCGGCGGGGTCGCCCGGAGCCGGACGGCGGTGGGTGGCAGGTCGGACGTCGCCACCCGGCTCGGGCGTCGCGTCGCCCGGGCGGGCCGGGGGGGCCGCCCCGTGCCGGCCGCCGCGGCCCGCCGGC
>NZ_JAERWK010000021.1 GCF_016918035.1 Nakamurella leprariae | reverse complement strand
GGGTGGGGGGCTGGGGGGAGGGCGCCCCCCGGCGGGGGCGGCGCGGCGCCCGGGCGGCCTGGGCGACGCGACCGAGCCGGCCGGCGACGTCCGTCCGGACCCGGGCGGCGGCCCCGGCCCGGGTGTCGACGAGCGCCGCGAGTTCCCGGACCGTGGCCGTGGCGGCGGCGTCGGCCGTGGTGATGCCCACCCCGGTGGCGGTGCCGACCCCGGCCAGCATCTCCTCGACGGCCAGCGAGTCGCCGCCGAGGGCCCAGAAGTCGTCGGTGGCACCGACCCGGTCCAGGCCCAGCACCTGCGCCCACACCGCGGCGATCACCGTCTCCGTGCCCGGCGCCGGGTCGACGGCGGCCGGCGCGGGCGGCGTCGGCAGCGCGCGCCGGTCGATCTTGCCGCGTTCGTTGCGGGGCAGCGCCGGCACCATCACCACCTCGGCCGGGACCATCCAGCTGGGGAGCCGATCACGCAGTGCCCGACGCACCGAGGCGGGCGTCACCGGCTGGTTGGTCTCGACCGGCACCACGTGGGCCAGCAACCGGGTGCGGGCGCCGTCGACCGCGTCGGTCGGGCGGACGGCCGACACCACCGCCTCCCGGATCTCCGGGAAGGCCAGCAGTGCGGCCTCGACCTCGGCCGGTTCGACCAGGTACCCGCCAACCTTGACCGCGGCATCGGCCCGGCCCAGCAGGTGCAGCACCCCGTCGGCGTCCCAGCGCCCCAGGTCGCCCCCGCGGTAGGTGGTGGTGCCGTCGGGATGCCGGACGAACCGGGCCGCGGTCTGCTCCGGGTCACCGAAGTAGCCGCGGGCCAGGAACCGGGAGGTGATGGCCACCTCGCCGGTCGCGCCGACCACCACCGGGACGCCGGCCTCGTCGACGACCTCGATCGTCTTGTTGGCCGCCGGTCGGCCGACCGGCAACAGCCCGACCGGCACCGGCCGGTCCGGATCGAGGCGGTGGAAGGCGAGGTTGCCGATCTCGGACGCCCCGGACACCCCGGTGAACCGGCCGCCCGGGTCGAGCCGCGCGCGGATGGCCTCGACCTGGCTGGAGTGGATCGCCTCTCCACAACTGGTGACCAGCCGGACCCCTTTCATCGGGGCACCGTCGGGCAGGTGGTCGAGCACCGCGCGCAGCAACGCCGGGGTGCCGTGCACGGTGGTGACCCGCTGTTCCTGCAGCCAGGCGTGCAGGCCGCCGACACCGAGCACCCGCGGGTCGTACACGCACACGGTGGCGCCGTTCAGCAGACCCATGAACAGCACGTCCAGCCCGGCGCCGAAGCTGACCGGCAGGATCAGCGACAACCGGTCGTCGGGGGTCAGGTCCAGGGCGAGCCGAGTCTCGTACGCCTGGTTCAGCCAGGCGCCGTGCGAGTGGACCAGACCCTTGGGCCGCCCGGTCGAGCCGGAGGTGAAGAAGATGACGGCCGGGTCGTCGATCCCGGCGGTCGGCAGATCGGCCTCCGGCGCCCCGTCCGTCTCGCCCAGCTGCCGGACTTCGGCCACGTCCATCGGGACGCCGCCGCTCAGCTCCCGGATCAGCGCGGCACGTTCGACCGGCAGCATCGGGTCGACCGGCACCACCGGCCGGCCGGACAGGATGACCGCCAGCAGGGCCACCACGGCGGACGCGGTGGGCTCCACGGCGAGGGCGACCGGCCGGTCCGCGGGCTCGTCGGCCAGGTGGCCGCGCAGGGCTCGCGCCCAGCGGCGAGCCGTCGCGGTGACCTCGGCGTACGTCCAGGATTCCCCCGGTGAGGTCACCGCCTCCGCGTCCGGCCGGGCGGCGGTCACGGCGTCCAGGCGGTCGGCCAGGTCGGCGGTCGGACCGGGGACGACCAGCTCGTCCAGGACGGCGGCGGGTCGGTCGGGGGCAGAGGTCATCAGGCGTTCCTGCGGGTCAACGGATTCAGACAGGGGTTCGGACACAGGTTCGGACAGCGCGATCAGGACGGGGCGGTGGTGGCAGCAGGGGCGGCGGGACGGTCACGGCGAGCGCTCACCCGACTCGCGGCCCGCAGGGTGGCCAGGTTCTCCCGGACCAACTGGACCGCGGTGAGCAGGCCGGGCACTCCCGCGGCGCGGGCGCCGGTCCGCAGCAGACCGGGGACCGAGCGCAGGTAGCTCAGGCCGGTGGTGCCCGCCTGCTCGGTCGGCCACAGCCAGCGCACCAACTGCTCGTCGGTCACCTGCGAACACCCGGCGCCGGCCAGGTTGGCCCGGGCGATGCGCAGGTGCAGCTCGCGCTGCCGGTCACGGCCGGCGCTGCTGACCTGCTGGTGGTGCCGCCGGTAGCGCAGCCCGACGGTCGGCAGGTTGGCCAGCTCACCGACGCCGGCGAGTTCCGACTCCAGCAGGTAGTCCTCGGCGCCGTCCCAGCCGGCCCGGTACTCGATCAGCTGCTCGGTGAGCGTCGACCGGCGCAGCAGCATGGCGGGGTGACACATGCACGGGCCGAACAACAACCGGGCCCGGGCGGCGGCCGGGGTGCGTGGGGTCCGCACCCGTCCGACCAGGGCGCCGAACAGCTCGTAGTCGGTGCCCACGGCGACCACGGACGGGTGCGCCCGCAGGTGGGCGACCTGGGCGGACAACCGGCCCGGCGTCATGAGGTCATCGCCGTCCATCCGGGCGATGAACTCGCCGGTGGCCAACCCGAGCCCACGGTTCAGGGCGGCGACGATGCCGCGGCCGGGCTGCCGGTCCAGGCGGATCCGCGGGTCGGCCGCCGCCAGCCCGGTCACCACCTCGGGGGTCCCGTCGTCCGAGCCGTCGTCCACGACCACGATCTCCCAGTCGGGGTGGTCCTGGACGGTCACCGACGCCAGCGCGTCCGCGATGTAGGGCCGGGCGTTCCGCACCGGGAGCACCACCGACACCCGACCGGGCACCGCTGCCGGACGGCTCACCACCGGGTCACCGGAACCGCAGGATCGACGAGTACAGCCGCGGGCTCACCTTGAGCACCACGCAGGCGGCCAGGTCGCGCCAGCGCCGGTCGGCGGCCAGCGCGCGCAGCACGGCCGGTCGGACCAGGGCTCGGGCGGCGGCGATGGCCGTGTCGGTACCGGTCACGGCGGGATCCAGGTGCCGGGCGCGGACGGCAGTGTTGCCGACGGCGATGGCCAGGTTGACGGCCTGGTAGACGGACCACTCGCGGGACCACCGGGTGAGCAGGTCGCGGTCGGCCAGTTCGGTGCGGACGTCGCGGGACACGGCGAACAGGTCCTCGGTGTGCCGGCCGAAGGAGCGGGACACCGACGCCGGGTTGACGCGGTAGCGCAGCACCGCCCGGTCGGTGAGGGCGACCCGGCTGCTCTCCATGGCCTGCCGGAAGTTGGGCAGGAAGTCCTCGTACGCCCGGTCCACGTCGAACAGGTCCTCGGGCAGGGCGCTGCGGCGGAACAGCTTGGTCGCGCTGTGCGCGCGGAACCGGTTGACCAGCAGGCCGCGGGCGAACTCGGCGCCGGACACCGCCGGCACCCCGGCGGCCGGTTCCATGACGTCCAGCTCGGTGCCGTCCGGCAGCACCTCGACGGTCCGGCCGCTGGCGAAGTCGGCCTGCTCGCGCCGCAGGGCGGCCAGCAACTCCGTCAACGCGTCCGGGACCAGGGTGTCGTCGCTGTCCAGGAACAGCACCAGGTCGCCGGTGGCCGCCTGCAGACCCAGGTTCCGGGCCCGGCCGATGCCCCCGTTGGACGGGCAGGTCACCACGGTGACCGGCAGGCCGCATGCCCGGGCCGCCGCCAGCGCGACGTCCATCGACGCGTCCCCGCCGCGGTCGTCGACCAGGACCACCTGGTCGGGCCGCCGGGTCTGCGCAGCCAGTGACCGGACGCAGTCCCCGACGAACCGCTCCACCCGGTACACCGGGACGACCACCGAGATCGTCGCCGTTCCGGGTACCTCGTCGTGCCGGGTGGCTCCGCCGGCGCCACCGGTGAACGGCAGCACCGTCGCCGGGTCGGTGGACGGCCCGGCCGGCTGGTCCGGCATCGCACGCCGCGCCTCCCCCGCCCGCCGGAGCGGACGGTGAGCGGTCCGGGACGGCTCGGGAACCAGTTCCACGGGGCTCATCACGCGGTCACGGCGGCGCCGGGAGCCACGGCGTCCAGTTCGGTCAGCAGGAGCTGGGCGATCGGCGCGTTGAACGGCGGTCGCATGATGGAACTGTGCCCACCGGCGACGCGATGCACCTCGAAGGGGCCGGTGAGCACGGTCTCCCAGCGCCGCGGATCGTCCGGGTTGTCGCCGGCCATGACCAGGATGACCCGGCCGGACCACGGGCGCGGCCGGTGCCGGTTGGTCATCCGCAGGCTGCGCTCCCAGAACACGGCGTCCCGTCGGCCGGGCGAGTACTCCACGAGTCCGGCGCCGGCGACCATCAGATGCATGGCGAGTCGGGACCGCAGGTCAGGGGCCGACGCCCCGGCCGGGCCGTCCATCGGCTCTGGGATCGGCCGGTCGTCACCGACGGGCGCGGGCGCACCCGGTGCTGCCGGCAGCGTCGGCGGCACGACGGTGTCGAGCAGCATGACGAACGGGACGTCCTGACCCGCGGCGGTCAGCCGGGCCGCCACCTCCAACGCCAGCAGCCCCCCGAAGGAGTGCCCGACCAGCGGGAACGGGCCGCACGGGGTGGTCCGCCGGATGGTGCGCAGCGCGCGGGTCGCCGCTCCGGCGACGGACCAGTCCGGCCACGCCCGGCCTTCGTAGCCCGGCGCCTGCCAGGCGTGCACCGGCTGATCGGCCGGCAGGGCGCGCGCCAACGGCAGCATGGACAGTGCGGGGGCGCCGCCACCGGCGAAGCACCACAGCGGCGGACGGACGACCGGGGCGGACGCCGGCGGCCGCACCGAGGCGACCGATCGCCCGAGCTCGTCGTCCACGCGTCCTCCTCCGTCTGTTGACAAAGGCCAGGCTAACCGAAGTTCGGCTCCAGTTCGTCCCGGTGGCGTGCTGTCCACGCCACATCGGCCGAGTCGATCACCGTCGGTACTCGGTCCAGGTCGCACCGTCAACCGGGTGGACAGTAGTGGAGGGCGGCGACGCTTCGCCATCAGAACCGGGACACAGCGGACGCAGCACCGCCCGGGGCATTCCCCTGTTCGGGTGATCACCCCGGGCGGCGGAACCCTGCGCAACCGCAGGGGTGCGGCTCAGGTCAGCGGAGCCAGGACATCCGCCGGACCGCGCCGGTGCTCGCCCACCAGGTTCCCACGCCCAGCCACCGACCGGCGCCCGCCAGCGCGAGTGCCCAGCCGAGCACCACGTAGAACAGGTGCTGGTCCAGGAACGGGTGGGTGGCCAACGGCAGGTTGGTCAGCCAGATCGACCCCATCAGCACCGTTCCCGCCACGGCGGCCGGCCAGAGCCCGGCGCCGGCCAGGAAGGCCACGCCGGTCCCGAGGATCCCGAGCATGAAGAGCCAGTCGGCGACCGGGTTGCCGGCCATCGCGCCGAAGACGCCGGCCATCGGGCCCTCCAGGTTGGACAGGTACCCGTTGGTGGGCGAGCCGCCGGAGAGCCAGGCCCGCTCGCTCGGCGTCTGCAGCCCCAGCCCGAACAGCTTGTCGACGAACGGCCAGAGGTAGACGACGCCCAGCAGGATGCGGACGACACCGAAGGCGGTGCGCCCCGCTCGCGGCAGTGACACGACGGCATCGGCCCGGACGGCGGACGCCGAGCCGGTCATGGTGACGGACATGTGGGTGATCCTTTCCCCGACGGAATGAGGACAGGCTAACCACACTATGGTTGAACGTTGCAAGACCCTGAGCCACCCGGCCGTGTCGGGACGCGCGCGTCCTGTGACGGGGGGTGATCGACGTCTCGTCACCGCCGGGCGTTCACCTGGCGCTGGCGCGCCGGACACCACGGGCGGGGATGATCAGCGGTCGGCATCAAGGGGGCACCCGAGGGGGCGGCATGGCCGAGGACCGCACCGATCTGATGAGCACCCCGGGTCGCACCAACGTCGTGGTGGCCGGCGTCGACGGCAGCGAGGCCGCCCTGCACGCGACCCGCTGGGCGGCCGAACAGGCGCAGGCCCGCTCGGCCGCGCTGCTGCTGGTGCACGGCTGGGATCTGCCGAGGCTCGGGCTGTTCGGCCGCCGGGGCGACCGCGGCGACCGCGGCGATGACGGTCTGTCCGCCACGCTGCGGGAGGACGGCGACCGGATGCTGGCCGATGCGGCCCGAGCGGTCACCGAGCAGTTCCCCGGCGTGCCGGTGTCGTGCCGGCTGGCGGCCGGCCGCCCGTCCGAGGCGCTGCGTGAGGCCTCCGACCGAGCGCTGCTGGTCGTCGTCGGCGCCCGGCGCGGCCGGCTGGCCGGGGCGCTGCTCGGCTCGACGTCCTGGAACCTGGTGCTGGCCAGCACCACCCCCGTCGCGGTGGTGCGCGGCGACCACGGCAACGAACGGCACCGGCGCACCGAGGGCCCGGTGGTCGTCGGGGTGGACGGATCGGCGATCAGCGAGGCTGCGGTCGGGTACGCCTTCGAGGAGGCCGCGGTGCGTGGCGTCCGGCTGGTCGCGCTCAGCTGTTGGGAACGGGCCGACGTCGCCCTGGGCACTCCCAGCTTGGCGGTGCACCGGGACCCGTCGGAACTCGAGGCCGAGGAGCGCACCACGCTCGCCGAGCAGCTGGCCGGCTGGCGCGAGCGCTACCCGGACGTCGAGGTCCAGGCGGTGATCGATCCGGGCCGGCCGACGTCCGTGCTGCTGGAGCGGTCCGGGACCGCGGCGCTGCTGGTGGTCGGCTCGCGCGGCCTGAGCGGTCTGGCCGGCCTCGCACTGGGGTCGACCAGCCAGGCCCTGGTCAGCAACGCCGCCTGCCCCGTCGTGGTGGTCAGGCCGCGCCACCTGGTCGGAGCCGAGCAGCGCTGAGCGGGATCAGTCCCGTTCGCTGAGGGTGAGCTCGACCCCGCCGGACATGGCTGCCGCCGCGTTGTAGACGAATGCGGCCACCGTGGCCAGCAGGGTGAACAGCACGATGTTGATCGCGCCGACCACCGCAGCCACCCCGAACACCCGCACCGGCGTGATCAGGTCGGTCGACCCGCTGACCGCGTCCGCGCTGGTCAGTGTGGAGAACGTGTCGTTGATCTGGCCCCACACGCCCATGCCCTGCAGCGAGAGCCACAGGATGCCGATCGCGATCATCCACACGAAGAACATGACGATCGAGACGATCAGGCTGATCTTCAGGACGGTCCACGGATCCAGCCGCTTGAGCTGCAGCGAGGCCAGCCGGGGCGGCCGCCGGGTGCGGCGCGGGGCACCCACCGCGGCGGGGCCGGGACGGCTGGGCGCCTCCCCGGCCCGGGCCGGACCCGCCGCCGCGGGACCGGCCGTGGCACTGGTCGCCGCGGTGGAGGCGGTCGGCGAACTCATCGCGGGACGGGCCGGGTTGGCGCCGGAGGCCGCCGTCACGCGCCACCGTCCGTGCTGCCGTCCGTGCTGCCGTCCGGACCGCTGGGAGTCTCACCGTCGACGGCAGCGTCGACGGCAGCGTCAGCCGCGGCGTCGGCGTTGCGGGCGATCGCCACCAGGCTGTCCCCTTCCGACAGGTTCATCAGCCGCACGCCCATGGTCTGGCGCTTGGCCTTGCGGACCTCACGGGCGGACGTCCGGATGACGCCCCCGCCGGAGGTGATCGCGTAGACCTCGGTGTCCAGGTCGACGATCAGTGCGCCCACCAGCTTGCCACGGCGCCGGTCGTACTGGATGGTCAGCACGCCCTTCCCGCCGCGACCCTGGACCGGGTACTCCTCGATGTCGGTGCGCTTGGCGTAGCCCCGCTCGGTGGCCACCAGCACGAAGGAATCGGCCCGGGCGACCTCGAGCGAGAGCAGCTCGTCACCGGCGTTGAACCGCATGCCCAGCACGCCGGACGTGGCCCGCCCCATCGGCCGCAGCGCCTCGTCCGTGGCGTGGAACCGGATCGACTGCCCCTCGGCCGAGATCAGCAGCAGGTCGTCCTCGGCGGAGCAGAGCACCGCGCCGACCAGCTCGTCGTCCTCGCGCAGGTTGACGGCGACGATGCCACCGGAGCGGTTGGAGTCGAAGGCGGTCAGCTCGCTCTTCTTGACCAGGCCGGCCTTGGTCGCCAGCACCAGGTACGGCGCCACGCCGTAGTCCCGGATCTGGATGACCTGGGCGATCCGCTCGTCCGGCTGGAAGGCCAGGAGGTTGGCGACGTGCTGGCCCCGGGCGTTGCGGTTGGCCTCGGGCAGTTCGTAGGCCTTGGCCCGGTAGACGCGACCCTTGTTGGTGAAGAACAGGATCCAGTCGTGGGTGGAGCACACGAAGAAGTGCGCCACGATGTCGTCCTGCTTGAGCGCGGCGCCCTGCACACCCTTGCCGCCGCGCCGCTGGGCGCGGTACAGGTCGGTCTTGGTCCGCTTGGCGTAGCCGGTACGGGTGATGGTGACGACGACGTCCTCGGTGGCGATGAGGTCCTCCATGGAGACCTCGCCCTCGAACGGCACCAACGCGGTGCGCCGCTCGTCGCCCCACTTCTCGACGATCTCGGTGAGCTCGTCCTTGACGATCTGCCGCTGCCGTTCCGGCCGGGCCAGGATGTCGCGGTAGTCGGCGATCTCCAGCTCGATCCGGGCCAGGTCGTCGATGATCTGCTGGCGCTGCAGCGCGGTGAGTCGGCGCAGCTGCATCTCGAGGATGGCGTTGGCCTGGACCTCGTCGATGTCCAACAGGCCGATCAGGCCGGTGCGGGCCTCGTCCGGGCTGGACGACGCCCGGATCAGCGCGATGACCTCGTCCAGCGCGTCGAGGGCCTTGACCAGGCCGCGCAGGATGTGCGCCCGCTTCTCCGCCTCGTCCAGCCGGTACTGGGTGCGCCGGACGATGACCTCGATCTGGTGATCGACGTAGTGGCCGATCATCTGGTCGAGCCGCAGGGTGCGCGGCACCCCGTCGACGATGGCCAGCATGTTCGCGCCGAAGCTGGTCTGCAGCGCGGTGTGCTTGAACAGGTTGGCCAGCACGACCTTGGCCACCGCGTCCCGCTTCAGCGTGACGACGATGCGCATGCCGACGCGGTCGCTGGACTCGTCGGCGATGTCGGCGATGCCGGCCACCCGCCCGTCCCGGACCAGCTCGGCGATCGAGGTGACCAGGTTGTCCGGGTTGACCTGGTACGGCAGCTCGGTGACGACCAGGATGGTGCGGCCGCGGGCGTCCTCGTCGGTGTTGACCACCGCACGCATGCGGATGGCGCCACGGCCGGTGCGGTACGCGTCCTGGATGCCGCTGACCCCGGCGATCTGGGCGCCGGTCGGGAAGTCCGGGCCCTTCACCCGCTCGATGCAGGCCTCGAGCAGCTCCTCGGGCGTGGCCTCCGGATGGTCCAGCGCCCAGACGACCGCGGCCCCCACCTCGCGCAGGTTGTGCGGGGGAATGTTGGTCGCCATACCGACCGCGATCCCGGACGAGCCGTTGACCAGCAGGTTCGGGATCCGCGAGGGCAGGACCGTGGGTTCCTCGGTCTTGCCGTCGTAGTTCGGCGTCATGTCGACGGTGTTCTCGTTGATGCCGGCGATCATCTGCATCGCCAACGCCGACATCCGGCACTCCGTGTACCGCATGGCCGCCGCCGGGTCGTTGCCCGGCGAGCCGAAGTTGCCCTGCCCGTCGATGAGCGGGTACCGCAGCGACCACGGCTGCGCCATGCGCACCACGGTGTCGTAGATGGCGCTGTCGCCGTGCGGGTGGTAACTGCCCATGACGTCACCGACGACGCGGGAGGACTTCACCCGGCCCCGGTCCGGGCGGAAGCCCGACTCGAACATCCCGTACAGCACGCGACGGTGCACCGGCTTGAGACCGTCCCGGACGTCCGGCAGGGCCCGCGAGACGATGACGCTCATCGCGTAGTCGATGAACGACCGCTGCATCTCCTGCTGGATGTCGACCGGCTCGGTGCGGTCGTGTTCGCCGGTGGTGGGACCTGTCACTTCAGGTGGCCTTCCGTCTCACGGAGTTGAATGGTCGGAGCCCGCAGATCTCCACGAACGGGTGACGTGGATATCCACATGTGGACAGCTGTTGTGCATGGGTGATCGGGCGGATCGGGATCGGTCGGCGATCGGGTGTCATTCGGCGCAATCGGAACGTGCCCGTTCCGTTGCGCAACGCGACACTCCGCCCCGACCGGTTGATCCGACGCATCCCGCCGTCACCGAGAGGGGCGACGGCGGGCCGCCGGGTCAGAAGTCGAGGAAACGGACGTCCTTGGCGTTGCGGGTGATGAAGGACCGCCGCGCTTCGACGTCCTCCCCCATCAGGATCGAGAACAACTCGTCCGCCGTGGCCGCGTCGTCCAGCGTGACCTGCAGCAGCAGTCGGGTGGCCGGGTCCATCGTGGTCTCCCAGAGTTCCTTGGCATCCATCTCGCCGAGCCCCTTGTAGCGCTGGATGCCGTCGTCCGCCGGGATCTTTCGACCCTGTTCCTGTCCTTCCTTGAGCATCGCGTCGCGCTCGCGGTCGGAGTACACGTAATCCGGCTCGCCGCGGGTCCACTTCAACTTGTAGAGCGGCGGCTGGGCCAGGTAGACGTGGCCGGCCTCGACCAGCGGTCGCATGAACCGGAACAACAACGTCAACAACAGCGTCCGGATGTGCTGACCGTCGACGTCGGCATCGGCCATCAACACGATCTTGTGGTAGCGCAGTTTGGCCAGATCGAATTCGTCGTGGATCCCGGTGCCCAGCGCGGTGATGAGCGACTGCACCTCGGTGTTCTTGAGGACCCGGTCGATCCGGGCCTTCTCCACGTTGATGATCTTGCCGCGGATGGGCAGGATCGCCTGGAACATCGAATCGCGGCCGGACTTGGCGCTGCCGCCGGCCGAGTCACCCTCGACGATGTACAGCTCGGAGCGGGCCGGGTCGGACGAGCGGCAGTCGGCCAGCTTGCCGGGCAGGCCGCCGATGTCCAGTGCACCCTTGCGACGCACCAGGTCACGCGCCTTGCGGGCGGCCAGGCGGGCCTGGGCCGAGGCGATGGACTTGCTGATGATCGTCTTGGCCTCGGTGGGGTTGCGCTCGAACCAGTCGGCCAGCCACTCGTTGCAGGCCTTCTGCACGAACGACCGGGCCTCGGTGTTGCCGAGCTTGCCCTTGGTCTGCCCCTCGAACTGCGGCTCGCGCAGCCGGATCGACACGATGGCCGCGAGCCCCTCGCGGACGTCGCTGCCGTCGAGGTTGGTGTCCTTCTCCTTGAGCAGCTTCTTGTCCCTGGCGTACTTGTTCACCACGGAGGTCAGCGCCGAGCGGAAGCCCTCCTCGTGGGTGCCGCCCTCGTGGGTGTTGATGGTGTTCGCGAACGAGTGGACCGACTCCACGTAGCTCTGGTTCCACTGCATGGCGACCTCCACCTCCATGGTGTCGCCCTTGGACTCGAAGCCGATGACCGTGGGGTGGGCCGGCTCCTTCGACTTGTTCAGGTGCTTGACGAAGTCGACCAGGCCGCCCGGGTAGTGGAAGACCTGCTCGAACGGCTTGAGCGCGCGGGCCTGCTCGTCGTGCACGTCGGGGGCGAGCGTCGCGGCGATCACGTCACCGCCGTCGGCCGGGTCCTCGGCGGCGGCGTCCGGCGCCTCCGCGCGGCGCTCGTCGCGGAACTTGATGGTCAGTCCCTTGTTCAGGAACGCCATCTCCTGCAACCGCCGGGTGATCGTCTCCCGGGTGAACTCGACCGTCTCGAAGATCTCGGCGTCGGGCCAGAAGGTGACTGTGGTGCCGGTGCCGGTGGCCGGGCCGACGGTCTGCAGCGGTTCGGGCTTCGACTGCAGGTAGTTCTGGTGGTAGAGCTTGCCGCCGACCTTGATGTCGACCTCGAGCCGGGACGACAGCGCGTTCACCACCGAGATGCCGACGCCGTGCAGACCGCCGGAGACCGCGTACGACTCGGAGTCGAACTTGCCGCCCGCGTGCAGGATGGTCATGACCACCTCGACGGTCGGCTTCTTCTCCTTGGGGTGCATGTCCACCGGGATGCCGCGGCCGTTGTCGATCACCGTGACGCCGCCGTCGGCGCGCAGGACGACCTCGACCGTGTCGGCGAACCCGGCCATCGCCTCGTCGACCGAGTTGTCGACCACCTCCCAGATGAGGTGGTGCAACCCGCGGGGGCCGGTCGAGCCGATGTACATGCCGGGGCGCTTGCGGACCGCCTCCAGGCCCTCCAGCACGGTGATCGAGGACGCGCCGTATTCGTTCTTCTTGGTGGCCACGGACTGACCGGTCTCCTTCGCTCGGCACTGCTGCGCCCGCCAGGGAGATGGACACGGCCGTTCCCGGGCCGGCCGGTCAGCTGGCCGATCGTCCCGGGCATGACGTCCGTTCCCACCGCTCGAGCGGGAGCGAGGCTCTCAGGCCGGTTTCCGGCCCGCACTGTCTCGATTCTACCGCTGCGCGGGCGCTGAGCCGGGCTCCGGAGCGCTCTGATCGGCCCATGGCGCGATGTTCACGCGACCGGGAGAGGGGACGGTCGCGCGGGGCGGATCCGGTCGGTCTCAGCCGCAACGGCGGCCGATCACCGGACCGGACCCGGACCGGTCAGCCGTAGGTGTCCCGGGGGCCGCGTCCCGGCACGTGCCGGGTGCCGAACCGCCAGCTGGGCGCGGCGGGCCCGCGGGCCCGGATCCGGCGCACCGAGTTGGCCCCGAGCTCGCCGTTGATCCGGACGAGCAGCTGCGGGGCCAGCATCCGGATCTGGGTCGCCCACGCGGTGGACTCGGCCTGCACCAACAGTTCTCCGTCGGTGAGCGAGACCGGGGCGCAGTGGTCGGCCACCTCCGGCCCGACCAGCTGCGGCCACCGGCCGAAGATCTGCGCCCGGGTCAGGTCCGCCCCCACTCCAGCCCGGTCCACCCACGTGCGCAGGGTCGCGCCCAGCGGTTGCGGGTCCCGGCTGTCCGGGCCGGGCCCGGACCAGCGGCGGCGACGGCGTGCGGCCGGGCCGCCACCGCGGCGCACCAACGGGGTCCGGCCGGCCTCGCGACGCCGGGCGGCGTTCCGCTCGCGGGCCTGTTCCAGCGCCTGCCGGGCCAGGTCGGACCCGCGTACCGGCGTGTCGTTCCCGGGCGTGTCGGCCGGGGTCGGGTCGTCCGGTTCCATGCCGGTCATCGTCCTCCCTCGTCCCCGTCGACCGGCCAGGGCTGCTCGGGCTGCTCGGGCTGCTCGGGCACGGTGATGGTCCCGTCCTGCACCTGGATCTGCCGGCCGCGCAGGCCGGCGGGCACGTCGCCGGCGACGGCCGCAGTGACCAGCACCTGGTCGGCGTCGGCGACCAGGTCGGCCAACCGGTCGCGGCGGCGACTGTCCAGCTCGGCGAAGACGTCGTCCAGGATGAGCACCGGATCCACGCCGTCCGCGCGGAGCAGCCGGAACGAGGCGATCCGCAGGGCCAGCGCGTAGGACCACGACTCGCCGTGCGAGGCGAAGCCCTTGGCCGGGCCGTCGGCCAGCATCAGTTCCAGCTCGTCCCGGTGCGGGCCGACCAGGCTGATGCCACGGTCGAGTTCGTCGGCCCGCCGCCGGGTCAGCGCCTCCAGCATCGCCACCACCCGCGGGCCGCGTCCGGTCAGGTCCCGGTCGTCGGCCCGGTCGTCCGTCCGGTCGTCCACGGTGCCATCGGGGAGGGTCGGCGGTGCGGCGTCCGCGAGCGCGGCGGGGACGGTCGACCGGTAGCGCACGTCGACGACCGCGTCCGGGCCGGCGACCTCCCGGTAGGCGTCCCGCACCAGCGGCCGCAGCTGCTCGACCAGTTCCTCACGGGCGGTGACGAGCGCGACACCGGTCTCGGCCAGGTGCTGATCCCAGACGTCGAGGGTGCTGGGCTCACCGGGAGCAGTGCTGCCGTCGGGGTCGGCGGGGGATGCGGACCGACCGCCGAACTGCCGGCGCAACCGCCCGCCGGCGCTCTTGAGCAGGGCGTTGCGCTGTTTGAGCACCCGGTCGTAGTCGGCGCGAACGCCGGCCAGCCGGGGGGTGCGCTGCACCAGCAGGTCGTCCAGGAAGCGGCGGCGCTCCGACGGATCACCGCGCACCAGGGCCAGGTCCTCGGGGGCGAACAGGACGGTGCGGAGCACGCCAAGCAGTTCCCGCGGTCGGCGCAGCGGTGAGCGGTTGATCCGCGCCTTGTTCGGTCGGCCGGTGGTGAGCTCGGTCTCCAGCAGCAACTCGCGGCCCTGGGACACGACCGCGGCCCGCACCACCGCGGTGGTGGCGCCGCGAGCGATGAGCGCCGCGTCCCCGGCGACCCGGTGCGAGGACAGGGTGGCCAGGTAGCCGGCCGCCTCGACCAGGTTCGTCTTACCGGCGCCGTTGCGTCCGACCAGGACGGTCACCCCCGGGGTGAGCGGCAGGTCGGCCGCCGGCCAGGACCGGAAGTCGGTCAGCGAGAGGTGACGGATCCACACGCGGGGTGATTCTGCCCGCAGCCCCGGACAGCTCTGCCCCGGACAGTCCCGGCCGACCACCCGACCCCGAGGTGGCCGGGTCACGTCCGGTCCGGCGGCCCGCGACCACCGGACCGGAGACGTCAGCTGACCGGGACCGGTGCGGTGCTGCCCTCGTGGCCGACGGCGTGCCCGCCGAACTGGTTGCGCAGCGCGGCGACCACCTTCATGGCCACCGACTCGTCCTGACGAGAGGCGAACCGGGCGAACAGCGCCGCGGTGATCACCGGCAGCGGGACGGCGTTCTGGATGGCGGCCTCGATGGTCCACCGGCCCTCGCCGGAGTCCTGCGCGTAGGCGCGGATCTTGGCCAGGCCCGGATCGCTGTCCAGGGCGCGAACCAGCAGGTCCAGCAGCCAGGACCGGATGACCGTGCCCTGCTGCCATGAGGCCATGACCTCGTCCGGACGCTCCACCAGGTCGACGGCCTTGAGCAGCTCGTAGCCCTCGCCGTAGGCCTGCATGATCCCGTACTCGATGCCGTTGTGGACCATCTTGGTGAAGTGGCCGGCGCCCACCGCCCCGGCGTGCACGAACCCGCCTTCGGTCGGCTTCAGCGAGTCGAAGATCGGTTGGGCCAGCGCGACCGTCTCGGCGTCGCCGCCCACCATGAGCGCGTAGCCCTCGGTCAGGCCCCACACGCCGCCGGAGACACCGCAGTCGAGGAACTTCACGCCCTTCTCGATCAGGGCGGCGGCGTGCGCCTGGTCGTCGGTGTACCGGGAGTTGCCGCCGTCGATGATCACGTCGCCGGGCTCGAGCACGTCCCCGAGGTCGGCGATCGTGGCCCGGGTGGGCTCGCCGGACGGCACCATCACCCAGACCACACGCGGCGCCTGCAGCGCGGCGACCAGGCCCTGGAGCGAGTCGACGTCCCGCGGAGCGCTGGGACTGCGGTCGAAGCCGACGACCTGGTGACCGTCGCGGCGCAGCCGCTCGGCCATGTTGCCGCCCATCTTGCCCAGGCCGATGAGTCCGATCTGCATGGCGTGCCCTTCTGCTGGGACGGTCCGCGAGTCGGTGGCCCGCACCGATCCGTCGACCGCAGTGCCGGAATTGACTGGTGACACACGCTGCGGGCCGACTGCGGTCGACCCGTGTCCTGGACTCCGATCGCGAACGGCGACCACCTCAGTCGCCGCCCACCCTCGGAGACTACGGACAGTAGATATCAGTGACGCCCAGTCGGCCAGCGTCGGGGGTCACCCCGGCAGTCGAGCAGGCATCACCAGGTACTGGTACCCATCGGCGAGCTCGGCCGGTGCCTCGTCCGCCGGACCCGACGAATCCGACGAACCGGCCTCCGGCCCGCCGGACGGCTCAGCCAGCGGCAACACCAGCGCCGGACGGGACGCCGTGGTGAACGCCAACCGCACCGACCGCGACCGCATCACCCCGAGGCCGTCGAGCAGGTAGGTCGGGTTGAACGCGATGAGCAGCTCGGCGCCGTCCGCGGTCACCGGGAGCGACTCCTCGGCGCGACCCTCGTCGTCACCCCCCGCGGTCAGCGTCAGCATGCCGTCGGTGACGTGCATCCGCAGGTGGTGGCCGCGATCGGTGACCAGGGCGACGCGCTTGATCGAGTTGGTCAGCTCACCGACCTCGAGGTCGACCGTGGTGCTGTGTTCGGACGGCAGCAGCGACCGGAACTTGACGAACTCGACGTCGAGCAATCGGACGGTGGTGCGCCGCGACCCGGCCTGCAGGCCGAGCAGGCCGTCACCGAGCGAGACCGTCACGGTGCTGCTGCCGGAGCCCGCCGCGATGGTCTTGGCCGCGTCGGCCAGCGTCCGGGCCGGGATCAGTACCGACGTCGACAGGTCCGGCCGCTCCGGGGTCCAGGCCAGCTCCCGGACGGCGAGCCGGAACCGGTCGGTCGCGGCCAGGGTGAGCGTGTCGCCCTCGAGCTCGACCCGGATGCCGGTGAGCATCGGCAGGGTGTCGTCGCGTCCGGAGGCGACCGCGGTCTGGACCACGGCCTCGGCGAAGGCACCGGCGTCGACGGTGCCGGCCACCTCGGGCAATGCCGGCAGCGGCGGGTAGTCCTCGACCGGCATGGTCGGCAGGGTGAACCGGGCCGACCCGCCGACGATGGTGACCTTGGGGCCGTCCACCGAGAAGTCGACCGGCTTGGCCGGGAGGGCCCGGGTGATCTCGGCCAGCAGGCGACCCGAGACCAGCACGCGGTCGTGGTCGGCGTCGCTGGTGCTGTCGACGGCGACCTCGGCCCGGGTGGAGACCTCGTAGTCGAACCCGGAGACGGTCAGGGTCGAGTCCTGCACCTCGAGCAGGATCCCGCCCAGGACGGGCACCGGCGGCCGGCTGGGCAGCGACTTGGCCACCCACGCGACGGCGTCGGCCAGATCGTCACGGGCGACGCGGAACTTCATGAGCCGGCCTCCAGCACCTCAAGGAACTGCTTCTGCGAACGGAACGACCAGGATCGCGACGGCGCGGTGGGCCACCGGGGACCCGGAGGACGCCGGGACTCGTCCGGATCTCCTGGCACGGCGGCCGACCAGCCCCACGCGTCGGGTCCGGGGCCGTCAACGGTACGGCCCCGGACGGGGGTGCGCAGCATCGGGGTCCACCCGCGCGGGGGTTCCCGGCGCTTCGTGGCAGGCCGTGCCAGTCGGGGCGCGAGCCGGTCCGCCGCTGCTGCCCGACGGTTGTCCCCACAGGCTGCGCTTGTAGTTCTCCCTCTCAAGGAGAGATCAGTAGCAGCAGTAAGCAGTGTGGACGGTGTGGAACGAGCGGGATCCGTGCAGGCCCGGTCGCGTGTCGCCGACGTGGACAGCTCGGGGACGGCAGGGCGGCCCGACCGGCCCGATGTGGGTGACTCGCGAGTGTCCCCAGTTGTCCCCGTCGTACCCCGCGGTTCTCCACAGGGTTGTCCACACAGTGTGCAGAACTCGGCCGGTCGGACACGCAGCGCAGGCAATCCGCCGTCGAACCTGAACGCAGCGTGACCATCACGCGGCCATTCGACGGACTTGCCGCAGGTCATCGGGCTCCGGCGGGCCGCGTCCTCGCCCACCGGGGTCGAATCACACCGGTGTGGTGCCGGGATGGGTGTGATCCGCGCGGCATCCGCCCCGGCGTCTCCAGGAACCGGACGGATCGGACGGTCTGGTGCGTTCGCCGAGTCCGGCAGGTACGCCGCGGACGCGCCGGGTTGTGGGATCCGCGCCGCGGGTCGGTGGCCGCGCGGGGAGTGGTGCGGATCCGGATGCGGGTGCGACAGGTCGCCGACGTGCGTCGGCCCGGCCGCTCGGGCCGCTTCAGCGGGGAATCAGCGAGTCCAGCGCGGGTTCAGCCCCCACGCAGGGCCGGATCAGTGGCGGGACCGCTCGCGCACGCGGGCGGTGAGCTCCTGGACGTGGTCGTAGGTCTGCCGGCGTTCGGCCATCTCGGCCCGGATCTTCTTCGCCGCGTGCATGACGGTGGTGTGGTCGCGGCCGCCGAAGGTCTGCCCGATCTTGGGCAGGGTCAGGTCGGTGAGCTCGCGGCACAGGTACATGGCGATCTGCCGGGAGCCGGCGATGGCCTTGGTCTTCTGTGGCCCGCACAACTCGTCGAGCGTGACGCCGAAGTACTCGGCGGTGACGGCCATGATCGTGGCGGCGTCGATGTCGTTGGACACCGGGTCGCGGAGCAGGTCGCGGAGCACGATCTGGGCCAGCGACAGGTCGACCGGCTGCTTGTTCAACGAGGCGAACGCGGTGACCCGGATGAGCGCGCCCTCCAGTTCACGGATGTTGCGCTCGATCCGGCTGGCGATGAACTCCAGCACGTCGTCGGGCGCGGCCATCCGGTCCAGGGCGGCCTTCTTGCGCAGGATCGCGATCCGCGTCTCCAGTTCGGGCGGCTGGATGTCGGTGGTCAGGCCCCACTCGAACCGGGTGCGCATCCGGTCCTCGAGGGTCTCCAGCCGCTTCGGCGGACGGTCCGACGAGATCACGATCTGCTTGTTGGCGTTGTAGAGCGTGTTGAAGGTGTGGAAGAACTCCTCCTGGGTGCCTTCCTTGCCCTCCAGGAACTGGATGTCGTCCACCAGCAGCACGTCGACGTCGCGGTACCGGCGTTGGAACGCCACCTTGCGGTCGTCGCGCAGCGAGTTGATGAAGTCGTTGGTGAACTCCTCGCTGGAGACGTACCGCACCTTCATCCCCGGGAACAGCCGCTGGGCGTAGTGGCCGATGCCGTGGAGCAGGTGGGTCTTGCCCAGCCCCGAGTCACCCCAGATGAACAGCGGGTTGTACGCCACCGCCGGCGCCTCGGACACCGCGACGGCGGCGGCGTGGGCGAAGCGGTTGGACGCACCGATGACGAACGTGTCGAAGGTGTACTTGCCGTTGAGCTTGGTCAGCGACGGGTGCCGGGGCGCCTCACCACGGCGGCCGGCATAGGTCGGCCAGATCTCGGTGACGGTGGCCAACGCGTCGGCTTCCTCGTCGACGTCATCGTCGTCACCGTCGAGCAGCTGCCCGGCCGGGGGCACTCCGGGGCCGCGACCGTGGCCGGCCGCGTCGGGTCCGCCGCCTGACGGTTCGGCCAGGCGGGCGTGGAGGTCGGGGTCGGCGAACGGCTGGTCGCCGGGTGCGTCCGGGTCGTCGCCGTCCAGTGGATCGTCGGCGGCCGCGGTCGGTGCGGCGGCGACGGTGACGGCCAGGTTGATCTCGGCCTGCAGGTGCGTGGACAGCGCCGCAGTGATCGGCTTGCTCAGCTTGCGTTCGATGACTTCCTTGGCGAAGTCCGACGGCGCCGCGAGCAGGGCGGTCGTGCCAAGAAGTCCGATCGGCTGGGTCAGCGAGAGCCAGGCGCGCTGCTGCGAGCTGAGTTCAGGAGCCAGTTCCGTGACCACGGCCCGCCAGACCGGGGCCAGCGACGCGGCGGAGTCGTTGGCTGCCCCGGCGTGATCCATCGGCGCTGCTGACCCCCCCTCACACGATGTGCAGACCCGTCGAACTGTCCACAGAGTTGTCCACACGGGTGCACAACTCAACGGCGACGGTCCGCGAACGGGAGCGGGAGCCCTGCGGGTGATGGACACCGCGGCGTGACTTCCATGCCGTGCGAGCCGGGACGCTAACAACAGCGGGGCCCGATCCACAAGGTGAGTGTCCGAGAAGACCGTTTCGTCACGACTCGGACCGAAGCTGTCACACGTCGGAAATGTGCTGGTGACAACGGTATCGCGGGCGCGAGGCGGCCTCGCCAGCCGCGGCCGTCCACGGCGCCATCACCGGGGACATGCGCGGGCCGCTCCGGCTCGAGCCGGTGTCCCCCGGTCCGGGTTTTGACCACCCTCCACGGCGTCCGTACCATTGGACGGTCCGGCTGGTTGTCGGCCCTGTTGTGCTGCCTGTTCTTGTCTGCGCATCGGGAGCCCGGGATCGGTCGACCGGGTTCCGTGATCGGGCTCGGCTGCTGGCGGGGACGACCCGGTGGCGGCCGCCTGCAACAGCTCCCGATCCGCAGTGCCCGCAGCCGAACACCGTACGAACACCTCTGGAGTCACCGTGAGCAAGCGCACTTTCCAGCCGAACAACCGTCGCCGGGCCAAGACCCACGGCTTCCGGCTCCGCATGCGGACCCGCGCCGGGCGCGCGATCCTCGCGGCCCGGCGTCGCAAGGGCCGCGCCGAGCTGTCCGCCTGATCGCGGTCGCCGTCCCGGCCCGGCTGGGTCCGCCGTGCTCCCTGTCGTCCACCGTCTGCGTCGATCGAACGAGTTCACCGCGGTGTTCCGATCGGGTCGCCGCGGCGGGACGCGGACCATGGTGATCCATCTGTTGCCGTCGACCCGGCTCGGGCCTCCCCGGGCCGGGTTCGTGGTGTCCGGGAAGATCGGCAACTCGGTCGTCCGGCACCGGATCACCCGGCGGCTGCGGCCGCTGGTGTGGCAGCGCCTGCCGTTGCTGCCGGACGGCACCGACCTGGTGGTGCGAGCCCTGGCGCCGGCGTCGACCGCGAGTTCCCCGGAGCTCGAGGCCGACCTGGATGCCGGGGTGGGGGTCGCCGCCCGCCGGGCCGGGATCCGGCTCGGAGCCCCCGCGGCCGAGACGCCCGGGGTCCCGTCATGACCGATGCCGGGAACGATCGCATGACTGACCGCGTGGCCGACCGAGTGACCGACCCCGTCGGCGTTCCGGTCCGCGCGCGTTCACCGCTGGCCGCGCTGCTCATCCTCCCGGTGCGGGGCTACCAGCGCTTCATCTCCGCCTACACCCCGCCGAGCTGCCGGTACTACCCGTGCTGCAGCAGCTACGCGATCACCGCCCTGCACCGGCACGGTGCGCTGCGCGGTCTGTGGCTCACCGCCCGACGGCTCGGCCGCTGCAACCCGTGGAGCACCGGCGGAGTCGACCACGTCCCCCCGGCCGGGATGAGCCGCCGTGAGCAGAACCGATGGCGCCGGTCGCAGGACCAGCGTCCCGATCCCGAGGTGTGGCCGGGTGCCGCCGAGCAGCAGGACCGGGACCACCGTCCCGACCGCGCCGGCCGGGAACCCGCTGACCCCCACGGGAGTTGGCTCACCGGCGACACCGAGCCGGAGCACTCCGAATCCAGCCCTGCCCCGACCGGCCGCCCCAGGTCGGACAGGCTCGTCGTCGATGCCGGGAGAACCCTCGCGTGAACTTCAACTTCTGGTCCTTGGACTACATCTACTACCCGGTCTCCGGGATCATGTGGGTCTGGCACAAGGTCTTCGGCTCGTTCCTCGGTGAGAGCAACGTCCTGGCCTGGGTGCTGTCCGTCGTCTTCCTGGTCTTCACCCTGCGGGCGATCCTCTTCAAGCCGTTCATGAAGCAGATGGACTCGCAGCTGAAGATGCAGGCGGTCCAGCCGGAGATGAAGAAGCTCCGGGAGAAGTACAAGGACGACCGGCAGCGGTTGACCGAAGAGATGATGAAGCTGAACAAGGAGGCGGGGGTCAACCCCCTGGCCTCCTGTCTGCCCATCCTCATCCAGGCGCCGGTCTTCATCGGTCTGTTCCACGTGCTGCGGATGTTCGCCCCCGTCGAGGACGGTTCGGGCGGCTGGACCCTCCGGCAGAACGTCTACTTCTTCGGCGCCTCGGACGTCGAGTCGTTCTCCCAGGCGCACCTGCCCGGCGGCGCCCCGCTGGTCGGCTCGATGACCATGGCCAGCGGTCAGCTGGCGTTCCTGGACGGGCTGCGCGAGGCGATCATCATCTGGGGCATCCCGCTGACCATCCTCGCGGGCATCGCCACCCACCTGACCAGCCGCCGCTCGGTGAACCGGCAGAAGTTCCTCAACCCCGAGGCCGCCGCCCAGCCGCAGGCGGCGATCATGAACAAGGTCATGCTGTACCTGTTCCCGCTGGGCGTCATTGCCACGGGTCCGTTCTTCCCGCTGGCCATCCTCTTCTACTGGCTGGCCAACAACTCGTGGACCTTCGGACAGCTGTGGGTGGCGCACCGGATCCAGGACAAGCGCAAAGCGACCGAGGCGCAGGTGGTCGAGGAGGCCAAGACGGCGCAGGCGTTCTCCAAGCCCAAGCCCGGGGCCAAGCCCAAGACCGCGCGTCCGGTCACGCCGACGACGGAGATCACCGCGGGTCCCCGCGACACCGCCCCGACGGCCGGTGCGATTCCGACCGGCGACGCCGCCGATGCGGGAGCCACCGGATCCGCCGAC
Organism: Nakamurella leprariae; assembly: GCF_016918035.1. Lineage (GTDB taxonomy): Bacteria > Actinomycetota > Actinomycetes > Mycobacteriales > Nakamurellaceae > Nakamurella > Nakamurella leprariae. Next base: position 182,333 of record NZ_JAERWK010000021.1, on the reverse strand, counting down.
ACACCCGGTGAGCGCCCGGTCGGCGACCGGACCAAGCCCCGTCCCGGAGCCCGGCCGCAGAACACCCGCGGTGGGCGCGGCGGGCGACCGCCGTCGGGCAACCGGCGCAAGTCCGGACGCCGGTAGGCCGTCCGACCGCGTCCGCGCGACCCGACGCCCGTCGGCGCGTCGCGCCGGACGGCGGTCGCGCCACCGGTGTGCACCAGACCCACCTCCGACCCGTGCCGGCGTCCTGCCCGGTCCGACGGAGGTCACCGTGAGAGAAGGAACGAGATGAGCGAGAACGCATCGACCGACCTGGTCGGCACCGAGGACGACACCGACGTCGTCGCGGGCGCCGAGCGCACCGGCGGCGACGAGGGCGGGTCGACCGATCGCCCGGGCCGGGAGGACTCCGGGGACGTGCTGGTCGCCGAGGGCGACGCGGCCGGCGACTACCTGGAGCGGCTGCTCGACATCCTCGACTACGACGGCGACATCGACCTCGACGTCGACGGCTCGCGTGCGGTCGTGTCGATCATCGGCGAGGGCGACATCCACAAGCTGATCGGTGAGCGCGGCGAGGTCCTCGACGCGCTGCAGGAGCTCACCCGGCTGGCCGCGATGGCCGAGACCGGGCACCGCTCCCGGCTGATGCTGGACATCGCCGGGTACCGGGCGCGGCGGCGCACCGAGCTGGGCGACCTGGGCACCCGCACCGCGAACGAGGTGGTGCAGACCGGTGAGGCCGTGCGGCTCAGCCCGATGAACCCGTTCGAGCGCAAGATCGTGCACGACGCGGTGGCCGCTGTGAGCGGGGCCGAATCGTCCAGCGAGGGCGAGGAGCCGCGTCGCCGCGTCGTGGTCAGTCCGGCCGCGTCCTGAGTCGCGGCGACAGCGCGCCGATGCAGGAACCTGGAGCCGCGCCGGACGAGGTGGACGGCGGAACCGACGTCGAGTCGCGGCCGGAGGTCGCGGCCACGGTGTTCGGCGACCGCCTGCCGGTGGCCGAACGGTACGTGGCGGTGCTGGCCGGTGACGGCATCGTCCGCGGGCTCATCGGTCCCCGGGAGCGGAGTCGGCTGTGGAGCCGGCACGTGGTCAATTCGGCGCTGCCCGCGTCGCTCCTGCCGGCCGACGGCCGAGTCGTCGACGTCGGCAGCGGTGCCGGGCTGCCCGGGATTCCGATGGCCATCGCTCGCCCGGACTGTGCCGTCGTCCTGGTGGAGCCGCTGATCCGTCGGGTCGACTTCCTGCGCGAAGTGGTCGCCGAGCTGGGTCTGGACAACTGCCGGGTCGTCCGAGGCCGGGCCGACGAGGTGGTGGACCAGGCCGGCGATGCCGACGTGGTGACCTCGCGGGCAGTCGCGCCGCTCGGGCGGTTGGCGTTGTGGTGCGCGCCGCTGGTGCGGGTGGGTGGCGAGATGATCGCGCTGAAGGGCTCGAGTGCCGAGCGGGAGATCATCGAGCACGCGGATGCGCTGGCTGCCGTCGGCCTGGGCGACGTCCGGGTGGAGACGGTCGGTGTCGACCTGGTCACCGATCCGACGGTGGTGGTCCGGGCCGTCCGGCGCGCCGGCCCAGCCCGGCCTGCCGGTCCGCGCCGGTCCCCCGCCGGTCGCCGGTCGGTCCGACGGACGCCCCGACGTCGCTGAGCGTCGCGCGCCCCGCCCGGGTGGCGGTGGCGCGCCGGGACACCGCCGGGTACCAACCAGAACTCGTCCCGGCATCGCCGAGACCATCAGGGGCGGATCGGCTCTGGGAGGAGTCTCCGCGATCCCGACGTCGATTCGTCACGGTGACGATGTGGTGCGGGGTGTGACGCCGAGACCGATTGTCAGGTCGGTGCGTTCGGTCCGTGGGGTGCCGTCCGGCGGAGTGATGATGTCGACCGGACGAGATCAGCAGTCGGACAGGTGGTGGCGGCGTGCACGGGACTGACAGCCGACGGGCGGGCCAGACCGCACCACGACGAGTGGGCAGCGGGATCACCGTGCTTGCGGGCGATCTCGTCCTGGTTCGGCGGAAGGCCGGACACCAGGTGGGCGTCGAATCGAGTACGGGCTGAGACCGACTGACCCACAGCGGGCCCGGTCGGGGTTCTGTCGACTGCTCGGCCCTGTCGGGACCCCTGGCTGCGATGTCCACCGAGTCGGCCTCGATCGGCCGCAGTGAGAGGCGGAGCGGTTTCGCGACGGCCCGAGCCGGCCCGGCTGGATCGCGATCGTCGTCCAGCTGTCCCCGATGCCGATGGGCCGCTCGGGTCACGGCCGGGAGACGCCGGTGGCACTCGCGCGGTCGTTGGCGCCGTCACCGCGGCGGTCGATGGTGTCCACGGGAGCGCCGGTTGGTGTTCATGCCGTCAAGGTCGATCGGGACCGGTGTGGAAGGACGGCCGAGTTCCCGGAGCGAAGACTCCTGCCGCCACTCCCGGGCGTCATGGTCACCACGCCGGGCCGCGGAGCAGGTGACCGCTCCCCCGGCGCACGCTCCACTTGGACGACCGCGCCACCGATCGACGTGGTCGATGACCTCGTCGCGGGCAGGCTCGTGGCCCCGCGGGCTGGGTCCCCCGTGATCCGGGCCGACAGTGAGGCCGCGAGGAACGCGAACGGCGTCGACGCATCCGTTCGTGGATGCACTTCCGCCGCGCGTTCGGAGTCGGTGGAACGCTCCGGGCGGTGTCGTCGCGGTTCGGTCCGCACGCAGCGAGCGGTGCGAAACATCGGTGGTTCCACCAGGCCCGGCGATCACGTCTGGCCGGCGGCGACAACTCGGCGGCCGACTCGTTCAGCGGATCGATCGGATTCGGACCGAATGAGTGTCTCGGCCATGCCTCGATCCGATCGATGTTCCACGTGGAACGTGGACCGACTGTCGACAGTGCGTTCCACGTGGAACATCCGCGTCTGGGCCGTCCGCCCCTTGGAGAGGACCGACCAGGACTCTCGTTGTGCCGTGATGCGGATGGATTCCGCGTCTCCAAGCGGGCACGGCCGGTGACGACAGCTGCGACTCGGCCTGCGGTGTGCCGGGGCCGAGCGCCGATCGGGCTGTCACTGCGCGCTCGTACCGCCTGTCCGTGAACCATGAGCGGTGTCTCGCCGGCAGTTCCGCCCGGGAACCAAGCCCGGGAGGGCCTCGCCAGTTCCGTCACGGTGACAGTGTGTGGGAAGTGGGAACGACGGGCCGGCCGTCCAGCTGATGCGGCCTCGGTTCCGACATCATCGGCAGCACGGTCGGGTGACCGGCCCCGCGGCCTGGTTCCACGTGGAACGCGCGCGTGCGGATCAGCTCATCGGGTCGGTGTGCAGTTCTTCGGCGCCCAGTCGCTCGCGCCCGTCGTGGCTCTCGCGCCTGCACCATCGACGACGGCGGAGCACCGGTGTCATGGGTTCGCCGTGCGTGGCCGTCGGATCCTGCGGCGTGTCGACAGTCGTGCGACCAGGTGTCAGTCGATCGGGGCGAAAGCTCCGCTGGTTCGCCCGTCCAGGAATGACGCGTCAGCACCTCTGAGCGCATCGGCGAGTGGATCCCAGGTCAGCCGAAGGCTCCGAGCGCCCACGCGAGTCCTTCCGAGGCACCTGCCGGCGATGCGTCACGGTGACGGAGCCTCAACAATGGCCCAGGCCGCTCCGGTCCACGTTTCACGTGGAACGCCCTGGTGATCACCACATTGCCCGGGAAGCGTCGTGCGTGTCGAACCGATCCGAGCGCACCGTCACCGTAGATTTCTCATGTCGATCAGCCGAGGCCCGGTGGTCGGCGTCAGGAAGGCAGAGGTGAGCAGCCGGTGAGCACCGAGCTCGACGTTCCACGTGGAACATCGCTGGACGACGACGAGAGTCCGCTGGCCGCAGCAGCCCAGCGCGCGGTCCAGATGCGCAGCGGACAGGTGGAGCTGCCGCGACCGCGCCAGCGGCGGGTGTTCGCCGTGGCGAACCAGAAGGGTGGCGTCGGCAAGACGACCACGACGGTGAACATCGGCGTCGCCCTGGCACTGTCCGGTCTGAACGTCCTGGTCATCGATCTGGACCCGCAGGGCAACGCCAGCACGGCGCTCGGCATCGACCGGACGTCCGGCACGCCGTCCAGCTACGACGTCCTGATCGGCGAGCTGTCGGCGGCCGAGGCCATCCAGACGTGCCCCGATGCACCGCGCCTGGGCTGCATCCCGGCCACCATCGACCTGGCGGGCGCGGAGATCGAGCTGGTCGGCATGGAGGAGCGCGAGACGCGGCTCCGGCAGGCCATCGACGCCATCCCAGCCGAGTACGACTACGTCCTCATCGACTGCCCGCCGTCCCTCGGGCTGCTGACGGTGAACGCGATGACGGCCACGGACGAGGTGCTCATCCCGATCCAGTGCGAGTACTACGCCCTGGAGGGCCTGGGCCAGCTGCTCACCAACATCGGTCTGGTCCAGCAGCACCTCAATCCCACGCTGAACGTCAGCACCATCCTGCTCACCATGTACGACGCCCGGACCAAGCTGGCCGACCAGGTCGCGCACGAGGTCCGCAGCCACTTCGGCGACAAGGTGCTGCGCGCGACGATCCCGCGGTCGGTCAAGGTCTCCGAGGCACCCGGGTTCGGCCAGTCGGTCTTGACCTACGACCCCGGCTCACGGGGCGCGATGAGCTATCTGGATGCGGCGAAGGAGATCGCCGAACGAGGAACGAGGGAGATCGTATGAGCAAGCCGCGGGGTGGTCTGGGTCGCGGCCTGGCCGCCCTCATCCCGACCGGACCGAGCACCACGACGGTCACGGACGTCTTCATGAACGGCCCGACACACCCGAAGCCATCGGCGCCGGAGCAGCCGGCGCGGCGCAAGCGGTCCAGCGCATCGTCGACCGCATCGTCGACCGCGGCACCGGCGAAGTCCGGGACCGCCCGTACCGGCACGCCCGGCAGCGGCAGCGCCACCAGCCGGCCCAGCAGGCCCAAGGCGGCGTCCCGGACGACCGTGCGGACGTCGACGAAGCCGTCCCGTGCCGACGTGCCCGCCGTCACGCCGGAGACGGTGGTCGCCGAGCCGGAGGCTGCGATCGTCGAACCGGACGGAACGGACGGGCCACGGTTCAGCGAGATCCCGCTCGACTCGATCGACCCGAATCCGCGCAACCCGCGCACCGTGTTCGACGAGGACGCCCTGGCTGAACTGGCGCACTCGATCCGGACCTTCGGCCTGCTGCAGCCGGTGGTGGTGCGGCCGGTCGCCGGTGGCCGGTACGAGCTGGTGATGGGGGAGCGCCGGTGGCGGGCCGCGCAACGTGCGCAGCTCGAGACCATCCCGGCCATCGTGCGGGAGACCCAGGACGCCGATCTGCTGCGCGACGCCCTGCTGGAAAACATCCATCGGGCGAACCTGAACCCGTTGGAGGAGGCGGCCGCCTACCAGCAGTTGCTGGAGGAGTTCGACGTCACCCAAGAGGAGCTGGCCCAACGGCTGGGTCGGTCACGGCCCGTGATCAGCAACACGATCCGCCTGCTGAACCTGCCGGTGGCCGTGCAGCGCCGGGTGGCCGCCGGCGTGCTGAGCGCCGGGCACGCCCGGGCGCTGCTCGGGCTGAGCGATCCGGACGAGCAGGAGGAGCTGGCCGCCCGCATCGTCGCCGAGGGTCTGTCCGTCCGAGCCACGGAGGAGGCGGTGACGCTGCTGAACGGGCGGAGTGCCGTGCGACGCCGGACCAGCCCGGCCAAGCGCACCGTACCCGGCCTGGCCGACCTGGCCACCGATCTGTCCGACGCGTTCGACACCCGGGTCAAAGTGGAGATGGGCCGGTCCAAGGGCCGCATCGTCGTCGAGTTCGCCACCGGCGACGACCTGCAGCGCATCCTGACGCTGATGGCGCCGACCGTGCCGGCCGGGCAGCGGCTGACCGCACAGGCCTGACCCCAGTGCGGTCGTGAGGCCCGGGTGATCGATCCACTCGGGCCTCACGGTCCTGCAGCCGCTGCGGCGATCTCAGCGCCCTCGGGCGATGGCCTGCTCGATGAGATCGGCGTAGACCCGACCCAGGTGCAGACCGGACGCCCCGACGGCCATCGGCAGCATGGAGGTCTCGGTCAGTCCGGGGGAGACGGCGACCTCGAGGAACTGCGCCACCCCGTGCTCGTCGACGATCGCGTCCGTCCGGGAGATGTCGCGCAGCCCGAGGATGCGGTGGGCGGCCAGGGCGAGGTCGGCCGCGTTCCCGGTCGCCTGCTCGTCCAGTCGGGCGGGCGTGTGGTACGTGGTGGAGCCGGCGGTGTACCGGGCCTCGTAGTCGAACACCCCGCTGGCCGGGACCACCTCGACGGCCGGCAGCGCGCGCGGGCCGTCCGGACCCTCCAGCACCGTCACCGACACCTCGGTGCCGGTGATGAAGCGCTCGACCAGCACGACGTCGCCGTAGGCGAACGCCCCGACCAGCGCGCTGGGCATGTCGGCCGTCTCGTGCACCGCGGACGAACCCAGCGCGGAACCACCGTTGATCGGCTTGACCATGAGCGGCAGCCCGAGCGAGCCGGCCAGCGCGTCGACCAGCGCGTTGGCCCCCAGGTCGCGGAACGTGTCGTGCGCCAACGTGTACCAGGTGGCGGTGGCCAGACCCTGGCGCTGCAGCAGCTGTTTGGCCGTCGGCTTGTTCCAGGCCAGCCGGCAGTTCCACGAGTCCGTCCCGACGTACGGGATCCCGGTCATCTCGAGAACTGCCTGTACAGCACCGTTCTCGCCGCGGCCGCCGTGCAGGGCGATCACCGCAGCGTCCGGCCGGTGCTCGGCGATCCACGGCAGCAGTGCCGCATCCGCGTCCCGCAGCGAGACCTCCAGTCCCTCCGACCGGAGCGCCTCGGTGATCCGGGACCCGGACCGCAGCGACACCTCACGCTCGTGCGTGAGGCCGCCGGCCAGGACCAGCACGTGCCGGGCTTCGGACGTCATGGGATGCACACTCCTGCACTCGGGCGGGCGCCGCGGGGCACCGGGGACGGATCCCGACGGAGGTCGGGCCGGATCGGGACGGCCGCTGCGCGGTCGACGGTCACGCGGTGTCCGGCGACGGCGACTGCGGGCCGCGGACCGCACGGGTGGCTCCGGTGCCGAACGTGCGCATCACCTCCAGTTCGCCGTCGAGCACGCCGGCCAGCCGGCGGACGCCCTCGACGATGCGTTCCGGAGTGGGGAAGCAGTAGGACAGCCGGAGCTGACGCGATCCCAGCTGGTCGGCGTAGAAGGCGGTACCCGGCACGTAGGCGACCCGGGCACTGACCGCGCGGGGCAGCATGGCGGCGCTGTCGAACCCCTCGGGCAGGGTGACCCAGACGTAGAAGCCGCCGTCCGGGACCGTCCAGGTGGTGCCCTCGGGCATGTGCGCGGCGAGCGCGCCCAGCATCGCGTCGCGCCGCTCCAGGTAGGTCTGCCGGTACGCCTTGATCTGGCTCTGCCAGTCGAAGGTGGCCAGGTACCGGGAGATGGCCATCTGGTTGAACACCGGTGGGTTCAGCGTGGTGGACTCGTTGGCCAGCACCAGCTTCTCCCGCACCGCGTGCGGGGCCAGCGCCCAGCCCACCCGGAGTCCCGGGGCGAAGGTCTTGGAGAACGAGCCCAGGTAGATGACGTTGTCCGGGTCGTCGGCCCGGATCGCCCGACGCATGGTGCTGTCGAACCCGAGCAGGCCGTACGGGTTGTCCTCGAGCACGGTGACACCGGCACTGCGGCAGATCTCGGCGATCACCGGCCGGCGCGCCTCGGACAGCGTGACGCCGGCCGGGTTCTGGAAGTTGGGGATGGTGTACAGCAGTTTCACCCGGCGGCCCGCGGCGCGACACTGCTCGATCGCGGCGACCAGCGCCTCCGGGATCAGACCGTCGTCGTCCATGGCCACGTGCACGACCTGTGCCTGGTAGGCGCTGAAGGTGCCCAGCGCCCCGACGTAGGACGGGGCCTCGGCCAGGATGACGTCGCCCGGATCGCAGAAGATGCGGGTGGTCAGGTCGAGCGCCATCTGGGAGCCGACGGTCACCACGACGTCGTCCGGATGCGCCTTGATGCCCTCGAGGGCCATCACCTGGCAGATCTGCTCGCGCAACTCCGGGATGCCCTGACCGGAGCCGTACTGCAACGCGACCAAGCCGTCCTTGGCCACCAGCTGGCCGAACTCCTCGGCCAGTCCGTCCAGCGGTAGCGACTGCAGGTAGGGCATGCCGCCGGCGAGGGAGACCACCTCGGGTCGGTTGGCCACGGCGAACAGGGCGCGGATGGCCGAGGCGCGCATGCCCTCGGTGCGTTGGGCGTACCGGTCACGGTGCTGGTCGAGGCTGGTGCCCGGCATGGTGGCCCTCTCGCGCGGCGACGGATGCGCATCCGTGGCGACACGGCGCACTCACGGACAGCGACGAACTTCGGCACGGCCGTCACTGACAGTTCGCGAGACGGTCGGATCGATGCTACCGCGGTCCCGCCCGGCTGCCCCTGATCACCCCCGGTCCGGTGACGCAGTGGTGGACCGTTCGCTCGACGGATCACGGACACCACCGATCCGTGACCGGCAAGACGTCGATCACGGACCCGGGACGCCTGCGCGCTGCGGTGGGTGACGCCCGGGGCGCCTATCCTCGACCGGGGCAACACGGACGTCGGACCGGCCGGGTGACACACCGGAGCGGTGTGACGTCGTCCGAACGGGAGCGGGGAGCCAGATCAGGTGGGTCGGGAACTGGTCCCGGTGTCGATGTCGACCATCGGCTCACTGCCCGAACCGTGCCGGCGGTGCGTCCGCTGGGAGGTGCCGCGGTCGGTGCGTGACCCCGACCGGGAGACCGACGTCGTCGGCGTCTTCGACGGGGAGTTCGAGAAGGAGGTCTGGCTGTCCGGGGTGATGCTCACCTGGGGGACGGCCGGGCAGATCGTGCTGGTCGACGACGAGCCGGCCGGCTTCGCGCTCTACGCGCCGCCGACCGCCGTCCCCGGCGCCGCCGCGTTCCCCACCTCGCCGGTGTCGCCGGACGCGGTGCTGCTCACCACTGCGCACATCCTGCCGCAGTACGCCGGGCAGGGCCTGGCCCGCTTCCTGCTCACCGGGGTGATCGGCGACCTGACCCGTCGCGGCGTCCGGGCCATCGAGCTCTTCGGCCGCCACGGTGACCCGGAGGAGCCGGGGGACGCGGAGCTGCAGGGGGAGCTGGAGGCGGCCGACCCGGACGCGCTGCGCATCCCGCGCTGCCTGGTCCCGGCCTCGTTCGCGCTGGCCGTGGGCTTCCAGGAAGTGGCGCCGCACCACCGGTACCCGCGGTTGCGGTACGAACTGGCCCAGGGCAGTGGCTGGAAGGCCGACGTGGAGGCGGCGCTGGAGCGGCTGGTCGTGTCGCTGTCGGTGCCGGTCCGGCCGGTCGACGAGCCGGCGCGACAGCTGGTCGGGCAGACGGTCCACCATCGGCACGGCCAGCGGGACTGACGCACGCCCCGGCCTGGCGGGTCCCGATCAGGCCGAGTTGCGCACCATCCGCTCGTGGGCGAGCAGGTCGGAGAAGGTGAACGTGCCGGTGTGCGGGTCGTCGTGCCCGTCCAGGTACAGCCGCTTGACCGCCACCAGCAGACCGTCGGTGACGGTGTCCCGGAAGTCGGCGTCCAGCAGGCGGGCCCGCTCCCGGTCGTTGGTCAGGTACCCGAGCTCCACCTGGATGGCGGCCATCCGGGTCAGCCGCAGCAGTTCCCACGGCTTGTGGTGCACCCGGCAGTCGGTGAACTGCGTCCGGGCCACCAGCTCGCGCTGGACCAGCTGGGCCAGCGTCTCGCCGACCGATGAGGTGGCGCCCGCGTCGGTGCCGAAGTGGAAGGTCGCGATGCCGTTGGCCAGCGGCGAGCTCGACGAGTCGATGTGCAGGCTCAGCAGCAGGTCGGCCTTGACCTCGTTGGCCCGCTGCGCCCGTTCCTCGGCGGTGGGGTTGTCGTGCGGGCCGCGGGTCACCCAGGCGGTCATGCCGGCCCGGACCACCTGCGCCTCAAGACGCTTGGCCAGGTCGTAGGTGATGTCCGCGGCCGCGACGCCGTCGACCGTGCACCCGCGGTCGTCGCCGCCGTGCGCCGGGTCGATCACGACGCGCTTGCCGCGCAGCTGCGGCCCGGCCTGCTGCAGCAGGTGCCGGTCACGCAGGTACTGCGGACGGCCACCGGTGACCTTGCGGCCGATGCGCTCCAGCTCGCGGTTGGTCTGCTCGCCGAAGACGCCGTCCGCGACCAGGCCGCGGTGCCGCTGGAAGTCCTGGACGCTGGCTTCGGTGAGCGGGCCGAAGATGCCGTCGGACCGACCCACGTCGTAGCCGAGCTCGGCCAGCCGGACCTGCAGCGCCGTGACGTCGTCGCCGGACATCGGGGCGGAGAACACCAGGGACAGCACCCGGTCGCCGAGATCCCAGCGGGCCTCGTCCAGGCAGCGGGAGGTGACCGGGCCGACGATGCCGTCGACGATCAGCCCCCGTCGCTGCTGGAACGCGCGGACGGCGCGGTCCACCGCGTCGTCGAACCGGTCAGCCGTCCCGTTCTGGATCGACTCGTCCGTCCGGGGCGGGGGCAACAACTCGAGGGACGCCAAGGCCGCTCGCAGGGCCGAGACCGCCGGCCCATGATCTCCGCGGCGCAGCAGCATCGCTCTCCCAGTGTCGTCGTTCCCAATGTCGTCGTTCGCAGTGTCGTCGCGCTCGATCCGCGTGCTCGGCCGTCCGGGGACCGGCACAGTCATCCCGTCGACCTTCCGACGGGACGACGGTCCGCAGGCCGTGCGGCTGATGAGCGTACCCGCCGGCCGGTCGCGGTCCGGGGAGCTGCGGGGCATGTCGGCCGGCGGCGGCCGGCCGGCGCCGGAGCGGCTCCGGGCAGCCGATCCATCGGACCACCGATCACCGGACTGCTCCTTCCCCCGAGACGGACGTCGGTCCCGCCGGAGCGCAGACGCCCCACCGGCGATCTGGTTGATCGGCGCGCCGGTCCATCCCCCGTCCGGGCACGGGTGGGCTCTCCCACAGCCGGTCGGGACGTCGTCCGGACCATCCGCCGGATGCGCTCCGTCACCCCGCGGCGCGGTCACCATATGCCTGAGGGTCCCTGGTCACCACCGGACCGACGACGCCGGCGGGTCGCGACAGCGCTGATCGATGCATCGTCCGCCCGGACGGCCACCCAGCGCGACGGACGCCTGTCCCGGGCGGCGGGCACGCTCGCCGCACCGCACCCCGTCCGGGACCGGGTGATCACCGGCGGTCACCCATCGGGCGGTGCGGGTGCCGGTGTCCGGGCATCCGCATGGTCGGGGCGACCGGTCGGGCGGATCCTGCGGACGATCACCCGGATCCGGACACTTCGGTCACCGTCCGGAACGACGGAGCGCCGGATCCCCGATCGGGACCCGGCGCTCGTCGGACGGCCGTCCGTGGTCGTGCGACCTCTCAGCCGATGACGTCGGCGAACTCGGCCAGCAGCGCGTTCTTCGGCTTGGCGCCGACGATCTGCTTGACCGGCTTGCCGCCCTGGAAGACGAGCATGGTCGGGATCGACAGAATCTGGTATTGCTGCGCCGTCTCCGGGTTGGCATCCACGTCGACCTTGGCCACGACGACCTTGTCACCGTGCTTCTCGGCGATCTCCTCCAACACCGGCGCGACCATCCGGCACGGGCCGCACCAGTCCGCCCAGAAGTCGACGATCACGGGCTTGTCGGACTGCAGGACGTCCTCGACGAAGGTGGCGTCGGTGACCTTCTTGGTGGCCATGGGCTCCTCTTCCTGGGTGGCTGGCGGATGGCTGGGCGCGGGTCGAACGGTGTGGATCAGACGCCGGCGGGCGCGGCGGCGCGCTCGTCGACCGGGCTGGAGGCGAAGGAGCCGGCGACCGTGCTGCCGTTCACCTGCTGGCGCGGGTGGGCGGCCAGCCAGTGCTGGGCGTCAAGCGCCGCGGCGCAGCCGCTGCCGGCCGCGGTGATCGCCTGGCGGTAGGTGTGGTCGACCAGGTCACCGCAGGCGAAGACGCCCGGCAGGTTGGTGCCGGTGCCTGCGTCCGCGCCGGCCCGGTGCCCGGTGAGGACGTAGCCCTCGTCGTCCAGCTCGACCTGGCCGCGGACCAGCTCGGACCGCGGATCGTGGCCGATGGCCAGGAAGAATCCGGACACGTCCAGCTGCGAGGTCTCGCCGGTTCGGGTGTCGCGCAGGGTGACGCCCTCCAGCGCGGACTCGCCGTGCAGCGCCTCGACCTGGGCGTTGGTCACCCAGCGGATCTTGGCGTCGGCGCGGGCCCGGTCCAGCATGATCGCGCTGGCCCGGAACTCCTCGCGGCGGTGCACGATCGACACCGAGTTGGCGAACCGGGTGAGGAAGGTGGCTTCCTCCATCGCGGAGTCGCCCCCGCCGACCACCGCGATGTCCTTGTCGCGGAAGAAGAAGCCGTCACACGTGGCACAGGCCGACACGCCGCGGCCGATGAGCCGCTGCTCGTCGGGCAGCCCCAGGTAGCGGGCGGCCGAGCCGGTGGCCAGCACGACTGCGCGGGCCTTGTGCACGGTCCCGTCCACGGTCACCGTCTTGATCTCGCCGGACAGGTCGACGGAGTCCACGTCCACGGCCTCGAGCTGGGCGCCGAACCGCTCGGCCTGCTCGCGCATCTTCGCCATGAGTTCAGGGCCCTGGATGCCCTCCGGGAAGCCAGGGAAGTTCTCCACCTCGGTGGTGGTCATCAGGGCGCCGCCGTACTGGTAGCCCTCGAACACCAGCGGCTTGAGCTCGGCCCGGGCCAGGTAGATCGCGGCGGTGTAGCCGGCCGGGCCGGACCCGACGACGATGACGTCGTGCACGACCTCGTCCGGGGCGTGCGGGTCGACGGTCGGCACGTCGCCCTCGGGCGACGTCGGGACGTGGGCGCCGTACCCGGTGTAATCGGTGGCGGCCTGGTCGCTCACTGCTGCTCCCTGGATGCTGGTCGGGTACTGGCCGATCGGAGGTCCGGGCGGACGCTGACACCGTGCGACCGGATTGGTCACTCCGGCCGCTGGGCCGGAGGTCCGATCGGTGTCCGGTCGTCCGCCCCGGTCAACGTCACCGTACCGACGGTCATTCCCCGTCCGGTGCCCCGTCCGGGCCGCGCAGGAGATCACGGTGGTCAGGCCGCGGTGACGCTGATCTCGCTGATCCGCGACTGCCACTGACGGCCCGAGCCCTCGAGCTGGGTGACGAAGACGATGAGGTACTGCGAGGTCGGCGCTCCGGTGAGGGGAACGGTCACCGGTTCCGGGCCGGTGACGGTGCCGGTGCCCAGCACCTGGGTCTGCGCCAGCGGCACGTCCGGGGCGGTGGCCGAGCGCACCTCGAACACCGTGCCCGGGGACGGGCTGGTCACCGTCACCGAGGCCGGCGACACCGGTCGCTCCAGCTCCAGGGCCAGGCCGACGCCGGGCTTGAGGGTGGGGAACTGCTGGAAGTAGACGTAGGTCAGCCAGTTGGTGGTCGGGTCACCGTCGAAGGCGCGGTCGATGTACGCGGTGTAGTCCGGCTGACCGGAGCCCTCCGGGTCGTACACCGTGCCGCCGATGATCGCCACCGGTCGTGGCGCGGAGGCGGCGCTGGTCGGGGCGGCGCTGCTGGGCGCGGCCGAGGGCTCGGACGGCGCGACCGCGCTGCTGGTCGGCGCGTCCAGCACCTCGACCTCGGCGGGCGCCGGCTCCACCGCGGCCAGGACCTGCTTGCCCAGGCTCGCGGCCACGATGACGATCAGCGCGCCGAACACGGCCAGCACGGCCAGGCCGAGTCCCAGCTTGACCCGACGTTCCCGGACCAGTCGCCGCTCGGCCTCCACCAGCACCGGCTCCGGCTCCATCACCGCGGCGGGACGCGGCGTCGGCGGCAGGTGCTCGGGTCCGGTCAGCAGGGCGGCGATGGCCCCGACGGCGTGGATGCCGTCCGGCTCCTCCGGGTGCAGGGCCCGTTCGGCCAGGTGGGCCAGTGCGGTCGGCACTTCGGCGACGATCTCGTCGGCCGGCACCTCGCGGCCGCGCCGGGTGGGCGCCGGGGACAGGCCGGCCAGCACTGGCCCGGGGACGCCGCGGGGACCGGCGTCGGCCGCCTCGGTGGTCGGCAGGGGCCAGGTCCCGGTGAGCATCAGGTACAGCAGTGCGCCGACGGCCCGGATGTCCTGCTCGGCGGTGGCCGAGCTGTGCGCCACCACGTGCGAGAGGCGGACCTGGCCGTCGAAGTTGACCCGGACCAGGTCCGGGTTGAGCCCGCCGAGGGCGATGCCGGTGCGGTGGGCCTCGGCGACGGCGTCGGCGACCTTCCCGGTCACCGACACGGCGACCGAGGGCTCCAGCGGACCCGCGGTGAGCAGGTCGGTGAGGGTGGCCCCGTCCACCCACTGGCCGACCACGAAGCTGACGCCGCGGTCCGTGCCGATGTCCAGGGTCTGCGGCAGCCCGATGTGGTTGAGCCGGCCTGCCCGCAGGGTCCGGTTCACCGTGCCGGCGGTGGCCGGGCCCTCGGGCAGCAGTGTGACCGCCATGTCGCGCGGCAGCACTGTGTCCTGCGCCCGCCAGAACCGGTTGCCCTGGGTGTCGGTGGAGATGAGCGTGGTGAGCCGGTAGCGGCCGCCGACGGTGGCGCCCGGGGTGAAGGACGTCATCGGGTCGGCCGGATCGGACCCGTCACCCGGCCCGTCGGGGCCGGTCGTCGCGTGCCGGGGTCCCGGCCGCCGCGCGGGGGTGGAGTCGGGCTCCGGGGCCGGCGGCGACGCCGGATCCACCCGGGGCACGGCCGCGAGCGCCTCGGCCTCGTCGGCGTCCTCGACCCACGGGTCGTCGCCGGCGCGCCGGGAAGTACCGTCCTGCTCGCTCACCACGGAGTGCTCCTGCTCGTCGGGTCCGGACGCCATGGTCCCAGGCCCGGGCCGGTGCCCGGGCATCGGCGCGGTGTCGCTGACCGTGATCGCCCCGGGTCCGGCGGTGCCTCCAGGGCGGTCGACGGGCGTGCGCCGGACGACCCGGAGCGCTCGGGCCAGGATGGGCTGGAGTTCCTCGGTGCGCAGCGCCCAAGCGACCAGCACGATCACCACCAGGCCGACCAGCCCGAGGACGACGAGGTGGCCGAGGGCACCGACGAGGTCGTCGGCCTCCAGACCGAACAGTGCCTCCACGCCGAGGGCCGCGCCCGCGCCGGCGCCGCCGGCGACCAGCATCTTGCCGAAGGTGACCAGCGTGCGACGGGTGTGCATCGGGCCGTACCGGATGCGCAGCCAGACCTCGCCGACCACCGCGCCGACCACGTACGACAGCGTGGTGGCGGCGGCGAGCCCGACGATGACCAGCTCGTCGTCCAGCCGCAGGCACAGGATCATCAGCGGGACCCGGACGACCACCATGACCGCGTTGATCAGCGTCGGCGTGCGGGCGTCCTTCATCGCGTAGAACACGCGCATCTGGACCAGGCTGACGGCCAGCGGCACCAGGCCGACGGCGAGCACGGCCAGGGCTCCGCCGAGCTCGACGGTGTCGCCCTGGGTGACCTGGCCGTACAGCGCGGTGAGCACCGCGATCGCGCCGGCCAGCACGACGAACCCGGCCGCGATCGGGGTCAGTGCGAGGATGGACAGCCGGTTGGCCAGCGAGGCGTCCTGCTTGACCGCCTCCAGGTCGCCGGCCGCGGCGTGCCGGCTCATCCGCGGCATGATCGCGGTCAGCACCGAGACGCCGAGGATGCCGTACGGCAGCTGGAACAGCAGCGAGGCGAAGGTGAAGAGGGTGTAGCCACCCGGGTTGTCGTTGGAGGCGACCTGGGTGAGCACGACGTAGCCGACCTGCGAGACCAGCACGTACGCGGTGGCCCAGAGCAGCAGCCCACCGGCCTCGGCCAGACGCGGGTCGCCACCCCATCGCCAGCGGAACCGGAAGCCGGTCCGCCGCAGCGCCGGCAGCATCACCAGGGCCTGCAGCGCGATGCCGGCGGTGGTGCCCAGGCCGAGCAGCAGGAACTGCCCGGTCGACAGGTTGGTGAGCGCCCCGTCGGCGTCACTGACGGAGACGAACAGCACGATGCCGACCGCGATCTGGACCAGGTTGTTGACCACCGGTGCCCAGGCCGGCACGCCGAACCGCTCGTTGGTGTTCAGTACCGCGCCGAACAGCGCGGCCATGCCGTAGCAGAAGATCTGCGGCAGCAGCAGGTAGGCCAGCGCGTTGGCCAGCCCCCGGGTGTCGCCGCCCGCGTCGGCCGACAGGTAGAGGCGGGTGAGCAACGGGGCGGCCGCGACGGCCAGCGCCGTGGCGCCGAGCAGTCCGACCACGGCCATCGTGGTGAGCCGCTGGGTGTACTCCTGGCCGCCGTCCGGATCCGATCGGGCCCGGGAGAGCAGCGGGATCGCCACCGAGGTCAGCACGCCGCCGATGAGCAGCTCGAACACGATGTTCGGCAGGGTGTTGGCCAGGTTGAACGCGTCGCTGACCACCCCGGCGCCGAGCGCCGCGAGCAGCACCACCTTGGCCAGGAACCCGGTCAGCCGGCTCACCAGGGTGGCCACCGCCATGACCGCGCCGGCCCGGACCACCCCGCCGGTGCGGGAGGTCTTCATGGCCGCGACGTCGTCGTGGGTCCGGTCGGCCAGGCTCCGGTCGGCGGTTGGGGGCGGGTCGGCGGTGGGGGGCGGGTCGGTGGTGGGGTCGGGCACCGACTGCATCGAGTCGGACGAGGTCATCAACGCTCCGTCGAGGCCGTCGGGAGCTCGGCAGGCTCCCGCTGGTCGGGCTGGGACCCGGGTCCGTCCCCCGGCGGCAAGCCAGGCCCGGGATCGGCGGACTCACCACCGGCGGTCCGCAGCCGCCGGGCCTGCCAGCGCTGCCGGATCCGCCAGATCACCATCAGCAGCAGCACGCTACCGGCCACGCCCACCACGATCAGAGTGAACGCGCCATAGGCCCGGGACGTGACGGACAACGGCTCCCCGGCTCCCCAGGCCTGCCCGCTCGGACTGACCAGCGCCGCCGTCACCGGGAAGGTGCCCGACCGGGCCACCTCGGCCGGGATCGAGATCTGCAGCGACCGGCCGGCCAGCATGGTCTGCACGCCGGGGTCGGTGACCGTCAGGCCGGCGAACGCGCCACCGCGGATGGCCACCGACAGTTGCACCCGGTACGGCAGGGCGTTGCGCACCGTCAGCAGCAGAGGGGAACTGGCCGAGGCCAGCGTGTACGAGCCGGCGGACGGGATGGTCACCGCGGCCTGCACCCCGTCGGTGGTGGCGGCGACGGTGTCGAGCAGCTCCCGGCCCGGCTCGGGGTCGGCCGCCAGCGCGCTGGAGGCGGCGGAGGTCACGGCGTCGTCCAACACGTCCAGCAGTGGCGCCGGGTCCGACTCGCCGGGCTCGACCGGGGCCAGCAGCACCGAACGCAGCAGGCCGATCGCGTCGTGCGCCGCCGTCACCCGCTCGAGCAGGTCGGCGGGCAGCACTGCCGGCACCTGGCCGGGCAGTCCTGCTGTGGGTGCGTCCGGTTCGCCGGTGGCCAGGTCGAGCGCGGTGGGCAGGTCGACCCCGGTGACGAGGTCGGCCGCCGCCAGGGCGGCCAGGGTCCGGGCGAAGCCGGTGAGCTCGGCCGGGGTGGCGTCCCAGCCCTGCGCGGTGGGTGCCAGCACGGCGACCGCCCCCCCGGATCCGGTGCCGGGCTCGGCCAGCAGCGCGGCCGTGGTGTTGGTGCGGGCGGCGAAGCCGGCCGGTCGGCCGGCCGCGCGGAGCCGATCGGTGGACGGCAACAGCCCGGGATCGGTGAGCAGCGCGGGGACCCGGACGGTCTCGCCGTCGGTCCCCGCGACGTCCAGCACCAGCCCGTCGGTGCCGCGTGGCTCGGGCACGGCGTCCGGGTCCAGCACGACGGCTCGCGTGCCGACGCCGACCAGGGCGGTGGCGGCCGCGGCGTCGAGCCGCCCGTCCGGTGGGACGGCGATGCCGTCGACCGCCGGCCCGGGTCCGTCCGGGCCGGGCACCGTCGGCGCGCCGGCCGCACCCCTGAGCGGTCCGAGGACGCGGTCGGTGACCCGGCGGCCCCGCTCGACGGCGTCGTCCAGCACCGCCGTGGCGCCCACGCCGACCAGCCCGACCACGTCCGGGTCGCCGTACGGCAGCAGCACGGTCGGTCGTTGCGCGACCACCCGGCGCAGCCGGTCCAGGAACTGGGTGGCCACCGCCTGACCGGCGCCGGGCGTGGTCGTCCCGGCCAGCTGCGCGGCCACCGCGGCCTCGAGGTCGGTGTCGTCCAGGTCCTGCGCCAGGTCGGGGGCACCGTCCGGCAGCTCCGGATCGGCCGGGGCGGTGCCGGACGGGGCGCCCGGCGAGGTGCCGGGCACCTGGTCCGTCGTGGTGGCCTCCGGTTCCCGCGCCGCGGCCGCCACCGGGTCCACCGCCGGTTGCCCGGCACCAGGGACGAGTACCCGGTAGCCACGGCTCATCCGGTCCAGCTCGTCCACCAGCATCGGGTCCAGCAGCACGGTGACCAGGTCAGCCGGCAGGGTGGCGTCCCCACCCGCCGGCAGCAGTGCGGTCAGCGCCGCATCCAGCCGCCCGCCCGGGCGGATCTCGTCCAGCAGGTCGTCGTCGGCGAAGACACCGGCGGTCCCCAGGTGCGGCCGGTCGGCCAGCGGCCACAGCACGGCCACGGGCTGTGCGTCAGCGGAACCGCTCGTGGTGTTGGTGCCGCCGCCGGGTCCGGCCGGCGGCTCGCCCGCGCTCGGCGGTGCGGCGACGGTCAGCCACAGGTGCAGTTCGCCGACCCGGGCCGGGACGTCGCCGTCCGGGCTGACCAGTGTGCCGTTGACGTTCAGCATCACCGGGTAGACACCGGCATCCGTCAGCTCCAGGCTGCCGCGGTCACCGCCGGGTGCGGTCTCGGTGAGCGGCACAGAGACGGTGAACGGGCTGGTGGCCCCCGGCTCCAGCCGCTCGACCAGGTCGGTGAAGGTGCCGGCCACCACGTCGGACGGCACCAGCGGGTCGTCCAGCCGCTCGATCAGCGCGTCGGCGTCGACGGCCGGACCGCGCTGGAACCGCGACACCAGCCCGTCGATCGGCAGCTCACCGGTGTTGGTCATGGTGCCGGTGACGGTCAGCACGGCCGGACCGGGACCCGTCACCACGGTGGGGTCGATCGAGGTCACGTCGAAGGTGACCGTCCCGGCGTAGCCCTCGGGGATCGCGGCCGCTCGGGCCCCGACCGCGGCAGTCCCGGGCCCCGGCACCGCGGCGACGGCAGGCCCGACGGCCGGGACGACCGTCACCAGCGCCGCCACGCACGCCGCCACCAGGGCGAGCAGCAGCCGCACCGCGGGCCTCGGGCGCGGCGCCCGGGTGGACGCCGGCGGGGTGGTCGCGGGCGCAGCCGTCACTCGGCGGGCCCGGCCCACGGGGCGCACCTCACGCCGACCGGCCCAGCAGTTCGATGGCCCGGGAGACCAGGCGTCGTTCCCCGGCGTAGGCCAGGCGTTCGTTCACCTCGGACAGCGGCACCCAGGCGACCTCGGTGACCTCGATGTCGGCGTCGGACAGTTCGCCGCCGACCGCCTCCATGAGGAAGTGGTGCACCCGCTTGTGCACCCGCCGTCCGCCCGCCACGAAGGTGAACTCGACGCTGCCCAGCGTCGCGGTGATGCGGCCGCTGATCCCGGTCTCCTCCGCGACCTCTCGGATCGCGGCCTCCTCGGTGGTCTCGCCGGACTCGATGTGGCCCTTGGGCAGGGACCAGCGCAGCCGGCCCCGGCGGTCCAGCCGGCCGATCAACGCACCGGCGTCGGTGCCGTTCTCCCGGCGCACCACCAACCCGCCGGCCGAGGTCTCCTCGGTGGTCCGGCGCGGCCGGGACCGGCCCGCGGCCGGGGACTCGTCGAGGCGGGAGCGGCGCCGGTCGGAGGTGGACCGGGCGGCGGAGGCTCGGGCCGGACCGGACGCTGACATGCCGCGATGGTAATCCGCGCGTCCTGGGCGGGTCCGGCCCTCGATCCCGGCACCGACCCGTCGTCCGGTCCCGCCGGGGGTGGGCCGGACCGCCCGGGCACCGGCACGGACCAGGACGGGAAGGGCCCGTCCGCGGGTTCTGGCGGGGTCGGGACGGGCGCAGACGCGACTAGAGTCGACTGCCGTGTCGTCTCCCGTGCCCGAGTCCGGTCCCGGGTCGTCGGCCCCCCAGCTGGAGCCGGCCGGTCCGGCGGACGCGTCCGCGCCGACCGCCGAGCAGGCCGGGCGCATCCGCGACTGGCACGTCGGGCACGCCAAGGTCCTGGACGCGCTGGCCGGTCGGTTCGCCGCCGGCGGCCGCGAGCTGCACCTGGTCGGCGGCTCGGTCCGGGACGCGCTGCTGGCCCGGCCCAGCGAGGACCTCGACCTGACCACGGACGCCCGCCCGCAGGAGATCGAGCGGTTCGTCGAGGGCTGGGCCGAGACGACCTGGGACACCGGCATCGCGTTCGGCACCGTCGGCGTGGCCAAGTCGGGTCGCCGGCTGGAGATCACCACGTTCCGGGCCGACTCCTACGACGGGCAGTCCCGCAACCCGGCGGTCGTCTTCGGCGACACCCTGGCCGGTGACCTGCGGCGACGCGACTTCACGGTGAACGCCATGGCGGTCGCGCTGCGGCCGGGGGAGCCGGACCACCTGCGGTTCACCGACCCGTTCGGCGGCCTGACCCACCTGGCCCAGGGCCTGCTGGACACCCCGGCGGCGGCGGAGCAGTCGTTCTCGGACGACCCGCTGCGGATGCTGCGGGCGGCGCGGTTCGTCTCCCAGTTGGCGTTCACGGCCGCCCCCCGAGTGGTCACCGCGATGACGGACATGGCGCCGCAGATCGCCCGGATCACCGCGGAACGGGTGGCCACCGAGCTGGAGAAGCTGGTCCTCGGACGCGACCCGCGCGGCGGGCTGTCGTTGCTGGTGGAGACCGGACTGGCCGATCACGTGCTGCCCGAGCTGCCGGCGCTGCGGCTGGAGCGGGACGAGCACCACCAGCACAAGGACGTCTACCAGCACTCGCTGACCGTGCTGGACCAGGCCATCGCCCAGGAGGAGGACGGCCCGGACCTGACGTTGCGGCTGGCCGCCCTGCTGCACGACATCGGCAAGCCGGCCACCCGTCGGTTCGAGCCGGGCGGCGGCGTGAGCTTCCACCACCACGAGGTGGAGGGTCGCAAGCTGGTCCGCAAGCGGCTGCGCGCGCTGCGGATGCCCAAGGCGCTCACCGAGGACGTCGCCGAGCTGACCTTCCTGCACCTGCGGTTCCACGGCTACGGCACCGGGGCGTGGACGGACTCCGCCGTCCGCCGCTACGTCACCGACGCCGGTCCGCTGCTGCCCCGGCTGCACAAGCTGGTCCGGGCCGACTGCACCACCCGCAATCCGAAGCGGCGGCGGGCGTTGCAGCGGTCCTACGACGACCTGGAACGGCGCATCGCGGAGCTGTCGGCGGCCGAGGACCTGGCCCGCGTCCGGCCCGACCTGGACGGCAACGCGATCATGGAACTGCTCGGCGTGCCCGCCGGGCCGGTGGTCGGCCGCGCCTGGAAGTTCCTCAAGGAGCTGAAGCTGGACCGCGGTCCGCTGCCGCGGGACGAGGCCGAGGCCGCCCTGCTGGCCTGGGCGCGTGAGCAGGGCCTGACCGGCTGACCGGTGCGTCAGACCGTGGCGACCGGCTGCGGGTCGGCGGCGGAGTCGGTGCGCCGGGCAGCCAGCCCGTAACCGACGGCGCAGAGCAGCAGCACGGCGCCGACCAGGACGACCGCGGCGATGCCCTGCCCGTCGTGCGGGACGATCAGCACGCCGAGTGAGAAGGCCAGCACGTAGAACAGGTTGTTGGCCGTGTCGTAGAGGGCGAACACCCGACCGACGAAGGCGTCGTCGGAGTCGGCCTGCACCACCGTGTCGGCGCACACCTTGCTCGACTGGTAGCAGAACGACACCACCAGCGTGGCGATCATCGTGGTCAGCTGGGTGAACTGACTGCCGCAGATGACGACCAGCACGGCCGTGATCGTCAGCAGGAAGACCAGGTACCGGGTCCGTCCCACCAGCCGCACCGTCGGCGCGGTGACCACGGCGCCCAGGAACAGCCCGACCGCGCCCACCGCGAGCACCTCGGCGATGCCGGCCAGGCCGCTGCGGAAGATGCCCGAGTTGGTGGTGAAGGTGTGCTGGAACAGCAGCAGCACCACCAGCGTGCAGAGGCCGAAGCAGAACCGGACCAGCACGATGAGCAGGATGTTGGTGCCCACCGTCGGTCGTTGCAGCACGTGCTTGAGCGCGCTGTGGAAGCCGTCGAGCACCGCCCGGACCGTCTGGGCCGGTTCGTCGGTGTGGTCCGGACCCAGCGCCCGCGGCCGGTAGCGGGCGGCCAGCGCGGCCGAGGCCAGGTAGAAGAGCATCACGCTGGCCGTCACCACGGCCATCGGCAGGGGCGTCTCGCCGATCACCGACCGCATGGCGATGGCGTAGCCGCCGCCGACCGCGGTGGCGATGGCGCCGCTGGTGGTGGCCAGGGCGTTGGCGCCGACCAGGGAGTCGTCCGCGACCGTGTGCGGCACCGCGGCCGAGAGGCCGGAGCCGACGAAGCGGCCGACGCCCATGATGAGCAGGGCGGTGCCGAACAGGGCCGCCCACGGCAGGTCGAGTGCGACCTGGGCCGCCACCACCACCACGAGCAGTGACCGGATCACGTTCGCCCAGACGATGACCCGGCGGCGGTCCCACCGATCCAGCAGGGCCCCGGCGAACGGCCCGACGATCGAGTAGGGCAGCAGCAGGATGGCGAACCCGGCGGCGATGGCGGCCGGCTCGGTCGCCCGCTCCGGGCTGAACAGCACCGCGCCGGCCAGGGCACCCTGGAAGGCGCCGTCGCCGAACGAACTGAGCGCCCGGACCCCGACGAGGCGGCGCAGGGCGGGCAGCGTGAGCAGGGAGACCAGGCCGCGGACCGAGGGCCGGCGGGTGCCGGGGGAGATCGACTCGTCGGCGCCGGGCGGGTGCGGCGGGCGGGGACCCAGCCCTGATCCGTACGCCGAGACGGCGGTCGGGGTGGGTTCGGCGCGCACCAGAGAACGGTACGTCGGAACCGGCCGACAGCACAGGGTGCGGTCCGGCCGCCCGGCCGCCCCGGTGTGACGCACGGTGATCGACCGTCCGGCCCGGCCGCCCGGTCGGGCGGACCCGCCCCTCCGGGCGGGCACCCCGCGGATCGCGACTCGGGCCGGGTCACCGCATCGCCGGCCCGGTGTCGGGGCGACAATGGCCGGGATGAGCGCGCACCCGGAGCCCACGGTGCTGAAGACCGGCTCGCTCCTGGTCTCGGTGCCGGAGCTGCTCGACCCCAACTTCCGCCGCACGGTGATCTACCTGGTCGCGCACGGTGAGGACGGCACGGTCGGTGTCGTGCTGAACCGGATGAGCGAGACGGCCGTGCAGAACGTGCTGCCGGCCTGGGCCGGCCTGACCGCCCGGCCGCAGGCCATGTACGTGGGCGGACCGGTGCAGCCGTCGTCGGCCATGTGCCTGGGCGTCTGCCGGCCGGGGGTGGACCCGCGGGAGGTGCCGGGCACGGTCCCGGTGACCGGCTCGGTGGTGCTGGTCAGCCTGGACACCGATCCGGAGGAGATGCGCGGCTACCTGTCCGGCATCCGGCTGTTCGCCGGCCGGGCGGGATGGACGGCCGACCAGCTCCGCTCCGAGGTGGACGACGGCGCGTGGCGGGTGGTGCCGGGCCGGGACGGGGACGTGCTGGCCGGCGCGAAGACCGACCTGTGGTTCGAGGTGCTGCGCCGGCAGCCCTGGCCCGACCGGCTGGCCGCGTACCACCCGGGTGATCTCGAGCGGAACTGATCACACCGACGGCGGGCGTCGGTGTCCGTCGGTCAGTGCTGGTACGTCAGTGCTGGTGCGTCAGTGCTGGTGATGGGACCCCGACTTGAGCGCGGCGACCGCGCAGCCGCTCTGCTCGGCGGTGCCGCAGGCGCAGCCGTCGCACCCGCCGCCGGTGGGCTTGCGGGCCGGCCGCGGCAGTGCCTGGGCCGCCCGCTCGCCGAGCGAACCGCCCACCACCAGCAGCGCGGCGGTGCCGACCAGGCCCACCACGGCCAGCACCACGGTGGCCAGGGTGTTGATCGGGGCGAACAGCATGATCAGGGCGAAGACCGCGGCGACGCCCGCGGCCCCGCTGACCACCGGGGCGGCCACCCGGTTGGCCAGGGCGAAGTGCCGGTCGGTCTGCACGGCGGCGGGCGAGTGCACGCCCAGCTTGCCGGTGCGGTGAAGCCGACCCACGAAGCTGGCCCAGGCCGTCAGGCCGGACGCCGCCGCGAGGACCAGGAACAGGGCGGCGCAGATCAGCGTGAGGGCCAGGGGAGCGGTGGGCACGACGGCGATCGTAGTCGTGCTGCCGCAGCGGTCCGGGCGCGTGTGACGGTGCGCAGGGCGGGGCCGGGCGGGGAGAGCGGTGGTCACGGGGCGGGACGGTCGGCGGGGCCCCGGCGGGTAGACTGACCTGCGTGGTCACGGTTCCGCTGCTCGTGCAGCCGCGCTGATCGGCGGGTCGATCCCCGACCGTCGGAGCGCGGCGATCCCTCCTGAGATCAGGAGGGATTTTTTGTGCCCGCAGCGGGCAGTGCGCTCGAGGCAGGGCCGCCGGTGACCACCGGAGTCGAGGAGATCGCCATGACCGCCACCAGCACCACCACCGCCGCCGGCCACGGTGATGCGCCGGGGGACGCCCCCCGGTTCCGCTACACCGCGGCCCTGGCCGGGTCGATCGAGGCCAAGTGGCAGGACTTCTGGGAGCTGCACGGCACCTTCGAGGCGCCCAACCCGGTCGGTGCGCTGGCTCCGGCGGACGGTGCGGTGCCGGCCGACAAGCTGTACCTGCTCGACATGTTCCCGTACCCGTCGGGCAAGGGACTGCACGTCGGGCACCCGTTGGGCTACATCGGGACCGACGTGCTGGGCCGGTTCGCCCGGATGACCGGTCGTAACGTGCTGCACACCATCGGCTACGACGCCTTCGGGCTGCCGGCCGAGCAGTATGCGGTGCGCACCGGCACCCATCCGCGGGTGACCACCGAGGAGAACATCGCCCGCTACCGCGCGCAGCTGCGCCGGTTGGGCTTCGGGCACGACCAGCGGCGCAGCGTGGCCACCACCGATCCGAAGTTCTTCCGCTGGACGCAGTGGATCTTCCTGCAGCTGTTCGACGCCTGGTACGACGAGGACGCCCACCGCGCCCGTCCCATCGCGGAGCTGGTCGCGGAGTTCCAGGCCGGCACCCGACCCACCCCGGACGGACGGGCGTGGACGGACCTGTCGGCCGCCGAGCGGGACGCGGTGCTCACCGGTCACCGGCTCGCCTACGTCGACGAGGCGCCGGTGAACTGGTGCCCGGGCCTGGGCACCGTGCTGTCCAACGAGGAGATCACCGCCGACGGCAAGTCGGAGATCGGCAACTTCCCGGTGTTCCGGCGGAACCTGCGGCAGTGGATGATGCGGATCACCGCGTACGCCGACCGGCTGCTGGACGACCTGGACCGGCTCGACTGGCCCGACTCGGTGAAGTCGATGCAGCGCAACTGGATCGGCCGGTCGACCGGGGCGCAGGTGCGCTTCCCGATCGCCGACGCCGACCCGGACGCTGCCCTGGAGGTCTACACCACCCGCCCGGACACGCTGTTCGGCGCGACCTACATGGTGGTGGCGCCGGAACACCCGCTGGTGCCGGCGATCACCGCCGCGGCCTGGCCGGACGGCACGGACCCGCGCTGGACCGGCGGGGCGGCCACCCCGGCCGAGGCCGTCGCCGCCTACCGGCTGGCCGCGTCGCAGAAGTCCGAGCTGGATCGGCAGGAGAACAAGGAGAAGACCGGCGTCTTCACCGGCGCCTCCGGCGTCAACCCGGTGAACGGTGCCCGGGTGCCGATCTTCGTGGCCGACTACGTGCTGATGGGCTACGGCACGGGCGCCATCATGGCCGTTCCCGCGCACGACGTGCGCGACCACGAGTTCGCGACGGTCTTCGGCCTGCCCATCGTGGCCACCGTGCAGGCACCGTCGGACCACCCGGCCGACGAGGCGTACACCGGCGCCGGTGCCGCGATCAACAGCGCCAACGACGAGGTGTCGCTGGACGGCCTGGAGGTCGTCGAGGCCAAGGCGCGGATCACTCAGTGGTTGCAGGACAAGGGCTTCGGCTTCGCCCGCAAGCAGTACAAGCTGCGGGACTGGCTGTTCAGCCGGCAGCGCTACTGGGGCGAGCCGTTCCCGATCGTCTACGACCGGGCCGGGATCGCGCACGCACTGCCCGACGCACTGCTGCCGCTGCAGCTGCCGGAGGTCACCGACTACGCGCCGCAGCAACTGGATCCGCTGGACGCCGAGTCCGAGCCGGTCCCGCCGCTGGCCCGCGCCACCGACTGGGCCACGGTGGAGCTGGATCTCGGCGACGGGCTGCAGACCTACCGTCGTGAGCTGAACGTGATGCCGCAATGGGCCGGGTCGTGCTGGTACGAGCTGCGCTACCTGGACCCGACCAACGACCAGACCTTCTGCGCCCCGGCGGTCGAGCAGTACTGGATGGGCAAGCGGGACGGGATCGCCGGAGACCCGGGCGGTGTCGACCTGTACGTCGGTGGGGTGGAGCACGCCGTGCTGCACCTGCTGTACTCGCGGTTCTGGCACAAGGTGCTGTTCGACCTGGGGCACGTGACCAGCGAGGAGCCGTTCCGCCGGCTGTTCAACCAGGGCTACATCCAGGCGTACGCGTACACCGACGAGCGTGGGGTGTACGTGCCGGCGTCCGAGGTCGTCGAGACCTCGCCCGGCGTCTTCGGTTTCGAGGGCAAGCCGGTCGGCCGGGAGTACGGCAAGATGGGCAAGTCGCTGAACAACGTGGTGACGCCGGACGAGATGTGCGAGCAGTTCGGCGCGGACACGTTCCGGATGTACGAGATGAACATGGGACCCTTGGACACGTCCCGGCCCTGGTCGACGCGCGACGCGGTCGGCTCGCAGCGGTACCTGCAGCGGCTCTGGCGGTCGGTCGTCTCCGAGGAGACCGGCGAGCTGACCGTGGTGGACGACGGACCGGACGCGGAGACGGCGAAGCTGTTGCACCGCACCATCGACGGGGTGCGCGCCGACTACGAGGGCATGCTCTACAACACCGCGATCGCCAAGCTGAACGTCATGGTGAACCACCTGACCAAGGCGAACGTGCCGGTGTCGCGGGAGGTGGCCGAGGCGCTGGTGCTGATGACGGCGCCGCTGGCCCCGCACATCGCCGAGGAGCTGTGGCAGCGGCTGGGGCACGACGCCTCGCTGGCCCACGGACCGTTCCCGCAGGCCGATCCGGCCCTGCTGGTCGAGGATCTCGTCGAGCTGCCCATCCAGGTCAAGGGCAAGGTGCGGTCCCGCATCCAGGTCGCGGCCGACGCCGCCGCGGCGGACATCGAGGCGGCCGCGCTGGCCGACGAGAAGATCGTCGAGCTGCTGGCCGGGGCCGCGCCGCGCAAGGTCGTGGTGGTGCCGGGGAAGATGGTGTCGATCGTCCCCTGAGGTCAGGGGCGGTACACGAGGCTCGCTGCCGCGCCGGCCCGGTCGTCCGTGACAGGACGCCGGCGCTGCGCGTGCACGGTCGGGCTCAGGAGGCAGCTGAGCAAGGTTCCCACCGGGAGCCAGCCGACCCTGTCGTCGGAGCGCAGCTCGACGACGCCGAGGATGATCAGGCCGATCACCACGACAAGGCCGAGGATCCAGATGACCCGCCAGGCACGGGCGCCGCGTCGAGTGATCGGGAGGTCCTGGAACCGGTACCCCCTCAACTCCGGTCGCCGGGCGAGCGTGGCCAATGAGGTTGCGCCGACGACCAGCACCATCGCGCTGATGATCATCATCGGCAGTGCCGGAGACCAGGAACGGTCGCGCGCCAGCAGTACCCAGACCAGGCCGATGAGTGCTGCCGCGCCGATGCCGGCGACGATCCCGGCCCAGCGCCGGAACGTGGTCAACAACCACCACGGCGCGGGCGTCATCACGGCCCCTCGTCGCGCTGCCGCCGTTCCGGCCGCACAGCGCGCTGCAATGCCGCGTGCCGGGTCGGTGCCGGTGCGCCCGGGCGCTGCAGCTCCGGGCGGCGCCGGTACAGGCGGACGGTGGCCATCGCGGCCAGCAGGAACGCCGCCGCCAGGGCCAGGAAGGCGATGGCGATCCACGAGCGGTCGCCCATCAGCACGATCGCGGCGAAGGTGACGACGCCCAGCGCCGGCAGGATGAGCGATCGCCGGGCGTCCGCCGCGGTGGCGCCGGTCGTCCACCACGGCCGGCGCGACATCGGTCGGTCCACGGTGACCACCTCGGATCCAGGAGCAACGGCAACGGTGCTCCTCATGACACCACGTCCCCGTGAGGGCTGGGCGCCGGTGCGGGACGGGCCGGCTCGACGACCGGCCGACGCCGCTGCGGGTGGACCGCCCAGCCGACCAGGATCCCGAACAGGGTCGCCACCGACAGCCAGGGGATGCCGGCGTTCCCCGGGTCCACCGCGGCCAGGACGAACATTCCGAGCATCACGACGAGCGCCACGATCCGGATGAGCCAGGTGCGGGCGCCGCGGCGGCTGATCGGCAGGTCCGTGAACCGGAAGCGGCGGAGTTCCGGTCGACGGATGAGGGTGATCAGTGAGGCCGCTCCGGCGACGACCACCAGCACTCCGAGGACAGCCATCGGACCCCACCTGGTCCAGGGTCGTTCCCCGCCGAAGATGTTCGACGGCGCGAACACCACGCCGGCCGCGCCACCCGCCACGGCCAACCCGGCCCAGCGTCGGACGGTGGTGAGCAGCCACCACGGGGCCGGGGTCATCGGCGGCCGCCCGCGTCGACCAGTCGGAACGCGGTCACGACGGCCGGCGCCGACAGCGCGACGCCCACGATCAGGACCACGGCGCCGACCTTGACGACCCCGATCGCGAGAAGAACGACACCGGCGACGAAGACGGCACCTGCCAGGGCCAGCCAGAGCGCCACGCTGCGCCGGGTGGGTGTCGGCGGTGGCCCGGTCCGCTGCAGCTCCGGATGTCGGTGGAAGAACATCACGGTGGCCAGGGCGTGCAGCAACATGAGCGCGACGAGGATGAGGAAGCCGATCGTCCAGGCCGAGGGACCGCGACTGCTGAGCTGGATGATCGCACTGATCAGCAGGAAGCTCGGAGCGAGCGCGGTCCGCCATGCGTCCTTGGTCGTCTCGGCGGCGACCCATCGCGGCCGGCGAGCCAGTTCCATGCTGGTCATCGGGTCGGCCCGGGGCACTCGTGACCGGACACCGGTGCCCTGGTCGCCTCGAGGGCGCCGTCCACGATCGGCCGGCGGAGCTGCGCGCCGGCGTTCAGCACCGTCAGCAGCACGACTGCCGCCGGCACGGACACCCAGGACGGGTCACCCTCGCCCCGCAGGGTGACGGCGAACACCACGACCGACGCAGCGACCAGCGCCCACCCGGCGATCCTGATCACCACCCAGGCGTCGGATCCCCGCCGGCTGATCGGTATGGACACGAGGGGCGTGCGCCGCACCTCCGGCCGGCGTCGGAGGCTGACGAGCGTCGCGACCGACAGACCGATCACTGCGACGCCCATGACCGTGCAGACGACGAGCTCGAACGACCAATCAGGGTCGAGGACCATCAGCGCCGGAATGGCGAGCCACAGGACGCCGGCCCCGGTGCTCGCGCAGGCCTGTGCGCGCGACGTGGTCAGCAACCACCACGGTGCGGGCGTCATCGGCCGGCCTCCTCCGAGCGGCGGCGAGCGCGCCGACCGGCCCGCCCGGTGACCATCCGGGTGCTGGACGGTGACCCGAGTCGCTCCAGTTCGGGGTGCCGTCGGTACAGCACGACCGTGGCCACCGCGGAGACCAGGAATGCGCTCAGCAGCACCAGGAACGTCACCGCGACGACAGATCGATCACCACCGACCACGATGACGGTGAAGGCGGCGACGCCGACCGCCGGCGCGATGATCGATGTCCTGGCGTCGGGCAAGGAATCAGCCGCCACCCACCATGGGCGGTGTGTTCTCCGTCCGTCCATGATCACCACCCTGCCGTCCCGGCTGATCAGCGGCAACGACGGTGAAGGAATGCGGTGCGCGGACGATTCGCGACCCGAAGTGCGACGATCCTCGCCTGCCCCGTCCGGACGAATCAGCTTCCGGAGTCCAGCGCCTCGTGCGCCGATCCTCGAACAGAACGACGAGAATCACGGTCCGGTGCAGACCGTCGGCCGATCGGGGGAATTCGCGATGCGGCCCATGGAATGCGCCGAGAACGTGACCTGATCGCGATGGACACGCCGGTGATCTCCGGTTGCCGGTGATCAGGTGATGCGGCACCGTTCCGGAATGGTCACGCATTCCCATCGGATGTCCGGTCCGCTGTTCAACCGGACGAGCCCGGTCCGTGCCCGCCCTCGCGCGGTCTCCTGGTCGATCGAGTCCGCGCTGCTGGTGGTGGCCGTCCTGGTGACCTGGTGGGCGTTCCTCCCGGTGCAGCCCACCGAGACGCGGGTGCTGGGGACCGCGGCCGTCCTGCTCGGGCTGCTGGTCGTCGGGTGGTGGTGGATGCCGCCCTACCTGGCCCTCGGCCTCATCGCCGCCACCATCACCATCGCGGTGTCGATCCACGAGGCGGCGACGTTCACGGTCGGCCTGCACTGGAGCTTCGGTTCGGCGCTCATCGCCCTGGGCGCCGTGATCGGGGGATGCGTCGTCATCGCGGTCCTGGAGGGGCTGGACGAGCTCTGGGCCCGGATGCACCGGTCGTGACGGTCAACTCCGGACCCGGCAACAGCCTGATCCCGGGGCATCAGCTCGGACCCCGCAATGGTGTGTCTGACCTCGCACGTCAGGGGTCAGACCCGACATCCCCGGGGTCAGACCCGCCCCTCCGGGTGAGCCGACCAGGTCGCTCCGGCCACCGCTGGCCGACCGATCGTCTCCGGCGCACCATGGGCTCCGGCACCGTCCCGATGCTCCCCAGACCGCCGGAGGTCACCATGACCGGTCACGTCGCCACCGCCGAGATCGACATCCAGGCGCCGCCGAGTGCGGTCTGGGCGGCGCTCACCGAGCCGGAGGCGGTGAAGCAGGCCATGTTCGGGGCCGAGGTGGACACCGACTGGACGCCCGGCAGCCCGATCACCTGGACGGGGGAGTTCCAGGGCCGGCCGTTCCAGGACAAGGGGCAGATCCTGGCCGTCGAGCCGCACCGCCGGTTGTCGATGACGCACTGGAGCCCGATGTCGGGGACCGCCGACGAACCGTCGAACCACCACACGCTGGTCTACCAACTGGCCGAACGGGGCGGCGGCACCCACCTCACCCTCGAGCAGGACAACAACGCCTCCGCCGAGGAGGCCGAACACTCGGCGCAGCAGTGGTCGACCATGCTCGAGGTGATCAAGCGGGTGGCCGAGGAACGGGCCTGACGGTGGACCCGACTCGGATCCGCCACCGGGTCCGCGGCCGGCCGTGGTCAGCTCAGCGGCAGCGGTGCCGTTCCGCGGTGACGGAGCGTGGTGGTCAGGAACCGGTCCGGATCGGTGACGGTCACCGAGCAGTCGGTGGAGCGCACCAGCTCGCCGACCTCGATGCTGACGACGGAACGGTCATCGGAGCCGGCCGCGATGGTCAACGCTCCTCCCGCAGTCGGATCCGGCATCGAGGTCGCTGCGGCGACCAGGTCGCGGCACGCCCGGTCGAGGGCGGCAGCGCCGGGCTCGGCGGGGACCGTGGCCGTCCGGAAGATCTCGACGCGGTGGGGACGTGTGCAGCTCACCGGAGCGCCGCCGGACCGGTCGAGGCACGCCGCGAACCGCACCGTGTCCGGGGTGAGCCGACGGATCACGTCGCGCACGGAACCGGACAGCGCGGATGGGTACCCCTCCGAGGTGATGTCGAAGACGACGCAGGCGGCCCACGTCTGTCCGGTCGCCGCCTGCCGGTCGTCCGGTCCGATCAGCTCGGTCCCGAACACGGCCCACTCCGCCCAGTCGGAGGGCGCCGCGTCAGCACGGTCGAAGCCGAGGTACGCCGATGCCTCGACGTGACACTCCTCGACCCCTGGCATCGGCGGTCCGTCGGGAGACGGGATGGGTGCCGGGTAGTCGTCGGTGACGGCGACCACCTCGCCGTCGCGGGGCCCGGTGCACGGTTCGACCGGCAGTTCCGGCAACGCACGGGAGCGCAACCCCTGGGCACTGGCAGCGACATCGCCCATCACGCAGTCACCGACGCGGGGCGGTGCGGCGATCACCTCGGCGACCGCTCGTCCCTCCACCACCGCGTCCTCGCGCGGCTCCAGCACCGTGACGGCGACCAGGACGAGGCCGATCACCGCGACGAGCGCCACGAGCACCGAAGGCCGAGGTCGATCCACGGCCGGAGCCTCTGCGCGACGACTCGACCACGCCCGCCGCCGCCCGGGATCGTCCTGCATGCTCGAGGTGGCCGAGCGGACAGGCCTGTCGCCGACCGATCGAGCCACCGCGCCACGAACGGGAGCACCACGGTGCAGGCACCGGATCCAGGGACCGACCCGCGAGACACGCTGCTGCGCCTGCGGGACCAGCTGACCGTCGAGCTGCAGGACACGCAGCGAGCCCTGCAGGAGATCCGGCGACTGCGCCTCGATCGGTCCGACGACGACGAGCACGATCCCGAAGGCTCGCCGCTGTCGGCCGAATGGTCCCGGCTGGACGGTCGGCACCGGGCTGCGCAGCACCGGGTGCGTGACGTCGAGGCCGCGCTGACCCGGCTGGACGCCGGCCGGTACGGGGTCTGCGAACGCTGTGGCAGCGCCATCGCGTCAGGCCGGCTCGAGGCGTTGCCGACGGCCACCCACTGCGTGCGGTGCGCCGGGAAGCGGTGAGCTGAACCGGTCAGCCGGGTCAGCGCCGCCGTCGCGTCGCTGACCCGGGTCGGTCCAGGTCGCTCAGCCCAGGTCGGCCAGCGCGGTCACCGGAGCGGTCCGGGTGGCCCGGCGCGCGGGCAGCACCGCGGCCAGGATCCCGGCCAGCACGGCCAGACCGAGCACCCCGGCCAGCTGACCCCACGGCATCGACAGCACCAGCTCCCCGCCGGTCTCCCCGAGGCTGGCCGCCACCCCGGCCCAGCCGAAGCCGACGCCGGCCAGCACGCCCACCACGGTCCCGGCCACGGCCAGCAACACCGCCTCGATGAGCAGCATCAGGGCCAGCTGCCCGCGCCGCAGGCCCAGCGCCCGCAGCAGCGCCGACTCGCGGGTGCGCTCCAGCACCGACAGGCTCAGCGTGTTGCCGATCCCGACCAGCGCGATGATCACCGCCACCGCCAGCAGACCGGTGGCCAGCAGCAGCATCTGTCCGAGCGCCTCGTGCAGCGCCGCCCGCTCCGGCGCCCCTCCGCCCAGCAGCAGTCCGGCCCCGGCCTCGCCGACCGACAGCTCCTGGAGGGCCGCGGTCGCCCGGTCCAGATCGTCCAGCTCCGGGATCGACGCCCACACCGCCATCGCCGCGTCGGCGCCGGCGGCGCCGGTCAGCGCGGTGACCGCGGCCGCGGTGGTCACGAACGTGATGGACGTGGCGCCGAGCGCGTCGACGGGAGCGGCGGCCACCGTGAACGAGCGGGATCCGTCCGGGGTCTGCAGCGTCACCGTCTGTCCGGCACTGAGCTGGCCGTACAAGGGATCGACGAGCCAGTCCGGGACCAGCAGGGTGCCGTCGTCGGTGGCCAGCGGGGACGGCACCGCGGCCGGGTCGGCGCCCAGAACGGTGACCTCGCCCTGGTCCGGGAGTTCGGCCAGGGCGCCGACGGTGCCCGGCAGGGCGACGACGTCCGTGACACCCGGGACGGCCGCCACCCGCGCGGCCAGGTCGGCCGGCAGGTCGGGGTCGGCGGGATCCAGCGCGGTGAGCGTCGCGTCGACCGGGTAGCGGTCGGCCAGCGACCGGTCCATCGAGGCGCGGGCGGTCTCCGCGCCGACCTGCAACGTGACGATCAGCCCGACGCCGAGCATGAGGCCGACGGCGGCGGCCGCGGCCCGGCGCGGGTGCCGGGTGCTGTTGGCCACGGCGAGCGAGCCCGGGGTGCCGACGAGCCGGCCGACGCCGCCGAGCAGCCGCAGCAGCGGCGGCAGGAACCACGGGGTGAACAGCAGCAGCCCGATCGCGGCGGCCATCCCCCCGGGCAGGGCGACGAGCAGCGACGGGGTGGCCACCCCCAGTCCGAGGAGCGCGGCGCCGCCCAGGGTCAGCAGCCCGGCCAGCACCGACCGGATCCGGCGCGGCCGCTGGTCGGCCCCGTCCGGGACGGTGCGCAGCGCGGCCAGCGGGGCGATCCGGGCCGCGCGGCCGGCCGGCACCGCGGCCGCCACGATGGTCAGCATCACGCCGCCGCCGAACGCCGCGGCCAGCGCCACCGGATCCGCCGCCAGTCCGCCGGCGTCCAGGTCGAACAGCCGGGCGGCCAGCGCGCCGAGTCCGATGCCGACCGCGACGCCGGCCAGCGAGCCGATCACCCCGAGCACCGCGGCCTCGGCGAGCACCTGCCGGCGCACCTGCGTGGTGGTGGCCCCGACGCAGCGCAGCAGCGCCACCGCCCGGGCCCGCTGGGTGACCAGGATGGTGAAGGTGTTGGCGATGACGATCGCCGCCGCCACCGCCGCCACCGCGGCGAAACCGAGCAGCACGGTGGTGATGGCGTCTGCGTCGCTGCTCATCGACGCGACGGCGGCATCGCCCTCCTCGGCGCTGGTCCGGACCATCGCGTCCGGGCCCAGCTCCTGCTGCAGGGTGGCGATGAGCGACCCGACGTCGGTGCCGGGGACGGCGGCCACCACGATCCGCGACCCGGTCCTGTCGGGCTCGAGCGCGTCGGACAGCGCTGGGCCACCCCACGCCTGCAGCGAGGCGCCGGCCAGCGCGGAGGCCGAGCTGTCGGCGATGCCGACCACGGTGGCATCGGCCGTCCGGTCCTCGATCACCTCGGTCCCGTCGTCGTGGCCCGGAACGGTCAGCGCGACGACGTCGCCGACGGTCAGCGAGGTCCGGTCCGCGGTGACCCGGTCGACCAGCACCTCGCCGGGTCCGACCGGGGCGCGTCCGTCCTGCAGGTCCAGCCAGCTCAGCCGGTCGTCCTCGATGAACCCGTTGACCCGCAGGAAGCCCTGCGCGGCCGGGGCGCGGAACTCGGCGTACACCCGGTCCAGCAGTGCGGCCGCCGCGACGCCGGGGGTGGCGGTCACCGTGGCCAGCCGCTCCGCGTCGTCGGCGGCGCCGGTGTCGTCGGACACCACGACATCGCCGCGGGCGTACTCGGCGCCGACCGAGGCGCGGAGTCCGGCGGAGAAGGTGCCGGTGAACACCACGATGGTGGCGACGAAGCCGACGCCGAGCAGCACGGCCAGCGTCACCGCGACGAACCGTGACGGGGTGGCCCGCAGCTGCGCCAGCGCCCGGCCGGTGGCCGTCCCGGTGGACCGGCCGCTCACCGGGTCACCGGAGCGCGCAGTTGCAGCGCGTCGAGCACCGCGTCCGGAGTCGGGTCGTCGAGCGTGCCCGACACCCGACCGTCGGTCAGCAGCACCACCCGGTCGGCGAACGACGCGGCCACCGGATCGTGGGTGACCATGACGACGGTGCGCCCGCTCTCCCGGACGGCGCTCCGCAGGAAGGCGAGCAGGGTCTGCCCGGTCCGGGTGTCCAGTGCGCCGGTCGGCTCGTCGGCGACGATGAGCGCGGGCCGGCCGATGAGCGCGCGGGCCACCGCGACCCGCTGCTGCTGCCCGCCGGACAGTTCAGCCGGTCGGTGACCGAGCCGGTCCCCCAGGCCCAGCTCGGCGACGATGGCGTCGAACTCGGCGTCGTCCCGCCGGCGTCCGGCCAGGTCCAGCGGCAGCAGGATGTTCTGCTCCGCGGTCAGCGTGGGCAGCAGGTTGAACGACTGGAACACGAAGCCGATCCGGTCCCGGCGCACCTCGGTGAGCTGACGGTCCGACAGCCCGGTCAGGTCGGTGTCCCCGAGCAGCACCCGCCCGGCGTCGGGGGTGTCCAGCCCGGCCAGGCAGTGCAGCAGCGTCGACTTGCCCGACCCGGACGGGCCCATGACGGCGGTGAAGGTGCCGCGCGGGAAGTCCACCGACACCCCGTCCAGCGCCCGGACGGCGGTGCTGCCGGTGCCGTAGGTCCGGGTCAGGCCGACCGCGCGGCAGGCCATGGCGTCCGCACGGGTCTCGTCCGGCGGCGCGCTCACGGGGGACGGCTGGGGCGCGACGGAGGACGGCGGACGGGTGCCCGGACGGGTCGACATGGACGGCTCCTCGGGATCGGTGATCAGGACCGGCGTCGACGCTATGGACCGGACGCGATCGGGACATCGGATGCCGGTCGGGTCTTCGCCGGCCGGACGGTCCCGCTGCGGGTGGACCGGAGGTCCGCGGCGTGCGACCGGGGTCGCACCTGCGGCGGGCGGAGTCCGACCGGGGTCGGGACTTGTGCTCCGCGGAGCGCCGGGCCGTGCCCGGGACCGTCCCGGAGACCTACCCTGCGGGGATGGTCGAGCGGTGGTCCCGGTGGTTCGGCGAGCACCGCACCCTGCCGGACGCCCTGCTTGCGCTCGCACTGTTCGTGCTGTCGGCGCCCACGCTGGGACAGTCCGGGGAGCCGACCGCCGTCGAGCTGCTGATGACCGTGGCGCTGCTGCTGCCGCTGCTGTTCCGGCGGGCCGCGCCCGAGGCCATGGTCGGGGTGACCGCGGCGATCTGCCTGCTCCAGGTGTTGTTGCTGTCCCGACCGCTGATGGCCGACCTGGTCGTGCTGGTGGCGGTGCACACCGCGGCCGCTCACATCGCCGACCGGCGCTGGGGCCTGGCCACCGCCGCCACCGCCGTCGTCGGGTCGGTGCTGGCCGGGCTGCGCTGGTTCGGTCGGAACGACCCGTCCGTGCTGGTGCTGGGCATCGCCGTGGGCGTGATCGCGGTGACTGCCGCCCTGGTGCTGGGGCGCTGGCAACGGGAACGACGCGAGCGCACGGCCGACCAGCTGGCCGCGGCGCGGGAGCGGACGGTGCTGCTGGAACGCGAGCACCAGCAGCGACTGCAGGTCAGCGCGGCCGCCGAGCGCGCCCGCATCGCCCGGGAGCTGCACGACATCGTGGCCCACTCCCTGTCCGTGGTGATCGTGCAGGCGGACGGGGCCGCGGCGGCGTCGGAGGTGGACCCGTCGGTGGCCCCGGCCGCGCTGGCCACCATCGCCGACACCGGCCGCGAGGCGCTGGCCGAGATGCGGCGGATGATCGGGGTCCTGCGCACCGGCGGGGACCTGGATCCGGACGGCGCCGCCGAGCGGGACGGTCGCGGCAGCGGGCCGGCGGACGCGGGGTTCGCACCGATGCCGCAGCTGACCGACATCCCCGACCTGGTCGCCCAGGTGCGCCGGACCGGTCTGGACGTCACCCTCACGTTGCCGGATCCGGTGCCCGAGGTGCCGGCCGGTCTGGGCCTGACCGTCTACCGGGTGGTCCAGGAGTCGCTCACCAACGTGCTCAAGCACGCCGGTCCGGACCCGTCGGTGGACGTCCGGGTCGCGGCCACCCCGTCCCGGCTGCTGGTGGTGGTCACCGACGACGGGCGTGGCGCGGCGGCCTGGGGGGCCGGGCAGCCGCTCGACCAGGGCGGGCACGGCCTGACCGGCATGCGGGAGCGGGTGGTGCTGCAGGGCGGGACGGTGCAGGCGGCGCCGCGGGTCGGCGGCGGGTTCCAGGTGGTGGCCGAACTGCCGGTCCCGACGTCGGTCGGGCCGGTCGGGGCGGGTCGCCGGTGACCGCCTCGGGTGCGGTGGGGATCCGGGTCGCCCTGATCGACGACCAGCACCTGGTCCGCTCGGGCTTCCGCATGCTCATCGACGCACAGCCGGACATGGTCGTGGTGGGGGAGGCCGGGACCGGCATCGAGGCCGTCGCCCTCACCGGACGGCTGGCCGACGGGGGTGATCCCGGGGTCGACGTGGTGCTGATGGACGTGCGGATGCCGGGGATGGACGGGGTGCAGGCCTGCGCGCAGGTGCTGGCCCGGCCGGTCGCGCCGAGGGTGCTGATGCTGACCACGTT
Organism: Nakamurella leprariae; assembly: GCF_016918035.1. Taxonomy (GTDB): domain Bacteria; phylum Actinomycetota; class Actinomycetes; order Mycobacteriales; family Nakamurellaceae; genus Nakamurella; species Nakamurella leprariae. The sequence goes on along the minus strand of NZ_JAERWK010000021.1, from coordinate 144,204 downwards.
CGACCTGGACGAGTACGTGTGGGCGGCGCTGCGGGCCGGGGCCAGTGGCTTCCTGCTGAAGGACGCCCGGCCGGACGAGCTGCTCGGCGCGATCCGCTCGGTCGCCGCCGGCGACGCGGTGGTCGCCCCGAGCGCGACCCGCCGGCTGATCGAGCAGTTCAGCCACACCCTGCCCAGCCCGACCGCGTCAGGCCCGGTCCCCGACCAGCGCCTCGACGTGCTCACCGCCCGGGAACGGGAGGTGCTGGCGCTGATCGCCACCGGCGCGTCCAACACCGAGATCGCCGACCGGCTGGTGCTGGCCGAGGCGACGGTGAAGACGCACGTGGGCCGGCTGCTGGCCAAGCTGGACGTGCGCGACCGGGTCGGGCTGGTCGTGCTCGCCTACGAGACCGGGCTGGCCGGCACCGACTGAACCGGGCCGGTCAGCCCTGCAGTTCGACCCGCAGCTGCGGGTCGGCTGCGGCGCCCGCCGCCGTCCGGGCCAGCGCCACCGCCGCGTCCAGCATGGCCCGATGGGCCGACGGGGTCGCGGCCTGCGCGGCGAAGTCCCGGGAGTGGATGACCGCCTGCACCCCGGGCAGCGGCAGCCACGGGTGCAGGCTGGGGATGCGCTGCGAGACGTTGCCCATGTCGGTGGACGCCAGCCCGGGCAGCGGCGCCCGGTGCACCGGGTGACCGAGCTCGCCGATCGCCGACGACCACAGCGCGCCGAGCCCCTCGTGCTGGCGCAGCGGCTCGTACCGGGGTTCGGTCTCGGTGATCGCGACCGTCGTCTCGGTGGCCAGCGCGGCCGCGTCGAAGCACAACCGGACCCGGCGCTCCAGCTCCAGGTAGTCCTCGAGCAGCAGGGCGCGGCACTCGAAGTCGACCACGGCCCGGTCCGAGATGATGTTCGTCGCCGCACCGCCGGAGACCACGTACGCGGACACCCGCAGCCCGTCCGCCAGCTGCTGCCGGAGCAGCCCGATGGCCACCCCGGCCAGCGTCGCCGCGTCCATGGCGTTGCGGCCCAGGTGCGGGGCGGCGGCCGCGTGCGCCGCCTGTCCGGTGAACACGGCCCGGAACCGCCCGGCCGCTTGCGAGGTGGTGCCCACCGGATTGGCCGAGAACTCCTCCGGCGCCGGATGCACCATCAGCGCGGCGTGCACGCCGTCGAAGACACCCCGCTCCAGCAGCACCGCCTTGCCGCCGCCGTGCTCCTCGGCCGGGCAGCCGATGACCTGCACGGTCACGTCGAGCTGGCCGGCCACCGCGGCCAGTCCGATCGCCGCCCCGAGCGAGGATCCGGCGATGAGCGGGTGCCCACAGCCGTGCCCGATCTCGGGCAGGGCGTCGTACTCGGCGCAGAACGCGACGACGAGCGACCCGCTGCCGGCGGTGGCCCGGAACGCCGTGGCCAGGCCCCCGACGCCCCGGTCCACCGTGAACCCGGCGTGCTCCAGCAGGGCGGTCGCCGCGGCGGCCGCCCGGTGCTCGTCGAACGCGAGCTCCGGGTCGGCCGCCAGCGCTGTGGCCAGCATGGTGAGGTCGGTCGAGACGGCCCGCACCGCCGCCTCGACGCGGGTCCCGACGTCCGCCGGGTCCAGGGCGCCCGGGGCGTCGATCCGGACGTCAGCCCCGGTCATCCCCATTCAGTCGTTCAGCTCGCCCGCGATGAAGCGCTCGACGTTGACCCGCGCCTCCTCGTCGGAGTACTGCACCGGCGGCGACTTCATGAAGTACGACGACGCCGACAGCAGCGGGCCGCCCAGCCCGCGGTCCTTGGCGATCTTCGCCGCGCGCACCGCGTCGATGATGACGCCGGCAGAGTTCGGCGAGTCCCACACCTCGAGCTTGTACTCCAGGTTCAGCGGCACGTCACCGAAGGCGCGGCCCTCCAGGCGGACGTACGCCCACTTGCGGTCGTCCAGCCAGGCCACGTAGTCGCTCGGACCGATGTGGACGTTGTCCTTGCCGAGGTCGTGCCGCACCTGAGAGGTGACGGCCTGCGTCTTGGAGATCTTCTTGGACTCGAGCCGCTCACGCTCGAGCATGTTCATGAAGTCCATGTTGCCGCCGACGTTCAGCTGCATGGTGCGGTCCAGGACGACGCCCCGGTCCTCGAACAGCTTGGCCAGCACCCGGTGGGTGATGGTCGCGCCGACCTGCGACTTGATGTCGTCACCGACGATGGGCAGGCCGGCGGCGCGGAACTTCTCGGCCCACTCCGGGGTGCCGGCGATGAACACGGGCAGCGCGTTCACGAAGGCGCACCCGGCGTCGATGGCCGCCTGCGCGTAGTACCTGGCGGCGTCCTCGGACCCCACCGGCAGGTAGCAGACGACGACGTCGACCTCGGCGGCGCGCAGCGCGGCGGCCACGTCCACCGGCTCGGCGTCGGCCTCGGCGATCGTCTGCTGGTAGTACTTGCCGAGCCCGTCCAGCGTCGCACCGCGCTGCACGGTCACGCCGGTCGGCGGCACCTCGGCGATGGTGATGGTGTTGTTCTCGCTGGCGTTGATCGCCTCGGCCAGGTCGAACCCGACCTTCTTGGCGTCGACGTCGAACGCGGCGACGAACTCCAGGTCGCTGACGTGGTAGTCGCCGAACTGGACGTGCATGAGGCCGGGGACGGTGCTCGCCGGATCAGCGTCCTTGTAGTACTGCACGCCCTGGACCAGGGACGACGCGCAGTTCCCGACCCCGACGATGGCGACGCGAATGGCCCGATCGGATCGTCGGGTAGCGGTGGATGACACCAAGGATCTCCTTCTGCTTCCGGGTACTGCTGTCGAGTGTGAGGGCTGAGGGGCGGGATCCCGGCATCGAGGTGAGACCGCCGACCGGTCGGCGACGCCTCAGCCGGGGCTGCCGGCAGCGCTGGTGCGCTCCCGGGCGATGAGCTCGTCGAGCCAGCGGACCTCGCGGTCGCTGGCCTCCAGGCCCAGGCGGAGGAACTCCGCGGCGGCGCCGAGGCCGGTGCCGTCGAGCCGTTCCGCGGCCCGGCTGGCCGCGGTGCGACGACCGTCGCGCTCGGCCTGGACGCGGCGGCGGCGTCCCTCCAGGACCCGCATCCGGGCCTCCGGCGTCAACCGGCCGAACAGGGCCAGCCGGATGCCGAACTCGTCGTCGGAGAACGCGTGCGGGCCGGCGTCGGCGAGCAGGCCGGCCAACTGTGCCTCACCGTCGCCGGTGATCCGGTAGGTCACCCGGGAGCGGCGATCGGCCCGGGTGAGTCGGGCGCTGTCCGCCGCCGGGTCCGGTTCGGCCGGACCGGAGGCGCTGGCCACCAGCCCGGCCTGTTGCAGCCGGTGCAACAACGGGTAGAGCGAGCCGAACGAGATCGACCGGACCAGGCCCAGGTCGTCCCGCAGCCGGATGCGCAACTGGTAGCCGTGGGCTGGGCTCTCGGCCAGGGCGGCCAGCACGGCCAGCTCGTAGATGGACGACGTCGCACGGACCACCGGACCTCCTCCCGAGCGGCTGCCCGGCCGGACGGACCCGGTCGAGTGGCGCCCATGATATGTCGCTCCGATACATCCGGCGACCACGCCGGTGCCGGTCCGTCCGTGCTCCGGTGGTGGTCGGTCGCCGGTGGAACCAGGGCGACGCGACGGCAGATGCGCAGGCCGGAGGCGGTGCATCCCGTCGGTCAGCCACCCGGCCGGGCCGCAGACCCCGGGCGTACCCTCCTGAGGATGCGCACGCAGCGAGCCCTCGTGGACTACGCGCTGCAGCGCCGCGCCGTCCTCGCGGAGGTCACTCGCGGGCGGACGGGCGTCACCGAGGTCTGCGACGCGTCCCCGTACCTGATCCGGGCGGCCAAGTTCCACGGCACCCCGACCGAGACGCCGTGCCCGGTGTGCCGCAAGGAGCCGCTCACCCACGTCTACTGGGTCTACGGCGACCAGTTGAAGCACCTGGCCGGCTCCGCGAGGACCCCGGCGGAGCTGGAACGGATGGCCGGCACGTTCGGCGAGTTCTCCGTCTACCAGGTCGAGGTGTGCCGGACCTGCTCCTGGAACCACCTGGTGGCGTCGTTCGTGATGGGCAAGGACGGCGAGCAGCCGCGCCAGCCGCGCCGCCAGTCCCGGCGGGGTTGAACCGCCCGCTTCAGCCGTCCTTCGGTTCGGTCAGCTTCGCCTGCAGGGCCGCCGCGGCGCGGTCGGGCAGCAGCTTGGCCCCGACGGCCATCGCCTTGTCCTTGAGCGTGCTGGCCGCGACCGAGTCCTTGCCGGCCATCAACGCCTCGAACCCGGCCGCGGCCACCTGGGCCGGATCGTCCTTCGGTCCTTCGGCGGCCGGCGTCCCCTGCATCCCGGCCCGGTCGAAGAACCCGGTGTCGGTCGGCCCGGGCATGAGCACGGTGACGGTGACGCCGGTGTCCGTGAGCTCGTACCGGACGGCCTCGGCGAACGAGTTCAGGAAGGCCTTCGACGCGGCGTAGGTGGCGTAGAACGGGCCCGGCATCGTGCCGGCCACCGACCCGGTGATGAGCAGCCGCCCGGAGCCGCGGGCCACCATGGCCGGCAGCAGCTGCTTGGCCAGCTGCACCACGGCGACGATGTTGACCCGGATGAGGGTCAGGTCGCCGGAGAGCCCGGTGTCCAGGAACCGCCCGGCGTTGCCGACCCCGGCGTTCAGCGCGAGCGCGTCGACCGGCCGGCCCGTCGCCTCGACGTGCCGGACCAGCGCCGCCGGGCCGTCGTCGCTGGCCAGGTCGGCCCGCAGCGTGGTGATCGTGGCGTCGTGGTGCTCGGACCGCACCCCGGCGGCCGCGGTCTCCAGCCCGTCGTCCTCGGCGCACAGCAGCACGTCGAAATGGTGGCCGGCGAACTGGCGGGCCAGCTCCAGACCGATACCGGACGAGGACCCGGTCACGACGGCGAAGGAGCGACCGGCGGTGGGTGCTGGACTCACGGGAACCTCCGGGAGGAGCGAGGACGCTGATGCCGGTGCGGTACCCGGCGCACCGAGGCGTGAACCGACCACGGGACGCACCGTCACCGGTGCCGTCGTCAGTGACGGCGTCAGTGGTGATGCCGACGCAGCCGCCACCCGCGGTGTGCGGCCGCCACGGCGGCGGCCCCGGCCAGCACCAGCAGCGGCAGCCGGTCGCCCCACGCCGGCCGCAGGGCCTCCACCAGGACGGGCACCCCGAACCCGAGATAGGCGCAGACGTAGAACACGCCGGTGAGCGAGCCGCGCCGAGCCGGTGGCGCCCAGGTGGCCAGGTCGAGCAGCCCGCCACGCAGGCACAGGCCGTACCCGACGCCGAGCAGCGTTCCGGCGAGCAGGAACATGCCCAACGGCGGGTCGGCGACCACGGCGGCGACCAGGGCCAGCCCGGCCGCGGACGCGGTGGCACCGACGACGCCCACGGAGGCTCCGGCGTGCAGCCGGCGCGCCACCATCTGGGCGACGACACCGGTGCCCATGACCAGTCCCGCGCCCAGCCCGGCCGGCAGCGGACCGCCGACCGAGCCCTCGAGCCGGGACGGCAGCGTCACGATCCCGACGGCGGTGCTGGTGAACACGAACGGCGCGACGGGCAGCGCCCAGCCCAGCGCCGTGTGGGCCGATCGGGGGCGGACGGGGACCGGATCGGTGGGGACGGGACCGTCCGGCGGCGGGAGTGCGTCCACCCGGGCGGCGGCCAGGATGGCGCCGACGGACAGGGCCGCGCTCAGCGCGAACGCGACGACCAGCGGGGCCGGCAGCCACTGGGCCAGGACGCCGGAGACCACCGGGCCGGCGGCGAAGCCCGCGGTGAGCGCCACCCCGGCGCGGACGGAACCGGCGGCGCCGCGTCGGTCGGTCGCCCAGGCCGTCCCGGCGCTGATCGTGGCCCCGGCGCCCAACCCGACCAGCAGCCGGCCGACCACCAGTCCGGCCGGGTCGTGCCAGGCGAGCAGCGACACGGTGCCGGCCAGGGCGACCGCCGCCCCGGGCAGGGCCAGCCGTCGGCGACCGATCCGGTCGGACAGTGACCCGCCGAGCAGCAGTCCCGGCAGCAGGCCCACCGCGTACAGGCCGAAGACCCCGGCGAGCAGGCCGGCGGACAGGTGTTCCTGCTCGCGGAGCACCGGCAGGAGCGCCACGAAGTGGTTGGCCGCCCACCCGGTGGCGAACAACAACGACAGGACCGGCGCCACCGGCACCGGTCCTGTCGTCGTCGCTGGGAGCCGGCTGGTCACCGGAGCACGGTAACCAGCCGACCCGGGGTCAGATCACGCGGTGACACCCACCCCGCGCAGGTTCGGCGCATACGCGACCTGGTAGCCCTCGGGGAAGACGGCCTTGTCGGTCCACGCGCTCGGCGGGATGTGCTGGTGGAGCGGGAAGTTCTTCAGGATCTTCTTCTCCTCCTCGATCATCTTGTGGATCCCGGGGAGCCGCTCCTCGCGCGTGGCGCCCTCGAGGGCCTCCAGCCAGGCCGCCTGGAACTCGGGCGTCGAGAGGTTCCACGGGTTGCGGAACTGCCCGGGCAGGCTGACCAGGTACGGCGTCGTCGGATCGGCGAACGGCGCACCGAAGCCGGCGTAGGCGTTGCCCTCCTGGCGGCTGAAGAACGTGACCGGCGTGGTCGGCGACTCGATGACCCGGGTGGTGGCCCGGATCCCGACCTCGGCCAGCATCGGCACGATGGCGTCCGCGGTGGCCCGGTGGTCGTCCAGACTTGGCACCAGCAGCTCGATGTCGACGCCGTCCGCGTAGCCGGCCTCGGCCAGCAGTGCCTTGGCCTTCTCCGGGTCGTAGCCGTACTCCGGGTTGTCCGGCGTGACGTCCGGGTCGTAGGCCCAGCTGTCCGGCGTCTCGTACTGCGCCACCGGGTTGCCCATGCCGAAGAACACCCCGTCGACGATGGCCTGCCGGTCGATGGCGTGCTCGGTGGCCTGCCGGACCCGGAAGTCGTCGAACGGCGGCTTCCCGGGGTTCATGTTGAACGACACGATGGTCTGACTCTTGGACGGCGCGGTGTTCAGCCCGGCCGCCGCGGCCTGCTCCGACTGCGAGGGGTCCAGGTAGGTCAGCTCGGCCTGGCCGGTCTGCAGCATGTTCAGCCGGGTGGGCGCCGCGGTCTGCACGTAGATCTCGTACTTGGCCGCCTTGGCCGCCTCCGGATCCCAGTAGTCCTCGTTGCGGTCGTACTTGGAGACCTGACCGGGGACGTACTCGGTCAGCTTGGCGAAGCCGGAGCCGACCGGCTTCTGGTCCAGGTCCGGATTGCTGAAGGCGGCGGGGCTGACCATCGATCCGGACGGGCCGGCGAACAGCGCCGGCAGATCGCCGCCGGGGCCGGTCAGGTTGATCTGGACGGTGGTCTCGTCGATGACCTGCACGTCGCCGACCCGGGCCAGATTGCCCTTCTGGGTGCTCTCCGGCAGGTTCTTCATCCGCTCGATGTTGGCCTTGACCGCCTCGGCGTCGAAGTGGGTGCCGTCGATGAAGTCGACGTCGTCCCGCAGCTTCATGGTCAGGGCCGTCTGGTCGGCGTTGAACTCCCACTCGGTGGCCAGTCCGGGGATCAGCTCACCGGCCTGGTCCTCCATCAGCAGCTGGTCGTAGACCAGCCGGAAGAAGATCAGGTCCCACGGGTTGCCCGAGCGGTGCGGGTCGAAGGTCGACGGGTTCTGCACGAACACGTACCGGAACGTGCCGTTCGGGTCGAGTTGGTCGGCGTTCTGGCCGATGTCCTCGACACCGGTCTCCACTGCCGAACCCTCGCCGCCTCCGCCGGAGTTCCCGTCGGATCCGCCGCCGCACCCCGACAGGGCCAGGGCAGCGACGGTGACGGCACCGACCAGCCACCGGGTGCGCCGCTGCCGCAGCTTCGCTGATGCGCTCATGTGTTCCTTCCTCGCGTCGTCGTGGTCATGACCAGGGCCGATGACAGCGCACCGGCTCGATCGTGCCGTCCCCATCCGGAACGTCTGCCGCCGGTGGCACACCGGCGGGGACCGTCACTCTCGCACGTTCCGCGACGCAGGACCACGGTCCGGTGGACGCGCCGCGGACTGTTCTCGAACCGAGACCTTTGCACTGCGAAGCATTCTGGGGCGACACAGAACGCCCGGGCGTCGACATCGTCGACAGCCCGGGCGTTCTGGACATCATGTGATCGCGGGTGGGACGGCGATCAGCCTGCGGTCACACCCACGTAGCGCAGGTCGGGGGCGTAGGCCGGGCGGTAGCCCTCCGGGAACGCGGCCTTGTCGGTCCACGCGCTCGGCGGGTAGTGCGCCAGCATGGCGAAGCTCTTCCGGATGTTCTTCTCCTCCTCGACCATCCTGTGGATGGCGGGGAGCCGCTCCTCCTGGGTCGCGCCCTGCAGCGACTCCAGCCACGCCTGCTGGAACTCCGGCGTGGTGGTGTTCCACGGGTTGGCGTACTGGTCGGGCAGGCTCGCCTGGTAGACCGACGAGATGTCCTGGAACGGGGACCCCATGCCCGGGAAGGCGTTGCCCTCCTGGCGGCCGTAGAAGGTCACACCGGTGGTCGGGGACTCGACCACGCGCAGGTTCGCCCGCAGGCCGGCCTCGGCCAGCATCGGCTGCAGTGCCTCGGCGATGGCGCGGTGGTCGTCCAGACCCGGCACCAGCATCTCGAAGTCGACCCCGTCCGGGTAGCCGGCCTCGGCCAGCAGCGCCTTGGCCTTCTCCACGTCGTAGTTCCAGCGCGGGTCGTCGGCCGCGACGTTCGGGTCGTAGGCCCAGTAGTCCGGCGGCATGTACTGCGCGACGGGCAGATCCAGCCCGAAGAACACGCCGTCGACGAGGCCCTGCTTGTCCACCGCGTGCTCGAACGCCTCACGCACCCGGTAGTCGTTGAACGGCGGCTTGCCGGTGTTCATGTACATCGACATGATCGACAGGCTCTTGGACGGGGCGACGTTCAGCCCGACCTGGGCAGCCTGCTCGTTCTGCGAGGGGTCCAGGTAGGTGAGCTCGGCCTGGCCGGTCTGCAGCATGTTCAGCCGGGTGGGAGCCGAGGTCTGGGCGTAGATCTCGTAGTGCGCGGCACCGGCAGCCTCGGGCTCCCAGTAGTCCTCGTTGCGGTCGTACTTGGACACCTGGCCGGGCACGTACTCGGCCAGCGTGGCGAAGCCGGAGCCGACCGGCTTCTGGTCCAGGTCGGGGTTGCTGAACGCGGCCGGGCTGATCATCGAGCCGGCGGTACCGCTGAACAGCGCCGGCAGGTTGCCGCCGGGGCCGGTCAGGTTGATCTGCACCGTGTACTCGTCGACCACCTGCACGTCACCGACTCGGGCGAGCGCGCCCTTGAGGGTGCTGGTCTCGAGGGTCTTGGCCCGCTCGATGTTGGCCTTGACCGCCTCGGCGTTGAAGTGGGTGCCGTCGATGAAGTCGACGTCGTCCCGCAGCTTCATGGTGAGCGCGGTCTGGTCCGCGTTGAACTCCCACTCGGTGGCCAGCTGGGGAACCAGCTCGCCCTCCTCGTTCTCGCGCACCAGCTGGTCGTAGACCAGCCGGAAGAAGATCATGTCCCACGGATTGGCGGATCGGTGCGGGTCGAAGGTCGACGGGTTCTGCACGAACACGTAGCGGAAGGTCCCGTTCGGGTCCCGCTGGTCGTAGTTCGCGCCGATGGCGTCCAGGCCCTGGGAGACGGTGCCGCCGGCTGCGCCGGACGTGCTCCCGTCACCGCCCCCGGAGTCACCGTCGGAACCCCCGCCACAGGCGGACAGGGTCAGGGCGGCGGCGGCGACGAATCCGACCAACATCCGTGATCGTCGAGATCGCAGCCTCATTGCTGTGCTCATTTCGATGTCCTCCTGGACACGGGTGTGTGGAACTGGTGGAGCGATCATGCGTTGGTGCGACCCCGACACCATGGACAGCGTCGGGGAACTCGATGTGGTGCGTCAGAAGGTCAGCACCAGCCGGCCGCGCGTCCCGCCGGCCTGCAGCCGCTCGTGGGCCGCGGCGGCTTCCTCCGCCGGATAGGTCTGCGCCACCCGGAGGGTCAGCACGTTCGCGGTGACCAGTTCGGCCAGGTCCGCGATCGACGCGCCGTCGCGCAGGTGGTCGCGCACCTTCACGGCGTGGATCCGGATGCCACGCTCGCTCGGTCCCTCCCAGAAGCGGACCGTGACCAGGGCACCGCCGTCCTTGACGATCGGCAGGGCGCCGGCGTCCAGCACGGCCGCGTCCAGCAGCCCGTCGACGCCGTCGGGGGCGACCGCCCGGAACGCTGCCGTCTCCTGCTGGGGATCGCGGGAGCTGCGGACGACGACATCGGGACCGAACGAGCGGACCAGCTCCTCGTCCCGTTCGGACGCGTCGGCGATCACCCGGAGCCCGGCGTGCTTGCCGAGCTGGACCGCGTAGCCGCCGACGGCGCCGGCCGCCCCGGTGACGCCGAGCGTCTGGCCGGGGGACAGGTCCAGGTGCTGCAACGCCGAGAGGACGGTCAGCCCGTTCATCGGCAGGGTGGAGGCCTCCGCGTCCGAGATCCCCTCCGGGACCGGGGCGACCGCGTCGGCGGGAACCACGACGTACTGCGCGTAGCTCCCGCCGAGCGGCCGACGTGGATGGACGATGGCCATGACCCGCTGGCCGACCGCGAACCGGCTGGTCACCGCACTGCCGACCTCGTCGATCCGGCCGGCGAACTCCATGCCCGGGATCCACGGTGGCGGCAGCTCGGCGTCCGCCGGCGGACCGGTCTGCCGGAACGCGGTGTCGGTCGGGTTCACCGCCGCGGCCGCCACCTGGATCCGGACCTCGTCGACGCCCGGCTCGGGGACCGGCAGTTCGACGATGCGCAGGACGTCAGGGCCGCCGGGTTCCGGGACTCCGACGGCGCGCATCGTCCGGCTCACGCCACGACCTGCGCCGCGTCGTTCTCGATCGTCCGCGTGCTGCCGGTGCTGATGATGCGCAGGGATCGGCCCTGCAGCATCGGGCCGGAGGTGTGCAGGTGGCAGGCCACCTCGCCGCCACCCACCTTCGGGGTCGGCTGCGGCATCACGGTGCGGCAGATGTCCATCGCGTACGCGCACCGGGTGTGGAACCGGCAGCCCGGGGGCACACGGGACGGATCCGGCGGGTCACCGGCGAGCACGATCCGCTCGCGGCTGCGCTGGGTCTTCGGCGACGGGATCGGCACCGCGGACAGCAATGCCTCGGTGTACGGGTGGGCCGGTTCGTCGAAGACGGCCTTGGTCGGGCCGTGCTCGACGATCTGGCCCAGGTACATGACGGCGACCCGGTCCGAGATGTGCCGCACCACCGACAGGTCGTGGGCGATGAACAGGTAGGTCAGGCCGATCTTCTGGGACAACTCCTCCAGCAGGTCGATGACCTGGTTCTGGGTGGAGACGTCCAGAGCACTGACCGCCTCGTCCAGGACCAGGATCTTCGGATCGGCCGCGATGGCGCGGGCGATGGTCAGCCGCTGCCGCTGACCGCCGGAGAACTCGTGCGGGTACCGGACCATGTAGTCCGGCGGCAGGCCGACCAGACGGAGCAGTTCGGCCACCCGCTCGGTCTTCTGCTGCCGGTTCATCTTCATGTGGACGTCCAACGGCTCGCCGATGGACTCCCGCACCAGCATCGACGGGTCCAGGGACGAGTACGGGTCCTGGAACACCATCTGGATGTCCTTGCGGGCCGGCCGCAGCTCCTTGATCGGCAGCCCGAGCAGCTCCTTGCCGTTCAGCTTGACGGAGCCGGACTTGGGCTCGACCAGGCGCATGACGCCGCGCGCGGTGGTCGACTTGCCGCAGCCGGATTCTCCCACCAGGCCCAGGGTCTCGCCCTGGTAGAGGTTGAAGCTGATGCCGTCGACGGCACGGGTCTCGACCAGCGGTCGGAACGCCTTCTTCCGGCCGAAGGTGACCAGGAGGTCCTTGACCTCCAGCAACGCCGGGCCGGACGGCTCCGGCTGCGCAACTGGTCCGGCGTCCTGCGCGGTCGCGGGCACGGAGCCCTCGGCGCCGACGGGGGAAGTCGAGGCGTCCGGGGCGGGCGAGGCTTCGGAGGCGGGGTGGCTCATGTCGTTCCCGTCAAGGTGATCTCGTCGTGACGCAGGCAGCGGGTGGTGTGGTTCGGGGCGGCCAGTTCGAGCACCGGCGACTCCCCGGTCCGGCAGCGGTCGTCCGCGTACTTGCAGCGCGGGTTGAACCGGCAACCCTCGGGGAAGGCGCCGACCCGCGGCGGATTGCCGGGGATGCTGACCAGCTCGGCCAGCGAGTTGTCCATCCGGGGCATGGCGGCCAGCAGACCCTCCATGTACGGGTGCTCCGGCTGCTCGAAGAGCGTGTCCAGCTGCGCGCCCTCGACGATCTGGCCGGCGTACATGACGACCACCCGGTCGCAGATGTCGGCGACGACGCCGAGGTCGTGGGTGATGAAGATGATCGACATGCCGTGCTCGCGCTGGATGTCGCGCAGCAGCTCGAGCACCTGGGCCTGGACGGTCACGTCGAGGGCCGTGGTCGGCTCGTCGGCGATGATGATGTCCGGGTTGCAGGCCAACGCGATGGCGATCATCACGCGCTGCCGCATCCCGCCGGAGAACTCGTACGGGTACTGCTTGAAGCGCCGGGCCGGGTTGGGCACACCCACACGGGCGAGCAGCCCGATCGCGCGTTCCTTGGCGGCCTTGCGGGACAGCCCTTCGTGCCGGCGCAGCACCTCGGCGATCTGGTCCCCGACGGTGAACGCCGGGTTCAGACTGCTCATCGGCTCCTGGAAGATCATCGAGATGACCGGCCCGCGCACGTCCGCCATCTGGCGGGGGCTCAGCGAGAGCAGGTCGTGCTCCTTGAGGCGCATCGTCTTGGCCCGGACCCGCGTCTGCTTCGGCGGCATCAGGCCGGTGATCGACAGACAGGTCACGCTCTTGCCGGAGCCGGACTCACCGACGATGCCGAGGGTCTCGCCCCGGGCCACGGAGAAGCTGACCCCGTCGACCACGGTGGCCCAGCCCTTCTCGGTGAGGACCTCGACGAAGAGGTCCTCCACCTCGAGGGTGGGCCGGTCCGAGAGCACTGCGCCGGAGGACGCAGACTGGGAGACGGCTTTGGTCATGACAGGGCCTTTCGGGATGCCGTTCGAGGAGCCGGGCGGTGGCAGCAGCGGTGCGACATCCCTACTCCTTCCGCTCTTCGCGGCCGAGGGCGTCGCGCAGACCGTCGCCCAGGGTGACGAAGGTGAACACCGTGATGGCGATCATGATCCCGGGGAAGATGCCCAGCCACGGCGAACGGCCGTAGTACAGGAAGCCTTCACGGATCATCGATCCCCAGCTGGCGTCCGGCGGCTGCACGCCCAGACCCAGGAAGCTCAGGCCGGCCTCGGTGAGCATCGCGTACCCGGCGGTCACGGCGACCGCGACGGTCAACGGGGACAGCGTGTTCGGGAGGATGTGCTTGACGATGATCGAGCCGGTCGAGGTGCCGATGCTGCGGGACGCCTCGACGTAGGTCTCCTCCTTGAGGCCGATGACCACGCCGCGGACCAGACGGACGAAGCGGGGCGACATCAGCAGGCCGACGACCATCATCGCGTTGACCAGGCTCGGCCCGAGCACGGCGACCAGGGCGATGGCCAGCAGCAGGGGCGGGAAGCTCATCAGGGCGTCGTTGACGCGCATGACGACGGCGTCGAACCGTCCGCCGAGGAAGCCCGAGACGAAGCCGATCGGCACGCCGATCACCATCGACACACCGATGGCGATCGCGATGGCGATCAGCGACACCCGGGTCCCGACGATGAGTCGGCTCAGGATGTCCCGGCCCAGCTGGTCGGTGCCCAGGATGTGACCGTTGGTGAACGGGTCCAGCAGCACCGCCCGCAGGTTCTGCTGGTTCGGGTCGTCCGGGGTGATGAACGGCCCGATGATCGCGACCAGGATGAGGAAGCCGATCACGCACAGGGCGACGACGGCGGCCTTGTTGCTGCCGACCCGTCGGCGGAAGTCCTTCCAGACGCCGCCGCCGTGCACGACCGCGGCCGTGACCTCCTCGGCGGTCGTCCCGCCGGGCAGGCCGGACGCCTGCGGAGCGTCCGGGCCCATGAACTCCTGGTCGATGATCTCGTTCGAGGTGGAGGACCGGAGGTGCTCCGTGGCCATCCGGTCCTCGCCGGAGGGATGGCTCTTCTGGGTGTCGGTCATCGCGGACGCACCTTCGGGTTCAAGTAGCCGTACGTGAGGTCGACCAGCAGGTTCGAGATCATGGCGACCAGCACCGAGATCAGCACGATGCCCTGGATGACCGGGATGTCGCGGGTGGTCACGGCCTGGATGGCGATCTGACCGAGGCCGGGGACGCCGAAGATCTGCTCCACCAGGACGGCGCCGCCGAGCAGGGCGGTGATCTGCAGGCCCAGCACGGTGACCAGCGGGACGCTGGCGTTCTTGAAGATGTGCTTGCCGATGACCTTGCCCTCGCGCAGGCCCTTGGAGCGGGCCGTGCGGATGAACTCCTGCTGGGACACGCCGATGATGGAGCCACGGAGCTGTCTGGTGCTCTCCGCGGCGCCGGCGATGCCGAGGGTCAGCGCAGGCAGGATGATGTGCTCCAGCCACTGACCGGGGCTCTCCGTGATCGGCACGTAGCCGGTCGCCGGCAGCCAGCCGAGGCCGAGGCTGAAGATCAGCACGAAGACCAGGCCCAGCCAGAACGACGGCAGCGCGATGCCCAGGGACGACCCCACGGTGGCGACCCGGTCGATCCAGGTGCCGCGCTTGACGGCCGAGATGACGGCGGTCGGCAGGGCGATCAGCAGCGAGATGAGCAGCGCCATGACCGCCAGGGACAGGGTCACGGGCAGGCCGTCGGCGATCGAGGTGGAGACCGGGCGGCTGGTGAACAGCGACGTGCCCAGGTCACCCTGGAGCGCGCCGGTGATCCAGTCCCAGTACTGGACGATGATGGGTCGGTTGAGTCCCAGCCGTTCTCGCACTTGGGCGACCTGCTCGACGGTGGCATCCGGCCCGGCGATGGTCACCGCCGGATCGCCGGGGATGAGCAGCACCAGGCTGAACACGGCGAAGGTCACCAGGATCAGCACCGGGATCGTGCTCAGGATGCGGTAGAGGATGAACTTCAGCACGAATGCGGTCACTTCCTCGTTGAAGTCTTCATGTGCGGACGTGCGGCGACCTCGGACGACGTGGTCCGATTGTTCGACGGGGTGGTGTGCGGAGTGGTCGTTCCGTCTGCGGTTGTTGGACGGTAAGCGGTCACGGTGGTCGGTCGCAATGCGGGGGGTGCGCCGGCGGATAACGATCAGATAACGGCAGCCTTTGTCGGCGATCTCGGCGGCCTTTCCTCGGGCCGCTCGACCCGCAGCCGTCGGGCCCGACCCGAGCGGCCGGGGTCGGCGCGAGCGGTGGCCGGCCACGGTGCCGCCCGGCGTGTTCGCCACCCGGCGACCACTGCCCGCAGCATCGCGGAAACGACCAGTCGTTCGATCGGCCGCCCACGACGGTCCGCGGGTGTTGACCGGTCCCGACCTGACGCCGCTGCGGAGCCCCCCACAGCGTGGATCAGGCGGCGGTCAGAGAGGGTGACACGGCGTGACGCAGTGCTGCCGCGAGTGGGCTCCCGGTGATCGGCCGAGGCGTGACCGGGGTGGTCAGCAACCCCCCGACCGACTGGTCGGTCGTATCACCGTCGGGGCGGTCCCCGATCGCGCGGAGGTGACCAGGACCGATCGAGGACGGCACTCGGGTGACGGGCCGGAGATCGTTCCGTGAAGGTGGCCGGCGCGTTGCGCGCAATGACGTCCGAGCGATGCGCCGCATTCTTTGAACATTCGCCTGGCGAACGAACTCAATGCGAGCGCCGATTCCTGCGATGTATTGGTTGCATTCCTGTTCCCGGTGGTCCCGCGGCCGGACGGGGCTGGATCCGCGAGTGCCCACCCGGGCGACGCGGGCGACGGGGGTCCGAGCGCGGCCGGGTCGCACCGAGCCGCCGACGTCGCCTGCACGGTCGAGCACGAACGGTCACGTCTCGGGTGGCCCGGGGCGAGCACACGGCGACGAGGACAAGTGGCGCGGTCGTGCCCTGATCCAGGGACAGTCGGCGCGTTCTTCACGCTCATCGGTTGTTGCCGGCTCCGCCGACCCGGGGCGGTGACGCGCCCGGACGGGCGGGCAAAGACGGTGGCCAGCACCCGGCCACGCCGATCACGTCCTGATCACATGAATTTCTGACCGACCCAGGGCAGTTGTCGACGATTTGTGGTGCGGCGCACGATTCACCGCCCGTCGGTCGGGTGCGGCCGGTCGGTTCGCCTCGGGCGAAGCGGTCGGTCGGGACGGACCGTCAGCTGCCGGTCGGAGACCGACCATCGGCGCACCGCGGTCGGAGACCCGCGGTGCGTACCATCCCCACGGTGACCGGACCGGCGCCCGACCACGAGCCACCCACCCGGCGACGGGACGCCCCGGCCGGTGCTCCGCATCGGCCGGACGCCGCGTCCGCGCCGGACGGCGAGCCCCGGGCGGTGTTCGCCCACAGTGGGACCGGGTCCTCCACCACGCCGGTGTCCACGGCGCCCGGCGACCGGGCCGACCCGGACGCCGCGGCCACGGACCCCTCATCCGTGCCGCCTCGGCTGCCGGACTGGGCGTCGCTGTCGCCGGCTCGCCGGGTCATCCCGTCCTGGACGGACCCCACCGTCCGGCGGGCCAGCGACGCGATCGGCGGTCCGCTCGGTCGGCACGCCGTCGTCGGTCGCAACCGGTTCCTGACGCCGCTGCGGGTCTGCCTGCTGCTGGCCGTGCTGGCGCTCATCGCCGGGTGGCTGGCGAAGTCGCCCTGCATCCAGCAGGGACCGGACGGTGCGGGCGGGTTCGTCCTGGACCAGGGCGGTCAGCGGCCGTGGATCACCGGTTGCTACAACGACGTGGTCCCGCTCTTCGGGTCGCACCAGCTCGACGTCGGCTCCCTGCCGTACGCCACGTCGTGGATCGACAACGGCCAGGTCCGGTACATGGAGTACCCGGTCGTCACCGGCTACTGGATGTGGCTGATGGCCCAGCTGAGCCACGGCTACCAGGCCGTGGTGGAGTCGTCCGGGTTCCTGCCCGTGCCGCTCGACGTCGCCGCCTACTTCACCATCGGCGCCGTTGCGCTCGGCCTCCTCTACCTGTGGGCCGTGGCCAGCACCGCCCGGATCGCCCGTCGCCGCATCTGGGACACGGCCATCATGTGCGCGTCCCCGCTGCTGGTGGTGCACGCGTTCACCAACTGGGACCTGCTGGCGATCGCGCTGACCGCCGCCGCGATGCTGGCCTGGTCCCGGGACCGCGCGGTGCTGGCCGGGGTGCTGATCGGTCTGGGCACCGCAGCCAAGCTCTATCCGGTGCTGCTGCTCGGACCGCTGCTGGTGCTCTGTCTGCGCAGCGGGCACCTGCCGCGCTGGGCGCGGGCGGCGGGAGCCGCGGCCGTCGTCTGGCTGGCGGTGAACCTGCCGGTGATGCTGCTCCACCCGCAGGGCTGGTACGAGTTCATCCGGCTCAACTCGCAGCGACCGGCCGAGTACGACTCCTGGTACTTCATCTTCCAGTCGCTGTCCGGGTCGACCGTCTTCAACGCCGCACCGGGGGAGTCCTCGCCGGGACTGCTGAACGCGCTGTCGCTGGGCCTGTTCCTGGTCGCCTGCGCGGCGATCGGCTGGCTGGCGCTGTCCGCCCGGCGGCGGCCGCGGTTCGCCCAGCTGGCCTTCCTGGTGGTGGCCGCGTTCCTGCTCACCAACAAGGTGTGGTCACCGCAGTACTCGCTGTGGCTGCTGCCGCTGGTGGTGCTCGCCCTGCCCCGCTGGCGGCCGGTGCTGCTCTGGCAGCTCAGTGAGGTCGTCGTCTGGTACCTGCTGATGCTGTCGTTCGCCGGAGTGGACGAGAAGGGGCTGCCCATCCATCCGTTCCTGGCCGCCGCGATCGTGCGGGACGTGCTGCTGGTGACGCTCGTCGTGCTGGTGCTGCGGGACATCCTGCGGCCGTCCGGTGACCTGGTCCGGATGGCCGGTGACGACGACCCGTCCGGTGGTGTGCTGGACGGTGCAGCCGACCGCGTCGTGCTCCCCTCCTTGCCCGCGCTCTGGCGGCGCCGCCGGACCGGGAACCTCCCGGGGCCGGGCCCGACCAGCGAGCCGGCCGGCCCGGCCCGGCCGAGCCGCCCGCACCGGTGACCACGGCACCCTGAACCCGGCACCTCCGACCACGGCACCTCCGACCACGGCACCCTGGACCGCGGCCGGGCCGGGCCCGGCCGCGCACGGCACCATGGTCGGGTGCACCCGGCGTCTGTGCTGTCCGAGTCGGTGCCGTGGCCCGTCCATCCGGCGCTGCGGCCGTTCGTCGCCGCCATCACCGGGTACCGGCAGGAGGGCCTGCCGCCCGGGCAGCACCGCGGTCTGCCGTCGCCGTACCTCACGCTGATCCTCACCGTGGACGAGCCGCTGCACCTGGCCGCGCACGCCGATCCCGGGCAGCCGCCCGCCCGGTGGGACGCCATGGTCGGCGGCCTGCACGCCCGCCCGGCCCTCATCCGGCACGAGGGGCGGCAGTGGGGCGCGCAGGTCGCGCTCACGCCGTGGGGGTCTCGGGCGCTGCTCGGGTGTCCGGCCGGCGCGCTCGTGTGCTGGGACGCCGACCTGGCCGACCTGTTCGGTGGCGGAGCGGCCGCACTGGTGGAGGACTTCCGCGCGGCGTCCGGATGGGCGAGCCGGTTGGCCGTGGTGCAGACGGCGCTGCTGGCCCGGCTGGCCGCTGGTGACCACCGCTGGACGGTCCCGGCCGAGCTGCGGGAGGCGTGGCGGTTGATCCACGCGGACGCCGGCCGGGTGCGGATCGACGCGGTCGCCCGGGCGGTGGGATGGTCGCCGCGGCGACTGACCGCACGGATGCGGGCCGAGACCGGATTGCCGCCCAAGACGGTCGCCCGGGTGGCCCGGTTCGACCGGGCCCGCCGCCGGCTCGGCGGCCGGGTCGCGGCCGGTCGTGACTGGGACCTGGCCACGCTCGCGGCCGAGTGCGGCTACGCCGACCAGGCGCACCTGACCCGGGAGTGGCGGTCGCTCTCCGGGCTGCCGCCGACGGGCTGGGTGGCCGCGGAGTCGGGCATGCTCGTGGAGACCGGAGCCGCGGCCGAGGCGGACGCCGACGGTCACCGCGCCGATCACCGATTCGTTCAAGACCGGGCCCGTCCGCAGGTGGCACGGTCGGTGTCATGACCGAGAACCGGACCGACCTCCAGACCGACCGGCGGACGGCGACCAGCACGCCCGCCCCACAGGTGTGGCCCGCGCTGCGCGCGCGGAACGCCCGCGGGCTCATCGACTTCCTGACCACGGCCTTCGACTTCCGCGTGGTCACCGTGCACGGTGACGGCGACCGGGTCGAGCACGCCGAACTCGCCGGGCCGGCCGGCGGCGGCGTCATGCTCGGCTCCGTCCGGGACGACCCGGAGGACCGCTGGCCGGTGCCGCCGGGCTCAGGCTCCGTCTACGTCGTGGTCGACGACGTGCCGGCGTTGCACCGGCGGGCGGCGGTGGCCGGGGCGGAGATCCTGGAAGCACCGGTCGAGCGGGACTACGGGTCCACCGAGTTCACCGCCCGGGACCCGGAGGGCAACCTGTGGAGCTTCGGCACCTACCGCGGGGCCGACTGGTCCTGAGCGCCGCCGGCCGCCGGGTGCGGACCGACCGGGGTCCGAGTCGGCGGCTGCGCCGCTGGTAGCATGGTCAGGTTGCCATCCGCCCGGCTCCAGCGTGCCCGGGATCCGTCGTGCGCGTGCGCGTCGTCCCCGAGCCGTCGTGGCCGGGTGGATCGTGTCCGGACCGGCGCCACCGAGGCGCTCCCGGACGCGCTCCCGCGGGTGTGGGCGGGCGACATCCTCCTGCCGTGGATCGACCACGGCCGATGAGACCACAGGAGGCCGATGTGAGCGTTTCCACCGCTCCGCGTTCCTATGAGCTGCTGCTCATCCTCGACCCGAGTCTGGACGAGCGCACGGTCGCTCCGTCCATCGACACCTTCCTCAACGTCATCCGGCAGGGTGGCGGCACCGTCGACACCGTCGACGTCTGGGGTCGTCGCCGGCTGGCGTTCGAGATCAAGAAGAACGCCGAGGGCATCTACGCGGTGATCACCGTCAAGTGTCAGTCGGCGGTCGTCGCCGAGCTGGACCGTCAGCTCAACCTCAACGAGAACGTGCTGCGGACGAAGATCATCCGCCCGGACGCCAAGTAAGGACCCGGACGACATGGCAGGCGACACCGTCATCACGGTGGTCGGCAACCTGACCGCCGACCCCGAGCTGCGTTTCACGGCGTCCGGCGCTGCGGTGGCCAACTTCACCGTCGCGTCGACCCCTCGCACCTTCGACCGCGCCTCCGGTGAGTGGAAGGACGGCGAGGCGCTGTTCCTGCGCTGCAACATCTGGCGCCAGGCCGCCGAGAACGTGGCCGAGTCGCTCACCCGGGGCTCCCGGGTGATCGTCAGCGGGCGACTCAAGCAGCGTTCCTTCGAGACGAAGGAAGGCGAGAAGCGCACCGTCATCGAGTTGGAGGTCGACGAGATCGGCCCGTCGCTGCGGTACGCCACGGCCAAGGTCAACCGGGTCGCCCGGGCTGACGGCGGCAGTGGTGGTGGCGGCTTCGGTGGTGGCGGTGGTGGCGGCTACGGCGGTGGTGGCGGCGGTCGTTCCGCGCCGCCGTCGGACGACCCGTGGGGATCGGCGCCGCCGGCCGGCGGCGGGTACTCCGACGAACCGCCGTTCTGATCGCAGCGTGCTGAGCGCAGCGGTCCAGCCGTCTGCCGTCGTTTCCCCGGTTCTGACCCTCGTCGGGTCGGTCACCGCCGGTCCCGCCTCCGAGCGGGCCGCGCGTCACCGGTCCCGGGCCGAGCCGACCACCTCCGTGCCGGCGCCACGCTCGTGCGCCGCCGGGACACCAGACTCATCGAAGGAAGCCATCCATGCCCAAGCCTCCGGTCCGCAAGCCGAAGAAGAAGGTCTGCGCGTTCTGCAAGGAGAACGCCCAGCCGATCGACTACAAGGACACCACCCTGCTGCGTCGGTTCATCTCCGACCGCGGCAAGATCCGTGCCCGCCGGGTCACCGGCAACTGCACCCAGCACCAGCGCGACATCGCCACGGCCGTCAAGAACGCCCGCGAGGTGGCTCTGCTGCCCTACACCTCCACCGCTCGCTGAGCGCGCTCAGGGAACCGAAGGAGATCGCACCATGAAGCTCATCCTCACCACCGACGTGCCCGGCCTGGGTGCCCCCGGCGAGGTCGTCGAGGTCAAGGACGGCTACGGCCGGAACTTCCTGCTGCCGCGCGGCCTGGCCATCCCGGCCACCAAGGGCGCCGAGAAGCAGATCGCCACGATCAAGCGGGCCCAGCTGGCTCGGGAGATCCGCGGCGTCGAGCACGCCAACGAGGTGAAGCAGGCGCTGGAGAAGACCGGCGAGGTCGTCATCACCGCCCGCACCACCGGCGACGGCAGCAAGCTGTTCGGGTCCATCACCACCGCCGACGTGGCTGCCGCCATCAAGGCCGCGGGCGGTCCCGTCCTGGACAAGCGGATCATCGAGACCGACGGCCACATCAAGACTGTGGGCAAGCACCCGGTGACCGTCAAGCTGCACCCGGGTGTCTCGGCCACCGTCACCCTGCGGGTCGCCGCCGAATGATCTGAGTGTGATCCGGGTGTGACCCGACACCGCGCGCACCAGGCCCCGTCGATCCCTGCGATCGACGGGGCCTGCTGCGCTTCCGGGCCGGAACCGGTGGTGACTCGGAGGGTGTCAGCGCGGCAGCCAGCGACCGGCCGCGTCCCGGAACCGGTCGGCCAGCCCTGGTGTCTCGTCGCCCTCGTGGCGTTGGGGGGCGGCGGCCGCGGGCCAGGCCGGCGGTTCGGTCCCCCCGTGCAGGGCCCAGGCGGCTTGGCGGGCGGCGCCGTCGGCGACGTACTCGCCGGGGGCGGGAACCAGGACGGGCACGCCGAAGACGGTGGGTGCGATCCGGCGGACGGCCTGGGAGCGGGCGGCGCCGCCGATGAGGCGGACGGCGTCGACGGTGGCGCCGGCGGTGCGCAGCGCGTCGATGCCGACCCGTTGGCCGCTGAGCATGCCTTCCACGGCGGCGCGGGCCAGGTGCTCGGGTCGGGCGGTGGCCAGGGTGAGGCCGTGCACGGCGCCGGTCGCCTCGGGCAGGTTCGGGGTCCGTTCCCCTTCCAGGTAGGGCACCAGCACCAGGCCGTCGGCGCCGGGTGGGGCGGCCAGCGCCAGCCGGCTCAGTTCGCTGTGGTCGACCCGCAGCAGCCGGGCGGCCGCGTCCAGCACCCGGGCCGCGTTCAGGGTGACCACCAGCGGCAGGAACGCGCCGGTGGCGTCGGCGAACCCGGCGATGGTGCCGGACGGGTCGGCCGGCTGCACCCTGGTGCGCGCCGAGACCACCCCGGAGGTGCCGAGCGAGACGACCACGTCGTCCCCGGCGTCCAGACCCAGCGCCGCGGCGGCGTTGTCGCCGGCCCCGGCGGCCAGCAGGAACCCGGGGCCCTGGATCGCGCCGGCCGGGTCCAGCACCCGGGGCAGCACCACGTCGTCCCGGCCGAACGCGTGGGCCAGCAGGTCCCGGCGGTACTGCCCGGTGCGAGCGTCGAAGTACCCGGTGCCGGAGGCATCGGATCGGTCGGTGACCAGGTCGGCCAGGTCGGTCGACCCGGTCAGCCGCCAGGTCAACCAGTCGTGCGGCAGGCACACTGCGGCCGTCCGCCGCGCCGACTCGGGTTCGTGCTCGGCCAGCCAGCGCAGCTTGCTCACCGTGATCGAGGCGACCGGGACCGTGCCGGTGCCGTCTGCCCACGCGGCGGCGCCCAGTTCGTCCACCAGGGCCGCGGCCGCGTCCGCCGAGCGGGTGTCGTTCCACAGCAGCGCGGGCCGGACCACGGCCCCGTCGGCGTCCAGGCAGACCAGGCCGTGCTGCTGCCCGCCCACCGACACCGCCGCGACGTCGGCCAGCCCACCGGCTGCGGCCACCGCCTGCCCCAGCGCGTCCTCCCAGGCCCGCGGATCGACCTCGGTGCCCTCCGGATGCCCGGCCCGGCCGTCCCGCACCAGCACCCCGGACTCCGCGTCCCGCACCACCACCTTGCACGACTGGGTCGACGAATCGATCCCCGCGACCAGACGGCCGCTCATCGGCGGTCCGGACGGAGGCTGCGGCAGCAGATGGTCATGACAGGTTCCTACCCGGGGTCCACCGACCGCGGCAACCGGCGCCGCGCCGGTGATCCGAGCTCCTGGCGGGTCGGTGGTCCGCACGACGTCGAACGGGAATCAACGAAGACGCACCGAAGGCGACGTGGGCCCGGTCGGGCGGTCGGGCGTGCTGCGGCTCGGGTGTTCGTCGACGTGTGCTCCGGGACGTCCACCGCCGTCGCGATGCGGACGCACGTGGCCGGACACGAGGCGGCTCGTCGGATCGCGGATCGATCGTCACGCTGAGTGAACGACACACCGCGACGACCACTGTCCCTCGATCGAGTGGCACACCGCCCGAGGGGTGACCGCGCTCGCTCCGCGCTGCGGACCAGCCGATCGTGGCCGCGATCACGCCCGGATCTCGGCCCGATCACAGGCCGAGCGGTTGATCACGGTTCCGACACGCCGGTCGCGGCGCGCCGAGTGGTGGCCATTGATCCGTTGTCCACAGAGGCTGTGACGCCTGCGAGCCGTTGACCTGCGGTGATGGGACGAGGGCTCGGACATTTCCCCAAAGCTGTCCACACGGTGTGGGTGGTGGACCTGCGGTGATGCGGAGCTTGTGCACATCCGGTCCTCCTGGTGTGCACAGTCCCGATTGTCCCTCGACCCGTCGTGGCTCTACCGTTCCGACGCTGCCACGGGGGTCATCCGGTCGGGGTGCTCGTCGCCGCGGTGGCGGTCGGTCCGGCGGGTGCCCGGTGACGGTCCAGCAGACGGTCCGTCACCTGCCCCAGCGGTCCGAATGCCGGTCTGTCGGGGGTGCGCGGTAGACAGATCCGGACAGCGGTCGATCGTCGTCCGCGCCGGATCGGGACGGGTCCGGCGCTCGCCGGCACAGCGGTGCCGGGGCACGACGCGGGATCCGCGATGTGCGACGTTGGTGGTTCGTGAGTGGTCGGGGCGGTGCCGACCGGACGCCCGTCGGGGACGTCCGCGGCGCGGGCAGGAGAGGGTGGGACACGAGATGGCGGTGGTCGATGACCGCTGGCAGGGGCGACCGGCACGGACGGACGCACCGGTCCCTCTGGATCGGCAGCCGCCGCAGGATCTGCCGGCCGAGCAGTCGGTGCTCGGCGGCATGCTGCTGTCCAAGGACGCCATCGCCGACGTCGTCGAGGTGCTGCGGTCACCGGACTTCTACAAGCCGGCCCACTCGCTCGTCTTCGACGCGATCATGGACCTGTACTCGCGGGGCGAGCCGGCCGACACCGTGACGGTGGCCGCCGAGCTGGACCGCCGCGGCACGCTGACCCGGATCGGCGGCGCCGTCTACCTGCACACGCTGATGGCCTCGGTGCCGACCGCCGCCAACGCCGGCTACTACGCGCAGATCGTCGCCGAGAAGGCCATCCTGCGGCGGCTGGTCGAGGCCGGCACCCGGATCGTGCAGATGGGCTACGGCGGCAACGAGGGCGAGGTCGGCGGCGGTGAGGTCGACGAGATCGTCGACCGGGCCCAGGCTGAGCTGTACGAGGTCACCGAGCGGCGCACCAGCGAGGACTACGTCGTCCTCGAGGAGCTGCTGCAGCCGACGATGGACGAGATCGACGCCATCGCCGCGGCCGGTGGTCAGGCGGCCGGTGTGCCGACGGGCTTCGCCGACTTCGACCGGCTGACCAACGGCCTGCACCCGGGCCAGATGATCATCGTGGCTGCGCGGCCGGGTGTCGGGAAGTCGACCCTGGCCCTGGACTGGGCGCGCAGCGCCGCGGTGAAGCACCGGATGGCCACCGTGATCTTCTCGCTGGAGATGAGCAAGACCGAGATCACCATGCGACTGCTCTCGGCCGAGGCCGGGATCAAGCTGGGGCACATGCGCGCCGGCACCATGGGCGAGCAGGACTGGCAGAAGATCGTCCGCCGGATGAGCGAGATCTCCGACGCGCCACTGTTCATCGACGACAGCCCGAACATGACGATGATGGAGATCCGGGCCAAGGCGCGGCGCCTGAAGCAGCGGCACGACCTCAAGCTGATCGTGCTCGACTACCTGCAGCTGATGACCTCGGGCAAGAAGGTCGAGTCCCGGCAGCAGGAGGTCTCCGAGTTCTCGCGTCAGATGAAGCTGCTGGCCAAGGAGCTCGAGGTGCCGGTCATCGCGATCTCGCAGCTGAACCGTGGTCCGGAGCAGCGCACCGACAAGCGCCCGATGCTGTCCGACCTGCGTGAGTCAGGCTCGCTCGAGCAGGACGCCGACATGGTCATCCTGGTGCACCGTCCGGACGCCTGGGAGGCGGACGATCCGCGGGCCGGCGAGGCGGACCTCATCCTGGCCAAGCACCGCAACGGCCCGACCGCCACGGTGGCCGTGGCCCACCAGTTGCACTACTCGCGGTTCGCCGACCTGGCCAGCTGACCCGGCCCGCCCACCCCGGCAGGCTCGGGGTTGCTGCGGTCTTCCTCACCGTCGACGGGACGGGCGCCGCAGGCTGCGTCCACTACCGTCGACGCGGGTTCCGGGGCCGGTGAGAGGAGACGCGCTCGTGAAGACGTTGGTGGTGGGTGGGGCCGGGTACATCGGCTCCGTCGTGGTGCGGGTGTTGCTCGAGGAGGGGCACGAGGTCGTCGTGCTGGACGACTGCTCGACCGGTCACGCCGACTCGGTGCCCGACGGGGTCGAGCTGGTCGTCGACGACATCAGCGCGGCCGGCCGGGTGCTGGCCGGGGCCGGGTTCGACGCGGTGCTGCACTTCGCGGCGAAGTCGCTGGTCGGCGAGTCGGTGGCGCACCCGTCGATGTACTGGCGGACCAACGTGGTCGGCAGCCGGGCGCTGCTGGATGCGATCACCGAGCACGGGGTCCCGCGGCTGGTCTTCTCGTCCACGGCCGCCACCTACGGCGAGCCGGACACCGTGCCGATCACCGAGGACGTCGCGCCGCGGCCGACGAACACCTACGGCGCCACCAAGCTGGCCGTCGACATGATGATCACCAACGAGTGCACGGCGACCGACCTGGCCGCGGTGTCGTTGCGGTACTTCAACGTGGCCGGCGCGGCCTACGGGGTGGGCGAGCGGCACACCACCGAGACCCACCTCATCCCGATCGCCCTCGACGCAGTGCTGGGCAAGCGGGACAAGCTCACCGTGTACGGCGACGACTGGCCGACCCCGGACGGCACGCCGATCCGCGACTACGTGCACGTGGCTGATCTGGCCAAGGCGCACGTGCTCGCGCTGGACGCCGCGCACCCGGGCGAGCACCTGATCTGCAACCTGGGCAACGGCAACGGGTTCAGCGTCAAGGAGGTCATCGCCACCATCGAGGAGGTGACCGGTCTGACCCTGCCGCACGCGATCGGGCCGCGCCGGCTCGGCGACCCGACCCAGTTGGTGGCCTCGGCCGACCGCGCCCGGCAGCGCCTGGGCTGGCAACCGCAGTACGACCTGCACCGCATGGTCAGCGACGCGTGGGAGTTCCACCAGAGCCGCCCGGATCACTGACCACCGTTCCCGGGACACGATGGCCGACCGGATCGTCGTCGTCCGGCCGGACTGAGGGGCCAACCGGCCAGATCCATCACGGGCAGTGACTCGTGATCAACTCTCGGTTACAGTCCGAGCGGCTCGCGTGACCACGGCACGCCCGCCCCAGACCCACCCGAGGATCGGAGTCGTGCCATGGACATGAACGAGCTGCTGACCCGTTCGGCCACCGACCCGGAGTTCCGGGCGGCGTTGATCGCCGACCCGCGGGCCGCGCTGAGCGCCGAGGGCGTCGTGGTGCCGGCCGAGGTCGGCATCACCGTGGTCGAGTCCGTGCCGGGCGAGATGGTGCTCGCCCTGCCGCCGGCCGTGTCCGACGACGAGGAGCTGAGCGAGGACGCCCTGGCCGGCGCCGCGGCCGGGACCGGGTTCGTCGGTGTGCTGACCCAGTACTTCATGCCGCAGCTGCCCATGGGACCCGGGCCGGTGCTGTCCACCGGGACGATCAACTCGGCCCTGCGCAGCCAGGGCTGACCCACACCGCCGCGGGACCGGTCGGGGGTCCGCGGCGGCGCACCGGGGGTCGCCCGAGCCGGTCCGCCGTGCCGTCCTGACGGTGCCACGGCCGGCCCACACCGAGCGCCGGGGGTCAGATCTCGTCGCGCCGAGGACGACGCTGCTGGCGCAGCAGCCAGGCCGTGTTGGTCCCCGCGATGAGCATGGCGGCCGCCGTGAACCACACGCCGATACCGGCGTCGGTCAGCAGACCGGTCAGCACCGAGCCCACGAGGATCACCGCAGCGACGACGATGAGCGCGATCATGACGCCGGGGCGGTCCATGAGCGCCGACCGTCGGGCGCGAAGACCTCGACCGACGAGGGCGAGGGCGCCCGAAGCGGTGCCGTCGCGGGCACACTGTCCGGGTGATCGAACCGAGTGATGTCGACGCAGGGTCGTCGGTGACCGTGAGCGGCACGGGCAGTGCGGCCACCCCGGTGGACCGGGCGACCGTCAGGTTGAACGTCGACGTCCTGCGGCCGGATCCCGGCGAGGCCTTCCGGGACGCGGCGACCACCAGCGCCAGGGTGCTGGCGTTGGTGGCCGGGCAGGGGGTGGAGGCGCGGCACGTCCGGACCCAGGACATCTCGCTCGGACCCAGGTCGGACTACCACGCGGGTCAGGAGCGGCTGCTCGGATACGCCGCGACGCAACGGCTGTCGGTGGAGCTGCCCCGTCTTGACGGCATCGAGCAGCTGCTGTCGGACCTGGCCGCGGACAGCGACGGCGGACTGCGGATCGACGGGGTGACGTTCTCGGCCACGGACCTGGTGGACGCGTCGGTCGTGGCCCGCGAGCGGGCGTTCGACGATGCCCGCACCAAGGCGGAGCACTACGCGGCGCTCAGTGGCCGCCAGCTCGGCCGGGTGCTCCGGCTCGAGGAGGGCGCCGCGCCGGTCGTCCCCATGCTGCGGGAGTCCGTCGCGCTCGCCGCGTCGGCTGGACCACCGATGCCCGTGGCCGCCGGCGACGCCGACGTCACGGTCGGCATCATCGTCGTGTGGGAACTGCGGTGACCGTCACCTCCGAGCACGAGCCGATCGATCCCGCCGCCCAGATCCACCGCGCCGCGGTGACGCTCGCCGCGCTGGCGCAGAGCGGGCTGTCCTACGGTCCCGGCGAGTTCGACGCCGACCGCTACCGCAAGGTCGCGGCGATCGCCGCCGACCTGCTCGCGGCGACCAGCGTGGACGTCCCGGCCGCCGACTGGCTGGCCGATCTCGGGCGGGACCAGGGCCACGCCACCCCCAAGGTCGACGTGCGCGGCGCGCTGGTCGACGACCGTGACCGCGTCCTGCTCATGCGGGAACGCTCCGACGGCCGGTGGTCGCTGCCCGGCGGCTGGGCCGACCCGGGGGACACCCCGACCGACGCGGTGATCCGCGAGATCCGCGAGGAGACCGGGTACCCGGCCGAGGTGGTCAAGCTGGTCGGCGTCTGGGACCGCGACACCCGCGGTCACCGCCCGCGGCTGCCGACCAGCATCTACAAGCTGTTCTTCCTGTGCCGGCCGACCGGATCGGCGACCGCGCCGGACGTGCTGGAGACCCTGGACATCGGCTGGTTCAGCCTCGACGAGTTGCCCGAACTGTCACCGGGTCGGATCAACCGCTGGGAGCTGGAGCGGATGGTCGCGCACGCCCGGGACCCGCAGCTGCCGACCGAGTACGACTGACCGTCGGCGCTGGTCGCGCCGGCGGTCAGGGTCGGACGTCAGGCGCTCTGGTGGCCGGACCGGCACCGGTTGAACCGGCCGAGCAACGTGGCCAGGGCATCGAGGTCCGTGTCGGACCAGTCGGCGAGCCGCTCGCGGTAGTCGTCGCGGACCCGCTGGCCGAGCAGCTCCAGGCGGTGGCAGGCCGCCTCGGTGGGGGACAGATCGGTGGCCCGCGCGTCGTCCGGGTCGGTGCGGGCCTGCACGAACCCCAGCCGCTTGAGCACCGCGACCTGACGGCTGACCACGCTCTTGTCCAGGTCGGTGAGGTGGGCGAGCGTCGAGGCCTGCACCGGGGCGTGCTGCAGGATCGTGCGGAGCAGGATCCAGCCGGTCGCGTTCAGCTCCGGGTGGACGAAGTGGGCGTCCTGCGCGGAGCGGTGCTTGGTGGCGACGTACAGCTCGGACAGCTCGGCGGCCACCCGCCCGATGGCGTCGTCCGGGTCGGGCACCAGGTGCCGGTCGCCGGCGCCCGGCCCGGCGGGATCGGTGCGATCCGCTGCCGGGGCCGGGCCGCCCACCGTGGTGCTGGTCATGACCGGCGGTGCCGCCCACCATCGGTCGCGCCGACGGTCTCGGCCTGCTCGCCGTGCCGGCCGGCGGCCTCCCCGTCGTGCACGGTCGGTACGGCCGCACCTTCGTCCGCCGCGGTCTCGACCAGGCGCTCGGCGAACCGCTCACCGGCCCCTTCGGGCTGGCCCTTCTCCTGCATCTGCTCGACGGCGGTCTTGGTGCCCAGCGGCCGGTTCGGCAGGAAGACCACGCACAGGATCGTGATGATCGCCAGTGGCACGGCGTACAGGAAGATGTCGCCGGTGCCGTGCCCGTAGGCGGACTCGACCAGCAGCCGCAGCGGCTCCGGCAACGTGCTCAGGTGCGGGATGCTGCCGCCGGCCAGCGCTCCGGCCGCCTGCTGCGAGGCCGGGTCGAGGGCCGGGATGCCCTCCTTGGTGTAGTTGGCCACGGCGGTGCCGAGCACCGCGCCCAGTGCCGACACACCGATGGTGCCGCCGAGGGTCCGGAAGAACGCGACCCCGGCGCTGGCCGCGCCGAGCTGCCGCACGTCCACCGAGTTCTGCACGATGAGCACCAGGTTCTGCATGACCATGCCGACGCCGGCGCCCAGCACCAGCATGTAGATCGAGACGAGCACGAAGCTGGTGTCGTACCGGATGGTGCCCATCAGCGTCAGGCCGACCGCGACCATGAACGACCCGGTCACCAGCCAGCTCTTCCACTTGCCGGTGCGGCTGATGAACTGCCCGGCGATGGTGGACGCGATGAGGACGCCACCGATCATCGGGATGGTCAGCAGGCCGGACTCGGTCGGGGTCTTGCCCCTGGCCAGCTGCATGTACTGGCTCAGGAAGACCGAGGTGCCGAACATCGCGACACCGACGGCCAGGCTGGCCACGACGGCCAGCGTGAACGTGCGGTCCTTGAACAGGGTGAGCGGGAGCACCGGCTCCTCGGCCCGCAGCTCGACGACCACGGCCAGCACCAGCACCACGATGCCGCCACCGACCATGGCCACGGTCTCCCACGACCACCAGTCGAAGTTGTTGCCGGCCAGGGTGACCCAGATCAGGATCGAGGAGACGCCGACCGCGATGAGGGCGGCGCCGAGGTAGTCGATGGTGACCTTGCGGCGCTTGGTCGGCAGGTGCAGCGTCTTCTGCAGCAGCACCAGCGCGATGACGGCGAACGGCACGGCGACGTAGAAGTTCCAGCGCCAGCCGATGCCGTCGGTGATGACCCCACCGAGCAGCGGGCCGCCGACGGTGGCCACGGCCATGACGGCGCCCATGAAGCCCATGTACTTGCCGCGCTCACGTGGGCTGATGATGTCGGCCATCACGACCTGTACGAGAGCGGTGAGACCGCCGGCGCCCAGGCCCTGGACGACGCGGAACACGATGAGCATCCCGGAGTCCTGGGACAGACCGGCCAGCGCCGAACCGATCACGAACAGCACCAGGGACAACTGGACGAGCAACTTGCGGTTGAACAGGTCCGCGAGCTTGCCCCAGATCGGGGTGGACACGGCCATCGCCAGCATCGTCGAGGTGACGACCCAGGTGTACGCGGCCTGCGTGCCACCGAGGTCGCCGATGATCCGCGGCAACGACGAGGACACGACCGTGCTGGACAACAGCGCGACGAACATGCCCATCAGCAGGCCGGACAGCGCCTCGAGGGTCTGCCGGCGCGACATGGGTGCCGCGGCGGTGTCGGACAGCTGCCGGTCGGACGGTGCTGATGTCCGGGAGGCATGGGCGTCGTCAGGCCGCGAGTGCCGGGGCAGGGAGGTGGTCACGAACGCACTCCAGGGGAACGAGAAGGGGAGCGGCGTCCGTCCGCGGCGACGATCGGTCGGGGCGAGGCGGGCGCGAGCGAGCTCGAACGGCGGTTGACGAGCTCAAGTGGTTGCTTCGCGCAACTATAGACCCGCTTGCTTGCAGCACGCAACCAGTTGGTGCGTCGGATCGGGGCCCAGTCGATTTCCGGGTCCGTGACCTGCAGGTTCGGTGGTGGCGGTCGGAATCCACGGTGACCGGACGGCTCCGCGCCGGACCGTGGGGCGGTCTCCACCACTCACGCCCCACCCGCCCCCAAGGCCGGCGCGGCATGACGCCCCGCGTCGCAACACGACCGACGCACGCACCGCCTAGGTTGCTGCAGGCGCAGGCAGGCCCGGAACCACCGGGGTCCGGCGACGAGGAAGTGAGCTGAGCCATGGCCATCTGGGGATGGAAGGTCGTCGGGTCCGGAGGGTCCCTGCCGCCGGGCGCGGTGGTGCGGCCGGAGGAACGGCTGCCCTGGCCGAAGACCATCGGCATCGGCGCCCAGCACGTGGTGGCCATGTTCGGTGCGACGTTCGTCTTCCCGCTGCTGATGGGGCTGGACGCGAACCTGGCCATCATGCTGTCCGGCGTCTGCACCATCCTGTTCCTGCTGGTGGTGAACGGGAAGATCCCGTCCTACCTGGGCAGCTCGGCGTCGTTCGTGGGCGTGGCCGCGGCGATCACCGCGGGCGGGGGCACCACCGCGAGCATCACCGGCGCCATCCTGGTCGCCGGCGTGGTGCTGGCCCTGGTCGGCGTGCTGGTGCACTTCGCGGGCGGCGCGGTCATCCGGCGGGTGCTGCCGCCGGTCGTCTCCGGCGCGGTCGTCATGCTCATCGGCTTCAACCTGGCCCCGGTGGTCGGCGGCACGTACTGGCCGCAGGACCCCGGCGTCGCCATCGTGACCATGCTGTTCACCCTCATCGCCACGGTGGCGTTCCGCGGGTTCTTCTCCCGCATCGCCGTGTTCCTGGCCCTGGTCTTCGGGTACGTGCTGTCCTGGGTGCTGGACCGGATCTCCGGCCAGATCGTCTTCCCGGACGGCGCCGGCAACACCGAGCCGCACTTCCGGGTCAACCTGGACGCGGTCGGCGACGCCGCCTGGTTCGGTCTGCCGGACTTCCATGCGCCGGAGTTCCACCTGTCGTTCATCCTGCTGGCCCTGCCGGGCGTCATCGCCCTCATCGCCGAGAACACCGGGCACGTCCGCGCGGTGGCCGAGATGACCGGCGACGACCTCGATCCGTACATGGGCCGCGCGTTGCTCGGTGACGGCCTGGGCACCACGCTGGCCTCGGCCGTCGGCGGCGCCCCGACCACCACGTACGCGGAGAACATCGGCGTCATGGCCGCCACCCGGGTGTACTCGACGGCGGCCTACTGGGTGGCCGCGGTGGTGGCCATCCTGCTCGGCCTGGTTCCCAAGTTCGGCGCGGTGGTGAACGCGACGCCGGGCGGGGTGCTCGGCGGGATCACCGTGGTGCTCTACGGGATGATCGGTCTGCTCGGCGCCAAGATCTGGATCGAGAACCGCGTCGACTTCGGCAACCCGGTCAACCTGGTGCCGATCGCGGCCGGGGTGATCATCGGCATCGGCGACGTGCAGTGGCGGATCGGCGACGACTTCGTGCTGGGCGGCATCGCCCTCGGCTCGATCGTGGCCATCGTCGGCTGGCACCTGGCCCGGGTGCTGGCGCCCCGGGAGATGCGGGACGGGCTGGTGCTCGACCGGGACATGGCCCCGCGGAAACGGGACTGAACCGGGTCCGGCCGCCGGGCTCAGTTCGATCCGGGCCCGGCCGGCCGGGCCGCGCCGTCCGATCCGTCCCGACCGGCCGCCGCGATGGACGACCCGACGCCGAGCGCGCCGGCCACGCCGACGTTCTGGGCCCCGGCCGCGGTCCCCAGGATGACGCTGACCAACCCGAAGGTCAGCACCGCCTCCATCAGGAACGCGGTCCAGTCGGAGACGTCCGCGGCCGGGTGGTTGGCGCCGTTCGACGCCGACACGTCGATCACCGCCTGCAGGAACAGCGCCGTCAGTGTGGCTCCGGCCAGCTGGGCCACCACGTACCCCGGGCACCCGCCACGGGAAGTCACGGCGCAGCGCGAAGGCCACGCTGACCGCCGGATTCAGGTGGGCGCCGGACACCTCCGAGAACAACCGTCGCCACCCCTGGTGCGGGTCGTCGAAGTCCTCCGCCATCCGGACGAACTGCGCCTCCCACGCCGCCGAGGCCCCCAGGGGACGGTCAGGTGCTCGACCGGCATGACCGGCGTCCGCTGCTGAGTCATCGATCTCCCCTCCGATCCCCGCGGCGTCGCCGCCGGGATCAGCGGATGGTGGTCGCGCGTGGCGGGTTCCGCCTCGCCACCGCGGGGTGAGATGCGGCGGTCCGTGGGCTGGTGGCGACGGCGTCAGGGCGCGAGCAGGGTCCGCAACAGCGGACCGAGGGTGGCGACCAGCTCGTCGGCCGAGGCCGAGCTGATCGGCTGCACGCCGATCGCGGTCCGCAGCATGACCAGGCCCAGCACGGAGCCGAGCGCCACCTGGGCGCGCAGCAGCAGCGGCGCCGTGGCGGGATCGTCTGGCTGCCAGCCGGCCACGCGGGCGAACTGCTCGGTGTGGTGCTCGAGCATGCGGCGGCGGATGGCGTCGGCGCGTTCGTCGCCGGACGAGCGCAGCAGCAACAGCAGTTGCAGCGGATCGTCGGCGTTCGGCAGGTCGGCCAGGTGACCGACCACCCGGGTGACGACGCGGTCGAGGTCGCCCGGGGCGGTGCGGCCCTGCGGGTCGAGCTGGTCGACCGATCGGCGCAGGCAGGCCTCGAACAGGCCCTCCTTGGACCCGAAGTAGCGGTTGATCAGCGCCACGTTCACGCCCGCGTCGGCGGCGATGGTGCGGACGGTCGCGCCCCGGTATCCCTCGGTCGCGAACCGCCGACGGGCGGCCCGCACCAACGCGGACCGGGTCCCGGCCGCGTCACGGCCGGCCGCGCGCGGCGGCTCCGGGTCACCCACGCGTGCCTCCTCGTCGGTGCGATCTCGGCCACGCCTCGGCCGATTTCGTTGATTTCTGCAACCAACTATCGGATCGTGACTCAAGTCAGCAGTTGTTTACTTGGACGAGGAGTCCCGTGTCCACCATCTCGACCCCGGCGTCGGCGGCCGTCCCGACGACCTCCGGACCGCGCTCCCGCAGCACGGCGATCATCCTGTACCTCTCGCTCGGCGGGCTGTCCTTCGCGGTGCTGCAGTCCCTGGTCGCGCCGGCGCTCGGCACCATCGGCGCCGACCTCGGCGTCTCGGCCGGCAGCGCCAGCTGGGTGCTCACCGCCTACCTGCTGTCCGCCTCGGTGCTCACCCCGATCCTGGGCCGGCTCGGCGACATGGTCGGCAAACGCAAGATCATGATCGTGGTGCTGTCCCTGCTGCTGGCCGGGGCGATCCTGGCCGCACTGGCCCCGAACCTCGGGGTGCTGATCATCGGCCGGGTCCTGCAGGGCGCCGCCGGTGCGGTGCTGCCGCTGTCCATCGGCATCGTCCGGGACGAGCTGCCGCGCGAGCGGGTCAGCGTCACCATCGGCCTGCTGTCCGCCATCTTCGGGATCGGCGCGGGTGTCGGCATCGTGGCCGCCGGCCCGATCGTGGAGGGCCTGTCCTGGCACTGGCTGTTCTGGCTGCCGGCCGTCCTGGTGCTGATCGCCCTGCTCGGCACCATCTTCGGCATGCCGGAGTCGCCGGTCCGCACCCCCGGCCGGCTCGACCTGCTCGGCACGGCCGTGCTGTCCGTCGGCCTGGTGGCGCTGCTGCTCGCGGTGAGCGAGGGCGCGAACTGGGGTTGGGGCAGCGGGAGGACGATCGGCCTGCTCGTCGCCGGCGTCGTGCTGCTCGTCGCCTTCGTATTCGTGGAGCTGCGGGTCGCCGAACCGCTCATCGACATCCGGCTGTTCCGCAACTCCGGCGTGTGGACCGCGCACCTGGTCGCGCTCACCTTCGGCTTCGCCATGTTCGGGACGTTCATCCTCATCCCGACCCTGCTGCAGCTGCCCTCGGTGCTCGGCTACGGGTTCGGCAAGTCGGTCAGCCAGTCCGGACTGTTCCTGCTGCCCACGGTCGTCGCCATGGTCATCGCCGGCGTCATCGCCGGCGCGCTGATCCGCAAGGTCGGCCCGAAGATCCCGATGATCGTCGGGGCGGTCGCGGTCACCGTCGCCTTCGCCGTCCCGGCCATCGGTCACGGGCAGATCTGGCAGATCGTGGTCTCCGGCATCCTCACCGGCATCGCCATCGGCATGGCCCTGGCGGCCACGTCCAACGCCATCGTGGAGAGCGTGCCCGCGGCCCAGACCGGCGAGGCGATCAGCGCGAACACCGTGGTGCGGACCGTGGGCAGCAGCATCGGCACCGCCGTCATCGCCGCACTGATCTCGTCCGACATCACTCCGCAGGGCGCGCCGTCGGACGCCTCGTTCAGCCTCGGTTTCTGGGCCTGCGCCGTCGTCGGTGCGCTGGCCCTGCTCGCCGCGCTGGCCGCGCCGTCGGCGCGCAAGCGCCGGCAGCACGCCGCGGAGACCCACGTCGACGACTTCGACGAGGTCGGGCACGCCGGTCGCTGACCACTCGGTCCGACGGGCAGGGGGTCCGCCTGCCGGTCCGTCGGGCCGCTGCTCGTCGGATCGGCCCGGTTGGTCCGGCGCCGGCATCCCGGCCATGCCCCGGACCGTCACCGGCCGCCGGGGTGGCAGCGGACCGTGGAAGCGCTGCGCACCACGGGGCGCGACCTGCGGGCGCTGCCGGGCTCGGTGGTCGCGCGGTCGATCGTGCTCGGGGCGCTCACGTGGGTCGCCGATCTGGCCGCCCTGCTGGTGGTGTGCACAGCCTTCGGGATCGACGTCACCCTGGTCCAGGCTGCGACCCTGCACCTGGGCAGTCAGGCCGCCCGGCAGTTCACCGTCACCCCGGGTGCCGTCGGCATCGTCGAGGTCGTGCTGATCGGCGGGCTGGTCAGCCTGGGCGCCCCGGCCGCGGCGGCGACCGCCGCCGTGCTGCTCTACCGGGTCGCCTCGCACTGGATCCCCATGGCGCTGGGTGGTCTCGCCGCTCGGGCTCCAGGTCGCCGCGCACCGCGGCGCAGCGTCACTCGGCGTGGACTGGGATGAGGGAGCGTGGGCTCCGACCATCGGACCGAACGGACCGCTCACGGGACGTGGCCGGCCGGGGCGACGGTCCGGCCCTTCCAGGACAACGCCCCCCGCCGTCGCAGCACGACGGATCGGACCAGCAGAGCGCCGAACGCGACCACCGAGACCGGGTGGGCCGCCGCGTCGGGCAGCATCCGGCCACCGGTGCGGCGAGCGGCGACGATCCGGCCGGCGACCCCGGCCAGGTAGCCGGCCAGCCCGACGCGGGATCCGGTGAGCGCGGCCGCCGCCGGCAGCACCCAGACGAGCCCGAGCCCGAGCAGCACCCCGACCGCCCCCGCCGGGGAACCGAACGCCGACCACAGCGACTTGCCGTAGCCGTCCCGCAGCGCCGGCCAGTCGTCGTACATCCGGCAGCAGGCCAGGTCGGTGCCGTCCACCACGCCGCCGCGGCCGCCGGCCGCCTTGACCGCCCGGACCAGGGCGACGTCCTCCAGCACCGAGTCGCGGACCGCGGCGAACCCACCGGCCCGGACCAGCGCCGACCGTCGCACCACGATGAACTGGCCACAGCCCGCGCTGAGCGACCGCCGCGGCGAGCGCTCGGCGGCGCGCAGCGGCAGCGTGGTCAGCCAGGACCACTGCAGCAGCGGCTGCACCAGCCGCTCGCCGACGGTCACGGCCAGCTGCCGCGGGAACGGGCAGACGATGTCCAGGTCCGCGTCCAGCAGGAGCCGCACCGCGTCGTCCACCGCGCCCGGGACGAGCCGGACGTCGGCGTCGACGAAGACGAGGACCCCACTGGCCGGGTCGGCCGCGGCCACCAGTTGCTCGCAGGCCCACGGCTTGCCCAGCCAGCCGGCCGGCGGCGGCCGGCCGGGGAGCACCGTGGCGCCGCCGCGGGCGGCCCGCTCGCCGGTGCCGTCGGTCGACTCGTCGTCCAGCACCAGCAGCTGGTGCGGCCCGCGCAGCCCGGCCAGGCAATCCTCGATCCGCTCGGCCTCGTCCCGGGCCGGGACCAGCACGGACACGGCGGGCAGCACGGTGCCGCTGCCGCCCGGCCGGCGCAGCAATCGCGCGTTGACCGCCGCGTGCACGGCGCCGAGCGCGGACAGCGTGGCGCCCACGGTGACCAGGCGGTGGACCAGCCGGCTGACCTGATGGCTGACCAGACGACGCAGCACCCGACGGACCGGCCGCCCGGAGGTCACGGGTTCAGCCCCGGACCGGGGCGGCCGCCGCCGGGGAGCCGGTGCGACGGGCGGCGGCCCGTCCGGCGTGCCGGGCCAGCCAGGTCCGGGCGCCCAGCGGCACGGTCCACAGGTCGTGCCCGGCCAGCTGCCAGCCCGCCAGCAACCGGTTGGCGGCCTGGAAGCCGGTGGTGGCGGCCCGCTCCATGAGCGCGACCGGGAACTCGCAGCGGATCCCGTCGCCGGCCAGCACCACCCGCGGATCGGGCGTGACCACCCCGGGCCGGGACGCCCACGGTTCCGTCCCCACCAGCGGGCAGTCGTCCTCGACCAGGTAGGAGTCGGCGACGGCGTGGGCGCCGGCCAGCTCCGGGTACAGCTCGGCCAGGACCGCGAGCATCTCGGCGCGCACCGCGTCGTGGTCGGCCTGGGCCGGGAGCGCATAGGCGTGCAGTTCGACCACAGACCCGCCGGTGCGCTGTGCCCAGCTCGCGGCGCCGTCCTCGAACCGGTCGACCAGGCTGATGTTGTCCACGCAGCCGTACTCGGCGGTGCCCAGGAACGGCGGCCGGTCGGCGTGGGCGGGGCGGTCCAGCCAGAGCCGCCACACCGCGAACGGCGGCGCCGAGCGGCCGGACAGCAGGTGCCGACGCCACTCCTGATCGGCGCGCAGCGCGTCCGGGGCGCCGAGCAGCCGCTGGGTGGCGGCGCGATCGGTGGCCACCACCACGGCGTCGGCGTGCAGCGGTCCGGCCGCGGTGTCGACGACGACCCCGTCGGCCCCGGACCGCACCGCGGTGACCGCCGTTCCGGTGCGGATCCCGGCGCCGCGATCGGTCAGGTACGCGCCCAGCGGCGCCCACAGGGTGGTGTCGTAGTCGTCGTCGGGCACGTCGAACAGCAACCCCTCGGCCGAGCCGAGGAAGTAGGTGTGGAACATGCCGATCAGCTCGCCGGCCGAGAACTCGGCCGGGTCGGCGAAGAAGCTGCGGGCGAACACCTCGAGGGCCAGATGCCGCGCGGCCGGCGGGAACCGCATCCGGTCCAGGAACGCCGCCGCGCTCTCGCCGTCGTGGTCGGTGAAGGTGCGCGGGAACTCGACGTCCAGCAGCTCACCCGCCGCATCGGTGTCGATGCGACGCAGGTCGCGCAGCGTGAACGTGCGGCTGGCCAGCACGAACGCCATGAGGTTGAGCGGCGGTGTGCGGGGGATGCGGGCGAACGAGTCCTGGTACCCGGCCCGGGACACCAACGGGTAATCGGCCAGCGGACGCAGCCGTTCCAGGGCCGGATCGGTGCGGCGCAGCAGGCCGCGCAGGTTGTAGTACTGCCGGAAGAAGGCGTGGAAGCCACGACTCATGCTCGTCGGTGTCCCGGTGGCGCCGTCCGGACGTTGCGAAGCCGGCCAGGCCCGCACCCGGCCGCCGAGCCGGTCCTGGGCTTCGACCACGGTGACGGCCACGTCCCGTTCGGCCAGCGCGGTCGCCGCGGCCAGTCCGGCGACACCGCCGCCGACCACCACCACGGAGTGCTCGCGGTCGTCCCGCAACCGACCCGGTGTCCCGGGATGCCGGACGGCCGCCGCGTCCCGCCCCGGCAGCCACTGCCCGCGGCTCACCGGGGCCGCCGCTCAGATCGTCCGGGCGCGACGGCCAGCAGCCCGGTCGGGGCGGCGCACGCCCGCCGCACCAGCACCACGACCAACGGGACGGCGACGGTGCCCATGCCCAGGAACCCCCAGCCGGCCGCGGCCGGCTGGTCGAGGAAGACGAACAGTGCGGTCGCCCAGGCCACCCACGACCACAGGTAGAGCCCGACGCCGTACCCGTCCCCGAGACGACCCGGGCGGCCGGCCCGGGCCGGCCCGGTGACCAGCTGGACCAGGGCCGACAGCACCAGGGTGACCAGCAGCCAGCCGGCGTAGTTGGACAGCGGCACGGTCGGCACGCCTGGCAGATGCGGAGACGGGTCGTGCCAGGTCCAGGCGCCGAGCGAGACGAGTTGCGGGTCGAGGAACAGGTCGCCGGCGGTCGTGGCCCAGGCGCCCAGCAGCACCCGTCCGAGCGGCGACCGGACCAGCGCGCGGGCGGCGCAGGCGGCCGGCCAGCAGAGCATCGTCCAGGCCAGCGCGACCACGATCGGGACGGAGAGCAGCCGCGGCCCGATGACGTCAGAGTAGGTGTAGTCGCCGAACGGGATGCCGGTGTGCGTCCCGAGCACCTCGACCAGGAACCCCGGCACCGCGGTGACGAGCAGGTACAGCACGGCCCGGGCCGGCCCGCGGCTGATGGCCACGTGCAGCACCGTGAGTGCCGCGAACCCGACCACGATGAGGACGGTCAGCCGCTGGTTCGACGTGCCCTCGGCCAACGGCCAGGCAATCTGCAGGCCCACGACGACGACGGTCAGCACGGCCAGCGCCAGCCCCGCCGGCCGAGGACGGTGGGACACGGCGGGACGGAGCAGGGGGACCAGGCGGGTGACGCTCGTGCGCGACCGGGTGCCGGAGGTGATCACTGCTCCTCGTCGTTGGGACCGGTACCAACGGGGTATCGGTGCGGATGTACTCGTCCCGGGCGCCGGCCGGGCGCCCACCGGACGGGTGGGCGTCGATCCTGCGTCCGTCCGATCGGTCGTCCCCGCGAGGAGTCAGCGTGATCCCTGCCCACCGCGACGGTACGTCGACGGCTGTACCCGCAGACCGGCTCGCTGACGCCACGACGCGACGATCGTGACCTCCGTCAGCGGTCCCCGGCGGCTCCTGGCGTCGGTGCGGGAGACCGTCCGCGACGTCCGTCGGCTCGCCCGGCGGTCCGACATGATGGTCGTCGCCGCGGCGCTGACCTGCTCCGCGGCGTTCGGACTGGTGCCGCTGCTGGCCATCGGGGCGCGGGTCGCGGCGTGGCTGCTCGGACCGGAGCGGGTGCAACGGGCGGCGGCCGGTATCGCCCAGTTCGTGCCCGGACCGCTCGGCCTGGACGCCAGCGTCGTCGAGTTCACCCGGGAGGCGGTGGCCGCGCCGTGGTGGACGGTGCTGCTCGCGCTGCTGCCGGTGTCGCTGTACGCCGAGGGCTTCGTGCGCGGCCTGGAACGGTTCTCCCGGGCCCGCGAGCGGTACCCGCGGGCGCTGCGCGGCCGCGCGCTGACGCCGCTGCTCACCCTCATCGCCGTGCTCATCATGCTGCTGGTCGCGGGGCCGGTGCTGCCGCTGTTCGACGGGTTCGGCACCGGGACGGGCGCCCGGCTGCTCGGCGTGTTCGTGGCCTTCAACCTGATGTTCTTCCCGCTGTTCGGGGCGCTGCTGGTGGTGTACCGGCTGTTCGCCAGCACGCGGCTGCGCCCGGCTGCGCTGCTGTGGTCGGCGTTCTGGGCAGCGTCGTGGCTGGCCGGCCAGCTGATCGGCTACACGCTGGCCATCCGGTTCATCGGCGGCTTCGACCACGCCTTCGGCGGCTACGCCCCGGCGGCCGTGGTCGCCGCGTTCAGCTTCTTCATCTACCTGGAGAACCTGGTCTTCGTCGGCGGCTACCTGCTGGCCCTGGTCCTGCACGAGCGACGGACCGGCGCCCCGGTGACCACAACCGAGGAGCAGCCGGCTGTTCAGCCCGCCGCTCCGCCCGCTCCGCCCACGTCGACGTCCACCAGCAGTGGCCGGTGATCCGAGACGGTGACCGCGGGCGCCGCGGTGGCCGTCACCCGGCCCAGGGCGTCCAGCGGCCCCCGCAGCAGCACGTGGTCGAGCTGCAGCCGCGGCCGGGCGGCCGGGAAGGTCGGCGCCCGGGCCAGCGCCCGGTAGCCGGTCAGCCGGGTGGCGGCCGCCTGCACGTTGAGATCGCCGAGCAACAGCAGCGGATCGGGACGGGACTGCAGTTCCCGGGCCAGCCGGGCCAGCTGCCAGTGCTTCCACCCGGGGACGAACGGCAGGTGGGTGGCGGCCACGGTGACCGGAGCGCCGGCGCGGAGCTCGGCCCGGGCCACGATGGCCACCCGTGGTTCCTCGCGCAGCACCACTCGGCCCACGCCCGGCGCCCAGAGCGGCACGGCCACCGGGGCGGCCGGGATGCGCAGGATCTCGAGGTCGCGGAGCGGGACGCGGCTCAGCAGCGCGCAGCCGTAGGCGGGCCCGGCCCGGTTCGTCCCGCCGGCTGCCGTCCACCGGTCGCCGGGGGTGCCGAACAGCGTGGGCGCGAAGACCTGCGCGACCGCGCCCATGGCCGAGGCCGCCCACGCGGTGAGGTCCGCGCCGCCGGATCGC
Organism: Nakamurella leprariae; assembly: GCF_016918035.1. Taxonomy (GTDB): domain Bacteria; phylum Actinomycetota; class Actinomycetes; order Mycobacteriales; family Nakamurellaceae; genus Nakamurella; species Nakamurella leprariae. The sequence goes on along the minus strand of NZ_JAERWK010000021.1, from coordinate 102,336 downwards.
GGCTGGTCCCGGTCCACCTCCTGCAGGGCCAGGACGTCGGCGTCCAGCCCGGCGATGACCGCGGCGAACCGGTCCAGATCGAAGACCCCGTCGGCGCCGCGGCCCGAGGCGATGTTGAACGTCGCGACGCGCACGGTGATCGGGTACCCAGTGCGACGGCGGTGACGCCGGCCGGTGTGCGGGAACCCGGTGTGCGGGAACACTGTCGCCGTGACCGCAGCCGGAGCCGGACCGCACGACCCCGCGGGTGACCTCGGCCAGCGCTGGTCGTCACTGCACCACGGCATCGACCCGACCGCCGTCCCGCTGGTGCGCCGCTGGCTGGGCCTGATGTGGGCCGGCGGCCGGGTGCTGTCCCGGGCCGGGATCCCGCCCACCGCGGTCACCGCCGCGGGGGTGGCGCTGGCCGGCGGGGCCGTGGCGCTGGCCCGCGACCGGCCCGGACCGGCCGCCGTCGCGGTGATCGGCGCGGCACTGTGCGACGGGCTGGACGGGGCCACGGCCGTGGTCGGGGACCGGGCCACCCGCTCGGGCGCCCTGGCCGACGCGGTGGCCGACCGGCTCTGCGACGGTGCGTTCGCCGCGGTGCTGTGGCGCCGGGGCGCGCCGAGCCGGGCTGCGGCCACCGCGGCGGGGCTGGCCTGGGGGGTGGACACGCTGCGCCGGGTCCGACACGTCCCGGACCGGATCACCGTGGCCGAACGGCCGACGTTCGCCATCTGCGCGGCGGCGACCTGTGCCGCCGCGGCGACCACCCGGGCGCGGTGGCCGGCCGGGCTGAGCGCAGGCGTGTGGATCGCCGCCGGGATCGTGGGGATCGGGCAGGTGCTACGGGCACGGCGGTGACCACGAGATCACGGCACACACCGACTCGACGCGTCACACACGCTGCAACCTGGGTAACGCGTCGACCCGGTGTGTGCAGCGGACTGCCGGTGGCCCAGCTGATCCCGCCGGGCACCCGCGATGCCCTGGGTCAACGGTCCTTCGCCGGTCCACCCATCGCCGACGACACGGCGATCCGGGTCAGCGACGGCCGCATGGTCGCGGCCATGGTCATCATCGCGGCCATGGTCGCGGTGGGGCGGTCGCGGCGGGACAGGTAGGCCCGCTGCAGGCCGCGGGGCAGGCGGAAGAACGCCTCGAAGAACGCGGGGACCTGGTCGGAACGCAGCCGCAGCAGGGTGGTCAGCCCGGTGGTGCGGAGCCGGTGCACCCGTCGCTCCGCCGGGGTCCAGATCACGGCGTCCAGGTCCGCGGCGCCGTCGGCCACCGCCACGCTGAGCCGCTCGGCGATGTCCAGGGAGACGGCGACGCTGTAGCCGGTGGCCGGGTGCATCAGCCCGCCGCGCGCCCCGATCCGCAGCGGGCCGGACCCGGCGGGATCCGCAGGTTCCGGCTCGACCGAGAAGCGCACCGTCTCGGTGGTCTCGTCGCCGGTCAGTCGCACGCCGCGGGCGGCCAGTCGCACGTGCAGCCGGTGGCGCAGTTCCCGCTCGCTGAGCGCCGGCCGTCCGACCAGGCAGGTCTCCTCGGCCAGCAGTCGCTCGTCGTCCAGCGGCACCACGTAGAGGAACGACGGCGGATCCCCCGGGCCGGTGCCGTTGTCCCGCCGCCAGTCCATGAACCAGGTCCGGTCCAGCACGGGCACGTCCGTCCGCCGCAGCACCACCCCGACGGCGGTCTGCTGGGCCCGGTGCACGTCCGGCCGGTTGCCGCGGGCGTCCAGCACGATCCCGGCGCGCACCGTGCGGCCGTCGGCCAACGACACGTCGTGTCCGTCGGCACCGACCACCCGGCCGGTGAGCACCCGGTCGTCGGGGCAGGACAGCGCCCGTTGCAGACCGCGGGTGTCGAAGACCGAGTAGTCGCGCGCCGCGCGGTGCTCGGACAGGGCCCAGGCGCTGGCCGGGCTCGTGGTGCTGATCGCGGCGGGCGGCACCCAGCCGGGGATCTCGTCGGCCCAGGCCGCGTAGGTCGGGCGCCACGGCCGGGTGGGGTCCTGGTCGATGCCGATCGCGTCGACGCCGCGCGCGGTCAGCCGGTGCAGCGCGGCTCGCCCGGCCGGGCCGAGGCCCAGCACCGCGACGTGGGCAGCGATCGTCCCCTGACCCTGCACCCGCGCCATCCCCTCCGATCGTCAACCTCAGGATCCCATCCGCCGGTCGACCGGATGACTGCCGGTCCCGACCCGCCCCCCGCGCGTCACATCCGCGGCGGCTGTCTCGTCCCGTGTCCGGTGGCGCCGATCGAGCGACCGGACGACAAGGAGCCTGCGATGGCGCCTGGCCGACCGGTTCCTGGACGCCATGCGGACCGCGGACGTCGACCCACTGCGCGAGCTCCTCGCCGCCGACGTGATCATGGTGGCCGACGGCGGGGGCAAGGGGCCGCTGTGGGGGTCGGGGCGCTTCGTCGGGGCGGGCACGGTGGCGCGGCTGCTCGGCTCGGTCGCGCTGCCGTTCGTGCGGGTCGGCGCGACGCTCGACCTCCACCTGGTGAACGGTCAGCCGGCGCGATCGTGCGGGACCGGGACGGCCGTGTGCTCAGCACGGTCGCCTTCGAGATCCTCGACGGACGGATCACCACCATCCGCGGGGTCACCGATCCCGACGAGCTCGAGCACATCGGGCCGCTGGCCGACGCCTTCGCCGTGCAGCGGAAGGCGTTCGCCACACGGCGCAGCCCCGAAGGCGCCGGACCGGGCTGAGCTGGCAGGCTCGGCCGCATGACGCTTGCGCTCTCGGCCGTCGTGCTGCCGGATCGGCATCCGGTGTCGGCATTCCTGGACGACGTCCGCGCGGTCGAGGCGGCCGGGGTGGGCACGGTGTGGACGTACGACCACCTGAGCTGGCCGACGCTGCGGGACGGGCCCTGGTACGGCAGCGTGCCGCTGCTGGCCGCGGCGGCGGCGGTGACGACGACGGTGCGGCTCGGCCTGCAGGTGGCGTCCCCGAACTTCCGGCACCCGGTGCCGTTCGCCAAGGAACTGATGACACTGGACCAGCTGTGCGGCGGCCGGCTCGAGGTCGGCGTCGGTGCCGGCACCGAGGGCCCGGACGCGACCGTGCTGGGCGACGAACCGATCAGCCGGCGGGAGCGGTTCGAGCGGTTCGCCGAGTGGCTGGGTCTGCTCGATCAGCTGCTGCGCGAGGCCGAGACCACGGTGCGCGGGCCGCGGTACCGCGCGGTGGACGCCCGGCAGCTGCCCGGCTGCGTGCAGCAGCCGCGGGTCCCGTTCACGGTGGCCGGCGCGGGACCGAAGGCGCTCGGCGCGGTCGCCGCGTACGGGCAGGCCTGGGTCACCTTCGGGCCGTACGGCGTCGAGGTGGACGCAGACGGGTGGTTCGCCGCGCTGGGGGAGCAGTCGGAGCGGCTGACCGCGGCGCTGGCCGCCGCCGGTCGCCCCGCGGACGACGTGCACCGCATCGCGTTGCTGGATCTGGACGCCCACTGGCCGTTCGAGAGTCGGGCTCGGTACGCCGGGACCGTCGCGCAGTTGGATGATCTCGGGTTCGACGAGATCAGCGTGCACTGGCCACGGCGGGACGGGCGCGGGATGCCGACGGGTGCGCTCGACTTCGTGCTGGCCGTGCACGGCTGACCCGCCGTGACCGCCCTCGGACCGGCGACCACGCCCAGTGGCTGGCCGGCGCACACGGTGGTGCCATCGTGACCGGCGAGGCTGGTGAGTTCCACCCGGGAGGTCGTCGTGCCCCGTGACCGCGGCGGATGCCGGTGGCGACAGCGGGTCTCGGATCGCTCGCACCGGTGCGGCCTGAGTGGTCCGCCATTTCCCAGTACCGATTCGTCCTCCTGGTGACCGCGTCCCAGAACGCCACCGGAGGATGTCGGGGGCCATGGATCGTCAGCCGGACAGGCCTCACCTCACAGGGAATCGCCGTCGTTGATGATCGACAGGAACGCCTGGGCGGCAGGACTGGGATTGAAGTTGCTCCACGCGAGATATTCCACCCGGGAGGGTCCGTCGGCGATCGACAAGCGCGCGAGCGAGGGATTGTGAGGCGCGTACCGGGACGGTAACAAGGCGATGGCCAGGTTCTGACGGATGAGATCGATGGTCAGACCGATCGCCATCGATTCGAACGCCACTTCCCGGTGCACACCGGCTGCGGCGAAGGCGAGGTCGCTCTCGGCACGTGCCGGTGTGCCGGCCGGGAAATCGGCGAACGTCTCTCGAGCGATCTCGCTGAGCGTCGTCTCACGTACTTGTGCGAGTCGGTGATCGCAGTTGACGACGGCCACCAGACGATCGGAGCCGAGGTCGCGCCAGGCAACGCCCCGCGGTTCCCGACCCTCGGGCAGCCCGAGCATCCCGACGTCCATGTCGCCGCGCTCGATGGCTGTCTCCAGTTCGTCGCTTCCGGCGACCTGCAGAGCGATCTGCACGTGCTGATGTTCCTGTCGGAAGGCCTTCAACGCCGTCGAGACATCGACGGCGGTCACGGTGGGGATGACGCCGACCCGGAGACGTCCGCGGATCTGCCCGGCCGCTGCCACTGCGTCTGCAGCGGCCCGGTCAGCGGCGTTGAGGCTGGCCCGTGCGGAGATCAGAAAAGCCTCTCCCGAGGCGGTGAGCTCGACGCGTCGGCTCGTACGGCTGAACAGCGCGACCCCCAACTCGTCCTCCAGGCTCTTGACCCGGTGGCTCAGGCCGGACTGGGCCACGAAGCACCTCGCTGCCGCACGGGTGAAGCTGGCCTCCTCGGCGACGGCGATGACGTAGCGAAGCTGTTGCAGGTCCATAGATGCATCATCCTCGTCGATCGGTGAGATGAAAACCATGCATTGGACTGATACGGCGACGCCTCACACACTCTGTCGCACACCACACAGCACCATCGAGCCGCACGGTTCCGTGCGCCGGAAGGATTGACGGTCACCGATGATCAGGCACATCTTCATGTGGCAGGCAGCAGCACCCGAGGAGCGACAGCCCGTGCTCGACCTGCTGGTCCAGTTGTCGGATCGCCTGCCGATGATCAAGAGCTGGGAGCTCGGCGGTCATCAGGGCGAGCCGAACGACAACGGTGATCCCTGGGACGGCGCACTGATCACCGACTTCGCCTCCTGGGAGGACCTGGAGGCCTACTCGATCGATCCGTTCCACAACGAGATCGTGGCGCAGCTGCTCCCCAGGGTCCGCAGCCGCGCTGTGGTCGACTTCGTTCGCGACGGCGCCGCGCAGTGAAGGCGGGCATCAAGGTCGCAGCCAGTCCGTTCGGACCTGACGACGAGCTCGGCGCGGTCAACTTCCTGGCAGCCGCCCATCAGACGAACACCCTCACCCGCGTCGATCCCGCCAAGGTGTACGACCTGAGCGTCGACTACTTCGTCGGCATGCCGAGCTTCCAGGCCGCCGGCGACCCGTCGTACCAGATCTTCATGAGCCACACCCCCGATGGCACGGTCGTCGACAACCTGAACGGTGTCGGTGAGCAGGTCAACCGCAATGTCTGCTACTCGGGCGATGTCGTGTTCCTCTACACCCACACCGGCACCCACATCGACGCGCTGAATCACTTCGGCATCGACGGTCACATCTACAACGGGTTCTCGGATCGGGAGCATCTGGGCAGTCGGAACTGGACCAAGGGCGGCGTCGACGTCATCCCCCCGATCATCGCCCGCACGGTCCTGCTGGACATCGCCAAACTCAAAGGCGTTGTCTGTCTAGAGGACTCGTATGCGATCACCGTGGCCGACATCGAGGACGAACTGTCCAGGACCGGTCTGTCAATCAACGAGGGCGACGTCGTCTTCGTGCGCACCGGACGGATGTCATACTGGCCCGACGGATCGAAGACCCTGGGCAACCCTCCGGGACTGAGCCTGGAGGCCGCGCGGTGGCTCACCGCGCAGCACATCAGCGTCGTCGGCGCGGACCAGGAGTGCGTCGAGGTGGGACCGAGCCAGCACGAGGACAACTGGCTGCCGGTCCACTGCCACTTCCTGGCCGAGGCCGGTGTGCCGATGATCGAACTGCTCAACCTCGAGGAACTCTCGGCCGACGACGTCAATGAGTTCTGCGTCATCGCGGCGCCCGTCCGACTGAAAGGCGCGACCGGGGCCCCGATCCGACCGGTCGCCCTGCGCCTGACCTGATCCACCCCCGGGGAGACATTCTCGCGAGGAACGGCTTCCACTCTGGACGGCTACCACTCTCCCCGGACACGTCGCACATCCCGCGAGCGCATCGACGGATGAGTTGCCGACCGACGGGGGCACGGGGAACCCCACGCCGGTCGGCACGATCCCGATCACGGCGCCGCGGCCAGCTCGTTCCAGCCCCCAGGAAGGAAATCCGATGGATCTCACAGGTCCCCACGACACCGTCGAAGTCACCGACGCCATGGGTCTGTCCGCCAAGGACGAGGACCAGATGGGTCGATGGTCGTTGTTCATGGCGTTCTACGGCATCGCCAGTGCCATGTTCATGCTCTACATCGGTGCAGCGATGGCTGTGGCGTTCGGGACGGCCAACGCGATCATCGGGCTGGCCCTGACCATCATCGTCTACAGCCTGATCAACCACGTCCTGGCCAAGCACTCGATCAGGAACCGCACCACCGTCGCACGCTTCTCCCGCACCATCCTGGGACGAATCGGAACCGTCATCGCGGCGGTCATCCTGGCGCTCACCGCGATCTACTACGCGGTGTTCGAGGGTGCCATCGTGGTTTACGCCTTCCAGGCCGCGTTCGGCGGCGAGAAGTGGCTGTGGAGCCTCATCGTCGTCGCCTACTCGACGCCGTTGATCCTCGGCGGGGTCCGCCGGTTCCTGGACAAGCTCAATGGCTGGCTGCTCCCGCTGTACATCATCGGTCTGGTCGTGATGGTGGTGTGGGCGGGCGTCCGCCACGGCTTCTCGGACGCCTGGCTGACCCACACCCCCGGTCCCGAGCTCCCGCTGGCCAACGGCGGCCCCGGTTGGCTCGCGACCTTCTCCGCTTACCTGGGCGTCTGGGTCCTGATGATGTACGTCATGGACTACGCCGCGCTGGGCAAGCGCAAGGACGTCCGCTTCCACACCCGGTACACCTTCACCTGGCTGTTCTGGGTGGTGACCTACGGCATCAACGCCCTGGTCGGCATCTTCCTGACGTTCACCATCCCCGGCCTGGAGGTCTCCGAGGCCGGCCTGTCCGGCGGACTGGTCACCCTGATGGGACCGGTCGGACTGATCTTGATCCTGGTGTTCCAGACCCGGATCAACACCGCCAACTACTACATCGGGGCAGCGAACCTCAGGGAGTTCGGTGAGCGGCTCTTCGGGGCCAGGCTGCCCTCGGCATTCTGGGTGGTGGTCTCCTCGGTGATCATCTACGCGTTGATGCTGCTGCCCATCACGCAGTACCTGCTGCAGGCGCTCGCCTGGCAGGGCGTCCTGGTCAGCGGCTGGGTCGCGATCGCCGTGACCCACATCCTGCTCAACCGGTCGCGCACCGAGGAGCACGGCTCGCTCGGGGACGAGCACTACCGCCGTGCCAACGTTCCCGGCCTGATCGCGTGGGTGGTGGCGACGGTCGTCGGCATCGTGCTCACCAGCGCCTTCGAGTGGGGCGCGACCTGGGGTCCGATCGCCACCGTGGTGGTCGCCAGCGGCCTGTACGCCGGGCTCCGGCCGGTCCTGCGACAGCACTCGGCGATGCACGTGCCGGCAGCGGCTCCGTACCGCCGGGTTGCGACCGAACCCGCGAACTGAACGAGCCGCCCTACCCTGCGCGTTCGGGTCCTCGGCACCGCCGAGTCGAGCACGCGCCACCTCACGAAGAACAGGAGTGCAGCAATGAGTGCAATGAAGCTCGGAGTGTTCCTCCCGAACGGGCAGAACGGGTACATCATCTCGGAGAACGCGCCGCAGTACGAGCCGACGTTCGAGCACTGCCTGGAGATCTCCCAGGAGGTCGAGCGCGTCGGTCTCGACTTCGTGCTGTCGATGATCAAGTACCACGGCTTCGGTGGGAAGACCGGCTACTGGGACGGGTGCCTGGACTCGGTGGTCCTGGCCACGGGCATCGCCGCCAACACCAGCAGGATCGACGTCTTCGCCACCGTGCCGATCCTGGGCATCCCTCCCGTGATCGCAGCCCGCCAGTTGGCGACGTTCGACGAGATCGCCAAGGGCCGCGGCGGGGTCAACCTGGTGACCGGCTGGAACCGTCCGGAGTACGACCCGATGGGCCTGTGGCCCGGCGACGAGTACTACGAGCGCCGCTACGACTACGCCGCCGAGTACGTGCAGATCCTCCGCGGCCTGTGGCGGGACGGCCGCACCACTTTCAACGGCGAGTTCTTCACCATCAACGACGCCACCTGCCTGCCGAGCTCAGGTCGCGAGCTCCCGATCGTCACGGCCGGCCAGTCGACGGCCGGCCAGCGGTACACCGCCCACTACGGCGACTACAACTTCGTCTTCGGCGACCGGGAGCTGCTGCCGCAGATCACCAGGCCGATGGTGCAGGAGGCCGAACGGGTGGGCCGCACCGTCGGCACCTACGCGTTGTTCACGGTGATCGCCGCGGAGACCGACGAGGAGGCCCGCGCCAAGACCCAGCGGATCGTCGACGGTCAGGACACCGAGGCGCTCAAGAACGTCGCCGGCAGCGCCGCGCTCGACCCGGAGTCCGGTGGCACGAGTGCGCACTTCATCGCGGGACTCACCGCTCCTCCGGAGGAGGGCAACCTCACCTTCATGAGCTTCCCCGTCCTCCACGGCTCCTACGAGAGCGTCGCCGAGCAGATCGCCACCATGCAGCGCGACACGGGGGTCGCCGGTGTGCTGATGACCTTCGTCGACTACGTGCCGGACATCAGGGTCTTCGGCGAGAAGGTGCTGCCGCTGGTCCGCGAGAAGCTCGCCGCCCTCCAGTCGGTGTGAGTGTCTCTCGCGAAGCGCCGTCGTCGGGACGGACGGCGAGACGGGTGATCTGGTGGCGGAAATGAACGAGACAGGGACGAGCACAGTGGAGATCCTCCACGAGGAACACGGTCTCAGCCCGGACGTCTTCCGGGACATCTTCCGGAACCACGCGGCCGGCGTCGCGCTCATCACGGCCGATGACGGGACGGCTCCGGTGGCGTTGACGGTCACCTCCGTCGGCTCGGTCAGCGCCGATCCGCCCCTGCTGATGTTCTCGCTGCCCGGGCGGTCATCGGTGTCGCCGGTCATCCACCGAGCGGAGACGCTCGTCGTCCACCTCCTGGGCGCCGACCAGCTCCACCTGGCCGAGTTGGGCGCCACCAGCGGCGTCGACCGGTTCCCCGATGCTCAACAGTGGACCCGGCTGCCAACAGGGGAGCCGTTGTTCCACGCAGCCCGGTCCTGGATCCGGGGACGGACGGTCCATCGGTTCGAGGTCGGGACCGCGACGATCGTCGTCGTGCACGCGCTGGAATCGGGCACACAGGGCGAGCACGAGCCGGGCCGGGACGGGCGGCCACTGGTCCACCACAACCGCACCTGGCACGCGATCAGCGACCGTTCCCTGGTCGAGCGCAATGACCACGGCGCGGCAACAACCATCGGGGGCGCGCGATGGATCGAGTCCGCCGGCACGGAAGCGGCCAGTGGAGGCGAGTCATGAGTCGGGCTGGGGCAGCGGGGCGGGTGCTCCGGGTCCGGGTGGTGCAGGTCGCCTACGACGATCGCGAGTCGGTCACCGACCGTGTCCATCGAGTCGCCGACCTCGTCCGGGGGCAACGCGACGCGGACCTGATCGTGCTGCCCGAGCTCTGGGCGCCCGGCTACTTCACGTTCGCGGAGTGGTCTGAGCGTGCTGAACTGCTGGACGGCCCCACCGTCTCACTGCTCGCCGAGGCGGCAGCCCAAGTGGGTGCCTTCGTGCACGCCGGGTCGATCCTCGAGCGGGCGGCCGAGGGCCGACCGCGCAGCGGAGAGCCGGGCAGCCGGCGGTTGTGGAACACCTCGATCGTGCTCGGCCGAGATGGGTCATGCATCGCCCAGTACCGGAAGATCCATCCGTTCGGGTTCGGGGAGGGCGAGCCCACCTTGATCGACCCGGGAACGAGCATCAGCACCGCCCTGCTCGGCCACGAACACGATCCCGGTGGGATCACCCTGGGGCTGGCGACCTGTTACGACCTGCGATTCCCCGAACTGTTCCGTCAGCTCGCTGCGGTCGGTTCGACGATCTTCGCGATCCCCGCTGCCTGGCCGGCTGCACGGCGCGAACACTGGGAGGTCCTTGGGCGGGCCCGGGCGATCGAGAACCAGGCGTTCGTCATCCAGTGCAACACCGGTGGCACCCACGGCGGAGTCGAGCTGGGCGGCCACAGCCAAGTCATCTCACCTCGCGGTGAGGTGCTCGCCCGAGCCGGTGCCGGCGAGGAGGTGCTGACGGTCGACATCGATCTGGACGAGCTCGAGGATTATCGACAGGCGTTCCCCGTCCTGGCGGATCGGCGACTGTGACCCAGAGCCGCCCGGTCACCGTCGCCCGGTGTGGACTCAGGTCAGGCCTGGATGGGCTCTTCGAGCGGCATGGCATCGGATCAGCCTGCCGTTCGACCCGAGTCGGAGTGGAGCCGGGAGCACGGGGGCAAGCCGGCACACGCGGTTGACCGTCCGGGACACCCGATGCCCCGACCTCGGACGATTGGCTGGCGGTGGTCCAGTACGAGGACATGGCGCCCTGCTGGCGATGATCGGCCGTGGGTGGTGATGGGCGGCGCGTCGACGATGGCTGCGATCCGTCGGGCCGCGGACCTCACCCGACCACCGCCCGCTACCGTGCCGCGATGGATCTCTTCCGGACCGAGCTGCGCGACGACGGCGTCTTCGTGGCGGCCTACGAGAACCCCCCGATGAACTACTTCACCGGCCAGGCCACCGCGGAGCTCGGCGAGCTCGTCGCCCGCTGGCGGTACCCGGACGTGCGGGCGGTGGTGATCACCGGCGCGCCAGAAGGGCAGTACATCACCCACTTCAGCGTGGAGGAGGTCCTCGAGCGCGCCGCTGATCTCGACCACCTGCGCGCCCATCACCCGGAGCGCTTCGCGAACCGCAACGCGCTGCTGCAGGCCATCACCTACCTGGACAAACCGGTGGTCGCGGCCATCACCGGAGACGCCGGCGGGGCCGGGCTGGAACTGTCGCTGAACTGCGACATCCGCATCATGCAGCGCGGCGACTTCCGGGTCGGCTTCCCGGAGGCCGCGCTGGGCATCCTGACCGGCACCGGGTCGCAGCTGCTCACCAAGATCATCGGCCACGGGCGGGCCCTCGATTTCCTGCTGCGCAGCCGGTACGTCTCACCCGAGGGAGCGCTGGAACTCGGCATCGTGAACGAACTGGCCGACGACGCCAAGGCCCGCGGCATCGAGGTCGCCTCCGGCCTGGCCCGGCAGTCACCGGCGGCGCTCGCCGCGGCCAAGCGGTCGGTGGTCCGCGGCGGCAACCTGCCGATCGCCGAGGGCCTGCGCATCGAGGCCGAGGAATGGCTCAAGGCCGGCTTGCAGCCGCAGGCCATCGAGCTCATGCAGAGCTACGTCAACACCCCGTACGACCAGCGCCGCGCGTGGGTCGAGGAGCACGGGGTGTGGCCGGAGCCGGGCATGGCCACCGGCAGCTGAGCCGTCAGCTGGTCCGGTCCGCGGGAGCCCGAACGGCGGTCCGGTTGCGCAGCGCGGGCACCAGCACCACCACCAGCGCGGCAGCGAAGGGCGCCAGCGAGCCGAGATCGTCGACCGCCCCACACACCGCGGCCCCGACCAGACAGCCGGCCAGGAACCCGGTCAGCAGCGGCCAGGTCCGCCGCCAGGCGGCCCGGTCGGCCGGATCCGGGCCACGTCCGCTCGACCGGCTGCCGGCCCTCCCCAGCAGCACCCGCACGCCGGCGACGGTGGCCTCCACGACGTTGCCGGTCATCACTGCGGTGGTCGGTGAGCCGGGCACGGCCACGTGCAGCAGGGCGTTCTGCACGGCCATGGCCGCCACGGCCAGCAGGCCGGTGATCGCGGCCAGAGCGGTGCCGGGGTGGGTGGAGACCCGGAAGCCGATGCCGACGGCGGCAGCGCCGGCCAGCAGCACCGCCTGCGCGGTCAGCAGCGGGACGGTCCAGGACGCAGCCGGCCGCGCCGACCGGGTGATCACCGCGGTCACCAGCGCGGCGACCGCGACGAAGCACGGGATGGCCAGTACGGACGCCAGGTTCACCGACCGGCCGGTGCCGACATCGGCGGCCAGCACCACCAGGTTGCCGGTGATGTGGGCGCTGAACACCCCGTGCAGCAGCACGAAGGTGGTGACGTCGGTGAGGCCGGCCACCACGCTCAGCGCCAACGGCAGCCGGCCGGGGCCCGTCGTCGCGCGGTCGTGCGTGGTGGTCACGCTCGCCTCACCATCTCGCCTCACCAGGAGACCGGGGTGCCGGTCCGCAGCCGCTGCACCAGCCCGTAGCAGGCGGTCGGCACGATGAACCCGATGGCCATCGCCATCACGGTGAGCGCGGCGACGTTGGCGTTGTCGACCGCCGACTGCACGAGTTCGGTGGCTTGGGCCCCCGTCGCGTCCTGCAGCATCGACAACGCGGCCAGAGTGCGGAACACCAACAACCCGGGCATCAACGACACCACCGACGCGAACCCGATGGCCGAGAAGGGCAGCTGCAGCCGGCGGGACACCGGGACGAGGACGAACCCGGCGACCAGGCAGGCCAGACCGGCCCCGACCCAGGATTCGACGTGCCAGTGGTAGATGGCCACCCACCGCAGCGCATGCACCCCGGCGCCGACCAGGAACGGCCAGATCAGGATGCGCAGCGGCGCGGAGTAGAAGACGCCGTAGCAGACGGCGACCACGCCGCCGGCGAGAGCATCCAGAGCGATGGGGATCTCGCGCCCGGCCGGGTCGAGGACCAGCGTCGCGCCGCCGGCGGCCAGGCCGAGCAGCAGGCCGGCCGCGATCGCGACCAGGGTGACGGTGGCGAAGGTGAGCCGGGCCAGACCCAACGGGATCCGCCCCGCGGCCAGGTCGAACGCGCCGTTCAGCAGGTGCGGTCCCGGCACCAGCACCATGCACGGGCACACGGCGATGAGCCGCAGGGGTGAGCTGACGTCGAGATCGACGGCCAGAGCACCGATCAGCCCGGCCAGGAACGCCGCCACCCCGGCCTGCCAGAAGTTCGACCCGCCCAGCCGGCCGATGCCGCGGCGCACGAACGCACCGAGGCCGGCCGACACCGCGATGGCCAGCAGCCCCTGCCAGTGGTCGATGCCGAAGATCACCGCCAGGGCGCACGCGCCGACCGCGCAGGCCGCGGCGAACAACCAGACGTTGGCCAGCGGCTGCCGACGGGCGGTGTCGATCGCCGCCAGCGACTCCCGGACGGTCTTCCGGCCGCCCGAGAAGTCGTTCACCGCATGGTCGATGCCCACCACGCGGTTCATCCCGACCACCGACGGGGCGGCCGAGAACCGGCGTTCCACCGGCGGATGACCGGGCACCGTGGTGGTCACCGACGACTCGCTCCAGCCGAGTGTGACCGTGGCCGTGCCGCCGGCACCGCCCGCGACCTGGGCGGCCCGCTCGGCGATCCGCTCGGACTCGGCGCCGTTGGCCAGCAGTCCGGCCACGGCCGCGGCGGTCAGGTCGGCGGCCGCCTCCGGATCGGTCCGCACCGGGCGCGGTGCCGCCCCCGCTGCATTCCCTGGTCCGGAGGCGGCCGGAGCCCGGCGCTCGACGTCGGTCACGCGCCCTGCACGCCGTGCCCGACGAGGGCGGCCGGGACCACGATGGAGTCGAACTGTTGCTCGGTGACGTGGCCGGAGGCCAGTGCTGCCTGCTTGAGCGTCTGGTCGTTGGCCAGGGCGTTCTCGGCGATGTGGGCGGCGTTCTGGTAACCGATGACCGGGCTGAGCGCGGTGACCAGCATCAGGCTCTCGCCCACGTAGCTCTCGATCTTGGGTCGGTTCAGCTCGGTCCCGGAGACGGAGTACTTCACGAACTTCTCGATACCGTCGCCCAGGATCCGCGCCGAGTGCAGGAAGTTGTTGATGATCACCGGGCGCATGGCGTTGAGCTCGAAGTTGCCCTGGGAGCCGGAGAACGCGATGGCGGCGTCGTCACCCAGCACCTGGATGCTGATCATGACCATGGCCTCGCACTGGGTCGGGTTCACCTTGCCCGGCATGATCGAGCTGCCCGGCTCGTTCTGCGGCAGCAGCAGTTCCGCGAAGCCGGTGCGCGGACCCGACGCCAACCACCGCATGTCGTTGGCGATCTTCATCAACGCCACCGCCAACCCACGCAGCGCCGCACTCGCCCGCACCATCGCATCCAGCGACCCCTGCGCGGCGAACTTGTTCGGAGCGGTCACGAACTGCTTGCCGGTCAACTCGGCGATGGTCAGAGCGATGTCCTGACTGAACCCCTCGGGGGCGTTCAGACCGGTGCCGACGGCGGTGCCACCGGCGGCCAGCTCGAGCAGCCCGCCGCGACTGTGCTCGATCTCCTGGATGCAGGAGCGGATCTGGGCGGCGTAGCCGGACCACTCCTGGCCGACGGTCAACGGCACCGCGTCCTCGAGGTGGGTGCGGCCGATCTTGACCACATCCATCCACTCGATCGCCTTGCGCTCCAGCTCGTCGGCCAGCGTGGTCACCCGCGGCAGCAACTTGCTGTCGATCTCGGTGATGGCCGCGATGTGCATGGCCGTCGGGAACGTGTCGTTGCTGGACTGGCCCATGTTCACGTCGTCGTTCGGGCCGACCGGCTGCTGGCTGCCCAGGGTCCCACCCAGCAGCTGGATGGCCCGGTTCGAGAGCACCTCGTTGACGTTCATGTTGCTCTGCGTGCCGGACCCGGTCTGCCACACGAACAGCGGGTACTGCTCGTCCAGGTCACCCGCGATGGTCTCCTCGGCCGCCTTGACGATCGCGTCGGCCTTCCACTGCGGCAGCCGTCCGGCCCGGCTGTTCACGATCGCGGCGGCCTTCTTGACGTACCCGTACGCCCGGTAGACCTCCTTGGGCATGTGGTCCCCACCGATGTCGAAGTGCTGCAACGACCGCTGCGTCTGCGCACCCCAGTAATGATCGGCCGGCACCTCCACCTTCCCCATGCTGTCGAACTCGGTGCGGGTCCCGGTGGCCTCGAGGCCGATGGGCACGTCCCGCATCGCCGGAACGGTGTCGGCAGGCGCCTGGGTCGCCGAACTGGGCGCGGGCGCGTGGTCCTGCACGGTCATGGTGGTGACCTTCCATGGGTGGGGGCACCGAGGACCGGTGCGGACTGGGCGGGGGCGCGTCCCCGGC
Source organism: Nakamurella leprariae (assembly GCF_016918035.1). GTDB lineage: Bacteria > Actinomycetota > Actinomycetes > Mycobacteriales > Nakamurellaceae > Nakamurella > Nakamurella leprariae. The sequence continues at coordinate 87,039 of NZ_JAERWK010000021.1, read as the reverse complement.
CGGGCCCACCGGGAGCCTGTCCGACGCGACCTCGTCGCGCAGAGTTTGATAACAGAGAGTGGCGAAGTCAATGCGTTGAGCGACTGCCACGCCTTCGGGTGACGGCCGGTCCCGGACGGCGGACTGGATGCCGACGGCCGGTGCGCAGCGTGCAGCCCCCGCCACGATCGCGGTCGGCACCGATCGGTCGGACAGCAGCCTGGCCGGCTCGCTCAGCTCGGCGGCAGCCCTAGCAGCCGCGCGCCGTTGTCCCACAGCACGGCGCGCAGCCAGTCGCGGCCCAGCCCGAGCCGGGCGAGCGCCTGCAGCTGGTGCGCGTACGGGTAGGGGATGTTCGGGAAGTCGGTGCCCAGCACCACCTTGGACCGCAGGACGCCGAGCCGCTGGACGTAGCCGGGCGGCAGTGGCGCGAAGCGTTCGGTGAAGTCGGTGGCGGCCATGGTGGTGTCCAGGTGGACGCCCGGGTACTCCTCGGCCAGATCGGCGAAGGCGTGGTACTCGGGCATCCCCAGGTGGGCGATGACCAGGGTCAGCTCCGGATGGGTCTGCAGCAACCGGCGCACCGGGTCGGCGCCGGTGTGCTCACCGGGCCGTGGCCCGGACCCGGCGTGCAGCACCACCGGGACCCGGCGGCGGGCCAGCTCGGCCCAGGCCTCGTCCAGCAGCGGGTCGTCCGGGGCGAAGCCGCCCACCTGGATGTGCACCTTGAGCAGCCGGGCGCCGGCGTCCAGCGCCTCGGTGACGTACTCGGCCACGTCCGGTTCCGGATACAGGGTGGCGCAGTGCAGCCCGTCCGGGACGCGGGCGGCGAACTCGGCGCCCCACTCGTTCAGCCACCGGGCCATGCCCGGCTTGTGCGCATAGGTCAGCGCCGGGATCACCGGCAGGCCGAACTCCCGCAGCAGCTCCAGCCGGCGGTCCTCGGGCAGCCGGTAGGTGATCGGCCACGGGTAGCCGTAGTGCTCATCCGCGTGGTCGAACACCGCCCACACCTTCTGCAGCATCCGCTCGGGCAGGAAGTGCACGTGCACGTCGGCCAGGCCGGGCAGGCCCAGCGCCGCCGTCCACCGGGGGATGTCGGCGTCGTCAGCGGGCCCCGGGGGCTTCGGCGCCGTCTCCGGCCCCATGCGCGATTCGGCGAGCATCGGTCCAGCATCCCCCGAGCCGTGATCAGCTGTCCCGGCGGGAACCGGTCCGGTCGGCGATCACCGGCTTGGTCACTCGACCGTCAGGGCGCACGGACCTCGAGCACGCGTCGGGAGACCGGGAACGGGTCGAAGACCGCGACGGAAGCGTCGAACCGACGTTGCCTGGCGGCTCGCTCCACCGGGTCGACGGCACCGTTGATCCCACTCGCCAACTCGAACAGGGTCAGGATCGAGATGGACGCACCCTCGACGACCAGACCGTTGACCAGCACGTTGCTGTCGATCAGGACGCTCACGGTCGGGTCAAACGCTCCTCGATCCCAGACGTCCGCTGGTACGGATCGTTCGGATCGTCGTCGAAGGACTCGCGGATGTCCCGGACCCAGTCCTCAGCGTGCTCGCGGCTCAGTGGCGCGTCGTCGTACCAGGCCCGGAAGGTCTGGGCGCTCACGGATCGTCGGGGTCGGGTCGGTGGCGGGCTCATGCGGAGGATCCCGAAACTCTCGCCGTTGACGGTGACCTCGAACTCCTCGCCGTCACGCAGTTCGCGCAGGGCCCGCCCGCTCTCGTTGCGCACTTCGCGCTGGCTGATCCTCCGCACCAGTCGAGCGTGGCGATCAAGTGCTACGGCGACGGCGGCCGGCGCGGCGCTGCTGCTGTGTCGGTGGCGCCGGGCATCTCCGGCAACGGAGCGCGCGGCCTGAACCGGGCGGCGCGGCGGGCGGCCCGGAGTCCGGCCAGGTTGAACACCAGCACCCCCGCGATGAACAGGCCCACGCTGGCCAGCGTCGCCGCGGTCGGCCGTTCGCCGAACATCGGGATCGCCGCCAGGGTGACCAGCACCGGGCTGATGGCACTCAGCGTCGCGGCCGGTTCGGCACCGAGCCGCCGGACCGCGATCGTGTAGCCGAGGGACGCCAGCACCCCGACGCCGACCCCCTGCACCAGGCCGTAGAGCACCACGTCGGAGACCGTCGCGGTCGCGGGGAACAGGTGCGACGGGGTGATGCCGATGCCGATGGCCAGCAGCGCGCCGATCAGGCAGGCCGTGCAGACGGTGAGGGCGGCGCCGACCGGGTCGAGTCCGGTGGCGCGCAGCGCGAGGGTGTAGACGCTCCAGGCCAGTCCGGCCACCGCGAGCGCCGCCACTCCGGCGGCCTGCGCGCCGCTGCCGACGGTCAGCACACTGACGACCACGCCGGCCACGATCACCAGCAGCCCGAGCAGCTGCACCGGGCTGGTCCGGACCCGCCAGATCAGGGAGGCCAGCCCGGCCACGAACAGCGGCACCACTCCGGGGATGACGCTGCCGACCAGCGCGGCGCTGGTCAGGTGCCCGCCGATCGCGGACGCCACGAAGTGCGGGGCGGCGCCCGCGCACAGCGCCAGCACCACGAGCGGGCGCTCGGTGCGCAGCCGGCGCCAGGTCCGCGGGATCCACGGCGAGAGCACCAGCAGCGGGACGGCGAACCGCAGCACGGCGACGTCCGCGGGGGTCAGCGACGAGGTGCCGATGCCACGGATGCTCAGCGCGAATCCGGTCCAGCACACCAGGGCGGTCGTCATGGCCAGCAGGCCGACCGTGCGGGAACTCATGCCGCGGCCCAGCCGCTCCAGCGCTGCACGACCGCCCACACCACGGCGCCGAAGCCGCTGCCGGCCAGTTGTGGGTACCGCCCGACCAGCGCGGCCAGAGCCGCTTCGCGGCGCGGTCCAGCGGTGAGCACCGTGGTCACCGTGTCGGCCCGCACCCACCACAACCGGGACCAGTCCTCGTCGTAGCTGTCGACCAGGAACGCGGCCCGCGGCTCGGCGGCCAGGTGTTCGAGCCGGCGCAACTCCCGGGTCCGCTTGGGCTTGTCGTCCACGGCGAACACCACCGCCGCGCCCGCCGGGGCGGCGTCGTCCGCCAGCACCGCGACGGTCACCGGCACGAGGAACGGCGCGCCGTCCGGGGTGACGGTAGCCAGCCGGGCCACGCGGGCGTCGGCGAACCGGTGTCGGCAGTCGGGGGGATGCAGGCGCACGCCCGTCAGTCTGGCCGCCGGTACCGACCACGCTGACCCCACCCGTCGAACTCACGCCCCGCGACCCGGCCGCGGTGGTGGTGACCGTGCGTGACGACGCCTCATCACTTCGAGCCGACCCGTCGACACCTCGTCATCTGTCGTCCATCTCGGCGGGGTCGATCGGTTCCCTGCGGCCGACACAGTCGTCGACGTAACGACGTGACGCGGAGACAGCGCGCTGAAGTAACGGAGAGACGTCCATGGCTCGCATCGAGATCGAACAGCTCAGTCGCCGATTCGGCGCCACCGTCGCGGTGGACGCGGTCGACCTGACCATCCTCGACGGCGAGTTCGTCGCCCTCCTCGGCCCCAGCGGCTGCGGCAAGACGACGCTGCTGCGCATGCTGGCCGGCCTGCTGCCGCCGACCGGCGGCCGGGTGCTGCTGGACGGCCGGGACATCACCAACGCCTCGCCCAAGGACCGGGACCTGGCGATGGTGTTCCAGAGTTACGCCCTCTACCCGCATCTCACGGTGGCCAAGAACCTGGCCTACCCGCTGCGCAGCCGCCGGGTGGCCAAGGAGCAGATCACCGAGAAGGTCGCGGCGGTGGCCGAGCAGCTCGCGCTCACCCCGTACCTCTCCCGCCGACCGAAGGAGCTCTCCGGCGGTCAGCGGCAGCGAGTCGCGTTGGGCCGGGCCATGGTCCGCAATCCCGCGGCGTTCCTGATGGACGAGCCGCTGTCCAACCTGGACGCCAAGCTGCGCACCGCCACCCGCACCGAACTGGCCGCCCTGCACCGCGGGCTCGACGCGACCTTCGTCTACGTCACCCACGACCAGGTGGAGGCCATGACCATGGCCAACCGCATCGTGGTGATGAACGGGGGGCGGGTCGAACAGGTCGGTACCCCCGAGGACGTCTACGACGCACCGGCTTCCGTGTTCGTGGCCACCTTCCTGGGCGCCCCGCCGATGAACGTGCTGCCGGCCACCATCACCACCGACCGCGCCGCCGATCCCGCCGGCCGGGTCGTCGCCACCGGCGACGGACTGCGCGCGGAGCTGTGGTCCGGTCCGACCCCGGACCGCGACGTCGTGGTCGGCGTCCGGCCGGAACGGCTGCGGCTCGCCGCACGCCCCAGCTCGGTGGTCGGAGCCCGTGATCGCTCGTTCCTCGCTCTCCCGACTCCTCCGGGATGCCCGGTCCGACTGGACGGCGTGGTCGAGGCGGTGGAGAACCTCGGCAGCGAGGAGGTCGCCTTCTGCCGCGTCGGCGACGTCCAGGTCGCCGTCCGAGGACCGCGACCACTGAGCCTGGTCACCGGCGAACCCGTGCCCCTCACCTGCGATCCCGACGACCTCCACCTGTTCGACGCCGCGACCGGCCGCCGCCTGCGGTGGGTCGAGCACGCCGTCCCGGTGGCCTGACCCCCGAAACCTGAAGGGACCCCCCAGCATGTCGATCCCCTCCTCCCTCCGGCCCCGCCGGGCGGTGACCGGCCCTCGCCTCGGCACCAGGTCCACGCGGACCGCGCTGGTCGCGCTGGCTCTCGCCGTCGGCCTGACCCTCACCGCCTGCGGCGGCGCCACCAGCGACGCCACCACCGACGCGGCGGCCGGCGGCGGAAGCGGCAGTGGTACCGCCGGTGCCGCGCCCACGCTGACGCCCGGCGAGCCGGTCACCATCACCTTCGAGACCTACAACCTGCTCAACGCCGGGCCGTGGACGGACACCATCAACGGCCTGGTCGCCGACTTCGAGGCCGAGCACCCCGACATCGACGTGACCGCCCAGGCCCCGCAGGGCGGCCTGGCCAACCTGACCGGCAGTGTCCAGCAGCAGCTGGTGGCTGGGAACCCGCCGGACGTCGCCCAGCTCGGGTTCGGCGATCGTCGGTTCGCAGCCGAGTCGCTCGGCGCGGTGAACTTCAACCAGGTCTTCGGGGACGAGGCGGTCACCACCCAGTTCGACGGCTCCGACGGACAGCACCCGTTCCACGAGAAGACCCGTGCCATGGGCGACATCGACGGTGACACCTACGGGATGCCCTACGTGTTCTCCACCCCGGTGCTCTGGTACAACGCCGACCTGTTCCGGGCGGCCGGTCTCGACCCGGAGCAGCCGCCGACCACCTGGGCGGCGTTCAAGGAGGACGCGCTGGCCGTCACCGCGGCCTCTGAGGCCGACGGCGGGTACCTCGCGTGCCTGGGCTCTGGCGCCGGTGATTGGTGCCTGCAGGGCGTCATCCGCTCCAACGACGGCCGGGTGCTGGCCGAGGACGGCAGCACCATCGCCTGGGGCGAGGACGGTTCCGTCGGTGCGCTGGGCATGTGGCAGGACCTGGTGACCAGCGGTGCCTCACCGGACATGGACACCACCGACGCCCAGGAGGCGTTCCAGACCGGCAAGCTCGGCATGTTCCTGCAGACCAGCGCGGTGCAGTCGGCGCTGAGCGCCGCCGCCGAGGGCCACTTCGAGCTGCGCGCCGCGCAGATGCCGGCCTTCGAGGGCCACGAGGCCGTTCCCACCAACTCCGGGTCGGCGCTGTACTCGTTCTCCCAGGACCCGGCCAAGCAGGCCGCGGCGTGGGAGTTCATCAAGTACATGACCAGTGACCACGCCTACACCGAGATCACCAGCGGCATCGGCTATCTGCCGCTGCGCGTCGGCCTGGTCGACGACCCGGACGGACTGCAGACCTGGGCGGCCGCCCACCCGCTCATCGAGCCGAACCTCGAGCAGCTGGATCGGCTGGAGCCGACGGTCGCCTACCCGGGTGACCAGTACGGCCAGATCCTGACCCTGCTCACCGATTCGGCCACCGAGGTCGTCTACCGCGGCGCCGATCCGGCCGCCACCATGCAGGCGTCGCAGGAGCGCGCCCAGGGGCTGGTGTCGTGACCGCCGTCGCCGACCGACGAGATGTGCCCGTCCCCGGGGCGTTCAACGTCCGGGACGTGGGCGGCTACCCCGCGGCCGGGGGCCGCACCGCCTGGGGTGTGCTGCTGCGCTCCGGCGGGCTGCACTCCGTGGACGACGAGGGGCGCTGTGTGCTGGCTGATCTCGGCCTGCACACGGTGGTCGACCTGCGGGAGGACGCCGAGCGGGACCACTCGCCCAGCGCGCTGACCGGCACCGGCCTGACCCCGCTGGCCCGGCCCATCTACGGCGGCGCGGTGTCCGCCTTCGCCGCGGGCCGTACGCTGCCCACCCTGTCCGAGCTGTACCACGAGATGCTCGCCGACCGCGGGGCCGCGCTCACCGCCGCGGTCCGCGAGCTGGCCCGGCCCGGCGCGCTGCCGGCGCTGGTGCACTGTGCGGCCGGCAAGGACCGCACCGGCGTGGTCGTCGCGCTCACCCTGGCCGCGGTCGGGGTACCGGACGGGGTGATCGCGCAGGACTACGCGCTCACCGCCGACCGGCTGCCGGCCGCGCTCTTCGCCGCACTGCCCGTCCCGGAGGAGCTGGACGCCCACGGGCGCACCCTGCTGCACGCCATCTACCGGGAGAGCCCGGCGGACGTGATGACCACGGTGCTGCAGACCCTGCGGGACGACCACGGCTCCGCCGAGGCGTTCCTGCGGCACCACGGGATGACCACCGAGGAACTCGACACCCTGCGCACTGCCCTGGTCGTGGCCGACCCGACCGTCCCGACCGTCCCCGCCGAGAACGGAGCCTGACCATGACCAGCGCGAACCCCAGTCGGAACCTGCTGCACCTGACCGACTCCCACGTCGTCGCCGAGGGCGAGCTGCTGCACGGCAGCGTCGACAGCCTGGACAACCTGCGCCGCATCCTGGACGCAGCCGAGGCGAGCGGCACCGCCACCGACGCCATCCTGCTGACCGGCGACCTCACCGACACCGGTGTCCCGGAGGCCTACCGGCGGCTGCGCGCCGTGGTCGAGCCGGTGGCCGCCCGGATGGGCGCCCAGGTGGTCTGGGCGATGGGAAACCACGATGAGCGGTCGGCGTTCTCGTCCGAGCTGCTCGACGACCCGGACGCCGGCCAGCGCAGCGTGGACAGCGTCACCATGGTCGGCGGTCTGCGGATCCTGGTCCTGGACAGCACCGTCCCGGGTCACCACCACGGTCGGATCGACGAGGAGCAGTACACCTGGCTGGCCGACCAGCTCGCCGAGCCCGCTCCCGAGGGCACCGTGGTGGTCGTGCACCACCCGCCGGTGCCGGCCGAGGGCGAGATGGCCCTGGCCGTCGGCTTCCACGACGCACAGCGCTTCACCGACGCCATCGCCGGGACCGACGTGCGGGTCGTGCTGGCCGGCCACACCCACGCCCCGGCCGCCAGCGTGCTCGGCTCGGCCTTCCTGTGGGTCGGGGGAGCGGTGGCCTACGCGTTCGACGGCACCGCGCCCGCCGGCACGCTGCGCGGCCGTCCCGCGCCGTCGTTCAGCCGGATCGACCTGCGTGGACCCCGGACCGGCGCCGGCAGCATCGTCACCGCCAGCAGCGTCCCGCTGCCGCCGGTCGGTGAGCCGCCGGTCTACGAGGTCACCGCCGAGCAGATGGCCGCTGCGATCCTGGCCCACTCGGCCGCCCCGGCGACCGCGTCCTGATGCTGGTCGAGACCGCGCCCGGGCCGGCGACCGCCGCCGGCCCGGGCCCCCTGCTGACGAAGCCGCCGTCCGGACCGCCGGTCGCGGCCAAGGCCCCGGCGGGGTCGCGGTGGTGGGTGCGAGTGCGCCCGTACCTGTACCTGCTGCCGGCCGTGGCCGGACTGGTGCTCTGGGTGTACCGCCCGCTGGTGCAGACCGTCGAGTGGTCCTTCTACGACTGGAACCTGCTGCCCACCACGCCGAAACGCTGGGTGGGCCTGGACAACTACTCGGACATCGCGGCGCTGCCCGAGATGCGCCAGGCCGTGGTCAACACCGGGTGGTACGTGCTGGGTCTGCTGCCGTTCGCCGTCGCCATCCCGATGGTCATCGCGCTGCTCAGCCGCAAGGTCGGCGGCCGGGCCCGCGGCTTCTACCAGGCCCTGGTCTTCGTGCCGATGCTGGTGACACCGGTTGCCACCGCTGCAATCTGGCGGTGGATGATGCAGCCCGACGGCATCATCAACCAGGCGCTCGGCACCATCGGCGTCGACCCGGGCAACTGGTTCCGCAACTCGCCGACCGCGATCATCGCGATCATCCTCATCACCGGCTGGCAGATCACCGGGTTCGCCGTGCTCATCTTCGCGGCCGGACTGGCCGGCATCGACGGCGAGTACGACCAGGCCGCGGCCCTGGACGGCGCCTCGCGCTGGCGCATCCTGCGGACCATCACGTTGCCGCTGCTCTCACCCACGGTGCTGTTCATGACCTTGATGACGGTGCTGCTCTCGGCTCAGTGGACCTTCGCGCTGCTCGACCTGCTCACCCAGGGCGGGCCGTCCGGCACCACCATGAACATCTACTACCTGCTGTACCGGTTCGGCTTCTCCAGTTTCGACGTCGGGTACGCCTCGGCCGCCTCGGTGGCGTTCTTCGCCGCCTTCGGTGTCCTGGCCGCCGGGATGCTCACGCTGATGCGCCGGTTCAGTTTCTACGACAACTGACCCCGGACGCCCGGCCGGTGCGGTGCGAATGCCCGCGCCGGCTGGACCGGTCCACCCACCTCCTGCCCCCGGAGCTGTTGTGCTGATCCTGGAAGACCTGCCGCTGTCCACTCCGCCCACTGGCGCCGGAGCCGCCGAGACGCGTTCCATTGCAACGGGTCCGCGTCCGGCCGACCGTTCCGCCGAGCACGGCCGCGACGCTGCATGGTCGGAGCCCGCGCTCCCTCGTTCCTCGCTCGCGCGACTCCTGCGCCCGTCCTGGTGGCGCGGCATCGGTGGGCACGTGGTGCTGGCGGTGGTCGGGGTGCTGAGCGCGTTCCCGGTCTACTGGATGTACGCCACCTCGGTGAAACCGGCCCAGGACGTGCTCGACCAGTCCCTGGTCCCGACGTCGTTCACCTTCGACAACTACTCGCACGTCCTGGCCACCCTGCCGTTCGGCGGCATGATGCTCGGCACCTTCGTGATGGCCGCGGCGGTGGCGATCGGCACCGTGGTGACCGCGGTGCTGGCCTCGTTCGCGTTGGCCCGCTGGGAGTTCCCCAGCAAGCGGATCATCATGCTGCTGATCGTCTGCACCTGGCTGGTCCCGGCCCAGGCCACCATGCTGCCCAACTACGTGCTCATCTCCCAGCTGGGCCTGCTGGAGACCATCTCGGCCGTGGTGGTGCCACAGGTGGTCTCGGCCGTGTCGGTGCTGATGTTGTTCCAGCACATCAGTGCGTTCCCCAAAGAGCTGTTCGACGCGGCCACCATGGACGGCCGGTCGGCGTTCAACCAGCTGTGGACGGTGCTGCTGCCGAATCTGCGGCCGTCGATCGCAGCGGTGGCCATCCTGGCCTTCATCTCGGCCTGGAACGAGTACTTCTGGCCGACCATGGTGATGCGGCAGACCGACCAGCTCATCCAGGTGGGCATCCGGTCCTTCCTGACGTCCGAGGGCAACGACTGGGGGGCGCTGATGGCCGCCGCCGGGCTGGCCTGCCTGCCGGTGTTCGCGCTGTACCTGGCCCTGCAGCGGCAGGTCGTGGACGCCTTCGTGCGGTCAGGACTGCGGTGAGCCGGGAGTCCGGTCCAGGCGCGTCATACCCTGCGCGGATGACCCCACCCGCGCCGTCGGAGGCGCTGGCCCGGATCCGGGCCATGGTCGGTCGGCTGGTGGCCAGCGAGCGCCGCGTCGCCGAGGTGGTCCTGGCTGATCCCGAGCGGGTGCTGGGCTGGTCGGTGGCCGACGTGGCCGAAGCGGCCAGCACGTCGACCGCGACTGTGGTGCGGGCCTGTCAGCGCTTCGGCTTCACCGGGTTCCCGCAACTGCGGATGGTGCTGGCCCGCGAGTTGCCCGGGATCGCGGCTGCGCCCGACCGCACCACGGTGGCCGGCATCTTCGCCACGGCCATCGAGAGCCTGCGGCTGTCCGCCGACATGGTCGACCAGCGGCAGGTCGACCGCGCGGTGATGGCGCTGGCGTCGGCCCGCCGCCGGCTGTTCGTGGGCACCGGGGCGTCGGCCGCGCCCGTCCAGGACGCCGCTCTGCGGTTCATCTGCAGTGGGTGGCCGACGGAGGCGCCCGCCGACGGGGTCACCCAGTCGCTGACCGCGCGCCTGCTCTCAGCGGACGACGTGTGCCTGGCCGTCAGTCACAGTGGGGCCAACCAACCCACCCTGGACACCGTCGCCGCGGCCCGGGAGGCCGGTGCGACCACCATCGGCATCTCCAGCTACCCCGACTCCGCGCTGGCCCGGCTGGTCGACATCCCGCTCATCGCCGGTCTGGTCACCGGGTCCGACGGCGTCGACGTGGTCACCGGCCGGATCTCCCACCTGCTGCTGCTGCACGCGCTGCAGGTCAGCGTGGCCGGCACCGACCCGGCCGCGACCAGCGTGGCCCAGGGCAAGGTGCTGGGCGTGCTCAAGGGCATCGCGGCGGAGTCCCCGCGGGACGAACGGTCGAGCTGGACGCTGTAGGCCGCGTGGTCAGCCGCAGACCGTAGCCGCCTCGGCGACCAGGTCGTCCAGCACCGTGCGCACCGCAAGCCGGGCCGCCCGGTCGGGTCGCGACAGCGCCTCGATCACCCGGCCGGCGCGGATCTCCTTGAGCGGCACCAGGGCGAATCGGCCCGCCGCCCGCTCCGCGCTGGTGTGCCGGGGCAGCAGGCCGATGCCGTGACCGGCGGTGATCAGCTTCTCGATGAGCGGCAGGTGGGTGGTGCGCCGGACCACCCGCACCGGCACCCCGGACCGGGCGGCGATGGCGGTCAGCACCCGGTCGATCGGGTAGTCCGGCGGCGGCACGATCCACGCCTCCCCATCCAGGTCCTGCGGGGTGACGGACGCCCGCTGGGCCAACGGGTGATCCAGCGGTAGGCCGACGTCCATCGGCTCGCGGAGCAGCAGCGTCGTCCGCAGCTGCGGCCGGTCCGGTACCACCACGTCGTTCGACCGGTGCGCGACCACGATGTCGTAGTCGGCGGTCAGCCCGGCGAACGCCTGCTCGGCCACGTCCTGGTCGAAGGTGTCCAGCTGGAGTCCGGGGTAGCGGGACAGCCGGTGCAACAGGCCGGGAATCAACAGTTCCGCGGCGGAGTGGAACGACGCGAGCCGCACCGTCCCACCCACCTCGCCGCGGAACGAGTGCCAGCCGGCCTGCGCCTCCTCGAGCGCGGTCGCCACCGTGACGGCGCCGACGACCAGGGCCCGACCCGCGTCGGTGAGCTGGACGCCGCGCCCCACCCGCTCCACCAACGGCACCCCGACCTGCCGCTGCAGTGCCTTGAGTTGTTGCGACACCGCCGACGGCGTCCGCCCGACCGCCGCTGCGACCGCGGTCACCGAGCCCCGGTCGGCCAGCTCGCGCAGCAACGCCAGCTGGTCGAGATCCAGCCGGTCGGTCCTCATTGCAGTGACGCTACAGCGTCACTGTGCGGAACGGTGCTTGTGCTTCACGATGCCCGGCTGTCAGCCTCGTCGGGTGACCACCCGCGACCGCCTGCTCGCCGTGCTCGTCGCCGTCTGCTGGGGACTGAACTTCCCCGCGACCGCGCTGGCGTTGGAACACTTCCCGCCGCTGCTCATGGTGGCCGTTCGGTTCGCGATCATCGCCGTGCCGACGCTGTTCCTGGTACGGCGCCCGGCCATCCCGGTGCGCTGGCTGGTCGGGGTCGGGATGGGCATCGGCACCCTGCAGTTCGCGTTCCTCTACCTGGGCATGGCCGCCGGGATGCCCAGCGGCCTGGCGTCCCTGGTGCTGCAGGCGTCCGCACCGTTCACGGTGGTGCTGGCCGGGATCTTCCTGCGCGAGCGGCTCTCCGGCCGCCAGGTGGTCGGCATCCTGACCGCGGTCGTGGGTCTCGCCGTCATCGCCGCCCACCGCGCCCAGGTGGCCGCGCTGCTGCCGGTCGTGCTCACCCTGTGCGGCGCGCTGGGCTGGGCCGTCGGCAATGTGTGCAGCCGGCAGGCCAAGGCGCCGAACGCCTTCCACCTCACCCTGTGGATGTCCACGATCCCGGTGCTGCCGATGCTGGCACTGTCGTTCATCGTCGAGGGTCCGCAACGGATCTGGGCATCGTTGTCGACGGCCGCGACCGCCGCCGCACTGCCGGCCGTGCTCGGCCTGCTGTACGTGGTCCTGGTGGCGACCCTGATCGGCTACGGCATCTGGAACACCCTGCTGAGCCGCTACCCGTCCAGCACCGTGGCGCCGTTCTCCATGCTGGTCCCGGTGGTCGGCGTGCTCTCGTCCTGGCTGATCTTCGACGAGGGGGTGGACCCCGTCGAGCTCATCGCCGGAGCGGCGATCATCGGTGGCGTGCTGCTCAGCTCGATGCGGCGACGCGTGCGGAACCGGCCGGCTCCGGAGAACCCCGGTCCGGAGTCGGTCAGCCCGACAACGCTTCGGCCAGCGCGCGGTCGGTGACCATCTCGTCGACGAACCCGGCCCGGGCCACGGCGTGGGCCGCGCCACCCGAACGGCGCACGCCGTCCCCGAGCCGGATCGGCGGGCAGAGGTTACGTTGTCGCATCTGGTCACCACCCGGCGTCACAGGCAGCTCGTCCCGCATCGATCCAACGGAGGATCCGCGATGCCTGGAAGTCTGATGTGCTCGCGGCGAGGGACATCCGCGCTGCTGCGCGCCGTCGTCCGTCACGGACCCTGAGCCTCGAGCGAACCGGCGCGACCACGACCGGACCGCCCGTCCGGGACCCCCGCCGAGGACCCGGATCCACCCAGGGCTCGTTCCTGACCCGGGCGCCGCCGCGCGCAGTTCCCAGTGCCGCGCAACCCGTTCCCGCTGTTCCGCTCTGCGCATGGAGGCCCCCGATGACTTCGGACCAGCACGGTCACGACCCGACCACCGACCCGCAGCAGACCGTCGCCTTCCGGGCGACGGGTGTGAAGAAGCACTACCCCGGCGTCAAGGCCCTCGACGGCGTCGACCTCACCGGGTACGCCGGCGAGGTGCTGGCCGTCTGCGGCGCCAACGGCGCCGGTAAGTCGACGTTCGCCAAGCTGCTGGCCGGCGTCGAGACCCCCACCGACGGCGATATCATGGTGGCGGGCTACCCGCACCCGGTCCGCAACGCCGCCGAGGCCGAGCAGGCCGGGGTGCTGATGATGCACCAGGAGCCGCTCATCATCGACGACTTCACAGTGGGGGAGAACGTCTGGCTCTACAAGCTGCGCGCCGGGCGGGACATCCGCCCGTGGGCGCAGAAGACGAACACCAACAGCCAGCGGACCCGCGAGGTGCTGCGCGGGGTCGGCCTCGGGCACCTGCGGACCACCGAGCTCGCCCGCGGACTGGGACCCGGTCAGCGGCAGATGCTCTCGTTGAGCCGGGCCGCGGTGACCAAGCACAGGATCATGATCCTGGACGAGACCACGGCGTCGACCAGCGAGGAGCACTTCAACGACATCCTCGACCTCGTCCGCCGCGAGAAGGCGGCCGGAACCTGCATCATCTTCGTCTCGCACCGCCTCAACGAGGTGTTCGCCATGGCGGATCGCATCGCGGTGCTGCGCAACGGCCGGCTGGTCGACGTCGTCCGGGCCGCCGACTCCAGCCCGGACGACGTGACGGCCCTGATGATCGGGCAGGCGCTCAAGGCGCTGGCCCGCCCCGCACCGGTCGAGCACCACGGTGCCCCGCCGGTCATCTCGGTCCAGGACCTGTACGGGGGATCCGCCCGCGGTGTCTCCTTCGACGTCCGGTCCGGCGAGATCGTCGGGCTGTACGGCCTCGTCGGCAGCGGTCGATCCTCGGTCGCCCGCACCGTGACCGGCCAGCGGCAGGCCGTCGGCGGCGTCGTCACGATGCGCGGCGAGCGCATCAAGCTGAGCACGCCCGGCGATGCGCTGCGCCGTCGCATCGCCTACCTGACCGAGGACCGCCGGCTCGAGGGCTTCGTGAACGACTTCGACAACGGCCAGAACATGAGCCTGGTGGTGCTGCCCCGGATGGCCCGGGCCGGCGTCGTCAACGCCGGTCAGGAGAAGGCCCGGGTCAAGGAGCTGATCCGGGACTTCCAGGTCAAGGGCGGCGTCAAGACGATGACGAAGTCCCTGTCCGGCGGCAACCAGCAGAAGGTCGTGGTGGCCAAGTGGCTCGAGGCCGACCCCGACTTCGTGGTGCTCGACGAGCCCACCAAGGGCATCGATGTCGGCGCCCGGGCCAACATCTACGAGATCATCCAGTCGGTGGCCGCCCGCGGCAAAGCGGTGCTGGTCGTCTCCAGCGAAGCCGAGGAACTGCTCTCCCTCTGCCACCGGATCCTGGTGATGCGCAACGGCAAGGTCGTCGCCGAGTTCGATCCCGAACACGCCGACACCGACGACCTCATCCGTACCGCCCTCACCCACCAGGACTGATCCCGCCCGTCCCGCCTCGGCGGCGAGCGCCGCCATCCGGACGCCATCGGAACGAAGGAGTTCACATGTCGACGGCAAGCACGCTGCCCCCGGTCCACCAGTACGAGGAGAACACCTCCCGGGGCAGTGCGATCGGCGCCTGGCTCAAGGGCCAGTACGCGTTGTACATCCTGCTGGCGTTGCTCATCATCGCCACGATCACCCGTGGCTCGGTGTTCTGGAGCGGCACCAACCTGACCAACCTGCTGCTGCAGATGTCGATCATCGGCGTGGTGGTGCTCGCCGAGCTCATCGTCGTGCTCACCGGCGGGATCGACATCAGCGTCGGATCCGCTCTCGGGCTGGCCGCGGTCATCGCCGCCGGGCTGTTCGGCGGACCGTCCATCTGGCTGGCCCTGCTGGTGGCCATCGTCATCGGCGGCATCGTCGGCGCCGTGAACGGCTGGTTGGTGGCGTACCGCGGCCTGGAGCCGTTCATCGTGACCCTGGGCATGCTCGCGCTCGCCCGCGGCCTGGTCTACGCGTACGGCAACGGCATCCCGATCATCCCCGAAGCGGCCGCCACGTTCGCCTCGTTCGGGCAGACCACCATCATCGGCATCCCGGTGCTGGCCATCATCTGGATCGCTGCCATCGCGCTCATCGCGTTCCTGCTGTACCGCACCGTGTGGGGCCGGCGGGTCTACGCCATCGGCTCGAACAAGGAGGCCGCCCGCGCCTCCGGCATCCCGGTCAAGCGCACCCTGTGGTCGGTGTACATCCTCGCCGGGCTGCTCGTCGGCCTGGGCGGCTGGATGTTCCTGGGCCGGTTCGCGGCCGGCACCTCGACCGCCGGCAACCTGCTCGAGCTCGAGGCCATCGCCGCGGTGGTCATCGGCGGCGCCCGTTTGTCCGGCGGCTACGGGCGCGTCTTCGGCGCCGTCGTCGGCACCATCATCTTCACCGTCATCGCGAACCTGCTGTCCCTGCTCAACGTCTCGACCTTCCTGCAGGACGCCTTCCGTGGCGCGCTGATCCTGGTCGCCGTCACCCTGGCCACGGTCTCCTTCGCCAACTCCCGCCGCCGGACCAAGGCCGCCACTGAGACCGCCACCGACTCCCCAGCTTCCTCCTCGACGCCGGCCGGGCAGTCATGACGACCGGGCGGGGGCGCACGGCTGCGGTGCTGGCCGCGCTGCTGGTGGCGGCCGCGGCGCTCGGCGGCTGCGGGAAGATCTATCCGACGGACGAGCCCGCCAGCGGCCCGGCCAACGGGGTCAAGGCCGACGTGCAGGACGTGGTGGTCGGGTTCGCGCAACAGCAGCTGCAGGCGCCGTACTTCGCCGCGATGCAGGTCCGGGCGGAGCAGATCGCGCAGGAGCAGGGCTTCACGCTGCTGTTCCAGGCGGCCAACAAGGATCCCGTCGTCCAGATGAACCAGATGCAGGCGATGATGTCCCAGGGCGCCGACGTGCTGGTCGTCAACGCCACCAGCGTCAAGGGTCAGTTCGAGATGATGACCCAGGTCGCGTCGAAGATCCCGGTCACCTACATCGACACCAGCGTGCCGGGCACCGGGATGACCAGCGTCCAGTCCGACAACCTCACCATCGGCCGCGAGTCCGGGAAGATCACCGCCCAGCGGTTCCGGGACATGGGCAAGGACAGCATCTCGATGGTCATCCTGACCGGCCCGGCCACTGACGAGTTCGTCGGTCCCAACCGCCGGCAGGGATTTCTCGACGGGCTCACCGAAGGCGGCGTGGAGTACGAGATCCGGGCCGAGCAGTCCGGTGAGTACGCCCAGGACAAGGGCCAGGTCGCGGCGGAGAACATGCTGGCCGGCAACCCCGACGTCGACCTCATCCTCGGTCTCAACGACTCCATGGCCCTGGGCGGCTACAACGTCGTCAACGGCAAGCCGCAGTACGACAGCGTCTACGTCGCTGCGTCCGCCGACGGCCAGAAGGAGGCCCTCGCGCTCATCAAGTCCGGCGGCTGTGACGGCAAGTACATCTCCACCGGGCTGAACTCGCCGTCGCTGGCCGCGGACGAGGCCCTCAGGATCTCGATCGAGGTCGCGACCGGGCAGCGGGTGCCGGCCGACTTCCCGGCGGAGTCGTTCACCAAGGCGGTCGGCATCGGGTGCGAGAACATCGACGAGTACTACGACCCGAACAGCGTCTTCTGAAGCGGAGGATCCCGTGATGCACGTCCGTGGACTGCCGATCGGCGTGGGTTCCGTCACCCCGGGGCGTCGGCCATGACGGACGCCCCGGTGCGTGGCGCCGCCCGGGACGCACCGGCCGGCGACCTGGTGCCGCTCAGCTCGGCGACCCTGGCCGAGGTCGCCCGTCGCGTCCCGGTGCCCGGCTACGACCGGTCCCGGGTCACGGTGGGGATCGTGCACCTGGGCGTCGGCGGCTTCCACCGCGCCCACCAGGCCGTGTACCTGGACGACCTGATGGCCGCGGACGACTCCGGCGACGCCCTCGGCTGGGGCATCTGCGGGGTCGGCGTACTGCCGTCGGACCGGCGGATGCAGCGAGTCATGCAGGAGCAGGACTGCCTGTTCACCGTGGTGCTCAAGGCGCCCGACGGCACCTGGACCCCGCGGGTGGTCGGCTCCATGGTGGAGTACCTGCTCGCCCCGGACGATCCGGAGGTGGTCATCGAGCGGATGGCCGACCCGGCCGTCCGGATCGTGTCGCTCACCGTCACCGAGGGCGGGTACAACCTGCACGCCGTCACCGGCGAGTTCGACGCCGACAACCCCCAGGTCCGAGGCGATCTGGAACCGGGTGCGGTCCCGGCGACCTCGTTCGGCCTGGTCGTGGAGGCGCTCGCCCGGCGCCGGACCCGCGGCGTCCCGGCGTTCACGGTCATGTCCTGCGACAACATCGAGGGCAACGGCGATGTGGCCCGCCGGGTGTTCGCCGCGTTCGCCGGCCTGCGCGAGGCGTCGCTGGGGGAGTGGGTGCGCGAGCACGTCGCCTTCCCGAACTCCATGGTCGACCGGATCACCCCGGCCACCACCGACCGCGACCGGGAAGAGATCGCCCTCCGGTTCGGGACCCGCGACGGCTGGCCGGTGGTCTGCGAACCGTTCGCCCAGTGGGTGCTGGAGGACCGCTTCCCGCTCGGCCGACCGGCGGTGGACCGGGTCGGCGTCCAGATCGTGCCGGACGTCCGGCCCTACGAACTGATGAAGCTCCGGCTGCTGAACGCCGGCCACCAGGCGCTCTGCTACTTCGCCTGGCTGGCCGGGTACCGGGTGGTCCACGAGGCCTGCCAGGACCCGGCGTTCGCGACGTTCCTGCTCGGCTACATGGAACGCGAGGCCACCCCGACGCTCGAGCCGGTGCCCGGCATCGATCTGGCCGACTACCGCCGGACGCTCATCGCGCGGTTCTCCAACCCTGAGGTGCAGGACACGGTGGCCCGGCTGTGCGTGGGATCCTCGGACCGCATCCCCAAGTTCCTGCTGCCCGTGGTCCGCGCGAACCTGGCCTCCGGCGGCGAGATCCGGCGGTCGGCCGCGGTGGTGGCGAGCTGGGCCCGGTACGCCGAGGGCGTCGATGAGCACGGCGCCGGCCACGAGATCGTCGACCAGTTGGCCGACGTGCTGGTACCGGCCGCACGGGGGCAGCGTGACGACCCGCCGGCGTTCCTGCGGAACCGGCAGCTCTTCGGCGACCTGATCGACGACGAACGCTTCCTGGCCGCGTATCTCGACACGCTGCACTCGCTGCGCACCCGCGGGGCGCTCGCCACGGTCCGCGACCTCGCCGGCAGCTGACCGCCCCGGGACCCGTCAGCTGGTAGGCCTGACCCATGACGGGCGCAGCGGGAGGACCGGGGCCGGCGCGGCGGCGCATGGACGGGCGGGTATGAGCCGCCGTCCGCTCACCGCCGACGGCGCGGTCGAGCTGGCGGTGGTCGAGCGGTCCGGGTTCGACGAGTCCCGGCACCTGGGTGCCGGTCTGGTCGTGGACGCGACCGGTGCCGTGGTGCGCGGCGTCGGCGACGTCGGGGCCAGCATCTACCCGCGGTCGTCGCTCAAGCCGTTCCAGGCCTTGGCCGTCCGGCGGGCCGGTGCCCGGTTCGAGGGCGAGCAGCTCGTGCTCACGCTGGCCAGCCACGCCGGCACGCCGCGGCACCAGGACGCGGTGCGCGCGATGCTGGCCGCGCACGGCAACACCCCGGACGACCTGGGATGCCCGCCGGCGCTGCCGCTCGACCCGACCGCCGCGCACGCCGCGACGGCCCCGACCCGGGTGGCCATGGAGTGCTCGGGCAAGCACGCCGGCATGCTGGGCGCCTGCCGGGTGAACGGCTGGGACCCCGGTGCGTACCTGGATCCGGCTCATCCGCTGCAGCGAGCGGTCGTCGCCACCGTCGAGGCGGCCACGGCCGAGATCGTCGACCACATCGGCGTGGACGGCTGCGGCACGCCCGTCGTGCCGGTCACCCTGCACGGGCTGGCCCGCGCGGCGGCCGGTCTGGTGAGCACCGACGATCCCGACGCGCGGGACCTGGTGGACGCCGTCCTGGCCCATCCCTGGGCGGTCGACGGACCCGGCCGGCCGAACGCCGTGACCATCGAACGGCTCGGCATCGTGGCCAAGCTCGGCGCCGAGGGCGTCATGCTGATGGGCGTCCCCGGCCGGGCCGGCCTCGCGCTGAAGGTGCTGGACGGCAACCTCCGCGCGGCCACGCTCGCCGCGCTCGAGCTGCTGGCCACCACCGGGCTGGTCGACCCGGCGGCCGCCCGGCGGGTCGTCGACGCGGTCATCCCGCCGGTGACCGGGGCCGGCCGAGCCGTCGGGCGGATCCGACCGGGCGCCGGTCTGCGCTGACCGGACCGCCGCACCGATGACGCCCGGACCCATCCTTGACACTGTCGGGCTCGTGGGTACATTAGTCAAGTAACGAACCCCGGAACCCAGGGCGCAGCCTCGCGGGGAACGGACCACCTGACGTGAGGTCACGGTCGGAGGTGAGGCGATGTTCGACGAGGGGACGCCCCTGTTCGTCCAGATCGCCGAGCGCCTGGCCGGTGACGTCGTGGATGGCACCCTGCCGGAAGGCGCCAGGGTGCCGTCGAGCAACGAGTTCGCCGCGTTCTACCGGATCAACCCGGCGACGGCGGCGAAGGGCATCAACTTGCTGGTCGACCAGGGCGTGCTCGAGAAGCGCCGCGGGGTGGGCATGTTCGTCGTCCCCGGCGCTCGCGAGCAGTTGCTCGCGGCCCGGCGGGACCGGTTCGCCGACCAGTTCGTGGTGCCGATGCTGGCCGAGGCCCGCCGGCTGGGTCTGGACCTGGCCGCCGTGCTCGCCAGCGTCGAGCAGACCGACCGGGCCCTGCCGGACCACGACCCCGATCGAAGCGGGCCCGACTCCGGGTCCGTGCTCACCCAGACCCCAGCCGTGGTCCCCCGGACCCCGAAGGAGGCGTCGTGACACCCATGGCCACTCCCGCCGACCCCACCCGTACCGCCCACCTGACCGACGACCGGCCCGTCATCGAGGTCGAGCACCTGTCCCGCCGGTACCGGGACACCACCGCGCTCGACGACGTCAGCCTCACCGTGCAGCCCGACACCATCACCGGTCTGCTCGGCCGCAACGGGGCCGGCAAGTCGACCCTGATGAAGGTGCTGACCGGGCAGGAGCTGGCCAGCGCCGGCTCCGTCCGGGTGTTCGGCCAGTCGCCGCTGGAACACGACAGCGTGCTGCGCCGGGTGGTGTTCATCAAGGAGGGTCAGGTCTACCCGGACATCTCGGTGCGCCGCGCCCTGGAGGCTGCCTCCTGGTGCTGTCCCGGCTGGGACCACGACCTGGCCCGTGAACTGGTGGCCGACTTCGACCTGCCGCTGCGCCGGCCGATCAAGAAGCTGTCCCGCGGCATGCACTCGGCCGTCGGCATCATCATCGGCCTGGCCGCGCGGGCCGAGCTGACCTTCTTCGACGAGCCGTACCTCGGGCTCGACGCGGTCGCCCGGCACGTCTTCTACGACCGGCTGCTGGCCGACTACGCCGAACACCCGCGCACCGTCGTGCTGTCCACCCACCTGATCGACGAGGTGGCCAACCTGCTCGAGCAGGTGGTGGTCATCGACCGTGGTCGCATCGTGCTGAGCGGCGCCGCCGACGAGCTGCGCGAGCACGCGGTCTCGGTCGCCGGGTCGAGCCGGGCGGTCACCGAGTTCACCACCGGCCGCACCGTCTGGCGCACCGGATCGCTGGCCGGGCAGACGGTCTCGACCGTGGCCGGTCCGTTCACCGATCTCGACGAAGCCCGTGCCGCCGCCGCCGGACTCCGGCTGGCGCCGGTGTCGCTGCAGGAGCTGGTCGTCGCCGCCACCGGGCGCCGACGGGACGCCGCAGCAGAACTGAGCGCATGAACGCCACCGGAGCCACCCGGATCCCGACCGTCGACCGACCGATCCTCAGGCAGGAGAGCACCGTGCCCGGCACGTCCCTGACCTCGCGCCCGGCGCGACCGCGATCCGCGATGCGCGCCAACGTGTTCAACGTCGTCCGCATGCACCTGGTCGACCGGTACGGCTACACGTTCCTCCCGTGGGGGATCCTGGCCCTCGTCTTCGGGCTGACCTACGCGATCTTCGCGGTGGTGCACCCGCCGTCCTACGAGGACTCCGCGACCGGCGGGCTGTCGACCATGTTCATCTTCCTCACCGTGATCGGCATCCAGACCGCCACCCGGACCCTGCCGTTCGCGATGTCGCTCGGCATCAGCCGGCGGTCGTACTTCCTGGGCACCTGGTTGCTCGGCGTCGTGCTGTCGGCGGTGTTCGCCGTGCTCGTGGCCGTGCTCGCCGAGATCGAGATGACCACCCGGGGTTGGGGTGTCAACCTGCGATTCTTCGCGATCCCGTGGCTGCTGGACGGACCCTGGTACCAGAACCTGGCCACCAGCTTCATCCTGCTCATGCTGTTCATGGCCGCAGGCATGTGGTCCGGCCTGATCCACCAGCGCTGGGGCGTCCCGGGCAACGTGGTGTTCCTGGCCGGCTGGGCCGTCCTGGCCGCCGCCGCCATCCTGGTCATCACCTGGCGCGGCTGGTGGGGCGACATCTGGCGGTTCCTGGCCGAGGCCGACATGATCGGCGTGATCGGCGTCTTCGCGCTGCTGGCGCTGGGCGCGCTGACCGGGACGTACCTGACCATCCGGCGGATCGTCGTCTGACTCGGAACCGCTGTCCCGTGGCGCATCCGGCTCAGGCCAGGCGCCGCACCGGGAACTCGCAGAGTGGATCCGCGATGCTCTGCTGGGCGTCGACCAGTTGGATCTCCCGGCTGGCCGAGGCCGCGGTGCGTTCCAGGACGGCGTAGACCGAGGACGCCGTCCGGGCCAGCGCCACCTCCACCCCCTCGGCCAGATGGGCCAGGAACAGCGCAGCGGTCACGTCGCCCGCACCGTTCACCGAGATCGGCAGCCGCGGCGTGCGGACCTCGTACGCACCGGTCTCGTCCACCGCCACCATGGCGATCTCCGGCTGGTCGGTCTCGATCCGGCCGACCCCACCCGCGTGCTCCACCGAGGTGACCAGCACGGTCGACGGGCCCATCCCCCGGACCGTCTCCACCGCGGTGAGCAGGCCGTCCACCGACGCCAGCCGCGACAGGTCCACCGCCGCCGGGTCGGGCTCCGGGGCGGACAGGTAGGCGAGCTCGAACGCGTTGGGCGTCAGCACGTCCGCCACCGGCACCACCCGCTCACGGATGAGCTCGGGCAGACCCGGCAGCACGAACATGCCCCGCCCGACGTCGCCCATCACCGGGTCGCAGCAGTACACCGCCGACGGGTTCAGCGACCGCACCCGCGCCACGGTGTCCAGCACCACCTGGGCCACGCCGGGGGAACCCTGGTAGCCGGTGAGGACGGCGTCCGCGGTCCCCAGCACGCCGCGGTCGGCGATGCCCTCGATGACCTCGGCCACCACCGCGGGATCGAACACCTGCCCGCGCCACTGCCCGTACCCGGTGTGGTTGGAGAAGTGGACCGTGAGCACCGGCCAGACCTCGTTCCCCAGCCGCTGCAACGGGAAGGTCGCGGCACTGTTGCCGACGTACCCGTACGCCACCGACGACTGGATGGACAGGATGCGCATGGAGAGCCACCCTAGCCAGCGCCGGGCGAGGCGGCCGGGCGGCGGGCACGGTCGTCCTCCGGGGAGCGCGGTCACCCGGGAGCGCGGTGGCCCGGGAGCGCCGATCGGCGCCGTGCCAGACTGGCCGCGCAGACCCGTCCGCACGGCCGCCCGCGCCGAGGAGGGAAGTGGTCATGGCCGAGCCGTCCGTCGCCGCGCCCCCGGTCCCCGGGCCGGCCGACCGCCACCCGGCGCTGACCCTGCCGGCGGCACAGCTGGCCGGCCGGTTGCAGCACACGCTGATCGGTCACGGGATCGTCGACCGCGACGTGCGGGACCACGTGCGCGAGGCCGAGCACTTCGGGTTCGACGCGGTGATGGTCCCGCCGCTCTGGGTGGCGGTGGCGCGGGAGGAGCTGCGCGGCAGCGACATCCGGCTGGGATCCATCGTCGACTTCCCGGACGGCACCGGCACCACCGCCGGGCGGGTCGGGCAGGTCCGCTCCCTGGTCGACGAGGGCGTCGACGAGCTCGACTGCACCGTGCCGATCGGACTGTTGCTGTCCGGTCGCCACCGTGAGTTCACCGCCGACCTGGCCGCCGTGGTGGCCGCAGCCAGTCCGGTCGGGGTCAAGTTCATGCTCGAACTGCCCCTGCTGTCGGATCGGCTGCGGGTGCACGCGGTGCACGCGGCGGTGGAGGCCGGCGCCGCGTTCCTGACCCCGGCCTCGAGCGGCCGCGTGGGGATCGCCGATCCGGCGACCATCGCCTTCCTGCGGCACGAGGCGCCCGCGTCGGTGGGCGTCAAGGCCTCGGGCGGGGTGCAGACCATCGAGCAGGTGCGCTCGCTGCTGGTCGCCGGGGCCGACCTGATCGGCACGTCGTTCGGGCTGTCGATCGTGAACGGGACCCGCTCCAGCGGATCGCTGTACTCCTACTGACGGGCAAGGCCGCGGGCGCACCGTCAGGATCCGGCCGACGTCAGTACGCGGGGGCGTCGGCCCGGGGCAGCGCCGTCGGTCCACCGTCCAGCGCCGGGGTGAACTCGCCGATGGCGGGGATCAGGATCATCTCGGCCACCTGTTCGGTGAGCACCTCGGCAGCCTCCTCGCTGAGCCGGTCGTCGGTCAGCAGGGTGTCGATCGCGCTCAACGGCGCGATGTGGGCCAGCGCGACGACGCCCCACTTGGTGTGGTCGGCCACCACGACGAGCTGACGCGCCGAGTCGACCAGGGCGCGGTTGGTCTCCGCCTCCATCAGGTTGGGCGTGGTGAGCCCGGCCCGCTCGTCCAGCCCGTGCACGCCCATGAACACCATGTCGACGTGCAGCGACCGGATGGCCTGCACTGCGATCGGGCCGACCAGGCCGTCCGACGGGGTGCGCAGCCCACCGGTGAGCACCACGGTCAGGTCGGGCCGTTGCTGCGCGTGCAGCACCTCGGCGACCTTGAGCGAGTTCGTCACGACGGTCAGGTCGGGGATGTCGGCCAGGTGCCGGGCCAGCGTCCAGGTGGTGCTGCCCGCGGTGATGGCGATGGCCATGCCGGGCCGGATGAGGGTGGCCGCCCGGGCGGCGATGGCCTCCTTCTCCGGCACCTCGCGCTGGCTGGTGATCTCGAAGCTGAGTTCGATCGCCCCGGCCGTCTCCACCGCAGTCGCGCCACCGTGCACCTTGGCCAGCAGTCCCTTGCGGTCCAGCAGCTCCAGGTCCCGGCGGACGGTCATGTCCGACACCCCGAGCATGGCGGTCAGGTCGGCGACCTTGGCCCCGCCGGTCCGGCGGACCTCCTCGAGGATCTTCGCCCGGCGCATGGCAGCCAACACGACAGGGCCTCCTCGACTCGACGGCATCGGTGAACGGAGTGGACATGCCCGGTCGACGGCGTTCGGCCGGGCGGGGGACACCAGGGCTTCGCGGTGTCGACCGCGCGAGCCTAGTCGCCTGTGCCGGTGATGGACGCCGCACGCGCGGTACGGACCCGTCCCCCCTGGGTCCCTGGGGTGCGCAGATCAGCTTCGACCCCGGCGGTGCCCTCGGACAGCTGGCCCGCCGACCCGACCCGACGGGCGCCCTCTCCCGGGTGCCGGACCAAGGAGCACCGATGTTCCCCCAGCTGTCGACCGACGTCCGTCCCGGCGGCCGCCGGATCCTGCGCTCCCGGCTGGTGGGCACGGTGGCCGCCACCGCGGTCGCCGGTCTGCTGCTGGCCGGCTGCGGCGACCAGCAGTCCGGGGCCGACAACGCCGGCTCGGCCTCGCAGCCCCCCAGCTCGACGGCGTCGACCAGCGGGACCTCCGAGCGGAGCAACCCGTTCGCGGTGACAAGATCGAGGGGTGACCGCCGCTCCCGCCTCGCGCTCGACCGCTGCCCAGCGGGCGGAGCGTCCCCGTTCGCTGCTGGCCGCCGCGTCCGTCGACGAGGCCGCCGCCCGGATCCAGTCGGTGGTCGCCCGGACGCCGTTGCAGGTCAGCGAGCGACTCAGTGCGGTCACCGGCATGCAGGTCCACCTCAAGCGTGAGGATCTGCAGGTCGTCCGGTCGTACAAGGTCCGGGGCGCCTACAACCTGATGTCGCAGCTGGACGAGGCCGAGCGCGCCCGCGGTGTGGTGTGCGCCAGCGCCGGCAACCACGCCCAGGGAGTGGCCTTCGCCTGCCGCGCGCTCGGCATCAACGGGCGGATCCACCTCCCGCGGACCACCCCACGGCAGAAGCGGGACCGGATCCGCGCCCACGGCGGGGACCGGGTCGAGCTGGTCCTGGTCGGCGACACCTACGACGACGCCGCGGCCTCGGCGGCCCTGGACGCGGAACGCACCGGCGCCGTCCCGGTGCCGCCGTTCGACGACCTGCGCACGATGGCCGGCCAGGGGACGGTGACCCGTGAGGTGCTGCAACAGCTCGGCCGGGCGCCCGACGCGCTGATCGTGCCGGTGGGCGGCGGCGGACTGATCGCGGGCACGTCCGCCTACCTGGCCGAACGAGCCCCCGGCGTCCGGCTCATCGGGGTGGAACCGGCCGGGGCCGCCTCGCTCACCGCGGCCCTGCGGGCCGGCGGCCCGGTCCAGCTCGAGCAGATCGACCCGTTCGTCGACGGTGCGGCGGTGCGGCGCATCGGCGAGCTGCCCTACCGGACCCTGGCGTCCCGACCGCCGCTGGTGCGGACCGTGGACGAGGGCGCGGTGTGCACCCGGATGCTGGACCTGTACCAGAACGAGGGCATCATCGCCGAGCCTGCCGGTGCGCTGTCGGTGACCGCACTCGACCATCTGTCCGAGCTCGGGGTGGCGCCGGGCTCGACCGTCGTGTGCCTGGTCTCCGGTGGCAACAACGACGTCTCCCGCTACGGCGAGATCCTGGAACGCTCCCTGGTGCACGAGGGCCTGAAGCACTACTTCCTGGTCGAGTTCCCGCAGGAGCCCGGGGCGCTGCGCCGGTTCCTGGACGAGGTGCTCGGCCCGGACGATGACGTCACCCTCTTCGAGTACGTCAAGCGCAACGACCGGGAGACCGGCCCGGCGCTGGTCGGCATCGAGCTCGGCGAAGCGGCCGGTCTGCAGGGGCTGCTCGACCGGATCGACGCGGCGCCGATGAAGGTCGAGCGGATCGATCCCGACTCGGCGGCGTTCCGCTTCCTGCGCTGATCCCCGACCGGTCCATCGAGCGGGGGCGCGAACGGGGCCGGACGAGCCCGACGTGCCCGGACGGACCAGCGCGGGTGCACTCCGTTCGCTGTACGAGGCACTGCCACGCGGCGGTCGGGCCCCCGATCACCCGCACGCCCTGAGCGACCGCTCGGACCGTCACGTGGTGTTCGTCTCTCGTTCATGACGCGGCGGGCCTGCGCCCCTACTCTCAGTGTGTTACCGGGTCGCAACGACTGAGCAGCAGTGGGCCAACGGGGGCTGTGCCGTCGTCTCCCGGAGCGTTCCTCGATCAGCACCGGTCCGTCGGGGACCGGTGTCGTCCGCTGCTCACAAGGGGTCCTCGTCCCGTGGACATGACGCTCTTCCTGGTGATCCTCGTGATCGTCACTGCGCTGTTCTTCGACTTCACCAACGGCTTCCACGACAGCGCCAACGCCATGGCCACCTCGGTCGCCACCGGTGCGCTCAAGCCCAAGGTCGCCGTGTTGATCGCCGCGGTGCTGAACGTCGCCGGCGCCTTCCTGTCCACCGAGGTGGCGGCCACCATCTCCGGCGGCATCGTCGAGGACTCGGTGGTGACGCCGCTCATGGTCTTCGCCGGGTTGGTCGGGGCCATCATCTGGAACCTGCTGACCTGGCTGCTCGGTCTGCCGTCCAGCTCCTCGCACGCCCTGTTCGGCGGCCTCATCGGCGCCGTCCTGGTCGGCGCCGGACTCTCCGGGGTGCACTTCGGCACGGTGGTGTCCAAGGTGCTGCTGCCGGCGCTGGTCGCCCCGGTGGTGGCCGGCCTGGCCGCGGCGGGCGCCACCTTCATCGCCTACAAGATCGCCGCCCACCGGGAGAACGAGCGGACCGAGGCCGGCTTCCGACACGGCCAGACCGTCTCCGCCTCGCTGGTCGCCCTGGCCCACGGCACCTCCGACGGCCAGAAGACCATGGGCGTCATCACCCTGGTGCTCATCACCGCCGGCTACCAGGCCTCGGGCACCGACCCGCAGCTGTGGGTCATCCTGGCCGCCGGCCTGTGCATCGGTCTGGGCACCTACTCCGGTGGCTGGCGGATCATGCGGACCATGGGCCGCGGCCTGGTCGACATCCAGGCGCCGCAGGGCTTCGCCGCCGAGACCGCGTCCACCACGGCGATCCTCGCGTCCTCGCACCTGGGCTTCGCGCTGTCCACCACCCAGGTCTGCTCCGGGTCGATCGTCGGCTCCGGCTTCGGTCGGAAGATGGCCGAGGTCCGCTGGAGCACCGCCCGCAAGATGGTCTACGCCTGGCTGCTCACCCTGCCGGCCGCCGCGCTGGTCGGCGCGGCTGCCGCGTTCGTGGCCGACACCGGCGTCTTCGGCACCGTCGTCGTCATCGCCGTCCTGGCGGCTGCCGTCCTCGGCATCTGGCAGGTCGCCCGCCGCAACTCGGTCTCGGCCGACAACGTCAACGAGGGTCGCGACGTCACCCTCTCCGCCAGGCCCGAGGTGCCGGCCGGCGTCTGAGCCGAGCCCAGCGAGAGGAACCGTCATGACCATCGACTGGGGCGCCCTGGGCGTCGTCGCCATCGTCACGATCGCGGTCACCGTGGTCGTCGTCGGGATCTACGCCATCGGCGTGGGCGCGGCCAACGTGGCCGACGGCCGCGTCGCCGCCGGCCAGCGCGGAGGCGCCGCCAGATTCGCCTCCGCGCTCTGCATGGGTGTCTGCGCGCTCATCGTGCTGTTCGGCCTGTGGCTGATCATCCCGTACTTCCACCAGTGAACCCTGCCGGCCGCGGTTCGCCCGTGACCGGCTGCCCGCGATGACCACGGCCCCGACCGGACGACCTCCGGCCGGGGCTGTGGCCGTTCCTGCGCCGCGCCCGTTCCCGGCCGGTGCGGGTCGGTTGCTGCTGTCGGTGGCCGCAGGTACCGTCCGGCTCGCCCGGGCGGCGCCGCCCCGGGCAGGGAACGACGCACGGTGAGGAGCGCTGGGTGGACGTCGGTCGGTCATCGGTCCGGACGGCGCAGCGCACCCCGGCCGACGCGGAGCCGGCGCTCATGCTCTTCGATCTCCCGGCCGCGGCTCCGGGTCCGGACCGGTCGCCGGCCGACGGACCGTCCGACGACACCGTCGACGATGCGGGCCGCACCCTGCCTGCGGACGCCACCGACGGCCTGCCCGGAGGTGCTGCCGGGTCCGGTGCCAGCGCCGACGTCGAGGTCCGGGACGGCACCGTCACCGTCGTGCTGCGCGGCGACGCGACGCGGATCGACGCGGTCCGAGGACCGTGGGAGACGGCGATGCGCCGGCTGGACCTCCCGGGGGTGCGCCGGATGCTGATCGACGTGGCGCCGGTCGCCACCTGGTCGGACGAGGCGTTGCGCTGGCTGGCCGAGGTCGACCGTCGGGTCGCCGGCACCGGCGTCCCGGTGGTCGTCAGTGGGCTGGACGCGGCCGACCGGATCGCGCTGCACCGGTGGCGGCGGGCGCCCCTCGGCCCGACGCTCAACTGACTCCCACCATGGCCGGCCGCCGCGATGCACCCGGGACGTCGGGCACCACCGTGCCCGATCCCGACCAGGTCCCGCTCACCAGCCTGGACGCGCCGCTGTTCGACGGTGCGGACGTGACCAAGGGCGGGCTCGTCGACTACCTCGACGCGGTGGCCGACGTGCTGCTGCCGGTGCTGCGGGACCGGCCGCTGTCGGTGATCCGGGCCCGTCCGGGGCAGCCGCCGTTCATGCAGAAGAACACCCCGGCGTCGGCCCCGGCCTGGATCGTCACCCACGCCCAGTGGGCGCAGGCGTCCCGCCGGGAGATCCGGTTCCCGCTCTGCCAGGACCGCAGCACCCTGCGCTGGCTGGCCAACCAGCGGGCCATCGAGTACCACGTGCCGCTGTACCGGGTGGACGAACCGGCGACCGCAGCCGTGCCGGACGCCGGCTGGCCGCCCACGCCCGACCAACTGGTGCTCGATCTGGACCCGCCGGGCGGTGCGCCGTTCGCCGCGGTGGTGCGGGCGGCGCACGCCGTGCACGCCGCGCTGGACGAGGTGGGGCTGGCCGCCGCGGTGAAGACGAGCGGCTCCTCCGGGGTGCACGTGGTGGTCCCGCTCGACGGCACCCTCGACGCCGAGGCTGCGGCGGCCGCGACCCGGGCCCTGGCCGTTCGCACCGAGCGGATCGATCCGGAGGCGTGCACCACCGCCTACGTCCTGACCGAACGGCACGGCAAGGTCTTCATCGACGCGACCCGGTCCGGCGGGGCGACCGTCGCCGCCGTCTACAGCCCGCGGGGCCGCCCGGGGCTGCCGGTGTCGTTCCCGGTGTCGTGGTCCGAGCTGGACGGCATCACCCCGGCCGACTTCACCGTCGCGACCGCCCCGGCCCGGGTCGCCGCGCACGGCGGGGACCCGTGGGCCGAGCTGATGCCGGCGCCGCAGCGGATCCCGGACGAGGTGGTCACCGAGGGCCGGGCCATCCCGGTCGCCCGGGTGCAGGCGATGCACGAGGGCAAGCGCCGCGCCCGCGCCCGGCGGGCCGCGACCGACGGCTCGGCCCCACCCGGCGAGGGCTGACCTGTCTCACAGCGCCGTCTTGGAATTGGCCTCGTAGTCGGTGTCGGTCAGCCGCGAGTGAAGGTAGTCGTCGTCGAGCAGCTTGAGCAGTGACCACCGCTGCTGCGCCCCGGGGTCGAAGACCAGCCGCGGAGCCGGCCCGGTCCGGTCGACCAGGACGTCGATGTGTGGATTGGCGTGCAGGAAGACCAGGATCCGCTCGATCCGCATCGCGTCGGCGAACCGCGGTTCGGCCAGCTTGGCGCCGATGCTGGTGAGTTTGCGCATCATGTTCAGGTCGGACAGGCATGCCGCCTGCAGCGCCTCGGCGCCGATGATGGGCAGGCGGGCGAAGGTGGCCTCGTAGACCGCCGCCGCGCTGGCCCGGAGCTGCTCGAGTGCGCCGAACAGCCGCTCGTAGGCGGTGGCCGACGACATCAGCGCGGTGCCCCCGGTGACCATGACCCGGAACGACCGGTCGACGATCAGCGGGTCGCCGGTCAACCCGTCGAACCGCTCACCCGACCAGAAGGCGACCAGCCGGCGCGACGAGGTGAGCGCCTGCTCGGGTGCGAAACCCTGGTAGAGCCGGGCGATGTCGGCCCCCGAGGCGGACCGGATGCGGACCACCAGCAGGTTGCGCCGGCCGAACTCCAGGTTCCGGTCGTACTGGGCCGTGCTGTCCGCCCGGGTGCGTTCGTCCAGCGCCGCCACCGCCGGATCGAGCGGGGCGAACACCCACTGTCCGCCGGACGGCGCGAACCCCGGTCGGGCCGGCACCAGCTCGGCGCCGGCCGCGTCGGCGCCGGTCTCGATGACCACCTCCCGCAACTGCGCGGCGAACTGGGCGTCGATCGGAGCCTCGAACACCCGGGGATCCGCGGTCCGGTGGTCGGTGACCAGCAGCAGGGTCACCGCCAGGCGATCGGCGTCCGGTCCGGTCAGCTCGGCCAGGGCGGCCTGCAGCCGGTCCGCGGCCAGGTCCTCGGAGGGCACGTCGGGGAGTCGGGCCGCGGGCGGGGTGCGCGCGTCGGACGACTCCGGGATCGGCGCGGTCGGTCGGCTCGGTGCGTCCGGCGTGGACGCGACCAGGTCGGTCATGCTGCCTCCCGGGTGATGCGGCGGGTGGGTCGTTGGACGGCGATCCAGCCGCCGAGGAGCACCAGGTCGATCACCTGGCCCGGCGCCAGGTGCCACGCCCGGCTCAGCACCAGCACCATCCCGCGGTCGCGTCGGGTCAGCTCGAAGACCCGGAAGCCGAGCAGGGCGAGCAGCGGGTTGGCGAAGTACAGGTCGTTGCGCAGGTACAGCGCCGCGATCAGCACCAGATACACGGCCAGTGCCCAGCGGTGGGTCGGCGGCGCGGTCTCGCTGACGAAGAACGGCACCACGTAGGTGGCGAAGAACCGCAATGCCTCACCTTCGCGCGGCTTGGCCTCGTAGACCTGCTCCGGGGTGGCGTTGCGACGGGGGATGACCACGAAGATGAACAGCACCGTGAACCCCACCCCGGCCACGCACACCGCGGCCATCGCCCACCGCACCACCGGCTGCTGGAACGAGTCGAGGATGGCCAGGAGCAGGAGCAGGGGGGCGTAGGCCGCCGCCAGCATCAGCAGGCGGACGGCCAAGGAGGGGCGGAAGGCGGCTCGTCGCACACCGGGAACGGTAGGCGGCACCCCCGACAGCCGGCCCGGTCCGGACCAGCCCCGGCCGGGTCAGTTGGCGCTGTAGTGCACCCGCGGCAGCTCGACGCCGGCCCGCGCGCCCAGGTGCCGCAGCAGGCCGATCTCCCGGCGCAGCAGCCGGACCTGCAGGTGCAGCAGCTCGTCGACGGTACCGGTCGCCAGCATCTGCTGCTTGTCGGTCACGTCGACCACCAGGGCCCGGGCCACCGCCCAGGCCAGCGCTTCCGGTTCGGTCGGCGGATGCGGACCGGTGTCGCCGCTCACGCCCTCGGCCCGGCCGAGCGCCTCCCGGTAGTCGGCCAGCAGTCGGACCACCTGGGGCACCAGGGCGTGCGCGGCCGGGCCGGCGGCGCCGTCCGGGACGCGGATGTCGACCTGCGCGCTCAGCAGCCCGTCGGGGGCGACCTCATGGGTGCCCGCGCGGAGCCGGAACCGCGACCGTCCGCCCACCACGATGTCGAACCGGCCGTCCGGCCGGACGACCACCCGGCGCAGATCGGCGACACAGCCGGTGTCGAACAGGTCGGTGTGCCCGTCCAGGTCGCCGACCTCCCGGCCGGCCCGGATGGCGACGATGCCGAACCAGCGCGTTCCCTCGGGCTGCTCGAGCAGCTCGGTGATCATCCGCCGGTACCGCTGCTCGAAGACGTGCAGCGGCAGCAGCGTGCCGGGGAACAGCACCATGCCCAGCGGGAACACCGGAAGTCGGACGGACCCCATGGATCTCAGGGTAACGAGCAGGAGCCACCGGATCGCGGGACGACGCGGTGATCGACCTGCGCATCCGGTCCCGGGCCTCCCGCCGCGTCGCAGGCTCGCGGGCTCGCGGCGTCAGCGCTCCGGAGCGAGCGTGCGGACCAGTTCGGCGATCTCGCGCTTGACCGCGCGATCGTCCTCGGCGCCGCGGCCGACGAGCGACTCGGCGAGCTCGTCGAGCTCGTCGACGAGCTGCCGGTGCCGGGCGGGGGAGGCCCGATCCGCCTCCCGGCGGACCTCAACGAGCAGCTGGCGGATCTCCTCGGTCGTGCGATCACCTGCGTGCACGTGGCCGCACCCTCCTCCGGCGTCCCGCCGGGCGATCGTCGGCCCCGTGGGCCGTTCCTGCCGGTCAGGATGCCGGACCGGCACCGTCCTGGATACCCGCGGCGATCAGTGCCGGAATGCGCTCGGCCCGCTCATCGTCGCGCCGGTGGCGGCCCCGCCGCCGATCGACCGGGCGTCCGCGTCCAGTTCGCGCACCACGGCTCGCAGGTCGTCCAGGAACGACTCGGCCAGGTCCCGGGTGAAGCCGTTGCGGCAGACCACGCGGAGCACGGCCAGGTCCTCCCGGTGCTCGGGGAACGTGTAGGCCGGCACCTGCCAGCCGCGCTCACGCAGCCGCCGGGACACCGCGAACACGTCCCAGCCCCGGACGTCGTCGCCGGTGGTGAACGCGAAGACGGGCAGCTCGTCGCCCCGGGTGAGCAACCGGAACTGCGCCATCTGCTCGATCGAGGCGGACAGCGAGGTCGCCACGTCCCGGGCCGCCTGCTGCACCTGCCGGTAGCCCTGCCGGCCCAGGCGGAAGAAGTTGTAGTACTGCGCGATCACCTCGGAGCCGGGCCGGGAGAAGTTGAGCGCGAAGGTGGGCATGCTGCCACCCAGGTAGTTCACGTCGAACACCAGCTCGTGCGGGAGTGCGTCGGTGTCCCGCCACAGCACCCAGCCGACTCCCGGGTAGACCAGGCCGTACTTGTGGCCCGAGGTGTTGATCGACGCGACCCGGGGCAGCCGGAAGTCCCACTCCAGCTCCGGGTCCAGGAACGGGGCGACCATGGCGCCCGACGCTCCGTCCACGTGGACGGGGACGTCCGGGCCGCCGCCGGCGGCGAGGGCGTCCAGTGCGGCGCAGATCCCGGCGACCGGTTCATAGCTGCCGTCGAAGGTGGAGCCGAGCACGGCGACGACCCCGATGGTGTTCGCGTCGCAGGCCGCGGCCGCGGTGGCGGCGTCCAGGTGGAACCGGTCGCCCTCCATCGGGACGATCCGGGGCTCGACGTCCCAGTACCGGCAGAACTTCTCCCAGCAGACCTGCACGTCGGCGCCCATCACCAGGTTCGGCACCCGGTCAGGCCCACCGCCGCCCGGCCCGATGCCGTGGCGGGCGGCCCACCGCCGCTTGAGGGCCAGCCCGGCGAGCACGCCGGCCTCGCTCGAGCCGGTGGTCGAGCAACCGACCACACGGTGCGGGTCGGGCGCGTGCCAGAGGTCGCCGAGGATGGCCACGCAGCGCTGCTCGATCGCGGCGGTCTGCGGGTACTCGTCCTTGTCGATCATGTTCTTGTCGGCCGACTCCGCCATCAGCCGAGCCGCCTGGGGTTCCATCCACGTGGTGACGAAGGTGGCCAGGTTCAGCCGGGCGTTGCCGTCGCGCATGAGTTCGTCCGAGACGACCTGGTAGGCGACGTCGGCCGGCACCGGGTCATCGGCCAGCCGGTGGTGCGGTGGCCGGATCCGCGCGGCCCCGGCCGGATCGCCGAGCCCGATGATCGGGTTGACCCGCGGTGCGGCGGCGGGCAACGGCGGGACACCGGACCCGGACGACCCGGACGTCGCTGTGGGTCTCGCGGCGGCCGGCGGTTCGGCGCTGTGCAGAGGCATGCGGTCAGTGTGGACGGCGGACAGTGACCAGGCCATGACTGAGAGTCGATCTCTCGGCGTGTGATCTGTGCCGGCCCGTTCCAGGTCACACCGATGCGACACGATCTGCCGGTTTTTCAGACGCAGGATGAAAAAGTGAGGAAGAAGCGTCAAGACTCGATCATGCGGTGGCTGGCCGCGTCGGCCATCGACTGCGCCGAGCGGCGGCTGCCCCCGGTCGTGGCCCGCAGCCGGATGCTCACCGTCCTCGACCGTGTTGACGACACCACCCGCGCCGAGGTCACGGACGCGGCCATCGCGCTGATCGCCGACCTGCCCGGTCCGCCGTCGTTGCCGGCGCTGGAGGCCGAGCGGTACGACCGCTGGCAGACCCTGCTGGGCGGCCGCACCGTCGGTGAACAGCTCGGCGATCTGTTGACCGCCCGCGTGCGGCTGCTCGAGCTGCGTGATCACCTGGCCTCGACGCGAGCCAGCCGGTCGACCCGTTCGGGGTCGACCGGCTGAGTCGTGCCGGGAGTCCGGAACGACCGACGCCGCCCCGGACCGATGGGTCAGCTGGTGGAGGAGGCCGACGTCGAGTCCTGGCCGTTCACGCCGGCCGACTCGTCGCTGAACTCCTCGCCGGCCACGGCCGCGTCGGACTCGGTGGTCAACCCGGCGGTGGCCAGGGAGCCCGAGGCCGACTCCAGGTGGGCCCGGATGAACCAGTGGAACAGCTCGATCTGGTGCAGCTGCCCGACCAGCAGGTCGTTGGTGACGGTGTCGGACTCCTCGGTGTCCTCGGCCGCCTTGCGGTGGTCCTCGATCACGCCCTGGTAGACGACGTCCAGCGCGCCCAGGTGGGCGATGGTGTCGGCCCGGTCGATGGAGTAGTCGCTCCAGGTGCGGCCCTCGACGATGGCGCCGGGGGTGCCCTTGGGCGAGAGGCCCAGGGTGGCGATCCGCTCGGCGATCTCGTCGGCGTAGCCGCGGATCACCTCGACCTGCGGGTCGATCATCTCGTGCACCGAGATGAAGTGTGGCCCGACCACGTTCCAGTGCACGTGCTTGAGGGTCAGGTGCAGGTCGTTCATCGCGTTGAGCCGCTGCTGCAGGATGGCTGCCACCTTGCCGCCGACCTCGGGGGTCAGGGACGGGACGGTGTAGCGGGGGAGCGGCTGTCGCTTGGCCATGACGGGATGTCCTCCTCGAGTGCTCGCCTGACGCCGGGGCCGGACGGCCCGGGGGCGCCCGTGCCACACGATGCGGCGACGGTGGTGTTCGACGGTGTCGGTTCGTCGGTGCTGTCCATCGGGGACGTCCCCCGGGCCGCGGGCGTGCCGCGACCCCGGGCGACCGCGCCCCTCGGGCATCACCTTCTCACTGTGCCAGTGCCCCGCGCGCCCGGCGGCAAACACCGGGGCCCGATCGTGACGACGGACCTGGCAGGATCGGAGCCCCACGACGGGACGCGGCGGCGTGGCCGCACTCACCCAGGCCCGGACCCGGGCCGAACCCGCGACGGCGCAGCTCGGCGACCGTTCCGCGGGGCCATCCGGCAACGCCCGCCGAATCGTGTTCGGTGGGCGTTCCAGCAGGTGCGGAGGACAGCGTGACAGCAGTGGACGACCAGGCTCCGGTGATCGGGAGCGGACCGCTGAGCGACGTGACGGTGGTCGACCTGACCCGGGCCCTCGCCGGCCCGCACGCGGCCATGATGCTCGCCGACCTGGGTGCCCGGGTGATCAAGGTGGAGACCCCCGGCAACGGGGACGACACCCGCGGCTGGGGACCGCCGTTCGTCGGCCCGCCGGGCGCCACCGGCGAACTGACCCGTGCCGAGGACGGCACCTCGCCGGAGGACCTGGTCGCGACGTACTTCCTGTCCTGCAACCGCAACAAGGAGTCGATCACCCTCGATCTCAAGAGCGAGGCCGGCAAGTCCGCGCTCACCGAGCTCATCCGACGCAGCGACGTGCTCATGGAGAACTTCCGGCCGGGCGTGCTCGACCGGCTGGGCTTCCCGATGGAGGTGCTGGACCAGCTCAACCCGCGCCTGGTCGTGCTGTCGATCTCCGGCTTCGGGCACGACGGGCCGCAGGGCGGCCGCGCCGGCTACGACCAGATCGCCCAGGGCGAGGCCGGGCTCATGTCGATGACCGGCCCGGCGGCCGACGAACCGACCAAGGTCGGCGTGCCGATCTCCGACGTGGTGTCGGGCATGTACGGCGCCTACGGCGTGCTGGCCGCCCTGCACGAGCGGGCCCGGACCGGCCGAGGACGCGTGGTGCGCACCTCGCTGCTGGCCGGCGTCGTCGGCGTGCACGCCTACCAGGGCACCCGGTGGACGGTGGCCAAGGAGGTCCCGGTGGCCGAGGGCAACCACCACCCGGCCATCTGCCCGTACGGCCTGTTCCACTCCTCGGACGGCACCGTGCAGATCGCCGTCGGGTCCGAGGGGCTGTGGCAGCGGTTCGCGCCGGCCTTCGGCCTGCCGGTGGACGCGCCGGGCTTCGCCAGCAACAGCCAGCGGGTGGCCAACAAGATCGCCGTCCGCGCCGCCGTCGAGGACGCCTTCGGTCGGTTCACCACCGCCGAACTGCTGGCCCGGCTCAACGAGGTGGGCGTGCCCAGCGGGGAGGTGAAGAACCTGCAGCAGGTCTACGAGTGGGACCAGACCCGCTCGCAGGGGCTGGTCATCGAGGTCGACCATCCGACCCTGGGTCCGGTCGAGCTGCCCGGTCCGCCGCTGCGGTTCTTCGACAGCGACGGCAGTGAGTGGACCCGCCGGCACACCGCCCCACCGATGCTGGGGCAGCACACCGAGGCCGTGCTCAGCTGGCTGGCCGAACCGCAGCCGACCGCGCGGGACTGATCGCCGGCTCGACCCGGGCCCGGGTCCCCGTCGGCAGCAGCAGCACGGCGGCCAGCACCCAGAACATGGGCAGGCTGCCGAGCAGGATGGCGACGGGCCCCCGGTCGGAGTAGTCCACGTCCGGGAGGTGGAACAGGATCCGGGTGTCGCACCCCCAGATCAGCACCCCGGTCAGCACCAACGCGACCGGACCGGCTAGCCCGCGCAGCTGCCGCCCGGTGGGGCCACGCCCGGCCTGCCGCTGCGCGGCGAGGTCGACGGCCGACCGGACGAGCCAGGCGCCCAGGATGATCACCGCGGGCAGGGCCCAGACGATGTGGTGCGGCCAGCTCACCGGGCTGATCAGCACGCCGACCAGGCCGGTGAGGGTGATCGCCAGCAGCCGGTCGTCCGCCGCGATCGCGAGGCGGATCCGCCAGGCGCCGACGGCCAGCACCAGCAGCGACAGCGCGATCCACACCGCGGTGCTCGGCGGCTCCGGCGCGGTGAAGCGCGCCAGCAACCCGTTGATGGACTGGTTGGCGCTGGAGCCGACGAACCCGACGCGGCCGTTGTCGAAGAGCAGGGACGTGAAGAACCGCCACGACTCGGCCGAGGCCACCGCGGCGGCCAGCAGGGTGACCGCCGCCGCGCTGACGACCGCGGTGATGAGCGGTCGCCAGTGCCGGCCCAGCAACAGGTACAGCAGGAAGATGCCCGGGGTCAGCTTGATGGCCAGCGCCAGTCCGACCCCGATGCCGGCGAACCGGCTGCCGCGGGGCACCAGGACCAGCAGGTCGACCAGCACGAGCAGCATCAGGAAGGCGTTCACCTGACCGAACCCGATCGTCTGCCGCATCGGCTCGAGCAGGAACGCGACCGCGGTGACCAGGCCGATCACCATCGGCCACAGCCCACGGGGCAGGCTGATCCGCTCGCGCAGCAGCAGCCCGACACACGCTGCGGTGGCCAGCACGATGAGCGTCACGGTGATGGCCGACACCACGTCGAACGGCAGGGCGGCCATCGGTGCCATCAGGACGGCGGCCACCGGCGGGTAGGTGAAGCCGAGCGAGATGTTGACCGGGTCCGGCTGGGCGTAGTCGTACAGCTCGTTGCCCGCGGTCCAGAAGTTGACGGCTCGGTAGTAGATGGCCAGGTCGAACTGGTGGTGGTGGGGTCCGACGACGACGTGCGCCCACCAGTAGACGGCCAGCGCGGCCAGCGCGGTGGTGAGCACGGTGACCGACACCCGGCCCGGTCGGGACAGCCCGGTCCACCAGCCCGACAGCCGGGCCAACGGTGCTGAGGCAGCGCGTTCCAGGGTCGTCACGTCGGCCATTGTGACATTCGTGCGAATTCTTCCCGGGAACGCTTGACCAATTCGAGACGATGCGGGAGAGAACGACCAGGAATGCCGGAGGACCTCGGTGTCCGGCGGCGCGTGCGGCGGGACGGTGCCGTTCCCGTCCCGGCTCGGCACGCATCCACGGGGCGGGAGTCGTTGTCGGACAACCGCTCCGGACGGCCCCGCCGCCGACGGTTCGGTCGCGACGACCGTCATCGGAAAGTCGACCGATGGTCAAACAGTGGTCAAGCGGCCATGGGAGAACGGTGAGAGTGATCGTCCGCCGGTGACCATCATCACGACGACGCAACCGGCGGGGGTGCGGACGACGATCAGCGGCGGACGAACTCCAGATCGAAGATCTCCCGGCCCTCGGCCAGGCCGCGGCGCTCGAACCGGGTGCGCGGTCGGAAGGTCGGGCGCGGCGCCCAGCCCGAGGCGGCGTTGCGCAGTTCGTCGGTGGCCGAGCAGGCGGCGAGCATCTGGGCGGCGTACGGGGCCCAGTCGGTGGCCAGCCTGAAGGTGCCGCCCGGCGCGAGGCGGGAGGCCACCAGCTCGGTGAAGTCCGGCGTGACCAGCCGGCGCTTCAGGTGCCGGGTCTTCGGCCAGGGGTCCGGGAAGAACAGCCACACCTCGAACAGCGAGTCCGGCCGGATGAGGTCGGTGAGCACCGCGACGCCGTCGCCGCGGATGATCCGGACGGTGTCGACACCGGCCCGCGCCAGGTGGTGCATGGTCTGGGCCACGCCCGGCTTGTAGACCTCGACGGCCAGGAGGTTGACGTCCGGCCGGACCGCGGCCATGGCTGCGGTCGACTCGCCCATGCCCGAGCCGATCTCCAGCACCAGCGGCGCCGGGCGGCCGAACAGCTCGACCTGGTCGGCCTCGTCCAGCGGGCGGTCGAACTGGGCGGCCTCGCGGTACCAGCGGTCGGCGTGCGCGTCGAAGGCGCGCCGCTGCACGTCGTTCAGCCGGCCACCCCGCGGGTGGAAGCTGACCACCCGCCGGAACTCCGGGGGGCGGCCGTCGGCGAGCGCGATGCTGCTGGGATGGATACGGGCGTCCTGCACCGCCGAAGGGTATCGGCCGGCCGGGAGCGATCCGGTCAGCTCGGCGGGCGATCCCCGGGGCGGTGTGATGATCGGGCGGGCCTGACGGAGGGAGTCCGATGACGACCGAGCGTGTGCCTCCACCGAGAGGACTGCTGCTCACCCCGGGTGCCGGCGCGGACCGGCACCACCACACGCTGCTGGCGGTGGAGCGGGCCGTCCTCGACGCCATCGGACTGCCGGTGGCCAGGATCGACTTCCCGTACCGGCTGGCCGGACGGCGGGCGCCCGACCGTCCGCCGGTGGCGATCGCCCACCTCGAGGCCGAGGCCGGGCGGCTGGCCGACGAGTGGGGCTGTGGGGTGGAGCACCTGGTGCTCGGCGGCCGTTCGTTCGGTGGCCGGATGTGCTCGATGGCCGTGGCCCAGGGTCTGCCGGCCGCCGGCCTGGCCCTGCTCAGCTACCCGCTGCACCCGCCGGGCAAGCCGGACCGGCTGCGGGTCGAGCACTTCGGAGATCTGCGGGTGCCGGTGCTCTTCGTGGGCGGGGACCGGGACCCGTTCGGCAGCCCGGCCGAGTTCGACGCCCGTGTCCCGGCCATCCCGGGGCCGGTGACGCAGCAGTGGCTGCCCGGCGCCCACGACGTCCGCGGGCAGGATGCTGCCGTCGCGGACGCCGTGGTGCGCTGGATGACCGGGCTGATCGGTTCCTGACCAGAGGTCAGGCGTCCCGACGGTTCAGCACGATCAGGCTGATCACCCACAGCACGATGCCGGTGGCCAGGAAGACGAGCAGTCCCTGGACCGCCGTGGGCCCGCTCTGGCCGATGTTGAACATGCCACCGGCGCCGCCGTCGGTCGGCGAGACGAACTTCGCCCCCGCGGTGAACGGCATCCACGGCTGGATGTCCGGCCCGATGTTCGGGATCAGCTGGATGAGCGACTCGATGAGCAGCGGCCAGAGCAGCACGATGGCGATCGCCCCGGCCGACTGCCGCACCAGGATGCCGACCGCCACCGCGATGATCGCGCCGATGGCGAACAGGGCGGCGTGTCCGGCCACCATCCGCCACTGCTCGCCGGTCTCCAGGACCAGCGGCTCCTCCGGGAAGGTGGCCAGCGTCTTGGTCAGGAAGAAGGCGAGGAAGGCCGCGATCAGGCCGACCACCGCGCCGAGCACGACCAGCAGCACGGTCTTGGCCACGAGGGTCCGGACTCGCTGCGGCACGGCCAGGAACGTGGTGCGGATGGTGCCGAACCGGTACTCGGTGGTCACCGCCAGCACGGCCAGCACCATGAAGACGGACAGGCCGAGCTGCAGTCCGATCTGGGACAGGAAGACCGTCGCCTCACGACCCTGTTCGGCCAGGCCGAAGATCAGCGCGAAGCCGACGGCGGCGACCAGGATCAGCGCCAGGCACCAGTACGGCGAGCGGGTCGTGAACAGCTTGATGCGTTCGACGTTGATCAGGGTCATCGGGTCACCGGTCCGGGGGTCGGGACCGCCGGGGCGGTCGGGGCGGCCGGGGGACGGTCGGTGCTGTACTCCACCGACTCGCCGGTGATCTGCATGAACGCCTCTTCGAGCGAGCCCTGTTGCGACGCCAGCTCGTGCAGCACGGCGCCGGCACCGGCGGCCAGTTCGCCGATCTGCTCGATGGGCAGACCGCGGACGGACGCCGCCTCGCCGTCGGGCACCACGGTGGCGCCGTTGCGCTGCAGCAGCGCGGCCAGGTCGGCCAGCTGCGGGCTCCGCACCCGGACGGTCGACTCGGTGGACCGGCTGATGAAGTCGGCCGTGCTCATCGCCGCGATCAGCTTGCCGCGGCCGATGACCACGAGATGATCGGCGGTGAGTGCCATCTCGGACAGCAGGTGGGACGAGACGAGCACCGTCCGGCCCTGCGCGGCCAGACTCTTCATGAACGTGCGGATCCAGTGGATGCCCTCGGGATCGAGGCCGTTGACCGGCTCGTCGAAGAGCAGCACCTGCGGATCGCCGAGCAGCGCCGAGGCCAGGCCGAGCCGTTGCTTCATGCCGAGGGAGAACTGGCCGGCGTTCTTCTTGCCCACCTGGGTCAGCCCGACCAGGTCGAGCACCTCACCGACGCGGGCCCGGGGCAGCTTGTTGGACGCGGCCAGGAACTGCAGGTGCGCGCGGGCCGAGCGGTTCGGGTGGATCCAGTTGGCGTCGAGCAGAGCGCCGATCTTGGTCAGCGGCCGCCGGAGCTGTGAGTACGGCTGCCCGTCGATGAGCGCCGTGCCCCGGGTCGGGTTGTCCAGCCCGAGGATCATCCGCATCGTCGTCGACTTGCCCGCGCCGTTGGGACCGAGGAAGCCGGTGACGGTCCCCGGTTCGACCCGGAAGGTCAGATCGTCGACGGCCACAGTCCGTCCGTACACCTTGGTCAAGCCGTTCACCTCGATCACGGCGCTCCCCCCTGACCGACCCGACCGACCGGGAGTCCCGGTGGTGCCAGCGACACGGTGCGCTCCTTCCCCGGCCCGCAGGCCGGTGCTCGCTGCGACGCACCGGACGGTCCGGGCGTGCGATCACTGTGTCCTGGTCGCCGTCGGTGCAGCGTCAGTCCGTTCCCCTGACCGGCCCCGGAATGCACCCGGAACGCGACTCGGGGTCGTCCCCCGATCGGCGACGTGCGCGGTCAGCACGCTACCGGCGCCGTCCGACGGGCACCCGGGTGCGACCGTCCCCGGGCGCGCCGACCTGGCTCGGGGGCGGCCGGAAATGCGCGCCGGAAATGACCGGTGCCCGTCCGGGAATGCATTCCGCATTCACCGGCGCGGATCGATGATCTCGGCAACCCCGAGCCGATGTGGTCGACCAGTCGGTCGCGGGGCGGAATCCCTGCCCGGTGATCGGGGATCGTCCCGGTCGCGCCCGGCGGGAGCGCGGTGCGGCCGGCGGATCGTCCCCGGCCGGCGCCGCGATCGGCCTGCCCGTCGGATCGGGGCAGGTCGCGGCGTGCTCCGTCACTCGGGGTCCGTCCGTCGGCCGGCCCGTCCCCGGTGGCCGTTCAACTCGAGTTCATGAGTGGTCAACCAGCCGGATCATGATCCGACGCGTTCACCCGCCCACGAGCAGTGGCCAACATTTCTCAACACGAGGTGCGATGAACCACATCGCAAGTGCTCAACTTTCAC
Source organism: Nakamurella leprariae (assembly GCF_016918035.1). Taxonomy (GTDB): domain Bacteria; phylum Actinomycetota; class Actinomycetes; order Mycobacteriales; family Nakamurellaceae; genus Nakamurella; species Nakamurella leprariae. The sequence continues at coordinate 44,459 of NZ_JAERWK010000021.1, read as the reverse complement.
GATTCTGTGGCCTGGCTTACTCACTTCCGGGGGCGACGCGGCGCGCTGATCTGGTTAATCTCTGGCATTCCCTGATCCCGCAACGACGCGTGGCCAGGTCCGTCCCTTCCCAGGCGACGGTCCGCTTCCTCCGCGCAACCCGTGGACCCGGATCCGCCGCCAGACCACGCAGGAGTTGATGTCCATGACGTCCGTGCTCTCCGGGGCCACCCAGGACGACCGCGCGGCCCAGGATCGTCCGGATCCGTTGGCGCCCGATCTGCTGGCCTGGATCCAGGAGGTCGCGGCGCTCACCACTCCCGACCGGATCGTGTTCGTCACCGGTTCGGACGCCGAGTGGCAGGAACTGACCGAGAAGCTGGTCGCGGCGGGCACGTTCCGCCCGGTGGCCGGCATGCCGAACTCCTGGCACGCGCTGTCGGACCCGGCGGACGTCGCCCGGGTCGAGGACCGCACCTTCATCTGCTCCGAGCGTCCGCAGGACGCGGGTCCCACCAACAACTGGATGGACCCGACCGAGATGAAGGAGCTGCTGACGCCGCTGTTCCGCGGTGCGATGCGCGGCCGGACCATGTACGTGATGCCGTACTGCATGGGCCCGGAGACGGCCGCCAGCCCCAAGCTGGGCGTGGAGATCACCGACTCCGAGTACGTCGTCGCCTCGATGCGCGTGATGACCCGCGTCGGTGACCGGGCGCTGGCCCTGATCAACAAGGGCCACACCTGGGTCAAGGGCCTGCACTCGCTCGGCGCTCCGCTCGAGGCCGACCAGGCCGACGTGGCATGGCCGTGCAACGAGACCAAGTACATCGTCCACTTCCCCGAGGAGCGGTCGATCTGGTCGTACGGGTCGGGCTACGGCGGCAACGCCCTGCTCGGCAAGAAGTGCTACTCGCTGCGCATCGCCTCGGTGATGGCCCGCGACGAGGGCTGGCTGGCCGAGCACATGCTCATCCTCAAGCTGACCTCGCCGTCGAACACCACGCACTACGTCGCGGCCGCCTTCCCGAGCGCCTGCGGCAAGACCAACCTGGCCATGCTGGAGCCGACCATCCCGGGCTGGAAGGTCGAGACCCTGGGCGACGACATCGCCTGGATGACCTTCGGCAAGGACGGCCGGCTCTACGCGGTGAACCCGGAGGCCGGCCTGTTCGGCGTCGCCCCCGGCACCGGTTGGAACACCAACCCGAACGCCATGCGGGCCATCGAGGCCGGCAACTCGGTCTTCACCAACGTCGCCGCGACCGATGACGGTGGCGTGTGGTGGGAGGGCATGACCGACGAGCCGCCGGCCCACCTGACCGACTGGAAGGGCCGCGACTGGACCCCGTCCGGCGTGGACGCCGACGGCAACGAGCTGGCGTCCGCCGGGCAGCCGGCGGCCCACCCGAACTCGCGGTTCTGCACCCCGATCACCCAGGTACCGATCCTGGCCGACGAGTACTTCGAGCCGGTCGGTGTCCCGATCTCGGCCATCCTGTTCGGCGGGCGCCGCAAGACGACGATCCCTCTGGTCAGCGAGGCCCGCGACTGGCAGCACGGTGTCTTCATGGGTGCCACGCTGTCCAGCGAGACGACCGCCGCGGCCACCGGCGCGGTGGGTGTGGTCCGGCGCGACCCGATGGCCATGCTGCCGTTCATCGGCTACAACGCCGGTGACTACTTCCAGCACTGGATCAACGTCGGCAAGGGCGCGGACGCGACCAAGCTGCCGAAGATCTTCTACGTGAACTGGTTCCGGCGGGACGCCGACGGCGGGTTCCTGTGGCCGGGGTTCGGCGAGAACTCGCGCGTGCTGAAGTGGATCATCGAGCGGCTGGACGGTGCCGCCACGGCCGAGGAGACCGCGATCGGCTACGTTCCGGCCGAGGGCGCCCTGGACATCGACGGTCTCGACGTCACCCCCGATCAGCTGGCCGCCGCGCTCGCCGTGGAGCCGGAGGAGTGGCGGCAGGAGCTCCCGCTGATCGAGGAGTGGTTCGCCAAGATCGGCGACAGCGTGCCCAGCTCGCTGCGCGACGAGCTCGACGCGCTGAAGCTGCGGCTGGCGGAGGCCACCCCGCGCGGCTGACCTCGCGACCGGTGATCCGGCCCGTCAGGACGCTCCGGCGTCCCGGCGGGCCGGACCCGTCTGCGCGGTGTGGTCTCCCCGCGATCAGGACCGACCGCGGTCAGGACCGGGCGTCCGGTCCACGCGTTCAGTCCTGCAGCTCGTCCGTCCCGCCGGCTGTGCGGGACGAGCGCTTGAACAGCTTGCGCAGCAGCAGTGCGCCGACGACGGCCGACACGGCCGGGACGACCACGGAGAGCAGGGACGGGCCCTCTGGGGCGTGCGACAGCGCGGGGGCGCGATGCCCGGCGAGGGCGCGCGAGGTGTGCGTCGGGTGGTGTGCGGCCCGCTCGGCCGCGGCCCGCTCCTGGGCGGCGATGCGGGCCGCGACCTCGTTGGGGTCGACGACATCGACGAGCTCGGCACCGCCGGCGGCCCGGCCGACCAGCTTGTTGGACAGGCAGTCGGCGAAGCGGCCGATCAGCTGGTTGCTCGCGCGGACCAGCATCGGGCCGGTGATGCGGCCGGCCCGGCCGGTGAGGGACAGGGTGGTGACCAGGTCGATCGCCGTCCGGTTCGGCGCCAGTGCGGTGGCCGACGCCCGGACCAGCACGACCGCCTCGGTCGCCGCGCCGGCCGTGCCGGTGGCCTCGACGCGGACCCGGTGGGTCTGGGCGTCGTGCTCGACGACCCGGCCCTCGCCACGGAACGTCTGCCGCACCGGCCCGAACTTCACCTTGAGCGAGCCCTGGAACGCGGAGCCCTGGACCTTGTCCACCGTGGCACCCGGCAGGCAGGGCAGCGCCTGACCGATGTCCGACAGGGTGTCCCAGGCCCGGTCGATGCCGACCGGCAGCTCGAACCGGTGCTCCAGCTCCACGACAGCCTCCACGGTCCGTCCGAGTCGATCGGCCGCTGCATCCGGCCGCTCACCGATCGTAGGCGGACGGCGGGACCGCCCGACGACCGCCCGCGGCGGCGGTCGGGCAGCTCCGGGGCCGACTGTCGCACCTCCGACAGTAGGAGGTGGCCTGGGTCACGTCGGTGCCCGGTTCGTGCCACCATCGGGACGATCGACGTGGTGAGGAGTCCGGTGCAGGCGAAGACGACGGCAGTGGAAGCGGTGCAGCAGGCCTCGCGGCGGGTGGAGGTCGCCGGCGTGCCCGGCACCGCGGTCATGTCCGGGCTGCGGGCGGTGGCCGCGGACGTGGAGTCGGTGCAGCTGCTCTCCCCGGAGGGCGAACGCGTCGAGCACCCGCGCTTCGCGCTGGACATCAGCGCCGAGGAGCTGCGCGGTCTGTACCGGGACATGGTCCTGGTGCGCCGGTTCGACCGGGAGGGCAACGCGCTGCAACGGCAGGGCCAGCTCAGCCTGTGGGCGCCCTTGCTCGGTCAGGAGGCGGCTCAGGTCGGCTCCGGTCGGGCCATGAGGCCCCGCGACGTGGCGTTCCCGTCCTACCGGGAGCACGGCGTGGCATGGTGCCGGGGCGTGGACCCCACCGAGCTGCTCAGCCTGTTCCGGGGCACCGAGCACTGCGGCTGGGATCCGCGGGCGACCGGCTTCTGGCCGTACACGATCGTCATCGGCAACCAGGTGCTCAACGCCACCGGGTACGCGATGGGTCAGCGGCTCGACGGGGCACTCGGGCACGACCACGATGCCGACTCCGGCGAGGCGACCGTCGTCTACTTCGGGGACGGCGCCACCAGCCAGGGCGATGTGCACGAGGGCATGGTGTTCGCCGCGTCCTTCGACGCCCCGATCGTCTTCTTCTGCCAGAACAACCAGTGGGCCATCTCCCACCCGGTGGAACGGCAGTCGCGCGTCCCGCTGTACCGGCGGGCGAGCGGGTACGGCTTCCCGGGCATCCGGGTGGACGGCAACGACGTGCTGGCCGTGCTGGCGGTGACCCGGTGGGCGCTGCAGGAGTGCCGCAGCGGCAACGGCCCGGTGATGATCGAGGCGTTCACCTACCGGATGGACGCGCACACCACCTCCGACGATCCGTCCAGGTACCGGCTGGCCGACGAGCAGGAGGCCTGGAAGCTGCTCGATCCGATCGAGCGGGTCCGCGTCCACCTCAGTCGCACCGGCCAGGCCGACCGGGAGTTCTTCGACCAGGTCGACCGGGACGCCGACGAGCTGGCCGCCCGGTTCCGGGCTCACTGCCTGACGCTCGCCGATCCGCCGCTGGAGCGGATCTACTCGCACGTGTTCGTCGAGCCGACCGAGCAGCTGGAACGACAACTGGCCGACGACCGACGGTTCGTGGCGCTGGACGAGGCCGTGCCGATGAACGTGTCGACGCAGGGAGGGCACCGATGACGAGCATCGTGACCGCCGGGGACCCGCAGTCGGACGTCGCCCCGAGCACCTTCGCCAAGGCGCTGAACGACGCCCTGCGCACCGCCATGGAGCGGGACGACCGAGTGCTCGTGCTGGGTGAGGACGTCGGCCGGCTCGGCGGTGTGTTCCGGGTGACCGACGGCCTGCAGAAGGACTTCGGTGAGCACCGGGTCATCGACACCCCGCTGGCCGAGTCCGGGATCATCGGCACCGCAGTGGGTCTCGCGTACCGCGGGTACCGGCCGGTGACCGAGATCCAGTTCGACGGCTTCGTCTGGCCCGGGTTCGACCAGATCGTGTCCCAGGTGGCCAAGGTGTCGTACCGGTCCCAGGGCAAGCTGCGGGTCCCGATGGTCATCCGGGTGCCGTACGGCGGCGGGATCGGTGCCGTGGAGCACCACTCGGAGTCGCCCGAGTCGATCTTCTGCCACGTCGCCGGGATCCGGGTGGTCAGCCCGGCCACCCCGCAGGACGGGTACGACATGCTGCTCGAGGCCATCGCCTGCGACGACCCGGTGGTGTTCTTCGAGCCGAAGCGGCGGTACTGGGAGAAGGCCCCCGTGCAGCGGGACACCCGGTCGTCCGGGTCGGTGCCCACGACGTTCTCCAGCCTGGTCCGGCGTGCGGGCAGCGACGTCACCGTCGTCACGTACGGCCCCAGCGTGAAGACGGTGCTGGCCGCGGCCGAGGCGGCGGCGGCCGACGACGTGGCCGTCGAGGTGATCGATCTGCGCACCCTGTCGCCGTTGGACCTGGGGCCGGTGCTGGAGTCGGTGCGCCACACCGGACGTCTGGTGGTGGTGTCCGAGGCTCCGCTGGAGGCGTCGATCACCTCCGAGGTGGCCGCCCGGGTGACCGAGGAGGCCTTCTACTCGCTCGCCGCGCCGGTGCAGCGGGTCGGCGGTTCCGACACTCCGTACCCGCCCAGTCGCGTGGAACCGCTCTACCTTCCCGGTGTCGACCGCGTGCTGGACGCGATCGACCGGGTGCTGGACTCCTGAGAGGACCGACCGCATGACTCGCCGTGCACCGCTGCCCGCAGGCGGTGGTCGATGACCGCCCGCCCGCCCGCCCCGGTGGCGTCCTCGACTCCCGGCGTCGAGGTCTTCCCGCTGCCCGACGTCGGGGAGGGCCTCACCGAGGCTGAAGTGCTGACCTGGCACGTCGCCGTCGGTGACCAGGTGACCGTGAACCAGATGCTGGTCGAGATCGAGACGGCCAAGGCCGCGGTCGAGCTGCCGTCGCCCTACGCCGGTGAGGTCGCCGAGCTGCTGGTCCCCCCCGGCACCCTGGTCGCGGTCGGCACGCCGATCATCGCGATCCGCACCGGTGCAGCTGCCGACGCGGCGGCCGCCGCGCCGGCGGCGACCGGGACCGCCGCCGACGGGGTGGGGGAACGGGTGGTGACGCTGGTCGGGGTGAGCACACCGGAGCACGGCGCCCGGCGGCGGCTGCGGCACGGTCGCCGGGGGACCGGGCCCACTGAGTCCACCGAACCCGCCACCGGACCGGCACCGGCCGCCGCCGCCGATCCGCGCCCCGCTGTGTCCGCCGCGGTGCCCACCGCTCGTGCCGCTGCTCCGCTGGCCGCACCGCCGGTGCGCAAGCTGGCCAAGGACCTGGGGGTCGACCTCAGCGCCGTCGCCCCGTCCCGGGCGGACGGGATCATCGGCCGCGCCGACGTGCAGGCGGCGGCCGAGCGGCTGACCGAGTCGTTGAACACTCCGGTGGTCCCGCTGCTCCCCGAGTCCGAGGGCACGGCCGGCGCCCGGTCGTCCGCGGAGATCGTCGCGGCCGACCTGCCCAACGAGGGTGTGTACGACCCGGTGGCCCGGGAGCGGTACCTGCCCATCCGAGGGGTGCGGCGGGCCACCGCGGCCGCCATGGTCCGCAGCGTCTTCACCGCGCCGCACGTCACCGAGTTCGTCACCATCGACGTCACCGAGCTGATGGCGTTGCGGGATCGGCTGCGCCGGCGCGGCGAGTACGCCGCGGTGAAGCTGACGCCGCTGGCCTTCGTGGCCCGCGCGGTCTGCCTGGCGTTGCGGCGCACGCCCGAGCTGAACGCCAGCTGGGACTCCGACCGTCAGCTGATCGTGCACAAGGACTACGTGAACCTGGGGATCGCGGCGGCGACGCCGCGAGGCCTCGTGGTGCCGAAGATCCGGGACGCCGACGCGATGAACGTGCTGCAGCTGGCCCAGCAGCTGGGTGTGCTCACCGAGGAGGCCCGGGCCGGCCGCACCACGCCCGCGTCCATGGCCGGCGGCACCTTCACCATCACCAACATCGGGATCTTCGGGGTCGACACCGGCACTCCGATCCTCTACCCGGGGGAGTCGGGGATCCTGGCCGTCGGGTCGATCAAGGACGCTCCGTGGGTGGTGGACGGCGAGCTGGCGGTCCGCAAGGTCTGCCAGTTGTCGCTGTCGTTCGACCACCGGGTGGTCGACGGCCAGCAGGGCTCGATCTTCCTGGCCGACGTCGCCTCGCTGCTCGGGGATCCGGCGTCGACCCTGGCGTACTGACCCGGGCCGGTCGCTCGGTCCGGTGCCCGGCCTCCCCGTTCGGCGGAACGGCCGGTCGTGGTCCGGCCCCGAACATCCCCCGAGCGAGTGAAAGGTCGGCGGATCGATCCGGATCGGCTCGAGTCTGTAACGCCGGCGCGGTCGACGCCGATGACACGTGCGACCCCGGGTTGCTGCCGGACCCCCGACCTGGCAGCCGCCCGGGGTCATTCACGTCCCGGCCCGGGCCGGCTCGGACGGTCGATCGGAGCGACTAGCCTGCGCTGATGCCCGCCGTGCCCGATTCCGCGTTCGCCATCCAGATGCTGCACGACCGGATCCTGGTCAAGCTGCCCTCCGGCGGCGGGGAGCGCACCTCCCGCGCCGGCATCGTCATCCCGGCCACGGCGACGGTGGCCAAGCGGCTGGTCTGGGGTGAGGTGCACGGAGTCGGACAGCACGTGCGGTCGGTCAAGCAGGGCGAGCAGGTGCTGTTCAGCCCGGACGACCAGTACGAGGTCGAGGTCGGTGGCGAGACCTACCTGGTGCTGCGCGAGCGCGACCTGCAGGCCGTGGCGCACGAGACGACGCGGGGCGGGACCGGCCTGTACCTGTAGGCCCGCCGGACGCGCGTCCGGGTGCGGAACGCCGACGTTCATCTGCCGGGAACCTCGTGGTGGCTCACGCCGACCTCGGCTGTGCGACCATCGGAGCGGGTGTGACCCGCGGTGACGCCGGTGCCGGCGCCGCTCGGGTGTGCCACGGTCCGCCGCTCGGTCGGGACCGGTGGGTCCGCGCGACGGGGAGGCACCGTGGAGCACTACGACATGATCGTGATCGGCTCGGGTCCGGCCGGCCAGAAGGCGGCCATCGCCGCAGCCAAGCTGGGCCACCGCGCCGCCGTGATCGAACGCCGCGACATGGTCGGCGGGGTCTGCATCAACACCGGCACGGTGCCGTCCAAGACGCTGCGCGAAGCCGTGATCTACCTGTCCGGGATGAACCAGCGTGAGCTGTACGGCCAGTCCTACCGGGTCAAGGAGGACATCACCGTCGCGGACCTGTCGGCCCGGACCCAGCACGTCATCGGCCGGGAGATCGACGTCATCCGGAACCAGTTGGCGCGCAACCACGTCCACTTGGTCGTGGGCACCGGCCGGTTCGTCGACCCGCACACCGTCGAGGTGGTCGGCGAGGACGGCGTGCACCGCGAGCTCACCGCCGACAAGATCGTCATCGCCGTCGGCACCCGCCCGGCCCGTCCGGCCAGCGTCGAGTTCGACGGATCGACCATCGTCGACTCCGACCAGATCCTGGGCATCGAGCAGGTCCCCGGGTCGATGGTCGTCGTCGGCGCCGGGGTGATCGGCATCGAGTACGCCTCCATGTTCGCCGCGCTGGGCACCCGGGTGACGGTGGTCGAGAAGCGGCCGACCATGCTCGACTTCTGCGACAAGGAGGTCATCGAGGCGCTGCAGTACCAGCTGCGCGACCGGGCGGTGACCTTCCGGTTCTCCGAGTCGGTCAAGGAGGTGCAGCGGCACCCGGCCGGCACGCTGACCGTGCTGGAGTCGGGCAAGCGCATCCCCGCCGACACGGTGCTGTACTCGGCGGGCCGGCAGGGCGTCACGGACCGGCTCAACATCGGCGCGGCCGGGCTCACCTCGAGCGACCGGGGTCGGGTCGAGGTCAACGAGCACTTCCAGACCGAGGTCGACCACATCTACGCCGTGGGCGACGTCATCGGGTTCCCGGCCCTGGCCGCGACCGCGATGGAGCAGGGCCGCCGGGCGACGTACCACGCGTTCGGCGAGCCGGTCGGCAGCAAGCTGGGCGATCTGCAGCCGATCGGCATCTACACGATCCCGGAGATCAGCTACGTCGGCCGCACGGAGGACCAGCTCACCGCTGAGAACGTGCCGTTCGAGGTCGGCGTGGCCCGCTACCGCGAGCTGGCCCGCGGCGCGATCATCGGCGACTCCTACGGCATGCTCAAGCTGCTGGTGCACGGCGAGTCGCGAGAGTTGTTGGGCGTGCACGTGTTCGGGACGAACGCGACGGAGCTGGTGCACATCGGGCAGACCGTGATGGGCTGCGGCGGGACCGTCGACTACCTGGTGGACGCGGTGTTCAACTACCCGACCCTGGCCGAGTCGTACAAGGTCGCGGCCCTCGATGCGGTGAACAAGATCCGGGCGGTGGCCAAGGTGACCGGTTCCGGTGAGTTCCGGCCGCTGCCGGAGTGACGGACGGGATGATGTCGGGGTGACCGCACCGTTGACCCGGGGCGCCAACGCGCCGCTGCCGACCGACCGGCTCGAGCTGACCGTGCACGGCGCCGCGCCCGGCGCGGTGGACGTGATGGTGTTCCAGCTGACCGCCGATCGGACGGTGCGCGACGACGCCGATTTCGTCTTCTTCAACCAGCCGGCCTCGCCCGAGGGGGCCGTCCGGCTCGCCGGCTCAGACCGGCTGACCGTCGACCTGAGCCGTGTCCCGTCGGTCGTCGAGATCCTCGCCGTCGCCGTCGCGCTCGATGACGCCCAGCCCGGATCGCTGGCGGGCGTCGCCGGCCTGGGCGTCCGGACGTCCTGGTCCGGCGGCGGGATCGACGCTCCGGCACAGGGTCTCACCACCGAGCGGGCCGCCGTGCTGCTCGAGCTGTACCGCCGGGTCGGCGCCTGGAAAGTGCGCTGCGTCTCGCAGGGATGGGCCGGTGGGCTCGCCGCGCTGGCCACCGAGCACGGCGTCCAGGTCGACGCGGCGCCGGAGCCGGCGGCGCCGGTCCCGCCGCCGCGCCCCGTCCAGCCGCCCGCCCCACCGCGCGCGGCGGTCGCAGCTCCGGCCCGGGACGACCGACCGGCGGCGCGGCGCGCGGCGTTCGCGCCCGCCACGGTGCCCAGCGTGGCGTTGGTCAGCGCGCCGCCCATCGCGCCTGGCGGATTCCCGCCGCCGGGTGGTCAGCCGCCGCCGACGCCCGCCGGCCCGTTCCCGCGGGTGGTGGCCGGCTTCCCGCCGCCCGGCACCTGAACGGCCGCCGACCCGACCACAACACAGGGGAGTCCGGCGATCAGCCCGTCGACGTCGGCCGGCGGCCCGTCCAGGTAGGCGGTCGATCCGTCCGCTTCGCACCGCAGGGCCGCGGCCAGCCGGTCGGCGCCCCAGGCTGCGGTCTGTCGTACCGCGTCCACAGGTGTCCACCAGCGCAGCGCGGCCACCTCACCGGGCTGCGGCACCAGGGGTCCGTCGACCGGGACCGCCGGGGTGGCGAAGACGAACTGGATCGTGGCCGGGCGGTCCGGTCGCGCCGGTACCGCCTGCACCACCAGCAGCCGTCCCACCGGGATGGTCAGCCCGGTCTCCTCGTGCACCTCACGTCCGGCCGCGGTCGCCGGGGACTCGCCGTCCTCCACCACGCCGCCGGGCAGCACCGGCTCCGCCCGGTACGGCGTCTCGACCAGCAGCACCCGCCCGGCGGTGTCACGCAGCAGCACTGCGGCGGCCAGCACGTGCCGCGGCAGCATCGAGGGGTCCCAGCTCATGCCGTCGTTCCCCGCATGCGCGGGAAGTTAACACGCTCCGCATTGTCTCGACAGCGCTGAGTGACCACACTGGGCCGACCGATCGTCGGCCCGGCCGAGCGTGGTCGGTCGCCGGGCCGGGGGGCTGGCCGGCGGGCAGCAGTGATCGGGGGAGCCGTGACGACCGAGGACACTTCGCGGGCATCGGCGACCGCGCCGCCAGGCCGGGGCCCGGCCGTCGACCCGGCGGCCACTCCTGCGACCACCGCCCTGGCCGGCGAGGACGCCGGGTTCCACAAGAGCCTCAAGCCGCGGCAGATCCAGATGATCGCGATCGGCGGCGCCATCGGAACCGGTCTGTTCATGGGCGCCGGCGGGCGGCTCAACCAGGCCGGCCCGGCGCTCGCGTTCATCTACCTGATCTGCGGGTTCTTCGCGTTCCTGGTGCTGCGGGCGATGGGGGAGCTGGTGCTGCACCGGCCCTCGTCCGGGTCGTTCGTGTCGTACGCCCGCGAGTTCTTCGGTGAGCGCGCCGCCTTCGTGGCCGGCTGGATGTACTGGCTGAACTGGGCGATGACCTCGGTCGTCGACGTGACCGCCGCCGCGTTGTACATCAACTTCTTCAAGAAGTACTGGGCGCCGATGGACGCCGTGCCGCAGTGGGTCTGGGCACTCGGCGCGCTCGTCCTGGTGCTCGGCGTGAACCTGCTGTCGGTCAAGGTGTTCGGCGAGCTGGAGTTCTGGTTCGCGCTCATCAAGGTGACCGCGCTGGTGCTGTTCCTGGTCGTCGGGGTGCTGTTCGTGGTGTTCGGCACGCCCGTCGACGGGCAACCCACCGGGTTCTCGCTCATCGCCGACCACGGCGGCTGGCTGCCGAACGGCCTGCTGCCCGCCATCGTCATCATCCAGGGCGTCATGTTCGCCTACGCGGCGATCGAGCTGATCGGCATCGCCGCCGGCGAGACCCCTGAGCCGCGGAAGGTCATCCCCAAGGCGATCAACACGGTGGTGCTGCGGATCGCGGTGTTCTACTTCGGGTCCGTGCTGCTGCTGGCGTTGCTGCTGCCGTACACCGCCTACCAGGCCGGCGAGTCGCCGTTCGTCACCTTCTTCAGCTCCATCGGCGTGCAGGGCATCGACGCCGTGATGGACCTCGTCGTGCTCACGGCTGCGCTGTCATCGCTGAACGCCGGGCTGTACTCGACCGGGCGCATCCTGCACTCGATGTCGGTGAACGGGTCGGCGCCGGCGTTCGCGTCCCGGATGAGCCGGGCCGGGGTGCCGTACGGCGGCATCCTCATCACCGCCACTGTCACCCTGCTGGGAGTCGGACTCAACGTCGTCGTGCCGGAGGACGCCTTCGAGATCGTACTGAACATCGCCTGTCTCGGCATCCTGTCGACGTGGGCGACCATCGTGCTGTGTCAGATCCGGCTGCAGCAGTGGGCCCGACGGGGACTGGTGGAGCGGCCGTCGTTCCGGCTGTTCGGGGCGCCGTTCACCTCGTACCTGACGCTGGTCTTCCTGGCCGGGGTGCTGGTGCTCATCGGGTTCGACTTCCCGGTGGGGACGTGGACCGTCGCGTCGCTGGTGATCATCGTGCCGGCGTTGGCCGTCGGATGGCGGCTGTGCCGGGAGCGGGTGCTGGCCATCGCCGCGCAGCGGTCGGCTGCCGTCCCGCCGCCGACCGACGGCTGACCGGCGTCAGGAGGTGGGCGCGGTGCGCGGGTCGGCCGCGTTGGACAGCGCCGCGCACTCCGGGATGCGCAGCAGCGCCTGTTCGGTGTCCGGCGCCATGTCGATGCCGTCGAGCCCTTGCATGGACGACGCGAGCGGCGTCAGTTCCCGGTCGACCTGCGCGGCCCAGGCCTGCGCGGCCGCCTCGTCGTCCGGGTCGAGCTCGCCGGCCTGCTGTCCCAGCCGGGTGAGTGCGGGCCCGAGCTCCTGGAACCCCGTCGCGGTCTGCGCGGCGTAGTCGGCGCCGCCGTCGAACGTCGGCGGCGGGGTGTCGGCCAGCCGCTCTCCGAGTTCCGTGAGCTGCTGACCGGTCTGCGCCATGCCCTGGCCGGCCTCGGCGGGTGTGTCCGCATTCATCGAGCCGAGCGCGGTCTGGAACTCCGAGACGCCCGAGCAGAACGTCGCGAACCAGGTGGTCGTCTGGTCGTCCAGCTCGGCGCCGCCGTCGAGGGTCCGGGTCGTCGGCACGCTGGTCGCCGCACCGGACGAGGGTCCGCCGGTCGGCTCGTCGGCGGTGTCGGAGCCGCAACCGGCGAGGACCAGACCGGTCGCGAGCAGGAGCCCGACCGGCCATTGACGTCGTTGCATGTCCGCTCCCTCGCCGGCCCCGATCGAGATCAGGCATGCGCGCCGATGCGCCTGCCCCGTGGACCCGGGCCGCGGGCGATCATGCCACGGCTCAGCTGGGCTCCGATCGCGCGCTGCGCCGGCGACGCGGGGCGGCGGAGCGTGGCGGGGCCGCCCGCATGTGATCGCGCACGGGGGTCAGCAGCCCGGCGAGGGTGCGGACGTCCTGACCGGACAGCGGCTCGAACAGCAGGTCCCGGACCAGTTCGGCGTGGCCGGGCAGCACCTGGGCCAGCAGCGTCCGGCCGGCGTCGGTGATGCTCACCGTGACCACCCGCTCGTCCTCGGCCGAGGGTCCCCGGGTGACCAGGCCGGCCTGCTCGAGCAGCCCGGCCTGGTAGGTCAGGCCGCTGCGGCTGTAGACGACGCCGTCGGCCAGGTCGGTCATCCGCGCGCTGCCCGTGGGCTGGTCGCCGAGGGTGGCCAGCAGCTGGAACTGCACGTAGCTCAGGTCGCCGGCGTCCCGGAGCTGATGCTCGACCGCGTGCCGCAGCAGGCCGGCCACCTCGATGAGGGCGAAGTAGGCGCCGAGCTGATCCCGGTCGAGCAGCGGTTCGGACATGGTTCCGATCCTACTTGCTGCGAATTCAAAGCAATGCTACGGTCGACGAAGTGCTTCGAGTTCGAAGCACATCGGGCACGAGAGAGGCGAAGGCCATGCAGGCAATGCGGTTCCACGAGTTCGGCACTCCGGACGTCCTGCGGTTGGAGGACGTCGCGTTGCCGGAACCCGGTCCGGGCGAGGTGCGGATCCGGGTGGCGGGCACGTCGTTCAACTCGGTCGACGGCACCATCCGGGCCGGGTCCATGCAGGGTCCGATCCCGGTGGTGCTGCCGCACATCCCGGGTCTGGACGTCGCGGGCACGGTCGACGCGGTGGGCGAGGGCGTCGAGGCGGTCGCGGTGGGGGATCGGGTGATCGGTTTCCTGCCGATGGTCGGCGACGGGGCGGCCGCCGAGTTCGTGATCGCCCCGGCCGGCGTCCTGGTCGCGGCCCCGATGAGCCTCCCGCTGGCCGACGCAGCCGCCCTCCCGGTGGTCGGGCTGACGGCGTGGCAGGCGCTGTTCGACCAGGGGCAGCTGGTCGCCGGGCAGCGGGTGCTCATCAACGGGGCGGGCGGGGCCGTCGGCGGGTACGCCGTCCAGCTGGCCCATCGGGCCGGGGCGCACGTGATCGCCACGGCCGGTCCGCGCAGTGCGGCGCGGGTGCGCGCCGCCGGGGCCGTCGAGGTGATCGACCACACCAGCACCGTGGTCGCCTCGGCGGTCACCGGCCCCGTCGACCTGGTGGTCAATCTCGCGCCGGTGGCTCCGGACGACCTGGCCGGGCTGGTGGGGCTGATCGAGGACGGCGGGGTGCTGGTCAACACGACGGTGTGGATGCCGGCTCCGGGCGACGACGCCCGCGGCGTCCGCGGGGTCGACCTGTTCGTGCGCAGTGACGCCGGACAGTTGGCGCAGCTGGTCACCCTGGTCGACGCCGGTGAGTTGCGGATCGACGTCGCGCGCCGGGTGCCGCTCGCCGAACTGGCCGCGCTGCACACGGACGCCGCCGCCGGCGGGTTGTCCGGCAAGGCCGTGGTGCTGGTGGGCGAGGGCTGACGACCGCCCGCCGACCCCGATGGGCGGCGGATCGGCGGGAGCTCAGCCGGTCCGCCGTGCGATGAGCAGGACCCGGGCCGCGCCACCCTGCACGGTGGACCAGCGGTGCGGCACCGCGCCCGGGTGGGTGAGGAAGTCGCCGGGGCGCAACCGGACGGTGCCCGGCGCCACCAGCCGGTCGGTCATCCCGGCGGCGCCGTCCAGGGTGGTCGGTGGGTCGAACTCGATGTCCAGCCGGCCGGCGAGCAGGTACACGCAGGTGGGCCCGGGACCGGCGAACCATTCGCCGACCTGTTGGCCCGCGGCGATGTCGTAGTCGAGCACCTCGAGCGCCTCGTCCGGTTCCAACAGCAGGGCCCGGCCGAGCGCGGCGTCCGGCGCATCTCCGATGGCCAGCGTCCGTCCGGACCCGGCCGGGGTGAGGACCACCCGCCCGGCCTCCGCGGCGCCGGCGCCGGGCAGCAGGTCGCCGGGCGGCAGCCCGAGCGCGGCGGCCAGCCGGTAGAGGGTGGCCATGGACGGGCTGGTCAGTCCCCGTTCCAGCTGGCTCAGGAACGGCTGACTGACGCCGCCCCGCTCGGCCAGAGCTCGCATGGACAGCCCGGCCTGTTCCCGAACCGTGCGCACCCGGGCGCCGATCCGGCCGGCCAGTTCCAGGTCCGGGTCGGCGGCTCGGTCGGTGCGCGGCATCGGCTTCCTCCCGGATCGGTGCCGAGAACTCCAGACGGCCCACGGTGCGGCCGACCCTACTGAACGGTCGCGTGCCCGGCGGTCAGCCGGCGGTGGGTGGGGTGCCGCCCGGACCACCGGACCCGCCGGGGCCGCCGCTCATGCCGGAGGCCTCCTGCTGGGTCGCGCTGCCCGCGTCGTCGTTGCTCGGGTCGCGGTCGATGATGTGCGTCGCCCCGGCCGGAGGTGCTGACGCCGGCGACGTCCGCGCCGGCCGAGCCAGGGTGGCGCCGATCGGCGCCGCGGTGGTGGCCGCGCCGCAGGCGCTCACCGTCAGGCTGCCGGCCAGCACCACCGCGGTGATCCAGGTGCGGGTGCGGGTGCGGTGGCCACGGGCTCGGCCGAGCCGCAGTCTTGCCAGAGACCATCGGGTGATAGACACTGCTTATCAGCACCGGTGACGGTGCTCCCCGGGGTGGGGCGTCGAACGGCACGCGACCCCGGGCCGGTCGCTGCCGCAGGAGTTCCCATGTCGACCACCTCCCTCGAGAACCGTTCCGGCGCTCCCTTCTCGGTGCCCACCGTGGACATCTCCGCCTACGTCACCGACGCGCCCGACGGCACGGTCGACGGCGCTGACGGTGCAGCCGCCCGGGCCGCCGTGGCGGCCGCCATGGACGAGGCCTGCCGCACCGTCGGGTTCGTGCAGATCGTCGGCCACGGCGTCCCTGACGCGATCACGGCGGGCCTGGCCGAGGCCATGGATGCCTTCTTCGCCCTCGACCTGGAGGCCAAGAAGGCCTACCGGACCCCGCCGGAGATCAACCGCGGGTACGCCCCGCCCAAGAGCGAGTCGCTGAGCCTGTCACTCGGGGTCGAGGCGGCCTCCCGGATGAACGACTTCTTCGAGGCGTTCAACGTCGGCGCCGGGGCCTCGGCCTATCCGGGCGTCCAGCTGCCGGCCGGGTCGGAGTCCGACTACGCCGAGAACACCTGGCCCGCGGACGCTCCCGGTCTCGACGCCGAGCGGTACCGGGCCGCGGTGCAGGCCTACTTCGCCGAGGCGGCCCGGGTGGCGCGCACCCTGACCCGGGTGTTCGCCGACGCGCTGGGCCTGCCGGCCGACTTCTTCGCGGCCCGGACCGGCCACTCGCTCGACGTGCTGCGGATGAACAACTACGCGCTGCCGCCCGGGACCATCCACCTGGACGGCGATCTCACCGGGATGGGCGAGCACACCGACTACGGCATCGTCACCGTGCTGTGGGCCGATCAGGTCGCCGGGCTCCAGGTGCTGGACACCGCGGGAGTCTGGCACGACGTCATGCCGGCCGACGGTGCGCTGCTCATCAACCTCGGCGACCTCACCGCCCGGTGGACCAACGAGCGATGGATGTCGACGTTGCACCGGGTCAAGCCGCCGATCGTGGACGGCACCATCCGGCGCCGCCGGTCCGCCGCCTTCTTCCACGACGGGGACATCGACGCGGTGATCGAGACCATCCCGTCCTGTCTGGCCGCGGGCGAGACCGGCTTCCCTCCCATCACTGTCGGCGAGCACATCCAGGCCAAGCTGCGTGGGTCGCGGGCCGGCGAGAGGAACACCGCCGCCGAGCGGGACGCGGCCCGGGTGCTGTCCGCCTCGTCCTGACCGCGGGTGGCGCCGCCGGCCGGGCCCGCCCCGCCGGATCAGGAGCGTCCGAAGACCTCCAGGATCCTGGCGGTGTGGGCCCGGCCCATCTCGGCCGGCAGGTTCATGGTGCCGGCCAGCACCACCCAGTCGACCTGACCGGCGTAGGCCTGCAAGCGTTCCCGCGCCTCCGCGGGAGTCCCGGCCACCCCGAGGGCGTCGACCAGGCGGTCGCTCACCGCGGCCACCATCGCCTGCTGGTCCCCGGCGGCCGCCGCGGCCGTCCCCGCGGCCACCTCGGCCTCGAAGCCGTACGGCTCGAGCACCGTCGCGAAGTACGGGATCTGGAAGTAGAACGCGATCTGCGCGCGGCACAGGTCGTAGGCGCGATCCCGGTCGTCGTCGACCCCGGCGAACCGGCCGATGCCCACCCGGAGCGGCCGGTCGGCCAGCGGTCCGCGGGACCGCCCGGTGTCCAGACGGTCCCGGGTCGCGGTGTTGACGGCCTCGAACGGCACGATCGAATTGAGCATCACCCCGTCGCAGACCTCGCCGGCCAGCTCGGTCATCCGGGGCAGCGTCACGCCCAGCGCGACCGGGGTCGGGGGTGCCTGCATGCCCCAGTTCGTGTATCCGTGGGTCGAGAACCACTGTCCTGTGACGTCGGTCGGGGCGTCCGGCGTCGCCGCCAGGCAGGCCCGGACGGCCGTGACGTACTCCTTCATCCGCGGCAGCACGGGATCGAACTCCATGCCGTGCCACCCCTCCACCCACGCCTTGGGCGTCGGCCCGAGGCCGAGGGTGAAGCGTCCGTCGGACAGGGCGCTGACCGTGGCCGCGGCGTGAGCCATGGTGGCCGGGGTCCGGGTCCACCCGGCGATGCTGGCGATCAGCTCGACCCGTTCGGTGGCCACGGCGAGGGCGCCGAGCAGGGCGAAGGTCTCGGCGCCGTTGTCACCGGTGGTGATCAGGTCGAAGCCGCGTCGCTCGGCCTGCTGGGCCAGCACGACGTGGTCCCGGAACGAGCCGGACCCACCCACACTGACACCGACCCGGAGATCGTCGGACATGCTCGCTCCTGTCGTGGCGTTGGGACGCCGGCTCATCGGCCCGTACCGAACGTGTCGAGGATGCGGCCCAGGTGGGCGTTCGCCTGGTCGTGCGGGAGGTCGAGGGTGCCCGCGAGCGCGACCCAGTCGACCAGGCCGGCGTAGGCCTGCAGCCGCTCGCGCGCTTCGCCCGGCGTCCCGGCGATGCCCAGCGCGTCGACCAGCCGGTCGCTGACCGCGGCCACCGCGGCGGCCCGGTCGCCGGTCGCGGCCGCGGCGGTGCCGGCGGCCAGCTCGGCCTCGAAGCCCAGACCCTGCAGCACCGTGGTGAAGTAGGGGATGGGGAAGTAGAAGGCGATCTGAGCCCGGCACAGGTCGTAGGCGGTGGCCCGGTCGTCGTGCACGCCGACGAACCGCAGGATGCCGACGTCGAACGGCTCACCGGTCCGGCCGGCTCGCGCGCGCCCCTGGTCCAGCCGGTCCCGGACCGCTGAGCCGATCGTCTCGAACGGGACGATCGAGTTGAGCATGGCGCCGTCGCACACCTCGCCGGCCAGCTCGGTCATCCGCGGCAGGGTGACACCGAGGGCCACCGGCACGGGAGGCGCGTCGACGCCCCAATTGGTGTAGCCGTGGGTCGGGTAGTAGCGGCCGTCGACGGCGGTCGGCGCGTCCGGCGTGGCGGCGAGGCAGGCCCGCACCGCGGTGACGTACTCGCGCATCCGGGGGACGACCGGGTCGAAGGCCATGCCGTGCCAGCCCTCGACCCATGCCTTGGGGGTGGGGCCGAGACCGAGGGTGAACCGCCCACCGGACAGGTTGCTGATGGTGGTCGCGGCGTGCGCCGTCGTCGCGGGCGTGCGGGTCCAGCCGGCGATGTTGGCGACCAGCCCGATCCGCGCGGTCCCGTGGGCCAGCGCTCCGAGCATGGTGAACACGTCGGAACTCGAGTCGCCCGCGGTGATCAGGTCGAAGCCGCGTCGCTCCGCCTCGGCGGCCAGCGCCAGCTGACCGCGCAGGTCACCGGCCCCGCCCATGGTCAGTCCGATGCGCAGCTCTCCCACGTGGTCTCCGTCCAGGTCCGCCGACGTCCACCGGCGGATCGGCCGGTGCGCCGCGTCATCGGACCATCGCCGCGTTCCTGCCCGGGATCGCCTGGGTTTCCAGTGCTTTGCGCCGGTGGCGCTCTCCAGATGGCCCCCGGCGCAATGGATCCGCGACGGTCGCGAAACGGCGTCGACACGGCGGTCGCCTTGACTCCGTGCAGGTCGGAACACCGGACGGGCAGGCCGCCGGTCGAGCACTGGAGGCATCGCATGTTTCACATGGGCTGGTTCATGGGGACCGGGTTCGGCGTCTACAACTGGAACGACCGGTGGTCCGGCAACGTCAGCAGCGACGTCGGGCAGCCGAGCCTGTTCATCGACATGGCCAAGGGTCTGGAGCGGGCCGGCTTCGACTACATGATGATGGAGGACTCGTCGGTCCTGCCCAACATCTACAAGGGCACCTTCGAGTCGTCGGTCCACAACGGCGGCACCATCCGCTTCGACCCGGTGCCACTGGTGCCGCTGCTGGCCGCGCACACCAAACACCTCGGCATCATCGCGACCATCGCGACCACGTTCTACCCGCCGTTCCTGGCCGCCCGGCTGTTCACCACCCTGGACCACCTCACCGGCGGCCGGGTGGGCATGAACCTGGTGACCGCCAGCCCGCACCAGGCGGCCCAGAACTACGGTTTCAAGCAGCATCTCGAGCACGACGAGCGCTACCAGATGGCCGACGAGTGGGTTGAGGTGGTCAAGGGACTCTGCAACACCTGGGAGACCGGCTCCGTCCTGATGGACGAGCAGAAGGGGATCTTCGCCGACCACACCAAGATCCACACGCTGGATCACGAGGGCCGGTTCTTCGCCAGCCGGGGTCCGCTGAACACCCCGCCCGGCCCGCAGCGCCACCCGGTCATCTGCCAGGCCGGCGGGTCCAACGCCGGGCGCGAGTTCGGCGCCCACTACGCCGACACCATCATCGCCGCGGTCAAGGGGCCCGAGGAGATGAAGGCCTACCGGGACGACATCTCGGCGCGCGCCATCACGTACGGCCGCGATCCCAAGGACATCAAGGTGCTGTACCTGGTCCACCCGATCCTGGCCGACAGCCGCGAGGCGGCGATCGAGAAGCGTGAGGCATCCTTCCGCGCCCAGGCCGAGAACGTCGAGGGCGCGCTGGCCGGCCTGTCCTACTTCACCAGCACCGACTTCTCGAAGTTCGACCTGGACGCGCCGTTCCCCGAGCTGAACAACAACGGGCACCAGAGCACGGTGGCCGACTACGCCCGCTCCGGGAAGACGCTGCGCGAGGCGATCAGCAACCACCGCGTGCAGGAGTCAGCTCCGCTGGTCGGCACCCCGGACGAGGTGGCCGGTCAGATGGACGAGTACATGGTCGAGGCCGGTGGTGACGGCTTCCTGATCGCGATGCCGGTGACCCGCCGGAACATCACCGAGATCTGCGACGGGCTCGGCCCGGCCCTGCGCAAGCGCGGGCTGATCCGCTCGGAGTACACGGAGCCGACGTTCCGCGAGAACCTGCTGGCCTACTGAGGTGTGCGTGCCGGGCGGCGCATCGTCAGCGCCGCCCGGCCGATCTCAGCGTCGGAACCGGCGCTGTGGACGGATCATCGAGGGCACCGGGTCGGCGCCGGTGCCCACCCACCAGGTGCCGTCCTCGGGGCGGAGCACCGCGAACGGGCCGCGACGCCCGGGTCGGCTGGACCAGACCAGCAGCCGGTCGTCGGGCCGGGGCTCCGTACCGTCCTCGCGGAGGTCGACGGCGAACCAGCCGCCGCGGGCATCAGCGTCCTCCGGTCGGTACCGGAGGGGCAGCTCGCGGGTCTGACCTCGGTTGACGAAGTGGCTCCACCGTCGGGCGGCCGACGCCTCGACCGCGACCACGACGACCCCGACCGGATCGGTGCGCCGGACGACCTGCGGCAGCCGGGACCAGCGTCGACCGAGACGCCAGATCAGCGGGGCGGCGAACAGGAACGCCAGCGCGAGCACGGCGAAGCTGATCACGACGCCGCGGGCTTCACCGTCGGTCGACAGTGACACCTGCTCGTCCCCGTCGCCCGCGTGGATCCGGACGGCGTCGCCCGGTTGGTACGGCACCTCGTCGGCTCGGGTCCACCCCACCCCGGTCCGTCCGACTCCGTCGACCGACCAGTGCATCCGGACGTCCCACCGCGGAGCGTCGTCCCGGCCGCTCGGTTGGTCGTCGGACAGGGTGACCGAGTCGACGACCGCGTCCACCGCCGTCGACGTGCCGATGACCTGGGCGAACGCCTCCGGTCGACCGAAGGGGACCAGCAGGGCGAAGATCACCGCCCCGACGACCGATCCGACGGCAGCCCAGCGGATGGTCATCACCCGCGGCCGGATCCGGTACGCCAGTCCGCCCGGCGCGGTCACACCGGGCGGGTCGGTCGAGGCGCGCTCGGTGCGTTCGTGCGTCGGCTCGTCGTCGGTCATCCTGATCCTCCGGCCCACTCGGCCCCCCGGGTGAACCGGACCATCGTGATGGACCGGACGCGCCCGTCGATCATCGGGGTCGACGACCACCCGCCCGAGCAGACCGGCCCAGCCGGCGCACCAGATCACTCATCTCCTGTTCCTGCGGCCCGGCCGGCGCCACCCAGCCGAACTGCAGCACCCCCGGGGAAGTCGTCGTGGAACGGGGTGGAGCCAGCACCGCCCGGGCGCCGAACAGCTCCAGGCCGACCAGCAGCACTCTGGCGGCGGGACGGGTGCTTCTCAGGTCCGGGATCAGGGACCCGAGGAGCACACCGGGCGGCGCTCGGACGAGACTGAGAGGTGGCTGAGATCGTGGGTCAGAGAGCCAGGAACTCCAGCAGCGCCGCGTTGAACTCGTCGGCGTGGCTGACGTTGCAGCCGTGTGGGGCATCGTGCAGCACGACCAGTTGGCTGCCCGGGATGGCCTCGTGGGTGCGCTCGCCCGATCCCTCGAACGGCACGGTCCCGTCGCCGTCACCGTGGATGACCAGCGTCGGCACCGTCACGCGGCCCACGTCGTCGCGGAAATCGGTGGTGCCCCAGGACGCCATGGCCTCCAACGCGGCGACCTTGCTCGACTGCAGGGCCAGGGCGAGGGCCTCCTGCCGCTGTGCCTCGGTCACCTTCAGCGCCCCGTCGACGGAGAAGAACTCGGTGGTGAAGTCGTCGTAGAACGACTCCTGGTCGGCGGTCAGCTGGGCGGTCATCTTCGCTGCGAGCGAGGCCTCGAGCGGGCCGTCCGGGTTGCCCGGCGTCCTCAGCAGGTACGGCGTCACCGCCGAGGCGAAGACCACGCTGTGCAGCCGCTCCGCACCGTACTGGGTGAACCAGCGCGCCACCTCGCCGCCGCCCATGGAGAAGCCGACCAGGGTCACGTCCTGCAGGTCCAGCTCGGTGACCAGGGTGTGCAGGTCCTCGGTGAGGGTGTCGTAGCCGTACCCGGTCAGCGGCTTGTCACTGCGCCCGAAGCCGCGCCGGTCGTAGGTGATGACCCGGTACCCGGCCGCGCGCAACGCCGGCACCTGCAGCTTCCAGGACTCGGCCGACAGCGGCCAGCCGTGGATCAGCACGACCGGGCGACCAGAGCCGCCGGTGTCCTCCACGTGCAGGTGGGTGTCCTTGAAGATGCCCTGGTGCGCGGTGATCTCAGCCATCCGGCGTCTCCTCGCCTCGTCGTCCGCCCGGGTGACGGACCTGTTCGTCCGATGTCCGATCTGCGGTACCCGGTCGGTGATCGGGTGAATCCCGGTCGCCGGGACCTGGTGGTGGTGGTTCGGGACGGACGGCCGGTCGGACGGGTCGGAGACGGGACGGCTCTCGGAACGGCTGTCAGAACGCGGCCTCCGGCACCGCCATGAGCGAGGTGTCGGCCGCCTCGATGACGGCGCGGCGGGTCGACAACTGCGGCAGCACGTTCCGAGCGAACCAGTGCGCCACCGCCAACTTGCCGGTGTAGAAGTCGCGGTCGGCATCGCTGACCCGTCCGGCCAGCGCCTGCTCGGCCACGCCGGCCTGGCGCTGCAGCAACCAGCCGATGAGCAGATCGCCGACGCTCATCAGCAGGGAGACGGCATGCTCGCCGACCCGGTACACCGACGTCGGGTCGGTGGCGGCCTCGGCCGCGTAGCGGGACAGGGTCTGCACGATGGCCTGCACGTCCTCGAGCGCGGTCCGCAGCGCGGTCAGATCGCCGGAGAGGTCGGTCGAGCGAGGAACGAGCGAGTCCGGGCCCCGACCATCGGACGCCGGTCGATCGGCCGAGGGCCGGGCCGCGAACGCCGCCCCGATGAACTCGGCGATCTCCGCGGCGACCACCCCGAGGGCGCGACCCCGGTCGCGGGCGATCTTGCGGAAGAAGAAGTCCTGAGCCTGGATCGCCGTGGTGCCCTCGTACAGGGTGTCGATCTTGGCGTCCCGCAGGTACTGCTCGATGGGGTAGTCCTGGGTGTACCCGGAGCCGCCGAGGACCTGCAGCGACCGGGAGAGCTGCTCGTAGGCCCGCTCCGAGCCGACCCCCTTGACCACTGGCAGCAGCAGGTCGTTCACTGCCCGGGCCACGGCGTGCGCGGCCGGATCGCCGCCCTGGTCGGCCGCGGTGAGCGCCACCCGGTCCTGCCACTGCGCGGTGTACGAGTACACCGCCCGCAGTCCTTCGGCATACGCCTTCTGCTGCATCAACAGTCGCCGGACGTCGGGGTGGTGCAGGATCGTCACTCGAGGGGCGGTCTTGTCGGTGGACCTGGCGAGATCGGCGCCCTGCACCCGCTCCTTGGCGTACTCCAGGGCGTTGAGGTAGCCGCTGGACAGCGTGGCGATCGCCTTGGTGCCCACCATCATCCGGGCGTACTCGATGATCTGGAACATCTGCGCGATGCCGTTGTGCTCGTCGCCGAGCAGCCAGCCGACCGCCGGGCGGTCGTGCTGCCCGAACGTCACCTCGCACGTCGTCGAGACCTTCAGGCCCATCTTGTGTTCCACGCCGGTGACGTAGACGCCGTTGCGCTCGCCGAGTTCCCCGGTCTCCCAGTCGAACAGGAACTTGGGAACCACGAACAGGCTGAGACCCTTGGTGCCGGGGCGGGTCTCGACGCCCGGACCCTCCGGTCGGGCCAGCACCAGGTGCACGATGTTGTCGGTCATGTCCTGGTCGCCCGAGGTGATGAAGCGCTTGACGCCGTCCAAGTGCCAGCTGCCATCCGCCTGCAGCCGCGCCTTGGTGCGGCCGGCGCCGACGTCACTCCCGGCGTCCGGCTCGGTGAGCACCATGGTGGCGCCCCAGTTCTGGTTGATCATGTGCCTGGCGATCGCCTGCTGCGCCTCGGTGCCGTTGTTGTGCACGACGACACCGAACGTGGGGCCGCTGGAGTACATGAACAGGGCAGGGTTGGCGCCGAGCACCAGTTCGGCGCAGGCCCACCGCAGGGACGGGGTGGCGCCGTACCCGCCGAGCTCGGTGGGCAGCTCCAGCCGGAACCACTCGCCGTCGTGGAAGATCTTGTAGCTCTGCTGGAACGACTCGGGCATGCGGACCGAGAAGGTGGCCGGGTCGAAGACGGGCGGATGCCGATCGCCGTCGACGAAGGAGTTGGCCAGCGTCCCGGTGGCCAGCTCCTCCAGCTCGTGCAGCACGTTGCGGGCGGTGTCGGCGTCCATCTCGACGAACGGGCCGGTGCCCAGCCGGGTGTCGGCGCCGAACACCTCGAACAGGTTGAACTCGATGTCGCGCAGATTGCTGCGGTAGTGGCCCATGGCCGGAACTCCCTCGTCGTGCACATGCCCTGATCAGGGGTGGACGCCGGTGTCACCGGCCGCGACGGTGGCCGTCGCAGCTCTTGTTACCGACGAGTAGGGCCAGGGTATGACCGCACGGTGACCACGGCAAGATCTCGGTGCGCGCCGACCGGGCGACGCCGCCGCCACGGCGCGTCGCGGCGCGGGCTCGTACGGTTGACAGCGGCACCGGCCCGCCGACCGGAGGGTCACGACCCGCTCGGACGGCGCGGACGTGCCAGCCCGCGACGTCCACCGAAGGGGTGCAGCACCGTGAGCCAGCCTCCGTCGCCCGATTCCCAGTCGCCCGATTCCCAGTCGCCCGAGGTGCCGCCACCGGACCCGGCGTTGCCCGGCCTGTCGCCGGCACCACCCGGCTCCGACGCGACCACCGCCACCGACGCGCAGCCGGGTGTCGGCGCGCCCGTGTCCGGCGCAGCACTCGTCGATCCTGACCTGCTCGAAGCCGACCTCGGTGATCCCGATCAGGGAGTGCCGACCCTGGACGCCGTCCGTGACCGCATCGAGGGACGGTTCGGGCGGGCGCTCGGCGCCACCGAGCTGGCCGGGAACACGCCGGAGGCGAAGCGGGCGGCTGAGCGGCAGCGGGACCGGGAGCGCGCCGCCGCCGACAAGTTGGCCGAACTGCGCGCCGCCGTGGACCGGGACCGGCAGGGCGGCCCCGCGTGACGACGACACCGGCCCCGGCCGAGGTGGTCGGCGCCGCGGTGGCGGCCTACCTCGCCCAGGACCAGCCCACCGCGGAACGCCTGCTGGCTGAGGACTTCGTCTTCACCAGCCCACAGGACGACCGTCTCGACCGCGCGGCGTTCCTGGACCGGTGCTTCCCGACCGCCGGCCGGTTGACCTCACAGCGCACCCTGGTGCTGACCGGCATCGACGCCGAGCGCGTTCTGCTGGTCTACGAGCAGGAGTTGCGGGACGGCAGCCGGCACCGCAACGCTGAGATCAGCACGGTTCGGGACGGTCGGCTGGTTGCCACCGATGTCTACTTCGGCGGCCAGTACTGAGCGCTCTCGCGGCGTCGGTCACTTCGCGTCCGCGTAGTCCTGCACCACCACCGCTCGCACCGGCGTTTCGACCGGCGACCCCGGGAAGACCAGGCACCGGGCCCGGTCGGCGGCGTCGACGACCAG
Organism: Nakamurella leprariae; assembly: GCF_016918035.1. Classification (GTDB taxonomy): domain Bacteria; phylum Actinomycetota; class Actinomycetes; order Mycobacteriales; family Nakamurellaceae; genus Nakamurella; species Nakamurella leprariae. The sequence goes on along the minus strand of NZ_JAERWK010000021.1, from coordinate 18,718 downwards.
CTGCGCGACGTCGTCGGCCACCTCGGCCGGCGCGTGCAGGACCAGCTCGTCGTGCTGGAACAGCACGGTCCGGGTCTCGCCGATCGGCCCGGCCGCGGCGAGCAGTTCCTGCCGGACCAGGGACAGCCACACCGCGGCCCAGTCGGCCGCCGACGCCTGGACCAGGAAGTTGCGGGTGAAGCGCCCGCGGTCCCGGGCCACCGACCGGGCCCGCCGCACGGCCGCCTCGGCGGCGCCGGGCTGGGCACCCTCCTCCACCAGGGACCGCCAGCCCGGATCGGGTGCGGGACAGGTCCGGCCCAGCACCGACGACACGCTCCGGCCCAGCTCCCCGGCGTCGGCGGCGCGTTGCACGGCCGCCATGGCCAACGGGTAGCGGCGCTGCAGCACCGGCAGCAGCTGACCGGCCGCCCCGCTGGTCGCGCCGTACATCGCGCCGAGCAGCGCCAGCTTGGCCCGCGCCCGGTCGCCACCGAACCCTTCCGCGGCGATCGTCGCGTACATGTCCGGGGCGACCGAGGCGGCCTGCAGCGCCGGATCGCGGGACACCGCGGCCAGCACCCGCGGCTCCAGTTGTGCCGCGTCCGCGACGACCAGCCGGAACTCCGGATCGGATCGGACGGCGGTGCGCACCGTCCGGGGCAGTTGCAACGCGCCACCGCCACGGGCCGCCCAGCGGCCGGAGACCACGCCGGCCGGGACGTACCCGGGACGGAACCGGCCCCGGCCCGGATGACCGGGCACCGGCGCGACCCACTCGTCCAGCCAGTTCCAGCCGTTCGCCGTCCACAGCCGGGCCAGTTCCTTGTACTGCAGCAGCGGCGCGACGGCGGGGTGGTCGACGCGCTGCAGCTCCCAGGCCCGGGTCGAGGAGACCGCGAACCCGACCCGATGGAACGCCTCGCGCAGCTCGACCGGGGAATCGGGGTTGACCGGGGCGCCGAAGGCCGCGCCGATCTGCTCGGCCAGCCGTTGCAGGCGCTCGGGGCGGGCACCGGGCTCGGGGCGGGGTCCGAGCAACTCGGCCAGCAGCTCCCGGTGCACGTCGATGCGCCACGGCACCCCGTCCGCGCTCATCTCCACCGCGGCCAGCGCGCCGGCGCCCTCCGCCGCCACCAGGAGGCGCAGCGCGCGGTCCTCACCGATGCGGTTCCGCTGGTCGATCCAGGCCGCCACCAGGTCAGGCACGGAGCCCGGCCCGCCGGCCGGGGCGGTCGCCTCGAACAGCGTCGGTGCCTCGACCGGGTGCTCGGGGGACGGGTCCGCCGGGTCATCGGGAACGGACGTCCCGTCCCGGCGGGCCAGCACCGCGGCCACCGACGCGGGTTCGCCGTGCCGCAGTGTGCGGCCGAGCAGGATGCGCTCGGTCGCCACCACGTCGTGCATCCGCGACAGCCGGAGCCCGGCCGCGACCAGCGGGGGACAGGTGCGGTCCGCCCGCTCCACCAGCCACCGGTGCCCGGACGGGGTGGTGTCGGCGATCCCGGTGAGCGCCCGAACGTCGGCGGTGCTGACCGGTCCGACCGGGGTGCCGCCCTCGTCCAGCCGCTGCCACCACCACTGCCCGGGGGGACCGGGAACGAGGGCGGTCACCGACCACCGGTCGGGCGCGGTTCCAGCAGCGGCGGACATCGACCCCATCCTGGCCCGGACCGCCGACGGTCCGGGCCAGGCGCAGGTCAGCGCGCGAAGGCGCCGAGGCCGTCCTCGTCGAAGTACTCGACGGTGACCGCCGGCGCTGCCGCGGCCACCGACTCGTCCGCGGCGGTGAGCCCGAAGTTGGTGGAGGCCTCCGAGTCCCGGAACGCCTGGAGCGGCTCGGACCGGAGACGTTCGAGGATCTGCTGCTGGTCGTACCCCATGTCCTCGAGCGTTGTCGCCTCGTGCTCGGGCAGCCTTGCCGGTGCGACTACCGGTCGCCGATGGTGACGTGCTCGGTGAACCAGGTCGGCGAGCGCGAACCATGGCAGGTGCTCGACCACCAGGTGGCCCCAGTTGGACCGTGCCCGCGGGGCACCTCGTGGGCGACCACCGTGGCGCTGAGCGGCTCGGACATGGACGCGATCGGACGAGGCCGTCGCATTCGCCGTCCCGGACGTCGTGGTGGGACCGGTGGTGCTGCCGGCGCTGACCCGGGCGGAGTGGAGATCAACAGCCGCGTCCGCTGCGTCCTGATCGTCCGGTTCACGCCCACGGGTGACCGTCACGGTGACTGCCGCAGCAGCAGGTCGGCCTTGTGCCCCAGCGCGCACTGGACCAGCCAGGCGGCGAGCGTGTCGTCGGGCGTCCCGCTGTCGGTCGCGGCCGGGAGGTCCAGGCCGAGCAGGGTGTTCAGGAGCATGCCGTGGGCCAGGAAGCCGACGACCTGGTCCGCGGACATCCCGGCGGCGTCGCGCATGAAGCCGGCGATCTTCAGGAAGCAGTGCCGTGCCGTTGGCCCCACCGCGGGATCGGCTCCGGCCAGGAACGCCTGCATGAGCACCCGCAGCAGTCCGCGGTCGGCGATGAGATCGACGTACGCCTCGCCCAGTCGGTGGGCCAGTTCGTCCCCGCTGATGCCGTCCGCCTCGTCGACGACCGCCCGGAACGCGGCCATCACCCGATCACCGGCCCGGGCCACGGTGGCGCGGACCAGTTCGTCCTTGGACCCGAACACCCGGATCACGTAGGGCTGGCTGATGCCCGCCGCCCGAGCCACCTGATCGGTGGTCGTGGCGGTGAACCCGTTGCTGCCGAACAGGTCTGCCGCCACGTCGAGGATCTGCTCACGACGTTCGGCGGCCGGGATGCGGGTGCGGGGAGCGGACACGTTGACAGGTTATCAGTCGATGACTAGCGTCCGACGGCGGAAGTGATCAGTCGATGACTACCGAAAACTGCCGTCCCGCCTCCGGAGGTTCCCGACCATGACGACGTCCCTCGAGCCGGCCGACCCGCCGGCCCCCGCGCGCGGCGGCGCCGGCCCGTCCCGCCGCTTCGTCGTGCCGGTCTGGATGGCCGTGCTGGCCGCGTCCGTGCCGATGTTCATGGCCACGCTGGACAACCTGGTGGTGACCAGCGCGCTGCCCGTCATCCATCTCGATCTCGGGGCCCAGGTCGAGGACCTGCAGTGGATCACCAACGCCTACACGCTGAGCTTCGCGTCGCTCATGCTGCTCGCGGTCACCCTCGGGGACCGATTCGGCCGCCGCCGGCTCTTCGTCGCCGGCATCGTGCTCTTCACCGCGGCGTCCGCCTGGTGCGCGCTGGCCGCCGATCCCGGCACACTCATCGCCGCCCGGGCCGTGCAGGGCGCCGGCGCAGCGATGATCATGCCGTTGTCGCTGACCCTGCTGGCGGAGTCGGTCCCGCCGCGGCTGCGGGCGCTGGCCATCGGCATCTGGGGTGGAGTCTCAGGGCTCGGGGTGGCACTCGGCCCGCTCATCGGCGGCGCCGTGGTCGAGGGCTGGAGCTGGCAGGCCATCTTCTGGATCAACGTGCCGATCGGCGTGCTCGGCGCGGTGCTGGCCGCCGGCGCGCTGCCCAACACCTTCGGCGAGCGGGTCCGGGCCGACCTGCTGGGCGTGCTGCTGGCCGGGGTCGGCGTGCTGGGCCTGGTCTACGGCATCGTGCGCGGCAACGAGGCGGGCTGGACCAGCGCCGAGGTGCTGGTCGCCCTGATCGGCGGCATGGTGCTGCTCGGTGCGTTCCTGCGCCGACAGACCCGTACCGACGCTCCGGTGCTGCCGCTGCGGCTGTTCCGCAACCGTGGCTTCAGCGTGGTCAACGTCGTCGGTCTGGCCTTCTCCTTCGGCGCGTTCGGCGCGGTGTTCATCCTGATCCAGTTCCTGCAGGTGGTGCAGGGCCGCTCGCCGTTGGAGGCGGGCGTGATGACCATGCCGTGGACGATGGCGCCGATGGTGGTGGCCCCGCTGGCCGGGCTGCTGGCCCCACGGGTCGGGACCCGGGCGCTCATCGTCGGCGGCACCGCCCTGTTGGCCGCGGGCATCGGCTGGATCGGCATCACGCTGACGCCCGACCAGACCTTCGTCTCCATGCTGCCCGGGTTCGTGATGGCCGGGGTGGGCATGGGGCTGATCTTCGCGCCGGCGTCCACGGTGGTGCTGGCCGGCCTGCCGACGGTGGACCACGCCAAGGCCTCCGGCACCAACAGCATGCTCCGCGAGGTCGGCGTCGCGCTCGGCATCGCCGTGTTGACCGCGGTGTTCACCGGGGCCGGCGGCGAGCTGACCCCGACCGGCTACGTCGACGCGGCCCGCCCCGCCGTCCTGGTCGGCGCGGCCGCGGTCGCGCTGGCCATGCTGGTCGGCCTGTTGCTGCCGGCGGGCCGGGGCACCGGCGAGCCCTCGGACGAGGGGACGACCGGCGCGGTCACCGATCGGGCCGAGCGCATCCCCGCGTGACTGTCGTCCCCCGTCACTGGGGTCGACGCCATGACTTGCGCCCCGACCTCGTCCGACGCGCAGCGGCACGACCCGTCGTTCCTGACGGGCGAGGCGGTGCCGCTGCCGTCGTGGCGGGGCGGGAGTGGCGAGCGCCGGCGGGGTGGCGGCGGCGCACCGACCTGGGCAGCATCGTGCTCTGAACCGGCGTAGTGCCGCCGGTGAGCCGAGGAGCCGCCATGCCGTTGCCGCGCGCGCTGGCCCGGGCCAACCGGGTCGGACTCAACAAGCTGATGCGTCGAGTGTCGCCGACCCTGCCCGGCTTCGGGCTGTTGACGCACCGGGGCCGCCGGTCGGGGCGGGAGTTCCGGACGCCGATCAACCTCTTCGCGTTCGGTGACGGAGGAGTCGCGCGAGCGAGGGACGAGGGAGCGCGGGCTCCGACCAGACCGACCGGAGGAGTCGCGCGAGCGAGGGACGAGGGAGCGCGGGCTGCGACCAGACCGACCGGAGGAGTCGTGCGAGCGAGGGACGAGGGAGCGCGGGCTGCGACCAGACCGACCGGAGGAGTCGTGCGAGCGAGGGACGAGGGAGCGCGGGCTGCGACCAGACCGACCGGAGGAGTCGCGCGAGCGAGGGACGAGGGAGCGCGGGCTCCGACCAGACCGACCGCGTACCGGATCGCACTCACCTACGGCGCCGACGCCGACTGGGTCCGCAACGTGCTCGCCGCCGGCGGGTGCACCGTGGTGCATCGCGGTCGCACGATCACGTTGACCGATCCGCGGCTGGTCGTCGACCGCACCCGGGCCGGCATCCCGGCGCCGGCCCGGGTGGTGCTCGGCGTCATCGACGTGCAGCAGTTCCTCGACCTCACCGTGGTCGAGGAACCCGACCCGACGGCCGGAGCGGGCGCGGCGTCCGGTTGACCCGGCGTCAGCGACCGGCCGGCTGGGGATCCCGACGTCCGGATCCGCCACTTGGTGTGGTCGCCGAGGATCCGCCTCGGACCGCGTCCGGCTGCTGCGCCCGGCATGCCGGCCCCTTCCCGCGGCAGGCCCCCCGGCTCCGCCGCGATCGGTCTGGGCAGCCGGCGGTGGGAGCACGGTGAGTCGTCGCGGGTGCGCGCCGGATGATCACCGGCGATGCGTTCAGGGGGACCGCATGTCCCACATGCGGCGGATGGACCGGAGCAGCAGCAGGAACCCACCGAGCCCGATCACCGCACCGATGAACGACAGCGCGCTCACCTGCGAGGTGATGAGCGGGCCGGTGTCGCTGGCGGCCAGCACCGCAGCCACCAGCAGCAGCACCACCGCAGCCACCGCCCCCACCGTCTCGGCGACCAGGGCGCTGATCCAGCTGCGTTCCTTCTCGTCCTCCAGCAGGTTGACCCGGAACCCGAGCCGGCCACCGAGCAGCTGACCGACGAAGTCCTGCAGCTGCGCCGGGGTGCGGCGGGTCATCGCGCCCAGCACCGCGGCCTGGGTGGGGACCTGGGAGGCGAGCCGGGCCGGTCCCAGCTTCTGCCGGAACACCGCCGGCACCAGGTCCAGGGCACCGTCCACGAACGAGTACTCCGGGTCCAGCAGCCGCAGGCAGCCCTCCAGGGCGAGCAGGGTCCGCAGCGCCAGCCCCAGGGCCGGCGGCACGGAGACCCGGTGCGTACGGATGACGTCGAGCATGGCCGCGAAGATCGACACTCCGGCCCCGGAGCGCAGGGACACCGTGGTCAGCACTGCGCCCACCCCGCGCCGCAGCGCCTCGACGTCGGTGTCCTCGGGGGTGTCCACGGCCAACAGCAGCAGGTCGGTGGCGGCGATGTCGTCCTCCTGACCCACCGCCAGCAGCAGTCCGGCCACCACGTCCCGCAGGCTGCGTTCCATGATCCCGACCGCGCCGAAGTCGATCAGCCCGAGCGTGCCGCCCGGCCGGACCAGGACGTTGCCGGGGTGCAGGTCGGCGTGGAACACGCCGTGCACCAGCACCTGGTCGAGCACGGTGCGGAGCAGCTCGCGGGCCATGGCGGTGCGCTGTTCCATCGGCATCTCGGCGAGCAGCGCCCCGGCCGAGACCAGCGGCGTGCCCTCCACCCGCTCCATGGTCAGCAGTCGGCGGGAGCTCGCCTGCGGGAAGACCGCCGGCACGGTCACGCCCGCCCCGCTGCGGCGCTGCGCGGTCGCGAGCATGTCCATGTTGCCGGCCTCGACCCGGTAGTCCAGCTCCTCGCGCAGCGAGCTGGTGAACGTCTCGGCCAGGTCGACGGTGCGGAAGTCGCGGCCCCAGCTGGTGCGGTTCTCCAGCCGGCGGGCGATCCGCATCACGATGTCCACGTCCGCCTCGACCTGGGCCCGGGCGGCCGGCCGCTGCACCTTGAGCACCACCGGAGTGCCGTCCAGCAGGGTGCCGGTGTGCACCTGGGCCACCGACGCGGCCGCCAGCGGGTCCGGGTCGACCTCGGCGTACAGGGTGTCCAGCGGGCCGCCGATCTCCCGCTCCACGGCGGCCTGGACCTCCGGCCACGGGAGCGGCGCGGCCCGGGTCTGCAGCGACGCCAGGGCGGAGAGGTACGGCTCGGGCAGCAGGTCGCGGCGGGTGGAGATGAGCTGGCCGAGCTTGACGAAGGTGACGCCGGCCTCGTTGATGGCCCGCACCACGGCCGCCGCCCGCTGTTCCGGTGCGCTCAGCGACGGGTCGTTGGTGTGGCCGTGCATGATCTGGCCGAGCCCGTGCCGCGAACCGATGCGCAGGATGTCGAGGTAGCGGCGGGTGCGGCGGTTCCGTCGCTGCAACGACCGGTACGCGGTCAGCGGGTTGGCCCACCGGTGGCTCGGCCACAGCGCCTCCAGCGTCACCAGGACGGCGATGCCGATGGCCAGCACCCAGCCGAAGGCCAGCAGCGAGAACGCCCATGTGACGGCCAGCGGCACCGCGCGTTCGCCATCGGCGTCGACCAGGCCGGCGGCCCGGCTGGTCGACTCGGTGAACAGCACGCTGGCGGCGAACGCGGCCAGCCCGACGACGGCGGCCCGGATCCGGCCGACCGGACGACCAAGCCAGCGGCGGGTCAGGACGGCGACGAGCCAGGCGTACGGCACGGCGACGAGCGCGTAGATCAGGGTCTCCACCGACCGAGTGTGACCGACCACCGATGCCGCGCCGGGTCGGCGACGCGCTCAGGACCGGACACGGCGTCGGATCGGGCTCGGCGCGGTCAGCCCCGCAACGGACCCCTGCAACGGACCCCTGCAACGGACGGAGCCCCGGCCCTCCGAGGGAGGGACCGGGGCTCCGGAACGAGCGGGCGACGAGAATCGAACTCGCGCTATCAGCTTGGGAAGCTGAAGTTCTACCACTGAACTACGCCCGCAGTGCCGGGAATGTTACCCGACGCCGGGCGCGGTCCGCGCCCCGCGGCCGCTCCCGACCCACGGGCGGCCGGGGTGTGGTCAGCTCTCGTCGGCGGGCGCGCCGGTCTCCTCGGGCTCGAAGGTGTCACCCTCGTCCGCGCCGATGCCGACGCCGGTCTCCGGGTTCGGCACCGCGTCGTCGTCGGGATCGGTCGGGGTGGGGCCGGTCGGCTCCGGTGCCGGGTTCGGTGTGCTCATGGTGTGTCCCTCCGTCCACGGGGGCGTCGACTGCGTCGGCGACGCGGAACGCCCCGTCCCACTCGCCGACCATCCAACCCCACGGTCCGGCCGGCCGCTGCGGTGGGACTCCCGGGCCCCCGGATCGGGCGGTTCGTCTCGGCGCGACCTGCGCGGATACCCTCACGCGCATGCTGCTGTCGGACCGGGACCTGCTCACCGAGATCGAGGCCGGCGGGTTGGCCCTCGATCCGTTCGACGCGACGCTGGTGCAGCCGTCGAGCATCGACGTCCGGCTCGACCGGTTCTTCCGGGTGTTCAACAACTCCCGCTACACCCACATCGACCCGCAGGTGCAGCAGGACGATCTGACCAGCCTGGTCGAGGTGGCCGGCGACGACGCGTTCGTGCTCCACCCCGGCGAGTTCGTGCTCGGCTCGACCTTCGAGCTGGTTTCGCTGTCCGACCGGCTGGCCGGCCGGCTGGAGGGCAAGTCGTCGCTGGGCCGGCTCGGGCTGCTCACCCACTCGACCGCCGGCTTCATCGATCCGGGGTTCAGCGGCCACATCACGCTCGAACTGTCCAACGTGGCCAACCTGCCGATCACCCTGTGGCCGGGGATGAAGATCGGGCAGCTCTGCCTGTTCCGGCTGACCTCCCCATCGCTGCACCCGTACGGTTCGGCCGAGTACGGCTCCCGCTACCAGGGGCAGCGCGGGCCGACGCCGTCCCGGGCCCACCTGAACTTCCGCCGCGACGACACCCGGCGTCCGTCGGCCTGAGCGCGGCGCCGGATCCGCCGGGCTGATCCGGCCCGGACCGCGGAACGGCCGGCCCGGCGGTCTCGAGGACCACCGGACCGGCCGAGATCATGCGGGCCGAGCCGTCGTGCGGACGGTCAGTGCACCGCGGCACCGGCGGCGGGACCGGTCGGCAGGTCCTTGCCGTCCGACTTCGGTTCCTTGACGAAGAGGACCGGGATGGCGGCGGCGGCGAAGACGGCCGCGCCGACCAGCCAGATGGTGCTGATCTGGCCCAGACCCTGCTTGTTCGGGTCCAACCACTCGGCGCTGACCTTGACCAGGACGTAGCCGAACGCCACCTGCAGGCCCGCGGCGATGCCGTTCAAGGTGCCGGTGGCCTCGGGGCGGGCGGCGCGGACCCAGTAAGTGTTCAGCGATCCCCAGAACAGCGGGTTCGACATGAACCCGAAGGCACTGATGAACAGCAGCCACAGGAACCACGGGACGTCCAGGACGGCCGCCAGCAGGTAGCCCAGCGCGGCGATGCCGACGCCCAGCAGCATCGGCGGCTTGAGCCGGCCCTTGAAGATCGTGTTGACGGCCTTGCCGTGCAGGAACGTGTACGCGACGGGGATGAGCGAGGCCAGCGGCGCGACGTAGGTGAACATGTTGCCGTCCACGCCGCCGAGAGTGATGACGCCGTAGGAGCTCCAGGTGCCGATCAACCAGGTCGGGGTGGTGGCCAGGCCGGCGGCGATGCACATCGCGATGATCGACGGGCGCTTGAAGAACGCGAGGATCTCCCGCGTCGGCAACTTGGCCTGGGCTTCCTCGGACCGGCCGAAGTTGATCAGCTCGACCTCGGCCTGGCTGATGCCCTTGAGCCGGGACGGGACGTCACTGGTCTTGAAGATCAGCAGGAACAGCGCGGGCAGGCCGATGAGCGAGATGACCACGAACGACCAGCGCCAGTCGATGTTGATCGCGATGGGCAGGGCGATGAGCGGCGCGACGATCGCGGTGATCATCTGCGAGCCGACCCACAGGGCGGTCACCCGAGGCGTGTCGAAGACCGGGAACCACACGGCGAGCATCCGCTGGCACGGCGCCCACAGGAAGCCGAAGAAGATGCCGAAGATCAGGTTCCGGACGTACATCTCGTTGTAGGTCTGGACCGCGGCCATGGTGAAGCCCATGACGGTGACGCCGGTCAGACAGATGATCAGCATCTTCTTGGGGCCGATGCGGTCGGCCAGGAAGCCGGCCACGAACAGCGTCGGGAAGTAGCCGAGCAGGTAGGCCGAGGAGACGTCGGCGATCTGCGCAGCGTCAAGCCCCAGGTCCCCGGCCCAGTACGGGGTGAGCAGGCTGGTCTTCGCGCTGTCGAGCCAGACGCCGAAGTTGGTCCACAGGACCGTGATCAGCACCCACCGGCGTTTGCCGGCCCCCACGTTGCGGAGGGCGGGTGGTAGTTCAGCGAGGCTCATTGATCATCCTCCGTTGGACGGTCACGGCGGGCCGGCAGGCCGCGGATCGGCGCTGCAGGTTCGGGGCGCTGACCGGGGTCGACCGGTGCGGCAGGCCTGACGGGAGCCCGGTCGGGCTGGGTGGACGCATGGACACGGCTGTCGTCGGGACGGGCGCCGACGACCGGCGGCGGCGCCCGGGACAACAGAACCGACTGGTCGGTCGGACGACATGTTCAGCGCTTCGTAGGAAGCTTGTCAAGAACGTCTGTGAACCCTTGAACAGGAACGATGCCGGTTTCCGCCCCCTGTGTGGATGTGCTACCGACCGTTCGGACGTGCGAACGTGTCGCGGCCAGAAGGATCTCCGGCGGCCGTGCGTGGTGACTCGGTCGGCTCACCCGACGGCGATCGTGCTGGTGGCGGCCGGTGCGCGGTTAACCTCGACCCGTCCTCCCGAGATCGGTCCCGACGACGCCGGACGGCGTCACCGCTGGTCGATCGCCGCCGGGGGACCCGACCGGGCCCAGCCGTGGCGGCGCCGGTCCGGACGTCCGCGATCCGCCACGGGACTGGAGGCTCGCGAGTGTCCGCGCTGCAGTGGGTGTGCGGTCCGGTGGCGGTGCTGCTGCTGGTGGCCGGGTTCGGGTGGCTGGGTCGGGCCGCGCTGCGGATCTGGCGGACGCTGCGGTTGGGCGCGCCGGATCCGACCCGGACCGATCGGCCGGGGCAGCGGCTCAAGGCCGTGCTGGTCGAGGTGGGTGCGCACACCCGGATGCTGCAGTGGGGTGTGGTCGGTGCCGCGCACTGGCTGGTGATGGTCGGCTTCGGGGCGCTGGTGCTGACCCTGGTGCAGGCGGCCGGGCAGACGTGGAATCCGCGGTTCGAGATCCCGTGGCTGGGTCATCAGGCCTGGTACGGGCTGCTGGTCGAGCTGGTGGCGGTGCTCACGTTGCTGGGGATCGGGTACCTGATCGTGGTGCGGCAGCGGGCGCACCCGCGCCGGGCCGGACTGCGCTCACGGTTCGCGGGGTCGAACTTCGCTCAGGCGTACTTCGTGGAGACCGTGATCGCGGTGATCGCGGTGTGCATCCTGGCCATCCGCGGGTTCGAGTCGGCGGCGGGGTTCCTGCCGTTCCCGACGTGGGCGGCGCCGGTGTCGACCTGGCTCGGTTCGTGGTTGCCCGGCGGTGGGTTCGCGTTGGCCGCGATCACGCTGATCGCGTTGGTCAAGGTGGCGGTGTCGATGGCGTGGGCGTTGGTGATCGGGCAGAACATCACCATGGGCGTGGCCTGGCACCGGTTCCTGGCCTTCTTCAACATCTACTTCAAGCGGCAACCGGAGCGGACCGCCCTGGGCGGGCTCAAGCCGATGATGTCGAACGGGCAGGTGCTGGACCTTCAGGAGGCCGACCCGGAGACCGACACCTTCGGCGCCGGGAAGGTCGAGGACTTCTCCTGGAAGGGCTGGCTGGACTTCTCCACCTGCACCGAGTGCGGGCGGTGTCAGTCGCAGTGCCCGGCGTGGAACACGGCCAAGCCACTGTCACCGAAGCTGCTGGTGCTGGCGTTGCGCGACCACGCCCACGCCAAGGCCCCGTACCTGGCCGCGGGCGGTGGGCTCACCGCCGAGGGCGAGGAGAAACTGTCCGAGGCGGATCTGGCGGCGTTGGCGCACTCGGATCCGCTGGCGGTGCTGGAGGCGGGGCGGCCGCTGGTCGGGCCGGCCGAGTTCGACGAGCTGGGCCGCGCGACGGGCGGGATCATCGACCCGGAGGTGTTGTGGGACTGCACGACCTGTGGGGCGTGCGTGCAGCAGTGCCCGGTGGACATCGAGCACGTCGATCACATCGTGGACATGCGCCGCTTCCAGGTGATGATCGAGTCCGAGTTCCCCACCGAGCTGGGCGGGTTGTTCCGGAACCTGGAGAACAAGGGCAACCCGTGGGGGCAGAACCAGACGTCCCGGATGGACTGGGCCAAGGACCTGCCGTTCGAGGTGCCGGTGGTCCAGGACGTGATCGATGACGATCACGAGTACCTGTTCTTCATCGGCTGCGCGGGCGCGTTCGACGACCGGGCCCGGCGGACCATCCGGGCCACCGCCGAGCTGCTGCACACCGCGGCCGTGGGCTACGCGGTGCTGGGCACGGCGGAGACGTGCACCGGGGATCCGGCCCGCCGGGCCGGCAACGAGTTCCTGTTCCAGATGATGGCCGCCGAGACCGTCGAGACCATCAACACCGCGTTCGGCGACCGGCCCACGAAGAAGATCGTGACGACCTGCCCGCACTGCCTGAACACCCTCGGGAACGAGTACCCGCAGCTGGGCGGGAACTACGAGGTCATCCACCACACCCAGCTGCTGAACCGGCTGGTGCGCGAGAAGCGCCTGGTGCCGCAGCGCCGCCCGGACGAGGCTCCGGGTCGGAACGTCACGTACCACGACCCCTGCTACCTGGGCCGGCACAACGGCGTCTACGCCCCGCCCCGGGAGCTGCTGCAGGCCTCGAACCTGCAACTGGCCGAGATGCCCCGCAACTCCCAACGCGCCCTGTGCTGCGGCGCCGGCGGCGCCCGCATGTGGATGGAGGAGAAGATCGGCAAGCGGGTCAACCTGGAACGTACTGACGAAGCCCTCACCACCCTGGCAGGCGCGGATGGCGGGAAGGCTCAGGGTGGAGCGATCGCCACCGGCTGCCCGTTCTGCCGCGTCATGCTCACCGACGGCCTCACCGCCCGGCAGAGCCAACCCGCGCCTGAAACCAGCACGGGCGGCACCACTGTGACAACCAGCACCGCCGAGGACGTCGAGGTCCTCGACGTCGCCCAGCTCCTGCTGGCCAGCGTCAAGCGATGACCGCGCGACCCGGGGGCGTTGTCGCTCCCGGGTCGCCCGGACGTCAGCGGATCACGTCGTACACCGCGAGCCGGATGCCGTTGCCGTAGGAGGCGGACTCGACCAGTCGCAGCGAGGTCTTGGGTGCGTCGGCGTTCGCCCACAGGCGTCGGCCGCTGCCCAGCAGCACCGGGAACTCCAGCAGGTGGTACCGGTCGACCAGGCCGGCCGCGGCGAGACCCTGGACCAGGGTGGCACTGCCGTGGACCAGGATGCTGCCCTGGCCGTCCTGCTCCTTGAGGGCGGCCACCTCCTCCAGACTCCGCAGCACCGAGGTGTTGTTCCAGGTCGGGCCGGTGAGCGTGCTGGACACGACGTACTTGGGCATGGCGTTGTACTCGGCGAACTCGTCCATGGTCGGCCAGACGGGCGCGAACTCGTCGTAGCTGATCCGGCCGAGCAGCAGGGCGCCGGCCTCCTGCTGCTCGCGACCTTTGATCTCGTACGCCGCCTCGTCGAACTCGATGTCCTGGAACGTCCAGCCGGCGTGCGGGTACGAGCCCCCGCCGGGGGAGTCGATCACGCCGTCGAGGCTGACGAACTCGGTGACGATCAGAGGGCGCATCGGGATGCCTGCTTCCTGCTCCGGGGGCGGTCAGCGGGGTCGACCGAGCGGTCGAGGGCAACTCATCGGTGGGCCGGCGCCGGATCGGGAAGGGATCAGGTCGCGATCAGACGGTGAGCTCGGCCGGGGCCGAGGCCAGTGCGCCCTCGATGGCCCGGACCAGCTCCCGCGCGGACGCGGCCGTCAGTTCGACCGCGACCCGTGACCCGGGCCCGCGGGCGGGGTCGACGAAGTCGATGTTCAGCGTGTGCTCGGCCGCGGCGTGCACCGGGTGGTCGAAGTAGACCGTCGCGTCGGTGACGTGGGTCCAGGACGACCCCGGACCCTTGGCGCTGCCGTCGATCTCGGTCCGGATCGTGGCGTAGGTGCACATGTCAGCTCCCGGCGGGGTCGGTGGTGCGCGGTGTCCCGAGGTGGGTGGTGAAGAAGGCGGCGACGCGTTCCCAGCCGTCGTTGGCCGCGTGGACGCGGTAGGACGGACGGTCGTTGGAGAAGAACGCGTGGCCGGCGTCGTCGTAGCGGTGGAACTCGAAGGTCTTGCCGTGCGCGGTGAGCAGTCGCTCCAACTCGTCGACGTCGTCGGGCGAGGGGTAGCGGTCCTCGTTGCCGAACAGCCCGAGCAGCGGGGTGCGCAGCTCGGGCAGCTGGTCGACCAGGTTCCCCACCTGCAGCGGGAAGCCCTCCGGCGGGGTCCCGGTCACGAACGCGCCGTAGCAGTCGACGGCGGCGTCGACGTCGAGATGGCAGGCAGCCAGGACGGTCTGGCGGCCACCCGAGCAGTACCCGATCACCCCGACCCGGCCGTTCGACGTCGGCAGCGCCCGCAGGTGGGCGGCTGCGCCGGCCACGTCGCCGACCAGCCGGGCGTCCGGGACGCCGCCGGAGGCACGAGCGGTGGCCGCGGCGTCGTCCGGCGCCGCGCCGGGCGCCTCTCGGACGTACAGGTTCGGGCAGATGGCGTCGTAGCCGAGTTCGGCGAACCGGCGGGTGATCTCCTTCATGCCCCGGTCCCACCCGGGCATGTGGTGGATGACCACGACCCCACCGCGGCGGGTCGTTCCGGCCGGTCTGGCCAGGTAGGCCTCGATGAGGTCGCCGTCGGCGCCGGGCAGGGTCACGGTCTCAGCGGTGAGCGCGTCGGACATGGTCAGCACCCAAGCACCGGACCCGGGACAGCCGATCGCCGGGGTCGGACGCGACCGATCAGGCGCTGCGTGGCGCGTACATGATCACGGCCACGCCGAACAGGCAGACCAGCGCGCCGATGACGTCCCACCGGTCCGGGCGGAACTTGTCGACCACCATCGCCCAGGCCAGTGACCCGGCCACGAAGACGCCGCCGTAGGCGGCCAGGATGCGGCCGAAGTTCGCATCGGGCTGCAGGGTGGCCACGAAGCCGTAGAGGCCCAGCGCGATGACCCCGCCGCCGATCCACAGCAGCCCGCGGTGTTCACGGACGCCCTGCCAGATGAGCCAAGCGCCGCCGATCTCGGCCACGGCGGCCACCACGAACAGCAGCAGCGACTTGAGCAGGGTCACCGGCGGAGGGTACGGGAGGGCTCCGGTCCCCGGGTCACGGTGGCGGTCCGGGCGCGTGGGCCGGAGCATGGGGCGGTGACCGTCGCCGCCCCGATCCCGGTGCCGTCCCCGCGAGACGTGGCCGGGCTGGCCGGACGTCGGACCACCTGGATCCTGCATGTCGACCTCGACCAGTTCCAGGTGACGGTCGAGCGGCTGCGGCGCCCGGAGCTGGTCGGCGTGCCGGTGGTGGTCGGCGGCGCCGGCGACCCGACCCAGCCGCGGACCGTGGTCACCTGCGCGTCCTACGAGGCCCGGGCGCACGGCGTCCGCTCCGGGATGCCGTTGCGCACGGCGCATCGCCGGTGTCCGGACGCGGTGTGGCTACCGGTCGACCAGACCAGCTGTGAACTGGCCTCCGAGGCGGTGATGACCGCGCTGCGATCGGTGGTCGCCGACGGACCCGTGGTCGTCGAGGCGTGGGGCTGGGACGAGGCGTTCGTCGGTGTGCACACCAGCGACCCCGCCGCGGTGGCGACGGCCGTCCGGGCGACGGTGCGGGAACGGACCGGGCTGACCTGCTCGGTCGGCATCGGTGACACCAAACTGCGGGCCAAGACGGCCACGTCGTTCGGCAAGCCGGACGGCGTGGCCGCGCTGACCGCCGACACCTGGCTGCCGGTCATGGGCGAGCGACGGACCGATGCCCTCTGGGGCATCGGGACGCGGACCGCGGCGCGGCTGGCCGCCCACGAGCTGCTCACCGTCCGCGACCTGGCCGACGCCGATCCGGCCGTGCTGGCCGGCTGGTTCGGGCCGACCACCGGTCCACGGCTGGGGGCCACCGGCGCGGGTGAGGTCGGCACCACGGTGGTGCCCACACCCCGGGACCCGCGGTCCCGCGGCCACCAGGTCACCTTCGCCGCCGACCTGACCGAGCCGGACGAGGTCCGGTCGCAGGTGGCGCGGCTGGCCCGGGAGGTGGCCGCCGAGGTGTTCGGCGAGGGACGGCGGGCCGCCCGGGTGGGCGTGACGGTCCGGACGTCGTCCTTCTTCACCCGGTCGCTGATCAGCAGACTGCCCGCCCCGACCACCGACCCGGACGCGGTCGTCGAGCTCGCGCTGCGGGTGCTCGACCGGTTCGAGTCCGGCCGGCCGGTCCGGCTGCTCGGGGTGCGGATCGAGTTCCCGCTCGAGGACAGCGTTCCCGGCTGACCGGCTCGGCCCAGGACGACCCGGTCAGCTCCGCGGGTCGGTGACGGTGCCGAGGAACAGGGGCGCGCCGGTGGTGGTGTCGGCGATCCAGAACAGGAACGGCCGATCGACCACCAGCGGCTCACCGGGGGCGGCCGACGTCACGCCGATCGAGACCCCGGTCGCCGCAGCGGCTTCCGTGCCGTGCTCGTCGACCGAGATCACCGCCTGGTGCAGGAAGGCGTCGACGACCAGGTCGCCCGGGGCGCCCGCGATGCCCGACAGGTCGACGGTGGTCGCGTCGAACAGGTCGGTCACGCCACCGGCCTGCGCGGCCGCCTGCACGTCGGGGGTGCTCGCGATCGCGAAGGTCGGCATGGTCAGCGTCCACTGGGCGGCCGAGGTGGTGTCGGCCGCGGCCGCCGCCGCGATGGTGGCCGCGTCGAGCCCGGCGAGCGTGGCGTCGAAGGTGCCGGCGTCCGGCACCAGCAGCGTCATGGCCAGTCCGGCGCCGAGGTAGGGGATGGTGGCCGACCGCCACCCGGACCCGGCCACGCCGGCGACGGTGCGCTCGCTGGTCATCACCGGCACCGTCACGGCCTCGCCGCTCGCGGTGGTGAAGTCGCCGTCCACCGGCGCCCGGAACGGTTTGGCCCATGCGGCCTTGAGGTACAGCGCGTTGACCAGGGCCACCCGGGTGGCGTCGGTGATCGAACCGTTCGGGAACAGTTCGGGGATGAGGTCGCGGGTGCGCTCGGCGACCCAGCCGTTGACGGCGGCCCGGACGGCCTCGGGATCGGCGGTGAAGTCGGCGCTGACCGCATCGGCGCCGAACCGGCTGGCCAACGCATCGAGGAAAGCCGGGCGGACGTCGAACCCGCGCTGGAGCCAGGACTGGTCAGCCGTCTCCACCAGCACGCCGTCCGGATCGTCGGGCGCGGCCTGACGGGCCGAGTCGAGTGCGGCGGCGACGCCCGCATCGACTGCCGTCATGGCCGCGCCCTGCTGCTCGCCGTCCAGATGGAGCAACTGGTCGAGCTGGGTCGCGGTCTGACCGTCGGCGCCCGCCCGGACCATGGCCAGCACCGAGTACAGCGAGTACGGGCTGATGACCGTGGACGCGGCCGGGTCCGACTGCACCACGGCGCGCAACATCGCAGCGCCGAAGCCGGCCAGCGCGGGCTGCGCCGCCGCCGGATCTCCGGCGGCGCGGGGCCGGGTCCCGCTGAGGGTCTCGACCAGACCGGCCGCCACCACCGGCGCGCCGGTCGTCGTGGTGGGGGTCGTGCTGCCGGCGGTGGGGTCGGGCGCCGGATCAGTGCGCCCGCACCCGGCCAGGCCGCCGACCAGCGCGCCGCCGGTGGCGAGCATCGCAGTGAGCAGCAGGTCGCGCCGGGACAGTCGGGATGCGGTCATGGGAGTGGGACGGGGCACGGTGCGCCGGAGGTTGCACGGTGCCGGCCGCCACCCCGGCTCGGACAGCAGATCTCCAGGTCACCCACCGTGCAGCAGCTGACCCGTCTCGACCGCGTGCCGCGAGGACGGCACCGTCCGTCGGACGGGACGGGCATGCCCGCGGTCCGGTCAGGACGAGGGGTGGCTGGCGCCCAGCTCGAGGGCGAGCACCCCGCCGGCGATGAGGGCGAGCCCGCCGACCTGCACCAGGGACAGTGGCTCGTTCAGGAAGACCGCGCCGACGATGGCGACCAGGGCCACCCCGCACGCCGCCCACACCCCGTAGGCGATCCCCAGCGGCATGCCGCGCTTCAGGGCCATGGCCAGGCACACGAAGGCGGTGATGTACCCGATGACGACCAGGACGGTGGGCAGCCACCGACTGAACCCGTCGGACAGCTTGAGCGACACCGTGGCGGTGACCTCGGCGACGATGGCGCCGGCCAGCAACAGCCAGGTCATGACTTCCCCCGATCGGGCAGCGACCGCCCCGGGATCGGAGTGATCCCGCGAGTTCGATCGACAACACAAGGTTATCGAGCGGTCACTCTCCGGCATACAGCCAGGTGGGGAGCACAGGGGGTGCTTGGTCAGATGGAGAACGTGCAGGTCAGCGCGGGTGAGCGGTGGCGTTTGACAGTGGTTGCAGCCGCCCGTAATGTTCTCGGAGTTGCCAGCGCGGGACGCGAGAGCGGCCGGAAGGTCAACACAATCCCTGAAGCACCAGATCGTACTGGGGCGCTGCTGCGCCCGGGAACGAGACGGAGGGAGCCGGAACTGAAGCAGCGGGTTTGACGCTGTGGTTCGGGTCTGGTAATGTTGTTCGGGTTGCCCCGGCGAGGCCTGGAAGGGCTGAGTGGGTGTGTGTCCGTTCTTTGAGAACTCAACAGTGTACCGATAGTCAGTGCC